>CBDFIY010000001.1:0-130000 GCA_965248335.1 Pseudomonadales bacterium
TGCCTATGCCTACAATGCACTTAGCTTTATCAGTCGCATGAAAGCAGGATTTAAAACCGCGACGATTAAAACCTACCAAGAAGTCATCAAGAGAAATTGGAGTTATGAACCCAAGGGATACCGTGAGGCGCACCACTACATTAACGGCAAACACGTGCAAGGTGGTGCCGCTCTGCTCGAGCAAATAATAGGCGTCGAAGGGGCAGCTAATCAGCGCCCCTTATCAACCCTATCCAAACATCTCATGCCAAGCGGCTACAGCGCGTTATTTGCCAAGCCTGACATCCCCACGTATTTAATCGGCTCGCGGACTGCGATTAAGAAGATTGAACAAATTGTTCCCGCACTTAACGAAACTTACACACAGCTGTTTTGGCCGAAAGATACCTCATCCATTGATCACTACATGGAACAAAAAACACTTAAAATCTTTATAAAAAAAATGCGGATATAAGAATTATTTTCCCGTAGGTATAGAGCATACAAAAATCTAACTATAAAAAGAGTGGCTATGGCAGAAAAATCAATTTATATCGACAATAAATATCTTGAGATATCTCAAAAGATTTCACCATTTAAGCTATCGAATGTTGCACTGGTGGAAGAGTATGGCGAGCAGGTTGATGAATACCTCTTTCTTTCGCAGTTAAAAACTCACCTAGAACATATTGGCTATACGGCACAGGCTACAACCATTGCCAGTTCTTTAATGGAGTTTCAACTTGAATCATTTAGGTTGTGTCAACTAAAAACCGAAGAAGAAAGTAACCACGAATTCTATGGGACAATTCTTTATGGCGAGCCCGGCTTCGCTCTTTGCAGAATTACATCCTGTGATTGTAGCCTCTTATCTTTCTTGGTTGCCATAGTGGTGGAGTCGCCTCAATACTTAATTATTGGTGGCTGCACGCTAATCAGGCTTGAGTGTATTACTAATCCACTTTAACACCGAGATAAATATCTCTCGATTACGCATACCGTATTTTTTACTTATTCACCCTTAACAAAACAAAATAACTGAAGAGTGTTTCATACTCAGCATTGCTCTAATATGGATATTTCAATGTATCGTACTATGCAAAAAGCCTCCAAACTCATACACAATGCCGATTCTCTACTCATCACAGCAGGGGCAGGCATGGGTGTCGATTCCGGCTTACCCGATTTCAGAGGGAGTGCAGGGTTTTGGAAGGCTTACCCAGCGTTAACTGAAGAAAGCCTGTCTTTCGAAGACTTAGCCAATCCTGTTTGGTTTCAACATGACCCAGCAAGGGCTTGGGGGTTCTATGGACACAGACACCTCTTATACAAAGAGACTATTCCTCATGAAGGCTTCCAAATACTTAAAAAATGGTGCAATGCCAAAGTCACCCCTTCATTTGTTTTTACCAGCAATGTTGATGGCCATTTTCAAAAAGCCGGACTTCAAGCCGATCAAGTGCATGAATGCCATGGATCAATTAACCATTTGCAATGTACCGTTAATTGCAACCAACATATTTGGCCGGTTAAGCGCCTAGATATAAAGATTAATCACGAAACGCTGAAAGCTGAAGGTAACCTTCCAACCTGTCCAAATTGCGGCGCTATTGCACGCCCTAACATATTGATGTTTTATGATAACTATTGGGTTGAAAGCAGAGCTTCTCAGCAGCAAATACAATTTGAGCAATGGCGCAAAGAAGTCCGCGGGGAAAACATTGTTATCATTGAAATAGGTGCAGGTAAGGCAATTCCGAGCGTTCGTAATATGTCAGAGTCTGTAAAAGGCACATTGATCCGTATCAACCCTAGAGATTCCGATGGGCCAGCTCAAACTCTGTCATTAGATATGGGAGCTCTTGATGCGTTATGGCTATTAGATAATTTTATGTATTGAAGACGATTGAAAAATCATAACTCTACAAAACAACCAAGCCTACTATAAAAACAAGGAAACACAATGACTGCACCAAGTTTATTTTCATTTGCCGCCAGTGAACTATCTCGAGATACCTTCAACTGCTGGTTTTAATCTGAGCATCCCCTGACCTAATGCATGTCAAGCATTGCAGCCTAGGAATTATGCGGTTCAAAGTTAAATTTTCCGGGACATCTTCTAGCGGAATCGACATGAGCACTTATCGAAAGAAATGTGCCAGCGCAATGCCGGCAATGATCTACTACTCTGAAATATAGAACTCTAGGCGCATTTTTTTTCTAAATAGGCTTGTCCATACAATGAATTTTTTGACTCTACTCAAGTGACAAACAAAAAAAAGCCGGGATAAACCCGGCACGTGCTTAACATCCATTTATGGATAACAGCAACTCAGACTATTAACCGTAGCAATAAGGTGTTCCTTACCTTATTAAATCCTTGCCATTCCCTGCTGACTTCCAGTCAGTCTTTGTAAGCATCCATTGCTTGTATTTCCTAGTGTTTACATTATGAATAAAAACTCAGCGCTATTAAATAGGATATACCCACACATTCTCGTAAGACATATCTTACAGCATGTACACCAACGGCTGCTCCATATGCCAACCTACCCAATCTGCGTCATCATCGCGCCCTACCTCAACATAACCACAGGCTAATTTATATCAAGAGATGTCTCTACTTGACCGATATGGGCACAACCAAAAAAGCGTTTCTACTGCATGCACAGTAATATGCCAAATTTAAATTAGAGAAGAAAGTATCAAGTTAGTAGCTCATGAAATGGACTATAGCTGTTGATATTTTTTATGCCTCTAATTAAAACTTTAGAGGCGACAAGTATCCTGACACAGAGGGCCACTTGAAGGATCTATATCACACTCTTAACAGGGGTCTTCTAGCAAACCGGTTAAAGAGCCACTAAAAAGGTTTGAATATTTTCTTCAGCTTAAGGCTTCACTGGTGGACGAAAGGGTGAATTTGGTAAGATATTTTTCTGTATAATCGCCAATCCTTCCATAGGATCCGCGCCTAAAGCATCGCAGTATTTCACAAACTCAACGATATCAAGTCGCCTTACTCCGTTCTCGATTTTTGTAATAATAGAGAAATCGATCTTCAGCTCATCTGCTAAAGCGCGAACAGTTAATCCCTGCTGGCCTGCACGTTTCTTTATTAGCCAAGCCCGCAGCTCTTCGTAGGGTTTTGAATGTATAGAGGTATCCATTGCACGGATACTAAGGCCAAGATATAATGTTGCGAAATTCGCAACATTGGCATTATCAAGCGCCCAGCAGGGATTCCTGCGGCGACACTTTATTTATTACCAGCAAGGACGCCTCAACGACAGAGCGCTAGCATGAGTACAGCAACACAATACGACATACTTTTAAAAACCTTGCGGCAGACACAAAATCAATCCTTTTCTGTAGTATCCATTCGAGATCTCATCATTAAATCTCACCCTGATGATGCACTTGACCCTGCAAGATTAAGGCGGTGGATATACGGGAGGTTTCAAACTTTTATCAAAAAAGGATTGCTGCAAGAAGAGGCCGTTTCAAATAGTAAAAAAAAGCTTTATGCCTTAACGCCAGCATTCTCGGGTATAAAAGCAACTACCCCAAATAAACCGCTTACACCGACGTTAAATACAACCTTAAATAACCAGTTAACTGGAAAAGCAAAAGCCTATGAGCGTGAACTGACTATCCAGCTAGGGGAAGTTGCCGAATATCAGAAATTAAGCAACGAGCACCCTGCCCTGAAACCTAATCTAGATAAAAAATCAAAACGGCTAACCGAAGAAAACTATCGCTTACTGGGGCGGCTTAAAGCAATCGAAGAAACTCTCAATGGTCGAGATGAACCCTCATGCAAACGCTGAGACAGTGGCAATCAAAATGCATTAAGCAAGCGCTGGACAAATACTCATCCGGCAATAAGCACTTTTTCGTCGTAGCTACGCCAGGATCAGGAAAAACCATCATGGCCGCTCATGTCATTAAATCTTTATTTATACAGGATAAAATTGATTATGTTTTAGTATTATCCCCTTCAGTTAACGTCTCAAAGAGTTTCAGCGAGACCATTTCAGAAGTCATGGGGAAACCTTTCGATGGCAAATTTGGCTCAATCGGGCAATCGCTCACTTACTGTAGCCTCGGCTTTCTTGAAGAAGAGTTTTGGCACATATTTGATAACTATCGTGTATTAGTCATCTGTGACGAGATCCATCACTGTTCCTCATCATTTATCTCTGGTTTTGAAAACATGTGGGGTAAACAACTGCGTAATAACATTCAAAAGAAAGCAGCTTACACGTTGTCACTTTCCGGTACTCCATGGCGATCTGACCAAATGCCAGTAGCTCTTGGTGAATATTGCACAAAGCGTATTATCAAACCTGATTTCATTTATGGTTTAAAAGAAGCCATTCGAGACAACGTATGTCGTCAACCTAAAATCATTACTATTGATAGTGACGACGTTACCTATAGCGAGGAAAATAAGAATAAACGCTATTATAAAAGCATTCGCAATCTAATAGAAAATGAAAACATTCCTTATCAATTATTACTAGAAAATAACGATATCATCAACTTCATGCTTGAGCGATCGATCAAAAGGCTAACCGCTATACGGCAAGAAATACCTAACGCAGGCGGCTTAATTGTCGCTTCAAATGTTATACATGCTCAGGCCATTCATCACAAATTAGTAACCCACTTTCATCAAGCTGCCGATATAGTCACCCACCACTTTTTAGATCGAGAACAAATCATAGATAGATTCAAGCGATCCAGTACCCCCTGGATTGTTTCCGTAGGGATGATATCCGAAGGAACTGATATCCCTCGTCTTCAAGTCGGTTGCTATTTGAGCAGGATAAGAACCGAACTTTACATCAGGCAAGTTTTAGGTAGAGTTCTAAGGGTAACGCAACAACAACACCCTTATGGATACCTCTATATTCTCGCTGAAGAAAAATTAATTGATATTGCTCATCGTATTGATGAGGACCTTCCTGAAAACAGTGTTTTAATCAAAGAAAGCAGTCAGTATCAACAAACCAATGACAAAAAACAAAACCTATTCTCTCTCCCTATTCCACCAGAAACCGAAGATCCTAACGATAACTATAATGAGAACAAAGAAGGTACCATCTCCATACCTCAAAAACCTATAGATGACGCCTTTAAAACAGACGAAATTCAGGCAAGCTTCCAAGGACTATATGAAGAAATGCTTCTACTTCAGAAATAAATATAATTTTATAGGTTGAGACGAAAAATATAAGTGTTATCGTCTTTGATTTCTCTGAGATGCAACACTTTTTGTCGGCATAATGATACTAAGGCATCCCAGATGATACTTTTACTTATTCCCGTATTTTTTGAAATCATTCGAACAGTAACCCAACACACCCCGTTTTGATTTGCTAGCGAAGGGAGGTATACCAATATAATTCTCTCTTTACTGTTTTTAACCTTTTTTGGTAAGCCAAATTAACACGACTTGTAGCCCTCCTACCACTTTCGTTTTTTATTTTCATACTACCAGCAACCAACCTCCACTATCAGCTGATATACAACTGTTTTCAAAAACCAAAAATACAAAGGCAAAGGCAAAGGCAAAATTTAAATATAACTTCGCCTTTACCACGAAAAATTCACTTGATATATTTCTCGAGCCACTCTTCAAATTTTGCCAGTTCAAATAACCGTCTACGTCCTATTTTGAAAGATGGAGGCATGTCATCACCTTTCGACATCTTATTTCGCACTGTACTCTCAGCTAAAAATAATCTTTTGCTAACTTGCTTCACTGTTAAACAGTCTTCTCTTTTCATCATTCTTCTCGCTGTAAATTTAAATATCACTATATTCATTTATTTCATTACACTCCTCTCTCGTTATGCCCTTCACGGGCACTTCGATAAATTCGAGTTTATTTCCGAAACATCATGACCTGTAAAGAATAATAAGTAGCTCCATGAAAACTTTTGTGTAGATGAACGCCTCTGCAGGGCAACAAACTAACTAAATAGCTATTGACTTTTTTGAAAATAGTGAAATTTAAATTATGAAGGGGGGGCAGATAGACGTGCCGTATAAAAGTCTAGCTTGGTTACTCTAATACATTCAACTTCTTAGCGGCCTATAGATGGTAAGAAATATTTGTTTAGGACTAGGTTCTGTTGACTTAACTTTGCCTGTGCAACTGTGAGCAGTTTTTTCTTCTTTCAAGGAGAATTGAGTATAGAATAGTGAGCTATTTGAGCGAGATTCGACACCGAAAGAGGGAAATCAGCCACAGCCCGAAGGGTTGCTGACTAAATTTCCCTCAATCTCCGCTACACCGACGTTGTTTGTGTGCACAGACCGACGATTCTTTACTCCAAATGATGAAAATTTAGCCAGTAACTGTACAAGTAAAGTTAAGTCAACAGAACCTAGGAATTTTGACAATCGAGAAGTGAATTTACTCTAAAGTAGAATAAGAAAGGCCACTATACACTCAAAACGCATACTGGCTTTAAAAGAAGGTTTTCGAGGAGTGGATTATAAGTTGATGGTTTCTGTTATTTCGAAATCACCGTTTTCATCAGAATCTAGAGAGTAAGTGTAATGATCTTTATGCAACTGCACCTTGATGACGCCTTGCTTACTTTCAATGGTAAATGAACCGGCATCAAGATCACTTCGTGAGAGCTCACTCACCTCAAAAGCCGTATCGGCCTTTATGGCAAATAAACCATTAGAAGAACCAGCGCCTATAAAAAATCCAGCTGTGCTAAGTTCCGTAATCTGATATTTAAAAGTATCGATTTGAGACAAAGAAAAATGCGTGTTATTTAGGTAATGCTCGGCCGACTGATCCCTAACGTAAAACTCACTGTGTTTAATACTGATATTATTTTGGCTAGGCATCTCATAAGCAATTTGCCCGGAATTATACATTATTACGCTACCATTAAGCCCGTTGACATAGATTCTCTCATCCATAACAAGCCTAGCTTTCGACGGTGTATCAGCCCAGTTGATGTCATAAGCAGCGTGAGTAAAAAAATCGACCAACCCTTGGTCTACATGAACGGTTGAAACGCCATTGTAATAATATTTCTTAAAGCGCTCATTAGTATATGCAAAGCACTTATCTTGAGTAACGGTCTCGGAATAGCCTGACTTTAGCAATGCTAACGAATCTTGATTTAGTAATTTATCGCCTTCCATCTTGACCGTAAACTTTCCTCCTCCTTTACATCTATCCCCTGATGAATCAAAGGTTACATTTCGATTCAACTCCTTAGTGTAATCCGACTTATCGATAGAGTCTTTATCAATCAAAATATAAGCCATATCACCAATAACTACTCTTAGGTGAGCTATTATTTCACTCACTACCGTTTCAGCGTTTTCCGAAGTCAATGCAATAGGTTGATAGTTAGGAGGAGAAAACTTTCCTTTAATAACCGTGTCGCCGTCATCTTTTTTACCTCCGCCACCACAGGCAACCAACGCAGAGACAGAAAGACAAGTAATGAGTTTTTTTGAAACAAGCATCGTGTTATTCCTTTTTATGCAATAAATATGGTCCAAGGAAAACTCATCCGTCGTAGAACCGTTTAATTAGATTCAAACGTCAAATATTCGAATAAAGGGGAAGTAAAATGTTGAAATACGACTGTAAGGTCAACTTTAATTCCATTTAGGTCTGTAAGAGGGGCTTCCTTATTCTTTTGATTATATTGGCGTTAGGCCATGGCAATAAAGGAAGCAGCTCACATTAATCTATAACTAAAAATAAGAAGCTTGAGTAAAAAATGACTCATTTAAAGCTAACTCAACGCCACACAGCCTGTAAATAAGGTGGCAAGTCATCATTGATCGTATTATTGGCTTTGTTAAATATACGGCTCACCCTTTATAGGGTGGTATAACCCAACCATTAAAATACACAGCAAGATGAACGTACTAAATTCAATCATATATTGAACTTAAAACATCTAGGACAAAGCAGTCATAACACCTCAAAAGGTCACATCAATAGATTTAATATGGGTATAACGCGAATAGATTGGAAAATCTGGCTTTCTATAATGTAATCAACAATATCAATGAGTTGTTTGGTGGAGCTAAGCGGGATCGAACCGCTGACCTCAACACTGCCAGTGTTGCGCTCTCCCAGCTGAGCTATAGCCCCTAAATGGTGTGCGCCATTATAATGACGCAAACGTTTGTGTCAAGCTTATCCCGCCGCTTGGCGTAAAAACTCCGCATATTGTTTTTCAAGGGCTTTATTTTTTTTCTTGGAAACACCACCTAAAACGTCTATCGCAGAACGAATTCTTGCCCTAGAGAGATCTGGCCCTAAAAAGACCATTGACTCAATCACGGAAATTGACGAAGTACTCCCACTTATTGCGATAAACAAAGGTGACAATAACTCTTTAATTTTCAAATTTTTGAAGTCTGCTAGCTGCTTGAGCGGCCCAAAGATTGCTTCTTTTTCCCATACTTGCTGCTGCTCTAGCAGCCAAAGTAGCATCTGCAATAATGTTGCTTGCTCAGAAATTTCAAGTTTTGAAGCAGCACTATAAGATTCGACGGGCGTATCTAAAAGGCCTGATAGCAAAAATGAGGCCGCAGGAGCAAAATCACTCATCACTTCAATACGCTGTTTAAAAGGCTCAAGAATTTGGAGCATATACTCTTTATTGATCATCCAATCTTGCATACGAAGGGCAAGTTCTTGCGTTGTCAGATCTTCTCGAATCCACTTACCATTCAGCCATTTAAGTTTTTCAACATCGAAAATAGGGCCACCCAGTGACACTCGCTGTATATCAAAATCGTCTAACATATCACTTAAGCTAAATTTTTCTCGCTCATCAGGCATCGACCACCCCATACGAGCAAGATAATTAAGCAAGGCTTCAGGTAAAAACCCCATCCTCTGATAAAAGCCGATACTTGTTGGATTTTTACGCTTGCTAAGCTTACTTTTATCAGGGTTTCTTAGAAGGGGTAAATGGCAAAGTTCCGGCATATCCCAGCCAAAGTACTGGTATAGTAATTTATGTTTAGGTGCTGAATTAATCCATTCTTCACCACGAATAACGTGGGTAATTTTCATTAAATGATCATCAACCACATTTGCAAGATGGTAAGTAGGCATGCCATCAGACTTCAATAAAATCTGTGCATCTACCTGCCCCCAATCACATTCAATTTCACCACGAAGCATATCAGAAATAATGCAAACACCCTCTTCTTCAGGCACATGCATACGAACAACATAAGTAGCACCTTCAGCCTCTCTCTTTGCAATTTCATCATCAGGAAGGTACAGATCTGAAGGCTTCAGAGCGGTGAACTGGCCAGCCTCTTTACGCTTTTCTCTTAACTCGCTTAGCTCCTCTGGAGTACGATAACATTTAAAAGCGTGGCTTTCGTCAATCAGTCGCTGACAGTACTTTGCATAAATATCACCCCTTTCGCTCTGACGATAAGGGCCATACTCACCACCCACGTCTGGCCCTTCGTCCCAATCAAGGCCCAGCCATCTCAGGGAATCAAAAATAGCTTGCTCAGATTGCTTGGTACTTCTTTGCTGGTCTGTATCTTCTATGCGGAGTATAAACTGACCACCGTGCTTTCTTGCAAAACACAAATTAAATAAAGCTATGTAGGCGGTTCCTACATGGGGATCACCCGTTGGGGAAGGAGCAACACGGGTTCTGACTGAATTCATAGCCTATTCCATCATCCAAAGCGCGATATTATATCGACTTGACTGTAGATTGATACTCGAATTTATTGACTATAATCCTAAGCTAAGCCTGTGCTTCCTGAATAGAACGTATCACAGAAGCCAAGTTGGTATTAAATTTTTGATCTGCGTCAATCAGAACAACCTTGCCGTCCAATATAAGCTCTAACACATCATTCCTTTGCGCATCTAAAATAGTGAAACCATCATGATCGATAAACACATAACGCCTTGTGGCATTGAATTTAACAGCTAATTTAGCTCTTACAGGTTGTCCATTTTGGGCAAAAAAGTCTATCTTCCCCCCTAATGCCATTGTGTCTAGTGCTAATCGCGTCTGTCGGACAATATCATCTGAAAGCTGCTCCCTGGCAAGCTGCATCTGCCTTTTCTCTGCTTCTTTTCTCTCTAATTCAGCAATTCGTGCTGCCTCTGTATCTTCTTTAGCTTTCTGAATACGCGCCGTCTCTGCCTCCATCTCGTTTCGCTCAAGCGTAAGCTGTTCTTCGAGTGCACGCGCACGTTCCTCCTGCAATCGGCGCTCCGATGCTTTTTTTTGTTCAAGAGCTTCAGCTTGAGCAATACGCCTTATCTCCGCTTCCTGGTTTTGCTTTCTCTGCTCAAACGCAAGCCTTTCCTGCGCTTCATGCTTTATGCTCAGTTGCTCTTGCGCCTCAAGTTGCAGCTGCCTTGCCTGCGCTTCTGTACGCTTTCTGGCATTCATATGGCTATTGTAACGCTCATAAAAATCTTGAAGAATTTTATCAACAGCCAGTGAATATAATTGAATACAAACACCGCTTGCCATTAAAGGTGATAGCAATCCACTTTTCAGGTAATCGGAAAAAACTAAAATATCCAAGCTGAGCGTTTTTTGGCCCAAGATATTAATAAAAAGATACTGCCCATAAGTGGCCAGCTTCAAAGAAAGGTATACACGATGTACTTGGTTATCTTTTTTATATAAGAACCATTGCCCGTCTGAATAAGATTTTGCTTTTTGCGTGTATTCATTGTCGATTTGATGTGATTCAGCAATTTCTTGGATCGCATTAAATGGAACAACGACTGAGGCCAAGCTATCCAGTGTTAAGCCGCGACTTAAATGATAAAAGTCGTACCTGATGGTATCTAACCACTTATCAACATATGCACTATGTATATTTAAATCTTCCAAAACCGACGCGAGTTCGTCAGGCAGCTCTTGCCACAAAGTTTGTGTTCTTTTATCAATCTGAACTTGAGGTTGATAAAGATCAACCAATGTCTCAAGCATTTTTGAAACTCTCAGCCAGCGGCTAGATAAAGCACCTTCTGTAGCCACAAGGATTTTTAGCTCATCAGTAATATGATCTATAATCGTTTGCGATACATCTTCTGGTAATTTTTTTCCTTGTAAAAGGGTAGCCATAAAACGATAAACAGTTTCTTTAGCTTGCTGTGCCTTTAAATGCCCTGTTTCTGTAGCAATCATCCTATCTGCAATCATAAAAAAGCGCTCAGTTAAGGCTTTAATTTCTACATCTGCTTTTTGCATTAACTTTTGATAACCCAAGCTATCATTCCATGGCGTTTTTTTTACAGCTTCAACAATATCATTAGTAAACTCATAGAGGGGCAATAATACTTTCCCAAATTTTGCATCAAATCCAAGTAAGTTATCATGAACAAAATCAACCAATTGCTTTAATGGATGATGTGATAACAAAAATTGCTTTTCTATCAATGAATTAATCAGGAGGTGATAACGGCATTGCGCGAGCAAGTGTGACAACGGGTTGTCCAATTTACTCACATTATCAAAATCATCGAGCGCCATGACATTAAACTGAAATTCAGCTCGCTCGATGGGGTTCATTTTCAACCCTGACCGTTTTTCAAGTGTTTTGATCAATAAGTCTGCTTTACTTCCATCCCAGCGGTCTACATTTTTGAGCATGCCATATAAACAATCAGCAAGCTGATATTTGTCTTGGCTTCCCAATCGCGTTTCTGGATTCTCGTTTATCGAAAGAAAGTGCGTACTTAATGCCAGATTAAATTGAGCACTATCGCCCTCAATGATTTTATTTTTATCAACCAGCATAGGATGTTTTACTCATATATAATTATCAATCACTCACGCCTAGCAAAAAAAGTTAGAATGTGACAAAAATTAACTCTCGTCATTATTGTCACCTAACTGATTTATTTCAAATAGTTAGCTCGGTATAAATTAAGTATATGAACGCCAACACACATTAATAAAAACCCACAACTTCCGCTAGATATTAAACGAATAATCCGAGGTGATTTCTTTACAAATAAGCATTAGGTAAATTAAGGCGAAAACCTTAGAGGCAAACTAGCCAACACACTGGTATATGCAGTCAGTTTTCTCTAGTCGGCTAGGCCTTTTTTCGGTTACACTCCATGCAAAGTTATTCGACAGGATCTCGTTATGGTTCGCTTTGTAAATCTCTTGCTTATACTTACAGCCACACTTTTCATAACAAGTTGCAGTAACACAAAGATCCAAAAAGTCTGGCAATCTCCCAGCTTTTCAAAAAAAGATTTAAAAACCGTATTAGTCATTGGCGTTTCAGCCAGCCAAGTAAATCGAATGGTTATCGAACAAACGCTCATCCAGCGACTCGAGAAAAAAGGAATTTATGCTGTGAGTAGTACAAAAGCAATAAGTGATGACTATTTAAATCGTAAGAGAATAAAAGCTTACACACAAAAACATCACATCGCCTACGTCCTCATTGCTTACCAATCTAACCAAGAAGTACTTAAGGACTTTGTCCGCCCTGAAACCACCACATATGAGAATGGTAGCATCCCTCCCACTAATGACACTGAGCTTGCATTCGACTTTCCTGCCGTTGATAACTTCTGGAGCCCGAACACCTTTGTTACATTACAACAAAGGAAGCACGAAGAGAAAACCGTTAAAGCTACACTTGTCACTACCCTTTTTCAGGTAAGCACAGGAGAAAAGGTTTGGTCCGCACAGACGCTCACCACAGACCCTGATTCTATTTCTGAAGTATCTGATCAATTAGCAAAAATTATACTCAATAACATGAAGTAGTATTACTTCTCATCTGTCAATGCTTTGAACTGATATGTCATTGTTTTTTTGTACCTAGAAAAACAGTATAAGCCAATATAATTTCAAGAACTTTACTGCGCTAACCTCAAAAAACCTATCATAAAGAGAAGCAAATATGAAAATCGAATTTACTGCGGAGCAGGAGGCTCTCCGCCAAGAGCTGCGTGCTTATTTTGACGAACTTATGACAGATGAGCTTAAAGCTGAAGTGGCAACAGCTGTCGGTGAAGGAGGAGGCCCCCTTTTTTGGAAGGCAATGGACAAGCTTGGCGAGGATTGTTGGATTGGGGTAGGCTGGCCCAAAGAACTTGGCGGGCGTGGTTTAACAGAAATAGAACAGTTTATTTTTGTTGAAGAGGTCATGCGCGCAGGCTTCCCCTTCCCTTTTCTAACCACTGAATCCGTTGGCCCTATTCTTGCCGAACACGCATCTGGGCGATTAAAAGAATTACTCGTACCTAAACTCCTATCAGGCAAGCTCATGATGGGCATCGGTTATTCAGAATCAGGAGCAGGCACTGATTTGCTTTCGCTAAAAACCACCGCCAAAAAAGAAGGTAATGAGTGGGTTATCAACGGTCAAAAAATGTGGACATCTTTAGCTCATCATGCCGACTGGATATGGCTTGCTGCACGTACTAACTTTGATCCTGAAGTAAAAAAACATTCGCGTATTTCAATTTTTCTTGTACCCACCAATAGCGAAGGTTATAGCTGCTCCCCCGTACACACACTGGGTGACGTAAGAACTAACGCAACCTATTACGATAATGTTCGTATCCCTGAAGATCACCTGGTTGGCGAACTCGACATGGGCATGATGTTGATTTTTAGCCAACTGAACAGAGAACGCTTGTCGCTTGTCAATGTTGGCGCATTCTCACAACTTTTTAACGATGTCACCCATTTCGCACAAGAAACACCGTATCACAAAGGCGGAAAGTTGATAGATCAACCTTGGGTACAGATAAATCTCGCTAAATCGCGCGCCGGCCTTGAGGCCCTAAAACTCATCTGTTACCGACAGGCATCAGAAATGACGCGCGGCCACTTAAGCATGGAAGATGCCTCGGCTGCAAAAGTCTACGGGACTGAATTTTTTGTTGAGCTATACCGCCACTTAGGAGAAATACTGGGTGTTAGTGGGTTAATAAAGCGTGACTCACACGGAACTGTACTTCAAGGTCGCCTTGAGCAACTCTACCGCACCGCATCAATCATTACTTTTGGCGGTGGCACGAACGAATTACAGAGAGATTTGATTGCTCGTGGTGGATTAGCTATGCCACGCGCCAAACGATAGGAGAATAACCATGGATTTTTCATTTAATGAAACACAGCAAGAAGTACAACAGCTTGCCAATAAAATCCTTACTGACATGGTAACCGTAGACCGGTTAAATATGATCGATAAAGAAGCAGAACGCTTTGATTCCGAGCTATGGGAACAACTCGCTGAATCTGGTTTACTCGGCGTAGCATTGAGTGAAGATAACGGAGGGATGGGTTTTGGTTTTACTGAGCTGTGTTTGCTCATAGAAGAAGCTGGCAGAACGGTCGCGCCCATCCCTATAATCCCCGTAATTGTGGGTGCTGCGCTGCCTATTCAACGCTTTGGAAGCAAAGCCATGCAACAACAGTACCTACCGGGTATCGCTGCCGGCAAACAGTTAATTACCAGTGCGTTGCTTGAGGCATTCAATGAAATGCCAAGTACGAGTGAAACAGTGGTCAAGCAACAAGGCGATGAATATTACATAACCGGCACAAAAACCGCCGTTGTACTTGCAAACAAGGCGGAAAAAATACTTGTCAGCGCTAAATTAGGCAACGACGTCGGTTTATTTTTGATTGACCCGAACGCACAAGGCGTCACGCTAACAGAGATCAACTCAACAACCTACGAACCGTGGTTTGAAGTCAAACTAGAGAATGTTGCAACCACAGAGGTTGTTTGTATTGATTCAGGTGCGGCTGTCTGGGCTGAGCAACACATCATGGCAGCACTTTGCGCAATGCAAATCGGCGTTGCAGATAAATCCATGCGTATAACCGCCGAGTTTACTTGTGAGCGTGTTCAATTTGGCGTTCCTATTGGCTCTTTCCAAGCCGTTCAGCATCGTGCTGCAGATTGTTTTATTGATATTACTTGCTTGCAGCTCACAGCCTATCAAGCCATTTCACTACTCGATTCAGAAAAAGAAGCGACCAATGAAGTGCTCATTGCTAAAATATGGGCAGGCGATACAGGCCACCGTGTAAGCTATGCATCACAACATCTACATGGAGGCACAGGTATAGATAAAGATTATCACCTATGGCGCTACAGTTTATTTGCTAGACAAAATGAAATGATGTTAGGCACAAGCGCGGAGTTACTTGCCGACTTAGGCTCACGTATTGCTTCAGGCAACGCGTACTCGGAGTAAATAACAACACCCTGCCCAGTCAAAGGAAAGGCTACTCGCCTTTTCAACTATAAACATCTACAGCAAACTATAAACATTTACGGAAAATGATATAGCTTATTTCACTATGCTATTGCTAAGGCAGTAATAGCAATTCTTTCTACCTCTTTGTAGCGAAAAAACGCTTATACCCATAGGAATTGGAGATGTAAGAAGGCGGCAAGCGAGCGAATCCCCATGAGCTTACAGTCAGTAAGTGATTGGGGTGAGCGAGCGCGGCCAAAGCCATTGCATCTTCAAGGGTGATCGGTATATATATCTACAAAGGGGGAGAGCACGCCATCAATCCAATCTTCTCCGCCTTGCACGCAAAAACATATTCTATGCAGGTAAGCCAAGCTCCAGCTTCTCAAGCAAGGGGTTTACATAACCCCATAACAAATAAGCGCGGTATTCTTCCGACACACTTTCAAAGTGTGCCTTAAACACTGCACGTTCTTTCTTAAGTGCCTCTGAACTCAGGTTATACTCATCGAGCAGGCGCATATTACTGGGCAGTTCACCAAATAATTCTTCATAGGCAAAAAAGTGACTAGGCGGGATTTTATATAAATTCAAGATAGTTTTATCCAGGTGTTCGACCACAGCACCAACATCTTGAAAGTCGTCAGACATGGCCTGACCAAAACTCAAATGCACACGCCCCTTAAAACCCGCAATACCTCTGGCAATACTCTCAATATCTTCATGCTGTTGCTTGGCGTAATTCCTTCCACGGTCAACCTCTCGTAATTCTATCGCCTTTTGTAAATCACAAGGATCATACTCATAAGAAACAGCAACAGGTATAATATTCAGTGATTTAATCACCTCATGAAAAGGTTGTTTGCGTTGAGATAACACAAGCATCTTAATAATAGCTGCATCAGTTTTATCAAGGCCATCTTTCGCACGGCCTTCCCGCTGAGCTATCCACACCGACTGCCCATCTTCTTTAAGTGAATAGTGAATATAAGATGATAACTCCTTCAGCGCTGCCAGTAGCTTTCTAGGAGCCTCTATAGATCGCTTAACAATAAAACTCTTATTGATACGCATGAGATCCGACACATAATCTTTTGTCAGTAGATTATCACCTATCGCAATACGAACCGTATCCAGCCCACTTAAATGTAAGGCGTAATTCATTATGGCTGGATCTAAGGCAATATCACGATGATTGGCAATAAACAAATATGACTGGCTAGGGTCAAGCTGTTCAACACCTTCAAACGTTAAAGATGTCATGCTAGAAGCAACCATGGCTTCAACATAGAGCTTAATTTTTTCTTGGAAATTTTTGACTGTCCTAACGCCTCTAAGCTGGCGACGAATCATGAAACGCACTAAAGGTGATAGCCTGCGCTGAAAAAATCCGGGAAAGTTAGGAAACTTAAGTTTCCCAATGGTTTGAATAAATTCGTTATTCGCGATAATTCTGGCGATAACTTCTTCGACCTCATTATCATTATAAGGACGAATATCAGAAAACGACTCCATGATAGGGTTCAATGCTTTTATTCCGCTATTTATTGAGAATTCGGCATTTTACAGGGTTTCCTGAAAGAACCCAAACACGAAAAAAGTTGACACGAGGAATTATATACCTATAATCGCTTTTCTCTGATGCGGGGTGGAGCAGTTTGGTAGCTCGTCGGGCTCATAACCCGAAGGTCGTTGGTTCA
The DNA here is from genome assembly GCA_965248335.1 of Pseudomonadales bacterium. Classification (GTDB taxonomy): domain Bacteria; phylum Pseudomonadota; class Gammaproteobacteria; order Pseudomonadales; family DT-91; genus CAKMZU01. The sequence continues at coordinate 16,927 of CBDFIY010000001.1, forward strand.
AATCCAGCCCCCGCTACCAAGTACTACCCAATATAATCTACCTAAAAGTTAAACTGCGCTGACAGTATTTGCCTGGAGGCACGGCCTTTATCTCCATCTTTATTCTCTCTATCACCCCACAAATACTCAGCACCAAACATGAGTTGTTTAGTAGGCTTCCAGATTAAATTAGCCGCAAGATAGTTTGCATGCTTATAAGCATAACTTGCCTGCCCAGCAACATTATCAACACCCACATAACTCCAGACTAAATTACTGCTCAATTTCGGCACCCAATAATGCTCTAATGCCAGCATTGTGCCAAAGCTATCTATATAAAGCACCTTATCCTCAGCCGCATTAAGGCCAAACACACCGTCCGAATAACCTGTTTCTAAATCTGGAATTAGCAAACCCAAACCCCGAGAATAAGCCGCATAATAGCGAACAAAATCGCTCTCACCGAAGGCTAGCTTGCCCCCCATATTTGCAGCATAGCCATCAATATGTCGATTCAGCGTTCTCAAAGGAGGGTTTTTTGAATCACCGACATCAAGATCAACCTCAATATGCGAATAGGCCAGTGAAAATTGTATATTTCGATATGCATCGCCCAAAATAGCAGCGACAACGAACATGGGGTAAGTGGCTTGGTATTCAGCCACCTTAACAGATTCCTTTATCCCGCTGACGGTAATTTCGTTCTGACTAGGATCATACTGGCTCTGCTCAATACTGAGCTTATACATAAACCAATCTGACAATTCATGACGCCAAGTCACCATTGGAAACCTGTCAGCAACATTGCCGTTTGGCCCTTGGTTATCTAACACCTCAGGCTGAGAATCATTCACCGTAAACGCACTATAAGTCTGCCCAAGCAATAAAGCTCCTCGCCCCTTGCCGATGGCGATATTTTCAAACTCACCGTAGGCATGCCTCAATCTAAAATTCCCACCACTCCAAAAATCGCCTTCTACATAAACTTTCAATAATGCATCACTAAATGCTCTTTCAGCCTTAACAAACAAACGGCTGCGATTAGCGCTAAAATTGTATTGTTTTTTTGCAGGGGTATATTCATGCCCATTAATTAACGATTTCCCATAATCAGGGCCAGGCGCTGTTGACTTTACAGGAATCGTTGCCGTAACAAATGACCGCGGATCTCCAATCTGGTTGTATGTATAAAGGAGGTCGAGGCGAGCAAACCCACCAATGGTCATTTTATACGTACTATCATTGACAATTACCGTACCCATCTTAGGTGATGCTCCAGGGCCCTCCGCAGGCTGGTGCCCGAATGCCGGATTATTTTTGACCGCTTTCTCTAGCTTCTCAGATAAAGCGCTCACCTGTCCCTGCACATCTGTAGAAGCCTCTTTTACCTGCGCATAACTTGCCGCACTCAAAACACATCCCAAAATAAAAGAATTAGACAACAAGTACTGATACCTCATATAAACCTACCTCGAAAATGACCAATAAACCCTAGAAATATTTTAGCAATACTTCGGACAGTTTTTTAAGTTGTTGATTTTAAAGGGTTTAATTTTTTACTTAAGTATCAACCAAAGCTAGATAAATCAATGGGTTACAATTTATGTAAATCCTTCAAATCGAAAACTGTCCGAAGTGTTGTTTTAGACTCCCTCGACAACTTAAAATTCCTAACTTTATTAACGATAAAGATTGACAAGAAATATTTACCCCCTATAATTGCGACTTCTTTGATGCGGGGTGGAGCAGCTTGGTAGCTCGTCGGGCTCATAACCCGAAGGTCGTTGGTTCAAATCCAGCCCCCGCTACCAAAATTTAGCAATTCATTTATTATCTTCTATTATATTATCTTCCATTTAACGATTTCATCATGCTGACCATCGGCTTAACAGGCGGAATAGGAAGCGGGAAGAGTGCCGCCTCCTATTTATTTGAACAAAAAGGGATCGTCGTCGTTGACGCCGATATCTGTGCGCGCATTGTCGTGGAACCCGAAACCGCTGCACTAAAAAAAATAGAAAATCACTTTGGATCAGGCATTATCCAAGCAAATAATGGACGACTTGACCGCCCTAAACTTCGCAAAATTATCTTTACTGATCCTTTAAAAAAAATATGGCTTGAAAACTTACTGCACCCTTTAATCAGTACAGAGATTTCCAAACAACTGTCAGCATCTAAAAGCCACTACACAATTCTTTCTTCGCCTCTACTGCTAGAAACTCAGCAAAAGAAAATTTGCGACAGGGTTTTACTGATCGATGTACCGGTATCCACTCAAATCAGCCGCGCCTGCCTTCGAGATGCCAGTAGCGAAGAAACGATTAAATCGATTATTAGCAGCCAGATGCCCCGTAAAAGACGGCGCGAACTCGCCAACGATATTATTGATAACAACCAAGGGCTCGACGAACTATCCAACGCGATAGATCGACTTCACCTTAATTATTTAACAGGAAATTTCAATAGGTAGAAAATGGCCGACAAAGACATCGCACTTAAATGCCCTCTATGCCAGACGGCTATGCATTGGTCTACAGAAAATATTTATCGCCCTTTTTGTTCAGAACACTGTAAAAATAAAGACTATCTTAGCTGGGCGAATGAAGAGAATTACATTCAAAGCGACTCCCCTGAAGAGTGGTCAGAACAATAACCAGGAACCTCACCCTGTAGCAATAATGTCAAAACCTCTTGGTTCGCCTCAGGAAACATGAACTGCGTTAATTGATTAACCTCAACCCATTGAATTTTTTGCCCTTCGTTGGCTTTGATATCCGAGCTAATATTAAACACATGGTAAAAATTAAGAGAAACCGTTTTTTCTGGGTATTCAAAATCCGTTTGGTGGAAAAAATCTATACCCTCAAAACTGAGTGACAACTCTTCGCTTAACTCTCTCGCTAAGCCTTCAACAGCTGTCTCGGTAGGCTCAACCTTACCCCCAGGAAACTCCCAGTAACCCGATTTATGCTTACCCTCAGGCCGCTCAGCTATTAATATAGCATCGAAGCGTGGATTCCAAATAACGGCAGCCACCACATGAATTACCTCCATGACTAAGTACGGTATTCTGCATTAATCCGGATATATTCATGTGACAAATCACTCGTCCATACCTGAACGTTTTCATTTCCACGATGAAGATCAACAGAAATTTTAATATCCTCACAAGAAAAAAGTCGCTGACCAACCTCTTCCGTAAAGCTCTTCACTTTCTCCCCTGATGCCACTAAAGGTTCACCATTAATCGCGACCTCAACACGTGATATATCGAAATCATCCAATTCGACCTTACCCACAGCCATCAACAAGCGCCCCCAATTAGGATCGGAGGCAAAAAGTGCTGTTTTTACCAAAGGAGAATGCGCAATCGAGTAAGCCATCATTTCTGCTTCCTGCTGACCTTTAGCGCCTTGAACATCTACTTCTATAAATTTTGTTGCACCCTCACCGTCCCTTACAATCAATTGTGCGAGATCAATAAATGACTGCTGCAGCCAACAATGTAAAACGTCTTTTTCATCATCATTTAGCTTTTCATATCGCACATCACTTTCACCTGTTGCCATTAAGACCACAGCATCATTAGTAGATGTGTCACTATCAACTGAAATGCGATTAAATGACACCTGATTCACAGTGCTTAGTAACTCTTGTAAATCCTCCTGACCGATGGATAGGTCTATACCAACATAAGCAAGCATGGTTGCCATGTTAGGGTTGATCATACCCGAGCCTTTGCAAATCCCGTTAAACCGGATGATTTTTTTTCCTAACGCCAAGGTTGTACTAATACCCTTAGGCCGTGTATCGGTTGTCAGTATGGCACTCGCAGCTTCTGCCCACTTCAATGTAGACAAAGATGCATACGCACCGGGTAGCGCGGCCATTATTTTCTCATACGGAAGAGGCTCACCAATGACCCCCGTAGAAAAAGGTAACACCTCTGCCACATTCACTTCAGCTAAAGCCGCAAGAGCTTCTATACAATTCAGAGCTGAGCGTATGCCATCTTCACCTGTTCCCGCATTGGCATTCCCCGTATTAATTAGCAAATAGCGAGGTGATGTTTTTTGGAGCCCTGCTTTAGCAATGATAACAGGTGCAGCACAAAACGCATTTTTCGTAAAAACCGCCGCTATCGTAGTAGCTTCTGATACACCTATAAGCGTGACATCATTATTCATGCCTTTGATGCCTGCATTAACACTACTCAAACGAATGCCATCAAACATATGAAACTCAGGCAATGGAAATTGACCTGTTGCCATAAATATTCTCCAAGAACCGGTATTATTTAATGGCGCCGTGACACTGCTTATATTTTTTTCCAGAGCCGCAAGGACAAGGCTCATTACGCCCCACTTTCTTACTTTCACGTACAAAAGGCTGGGTAACTTCAGCTAATTGATCTGGTCTGCTTTCAAGTTGCATACCTCCTGCCTCTGCATGCATAGATTGCGCCTTAGCCCTTGCTCGCTCATGCTCAAGACGCATGGACTCCTCTGCTTGCTGTACCTCAGCATCTGTTTGAATACGCACTTGCATCAGGAAACTCGTGAGGTCGTATTTCATGTTTTCTAACAATTCTTGAAATAGCTCAAAGGACTCGCGCTTATACTCTTGTTTCGGATTCTTGCCCGCATAGCCACGTAAATGAATCCCCATACGAAGATGATCCATCATAGCTAGATGCTCTTTCCATAAACCATCTAACACTTGAAGCATGACATGCTTTTCAAACCGATGAATTTCTTCACCGATAAGATCCACTTTCTCTTGATAGTGTTTATCAAATGCTTCTTGTATTTTCTCTAGAAGCGAGTCTTCTGTTAATTTTTCGTCATCATCTAGCCATTGAGCTATCGGAAGCGCTAGTGTGAAATCCGATTCAAGTATTTTTTCTAACCCAGAGACATCCCAAAGTTCTTCAAGGCTTTGCTCAGGTATGTAATTTCTAAAAACTTGTGCCGCAATATCCACTCGTATGCCATTCACTAAATCCGATAAGTTATCAACCGTCAGAATGTCATCGCGCTGTTTATAAACAACTTGACGCTGCTCATTAGCGACATCATCGAATTCAAGCAAAGATTTTCGCATATCAAAATTTCGCCCTTCGACTTTTTTCTGGGCTTTTTCAATGGCGCCTGTCACCATACGGTGCTCTATCGCTTCACCCTCCTCCATGCCCAGCGCTTGCATAATGCCTCGAACACGATCTGATGCAAAAATACGCATTAAATCATCTTCCAATGAAAGGTAAAACCGGGTTACACCGGGGTCTCCTTGCCTGCCGGCTCGCCCTCTTAATTGATTATCAACGCGACGGCTCTCATGACGCTCAGAACCTAAAATATGTAATCCCCCTGCATCTAACACAACCTGGTGGCGCTTTTTCCAAGCAGCAGTACAGGTTTCTATTTGAGCATCAGTGGGTGATGTTAGCCCTGCAATTTCAGACTCCAAGCTTCCACCTAAAACAATATCTGTACCACGGCCAGCCATATTTGTCGCAATAGTCACAGATTTAGGGCGGCCAGCCTGGGCAATAATATCGGCCTCCTGGGCGTGATATTTGGCGTTTAGGACTTTATGCTCAATACCACGTTTTTTGAGAAGCAAAGAAAGAAGCTCCGAATTCTCTATCGATGCGGTACCCACAAGTATCGGGGCACCTTTTTCTTGATAGCGTAGAACATCATCAACGATGGCATTGAACTTTTCACGAACAGTCATGTAAATAAGATCATTTTCATCCACGCGCGCAATAGGCACATTCGTTGGCATAATGACAACGGGTAATGCGTAGATTTGATGGAATTCAGTCGCCTCGGTGTCTGCTGTGCCCGTCATTCCAGCAAGCTTTCCAAACAATCTGAAATAATTCTGAAAGGTTGTTGAAGCAAGTGTCTGACTTTCACTCTGAATATCTACACCTTCTTTTGCCTCTATCGCCTGATGCAAGCCTTCGGACAATCTTCGCCCCTGCATGCTTCTGCCTGTATGCTCATCAATTAAAACAACTTCATTATTCTGAACAATATAGTCAACATTTTTGCTAAAAAGCACATGGGCTTTTAACGCTGTTTGCACATGATGTAGAAGTTTGAGGTTTTGCGCTGAATACAAGCTTTGCCCCTCTATCAACAATTGTTCTTTACCCAAGAATGTTTCAACATAATCATGTCCTTCTTCGGTAAGCTCGACATGTTTATTTTTTTCATCAAGGGTATAATGTCCTGGCCCCACAACTTGCTCGCCGGCCTCTTCACTGACAGAAGCTTCTTTCAAAAACGGAATAATTTTATTCGTGGCGATATAAAGCTTGGAACTATCCTCGGTTGGACCTGAAATGATAAGTGGTGTTCTCGCTTCATCAATGAGGATAGAATCTACTTCATCAACAATAGCAAAATATTTTTCACGCTGAACACGCTCATCAAGCGTGAAAGCCATGTTATCCCTCAAATAATCAAAACCGAATTCATTATTGGTACCATAAGTAATGTCTGCTTGATAAGCAGATTTTTTCTCATCTGTATCCATATTCGGCACGACAATACCGAGACTTAACCCCAAAAACTCATAAAGTGGCCGCATCCAATTACCATCTCGACTTGCTAGATAGTCATTAACCGTAACCACGTAAACGCCCCTACCCGTTAGCGCATTGAGATAAACAGGCAGGGTTGCCACAAGCGTTTTACCTTCGCCGGTACGCATTTCTGCTATACGCCCATTATGTAACGTAATGCCTCCCATCATTTGCACATCAAAATGCCGCATCCCTAGAACACGGACACTTGCTTCTCTAACGACTGCAAAGGCCTCAGGTAAAAGCGCCTCCAAGCTGTCACCTTGTGCCAGCCTATTTTTAAACGCTTCTGTCTTTGCTTGAAGCGCCTCATCCGATAATTTTTGTAAATCAGATTCAAATACACTGATCGAGTCTACAATTTTCTGTAAACGCTTCACCTCACGATCATTACTTGATCCGAAGATTTTTTTTAACACATTCATAGGCATAAAAATTACCAAAAAATAGCGTCATTGATTTATTAGCGCTATTGAAAATAGTTATAAAATAAATTCCATCAACCGATTTTTGAAGTATTCTACGGTTAAATAGCTTTACGGTAAATATAGCGCTGGGGATCCACATGCCTGCCATTTTTCAAGACCTCAAAATGTACATGTGCACCCGTTGAGCGTCCACTGGACCCCATATAAGCGATCACTTGTCCTTTACGAACAACATCGCCCGCACTAACAGTATTTTCTCTGTTGTGTGCATAGCGTGTTATATAGCCATTGGCATGATCTATTTCTACCATTGTTCCAAAACCATACCGATCACCCGACCAAATCACAACACCCAATGCAACCGAGAGCACATTAGAGCCTTCTTTACCAGCAAAATCTAAACCTTTATGGAATGCTGGACGCCCATGAAATGGATCTGTTCGCACACCATAACGCGAGGACAGCCAGCCACTATCAATAGGTTTTCCTGCCAAATATCGCTCCCTAGAAAGATGCGTATTCTGTATGACACTTGAGAGAGCTGCGAGTTCTTTTTGTCGGTAATCCAACGCATAGGATAAGCGCCCAAACACATGCTCAAGAGCTTCTCGACTCAATCGGAGGTCACCACCCTCCATTGGCCCCCCGACGGACGGCCTTTGCGTAAAGTCAAACTCAACTTCAACACCAACGCCCTCAGCAATTTTTTGCCCTAGAGCCTCCAGTCGCGTCAGTTTTGCTTCAAGAATACCTGCGTGTTTAGACTGCTCCGTTAGCAAGCCTTCGCTATAGGCCAAATAATTATTCAGTCGACTTTTATCGTAAAAGACTTCTGCCTCAACGGACATCAATCGCTGACGAACAATTTCAAGCTTGGTGGAACGGTCATACACCAACCATAGTGCAGCTACAAATGTAATTACGAAAAAGCATAAAGCAACCAGACCTGACCAAATCCATCTTTGACGGCATTCAATCTGCCTTGCAGGCTGCAATGCATTACCAATAATAATTAACTTCATAGTCTCTACACAAAAAAAAACGGTTATTAATTAACCGTTTTTTCTTATAAAAATATTTTCTCAAACAGCCATCATTGCCGATGAGTATGAAATAGGTGCATTTTCATCTTCATAGGTGACAACTTCCCAAGCGTCCTTTCTTGAAATAAGCTCTCTGAGGACTGCATTATTCAAAGCATGACCAGATTTATAAGCTCTAAACTCACCTATCAAACTATTGCCCAATAAATAAAGGTCACCAATCGCATCTAATACTTTGTGCTTAACAAACTCATCCTCATAGCGCAAACCGTCCTCATTAACAACTTTATAGTCATCAACAACAATTGCATTATCGAAACTACCGCCCCGAACTAAACCTTTTGAGCGTAAGTACTCGAACTCATGCATAAAACCGAATGTTCTCGCACGGCTAATTTCTTTAACAAAAGATGTGGTTGAGAAATCGATTTCAACCTTAGATTTTTTATTTGCAAATACTGGGTGATCAAAATCAATCGCAAAAGAAACCTTAAAGCCATCAAAAGGATGAAAACTAGCTACCTTATCGCCCTGCTCAACCCTAACCTCCTTCTTAATTCGTATAAATTTCTTAGCCGCAGCCTGCTCTTCAATACCCGCAGATTGGATCAAAAATACAAATGGCCCCGCACTTCCATCCATAATAGGGAGCTCAGGCGCACTGACATCCACATAAGCATTATCAATACCTAAACCTGCCATGGCAGAAAGTAAGTGTTCAACCGTTGATATATTCACATCATTCACGGTTAACGTTGTTGCCAAAGACGTATCGCCAACATTTTCCGCCAGTGCTTTAATTTCTACGGGTGGATTAAGATCGACACGCCGAAAAACAATACCCGTATCAACAGGGGCAGGCATCAGGGATAAATACACTTTTTCACCCGTATGCAAGCCAACACCAGTTGCCCGTATTGAATTACGAAGCGTTCTTTGCCTAATCATCTGTAAACCTTCCAAATATAATCACTCGCAAGTGTATCAGAGACATCTAAAATTAAAAAGCTTACCCAAAAAAAACTCGTAAAACTTAGGGGCTACTCTCAAGCAGCTCAAAATAAACAAAAGGCTCGTCAAACATTCAGCTCTGTTATATTCACAATAGAGACACATTGAGAAACCATAGCACTTAATCTGCCTGACGCCTTAAAAAAGCTGGGATATCCAATAAATCCATATCATCTTTTGCCGGCATCTCAGATGGGTGCGTTGCAGACACTGCTTTGATGCCCTGCTTACGAATCACTGTTGGTCTATCATACCCCGAGTAATCGTGCTCAGATTCAAGATTGGGCGCCTCAGCATGCACGGCATGCGATTCAACAGAAGCCCTTGAACTTGAGCTCGTTGCTTTACTATGAATCCCCCCCAGGCCAGTTGCGACCACAGTCACTTTGATTTCATCACCCATAGAGGGGTCAATAACCGTACCCACAACGACAGTTGCATTTTCTGATGCAAAATCTTCAACAATTTCACCAACCTCACCGAACTCTCCTAAACCGAGAGACTCACTCGCTGTAATATTAACCAATATACCCCTTGCACCCTGAAGGTTCACATCTTCAAGCAACGGGCTGGATATTGCTGCCTCTGCAGCCTTAGCTGCTCGCTCTTCACCAGAAGCGTGACCACTACCCATCATAGCCATGCCCATTTCCGACATAACTGTCCTCACATCAGCAAAGTCAACATTGATTAAGCCTGGACGAATAATCAAATCTGCAATACCTTGAACCGCATGATGTAATACATTATTTGCTTCTTTAAAGGCATCTACCAATGAAATTGCACCACCCATAACAGCTTCTAATTTCTGATTGGGAATCGTTATCAAGGAATCAACATGCTCTGCCAGTTCTTTTATACCGTTTTCAGCCAGCGCCATACGCTTTTTCCCTTCAAACTTGAAAGGCTTAGTCACCACGGCAACAGTTAAAATACCTAGTTCACGGGCCACTTCCGCGACCACTGGGGCTGCACCCGTTCCTGTCCCACCTCCCATACCCGCTGTAATAAACACCATATCAGAGCCTTGCAACAACTCAGCAATCCTATCTCTGTCTTCAACGGCAGCTTGTCTCCCCACCTCAGGATTAGCACCTGCACCAAGGCCTTTAGTAACCGTACTCCCTAACTGCAGAACCGTTTTTGTATCAACATCGTTCAATGCTTGCGAGTCGGTATTGGCACATATGAATTCAACCCCATCAGTCTGATGCGCAATCATATGCTTGACAGCATTTCCACCACCACCGCCAACACCAACAACTTTGATGACTGGATTCTGAGGTTGATTATCAACTAATTCGAACATGAATTTTCTCCCTTGCCTCTATTTCAAGCACAAAAATTAATTAAAAGTTATTTTGAAACCACTTCTTAACTGAGTCTGCTATGGACACCTTATTACTTCTACTTACTGATCCAGGCAATGGGGAAAGTTGTTGCTTTACCGCATAATGCAACAATCCCACACCTGTCGAATAAATAGGGTTTCGGACAATATCTTGCAATCCCCCCGCTTGATTAGGTACGCCTAATCTCACAGGTACATGGAAGATTTCCTCCGCCAAATCAACTGCCCCTTCCATTTTCGCAGTACCCCCTGTTAAAACTATTCCACCAGCCAACATCTGCTCATAACCACTTCTTCTTATTTCCGCTTGAACTAGAGTAAATAATTCATCGTACCTTGGTTCAACCACCTCCGCTAACGCTTGTCTCGACAAGTCCCTAGCTGGACGATCGCCAACACTCGGTACTTTTATGGTTTCATCTGCACGCGCAAGCTGGGCTAACGCACAGGCATATTTGATTTTGATTTCATCCGCATGCTGCGTTGGCGTCCTAAGTGCCATAGCAATATCATTAGTGACCTGATCACCTGCAATAGGGATCACACCTGTATGCTTAATTGAACCTTCTGTGAAAATGGCTATGTCTGATGTCCCGCCACCAATGTCAACAAGACAAACACCCAACTCCCTCTCGTCATCCGTTAACACGGCATAACTAGACGCTAGCTGCTCCAAAATAATATCTTCTGGCACCAAGCCGCAACGTCTTATGCATTTCTCAATATTTTGTGCTGCATTCACAGCACCCGTCACAAGATGTACTTTAGCTTCCAACCGAACCCCAGACATACCGTAAGGCTCTTTGACGCCATCTTGTGAGTCAATCAAATATTCTTGGGGTAAAATATGTAAAATTTTCTGATCAGCAGGAATCGCAACAGCTTTTGCTGCATCGATAACACGCTCAACATCAGCTTCGGACACTTCATTATCTTTAATCGCAACGATTCCATGGGAATTCAAACTTCGGATATGACTACCTGCAATACCAGCATAGACAGAATGTATTTGGCAGCCAGACATAAGCTCTACCTCTTCCACTGCGCGCTGGATTGCATGCACCGTCGATTCAATATCAACAACAACACCCTTTTTTAAACCGCGTGAAGGGTGAGAGCCTATTCCTATAATTTCCAAACCTTTGTCATCTGAGTACTCTCCAACAATGGCCACAACTTTTGACGTTCCAATATCTAAACCGACGATCATATTTTCTGCGTTTTCGTTTGCCATCAATCACGACCCCCTATAATAATCTTGTTGTTATTTTTCAACGCTTTCTCATCAAATACGACAGAAAGGCCGTTCACATACCTTAAATCAACACGCTTTAAACGATCCACATTATGAATCAATTGATTCTGATATACAGAAACCCATCGTGATAATTGCTCACTCAATAAGTCAGAATCCATAACCAGATCAATATCTTGCGCCAGCCTCAACCTAACAGCTCCTATATAACTGACATCAACTTCCCTGACAGGTTTCATGTTTTCAGGAATGTTTTCGTTTATTCTTTCATAGACAGATATAACATGCCGAAAATCAGTACCAATCAGCCTAGGTAGGGTGTTATACCCAGGTACACCTTTGATTTGAATAACCTTCATAGACTCAGTAACATAAGCATCATCATTCCACCGTGCGATTAACGCGTTTTCTTCAATATGAATCTTTAGTCTATTCGGAAAAATACGCTTAACTCCAACCCACCCGACCCACGGCACTGCTGCCAAATCATGGTGCAACTGAGCTAAATCCAAGCCTAAAAAGCCCTTCTGAGATGCCTCATGAATAATCAGCTGTAAATCTTCCTTTGATACCTTATGAAAATCTCCCTCAATATCTACGCTGACGATAGGTACATTTATCAACGCATGCAACACTTGATGACCTGATATAAAAATAATTAACGTAGTAATGGCACCAATTACCATCAGGGATTTTGTTATCGTAAAAAATGAAAAAATCCATTTCAAAAAAGCCCCCTGTAAAAAATAAATACTTTTTGCTTTTCCCCCAGATCTCTTAACCTTTTTTGCTGAGTGAGCAGGTGCTTTCATCTTAAAAAGCCCCCTCCATAATAGCGCTCACCAACGCCTCAAAACTAAAACCCGCATTTTTCGCCGCTAAAGGCACAAGGCTATGAGATGTCATACCTGGCAATGTATTCACCTCAAGTAAGAAAGGTTGCCCCTCCTCATTTAACATAAGATCAACTCTACCCCAACCGCTACAACCCAAAATATCAAATGCTTTTAGGGATAAAGCTTGAAGCTTACTTTCTTCCTCTTGATCTAGGCCACTAGGACAATAAAATTCAGTTTCATTAGATACATATTTAGCTTCGTAATCATAAAATAAGTTACCTGTTTCCATTCTGATCATAGGTAATGGCCTACCATTCAGTATACCTACAGTATACTCATCACCCTCAATCCATTTTTCAGCCATCACTTCTTGATCATACTCACGTGCATTCACCAGCGCTTTTTCAAACTGATTAGCATTTTCTACAATCATCATTCCTAGACTAGAACCTTCATTAGAAGGTTTTACCATCACTTTTGAGCCAAGTTTTCCTTTTACTTCTTCCCACACTGTAAATTGATCGATCATGCAAAAAGGCGCTGTAGGTATTACGGAGCGTTGCCAAATGCGCTTTGTCTGCTGCTTATCCATTGCAATCGCTGAAGACAAAGCATCACTTCCCGTATAAGGAATGCCCCTCTCTTTCAGTAGTGACTGAACCGTTCCATTTTCACCATCTCCACCATGTAGGGCTATAAAACAATAATTAATTGCATGCCTACTAAGCTCTGCCGATAAGTTTTCTGTTTTACAATCAATTGCTATCGCGGGAATATCCATTGATCTAAGCGCTTGCATCACACTTGCGCCACTCTGTAATGAGACTTCCCTCTCTGCACTTTCCCCACCCAACAAAACAGCCAGATTCCCTTGTAATTTTTCGCCAATAGACATACTCATAAAAAACCATCCTTAGCTAACATTTCAGCCAATACTCCTACAGTACCTGCACCTTGCGTCATAACAAGGTCATCATCCACTAAAATACGCTTCAAAACACCTTTTACTTTATCGATACCTTTAACTAATAAAGGGGCGTTACCTGTTAATTCTTGTAACGTTTTACTCAGCGACAAACTGTCCGCACCAGGAATCGGTTTTTCTCCTGCAGAGTAAACATCCAGCAATATCAATTGATCGACTTCCATTAGCACAGCTACAAACTCTTCATACAAATCATAAGTTCGGGAATATCGATGTGGCTGAAAAACCATCACTATCCGTTTCCCAGGAAAGCTGACACGCGCAGCATCAATAGTCGCCTTAATCTCAGTAGGGTGATGACCATAATCATCAACAAGCTGAACAGAGCCGCCCTCAACAGGGAACTCTCCATACGTTTGAAATCGTCGGCCGACGCCCATGAACTCTTTTAACCCACAAACAATTGCCTCAACATCCAACCCTTCATCTAAGCATAAAGCAATGGCTGCAGTTGCATTTAATACATTATGACGGCCGGGTACATTAAGTTGAATAACAATGGTTTGCCCCGTCGGCGTCTCAACCGAAAACTCACTAACAGTACCTTCGGTTGATAAGCGGGTAATTCTGACGTCTGCATCTTGGCAAAAACCATACGTTATAACTGAGCGCCCGAATTGTTTCGACATACTCCTTAGTATAGGATCATCAAGGCAAAGCACGATAACGCCATAAAAAGGTAAATTATTCGTAAACGCTATAAATGTTTCTTTTAACTTATTGAAGTCGCCGCCATATGTACTCATATGATCAGCCTCAATATTGGTAATCACGGCTGACATTGGCTGTAAATGCAAGAAAGAGGCGTCGCTCTCATCTGCCTCAACAATCAAGTACCGGCTTTCTCCTAGCCGTGCATTGCTTCCAAAACTATTCACAAGACCGCCAATAATAAAAGTAGGGTCAAGTTTTGCTGCTGCAAAGATGGATGCAATCATACTGGTTGTCGTGGTTTTTCCATGTGTACCAGCAACAGCAACGCCATGTCTATATCGCATCAGTTCTGCCAACATCTTGGCACGAGCAACCACGGGGACTCGATTGCTTTTCGCCCAAAGAACCTCAGGATTGTCAGCGTCAACGGCTGTGGAGGTAACCACCACATCAGCACCCTCAACATACGAAACATCATGCCCTTCGTATATTTTTACACCCAATGAAGCAAGCCTTTCTGTGTTTTGAGAAGCCTTCAAGTCCGACCCTGTCACCGTATAGCCCTGCGTTTGCAAAACTTCAGCTATGCCGCACATACCTGCACCACCAATACCTACAAAATGTATTTGGTCAATTTTACGCATTCCAGGCACTTTTCTTATCGAACTCACAACGCCACCTCTAAACAGCTTCCAACTACACGTCCCGTAGCATTTGGTTTTGCTAACGCCATAACTTTTGTTTGCATTACTCGTAGCTTCATCCGGTTTTGATGAAAATAGCGCAGTTTATCTATCAGCCAATGCACAGAGAGTTCGGACTGCTGCACTAAAATGGCTGCCCCTGAGTCAGATAACCATCTTGCATTAGCCGTTTGATGATCATCAATGGCATAAGGAAACGGCACAAAAATCGCTGGCTTTCCAGCTGCAGCTAATTCACTGACAGTCATGGCACCTGAACGACAAATAACAATATCTGCAAATTCGTATGCCTGATCCATCTCCCTAATAAAGGGTGACACACGAATATGCTCACTCGGCAAACGCGTAGCATACAATGCCATCATATCCGTATAATGCTTATCGCCAACCTGATGCCAAATAGAGAGTGAATCGCCAAGACTATCACACACCTCAGGGATTAGCTGATTAATCGCTTCCGCACCCAAACTGCCACCTACAATGAGCACCTGCAATCTTTCTTCATCTCTTGGTAAGTGGTCGCCACCGTAAGAGTAGATTGTTGCCCTAACAGGGTTTCCGACAGTGATGGCATTCGCGGAAATCGCTTGAGGGAAAGCTTGCAAATTAACGTTAGCTACCTTCGATAAAATACGATTAGTTGTACCAGCAATGGCATTTTGCTCATGAATGATTAGAGGTATACGCCCGATTTTGGCTGCTATTCCTACTGGGCCAGAAACAAATCCCCCCATACACAATACGGCATCAACGTTAAGGCGCTTAATAATCTTAAGTGCCTGTAAAATAGCACGACTAATAAGCCAAGGCGCTTTAATCAACGCTAATGCTTTTTTACCGCGAATCCCCTCTATATCGATATATTCAATCTTGATATTTGATTCAGGGATAAGCTTGGACTCAATACCGCGACGCGTGCCGACCCAAAATACTTCATGTCCCTGCTCTATCAACATTTTAGCGACAGCAAGCCCAGGGAAAACATGTCCACCTGTTCCTCCAGCTACAATCAGGATGCGTTTTGCGCTCACTTCGGCACCCCCCGTGTTTTTCTCTCTCGCTGCTGCACTAGATTTAACTGTGCGCCGACTCGCAAGACAATGCCCAACATGAATAAGTTCACGACAAGGCTACTACCACCGTAACTTAACAAGGGTAATGTCAGCCCTTTGGTGGGCAAAAGACCAATATTGACCCCCACATTGATGAACACTTGAGCCGCAAAGACTAGCGAAATACCATACGTTAAATATGCTTCAAAAAAAGCATTTTTCCTTTCCAATCGTCTCGCCAAAATAAATAACTTACCAATCAAAGCGCCAAAAATAGCAATAGTGAGCACCCCTCCGGCAAATCCGAGCTCTTCAGCAATAATAGCGAATACAAAATCCGTATGTGCCTCCGGAAGAAAAAACTGCTTTTGGATACTCTGCCCAAGCCCCAACCCAAACCACTCACCGCGACCAAAAGCGATTAGCGACTGAGTTAGCTGATAGCCGCAATCATAACGGTGTGATTCTTGCCAGGGATCGATAAAACATTTCAGCCTCTCCAAACGATAGGAGGAGGAAACGGCCATAGCAACAACGGCCATCAATGTCGCTACAATTAAGGAGACAAACTGTGGAAATCCGAGGCCAGCAAGAAATATCATGCCGAGCACAGCAAAGATAATAACCACAGCAGAACCAAAGTCAGGTTCTTCCAGTAATAAAACAATGGCAACAACCAAAACAGCGATGGGCTTTAAAAAACCACGCCATCTTTGCATCACTTCGTCTCGACGTCTTAATAGATAACCCGCCATGTAAATCAAAATAAACATTTTAGCAACTTCAGATGCTTGAACATTAATGAATCCCATCGGGATCCATCGACGGCTGCCATTCACCTCTCGGCCAATGCCAGGTATGAGCACTAAAACCAACAATACAAATGCTAATATCAGATAGAGCCACCCAAAATCCAACCAGTGTCGCGTTGGAATAAAGAAAGCAACCGTTCCTGCTACCAAAGCAATGACAGCAAAAATACTTTGACGTATCGAAAAATAGAGCGGCGCTTGATAGTTAAAACTGGCAAAATCAATAGATGATGATGACACCATCACCACGCCCAAAGAGCATAATACCATGACAAGAAAGATCAGTGATTTATCACTATTTTGCCAAAGAATTACTGAAGGCTTCATGCAGCTGCCTCCCGTATTTTTTCAACCTGCTCAATAAACACATCACCACGATTTTCAAAGCTGTCAAACATATCAAAGCTTGCACAGGCTGGTGACAATAAAACAATATCGCCGTCCTCAGATAACGCATGCGCACGAACAACGGCCGCCTCTAAGCTCGATAAAAACTGAGCTTGAATTGTTAGCATAGCGGCCATTTTCTCAGCACAATCACCAATAAGAATCAACTGCTTAACATGTCGCTGTACTGTTTCGGAAAGCTCAGAGAAATCGCTGCCCTTATCTTTTCCACCCGCGATCAAAATAATATTTCTAGTTGATGTTAACCCTTGGATAGCCGCAAGTGTGGCACCAACATTAGTCCCTTTCGAATCATTGTAATAATCAACACCATCAATAGCACCTAGCCATTGACACCTATGTTTAATACCGTCGAATGACTTAACGCTTTGACACATATCATCAAGACTAATCCCTAAAGGGAAACAACAAGCAAATGCCGCCATGACATTCATGAGATTATGCGTACCTTTAAGACGAAGAGCATCACGACTAAGTAGGCTTTCTCCTTGATAAACAATATGCTCATTCTTTAAACAAAAGCTCGAATTCGTAGTTGATCCAAAAGTAAATGTATCTCTCTCAAAAGTACTCACATGCGTCATCGCATCATCAGAATTGTAAACAGCTTTTTTAGTTCCCTTATATACCGACAATTTTGCTTTTTTATAATCGTCAAAGGAGTCATACCTATCCATATGATCTTCTGAAATATTTAACACGCAAGCTACATCAGCATTCAAAGCATCCAGCCTTTCCAGTTGAAAACTCGACAACTCAAGAACGATAACATCAGCACAGTAACTTTCTTGCAATGTTTGCAAAACAGGTACACCAATATTCCCGGCAAGTGTCACTTTTTTTCCTGTATCTTGTAATATATGAGCAATCAAACTCACGACTGTTGACTTACCATTTGACCCCGTCACCGCAATAATAGGCACGTTAACCTCTGCCCTAAATAGCTCAATATCGCTGGTTATCCTAGCGCCTTGCTGAACGTAAGAGGTAACAACCGGATCTGATAAAGCAATGCCTGGACTTACAACGAGCAAATCAACCATAGCGCAAGCTGCATTCAACGAGCGCTCTCCTAAGAAGAACTCTGCCTCTGGAAACTGTGCTTTAAATTTTCCATACTGAAGTGGTTCTTCACGTGTATCCAAAAAGAAAAAAGGTTTGTTAACACTGGATAAATAACACGCACAAGAAAACCCCGTCAGCCCTAAACCAACAATTGCTACCTTCTCACACTGCTCTAGTTTCTCTAGCATGTTGCGTTATCTCAACTTCAACGTTGCTAATCCAATTAACACAAGGATCACGGTAATGATCCAAAACCTGACAATCACACGTGGTTCAGGCCAACCTTTTAATTCAAAGTGATGATGAATAGGTGCCATTCTAAAAATGCGCTTACCTGTCAGCTTAAAAGAAGCCACCTGTAAAATAACCGAAACAGTTTCTAAAACAAAAATACCGCCCATGATAATAAAGACAATTTCATGGCGTGTGATCACGGCGATTAAAGCCAGCATAGCGCCTAATGCCAACGATCCTACATCGCCCATAAAAACTTGAGCAGGATAAGTGTTAAACCACAAAAACCCTAAACCAGCACCCACTAAAGCTGTACAGATGACGACAAGTTCGCCAGCACCTTTAATATGAGGAATATTTAAATATGCTGCAAATTCAACATGCCCAACAAGGTAGGCAATAATAGCCAATGCACAGGCAATCACAACGCTTGGCAAGATGGCTAGCCCATCTAACCCATCGGTAAGATTAACTGCATTACTAAAGCCCACCACCATAAAATAAGTCAACACGATAAACAAAGGCCCCATATCCCAAGAAAAGCTCTTAAAAAAAGGAATAAAAAGCTGCGTATCTTGAGGAACTGATGCCGTAAAAAATAAATATAAAGCAGCTAAAAGGCCAAAAACAGACTGCCAAAAATACTTTGTTTTGGCTGATAAACCTTTCGAGTTTTTCTTTGTCACTTTTTTGAAGTCGTCAATCCACCCAATAGTTGCAAATGCAAAGGTTACAGCTAAAACCAGCCAAATATAGGGGTTATCCAAATCCCCCCATAGTAACGTTGTCGTTAATAGCGACATCAAAATCAACATACCGCCCATAGTAGGCGTACCTGATTTACTTAAATGACTTTTTGGACCATCATCGCGTATCGCCTGCCCGACTTGCAAATCAGATAATCGGCGAATTAACTTTGGCCCTAGAAATAACGCAAAACTCAATGCTGTTAACACACTTAAGATTGCTCTTAACGTAAGGTAATTAAATACCTGAAATGCTGGAATATACTCCGATAGCCAGCCAAAAAATATTAACAACATGACATATTATCCTTTTTTACTAGCGGCTCAATTAAGGACTCCATTTTCAAATAACGAGACCCTTTTAAAAGCACGACATCATGCGGCTGTAATACTTTTTTTAAAGCTTGCAACAAATCTTCCTTGTTAAGAAATATTTTAATATCGGCATTAAGTTTCACTGCAGCAGAAATCATCAATGGGCCGGTTACAAAAATTTTATCAATATTTTGTTCAATGGCGTAGTGCAATATCTCTCGATGAAATTCATCTGATCTTTCGCCAAGCTCCCCCATATCGCCCAGTACTAAAATTCTTCTCCCTGCCTGCAGGCTTAACACATTAACAGCAGCCTTCATAGATATCGGGTTTGCATTGTAAGTATCGTCAATCAATAATCCATCCCAAGATCCTTCGTACTCACAACTCCGACCTTTCATGGTTCCAACTAGACTTAATCCTTTGGCTATGACTGATAGATTATCAACACCTACTGCAATGGCGCATGCCAAAGCGCAGATACTATTCATCACGGCATGCTCACCCGGTACGCTAATCGTACAGGGCTGTGACTCCCCACGGTAATGTAAAGAGAAATCTGATTTATTACTCTGAAGGGATAAATCTGAGGCATACAAATCAGCTGCTGTATTGAGCAGCGAAAAAGTCAACGTTTGCTGTATTTTCTTACATCGATCAAAAAGAAAATCAAAATATTTATCGTCATAATTCAAGATAGCAAAGCCCGATTTTTTAAGGTACAAATACACTTCACTTTTTGTCTCTGCTATACGTTGCTGGTTACCAAAGATGCCAATATGTGCCACACCCACGTTCGTCACCACAGCCACATCAGGTACAGCAAAAGCCATTAGATTTTTTATATCCAAAGGCTTACAAGCGCCCATCTCAACTATCGCAAAGTCACTATTTTGGGAAATATTCATCAACGTTAAAGGCAAGCCAAGTTCATTGTTTTGGTTACCTAACGTAAAACTGACATGATGCTCTTGGCCCAATATGGCCACAAGCATCTCTTTCGTACTGGTCTTACCACAACTGCCCGTTATAGCAATCACCTTGCCTTTAAACGCCCCTCTCGTTGCAAGAGCCAATAGTCGAATGGCAGCTTCGCATGAAGAAACAACAAGCTGAGGGATGGCAATCGGCTGTTCAGACTCAACCATAGCAAGCTTTGCGCCACTCTTTAAAGCATCCAGCAAGAAATCATGACCATCAACGTGTTTACCTTTAAGAGCAATAAACAAGGCCGCCGCGTCTATTTGACGTGTATCAATCACGACTCTGTCAACGTTGCCAGGTAATCTTGTGCCTTCCGGCAAATAAATCTTGGCGTTTGTGACTTCAATCATGTCACCCACTGAGAGTATCGTCATACGGAACGACCTCTTGCCTCAATGGCGTGCTTTATCACATCGACATCATCAAACGCTGTATAGTTACCATTGATAAGCTGATATTTTTCATGACCTTTACCTGCAACGACCACAATATCTTGCTTGGTCACTCGTCTGAGCGCCTGTTGAATGGCTTCTTTTCGGTCAATAATGATATCATAAGCATCATCACTCATGCCTTCAGTTATCTCGTTGCAAATACCTATAGGTGACTCAGAGCGCGGATTATCTGAAGTAACCCAACAAAAATCGGCGTATTTTTCTGCGATTGCTCCCATTAACGGTCGCTTAGCTTTATCTCTGTCACCGCCACAGCCAAATACAACATAGAGATTTTTTGCTTTGTTCATTTTTAAGGTGCTCAATAACCTGTCCAGCGCATCTGGTGTGTGTGCATAATCGACAATCGCCGACAGGCCATAAGCATTAGGTACTGATTCAACCCTACCCGTCACTGGTTTAATATCAGAACATCTTGCAATAAGATCTGAGAGCATTGTGCCGCCCTGGTAATAAATGACTAAAATGGCGGCTAAAAGATTATATAAATTAAATTCACCAACAAGTGATGTTTTGAAGGGGTGTATTTCACCAGCAATATGTAACAACCCCCGGTAACCTTGATTAAGTATTCTAATTTCACTGAAGTACGCTTCAGCCTTTGTATTCTTTAAGGAGTAGCGAATAGTATTAACATTTTTCACTGATACTTTTTCAAGCATGTACTTGGCGGCAGGGTCATCGATATTCACAACACAGGTTTTTAAATTCGACTGTGTAAAAAGCAGGCTCTTCGCTTGTGCATAGCTTTCCATATCGCCATGATAATCAAGATGATCTTGCGACAGGTTTGTAAAAACCGCTGTATCGAATTGTAACGCGTTCACGCGCCGTTGTACCAAACCATGCGAAGAAACCTCCATCGCAACTCGCTGACAATCACGCTTTAATAAATCACTTAGTATCGCATTTGTGCTCAACACATCCGGCGTTGTATTCATTAATGGCGTTAGCTCATCTTTATACCTCACACCTAATGTGCCAATTGCAGCCACAGGCACCGATAACAATTCACTAAACTGACGAATATAATCACAAACAGAGGTTTTCCCATTCGTTCCTGTCACTGCGATCACAGGCATTGAGAGTGATGGGTTTTCGTAAAAAGCTGCCGCCACTTTACCGAGGTTTTCTCTGAGTTCAGGTAGGACAACCAAGGTTACTCCTAAATCTAGATTCAACGCTGAATCAGTAACAATCGCGATAGCACCCTTACTCAATGCCTCTTGAATAAAGTAACGACCATCCGTATCAGCGCCCAGTAAAGCACAAAATAAGTCGTTTTCTTTCACCTCTCGACTATCGAGTGCAATGCCCGTAATTGATAAGTCCGGCCCAATGATATGAGCATTTTTAATTTGAGAGAAAATATGGGAAAGCTTCATATCACATTGCTCCCTTTGTCTCTTCAACAAACCGGCTAACCAACAAATCTGGAGGTACTTCCAGCAAACGCAAACTACCAGAAACAACGCTGGAGAAAATGGGGGCGGCTACTTCTCCCCCAAAGTATCGACTCCCTTTTGGATCTTTAATGGAAACCACAACAGTAATTTTTGGGTTGTCTATAGGAGCCATACCAGCAAATAAGGATACGTATTTTAATTCATAACCTGCTTTCCCCACCATATGCGCCGTACCGGTTTTCCCTCCAACACTATAAGCGGACGTTCTTGCTCTTTTCCCTGTGCCATGTATACCCGTTACAGTTTCCAGCATGTTTCTTACATCTCTAGCTACCTGCGGCTCCACGACCTGCTTGTATATAGGCTCCTCGTTTAATCTTAACAAACTCACAGGATATGATTTCCCTCCCGCAGCAACGACAGAATACGCCTTTGCAAGCTGAAGACTATTCACCGTAAGCCCATAACCATAAGACAAGGCGGCACGCTCAATTTTACTCCAGTAAATATCATGAGGGACATACCCTCCACTCTCTCCCGGTATACCCGTACCAATGAACTGACCCAACCCCAAACGATTAAGCATTAACGGGATATCCAGTGGGTCTAGGGTGAGTGCCAACTTGCTCATACCTACTTGGCTCGATTTAGTAATAATTTTTGTCACCGACATACGCCCATAATCAACAGGGTCAATAAGCGTTTTCTTTCCCAGCTTAATGTAACCAGGGTGCGTATTAATAATATCTGAAGGGCTATACTTCCCGCTTTCCAGAACAGCAAGCATCGATAACGGCTTTATTGTTGAAGCCGGCTCAAAAACATCAGTAATTGCACGATTCTTTACATGCGTCATATCAATGTTTGAGCGGTCATTAGGGTTAAATGCTGGCTGACTCACCATTGCAAGCACTTCACCTGTTTCATTATCTAAAACAACGATAGATCCTGATGCAGCACGATGATGAACAACGGCAGTTTTTAACTCTTTATAAGCAAGAAACTGCAGGCGTAAATCAATGCTTAACGCCACATCGCTGCCAGCTTTTGGATCCAAGGGCTGGCCTAGCACTTTAATGGTTCTTTGATATAAATCCTGAACGACCCTTTTATGACCATCGGTACCCGTTAACCAATCATTATACGCATACTCCACGCCTTCAAGACCAAGGCCCTCCCTGTTTGTATAACCCAATAAATTAGCAGTTACTTCACCGGCAGGATAAAATCGACGATACTCAGAGTCTCTATAAACACCATTAATACCTAAAGCGTCTACATCATCTGCATCGTAAGGTGCCACCCCCTTTTTAAGGTACACGAATCGTTTTTCCTGATAGCGTGCCAATTTGTCTTTAATTTCAATCTCATCTTCTTCCAAAATGGCAGCTAATGCCTCGAGCTGATCATCAGTGGCGTCAAAAAATTTAGGATCTACCCAAATACTCACCACTGGCGTACTAATCGCTAAAGGCACACCGCGACGATCAGTAATCATCCCTCTGTGCGCTTCTATCACCTCCGTCCTAACCGTTCGGTTATCGCCTTGTCGCTTTAGGAAACCTGCCCCGTAATGAAAATCAAAAACCTGTAACATGAGCATTCTTAAAAGCAAAGCAATACCAAAAGCAGCCAACACAGCTGCCACCGATATAAAACGCCAGTTGCTTTTAATAATACTTATCATAGTTTTCGACGAATGATCTCAATCCGTTTACCTTGTGGCTCCACCATACCTAATTTGTGAACAGCGATACCTTGCAATCTTGAATAAGATGCTAAAGTGTGTTTTTCAATAATCAACTGCCCCCACTCAACATCGAGACGATAGGACTTTTCAATGAGCGCCTGCCAAGTAATAAAAGAAGCGCGTGCCTGAAATGACGTATATACAACACCCATAGCTGACAATAAAATGCCAATAAAAAGCAGCAAGGTTAACTTCGCGCTATGCATTGCCCGCTACCTTTTCCGCCACCCTTAATATCGCGCTTCTGGCACGAATATTATTTTCACTCTCATGCACTGATGGCTTAACCGCTTTAGATGCGCTAATAAAATGTGCATCCCTTTTGATATAAATCAACGGAATATTTCTTGGTACAACAGGACCTTTTTCTTGCGCCTTGATAAACTTCTTTATCAGCCTATCTTCAAGGGAGTGAAAGCTGATCACAACTAACCGGCCGCCCACTTTCAAAACAGACAAAACATCGGACAGCAACGCCTCAAGGTCGCCTAATTCATTGTTGACATGTATACGAATAGCCTGAAAGCTACGCGTTGCCGGATGTTTTTTCTGATGAAATTTTCGCGGAATAATCGCTGCAATAAAATCTGCTAGGTCCAACGTCCGTGTAAACGCTTTGATTTCACGCCTTTCTATAATTTTTTTGGCTATCAACCTCGCAAAACGCTCTTCACCAAAGGTATTCAATACCCAACTTATATCTTGCAGAGTGGCTCGATTTAACCAATCAGCAGCTGACTCTCCTTGTTCATTATCCATACGCATATCCAGCGGGCCATCTTGCTTAAAGCTAAATCCACGATCAGCTGTGTCAATCTGCGGCGATGACACCCCTAAATCTAATAAAACACCACTAATTTTTCCACGCATATCAGCGGCATCAACCTGCCTGACGATATCTGTAAAAGAGGCATGAAAGGGTGTAAACCTTATGTCTTCCCCAAATAAAACAGCCGCATGCCTGATCGCTTCTTTATCTTTGTCAAAACCCCATAAGCGGCCTTTCTCTGAAAGTTTTTTAACTATCTCTGTACTATGACCACCTCGACCAAAGGTACCATCTATATATGTACCTTCAGCGTCTATAGCTAAAGCATCTATTGCCTCATGTAGCAAAACCGATTCGTGCATAACAACCCCTACAGAACGATATCCTGAATATCCGCTGGAATCTCTAAATCACCATTCAACGCATCAGAAATTGCCTGCTCTGTCTCTTGCGCCCAAAGTTCATCACTCCATAACTCAAACTTACTTCCCTGACCAACAAGTACGAGCTTCTTTTGTAACTGAGCATAATCACGCAACGCTACAGGCAATAAAAGTCGGCCATTATTATCAAGTTCAATTTCACTGGCGTAACCTAGCATCAAACGCTGCAAGCGCCGAGACGAGGCGTTCAGCGCTGGCAAATTCTGAAGTTTTTTCTCAATGATTAACCAAGCTTCTAACGGATAAATCAACAAGCAGCGGGACTGAATATCAATTGTGGCAATTAATTGTTTTGCGGCGTCTAAAGCGAAGGCATCACGATACCGAGTCGGCATAGCAAGCCGTCCCTTTGTATCCATATTGATGTTATGAATGCCTCGAAAAACCATAAAACCCTAAAATTTTCCAATCTCGCCACTTTTACCCACTTTAAACCACTTATGCACACTATAGGAACTTAAACAACGATATTCAACCTTTTTCAAAGTAAATGAACAGCTACGTCTTTGAAAAAACAGTCACTTACTTTGGAGGTAAACAAAAAAAACGCATATATACAGAAGACTAAGTGTAAAAGCTGAGACTGTGGTTAACATTTGAATTAAGGATGAAAAAATATCGATAACCAAGAAGAGATAAGTGAGCTGGTCGATAAGCCGGGTTCTGTCGCGGACAATCATTCATCTAGCGCAAGCGTCACCGTTTGCGTCAAGCAACCTACCCGAACCCAGTGCGGGTCACACCAATGGGTTCCTATTTGGTCTTGCTCCAAGCGGGGTTTACCATGCCACGAATAGTCACCTATCGCGCGGTGCGCTCTTACCGCACCATTTCAACCTTACCGGCACCAAGGCGCGTTCTTAATACTGCGATAACACACAGCGTGACATTATCACCTAAGCCAAGAAAATCACATCCACATAAAATAGGGAATTCAATTTTTTCGAAGCATTAAGAACGCACCTTGACACGTAGGCGGTATATTTTCTGCTGCACTTTCCGTAGGCTTTCGCCCCCCAGGCGTTACCTGGCACTTTACCCTGCGGAGCCCGGACTTTCCTCTCCCAAACAACATTTTCTTAAGAAGTAAAAGAAAATACCATGTGGCAGCGATTGCCTGACCAGCTCAGCTGCGGATATTATCATTTAACGCCCCGCTTTTAAATCTAAAATATAATCATAGACCGACTTTTTAGAACAATTAAAATGGGCAGCAACGATATTGCTGGCTTTTTTGGGAGGTAATTCCTCGGCTAGCAAGGCTGCTAGAGACATGCAGCTTTCAGAAAGCACCTCTACTTTCACCTTCTTTAAACCATCCACGACAACGACAATCTCACCTTTCTGCTGATTAGCATCACTGACCACCCAATTATAAAGTGCTTTTAAAGGCAGTTTCTTAACCGTCTCAAAAGTTTTGGTTAACTCGCGAGCAAGTACTGCTTGCCTCTCAGGGCCGTAAACCTCAAGCATTGTCCTTATTGATGCTACAATCCGATGCGGTGCCTCATAAAAAATTTGCGTTTGGGAGGCCTCCTTCAAGCGCTCAAGACAAGAACGACGCCCCGATTCTTTAGCCGGTAAAAACCCCTCAAAACTAAACCGATCAGAAGGAAGACCTGAAACGGTCAAAGCTGCAACAAATGCACAAGCACCAGGCACCGGCACTACACCAACCCCTTTTTCGTGTGCTTTTTTCACTAGCGTAAAACCCGGATCTGAAACCAGCGGTGTTCCTGCATCTGAAATCAAAGCAATACTTTCACCTCCTACAACACGATCCATCAATATTTCTGCATGTTTTTCATCGCTATACTCATGGTAAGCCACCATAGGTGTCGTTATACCGAAATGATTTAACAGCCGCTTACTGTGCCGTGTATCCTCCGCAGCAATCAAATTAACATCCGCAAGAACCTGTTTGCCACGATCAGACATATCATTTAAATTACCAATTGGCGTTGACACAATATACAATGCTGATCTCATTTTATTTATCCGGTTTATTATCAGGCCACATACCATGAAAAAACGTTTTACACCCTTTATAGGGTTATTATTCGTCTTTTTATCAAACTGCTCGACGACAACGATAGAAAAAGAAACCGCCATTCACCCTTCATCGACAAACTCACAAGCTTTTTCCGAACAACTCAGACAAACACTTCGTTTCATTGACCAGAAAAATACGGTTAAAACAAAAGAATCACTCGCTGCACTTTCACAAATCGCGGTAACCCACAACGAAAAAGCTGAGCTTATCTTTACGCAAGCGATCTACCTTAACAACCAAGATCAACCATCTTTAGCTGTGAGTATGCTACTGGAAGATAAGAACCGCCGACAACTCAATAAAGCTGACCCAAGAACAAAAAAGCAGATCAATGAATTCCTTGTCAGACTTTACGAAAAAACGCTCCAAACGATCTCGGCGGCAAGGTTGCGCACTAAAAATAGTGCCTATTATGCCGATACAACCTTAGAATACCAAAAAAACCATCAGAATATTTGGCAAAACCTTAACAAAACCAACCTTACAGACTTAAAGGTCGCCTATGAAATAGAACAAAATGCCATATTTAAAGACTGGCTAGGGCTTTCAATTGCCACAACCAACCACAACCAAAGCTTTAAAACACAAATCGACAACATCAATCAGTGGAACCTATTACACCCTACTCACCCAGCCTCTATGATTCCTCCTCTCGAGATCACTGAACTTCGTGCCGCCTATCGAAATATCCCACAAAAAATCGCTGTTATCCTCCCCTTCGAAGGTAAATATGAAAATGTCTCCAACGCCATTAGGGATGGCATCATGCAAAACTATTATGATCAAAAAATCAGTCGTATTAGCTTTTACAATGCCGACCCCGAGGGAGATTTCATAGATATCTACCACAGCGCACTCGAAAGCGGTGCCGACCTTGTTATCGGGCCACTGCTCAAAAATCACCTGAAAGAGCTGACTGCACTTAGCGAGCTACCCGTACAAACAATTGCTCTAAATGCATCAAAAGGTAAGGCAACCACTAAAAACCTAATTCAATTTAGCTTAAGTACAAAAGATGAGATTGATTCATTAATACAACTTGCTACCACTGAACAGCATCATCGAGCTATCTTGCTCGCTGAAAGTTCAGATTGGGCTAAACAGAACATGCATTACTTCAAAACTCACTGGGAAAAACAAGGTAATACCGTCGTTGATATAGCCACTTTCACCTCAACACAATCCCAGTCAACCATTATTCGTGACCTGCTCAACGTCCAGAAGAGCCAGCAACGAAGAAAAAGGCTTGAGCAAACGACAGGTCTTGATTTAGAGAGTGAACCTCGACGACGCCAAGATATTGATATGGCGGTCGTTTTTGCCAAGCCTCATCAAGCACTCTCCATCCCCCCTTTGTTTAATTTTTACTATGCACAAGATTTACCTATTTACAGCACCTCATCAATATTTATAGGCTTTAACGATAAAAAAAATAACCAAGATCTAGATGGCGTCAAAATCACCGAATTTCCTTTAATTATCAGTGAATCCAGTGACATTCCAGACAGGTATCAACAATCGCCCTTAATTCGTATGTTTGCCTTCGGTAAAGATGCATTTGCTATCGGGGAACGCGCCTCCTCACTCAACGCCGCAAAGAATATCCATATACAAGGTGCAACAGGGTTGTTATCACTAAAAGATCAGAAAATTCATAGGCAAACACAACCTGCCGTTTTTGAAAATGGATTACTGCGGCCTGTGCAAATTATGCAAAATATGTAACACTCAACAACAACTGCAAGGAAGTGGTATGTATTTTCTTAGAGAAAAAACGCGTGAGATTGGCGCGGCCTATGAAGCTATAGCCCTTAAGCATTTAAAAGAGCATAACCTTAAACTTATCGCTAAAAACTACCTTACCAAGCTAGGTGAAATTGACCTCATCATGCACAAAGGTAATCTATTATGCTTTATTGAAGTAAGATTCAGAAAAAGCAATGAATATGGGGGGGCCGAAGCATCCGTGACCCCTAGCAAACAAGCAAAGATTAAAAAAACAGCCGAATTCTTCTTAATGCAAAACCCTAAGTACCAAAGCTTCACCTGTCGATTTGATGTAATCGCTATATCTCCCGCTCAAGATAAGCCTACCCTCAACTGGATAACTTCTGCGTTTATTTAAGGAATTTTATGTCAATTTTTGACGAGCTAATAGCCACCTACAGCGATCAGAAACAATTAATCGACTGCATGAGCAATGATCTCACACCGTTTATAGCCGAAGCCATTGCACTACTCAGCGAAACATTAATAACAGGACAAAAAATTATTACCCTCGGCTCCAACGACTTGCAGGCAATCGCAGAACACACCACCTACAGGCTTGTACACCCAACAGGTTTTGAGCGCCCAAGCCTTCCTTCCTTCCATCTTGCCTATACTCACAACCTATTCACCGAATCTTCGCCCGAAACTATTGCGTGGGTGCAACAACTCTCAGCGCTGGCAGTTAGCAACGATTGCCTGCTGGTTTTTGCTGGCCAAAATAATCATCCCGAAATTCGTGCTGTCATTGAATATGCTCAAGCAAATGATATACACATTGTCTGTATTTGCGACGGTCGGCACCAAGAACTTTCAGAATCAATTTCTTCCGATCAAGTCTGCATCCAGCTTGGCTCAACAGCAGATGCAAGCTTTCATTTTTTAATTGTAGATTCTTTAGTTAAGTTAATTGAAAAACAACTGTTTGGGGCTTAATTTGAGAGCCTCCTATCAACGAACTTGAAAGCGTCTTACGTTTCAATCCGGCCATACTCACGGCCGACCAACTTAGTTCTCTCAAAATTAATTTTATTCAAAATGTGTAATTTGTTTTTAGGGGTTAAAAAGTGATTGCTATCGATATATGTATCATCACCATTTAAGATCACTGAAAAATCTTTTTCTTTTAAAAAAACACTAATGATATTTCGTTTATCACCTCGCCTATATCCAATATACATTGGAGGGATATGGCCTATGGCATCCCCGACCCATGGCGACACACACTGCAATTTGGAGAGCTGATTTTTTAAGCCATTAAAGACATCTATTTGCTGAAAAGGCTTATCTTCTACGACAGCCTTTCTTTTACCTGTGGAGATAATCAAAGGAACTCGCGCAGCTGCCCGTAATGCGCCAAACTTCTCAATCTCCTGCTTAAGAAGAGGTACCATCGAGTGATGATCACCGACAATAATCAAAACGCCATTATTAAAGAAACCTGTTTTATGTAAATTATCGTAAAATAATCCTATTTGCCGATCTGTATAGCGAAATACTTCAGCCTCAGATTTTATTTTTGTTTCAGGGTGAACAAAGGGGTGATGCGTACTCACCGTTTTTAAAAAGAGAAAATAGGATTCATTGTCATATTCATCAATTCGCTCCAATGCAAGTTTAAAAAGCGCTTCATCTGGCGCAGCGTTAAATATCGACCGACGCCAACTATCAAAATAGGCCGATTCATGACCAGTTACTCGCTGAAAGCCAATACTTTTTGCCCATACCCCAGTATTACTGAATGCGAGATCAGACGTGGTTAAAAACTCTGTGACATAACCCTTCTCGTTATAAATTTTAGGCAACGCATCCGATACATTATAAAAACCGTTAAATGAAGTACCTCCAGTTTCAGAGTAATTTGAAGGCGGATAAATAGGTAAACGGCCAGTCAATAGAGAAATCTCACCATCTTCTGTCGTAAAACCATTAGCAAAAAAGTTAGTAAATGCAGTATTTTCTGAAGCAATACGATCAATATTAGGTGTCCAGCTATTAATACGAGAGAAAAAATTACTCTGATAAGCAGATAGTGACTCAACCATCAAGATTATGACATTCATTTTTTTTGGTAAACTTTCAACGCAAGAAATGGGTGTTTCAGGGTTTAATTTATCAATAAATTGCTTGCTGTAAGGTTTGGCTTCGGCTGAAATATTGATGTTGTGAGCTATAAAATTTGTATATATCCATGAATGAACATATTTATCGCTTTCTTCCGAATACAAATACGATGTAATCCACAAACAAAAAATAGATAAAAGGGCCGTCAAATGACCTTTCAGTGTTGTGACTTGATATTTAAGAAACATAAAAATGGCAAAAGAACCTACCAACCCGCAAAACAAGATAATAGAAAGAACGGCTTTAAGGTTGATTGACTGCTGAATATATTGCGGCGCATACGATGAATACTTAACGACATCATCCAAAACCAGTCGTGTATTAAAGTTAAGGATAACTAAAAGATCTACCACGTAGAAGACGATAAGAAGCAAGGATAACACTCTAAAGAAAACAGCTAAATAAGCAGGATTTTTAAAACACGACAAGTAAAATAACGATAAAGCCGAGCCAAGAAACCAAGCGTCATGAATCACTACTTGCTGTGCACCTAGCCCCCATGTTCCTGTAAGCTGATAAATTAGCCTTTCAACATATAATGCCTTCAAAAACACTGGGCACGCCATGAGCACACAAGTTAATGCGATTTTTGCTATATTATACAAAGCATAATCCCCTAGTATTTCTTATTCTATATAGCCTTTAGAAGGATAAACTTTTGACACGGATACATATATCGGAGAAAACTACCCTTCAAAGCTAGTTTTTTATAAAGGGTATTCTAACAATAATCTGTCTAGGCATGTAGATGAGTATATTGAGCGCTTCTAATATCTAGAAAAAGTGAGCATAAATAAATGAACAATAAAGATGTCAAACTTAGCCTTTCAACATATAATGCCTTCAAAAACACTGGGCACGCCATGAGCACACAAGTTAATGCGATTTTTGCTATATTATACAAAGCATAGCTTCCCCTAGTATTTCTTATTCTATATAGCCTTTAGAAGGATAAACTTTTGACACGGATACATATATCGGAGAAAACTACCCTTCAAAGCTAGTTTTTTATAAAGGGTATTCTAACAATAATCTGTCTAGGCATGTAGATGAGTATATTGAGCGCTTCTAATATCTAGAAAAAGTGAGCATAAATAAATGAACAATAAAGCATGTCATTAACTTGAGAGAACGCCATGGCTCTGCTCTTAACCTACCAAAAACCTTAACCTACCCTCAAATGATTGATGATAAGCCTTAACTCAGAAACTATAGCTCCATCTTTAAACTGCTGCTTCTCATTATCAAAAGCATCGTTAAAACTCGAGACAGACAAGGTTCCTTTCAGGTTGCCACCAAAGTAAGGCGCTGAGCTACTTGCAGCACTTAACACGTTTTTGGCACCGCCCGGGCCTGGCGAGGTCGCTAACATGACTATGGGCTTCTCTTGATAAACCTTACTCTCAATACGTGAAGTCCAATCAAATAAATTTTTATATGCGGCCGTGTAAGACCCATTATGCTCAGCAAACGAAATTAATAACGCATCTGCAGCGCCAATCGCCGCATAGAAACTTTCAGCCGCATCCGGTTTCTTTCCTAATCGGTCAAACTCGGCTTCGCGCTCAGGACTATAAATAGGCAATTCATAATCATGAATGTCAAGAATCTCAATCTCTGCAAAATCTATTAAGCCAACTGCGTAGCTGACTAACTGTTTGTTTATCGAGTTTTTACTATTACTTGCCGCAAATGCCAGTATTTTCATTATTTAACGCTTATTTTAAGGGGTTAGATTTCTTATTGTTGTTCGGTTGACTGCAAAGCTTTCAAGCCTTTATATTCGATGAACTCGATAACATTTCTGTCAGGGTCTCGAATAAAAAAAGAAGTTCCCGTTGGATGGTGCATAGGTCCTCCTGATAAAGGAATATTCAAATAAAA
Source organism: Pseudomonadales bacterium (assembly GCA_965248335.1). Lineage (GTDB taxonomy): Bacteria > Pseudomonadota > Gammaproteobacteria > Pseudomonadales > DT-91 > CAKMZU01. The sequence goes on from CBDFIY010000001.1 coordinate 50,044, forward strand.
AAGCGCATCTAATAACGTTTCGGCACTCTCAATCTCTAGAGCCACATGTGTGAATCCGGTCTGTTTTTTAGGCATGTCCATTAAGACATTTTTTCCTTCATTATTCGAGCCATTAAGAATCAGATTAATATTAATGCCTGCTGGGTGCTCCATGACGGCAACAGGCTCTGGGCCTACAGGACCTACTATAAAGACAAAACCTAACTGTTCATAAAACCTTCGCGTTCGTATTAAGTTAGTGACCCGTAGCCCTATGTGATTTATGCGCGTTATACTTTTCACTCTATTTATTGTTGCTCTTGTCGCTGATAATCAATGATTGAATGAAGTGTAACGTTTCAATTTTTTTTATCTACACGATAAAAAGCAACACATTGTTTCAAATAAAGAACAGTAAGCTACACATTTATTATTCCCTAACAGTGAGGCGATAGGGCTAAACGCTGAGATGCCTACTGGCATTTATCTCTCAGCCTGATTAACATAAGATTTTCTTCAGATAACCTTGGTTTTTATGTCAACTACAGTCACTGAGAGCGATCACGCTCCTATTATTCTTTTTGTCTATAAGCGCTTAGCACACACAGCTCAGGTGATTACATCTTTACAAGCAAACAAAGAAGCAGCCAGTTCTGAGCTATACATATATAGCGATGCTGCTAAATCAGTATCCGATGAGGCCGAGGTGAATGCCGTCAGATCTTTTGCCGGTAAAGTCACTGGGTTTAAAGCCGCTCATCTTCATGTTTTTGACAAGAACCAGGGCTTAGCCTCAGCTATCACACAAGGCGTTTCTGCCGTTATCGCCAAACATGGCAGAGTTATCGTATTAGAAGATGATGTCATTGTTTCTCCCTCTTTTTTAGAGTACATGAACAACGCTTTAAATAAATACCAACATCAAAAAACCATTTGGCATATCAGCGGCTGGAATTATCCGATCAAAACAACAGCTATTCATACTGACGTATTCTTTCTTAGAACCATGAATTGCTGGGGATGGGGAACATGGGATGATCGTTGGCAACATTACGAAAAAAACCCACACAAGCTGTTAAATAGCTGGAGCACATCCGATATCAAAGCCTTTAACCTTGATCATCATGTGAATTTCTGGTCGCAAGTCAAAAAAAATGCCCAAGGCAAACTTAACACTTGGGCTATTTTTTGGTACAGCACCATCTTTTCCCATCAAGGCTTATGTGTAAACCCTACGCATTCACTCACACTCAATATCGGTCATGATGGTTCTGGCGAGAATTGTGGCTCGATTGATTATTACGCACGTAAGCTTTCAGATCAGCGTATTCAAACATGGCCAAACGAGTTGAAAGAAAACCCTCATGCAATCAGCGCCATAAAGCAGTATCATAGGCGGCCCTCATTACTACTTAACAAATTACGTGCGAAAATCCGTCGCTGTTTTTGATCCAAATTTATACCAGCCTAGGTCGATGCACGATTGACATACCATGATAATAACAGGCTTTATTCTCAGTCTTGCCGCTGTTGTAACGGATCAATTACTCGGTGAACCTAAGCGCTTCCACCCTTTGGTAGGGTTCGGTGCGGTAGCATCTTCGCTTGAGCGCTTACTCAACCATGCCCAAAAACACAATGTCTTAACACAGCGTTTACTAGGTGCTATTGCTCTGCTCATCTGTGTCGGTATTCCAGTTTTCTGCGTTAGCCTAATAACCCCATTTTTTTCCTCACTATCGCTTTATCTTGAATATCTTTTTATCCTCATTGTTCTTTATGCCTGCATTGGTTTTAAGAGTCTCATTGAACATGCGCAAGCCATCAAAAAACCTTTGTTATCCGATGATAAGGATCGATTAGTTCATGCTCGCCAGGCAGTCGGCATGATCGTAAGCCGGGACACGGGAAACATGGATGACCAAGCCATCACCAATGCAGCTATAGAGTCTGTGTTAGAAAATGGCGCAGATGCACTCTTCTCGGTACTATTCTGGTATTGCTTGATAGGTATCGAAGGTGCCGTGGCTTATCGATTGGTCAATACTCTTGATGCTATGTGGGGATATAAAACTGTGCAATTCAAGCATTTTGGATTTTCTGCCGCTAAGCTTGACGACCTAATGAATTACATACCCGCAAGGCTCACGGCCTTAAGTTATGCACTTTGTGGCAACACATGCGCTGCCCTTAAATGCTGGCGGTGCCAGGCTCACCTTTGCGAAAGCCCCAATGGCGGCCCCGTAATGACTGCCGGTGCAGGCGCACTAGGCATTACGCTTGGCGGTAACGCGCAGTATCATGGTCAACGAAAAGAAAAGCCGCTGATGGGCGTAGGCGCACCGCCTTCTGCTATTGATATTGGCCGTGCCTGTCAATTAGTCAAAAAAGCATTAGTGCTTTGGCTGACTCTATTTCTTTTGATCTTACTGATAACCAAGGTGTAATTTTATGTCCACCCAATTAACTTTCCACGGAGGAAACATCAACTGGGCCGCTAATAAATTTTGCATCCCACGCGCTGACTGGATTGATTTATCGACAGGTATAAACCCCAACGCTTACCCCTTCTCACCTCTTAACAAGCAAGTATTTACGCAGCTTCCCTACCTGAATGATGAATTTATTCGAAGTGCTGAAAATTACTACAATCACCCAGTAATACCTGTTGCAGGCTCACAAGAAGCTATAGACGCCTTGCCGCAAATACTCCCCAAACAGAAAGTCTTATTACCCGACATTGGTTACAAGGCCTACGAAAAAATTCTTCGACAGCATGGCTATGCCATATCGTATTATCCTGCCATTGAACGCCAATCCATGATTGCCCATTTAAATCGGCAACTGCTTGAAAACCCTCATCAACACCTCGTTATCATTAACCCGAACAACCCGACAGGATTGATACTCTCTCAATCTGACATTAAAAAATTACGCGCCTTGATGAGCGAACAATCTTATTTAATTGTTGATGAGGCATTTATGGATATGACACCTCAAGCCTCTTTATTGCATTCAGTACTCCCGGAAAATTGCATTATCCTGCGTTCATTCGGTAAATTCTTTGGCTTGGCGGGTCTCCGACTTGGCTTTATCGCAACCCATGAAAAACTCGGTAATAAGTTCCGTGAAATACTGAACCCTTGGCGCATTAATGGATGCGCGCAACAAGTTGCGCAAGAGGCCTTTAACGATCAAGCATGGCAAGCAATAAACAGGCAATGGATCACGGCGGCGGCTCAAGAACAATTATCCTATCTAGCGCCATTGATGGCCCAATACCAAGTAGAAAAACTTGATAATCAAACATTGTTCCATAGCTTTTTAATGCACAGTGAAGATGCGGACAATCTATTTTTAAGCTTCGCTCATCACGGCATTCTTACCCGCCAGATTGATGTCAGCATCAAACAAAAAATATTACGACTTGGTTTAATTGATACAAGAAACAAAGTAATACTTGCACGATTTATATCCACCATCCGCATTCTCAAATCAGGAAAGATACTTAAAAACCCTTCAACTGCCGCATAAATGACAATAAGCAGCGAACGAGCAAAGTTACACTAAAAAGAAAAACCCATTTGTTTTTCAACGGTAGAATAACTTGAACTTAAATCATCTTACCTCTATATATAAACAACAAAGTTTACTTAAAGAAAATGGATTTTCTTATGTATCTGGGGGAAAGCAATTTAGTTAACTATTTTTCGATAAATGAATGTTATCCAAAAAGGATAAGACAGCACAAACCACCTCTTATAAAAAAAACAAAATACATCCACTTAGCCCTTATTGAAATACAAAAAAACACACAATATTTTTTTAAATACCTCGTTTTTTTTATATTTTTCTTGCACTTACCCTCCCACGGAAAATCACTGCAAGAATTAATCGCGATTGCCATCAGTAATCACCCCGCAATCAAAAGCGCAGTAGCCCAACGTGATGCCGCAAGGCAAACGAGAAAGTCTGCAGGGTGGCAATTTTACCCAACGCCGTCCCTTGCCCTGCAAACGGCCGCCTCCTCTGGTAATAACCCTAACTTTCAAGGCGATGCCATGGTTTTTACTCTAGGTATCGAACAGCCAATATGGCAAGGCGGAAAGCGCTTTTCAGATGTCGACCAAGCGGATATCGATATTGACATTTCAGCACTGAAAATCATAAAAAAACAGTACCAGATTGCCTTCGATCTTATTGATGCCTACGGCAAATGGTTATCAGCCTACAACAAATTAAGTGCTTTTGAGAAAAGCCTCAAAGAACATGAACGCTTGCTTCATCGCGTTGAGAATCGTGTTGTCGCCGGCGTGTCTAATCGTGGCGATATTGATCTCGCTCTTACACGCTTTGAATCGACAAAAGCGCAGAACATCAGCGCGCAATTCAAAGAATCAAGCGCTTTATCAACCATTATAGAAATCGTTAATGAAACTATTACTGCTGAGGATATGATCCAAAGCATTGCCGAACCCATTAGACAAGAAGAAGACTTCAAAATTTTACTTGAGCGCAGTCTTTCAACACACCCAAACATACTGATTGCGAGAAAAGAAGCGAACAAATCTCAAAAGAAAATCTCATCAAGTAAAGCCTCTCTATGGCCAGATATTTACCTCAAAGTAGAACAGCAAGTAGGCAACTTTTCTATTAAAGGTGCTCCGCCATCAACAACCGTTTTGATCGGCGTGAAGAGCCAGTTAGGTGCAGGCTTATCCAGTTTCTCAGACATCAAAATAAGCACCGCCGAATTAAGGTCTGCCGAAATGGACGTAGAGACCCAAAAACGTCAACTGAAGCAAAAAACTGTTGAAGCGCACATTATGGAAAATTCGCTAAGGGCACAAATCAAAGCTGCTAGCGCAACGCTCGAAGCCGCAGAGAAAGTTTTTGATTCTTATTCGCGGCAATTTTTAGCCGGAAGAAAGAGCTGGCTAGATCTAATGAACTCGTTACGTGAAATGACCAGCGATAAAGCTGAGCTTGCTGACCTCTCCGGCACACTCCTTTCCACAAGCATTCGCCGAGACATAAATATCAATGGCCTAGCCGCCTACCTCGGCGAAAACCAAACTAGCAACCAGCAGCAACCTTCAGAAAAATCGCGCAGCTCCCACAACAAGCAGGATAAAATTTCAGAATGAGCCTAACAGCCAGCCTCATAGCCAGTATCGCGCGTATTGCCCAGCTGCAAAATCAGAGCATAGATAATGTTTCTCTACAAGAGGCCACCGAGACACATAAAGATATCAACGATCCACGCAAACAGCTTGCAGCGATAACGCATTCACTCACACTTACAGGCGAAAAGTGGATAAAAAATCCCGACCAAAGCAAGCTTCCTATACTCTACTGGGCCGATAATTTATGGGGAGTACTACGAGGTAAAAATGCAAAAGGTGATTGGGTTTTTGAATCTTTTGACTCTGAATCTCAACAGTGGATTGAGTCCGCACAACCACTCAATGATGAATACCAGTTCGCTGAACTCAACACCATCAAAAAATTTCTGGTGCATGACAGCCAAGTTTTTCAAATGGTCAAAGAAGAAATTTTATCACAGCGAAAAATTCTTTCAGAAATCATACTTGCAAGCGTAGTCATTAACACCGTTGCTCTCGCCTCCTCATTTTACACACTGCAAGTTTATGATCGCGTGGTTCCTACAGGTTCCAGTCAAACTCTGCTCGTTCTTACCATTGGGGTCGTCTTTGCTATTCTTTACGAGTTTGTCAGTAAAAAAGTCCGAGGTGCTCTTTCGTTGAAGCTTGTTACTGAAATTGACAAAAAGTTAGCTCGAAATGTTTACAACCGTTTTTTATCTATTCGCCTCGATCAAATGCCGAGAAATGTGGGGACACTTGCTGGGCAAATTAAAGGCTATGAAACGGTCAGAAACTTCCTTGCCAATATCACAAGCTACCTGATCGTTGATTTACCTTTTGCTTTACTCTTTTGCGGCGTTATTTTTTATATAGCAGAGCAACTGGCTCTCATCCCTTTATGTTTTTTTATTTTAGGTATCAGCTTGGGCTTATTCAGTCGAAAACGTGTCATGCAGCTCTCTAATACCATTCGAACAACGCAAAACAAAAATACGGGGCTATTAGTTGAATCAGTTGAAGGGGCTGAAACCATAAAATCCGGGCAAGCAGGTTGGAGAATGCTAGGACATTGGTTACGTTCCACTGATGAGGCCAGAAAAAATGACATGAGCCTCAAAAAAATCAGTGAAACGTCCCAGTATATTATCCAGTCTTCCCAGCAGTTATCCTATGTTTTTTTAATTGCATCTGGCGCTTTAATTATCAGTCAAGGCGAGCTAACAACCGGCGGGCTCATTGCATGCAGCATTCTTTCATCCCGCATTTTAGCGCCTGTGGCGATGGTGCCTAATCAAATTATGCAATGGGGGCAAGTTAAGTCTGCATTGCTTGGCCTAGACCAGATCTGGGCGCTCAAAGATGACCACCACGGCATTGACAAACCACTTGTACCTGAATCCATTAAAGGTCACTTTAGGTTTGAAGATGTCATTGCCAAGTATACGGACCAACCCGCACTTGTTATCCCCGAACTGCATATACAAGCCGGTGAGAAAATTGGCATCTTAGGGCCTGTGGGTGCCGGTAAAACCACGCTTTTACGTGCGCTATCTGGCATGTATAAACCCCAACAGGGAAAGATCCTCCTAGACAATATGGATCTCTGTCATATTGCTAAACCTTTACTCTCGGAACATACCGCTTTTATTCAACAAGAAGCCCGCCTGTTTGCAGGCACACTCAGGGAAAACCTCATTCTAGGCTTGATTGACCCGGGCGACGAGGCAATTCTAGCGGCATCAGAACAAACGGGGCTTCTCGATAACGCCATCAACACACACCCTGAAGGGTTACACCAACCCATTTACGAAGGTGGAACAGGGTTGTCTGGCGGACAGAAACAATTAGTCAATCTCACACGGTCTTTTTTACGCAAACCTAACATCTGGCTGTTGGACGAACCCACAGCATCTATGGATAGAGCCCTTGAAGTGAAGGTTACTCAAGCATTACAAGACACCATTTTAGATGACCACACCTTATTTCTCGTCACGCATAAAATAGAAATGCTTGCGCTTACCGATCGTATTTTGTTTGTTATGAAAAACAAAATTCTCTTGGACGGCCCAAAAGATGAGGTTCTCAAAAAATTACAAGCGTCAAGTTAGCGGATTTTTTGTTTTAAAAAAACCAATATCGCTATTTGTTAGGAAACCCAACGCCCATGAACATGCTGCCCACATCAATCATCCCAAAAGATATTCCCCCACCCACGCCCTCAAAACCTTCATTCTTATCTCATTTTAAACGCCTTGTTAAAAAAGAAATATCGATGACACAATGGTTGTTTATGGGTATTACAGCCTTTATTGCCTGGGCAGCGCTTTTTGAAATTGAACAGTCCGTAAGAACAATGGGGCAAGTGATTCCGAGCGCAAGGACACAAATCATACAAGCCACCGATGGCGGCGTACTGCTTGAAATACTTGTCGAAGAAGGCGAGGAAGTCAAAGCTGATCAAGTTCTTGCCATACTTGAGAAAGATCGCGCCGATGCTGCTTATCAAGAAGTAAAAGCACGCGTCATAGCTCTTAAAGCAAGATTGATACGCACACAAGCCGAAGTAGCCAGCATTGAGCCCATTTTCGATGAAACTTTCAGTGATTATCCAGACATAATCACGCATCAAAAAGGTTATTACACTCAGCGAAAAAAAGCACTCAACGATGAACTAATGACGCTCAAAGAAAATTTCGTACTTGCCAAAGAAGAGCGTGACATGAATCGGATTCTCATGGAATCCGGTGATATTAGCCGTGTAGAAATGATGAAAAGTCAGCGTCAGCTCAATGAAATATCAGGAAAAATAAAAGCCTCAAAAAATAAATATTTATCCGAAGCGCGACAAGAAGCTGCAAAGGTACAAGCCGATATTGCAACCAGTGTCTTTAAACTTAATGAGAAAAGAGATGTGCTCGAACATACAGATTTACGTGCACCTGTCGCTGGCAAGGTCAAATATTTGCGCTTTAACACATTAGGCGGCGTACTTAAATCAGGCGATGAATTAATGCAAATAACGCCCACAGAAAGCGAGATGATCATTGAAGCAAAAATAAACCCAATCGATATTGCACAATTGCATATAGGGCAATTAGCCAATATTAAGTTAGATGCTTTTGATTACACCACCTACGGCGGCTTAAATGGGATATTGGTTTATTTAAGTTCAGATACCCTCACCGAACAACAAGAAGGTACACAAATGAACACCTTTTATAGAGCGTACATTCAGGTTCAAAAAGATAAATATCAAGAAAACCCTAAACTCTCCGTTTCAGACCTTAAGCCTGGCATGACAGCAACAACGGATATACGAACCAAAAATAGAACCGTATTGAAATATATTATAAAACCCATCGCACGTGCGTTTGATGGGGCTTTAAAACAAAAATAACATTTATTACAACACGGGGGCCTGTGGCGCTTTATGGATCAACTTACGGCCGAACTGATAACGCTTATTATATTGATTACTAAACTGTTTAACCCAACTATTAATGCCTTCCACTTTTTTCTTGTTATGCTCATACCTAACAGAACAAGCTTTAGCATTCGTATCAAGCTTAGTTTCCAGCTCAGCAAGGCGACCTTCATGCTTATCGAGTAAAGTTTGAAGACGTGAAGACTCTTGGCCACTATCAACGTCATCATCCCCCTCATCAGCCTCGTCAACATCAATTCGTTCTCTTGCCGGTATTTGTCGCCCACCTGGATAAGACGATGTTTGTCGCTCTTCCGGGTATCTCTTCCCGTCGGTAAAATCTTCATTATCCCCGTCTTTAAAGCCAGGTATCTCATCAACACCGTGCCTAAATACCATAGGATCAAGATCATGAAATCTCAGCATGGCACTTTTCAGCTCAGTTTGTTCTGACGATAATTCATTCACTTTCTTGCCCATGGCACCCACCGTACCGTCAAGACCGTCTGAAGATTGGCGCAGTAGTTTAACCATCTTATTAAGATCAACGACTGACTCGCCAAGATAAGATAAATTATTAACAGACTTATCAAGATTGCTAATCGATTTATCTGTGTTGGTTTTTTCAATTAAAAGATAACCCCCAATAGAGACCCCGATAAAGGCAGCAGCCGTGACAACAGCTGCAATGCTATAAATCATGGTTTGCCTCGTACTTTGAGGCATTTCAGTTTGCGCGTTGACATTCAACACGCAGGTCATCAAAAGTAGACCCAGTATTAATTTACTTTTCATACAAATAATTACTCAACTCATTAAAACTCTGTCATTTGTCTCGATGTTGGCCATTAAGTTCAAAAAATATTGGTAAATTAATGACAGATGTATATTTCATTAATGATATTACTGAAATTATTTTGTTAAACAATAAAAACTATACAACGAAGGGTAAGCGGCTCTTTGAAACGCATGGAAAGAAATACGCTTGAAAGCCAAGCGGATTCACGGTTAAGAAATACATTTGCCTACCCGCATAACGGCCAAAGTTGTACGGCAGAAGCTAGTCGAGGAAAAGAACTGGCAAGAAGACCTTCTACCTAAAGAGCGAACCATTAGCAATATCCTGAATAGGATGGGTTATAAGCTCCGCAAGGTGGCTGTGTAAGCTTTATCCAGAAATAATTTATCAACAACCTCTAAATCATCAATGCTCACCCCATCAACCACGTGAATATAAATAACTCAGCGAATGCGCCTCATGGCATTAAATAGCAAACCACTTAACCCGAAAGCCACGGCTTGCGGAAAGTATTCTGCACTGCTTCCATTCAACACTGTCGCCCACAAATCTTACCTCCCAATACCCTTGGCTGTGTAAGCTTTATCCAGAAATAATTTATCAACAACCTCTAAATCATCAATGCTCACCCCATCAACCACGTGAATATAAATAACTCAGCGAATGCGCCTCATGGCATTAAATAGCAAACCACTTAACCCGAAAGCCACGGCTTGCGGAAAGTATTCTGCACTGATAGCATGAGACTACATAAATACATAATGTGTTGCTTTGTATCATGCACCTTGAAAAACCAGAACTTACCGAAAAAAAATGATTCTTTCCGCAGCAACCTCATGCGTAGAGAAGCTAGGATTTGAAAAAACCACACTTAATGACATCGCCATTGAAGCAGGTGTTGCACGTTCCACCATCTACAGCTACTACCTAAACCGCGATGATGTTATCCGCTTCGCTCTTCTTCATTCAGCGTATGGGTTTGTCGAAAAGGTGGCAGCGCATCTTGTTACTGTGCCAGAAGGTGCCCATCGCATCATAGAAAGTATTATTTATTGCCTTAACAACCTGCCTCACGAGCCTTGCTTAGCACTGATTACAAACACCAAACTCAATAAAATGGTCAATGAGCACACCCTCACAACGGAGGCAGGCTTCACGATAAATACAGAAATATTTAAATTTCTCATTGGCGATACACACTTAAGCAATTGTAAAACCAGCAATTCAATAGAAAACCAGGCCGAGATCACCTTACGCACGCTATTTTCACTCCTCAACCTACAAAGCCCAAAACCTAGAAACAATCAAGAATTAAGGCAGTTCATCGCCCATTGGCTCCTGCCCGCCTTACAGCTTGAAATACCCGATCAATACCAATAAAAGATAATGACCAATAAAAATAATAAAGACACACCTATGAATAGCATGATAGACAACATTCTCTGCATGAATCCGGCGAATTCGGAGTCCCTCGGCAATATCCCCATTGATTCTGTAGCCATGGTCAAATCACGTGTCGAGCGAGCAAGAGTTGCACAGCAGGCATGGGCAAAGTCAAGTTTCAAACAACGGCGCGCAGTACTGTCTCATATTAGCGAATACATTCTCGAACATATTGATGACCTGTGCGCAACCATCGTTAAAGATTCAGGTAAAACGTATGAAAATGCCTTACTTGGCGAAATCATGCCTACCTGTAACAAAATCCAGTGGCTAATCAAATACGGCGAAAAACATTTAAAATCTGAACATGTAAAATCAGGTATCCTAATGCATAAAAAAGGGCGAATTGATTATGTCCCCTTAGGCGTTGTTGGCTGCATCATTCCATGGAATTACCCGCTACAAAACATTATCAGCTCCCTTGTTGCCCCCTTGATGGCCGGTAACGCCGTCATCCTGAAACCCTCTGAACAGGTTGCTTTTGCAAGCCAAGCTTTTATTGAGATCACCAATCATGCACTTAATGAAGAAGGGTTCAGCGCTGATACGGTGCAAATTGTACAGGGTTACGGCGAAACGGGTGCCGCCTTAATCAGCGCGAAGGTCGACAAGCTTCTCTTTATAGGCTCCGTAGAAAATGCCAGACGTATTATTAACGCTTCTGCCGAGCATATAACCCCTGTCATCATGGAATTAGGGGGAAAAGACCCTATGATTATCTGTGATGACGCACATATCGAAAAAGCCATTCACTCAGCGATTGGCGGCTGCTTCATTAACCTTGGCCAAAACTGTGTCGCATCTGAGCGCATTATTGTCACAAGCGGTATTTACGAGAAATTTTGTCTCGGGGTCAGCGAGGTTGCAAGTAACCTTCGACAAGCTCCGCCACTAACACCTGGCATAACAGACGTTGGCTCACTTACCTCACCCCATCAGGTCGCTATTATTGAACAACTCGTTGATGATGCTGTAGATAAAGGCGCTAGGGTATTAGCGGGTGGAAAGCGTGCGCATCACATCGGTGAGAACTTTTTCCCGCCAACCATACTGACTGATTTAACAGCTGACATGAACATTGTTAACACAGAAGTTTTTGGCCCTGTCATGTTAATCTTCAAGGCTGAAAATGAAGCGCAAGCCATCGACATGGCGAATGACTCCAGCCTCGGATTACAGTCCTCAGTGATTACACACGACAGGAAACGCGGTGAAAGGATTGCACGTCAAATAAAGTCAGGAGCAGTATGCATCAATGATTTTGGCCTGTGCTACGTCAATCAAGACCTCCCTTTTGGCGGCACCAAATATTCAGGCTTTGGTGTTATGAATGGCCGTGATGGGCTAAGAGCCTATACCACACCTAAAGCCATTTTATCAGACCGATTTCCTTTAGAAATCGCCCCTAAACTTTTTCCTGTTCAGCCTTTAGATTTCTACAAAGCAAAAGCCTCGATGCGATTGCTGTTCAGTAAACGTAAAAAAGACAAAATCTCCGCACTGCTATCATTAACCATTTTATCAATAAGAACTCTTTTCGCTCACAAAAAACAATAACAATAAATACAGGAGGCAAGTATGCCCACAGCTTTACTTATCGGGATTTCAATTATTATGACATGGTCAGGCATTCTGATGACCTTGATGCAGTATGCCGCCGTTATAAAAATACCCCATAAACGATTGCGTTCACCCAAGCCGAACCGCATCACCTTGTTACGAAAAATAATCAATGTCTCCAGCAATATGACGATCTCCGTTATCCTCTTAATGGGCACACTGTTTCTTGCCGGCGACTATATGATTACAACAAGCCCAGCAAGCTATCTAACGATATTCGGAGAAGGCATTGCCGTCTTGCTTCTGTATGATTTTATGTACTATTTCTTCCATCGTGGTATGCATCATCCTAAAATCATGAAGCCAATCCATGGTGTACACCATTACATCAGGCACCCTACTGCCTTTGAAAGCATTTATGTACACCCCCTCGAAGGCATCTGTGGTAATAGCCTGTTTTTACTCTCTATTTTTATACTCGGCCCAATTTCAATCGGCGGATTCTTGCTGGCATTTTTTATCTATAGCACCTGCAACATACTCGTGCATGCCAATCTTGAATGGTCAAATCCCAGCATGAAACTCGCCAACTATTGGGCAAAAAAGCACGATATTCATCATGGCGTTCACTTAAATAAAAACTATGCATCTATTTTTCCCTTCTGGGACAAGATGTTTGGGACATACGCCTGAGAAATTTCTGGCGACCCACTTAACCTGCTATTTAAGGAGAATCACACATGAAAAAACGAATTTTGATAACCGGCGGCTGTGGTTTTATTGGAAGGCACCTTGTTAACGGTTTCGTTGAAGATGGCTTTGACGTTAGCGTCCTTGATTATAACAGCGAACCCTTTCGCGCCGACGTACACTTTTTAAATGTTGACATTCGCGATAAAAATGCCGTTATCGATGCATGCCAAGGCATGGATAGCATCGTTCATAACGCCTCCATTGTGCTGACCAAGCAAGTACTAAAAGATATGGTTTGGGGCGTTAATTTGGGCGGCACACAAAACATTCTCGCGGCGTGTAAAAAACATAAAATTGCAAAACTGGTTTATATCAGTTCAGCGTCAACAATCTATGAAGGTAGAGATATTGAAAATGGGGATGAATCCCTACCCTATTCATCCATTTCCCAAGCTGATTATGCGGATTCAAAAATCGAAGCAGAAAAACAAGCTTTAGCCTTCAGTAATAGTCATAGCACCGCCGTATGCGCCATCCGGCCCCATGTGGTATTTGGCCCCGAAGACAACCGCTTTGTCCCTAATATACTGTCACGATCAAAAGCAGGAAAACTTAACCGCGCAGTAGGTAATCGTGATAAATTGTCGGATTTCACGTATATCAGCAATTTAGTCGATGCCGTCGTTGCCGCAGAAAAAAACCTTTCTTTATCCAGCCTCTTAGCCGGAGAAGCCTATTTTATTACGAATGCAGAACCTATTGCTTTTTTTGATTTTGTGGAAAACTTCTTGCTAGAAATGGGCCAACCGAGAATAACCAAAAAAGTTCCTTTTTGGCTAGCTTACTGCGCCGCAGCTGTTGTTGAGGGTATCGAAAAGCTTAAAGGTGGCAACCTGCATGAAACGGGTATGACGCGCTTTGCCATCAAATACATGGTGACACATCACTATTACTCTGTTCAAAAAGCAAAGGCCCACTTTAACTACATGCCGAAAGTTTCTCTGCAAGAAGGTATTCGTTTGACTGTTAACCACCTAAAAATAACAGGAGAAATATGAAACGTTAAGCTAAAAGCTCTCCCCTTTTATACCCATCGGAATTGGAGATACAAGAAGGCGGCAAGCGAGCGAATCCCCATCAGCTTCCAGCCCGTAAGTGATTGGGGTGAGCGAGCACGGCCAACACCCTTGCATCTTCAAGGGCGATCGGTATATATATTATTCAAGCAATAACTAAAGAGGGCGGCTATTAGCTTAATCATCATTCGGTATTGTTTTGTGTTAAATACCAACTGCCTACTTTTTTGATCAAGATTTTATTCACACCCTTTTCGATATAGCGCAAACCTTTTGCATCAGGCTGGCTTTCGACGAGTGCATTAAGCTTTTGACTGTCGTTTGCTGTAAGCTCATCAAAGGTTAAATTAAAACTCTCTAATGCGTCTGGTAAAATAACCTCATTAAAGATATTTAGTTTTGCCGCTAAATTAAAACCATCAAATTTCACGACATCGAACCTGTTAAGTAATGCCTCATCTTTAATGGCATAATTGCCTGACAAGATAACCAAAGAGGGTAAGGTCACATTAACACCCAGATAAGGGCTATAAAATTTAAAATTAGTGCGATCTAAAGCTTTCAGCATAAAAATAGCCACTTGCCGACTTTGATAATCATCTGCATTCAACAACCTGTCAAACTCGTCAATAAATAACAATACATTTGAGCCGAAAGGCTTATCCCTTACATTGACTGCCGACGATAACGCCTCAAGCAGGCGACCACGTGAAGAGGGCAAATGTGGCTCAAACTTTGTTCCTACGATATCCTCATAAGTTGCACCATCTAAATTAGCTTCAATCAGTGGGACTTGAAGAATCTTCGCAAGATTTTTTGCGGCATGTGTTTTACCACTACCTGCTACACCTTCAAAATAAAAGGGATGTTTATTTTCCTTGACTAAATGCCCTGTCTGACTCCAGTAAACAAAAGAAGACACTAAAATATCCATAGATTCAGCTACGCTCAGAGAATAATGCTTAAATGCTTTTTCATAGGCATCTTCGTTAACATGAAAAGAATAATCACCTAAAGGTAAGGCTGCAGCAGTTTCTATATAATTCTTATAGTAAACCACATGTTCAATAGCATCTGCGCGCATTTTATAAGCCATACTGACCGTTTTATCGAACAACGTCTTGTGATTATCTAACAGCTTAAAATAAGATTTTGCCAACAATTCATCAGCGCTCACACAAGGGTCTTCATAATATTTCCCCATAGCATAACGCATAGATTTAACCGTATCTCTGGCCAGGGAAAAAGGACTATGTTCATTCACAGCAGTAGGTGATAACTGAAGACCCATCCATGCAAACAAGCCGCCGACAGCAAAACTTGGGGCGAGAGCCTCAGTAAATTGTTGAACAGACACAGGAAGGTTTAGCATGCGAGAAATAGAACCCGCGCCTAAACCCAAACCTATCGCTCCTGCAATACCACCTATCTCCAACCCCTTCTCTATTGACACTTGGGTTGCAACATTGACTAAATGTTTTTTGTAAAGCTTCTTATAATGAACGATGACAATCTCATCACGGGCATGCTGCTCCTTTTCCAAGAAATAACTTTTTCGAATGACCTCCCACTTTTCGACAGCAAATAAATCCGCTTTTGCAAGCGATTGCTTCAGCATATATTCAGTAGAAAGTTTCTTATCCGCATCTTGTGATTCTTCAGCCGTTAAAAGAAAAGGAGAAACAATAAATAAAACAAAAAATACATTAAGGCAGTATCGCATCATAAAACTCTATTTAAATTATAATTAACCTTAAATATTTTTTATTTTATGTTTTATTATTTAATTCACTACTTACAAAATCAATAAATAAACGGCTCCTCCTAGTTAAACCTTTAAAACTCGGATAAAGCATAAAATAAGCTATCTTAGGCGTTCTATACTCAGACAACACTTGAACCAATAGGTTCTTGTCATAGCTCGACTGCGCGATAGGCCATGGCAATAAAGCAATCCCTCCACCGCTTTCACACACGCGCATGAGCGTTGTAAAATCATTGATTGTCAGTGATTTTTTTACTGAAACATGCTGCTGATTTCCGTTTTCATCCTCCAAGCACCATCGATTATATTTTTTTTGATCACTCATCGCCAACAACCTAAAATCCTCCAGCTGTTCAAGATTTTCAGGACACCCGTTTTTGTCTAAATAGCCTTGAGAGACAAATAGAGAGCCTCGCGTCTCCAGCATACATTTACTGATAAGACTCGAATCTTCAAGATCGCCCACTCGAATCACAAGATCAAAACCTTCCGCAATAAGGTCAACCCGTCGATTAGTCAAATGGATATCCAGTTCAATATTGGGGTGCATGTCTTGGAATTTTACAATCAACGGAGCTAGCATGTGCTGACCAATAGAAACAGATGCGCTGATTTTAATGCGGCCCTGCGGTACGTCTTTAAGCTGTAATACCGACTCTTTTGCAGAAGTAACCTCTTCCATCATGATCAGACAACGCTGATAGAAAACATCACCTAGCTCTGTCAATTTAACCGTACGTGTATTTCGCTCGATCAGCCTGACGCCTAAATCCTCCTCCAACTGGGCGATACGCCGACTTACTTTTGACTTTGGCATCTCTAAAGCTCTTGCAGCTGCCGAAATCCCCATAAATTCAACCACTTTAATAAAAATTGGAATATCGTTCAGATTCATAAAGATTCTCAATAGGCTATTACGCCTTCCTCCCCTTTCTCGGATATAACTTTTCAGGCATAGTTTTTTTGGCATGCATTAACTAAAAACCCAGCCCTGCCTCCATAGCAAAACAAAGGATAAATCACTATACTTGAGCGTTTTTATTTCTTTACTGAGGATTTTATGGCAACGTCTGCTGCTCGCCGCATACTCGTTACAAGTGCTTTGCCTTATGCTAATGGGCCTTTGCATCTCGGTCACATTCTAGAAGCCATTCAAACCGACATTTGGGTTCGCTTTCAAAAGCAAAGAGGCAATGAATGCTATTACATCAGTGCCAGCGATGCACACGGCACAGCCATCATGCTGAAAGCCGAAGAACAAGGCATAAGCGCTGAAGATCACATAACCGCAATTAAAAAGCAACACGAAGAAACCTACGCCGGTTTTTTGGTCAACTTCGACAACTTCCACACAACACACAGTGAGGAAAACCGCATCTTCAGTGAGCTTATCTATAAAAAACTCCGTGACAACGGGCACATTACAAAAAAAAGCATCAAGCAACTTTTTGATCCTGAAAAGGGTCTTTTTCTCGCCGACCGATTTATTAAAGGCACTTGCCCAAAATGCAAAGCGCCTGACCAATATGGTGACAACTGCGAAAGCTGTGGCTCCACATACACACCTGCCGACTTAATAAATCCGATATCTGCGCTTTCAGGCGCTACGCCAGTAAAGAAAGATTCAGACCATTATTTTTTCACGCTAGAAGCCTTCACTGATTTTCTAAAGCAATGGACAACGGCGGGCCACCTTCAGGAGCCTGTTGCTAACAAACTTCAAGAATGGCTTGATGCAGGCCTTCAATCTTGGGATATCAGCCGCGATGCACCCTATTTTGGCTTTGAAATTCCTGATGCGCCGGGTAAATATTTTTACGTATGGTTAGATGCGCCCATTGGCTACATGGCAAGTTTCCAAAACTTTTGTGAAACTAGCGGCGTAGACTTCGATGAGTTTTGGAAAAAAGACAGCACCACAGAGCTCTATCATTTTATTGGCAAAGATATCATCAACTTCCATGCGCTTTTCTGGCCATCGATGTTGCATAGCGCCGAGTATCGAACGCCTACGGCTGTCTTTGCGCATGGTTTTGTCACCGTTAACGGCCAAAAAATGTCTAAATCTCGTGGTACGTTTATCAATGCACTTGATTACCTCAACGTGCTAGATGCCGAATACCTACGTTACTACTATGCCAGCAAATTGACTGCGCAAGTGGATGATATGGATCTTAACTTGCAAGATTTCCTCGCAAAAGTGAATACAGATCTCGTCAATAAACTCGTCAACATTGCCAGCCGGTGCGCTAAATTTATTACGAAAGGGCATGATGGCCAGCTTTCCTCATCACTTGAGTCACCCGATATCTGGAAACAAGCCACAGACGCATCCGATACCATTGCCGCACTTTATGAAAAACGCGATTTTTCGAAAGCAATAAGAGAAATTATGGCTATTGCGGATACTGCCAATAAATATATTGATGACAAAGCGCCTTGGGCACTCGCAAAAAAAGAAGGGACGCAAGAAGACGTGCAAGCAATTTGCTCAATGGGCATTAATCTCTTTCGCCTATTGATGATTTATTTAAAACCTGTCTTACCCGAAATGGCTGAGAAAGCTTCACTCTTCTTAAACGACCCGCTTGAGTGGACAGATCTTAAGCCTCTACTTGCCCACAAGATAAACAATTTCAAACCTTTAGCTAAACGCATCGAACAAAAGCAAATCGATGTACTGATCCAGCCGCCAACAGAAAACAAGAAAAAGAAACCCCCTAAAAAGAATTCTCCGGCGATCAAAGAAATTGAAATTGACGTCTTTAATGCCGTAGATTTACGGGTAGCCAAAATAATAAAAGCAGAAACGGTTACAGGTGCTGACAAATTACTTCAGCTTACCCTTGATGTCGGCGACATTGGAAAAAGACACGTCTTTTCGGGTATTAAAACCCGCTACCAACCTGAAGAACTTGTAGGCAAGCTTACCGTTCTGGTTGCCAACTTGAAACCACGCGAGATGAAATTTGGCGTTTCAGAGGGAATGATTCTTGCTGCAGGCGATAAAAATGAGATTTGGCTAATCTCTCCCGATAAGGGATCAAAACCCGGCGATAGGGTATGTTAAACCAAGGATCATAACTATACCTATCGGAATTGGAGATGCAAGAAGGCGGCAAGCGAGCGAATCCCCATGAGCTTACAGTCCGTAAGTGATTGGGGTGAGCGAGCACGGCCAACGCCCTTGCATCTTCAAGTGTGATGGGTATATAAAGTTCTCAACCCAGTAAGCCTAGAAGAAATAGCGACTGCCTTTGTTTGAGATTTATAACCAGTGAAAAGTAAGGAAAAACACTCAGGAAAAGTGTAAAATTGGTCGTTTGAAATGGCCTTAATATTCTTATTTATTATCTGCGCGCCCCATCGAAACATGCCAAACATAGTCATACTTCGATGGAGCACGCAGGATCTTAAAGCTTGAAGGCCAGCGTATCTCTAGCCAACAAACATATCTTGAAGCTGATTACCCTTTGATCAGTATATATCTCGCTTTCGCCTCAGCTGGATTTTCCTGATTCACTTGATTTGTACCTGACAAAGCATAGGGAGGGAACTTGTTGTCGTGACCTGTCATTTTACCAGCCCATACATGCAACTCTTCAAGTATTTTTGGGTCTAGCAGTTGAGATTCAACCTCTGGCGTATTATCGTTCTTGATACTTGCCGAATCAGCTATAACGATTGGCGTTGAAATGACACACTGCATGCCACCTTCCACCGGCTCTGGAATCGCTAATGGTTTCACTTCATCTGCCTGATTAACTAAGGCAGCCTCTTCTGGGTAGGGTAAAACGCCTGTAGACGCCTCTTCTGGGTAAGGTAAAATGCCTGTAGACGCATCTGAGGCGAGGTGGATATGATGACCACCATCAGTAGCATCAACATCTGAATCTTCCAATAAAGTCTCACTCCCACTTAAACTTTCACCCTCACCCTCACTCTCACTCTCACTCTCACTCTCACTTACATTCATAACCGAGACAGACTCACTCATCTCATTAGAGACACCATGAAATTTATTCATCTTCTCTTCAAGGTTAGTTAACCCACTACTACAGTAATTGACAACTTGGTTTACGCTATCTTTTAAGTTATCAATACTCGAAGAAAGCGCAATATTTTTTTTGTCTAAATCTTTGGTCACTTTATCAACATTGAATTTATGAACCACAAGGCCTACACCTGCAGATACAGACAAAAGTGTCACTACAGCACCTGCACCATAAAGCAAAAGGTCTTTCGAAGGCGTTTTTTTTGCTTGCGCTTGACCCGAGAGGATCGCGCTTATAACTAAAGCACCCATAAACAATTTAGTTTTCATAAATATTCCTATCTGTAACAGTTAAGGCCGGAATATTTGTCATTTAACTGCAGTTTAAGTTCAATCATTCTTTAAATTATTTAAAATATCTACCCATTGTATTTAGCTTCATATCTCAATATTTTTATAAGTTGAATCACTATAAATGGACGCCTCATGCATCAGATCTATACCCATCGAAATTGGAGATGCAATAAGGCGGCAAGCGAGCGAATTCCCATGAGCTTACAGTCAGTAAGTGATTGGGGTGAGCGAGTGCGGCCAACGCCCTTGCATCTTCAAGGGTGACCGGTATATAACAGTTAAACAATCACGGATTATCATTTAAAATCTGAATAATGGTGCTGCTGTACTGTACCCATCACACACTTAATAGCACTTAAAAACTTGATGGAGAGGTACAAATAACATATTTTTATTATTTTATGCGATAAAAATATACTCACTAGAAAAACTGATCTATCTAATTTAAACATTTACTTGCTGTAATAAAAGATGGATTTCCACTCTCGCGAGAGGTTTAAAAACACTCGGGTAAAACAGCCATACTAATATTCAATAAAATAGACGGAGAGGTTAGACATATTATTAAACCATTTACATCTCTTCCCACACATACAAAGTGCAAATGATTATTTCTACGAAGGCTAGAAAAATAAAACCCCGAAGAATTTCAGGGTTACAATACTAAAGAGGTTATAAAGACTGAATCTAAGAGTTAAGAGTCAGCCAAACCATCAAGGGTACTTATTTGGTTTCTTGATCACCTACAAGGTCGTAATTTTCAAGTATATGATCCCAAGTTAAATCGACGTTAACATAATCAGATTCTATCGGTCTTACCGGCTTAAGCTTTACGCTTTGATCAATTGGAAATTTCAAAAGTCTCGTCGTCCAACTTCCGTCCTGTGCTTGCGATTTCCTTGAGTTATCTTCAATCCAAGTCTCTATCTCTTTTTGATGATCAATAAGTCCGTCGGTTGCTTGCGCAATTCGCTCTAGATGGGAAGTTTGCGCTGAAACGTCTTGTCTAAGCATCTCTTGTTCAGATGCAATTGACTCAACTTTACCTGCATTAGCAAGCCCAACATCTAGGCGCTTATTTTGCATCGCGAGATCTGCAATGATTTTATCTTGAGCCTTAGAAAGTGCAAACATTCGACTTTCATTATCTTGAATTCTATTTAAGCCTACTTTTTGCGCTTCAATACCCTGTTCGATCTGATATTGGGCATTCGCCAATAAAGAAATACTATCAGCATTCTCTTTTAAACGTACATTTTGCTTCTGAGCACTCGTATTAAGATCTTCTTGATTTTCAGCCAATGATGTCAATGTCACCTGATGCGTCATACTACGCTCAGTATTCAAGCGATTACTTGTTTCTAACCGAGCTAACCTTCCGTAAACATCCTCCACTTTACTCATAACACTATCAACTCTAGCCACATCGGCATGTGCCTGACTTAACGTAGCTCTGACAATTTCTTTATCATTAAGGCTTGATACAGTTGATAAACCTTCCATTTTTGTTGCTAGATTTAAATGCCTTGCCTGCAAATCTTCATGTCGCATAGATAATGTATTAATATCGCTCGACATTTTATTAAATATTGTACCGTCCAAACGGCTCGTCGCAGAACTTAATTGATCCATTCTATCAGCAAGCGTTTCAACCTGTTTACTGAGTAAGGTGTTTTTATGTTCCAAAGCATTTTTAGCGTTACTCAACTTAACCGAATGTACGGCTAAACCAACGCCACCCGCCACAATCGAAACAAGGCCTGCAACACCAGCGCCGAGAAATAAAGCTTCTTTCTTGGATACCTTATGTGCATTCACATTTGAAACCAACAAAACACTCGATGACATAAGAACTATTATTAATTTTTTTTTCATAAAAAACCCCATTAAATTTAAATACAAGATTTTGAGAAAAAAATAAATGATAAGTTCTACTGTAAATCATTAAATATAATCAACAAATAAAACCTTATAAATCATTACAAAACAACAATCTATAACTAAAAATTTACAGTAAAAAATCTTTACACAAGCGTTATATATTTAAAACACAAAAACAGTATTATTTTAATTTCGATATAAACAACCTGAATTAAGCACCGCTAGCACACGTAACGAAACGGGTATGAATCAAATTAGAAAGCATGCCATGCTAAAAAGTGGCTCACCTTATAAATCGCAAGAACACTCCCCCTAGAAACATCGTCCTATCATAGAAACTACCCTATTGGAGCACAGACAACTTTTAATACTTACACCCCAAGCAAACACAAAGGCCCATATACCCCATAAATCCTCCCGTTGATTAATACAACATCATGACCAGAAAACGCTTGAGGGATCAAGTAACACGTCCAAATGAATGGATTATTGGTAACCTTAAATACTGGCAGCGCACCTACAGCATAACCAGCATCAACCTATTCAATAACGCTTATCACAAGTTTTTATCAACCCGAAAAACCCACTAACTCATTGAATTAGAATAACAAACTGAACAAATGTAAGTCTCAATAACGCAAAAACCGCCTTTTTTTAATATGCAGTTTGTGTATGATTGATGTTTTAATTTAGACTAGAACGTTATTAGCACCTAGGGTTCCTTATTTATCATGCTGCAAGACTTATCATTCTTGTTTATCAGCGCCGTGCTGGTTAACAACTTCGTACTGGTTCAATTTCTTGGCCTCTGTCCCTTTATGGGCGTATCTGGCAAGCTTGAAACGGCTATTGGCATGTCGGCAGCAACCACCTTTGTACTCACACTTGCCTCCGTTTGCTCTTACCTAACAAATACTTTCATACTCGCACCACTCGGGCTTGAATACCTACAAACTATTTCCTTTATCCTTGTTATCGCTGTTGTCGTTCAATTCACCGAAATGGTCGTTCATAAGACAAGCCCCATGCTACACAAAGTTCTCGGCGTATTTTTACCTTTAATCACAACCAACTGCGCCGTTTTAGGCGTAGCGCTCTTAAACATCAATAAAGAACACAACTTCATAGAATCCCTCATTTTCGGTTTTGGCGCAGCAGCTGGATTTTCATTAGTGCTGGTATTATTTGCGGCCATGCGTGAACGCCTGACTGTCGCTGACGTCCCCAAACCCTTCCAAGGTGCTGCCGTCAGTATGATCACAGCTGGTCTTATGTCTTTAGCTTTTATGGGATTTTCTGGACTCGTCCAGCTTTAGGAAGAATTGATGTTAGTATTTTTACAAGAACATACCCTGCTGTCAGCATTGATCGCGCTGGGCGGCTTAGCGATCATCTTCGGTGGCATCTTAGGATTTGCATCGATTAAATTCAAAGTTGAAGGCAACCCCATTGTTGATCAAATCAACACACTCTTACCACAAACGCAATGCGGCCAATGCGGCTACCCAGGCTGCAAACCTTATGCCGAAGCCATATCAGACGGCGAAGAGATCAATCGTTGCCCACCAGGTGGCGAGGCAACTATTCAAAATCTCGCCGATCTATTAGACGTTGAAGTAAAGCCCTTAGATGCAGAAGAAAAACCACCAGCCATTGCTTTCATCCGAGAAGACGAATGCATCGGCTGCACTAAATGCATTCAGGCCTGCCCTGTTGACGCCATTTTAGGTGCCGCCAAGCACATGCATACTGTCATCACCAGCGAATGTACAGGCTGCGATTTGTGTACAGCACCCTGCCCCGTTGACTGCATCGACATGCGACCGATAGAAACCACGATGCAAAACTGGCACTGGTCACTTCCAAAAACCCCAGCACAAGCACAACTTATAGCCACAGATTTACGAGGGGAAGCCGTATGAACGCGATGGCTAAACATAAAACCTGGACACTCCCAGGCGGCATTCACCCCCCTGAAAACAAAACCCAATCTCTCGGCTCACCCATTAGTATTGCGCCCATTCCTACTGAAATTATTCTACCTTTAGGCATGCATATTGGTGCACCTGCAGAAGCTATTGTCAGCATTGGTGATAAAGTACTCAAAGGGCAGATGATTGCAAAACCTAAAGGCTTTGTCAGTGCTGCGATACACGCTTCAACGTCAGGAACGATTACAGCCATTGAACCACGCGCTATCGTGCATGCATCCGGCATGAATGCACCATGCATCATCATCGAAACGGATGGCCTGGACACGTGGCATCCATTAACCCCTGCCAGTGATTACAGCACGCTCGATAAAAATGATCTGCTTGAGATTATCAACAACGCAGGTATCGCCGGAATGGGAGGTGCAGGGTTTCCAAGCCGGGTAAAACTCGCCACCGATAAAACGATCGAGCAGCTCATCATCAACGGTACAGAGTGCGAACCTTACATCACAGCCGATGATATCTTGATGCAAGAAAAAGCAGGCGAGATTATCGAGGGTATTAAAGTACTTCAACACCTGCTCTGCCCGCAAGAAACATTAATTGGCGTTGAAAATAATAAGCCGCAGGCCATAAATGCCCTACAGGCTGCAGCAAAAGACACCAACATCAAGATTGTTGTTTTCCCTACAAAATACCCTTCTGGGGGTGAAAAACAGCTCATTAAAATTCTGACAGGAAAGGAAGTCAAATCTGGCGGCCTACCTGCTGATGTCGGCGTCGTTTGCCAGAACATCGGCACCACACAAGCGATTTATCGAGCCATTCATTTTGGTGAACCGTTAATTTCACGGATTACGACTGTCACGGGTAATGCCGTTTCTACGCCAAAAAATTACGAAGTGATCCTTGGCACACAAGTAAAAGATCTCCTCGCGCTCAGTGGTTATGATGCCAACAAATCCGGGCGTGTGATTGCAGGTGGCCCAATGATGGGGTTCACTATCCAAACAACCGATGTGCCCGTGGTGAAAACAACTAACTGTATTCTCGCACCTGACACAAAAGAACTACCTGCTCCCCCGCCGGCGCAAGCGTGTATTCGTTGCGGCATCTGTGCAGAAGCCTGCCCAGCCAGTCTCTTACCCCAGCAGCTTTATTGGTTTTCTCAAGCAAAAGACCAAGATGGCTTGAAGAAGCATCATTTGATGGACTGTATTGAATGTGGCGCTTGTTCATTTGTTTGCCCAAGCAACATCCCTTTGGTGCAATACTATCGCGCATCGAAAGCGGATATTCGACAAACAGAGCAAGACACCAAGAAAGCGGAATATGCTAAAACGCGGTTTGAAGCCCGATTAGAACGGCTAGAAAAAGCAGAAGCAGAAAAAGAAGCGAAGCGAAAAGCACGGCAAGCAAAAGCTAACGCCCCGAAACAAACAACAACCGATAAAGCCACTATCGCTGAAGCGCTAGCACGCACAGAGAAAAAGAAAGCACCTACATCTACACTTACACCAGAAAAAACAGATGACCCCGTTGCAGCTGCCATAGCCCGAGCTAAAGCAAAAGCATCCGGCGATGCGCCAAAATTATCGCCGCTCGATAAAGCAAAAGAAACGGTTTCTTCGCTAGAAAAGCGCTTAAAAAAATCGAAAGATAAATTGGATGCCGCCGCGAGCAGTAACGATCAAAACCTCCCTGCTTTTGAGGCCTCTGTCGAGAAACTCGAAACGAAGCTAAAAGATGCCAAAAAAGCACTTGTCGATTTAACGCCCATAGAAGCTGCCAAAGACACAGCGTCAGCACCTGAAAATGATGACCCTATTGCCGCCGCCATTGCCAAAGCGCAAGCCGCACGCGGCGGTGCTGACAAATTAAGCCCCGAAGATAAGCTCAAAAAAGATATTACAGGCTTAGAGAAACGCGTCAAAGCCACTGAAGAAAAATACCAGATAGCAAAAGACAGCGGCGATGATAAGGCAGATATACTCCAAACTTCACTCGAAAAAATGCGATCAAAGCTCAGCTCAGCTCAAGCGGAGTTAGCTAAACTTACCAAGCCCGCTGCTATCGAGCCTGTCGTAGAAGAACAAGTAAAAGAACAGCCGGTACCTTCTGATGACCCCGTTCAAGCCGCTATAGAGCGCGCTAAGAATAAGCGACAATCAGCAGAGGCCTTATCGCCTGAAGCGCGTTTGCAAAAAGATTTAATCTCTCTTGATAAACGCATTAAAAGTACGCAAACAAAATTCGAAGCAGCTAAAGCTGCCGGTGATGATAAAGCGGACATTCTCGAAAGCACACTCGCAAAGTTCCAAGATAAACGCGCGAAATTGCAAGCCGAACTTGAATCGCTGTAACGCCTTTAGGATATTGACATGGCACTGTTAAACATTACATCACCGCACGCACATAACAAAACGCACACAAGCTGGGTGATGCAGCAGGTGTTACTGGCAACCATACCTGGCGTGTTTGCGCTGACCTATTTCTTTGGATTTGGCACACTTGTTAATATCTTATGGGCCTCTCTGCTTGCTGTTTTAGCAGAAACCTTAATGCTTAAAATCCGTAAAAAACCGGTGATGTTTTACTTGCGTGATTACAGTGCGGTTGTCACAGCTGTACTCCTCGCTATTGCCTTACCGCCTTACGCGCCTTGGTGGGTCACCATGATCGGCGTGTCTTTTGCCATTATCATCGCCAAACATCTTTATGGCGGCTTAGGATATAACCCATTCAATCCCGCGATGGTTGCCTATGTTATTCTCCTCATTTCACTGCCCGTACAAATGACGCAGTGGGCCGCACCCATAGGCGCTGACGGGGCAAGTTTTATTGGTTTAAAAGAAGCATTCTTAAATAACTTCGGCTTTATCAACATCATTGATGCCCACACCATGGCAACGCCATTAGATGTCATGAAGCAAAATACCAGCCTTACATCGGATCAACTCTTTAATGAAACCTCACAATTTGGTATTTTTGCTGGCGTTGGCTGGGAATGGGTCAATGCAGGCTTCTTGCTCGGCGGTCTGTATTTATTAGCGCGGAAAATTTTCACATGGCACACGCCCGTTAGTTTATTAATTGCACTCTCACTGGTGGCCTTGATTGGCTACGATGGCGGTAGCTCTGCATCCGGCGGCTCGCCTTTCTTTCACCTCTTTAGCGGCGCAACCATGCTAGGTGCGTTTTTTATTGCCACCGACCCCGTCTCATCAGCCGTCAGTACGCGCGGTAGAATCGTCTTCGGTGCCTGTATCGGCATTCTCGTTTATATCATTCGTGTATACGGAAATTACCCAGACGCCATCGCCTTTGCCGTGCTTTTAATGAACTTTGCAGCGCCTTTTATCGATCATTACACTCAGCCACGTACTTATGGGTATGGAAAATAACAATGCTCACTCAAGCCATCAGTAAAAACAGCTTGCTTCTGGGTCTTTTTGCCGTTGTTGTTGCAGGCAGCATTGCCTTGACAGAAATAGGCACACGTGAAAAACGTCAAGAAAGCCTTCGCAAAGTAAAATCTAAAGCGCTTGAGCAAGTGATCCCGCAAGACCTGCGCGATAATATTTTGCTCGATGACTTTGTCGAAACCCAAGATAAAAACTGGTTACAACTCAAGAAAACACAAAAAATATACATTGCACGCAAAGCAGGGAAAGCCACCGCTTTTATCCTTCCCACACGAACACCGAACGGCTACGGCGGTGCGATCAACAGCATTGTCGGCGTGAGTATTACCGGTGAGATTATCGGTGTGAGAGTTATCAGCCATGCCGAAACACCCGGTCTTGGCGATAAAATAGACATCAAAAAAGCTGATTGGATCTTAAGTTTTAATGGTAAAACACTCAATAATACACCCTCAGGACAATGGGGGGTCAAAAAAGACCGCGGTGAATTTGATCAGTTTACAGGGGCAACCATCACACCGCGTGCAGTTGTCGACTCTGTTCATAAAGCCCTGCTCTACTACAAGCAACACAGAATTGAGCTGCTGTTAAACGCCGAAAAACCACTTCCAAGCAAAGGAAACTAGCCATGTCGAGTGTTAGCTATAAAGAAATCGGCTGGTTAGGCCTATGGAAAAACAACCCTGCTTTAGTACAACTTTTAGGGCTTTGTCCCTTATTGGCTATGTCAGGTTCAGTGGTCAACTCTATTGGTATGGGTGTAGCAACAACGTTTGTTCTATTAACCTCAAATATAGCGGTCTCCATCGTGAGAAATATCGTTTCCGATGCCGTAAGATTACCTGCTTTTGTTATGATCATTGCAGCCTCTGTAACCGCCATCCAAATCCTTATGCAAGCATATACCTATAGCCTGTATGAGATTCTGGGCGTTTTCTTGCCATTAATTACAACCAACTGCGTGATTCTAGGAC
Organism: Pseudomonadales bacterium; assembly: GCA_965248335.1. Classification (GTDB taxonomy): domain Bacteria; phylum Pseudomonadota; class Gammaproteobacteria; order Pseudomonadales; family DT-91; genus CAKMZU01. The sequence goes on from CBDFIY010000001.1 coordinate 78,453, forward strand.
GAGCTGACAGCTTTGCCTGTAAAAATGGCATCCTTCCCTCTGCCTATGATGGGCTGATGATGGGACTAGGCTTTACCCTTGTTATGGTGTTATTGGGCTTTTTTCGTGAACTTTTCGGCACAGGTATTGTCTTTCAAGACATGAATTTATTGTTCGGCGACATAGCCAACAATTGGGAAATTCAAGTCTTCCCTAATTACCCGCAGTTTTTATATATCGTATTACCACCGGGTGCATTTATCTTTACGGGCTTTATGATTGCACTCAAAAATTCAGTGGATGGCTATTTTGACCGTATCATCCAAGCAAAGAAAACGCAGGAACCAAAAGAAGATCGACGTGTCAGAGTCACGGGGAAAATCTCATAGTCCGTTACGATGAATAAAGCAAAACGTCAGGCAATCTTTGAACGATTTCAGGCCGATAATCCGCGCCCAACAACAGAGTTGAATTATTCATCAGACTTTGAGTTGCTGATTGCCGTCATCCTATCAGCACAAGCAACGGATGTGGGCGTCAACAAAGCCACCGACAAGCTCTACCCCGTAGCTAATACCCCAGAATCTATTGCTGCGTTAGGCGTAGAGGGATTAAAGAAATACATCAAAACGATTGGCCTGTTTAACAGTAAAGCAGCCAATGTTATCAAAACTTGCGACCTCTTAATTGAAAGACACAATAGCAAAGTCCCCGATGATAGAGAGGCCTTAGAAGCGCTTCCCGGCGTCGGGCGTAAAACAGCCAATGTTATTTTGAACACCGCCTTTGGCCATCCGGCCATGGCGGTCGACACCCATATTTTCCGTGTCAGTAACCGTACAGGTATCGCCCCCGGTAAAACCGTATTAGCGGTAGAGAAAAAATTACTCAACCATATACCCAAATCCTTTTTAGTGGATGCGCATCACTGGTTAATCCTTCACGGACGCTATACATGCATGGCCAGAAAACCCAAATGCGGTAACTGCTTAATTAGAGACTTATGCGATTACAAGGAAAAAAATGATGTCATCTAGCCTGATTGTTATCGGCATCATCCTGATCACACTGGGCATGATGGCCTACCCCTTATTGCAATTTATGCCTACCGACCGAGAAAAGCATCAACAGCAGTTGCGGCAGGAAGCACTAAAACAAGGGCTACAGGTACAAATCCGATCGCCAGATATTGATGATGGATTAAAAGAAACTTACGCATCCTTAAAAAATACGGTTGCTTATTTTTTGCCGAAAGAAACTCACCTACCTGGCACCTACTGCGCTGTTCGTAGCATTAATCATACAGGTCGCTGGTTTTGGACGCACAACAAACAACCTGATGGAAAAATACTCGAACAACTGCAATCTATATTAGCTGAACTGCCCGATGACTTTAAGGCAATTGAAATCGGGCGAGCCGGCGTTGCTGTTTTTTGGTGTGAGTCAAACGACAACCTATCCATTAAACGTATTAAAGAATGGTTATCATTGCTCCTTAAAAACTAAAGCTAATCACACATTAAGATGCCGGCGGCTCTATTTTTTCATAGCCTAACTGTGCGGCTAAAGAAAAGGGTGAGGTGTGGTCTCCAGCATTCCTGGCATTATCGCCTGTAGATAAACTACGCCACTGACAATCATCCGAAGAATCCTCACTACTGCCATCTTGATTTGTCTGCACCATTGAAGGAAGAAACATAAGGCTGGGGTACGAGTTTGTCTCATTAGAGAAAGTGTTACGTGGGAGTCTCTGTTGTTCCTTTATCTCAGGTGGCGCTATTCTCTGATACTGATGACCTTTGACCACGCGATTTAGCTCCCCAAGAAGCATGCCATTATATTTTTCCACCTCACCTTGATCTTTAACTGGCTCTATAGAATAACCTTGGTCCTCGCTTAAGCCTGTCATCGTGACACTGTTTAACTTCCTTATCAGTAGGCTTTGTTCATAACTATTCTTATCCAGAACCCTTAAAGCTTGCCTCCCTAACTCTCTATTCCTAGACCCACAACCCTCTTTACTTAAGAAATTCGTTAGCTGCTTAACCTTTCCTTCAGCAACCTGAAATTGAAGGTTTGCAATATTATCACGACTCCCTAACGCCTCTGCAAGATCTTCGGGATCTATACGACCTCTATCAATACTATTATCCTCCTTAGCCTGATCAGTCAGGGCTAAACGAGCTACTAATTCATCCGTTTCATCACCTTGAAGTGACAAAACGCGTAAGTTTCTTTTACTCGCAGCACCAGCACCAGCACCAGCACCAGAAACTTTTTTTAAAAATCGGGCAACCAAAGCTAGAGGATAATCATCTCCTGTGCTGTTATTTTTTGCCTTAAAATATCTAATCTCCGTCTTCCGGCCTGTATCCTCTGTATATTCAGGCCTCGCATGAGAAAAGTGCTGACAAAGTAAAAGGCAGATTGAAAATAAAATGGCAATGAATAACGACATATAGACCCCATAAAAGTATAAACCTTTTATTCGGCCTATTAATTAACAAATAATTCCGTAAAAAAAAGATAACAACTGTTGAACACTACTTGCTCCTTGATGCTCGATGAACATCATAAAGCACCAATAAAGTTGTGACGAACTTAACACTGATATACAATTGCCTTTAAATAATTAACGGGATCACTTTTTCAAATAGCAGCCTCCTAAAATCGATAAATCTTTTTCTTATCAGGTGTTTAATGGTAAACTGCGGCGCTATTTTGGGTTCCACCAATAAGCTAACAATAGCTTGCTAAGCATCGGCAGGCACCAACAAACAGCACTCTCTCGATGAATTGGTATCAGTCCTTATCCTTACTGTCTAAACAAATACTGATTATCGTTACCATTAATGCGATATCCTTATTGATCGCTGCTACTTTGTACTTCTATAACAACGTTAACGATTATAAAACACGGCAAATCAACGAAATTGAAAGCAAAGCCAAAGTTATTGGTAGCACGCTAACCACAGCGCTTTTATTTCAAGATGCTCACGCAGCACAGGATCAACTTAATTCCTTATCCCAAGATACGCATGTCCTTTACGCGGGCGTTTTTGATGCCGGCCAACATTTTTTTGCCAATTATATTAATAGCGGCCATTACCCTCGCCCCGACATCAAAGCCCTGAAACTCGGCTTACAAATATCGGAAGGAAAGGTCACGATACTTAACGCTATTTACCTTGATGACGAGCTCATGGGCTACTTATATCTCGTCGAAGATACCAAGAACTACTATCACCAACTGATCAATCATGCGCTGATCACCTTGTTGGTATTTCTCTTCAGCTTACTGCTCGCCTATACCCTCTCTTTATTGATGCGCAAATGGCTCAGTAAACCCATCAAAGACCTTCTACGTTTGATTCAACACATCACATCAAGCAATGATTTCAGTCAGCGCTTACAAGCGAACTCACAAGATGAAATAGGCCAACTCATTCACAGTTTCAACGCCATGATTGATGCCATTCAGTTGAGAGATTTAAAGCTCAAGGCGCAGGGTGATGAGTTACAAGATCTTGTAAACTTGCGTACACGACAGCTGTATCAAAGAGCTAACTACGATAGCCTGACAAAATTACCTAATCGGCATTTCTTTGTGGAGCGGTTAGAAAAATCTCTGAGTCTCGACACAGACTCAACCCAATTATTTGCCATTATTTTTATCGACCTCGATCGCTTCAAAAACATCAATGATGTACTCGGCCATCATGCAGGCGATAAAGTCTTAAGTATCATTGCCAAGCGCATCACTGCCGTCTATAAAAACAGTGAAGATATCGCACGCTGGGGTGGCGATGAATTTGTCTTTTTTGTTAAAAACATTTCGCAACAAGCACTTAATACCCTCCTGAATTCACTAACACAAGCATTACAGAGCCCTATTCTTTTTGATCAAAAAGAATTCCAGCTCTCGGCCTGTATAGGCGTATCCATTTACCCCAAAGACGGAACTGATCCATTAAGTTTGTTAAAACGTGCCAACATCAGCGCCAACAAGGCAAAACTTAAAGGTGCAGGTACCATTGCCTATTATGAACCTGAAATGGATGACGGATTCAAAGATCAACTATCAATGGAGACAAAGCTTCGTAAGGCACTAGAAAACAAAGCGCTAAGCCTCGTTTATCAGCCTAAAATCAACGTAAAAACCGGCCAACTATCCAGTGTAGAAGCCTTATTACGCTGGTACGATGATGATTTAGGGTTTGTACCACCGAGTCGGTTTATACCCATCGCCGAAGAGATTGGATTGATCAACAGAATCGGTGAATTTGTCATCGAAGCCTGTTGCAAGCAACATGCTGAATGGCGATTATTAGGGCTACAACCCATCAAAATTGCGCTTAATTTATCCCCTAGCCACCTCGCAGAACAAAGCCTGCTCTCATTCATTGAAAACAAACTCAACTTTTACAAAATAGATACGCAATATATCGAGCTTGAAATTACCGAAGAAACCTTCCTTGATGCGGACCAACAATGCCAGAAAAACTTGCACTTATTAAAAAATACCGGCATATCCATTGCACTTGATGATTTTGGTACTGGCTATTCATGCTTAAGCTACCTTGTCGACATCCCTGTATCGACACTTAAAATCGACGGCAGTTTTATAAAAAAACTCGGCACTCGCCCAGAGAATGACGGCATCGTCAAAGCAATCCTTACCCTAGGTCAAGGCCTTGGACTAGAAGTGGTTGCTGAGTGCGTAGAAACAAAAGAGCAGTATCAGTTTTTGAAAGATGCCAAGTGCGATACGATACAGGGTTATTACTTTTCCAAGCCACTTAAGCCTTACGAAATAAAATCTTTTATTGAAAACCAGGTGCTTAATAAGCGACCTCAAAAAATGCCTGAAATGGCACATACTGATTAGTGTGAACATATGACCGATTTAATCTTACAAACATTGAGCGACGAAGGTGTTTTACACCTCGAACTCAATCGCCCCAACAAGAAAAATGCATTCAATAAAGACATGTGGGCATTTTTTTCGAGCGCACTGACATCAGCACAAGAAAACTCTGCAGTCGCTTGTGTATTGATATCCAGCACAGGCGAGGATTTCTCAGCAGGCATGGATCTCAATGATTTTAACAGTGGCGATACAGAAGAAGAGCACCCTTTTTACCAAGCTCAACGCACCTTATGCCAGTTCGACAAGCCCCTAATCGGTGCTGCCAAAGGCACTGCGGTTGGCGGTGGTGCGACGCTATTGTTCCATTGCGATATTATTTATGTTGGCGATTCACTCAAAATGCGACTGCCCTTTGTTAGCCTTGGGCTCGTACCCGAGTTTGCTGCAAGCTATACCCTCCAACAAATGATTGGCTCTCGACGCGCGGCAGAATTATTTTATACTGCCGAGTGGATTGATGCAGAAAAGGCTGTTTTTTCCGGCATTGCCAATGCCCGAATAGCCAATGACAAATTACTCGCGCACGCGCAAACAAAAGCAATGGAAATTGCCAAATGGCCTGTTAACTCACTTCAGGCAACGAAACAATGCTTAAAAGCTGCCCATACGACAGGTCTTAATAATGCACTTGTCATTGAGAAAGCCAACATGGATAAACTGGCTGGCGGCCCAGAGAATATCGAAGCCGTTGTGGCTTTTATTGAAAAACGGGAAGCTGACTTCTCACAGTTCCGAAAATAAACCTACTTTTAACGCTTCCTGTGCAATTCGACATAGCTATGATCATAGCGCCAAAAGGAAAGCATCTCTGTCTAGCCTAGCGTCCTCCATTGTCTACTTTGCGAAAATGCCGATGATTGTTTTGCTTCTCGGTCCGCCATGATTTCCACTGTTTGATTTGCTTTTTATCCAGCACTTTTATAAACGCATTATTGGTTTGTTTATCAATATCGCGCAGATTTTTCATTAATTTGCGGTGCTCGGAAGCAGGTAAAGTTTTCCCCCTAGGCACGCCATTCTCATTAAGGCCTGCTTGCTCGCGTATATCTAGCTTCGCCTTATGTGCTTTTTCCAAAATAGGCTTGATGGTTTGCTGCTGCTGCACAGTTAGCTGTAGCTTGTCTGTGAGATTACTCACCTCCCTGTTGATTATTTCCTCTGCTACGCTCTTGCTGCTCGCCCCTACTTGCATGCTAGCAAAAATATATCCGCTAAATATCAGTAAACTACAGGTGACACTTGCCGCTAACGTTCGCACAAATTTTTGTTGGAACATATCGGTACCTCTCTTCTTGTCGATAAACAAAGAGGAAAACCCTCTTTTGTATACTTAGTTTCTTAAAAAGCGGATTCACTCCCTTGCCATGAATAAATAATGCTTTTTATTCACAGAGATAAACCTATACCGATCACACTTGAAGATGCAAGGGCGTTGGCCTCGCTCACCCCAATCACTTACTGACTGTAAGCTCATGAGGATTCGCCCGCTTGCATCTCCAATTCCGATGGGTATATCAATAGTGATCAGCGCGATGCTTCGTCTTCTTTTTTACTTATCTGCTACGCTTCTTGATAACGGATATTAACCGCTAAGTAGGTAAGCATATTTTGATTAATATCATGTAAATAGATTATTTTTACTAACAGTGAACACGTTAAGAAAGGGAAATTCATGCGAGTAGGACTTCACCTGAAGAAAAATGGGGAGCTCATTGCACTCATAGCGGCTATCTGCTTTTTTATCGCGCCTGTTCTACTACTCAACGCTTATAATGCCAAAAAATTAAACGATGATAGCGTTGCCATTAATGTCTCAGAAAGACAAAGCATGCTCTCTCAAAAAATGCTAAAGATACTGTTAGAAATAAAAAACAACTCACATAACGCCATGAGTCTTAATAACGCGATAGCCGATCTAAACGCAGCCGCACAATTATTCAACGCAACAAACAATGCCTTCTTATCGAGTGGATACACGCTCGATACACGCAATAATCGCGCATTAATTGATGCCATAGAAAAACCCAAAGGTAAATCTTTAGTAGACCGTATTGATAATCTATGGGTGCCCTTTTTTACACAGCTCGAAATTTTCTTAAATATTGCCAACAACCCTAATTCAATAATTTTCCAAAACTCACTCGCTAATGCCATTGCCGCTGGCTCGCAATATAACGTTGGCATACTGGATGCGACCTTACAACTGAAAAATTACCTACAGACATCTTCAAATCAAGCGCTCACACAAACAAAAAATACACAGATGTTGCTAGGAAGCTTTGCACTGATCGCTTTTTTGATTATTTTCTTTTATTTCTCGAAAAAAACAAACGTACTAAGAAAGAAGGTTACCTTAGAAGAAAGACAATCTTTAGAAATAATCAACAGAATTAAAACAGGGTTGGTTTTACTTGATAAAGATTTAAAGATGAAAAGTCTTAATTCGCCTGAACTCTCACGCATTTTTGAGCGGGATGATTTCAATGAATCGCCCTTTCAATCTTTATTCATAAATAGCCTCTCAGAAAAAGGAATAGCGGATGCCGAGAGCTATATCCGGTCAATTTTCACTAGAGATACAGCTCAAACAGTAAACCCTCTCAGCAAAATAGAAATTATAACATTCACAGAAGATAACGATTCCGTTCGAAAAGTCATCCATTTTGATTTCTCTCAAGATGTGCTGAGTACAGATAATCCTTCTATTTTAGTCACTGTTACCGATATCACTGAACAGATGGCGCGTGAAAAAAATTCACAGATAGAGCAACACTCAAAAAAACAACAAGTCTCCCTGCTATTAAACATCACGCAAAACAATAGAGAGCTACTTGATACCTATATTCAGGATAGCCTAAACACTTTTAATGTTGTCAGTGAAATCTTAACGCCTCTACTCAACAACAAAGGCCAATACACCGACAGATCCCGCCGAATGCTTACGCTTGTGCATGACTTTAAAAACCGTTCAGATACACTCCACCTAGACCATTTTTCTAAGCTTGCTCTTCAATTCCAAAATAAAATCACCGAACTCCTCAATAAAGTTAGCCTTACCAGCCATGATTTTTTTATCCTAGAAAATCAGCTTGATATCTTAAAATCGCAGATGGAGAACTATAAAATTTTGTTGCAAGAAGTAATGAACCTTAACCCGGCACCTAAAGCAGATAAACTACTCTCCAGCAGAGCTAAATGTTTTAATTCGGATCATTTTGAACAGCTCGCAAAGGATATGGCGAAAACACAATATAAAGCTATCGAGCTTATTCATAGCGGGCTCAATGATTATGATTTTTCAGAGGCGTTCCTAGACCTTATCAACACGCTCTCAACACAGTTGATAGAAAATGCAATAACACATGGCATTGAACCCATACAGGAACGAACAGAGAGCAATAAAAAAATGGTCGGGATGATTAATATACGGCTTACGAAACGTAGCAATGGCTATTTTGAGTTTAGCTTTCGCGATGATGGCAGAGGGTTAGACCTTAATAAGATCCTTAGTGTAGCCATTCAGAAAAAACTTGTAACGCCTAAAATAGCGGAAACAATGACAAGGAAGGATATAGTCTCATTGATTTTTTCCCCTGCCTTATCTACACACAAAGAAATCGGCAGCGAAAAAAAACCAGGACTTGGCATGGCATCAATCAAAAAGTTAATCACAGAAGCCAAAGGCCGGATTTCTGTTGGGTTCAAACCGGGCGTTGGCACCACGTTTACCATTAGCTTACCGCTGGAGAGCGTGATTCAGGCGAAGCCAGTCTACATTCATCAAAATAAGTAGCCATTATCCTGCTCATATTGACACGACTCATCTTCCATTAGGCGTCAGCTTTAAACAGCTGAGAAATTTGCTGAAGCTCTGTAAGCGCAACGGAAAACATAGGGTACTCAAGCTGCTCGTACGGCTTTATTTCATCCAGCAAATCCTGCCACTTACTGACCACATAGCTACAATCACTCAGCCAGTGTGAAAGCTTATCCGACACACTATCATTCTCACTGCCAACATTAAGTAAAACAGATTTCGTCAATGAGCGTAAAATACGTTCCAAGTCTGCCCTATAGGTGATTCTGGCAAGCTCCTGCCAATGAGAGCAAATAGGTAAATTATTGATCTGCTCAGAAACCCAGTCGAGAGAAAGCATTTCACTCAATGCAAAATAAGCCTCGGCAACCTTTTCTACCTGATAACTTGTTTGATGAGCCACATCAACGATACCCAAGGTAGAGATCATAACGCCGGAAGATGCAATAAATCCGGCTAACTGTTCATCAACTCCTTGCCGCGTATAGTTTTCAAATCGTGCTTTCATCGCTTCTTTCGAGTTTCCTTTAAGGAAAATAGGGAGATTCGTTTTAACCGTATCAACCCCTGCTTTGAAAAAAGCAACTTCACTGGCCACATCTAAATCGGCACGGCGATTGATTAAAATCCACCGGCTCGCTCGACGTATTAATCTCACCATAAAATAGATCATTTGCTCTTGTGTTAAGGTAGACACGTTATAATCTAAGGCACAAATAGCTTCCATCGTATTTTCTAAATCAAACACTTCGCGTGCTATCACATACGCCTTCGCTACATCGAACACGGTTTTACCCGAGTGGGAATGCATAAGCCTGCTGACAAAAACAATCCCCATAAAATTAACCATATCATTGGCAAGTTGAGTAGCGATAATTTCTCTTCTTAGTTTATGCTCACTTAATTGTTCGGGGTAGCTTTGCACTAACTGCAGAGGAAAGGCCTTTTCGAGAAACCGAATTAAATACGTATCTTGACTAATTTCATCGCAATTCAGCTGCTCTTTTAAATCCGACTTAGCATATGAAATCAACACCGACAACTCCGGCTTGGTAAACCCCACACCATCAACCATACGCTCCCTGACAACATCTTCATCAGGTAAAAACTCTAATGCCCGGTCAAGCTTACCCGCCTCAGAAAAATCTCTGATGAACCCTAAATAGTCATCGAGTAATTCGGAAGACTCTTTACTGGCAAAGGTCATTGCTTGCGTTTGATAGTAATTATTCTTGAGCACCAATGATGAGACAGCTTGCGTCATTTCTAAGAAAAAACGATTTCTCTCTTCAAATGATAACTGCTGACTCTGAATAAGATCATTTAACATAATCTTGATGTTAACTTCATGATCTGAACAGTCCACACCTGCTGCATTATCAATAAAATCGGTATAACACGCGCCCCCAAGCAAAGAGAATTCAACACGGGCAAGTTGTGTAAGGCCTAAATTCCCACCTTCACCAACAACACTGGCGGAGATTTCTTTTGCATTAATACGCAGGCCATCATTCGCTTTATCGCCCACTTCGGCATGTGTTTCATAGCTACTTTTTATATAAGTGCCTATTCCGCCATTCCAGATTAAATCAACGGGTGCTTTTAATAAGGCTTTAATAAACTCGGTGGGCGTCAACTGGTTTTTAGAGATTTTAAACCGTGCTTTCATCGCGTTTGTCATCGCAATCGATTTGGCGGTGCGAAGAAAGACACCTCCCCCTTCTGAAATAAGCGCTGAATCATAATCAGCCCAAGATGATCGCGGAAGATTAAATAATCGTTGTCTCTCTGCATAACTCGCCGAGGCGTCAGACATCGGATCAATAAAAATATGTTGGTGATTAAAAGCAGCTGTTAACTCAATACAAGGAGACAACAACATGCCATTACCAAAAACATCGCCGGACATATCGCCAATACCCACAACCGTAAAGTTCTCTTTTTGTATATTTAACCCTTTTTCACGAAAATGCCTCTGGACTGAGATCCACGCACCTTTGGCCGTAATGCCCATTTTCTTATGGTCATAGCCAATAGATCCGCCCGACGCAAAGGCATCACCCAGCCAAAACCCTCGCTCAATAGCTATGGCGTTGGATATATCAGAAAAGGTTGCTGTTCCTTTATCTGCAGCCACGACAAGATAAACATCATCGTCATCATGTCGAACCACCTGCGTTGGAGGAACAACTTCTGCATCAACAAGGTTATCTGTCACATCAATTAGCGCGTTAATGAATGTCTTATAACTTTCTATACCTTCCTTTAACGTTTCATCACGTGTCATACCTGGCGTCACTTTTTTTGCGATAAAACCGCCTTTCGCACCGACAGGTACAATAATCGCATTTTTAACTTGTTGTGCTTTAACTAATCCAAGCACTTCAGTCCTAAAATCTTCGTTTCGGTCTGACCACCTCAAACCGCCACGCGCAACCTTCCCTCCTCTCAGGTGAACACCTTCAACACACGCCGAATAAACAAATATTTCAAACATAGGCACAGGCTGGGGCAAATAAGAAATAGCGTGGCAGTTTAATTTGAGCGATAAATAGTTTTTAGGGTCGCCGGCATCATTTAATCGGAAAAAATTTGTCCGGAGTGTTGCCTTGATGAGCTCAAGATAGCATCGAAAAACACGGTCTTCATTTAATTGTTCAACATGATCTAATGAAACAAGAAATTCCCTTTCAACTTCATTAAAAACATTATTCCTATGCTTTTCAGTCCAATCAGGGTAAACACCAAAACGCGCCTTAAATGCCTGAATTAACAATTTACTCATAGAAATATAACGGACTAAAGTATCTGCAATATATTGCTCTCCGATACCAAATAACGTTTGCTTCATATAACGCGCATAGGCCCTGAGCATGGCGATATCGCGCCAATCAATCCCCGCGCCCAATACCAACTTATTGAAACTGTCATTTTCAGCAATACCTTCCCATATTTGTCGAAAAGCTTGCTGAAATAATGACTTCACTGCCTGCATATCGACACGTTCAGCCAAGGTATAGACAATAGAAAAACTATGGATACATACTTTTTCACCACCAAGAAGCTCTACGCGGTATGGGTGCTCACCAATCACACGTAAACCAAAATTTTCTAAAACAGGTAACAAATCAGACAGAGGTAAAAAACCTATGGTTGTAAACAGTTTAAAGTTGAGTTGGTCGCTATCATGATTAGCCGCCTCTTCTTGGGAAACACTCATACTGATATCTTGATTGCTACTACTTTTCAGCCCTTCAATCGTTTGTATATCCATGGTGGCTGTATGCGCTGAAAAATCCTCTCTATAAGCAACGGGAAATGCGGTACGGTATTTAAAAAATAGTGCATTGCCTTTTTCCTCCCCCACATCATTAATCAGTGCTTCTTGTAAATCCTCCACCCAAGATCTTGTGACTTGCTGGATCTTCCTTTCAACGGCTTTTATATCAACATCGACGGGGGAGCTAGGATCTAAACGCAGAACAAAATAAACACGCGTTAAAATAGATTCACTGAAAAGTACATCGAATTCTGCATCTATCGCATGCCACGCTTCTGATAGGACATTTTGCATTTTTACGCGAAGTTCTGTATTAAAGCTGTCTCTTGGTGAAAAGCAAAGGCAAGAAATAAACTTCCCGTAAGTATCCTTACGAATAAACATACGTGTTTGACGCCTCTCCTTCATGCTTAAAATACCAATAGTGGTATTAAACAACTGCTCCTCGGTGGATTGAATTAATTCATCCCTCGGAAAAATCTCTAAAATTCTATTTAACTCTTTCCCGCTATAGCACCTCGGGTCTATATCAGCCATTTCCCACACTTTTTCAATTTTTTGGCGAACAATGGGAAAATGCATGGGTGTTTCCAGATAAACAGTTGAGGTATACAATCCCATAAAACGTACACCGCCAATAACTTCTCCTTTCTCATTAAAACGTTTAACCACGACATAATCCGAATAGGCTGGTCGATGAATACGGCTTTTCGAGCCTGATTTAAAAAAATTAATCATGGTATCGCTAAGCATAAACGTTTGTATTTCTGCAGGCAGTTCGATAATTTTTTTCTTGTTACTGTCTGTTTGAATATACCGAAAGGTACCGAGGTTTTTATCTTTATGTCTAATGACGTAGGCGATATCACTCTCATTAACAATACTGAATTCATCGTAAGCTAGAAAAGTAAAATGTCCACTCGAAAGCCAGTGGAGAAATTGCAAGGACTCATCAACGTCTTCTTCTGGTCGCTCATAAGGCAACTGTTTTAGTTCTTCTGAAATATCATCAATCGCTTTTATAAATTTTGGATAATCCTCAACACAATAGCTTAATTCAGAGAGTACTGAGAACAGCTTATTCTGTATGTCTTGAAGAATCTCATTATCCGAATGCTTATCAATCTCTAGATACAATAAGGCCTCGTTAACACCATTTTCAATATGACTATTCATAAAGGCTTGCTTATCCAGCTTGCCCACTTCACTGCGTATCGTACAAATCGTTGATGCCTGTGCCGTGTGTACCGACATATGACGACGGTTAATTTCCATGCGTACGGTATCAATTAAAAAAGGCATGTCGGGGGCTAGAATCTGAATAACAGTATGTGTCGATTGCCAGCCATCTTTCGCTAAATCAGGATTGAATACTTCAATTTTTATACGATTCTGTTGCCGTTTCTGCATAAACTCCCAAGAGGACAAGGTTGCACCATAAACCTCTTCAATGCTTTTTTCTGTAAACTCGTGGTGGGTAACAGACTCGAAATACTTCTCGATAAAAACGTCGATAACCGACGCCTCAATTTTTTTATGTTTTTCTTTAATGAGATCGATAAGTACCGACAAGTCAGGTTGCATCTTGACTATTTTCATATTCATTTATAACTTGAAAAATTTGAGTTTTATAGGGATAAGGATAGACCACACACCTATCAAGATAGGCAAGCACGCCGCCATGCAAAGCAAAAAGTAGCATGGGATGACATGAAACAGCATTGAATGAATAAACCCATGCGTTCCACTGGATGGTTTCATTTTGTAAACCAAAGGTCGAATAAACAAGCTACATAAAAATTTGCAGGAAAGATTATTGATAGACACACACGACTAAAATAAATTCCTTTTTTAGTCAGTCATAGCGTAAAAAAATATAAGATAACTGTTTAGCTGTATTTTTTAAGTGAGAGCACGTTTAACGTGCTCTGCTTTAGGTTGGTAGACGAGCATTAGAATAGCGGGTGCAACAGTCACATCTGCCAATAAAGCCAGCCCAATACAGATTGAGGTTAGCAAGCCAAAATTAGCGATATTTTGTAAGTCGGAGAAAAGGTAGGTTAAAAACCCTGCGCACAACACACAGGTCGTAATCAGCAATGCTGAGCCTGTCTTTTGCAGTGTAAAAGCCACTGCTTGTTCAACATCCTGACTTTCAGAAAAATAGCGCCGAAAAGCAGAAACCAAATGAACAGAATCATCAACAATAAGCCCAATAGCAATCGAGCCCATCAATAAACTAAATAAATCCAATGGCATAGAAAAAGCATACATCAAGGCAAGCACACAAAAGACGGGCAATAAATTAGGTAACATCAACAATAAACCCAAGCGCCAATGCCGAACAAAAGCAATCATTAAAACGGAGACTAAAGAGGCCGCCAAAAGATAGCTGACAAACATTGATGACAACATTTCTGTAAACGTTCGATTAACAATATTGGCCATGCCGGTTATTTCAAGAGACAACTCGCCATCAAACTGCTGAGCAAAAGAGCGGTCGAGCTGATCCAAAAAATCCGTATAATAAACGGCATCTTTCCAAGGCGTTGTTAAGGTAACGCGGACTCTTGAACAATCGCTATTGCACAACCGCGCCACATCTTCCGCTGCATTGAGATCTAGCATCAATAATTCTTGCGCCAGCAAAGCATTATTCTGAGGCAAAGCCAGCTTCTGATTCGAATCAAAGACGGCATTCATTTGTTTGAGCAAATCAATAATGCTATTCACCGATCGAATGGGCATCGCGGCATCACTCTGGCTCTGCTGCAATTGCAACCACTGATCAAGTTTTTCAAACTGTGCGGCCGTTAAAGGCTCACCCGACGCTTCAATCAACAGCTCAACCTGCATCGTCCCCGACAGTTCTTTATCGACTAACTCAACCGCTTGGCGCGTTTTATTGTCGGGTTTTAACCAACTCAACGCATCATGACTCAAATCCAATTTAGTCGATAAGTAAAAGCAAGAGAGCAAAATACCTGCAGATAAGATGACCGTAACCATCGCATACCGCCTTAAAAAAGAAACATACCGTAAGAGCCAGGCCGGTGCCTCTTTTTCTGTCTGTACCAACCGCCTGCGGATAGGGATCAATAACATCATTGACGGTAAAACAATCAGCGTGAGCAATAAGGCGAGCCAAACCCCAACGGCAGAAAAGACGCCAAAGCTGGAAATAGGTTTAATGGCTGAATGTGCGAAGGATAATAGGCCTACAGATGTCATAAAGGTGGTAAAAAACATAGCCGAGCCGGTTGCTCTAATCGCATGCCTCAACGCGGTTTTTTTCCTCATCCCACCATCAAACTTTCGATAGAACGATTTCAAAAAATGTACGGCATCGCCCACGCACACAGCCAACAAAAATGACGGTAGTATCGTGCTTGTTACCTGAATAGGGTAACGGCCAATAACCATCAATGACATCGTAATAGAAACAGCAAAAAGCAAGCTAATAACAGGCAAAAAGACAGCACTGAAGCGCCTAAAAAACACCATTAAAAAGATAGAAACGACCAAGATTCCCAACACACTAAACAGCATGATGTCTTGCTTCATCTTATTCGTCAGCTCCACCGTAGCCATAGGGGAGCCACCAATCACAATCTCCTCTGAAAACGACGGCTGATGCTGTTTAACCACCTGTTTTAATACAGATAGCGCTTCAGTGCCGTTTTTTATATCTAAAGGTATACGCTGGGAGTGATCAGGGGATTCAATCAGTGCTATCAGCCGAATCAATATAACGGTAACGTCCCCCTCTGTATTGATTAACCGATTAACATAATACGGATTTGTTAATGCATCACGCATCACCCACTGAGGATAAGTTTCAATATCATCAAACAGGCTACCGACCTGAATAAAGTCATTTTGACTTTTAATATGCCGGCTATTAGCAATCGTCTCCACGTCATCCACGTAAGGTACTTGCCGGATGATATCTTGAGATAACAAATCCAAATTCTGCTTAAACTGCGGCGTAAAAATCTGATTCGAGCGAATTAAGAGAATAAAATATTCACTTTGCCCATACTCGTCTTTGAAATCAAAATAGGCTTGATAAGTGGGGTTTTGCTCTTCAAGAAAACCTTCAATCGAGGAATCGAAGCGCACTTGGCCCATTTGATGAATAAGCAAAGCAGTAAGTAGTAATGTCAACAAGCAGCATAGTTTTGGCCACTCGATCAGCCTCAATGGAATGCTACTAATAAAACGCTCAATTTTTTCCATGAGAGTAAAAGATAACCTGTACCCGAAAAAAACCGGGGCTAATTGCCGACTATTACATAAGCTATTAACAGCGTGGCATTGATGAATGTCTTATTATTGTTATGATTTTTCATCACGGCCTCAATTTATGCAAAGCAGAAAGTGAAGTCAAGACGTTTCACTTAATGATGCCCAGCCCGCCGAAGCCTTCATTGTTTCTGCAATTTTATCGAGTAATGCATCAGGTGTTGGCTGCAATGTTTTGTCACTGTCCATGCACACCATTTCAATATTCGCAACAACCGCCGCACGTTTCGCATTTGGCCGCCAAAACTCTTGATGCCAAAGCGTTTTATATTTTCCCTCGAGCGAAAAGGTAGACCGCACATCGCATACCTCAGAAAAAGCCACCCCACCTTGAAAGACTTGATTGGCTTTATACACCGCAAAACCCAGCCCTTCCTTTTCCCATAAGCTAGCTAGCCAATCGCTACCAATAATATGCTCCCGCGCGCGTTCAAAATATTTTAAAAAATTCGGGTGATAAACCACACCAGAATGATCGGTATCTTCGTAATAAATCTGAACACTGTGATGGAAAACTTGAGTCATGAGCGGCTTATTATTATCTTTAGGGCAATTATATCCCCACAAGCAACACTATAGAAATAGCGAATCGACTGGGGTAATCTACATTGTTAAAAACCTCTCAGAATAACCAAACTCAGCACAACATTCAGACAGCAACAGGTAGAAATATTATGCACTTAGGATTTTCGTCAATGAACACCATTAACGACCCAGACCCAAGGAAACTTGCGCGTCATCTCGAAGAAGCAGGGTTTGAATCCTTATGGTATGGCGAACACAGTCACATCCCCATGAGCCAGAAAACCCCCTACCCACCCGGCGGTGATTTACCCGAGCCCTACAAAGGCATGATGGACCCTTACATCTCACTCACCGCGGCCGCCGCTGTCACCACCAAACTCAAGCTCGGCACCGGCATTGCGCTCATGCTTGAACGCGATATTTTTTCACAAGCCAAGGCCATGTCAACGCTCGATCGCCTGAGTAATGGCCGGCTCATGATTGGCACCGGGGTTGGCTGGAACCAAGAAGAATTTGAAAACGTTACCCAAATGCCCTGGAAAAAGCGCTACCTTGGCCTTAAAGAAACCGTCGCCGCCACGCGCGAACTTTTCCAACACGAAGCGCCCGAATATCACGGCCAGCTGATTGATTTCGACCCCGTTTGGTTTGAGCCCAAGCCCGTACAAGCCGGCGGCCCACCTATCATCTTCGGTGCAATGGGGCCGTTAGGTGTTCGCCATGCCGCAGAATGGGCAGATGGCTGGATGCCTGTTGATGTCGTCATGCCAGATATCCCACAAGCCATCAGTGACTTTAAAGCACAGGTTAAAAGCTTTGGTCGTGATCCTGCTAGCATCGATATCACTCTTGTCGTCATGTCACCTTTGTCACCGGATTTACTCAAACGCTATCGCGACATGGGTATCACTCGCTGCAATGTGGGTGTGGGTATGGAGAACTGGGATAAACCTGAGATCATCATGCCGATGATAGAAACCTGTGCAAAGGTCATTCCTGAATTGTAAAACCTTAGAGGTCGTCATGTTGTAAAGAGGTGCTAAGCGGGTGCTAAGCCTCATCATCAGCACTTATAAAGCCGGCGTACGCAGAGAGCGATGCGCCAGCATTAAGTGCTTTATTTGATCTTTTTAGTGGCTATCGCGGAAGGCGGCGTATCTGGCAACGTATGAGGTAATTTCGGCAGCAGCTCTGCCGAATCACCTATTATCGATGAAGGCATTTTTGCTTTGTCTTTCAGCTCATCCAATGTAAGTTTAAAAGGCTGAAAAATATTTATTTATTTTATTTCAAGCGCTGGATTATCATAATCAACCCCATGCTGCTTATATTGGCCATATTCGGCATTAAATAAAGAGCGTACTTGGTCTGTGATATCTTCTTCACCCGATTCAGTGACCCGATAAATCGTATGATTGTTGTCCGTCTCTTTTTGTCCGAATTCGAATATACCCGTTTTGTGGTTATGATCCTGAATATCGTAGGCATACAACCGGTCGCCTTCAGCATAAAATTTTACATCGTTAAAATCCGTTTTGTATTCCGTTAAGCCGCTATCATTCCAGTAATCGCCGTCCGATGCATAGCTAAAATCTGACCGAACAACCTTTATTTTTTGTGAATCCGCATTAACATCATTCAGCACTTTTAACCTTACCTGATTTCCTTTACTCACCCCACGCCCTGTAATGGCGATTTTGCTGTTTGATATTGAATCCGCCATCAATAAGCGTACTACCTTGATCATGCAGTAGCAGCCTTACCTTGCTACCCTCTTCTAGTGCATATTTATGCGCATCTTTCACGACAAAACTTCTAAGCGTTATTGATTGAGATTCATATTTCCCGCTTCTACTAAGCGACTGCTGATAACCTGACAGCAATACGTCACTGTCAGAGAATGAAATAAAACCAGAGACTAAAGAAGAAAACACATCTTCCTTTATAGAAAATAAAGATGCCTTTTTAACAGTAAACAGATAACTTAATTTTTTTTTATAGCTGAAGGTGCCCTCCATATCAAAATAAAATGTACCCTCCTGATTGCTAAGATCAGACAATGGCCTTCCATCTACGAATAGTGCTGCATTGGTGTCCACTTCATAATTTACCGCTGTCACATGGTCATCTACGTTATAAAAACCTAGTGTATTATCTAATGCCTTAAAGTAACTCGTATTAATCAGCCGTAAATTCACATCCTCTTTTAATTCTTGCACGGAAAAAGAGGGTGAAAATAAAATCAAACTTCGATGATTTTTATGGTTTTCGCTACTTACATATTCGATAGGCTCTAGTACAAAAGATATATCTGTATCAATTTCTAAATTTATTTTATTAAGTCTACTTTCTTTTATTTCAATATTTTTAATACTTGAAATATGCGTCTTAGCCGTAAGGAATCGAAGGGGTAAATCTACTTGGTTTGGTTTATAGCTATTAAACAAGGCATCGATCAAAATAGCAGTAAAATCACCCTGATAAGATATCTCCGTATTAAACCCTGAAAATTGCAACTCCACAGATTCAATTTCCCCAAGGGGTATATCGAAAATGCCTGTAAAGAAATACTGACCGAATTCTAACTCCGTTAACTCCAGCGGCGTAGTCTCACTATAGTCCGTATCGACATAGGGTGTTTTATTAAAAACCGAGTAATCTCTATAAATATCGCCATCTCTTAAAGTAAAAACAATAGTAACTACTCAGCGAATATAAGCAAAAAAATAGCTTGACGCTGTTTTACAAAAAATTTTTATTTTTTAGTCACTCTTGGAGTTGCTCATATTATTGACAATAAGCTACCCCTGCAACCCATCAGCACTGATTAAGTCTCATTACGGGAGCGACACGAATCCAAAAAAATAAAAGTCGTTAGAATACGCTACAAAGCGAAGAAATAGCCTTAAAAAACCCATGATAGAATAACCCTCTTATTCAAGTAACCACAGGGGTCTGTTTCTATGAGAATTGATAATATCGACATCGATGCAACTCTCAGTGAAGTCGAACGATTACTCGAAGAAGATAAAAATATCTCTCCAGCGTTAGTATCGATTATTACGGTATTACTACTCTTGGTTAAACTCCTGACTAATCGAGCAGGGTTAAACAGCAGTAATAGCAGCAAGCCGCCATCGACGGATAATAAAAAACTAAAGCCAACCCGAAAAAAATCAGCTAAGAAAAGCGGCGGTCAACTCGGACATAACGGTGTCACGCTCAAGCAAATCGACGAGCCCGATGACATTGAACGCATCCAGATTGAGCGTCGCCAAGTCTTCGATATTCAAATATGCCGTTGGGTCACTGAATTTCAAGCTGAAGTCTTAATCGATAAAGCCACCGGTAATCGCTATGTTGCGCAATTTCCTGATGAGGTTGGGAAAGCCGTACAATACGGTAAACAGCTCAAAGCCCATGCGGTTTATATGTCGCAGTATCAATTGATTCCCTACAACCGAGTTCAGGAATTTTTCGCCGATCAAATGGGCATTCCGATCAGTGAAGGGTCTATCTACAATTTCAATGTGGAAGCCTACAACAAGCTTGAAACTTTCGAAGCGATTGCCAAGAAAAATTTAACGGACGCGCCGTTGCTGCATGTCGACGAGACGGGAATAAATATTGGCGGCGATAGGCACTGGTTACATTGCGCCACAAATGCCTCATGGACTTATTTCTTTGCGCACAAGAATCGCGGCAATGAAGCAACAGATCCAGAAGGCATATTGGCAGCGTTCAAGGGCGTGCTATGCCACGATCACTGGAAACCCTATTATTGTTATAGTGGTTGCCTGCACGCTTTATGCAATGCCCATCATTTACGCGAGTTAACGCGATCGTGGGAGCAAGATAATCAACAGTGGGCCAAATCCATGCAAGACTTCTTGGCGGCGTGTAATCGTGCAGTGCATGAAGCCGGCGGAAAACTCAGCAGCAAGGCATCCAAAAAGCAATGGGAAAACTATCGCGCCATACTTGAAGCTGCAGAGATAGAATGCCCTCCGCCTGATGAAAAAGATCGCAAAGGCAAGCGGGGGCGATTAAAGCGCAGTAAATCCCGTAATCTCCTCGAGCGTTTTATCAAATTCGAGGAGGATGTGCTGCGGTTTATGGATAATGAAATCGTGCCCTTTACGAACAATCAGGGTGAACGAGATATTCGTATGACGAAAGTTCATCAAAAAATATCTGGGTGTTTTCGCAGCATGAAAGGCGCGAAGATTTTTTGCCGCGTTCGCAGTTATTTGTCGACGTGCCGCAAACAAGGCATGAGTTCCAGCGAGGCATTAAACTTGTTATTCAATGATGAACTGCCAGATTTTGCTAAATAATCAAAAATTACGCTGAGCAAATGGAATGGTTCGCCTCGCACCCTAAAGCAGTATCATAATCTGCAACAATAGACGGCGAACGAAACTATCAAATTCGAATTAGAGGTGATACGAATCATGAGTAAAAGTAACGCAAAAAATGATATCAAGGTATTAGCCATCGATTTAGCCAAGAGTAGCTTTCAACTTCATGGCATGGATGAAAAAGGTGAAAAGGTGTTAGGTAAAAAAGTAAGCCGAAAGAAATTATCTGAATTCATGGCCAGGTTAACACCTTGTTTAATTGCAATGGAGGCATGCGGAAGTGCTCATTACTGGGCTCGACTATTTAAAAGCTATGGCCATGAAGTACGTTTAATAGCCCCGCAATTTGTAAAACCATTTGTGAAGTCAAACAAAAATGATGCGGTCGATGCCGAAGCCATTGCCGAGGCTGCTCAGCGCCCGAATATGCGCTTTGTTGCCATTAAGTCAGTTGAACAATTAGAAAATCAATCTATTCACAGAATTCGAAGCCAGTCCATTAAAAATCGTACGGCTTTGGTCAATCAGATCCGAGGCTTATTAATGGAACAAGGAATTGATATCCCCGCAGGTCGAAAGAACGTGCTTAAAAGTATACCGATGATTCTTGAAGATGCCGAAAATGGCTTGGGTATTCGGTTTAGGGAGATACTCTCTGATTTGCAGAATGATCTAAAAACAGTTGATAAGCGTGTTGATAAGTATGACATGGAAATTGAGCGTATGATCAAAAATGATGAGGAGGCCCAACGATTGATGAGTATTCCGGGTGTAGGACCTCTTACCGCAACCGCGTTATTAATAACAATTGGGGATATATCGTTGTTTAAAAATGGCCGAGAACTGGCCGCCTTTTTTGGCTTGGTTCCTCGCCAGCATTCCACGGGAGGAAGGCCAACTTTACTCGGCATCAGCAAAAGAGGGGATGTATATTTACGCACATTGTTGATTCATGGGGCGAGGTCGGTACTGCAATATACTGAAGGTAAAAAAGATTCTGTGAGTCGATGGGCAGGCAACCTTATGCAACGTCGTGGAAAAAATGTAGCGGCCGTAGCCTTAGCCAATAAAATGGTTAGAACAGTTTTTGCCTTGCTCAAAAATGGAGAAAGCTATGCTGTTTCAGTGTAAAGAAAGCCTAAGTATTGAAGATCGTTACCGCCTGAAAAGCGGCTATTAGTAGGAACATATTTTTAATGTATTAATGATTAAGTTTTAAGAGTAATGAACTAAGCAAATTGCGAAGAGACAAATCACCGTGATGGCATGAAAGGTAAGACCTGCATCTCAGGCAAGCTGATTGTAACTAAGGCGCTCCTCGTGAGCAGACCGTTGAGTAGATAAGCACTGAGATGAGCGAATTTCCATTAGGGCCCGAGGGATATACCTTCAAATAGAGGCCGGATATAAGACCGCAACTTTTCCTTCATGAGCACAACGATTTATCTTGCAATACGCGAGGCGAACCAAATTCGAATTAGAGGTGATACGAATCATGAGTAAAAGTAACGCAAAAAATGAGTTCCAGCGAGGCATTAAACTTGTTATTCAATGATGAAATTTTGCTAAATAATCAAAAATTACGCTGCAAATGGAATGGTTCGCCTCGCACCCTAAAGCAGTATCATAATCTGCAACAATAGACGGCGAACGAAACTATCAAATTCATCGATTTAGTAACCAAGAGTAGCTTTCAAGAACTTCATGGCATGGATGAAAAAGGTGAAAAGGTGTTAGGTAAAAAAGTAAGCCGAAAGAAATTATCTGAATTCATGGCCAGGTTAACACCTTGTTTAATTGCAATGGAGGCATGCGGAAGTGCTCATTACTGGGCTCGACTATTTAAAAGCTATGGCCATGAAGTACGTTTAATAGCCCCGCAATTTGTAAAACCATTTGTGAAGTCAAACAAAAATGATGCGGTCGATGCCGAAGCCATTGCCGAGGCTGCTCAGCGCCCGAATATGCGCTTTGTTGCCATTAAGTCAGTTGAACAATTAGAAAATCAATCTATTCACAGAATTCGAAGCCAGTCCATTAAAAATCGTACGGCTTTGGTCAATCAGATCCGAGGCTTATTAATGGAACAAGGAATTGATATCCCCGCAGGTCGAAAGAACGTGCTTAAAAGTATACCGATGATTCTTGAAGATGCCGAAAATGGCTTGGGTATTCGGTTTAGGGAGATACTCTCTGATTTGCAGAATGATCTAAAAACAGTTGATAAGCGTGTTGATAAGTATGACATGGAAATTGAGCGTATGATCAAAAATGATGAGGAGGCCCAACGATTGATGAGTATTCCGGGTGTAGGACCTCTTACCGCAACCGCGTTATTAATAACAATTGGGGATATATCGTTGTTTAAAAATGGCCGAGAACTGGCCGCCTTTTTTGGCTTGGTTCCTCGCCAGCATTCCACGGGAGGAAGGCCAACTTTACTCGGCATCAGCAAAAGAGGGGATGTATATTTACGCACATTGTTGATTCATGGGGCGAGGTCGGTACTGCAATATACTGAAGGTAAAAAAGATTCTGTGAGTCGATGGGCAGGCAACCTTATGCAACGTCGTGGAAAAAATGTAGCGGCCGTAGCCTTAGCCAATAAAATGGTTAGAACAGTTTTTGCCTTGCTCAAAAATGGAGAAAGCTATGCTGTTTCAGTGTAAAGAAAGCCTAAGTATTGAAGATCGTTACCGCCTGAAAAGCGGCTATTAGTAGGAACATATTTTTAATGTATTAATGATTAAGTTTTAAGAGTAATGAACTAAGCAAATTGCGAAGAGACAAATCACCGTGATGGCATGAAAGGTAAGACCTGCATCTCAGGCAAGCTGATTGTAACTAAGGCGCTCCTCGTGAGCAGACCGTTGAGTAGATAAGCACTGAGATGAGCGAATTTCCATTAGGGCCCGAGGGATATACCTTCAAATAGAGGCCGGATATAAGACCGCAACTTTTCCTTCATGAGCACAACGATTTATCTTGCAATACGCGAGGCGAACCATATAAGTTACAATTTATTTATCTTATATGAATTTCTCTATCGCTATGCACGACCCTACCTACCAACTACAAGCTACAGTGAATGGCGATAAAATACCTGATACTTTTTTTGTCATCACCCAAAGAAACGATTACCCAAAAAACACTGAAGAATGAAAAAAATCATTGGGCATCAAGTAAAGAACTCTCCAATTATCGTTAGAAAAAACCCCGTCGCAACACAAACAGTTATACCTAGCGACTTAGGGAAGTAGCATTTTAAACATTACCAGCGTATGATGCCCTACCATTACATGTCTAAAGTTGTTTATTCTCTATTTTATTTATGCCCACTTCAATTGATATAGAACCTGAGTATATTTCTCTCTTCAAATTAGCAGCCAGGCTATTAAAAAACCCTGAAAAAAGACTTTTTATGGCTGAAGTTTCTGAAACCCTTTGCAGTGGAAGTGCCCGGTTGACTGAATCAACCTTTGGGTTTGGACGAAAGGCGGTTGCATTAGGGATCAACGAAAAAAAAATGGGATGATCTGTTATGGAAATTATGAACCCTGCGGAAAAAATAAATCCGAGGTTGCACTGGTAGGCCTTGAAGATGATATCCGTAGCCTGGTTGAGCCTGAAAGCCAAGCGGATTCACGGTTAAGAAATACATTTGCCTATACCCGCATAACGGCCAAAGTTGTACGGCAGAAGCTAGTCGAGGAAAAGAACTGGCAAGAAGACCTTCTACCTAAAGAGCGAACCATTAGCAATATCCTGAATAGGATGGGTTATAAGCTCCGCAAGGTGCAGAAATCCAACCTACCAGAAACTAAAGACAACTCAACAAAGTTAGAGCAGAAGCCAGTCAACGACAAAACACGTTGCAGATCAAAACTGCAAGGCCTGTTAATCTCGGCGACTTTTCCAGAGCGGGTAAATCTCGCGGAGCAGAAGTGGTCCAGGCGCATCACGATATGGCAGATAAAGATAAAATGGTGCCATTTGCTTAACCTAGATAACGATCAACTCCGATTACCCAAAAAACAAAGAACTGATGAGCTGATATGAAAATAAACTCATTGGGCATCAAGTAAAGAACTCTCCAATTATCGTTAGAAAAAACCCCGT
Organism: Pseudomonadales bacterium; assembly: GCA_965248335.1. GTDB lineage: Bacteria > Pseudomonadota > Gammaproteobacteria > Pseudomonadales > DT-91 > CAKMZU01. The sequence goes on from CBDFIY010000001.1 coordinate 103,769, forward strand.
CGCAACACAAACAGTTATACCTAGCTGAAAAAGTGGGATGTGACTTACCACCCAGCATATGGAATACCCATAAAAACTCGGAGGACCTGTACATCGGATTAACACAATTCAAGAAACACGACTTATCCCCTTTTATCAATCGGCTTTCCAAAAAAGAAAAACTTACAGGGGATCCTATTTCAGAAAGGCGTGAAACCACACTAGAAAGTCTCGGTGTAAACACTACTGCTTACCCTGCAGAGGCATCGACAACCTTTTTTGCAAGTAAATGCGGACGCTCTACCATTGAGTTCATAGCAGATGCTCACATGAGAAATTTTCATAGGCAAAGCAGCACAGAAACCAACCAAAATTACATTTGCGGCAATTGTCACGCACTCCAACAGGCGAGTAGCTGCACTGATTCAAACAGGCATCACCTCACCTTTATCTCTCGGCTTTTTACCAACGTCGTCAAATCCAAAATTGAAGAAGTCAGAAGCAAGTGGAACCAAGGAAAAAGCAAACTTTCACCCGATGCACTAACAGCTAAAGAGTATTCGTACTAAGCCCTTAAGCTTTAATCAAAGTGTCATCACATCCACAAACTGCACCTCATCCTGATTGGATGACGATACCTCTGCTTCTGCATAATCATAAACCGCCCGTTCACCTTCTCGGTCTATGGGCAGATCGCTGAAGTTAAATAGGTTACGGTCAGCTAACTGACTTAGGCTGACGTTTTGTAACGACTTGAACGTACTCAGCACACGCCCCGGCTGGGTTTTATCCCACTCGCGCAACATCGCCTTAATGGCTGGGCGCTGAAGATTTTTTTGCGAACCGCACAAATTACAAGGAATGATGGGGTAGTCTCTAAGCTGCGCATAGCTTTCAATATCGGCTTCGCGGCAATAGACTAAAGGGCGGATCACCACATTACGCTTATCATCACTGCGCAACTTCGGCGGCATGGCTTTAAGCCTACCTCCGTGAAACATATTCAAAAACATCGTTTCAACAATATCATCCATGTGATGCCCTAGCGCAATTTTGGTTGCGCCAATTCTTTCAGCAAACGCATAAAGCGTCCCACGACGTAATCGAGAACACAGCCCGCAGGTACTCTTGCCTTCAGGAACTTTTGCTTTAACGACACCATAAGTATCTTTATCAACCACATAATAAGGTACAGGGATAGATTCAAAATAGGCAGGCAAGATTCCCTCAGGAAAGCCCGGCTGTTTTTGATCAAGATTAACCGCGATTACCTCAAAATTTATCGGTGCTGACGCTTTAAGATTGAGCAAGATATCCAGCATGGTAAAGGAATCTTTTCCTCCACTGATGCAGGCCATCACCACATCGCCCTCCTCAATCATGTTGTAATCCACAATCGCATTACCCACATGGCGACGCAGGAGTTTTTGCAGTTTGTTAAAGGCGAATTTTTCTTGTCGAATATCGGTTTGCATGATGGTGGCATTTCGCTGACGCGGTAAAAGTAAGCATAAATCACCGCTGATTAAAAAATGGGCGTATTTTATACCCATCGGAATTGGAGATGCAAGAAGGCGAGGAGCGAGCGCCCCCCCCCATGAGCTTACAGTCAGTAAGTGATTGGGGTGAGCGAGCGCGGCCAACGCCATTGCATCTTCTATGCAACGCTATAGCGACTCATGTCTGACAGCGGCTGTCTGCCGAAGATGGCTAGAGTCAGGCATAGAATATGCCTTAGCTTAACCATCATTCATACGCTGAAGCGGCATAAATTAGTTTTGCTCAAAAATATAATCCAATATTGTAATAATGGCGAAGACTACAACAGCAAAGATCAGTTGCTTTTCGTCAGCACGCTTGCTAGGGATTATACTCAGTAGCGGTTTTTGATATCCAAAACCGCTACTGAGCCTTCCTCACAAAAATAATATCAACAGTATAACCCCATGCTTTAAGTTAGATTTCAGGCAGCTTTTCAAATAAGGCCCAAAAAAATTGATGTATAATCTTTAAACTTCGCGAGTTATACGGTGTAAATACATGACTAGCCTGTAATTAGCAAGATATGCATATTTGAAGATTCTATAGGTAAAAATAATAATAATGCAGAAACATATTAAAGCCCTTGATGGTTTAAGAGGCTTAGCTTGCCTTTGGATTTTAATGCATCACCTCAGAGAGTTGCTGGGTATTGAAATGATGGGGATAGGGGTGATTATCTCGAACCCGCTTACCCCCTTGTTACTCTTTTTCATCATGAGTGGTTTTGTCATTACGTCGTTAAGGGAATACCGCCATGAAGCGATACTTATTTATCTGCTCCGGCGTTATTTACGCTTAGCCCCAACACTATTAATTTTATGTGTAGTTTATTTATTCAGTGTTGACATAATCATTACCGTATTGCAGGCATATCTACCTGAGCGGGTAGCGGTTTTTGCTGGCTCTTATCAAGATTGGCCTTTATATATGCTGTTAAAGGCCAGTTTATTTTATGGTCTAACCGCACCGTGGTTACCCTATAGTGCTGCAGCTATTATTCCTCCAGCATGGTCGGTGACGGTGGAGTGGCAATTTTATTTATTGCTGCCTTTTTTAGTTTTCGCCTTCAAAAACAAACAAGCCCATTGGTGGGTGCTGGCATTTATTTTAACCTTTTCAGTAAGGACGCTATTACATATCAACGTAACCTTTGTCGATAAATACATGCCCTATTTATTGTTCGGTATCGTAAGCTTCTTTTATATTCAACGCATTAAGCAGCATCAAAAACAGCAGTACGCTGAACTATTGACGATCCTGCCCTTAATCATTCTGCCATTGTTAGCACTGGTATTTTCAGGACACATATTACCTGTATTCGCACTCCTATTACCTTATATTGTTTGGTGTTACACGCTGTACCTTGTCACAGCTTCTAGCTTAGACATTATGAGCAAATTTATTTTATCGCTTCTAGAAGGGCGTTTTTTTCAGGCGCTGGGTAAAGTGTCTTACTCCTTTTATCTATTGCACATGCTGGCTATGTATTTCACACTTTATGGCTTTATGTATTTCGATATTACAGGCAACGATCTCACGTTTTTTTCTGTCTGTTTTATTATTACTGCCCTACTGACGTATGCGATGTCTGTTGTGTCATATCGATGGGCCGAACGCCCCTTTATGCGACTTGCATCCCATTGGTCTTCCCTGTTAGAGATCAAGTTTTCACTTAAAAATAAGCAAGTGGTTTAAAAGGCCATTCCACTGACGACCCATTGTAGAAAACACCCTCTCACGAAACAGGATAAAAATTTTATCCTGTAAAGCTGCATACTAACATACAGGGGATAAAAATGCCCCACAAACGCCCATTACTAAACGACTGCACCAATAATGCACGATCTGAGTTTTTTTTGAAATTCGCTCAAAACAAGCATAATATAGCCGCTTCTTTTTTAAGAACCCTCTAAAGGACAAAAAAATGAAACAACCTGTACGCGTAACAGTCACAGGCGCAGCTGGTCAAATCGGCTACGCACTGCTTTTTAGAATTGCCTCTGGCGCGATGCTGGGTGACGATCAGCCGGTTATTCTTCAGTTACTCGACATCACACCATCCATGGAGGCCTTAAAAGGTGTCGCGATGGAATTAGACGACTGTGCATTCCCTTTATTAGCTGACGTAATCTGCACAGATGACCCTATGATCGGCTTTAAAGATACGGACTATGCCTTACTTGTTGGTGCGCGTCCTCGTGGGCCCGGCATGGAGCGAAAAGACCTTTTAGAAGCCAATGCGGCTATTTTCTCAGCGCAAGGCAAGGCAATCGATGAAGTCGCCAGCAAAGATATCAAAGTTTTAGTGGTTGGCAACCCTGCTAACACCAACGCACTCATCACTCAACGCAATGCGCCCAGTATTCCAGCTAAAAATTTCACAGCGATGATGCGTCTTGATCACAATCGCGCCATGACGCAAATTGCTGACAAAACTGGAAAAACCGTCAATGACGTTAAACACATGACTATCTGGGGTAACCACTCAGCGACGCAATACCCTGATCTTTTCAATGCATTAGTTGATGGCGAGAAAGCTATCGATAAAGTGGATATGGCTTGGTACGAAGAAGATTTCATCCCAACCGTTCAACAACGTGGTGCGGCCATCATCAAGGCGCGTGGTGCGTCCTCTGCGGCTTCTGCGGCAAATGCGGCTATCGGTCACGTTCGCAGCTGGGCACTCGGCACTGATGGTGACGATTGGGTATCGATGGGTGTTTACTCTGATGGCTCTTACGGCATCGAAAAAGGTTTGATTTATTCTTTCCCTTGCCGCTGTAAAAATGGCGTTTGGGAAATCGTTCAAGGCGTTGAGGTTTCAGAATTTAGCCAAGCAAAAATGCAAGCGACTGAAACTGAACTTAAAGAAGAGCGCGACGCGGTTGCGCATTTACTGCCTTAATCTGAGGTTTCACCCGAGAGGCGGCGATAAAACTCGCCGTCGTCTTTCTTATCGCCCCAGAAATATTCATCCGTCTCATTGTCTTTATACACTTTCGAGCTTCCTGTAATTAGCTGATCTAAATCCGACTCATTAAAAGTAACAGGTAATGTACCCCAGAATTTTTTGCCACTCTTATCGTTAGTAAATAAACTGTCTTTATTAAACTCTATGACCTCGTCGAAGGTTTTTACCTTCGAGTCCACCAACTTTCCTACAGAATCGGATTCGAATAATTCACTATTTTTCTTTTTACTTTTTTTCTTTTTATTTTCTGCCTTCACGCACTTCGGATTATTTGATGAATCGCGCTCAGCTTCAACTTGTAGGCTATTTCCAGCTATGTATTGCTGTTCAAGATTCTGAAGCCTACACAGATCATCCGCTGAGCCCTCCTTATTCGCACCAATAAAGAGCTGCATAACGCCATAACAAAAAGGGTCTTGGTTTTTCACTAAATTGAACAAACACATTTTAGCACCGGGCTGTTGATTTAAAGCTCCCTGTAAATTGGGTATATTCTGGAACCCTATAAGGTAACCCTCAGGTTGTGCCTGACTTCGAATAGTTAGAAAAAAAAGCAATGGCAAACATACATAACGTGACAACACTGATCAATACTCATAAATAACCGACGTTTATTGGTACATTAGCACATGATTTTGTTCCCTTATTTCAATAAATAAACGTTTTATCACCGAATTGACGCTTTACTCTCCCTACTTATCTCAATAGCATAATCCTCAAACCTTACGAGAATAAAAAATGAACTTTGGCGCGCTCTTAAAATTTGTGGTTGAAAACCAAGGCACTGACCTTTTTATCAACGTAGGTGCACCACCAATGCTGAAAGTGATGGGGAAAATGAAGCCTTTAGGGAAAGCTTTACTCACTCGCCAACATATTGCAGAGATCATCAATGCTATTTTAAGCAAAGAACAAAAAACTGATTTTGAAAAAAATCTTGAGATAGACCTTGGTTACAGCGTTAAAGAATCGGGGCGTTTTCGTCTTAATATTTATACACAAAAAGGGGATCCTGCCATTGTTGCTCGGTATATTATCAGCGACATCCCCTCCATTTCTGATCTAAATCTTCCTCTTAAACTCGAAGAAATCGTCTTAAAAAAACGCGGTTTAGTCTTGGTGTCTGGTGCAACCGGAACAGGGAAATCCACAACCCTCGCTGCAATGATTCATTACCGTAACCAACAGATAGCCGGTCATATATTAACCATTGAAGACCCTATCGAGTTTCTGCATGAGCATAATAAATCACTCATTAGCCAACGAGAGATCGGTATCGACACACGTTCCTATGAAGCGGCACTGATCAACGCTATGCGTGAATCGCCCGATGCCATATTGATCGGTGAGTGTCGTAATACACAAACCATGAAATACGCCATCACCTTTGCTGAAACCGGCCACCTGTGCTTAACCACTTTGCATGCCAATAATGCCAGCCAAGTACTCGACCGCGTGGTCAATTTATTCCCAGAAGGTTTACATCATCAGACACGTAGTGATCTCTCTGAACATTTAACGGCCGTTGTTTGTCAGCGCTTACCCATTGGTTTTGATGGCAAACCCATTCCAGCCGTTGAGATATTGATCTGCACGCCTTATATCCGCTCATTAATCCGTGAAGGGCAAAATGACAAGATTGCTGAAGCCATGCTACAAGATACGGATGATGGCTCGCAAACCTTTGACCAAGCACTCTACGGCCTGTACATTGCTAAGAAAATCAGCAAAGAAGAAGCGCTCAAGCATGCTGATTCCGCTGACAATTTAAACTTAATGATTAGGTTTGGCGATTAAACCATGAATCCAAGAGGAACAAAAAACGTATGACTATCTGGGTTGATGCCGATGCCTGCCCGCAGGTGATTAAACAAATTCTCTTTAAAGCTGCACAAAAGCGGAAGATTCAAATCACTCTGGTTGCCAATCATTATTTCCAAGTGCCCCCTTCGCCTTTTCTCAAGCTACAACAAGTACAGCAAGGTTTTGATGTGGCTGATAATCATATCGTGCAAGCCATAAAGCCGAACGATTTATTGGTGACCTCAGATATCCCACTTGCAGATGAAGTGATCACAAAAGGTGCATTCGTGGTCACTCCTCGAGGCGAGCCGATGACAAAAGAGAATATTAAAGGGCGTCTGAATATTCGTGACTTTAATGAAACCATGCGCTCCAGTGGTATTCAATCTGGAGGGCCTGCCGCACTCAATCAAAAAGACCGGCAACAATTTGCTAACGCTTTAGATCAATACTGCCAGAAACATCATCAGACTTAACGCAATCAATAAGGCGGTCATCTTCTCTTAAAATTTATAATGCCCTCAACGTAAATGCTATACGCCCACAAGCTGCAGAATGAATGCAGCGAAAATATCTAAAAAACTTTAGGGCCTGTTCCTTTTATTTTTTCCAGCTCGGTTTCAGGTGCCCGAGGATTTACGTCTGCCAACGTCACCGTTTCATTATTCCTTGATGAATGAATAGGCTCTGAATCTAGGCCTACCACCGACTCTAGTGGATAGCTAGTACCAGGCTGCTCGTCAATAATTCTCTGTCTGTCCTCTGCCTCATCACGCTCTTCGAGGCGAGTACATTTTCTGTAGCCCAAAAGAGTAGCGCAAACACACGCACCAACACATATAGAGCACATCGGTGCAGTTATAAAAGCTGGGCACAATGATGTTAAACCTGACGAGCCACATTCTTGTATCAATGTCGCTATAACTCCGCCCCCTAGAATTCCAAAACCAGCGCCCGCACCCCTATTTTCCTGTCATCTCTTACAAAATTATCAACCCGAGGGTGGGCAAACCTTTCAGCAAGCCCCCTGCCATTTGGTACTGCACAAACGAAAGAAGACAGTAGCCATGATATCAATAAAAGAAAACAGCATCGCTTTAAACAACTACGCTTACAACAGAAATTCGAGGCACTCCTAACACCAAAATTATAAACCCGACATGCTTTACATTTATTTGAAGTAACATTAGGCATAGTAAGGCAGTTGATTATTGCTTTAGTTCGACTTGACACTAATTTTTTTAACAACCTTTAAAAGAATGAGGTTTTGGCGCTCAACATGCAAACCTCCCTATCACAACAGGTAATTCATATCGGCATTGACAAAATTAAACCCGTCAGAGGTTTAAAGCCTTCCATTTTTTTGGCTTTCAATACAATATCGAACAAAATACTGCATTGACTGTCTCTATAAGGTACATATTTATCAGAGACTTACTGCGGGCATAGCAAGGTAAAATTTATGCATAGAACACGAAAAACCGTAAAATTTTTAGTACTCATCGGAATCTTTAGCGTCTTAATACCTATTGCTTCGAGCAAAGACATCGTTCGCCGAACACTTAACGAAGGAAATCTGATTCTGGAAGGTGTTCCAACGATAGCACCGGCATTAAGGCATGCGCTGGAACGTTATAAACATATACGCTACAGCACGATGAAAGACTGGAGCCGTGACGGTAAACATATTTATATTTCCACCCGGTTTAGCAACGTCAATCAGTTACATAAAGTAGTCCAACCGATGGGCGCACGACAGCAACTCACCTTTTTTAAAGAGCCTATAGGCGCTGTATCACAAAACCCTGTTAACGCTTTAATCGCCTTTACTATGGATAAAGGTGGCAGCGAAAATGCGCAGATTTATACGCTCGACCCTAAGGGAGAAACCCAGCTTTTAACCGATGGAAAATCAAGAAATAGCGATATGCTCTGGAGCAACAAGGGTAAATACCTCGCCTTTCAAAGCACGCGAAGAGATGGAAAATCCAATGACATCTGGTTAATGGAGAATCAAAACAAGAACACAGCAAAAATATTGTTAGCTGCAAATGACGGCAGCGACTGGGCACCTATAGCATGGAGCAAGGATGACGCAAACCTACTTGTTCAGCAATATATCAGCGCCAACCACTCACTCATTTATTTATTAAACGTGAAAACGGGCCACAAACAACTATTACAAGGGGATATAAACAAACCTTCAACCAATTATGCGTTAGATTTTACTTACAACGATGGCCGCTACTTTTTTATTACTGATCAGTTTGATGACTTTAATAAGCTAGCCATTGCAGATATTCATCACACTCATAAAACGCAAATTATTACTGACGATATTAACTGGGATGTCGATAGTTTCGCAATAAATAAAGATGATTCGCAAGCAGCATTTTCTATTAACGAAAATGGCTTATCAGCACTCTATTTACTTGATACGAAAAAACTCAATTTTACCCCTGTCACACATATCCCCAAAGGACTCATAGGCACACTGGGCTTTAACCCTGTTTATAACCAGCTCGCCATGACAATCAATACAGCCCAATCATCAAGCGATGTTTTTGTGCTTGAGTTAGGCAAGCAACCTTTAGAATATAGCGATATAGCCCAGTGGACAAAAAGTGAGGTCGGCGGGCTTGATACCAGCCAATTTGTTGAACCCGAACTTTTCTCGTACAAAAGTTTCGACGCACTCAGTATCTCAGCTTTCATTTATCGCCAGAAGAGTGCAAACACACAACCTAAACCCGTTATCATTGATATTCACGGCGGGCCTGAATCACAATTTAGGCCCTCTTTTAACGCCACTTACCAACTGTGGATAAAATCATTTAATGCCGCAATCATTGCACCTAATGTCCGTGGTTCATCGGGCTATGGGAAAAAGTTTCTTGACCTAGACAATGGCTACCTTCGAGAAGATTCTGTTCGTGACATCGGTGCACTGCTTGATTGGATAGAAACACAGCCCGATCTCGACAAAAACCGTGTCGTTGTAGTAGGCGGTAGCTACGGAGGCTACATGGTGCTTGCAAGCGCAGCGCATTACAGTCATCGCCTCAAAGCGGGGATAGATATTGTGGGTATCTCTAATTTTGTTACGTTTCTTGAAAACACGCAAGATTACAGAAAAGACTTAAGGCGGGTTGAGTATGGCGATGAGCGCGATACACAAATGAGAGAATTTTTAGATGCCATCAGCCCGAATCGACACGTCGATAAAATAACCATACCACTACTGATCGTACAGGGGCAGAATGATCCTAGAGTCCCCGTTACAGAATCCGAACAGATGGTCTCAGCCTTGCGATCGCAAGATAAAAGCGTCTGGTACATGAATGCCATGGACGAAGGTCACGGCTACCGTAAAAAAGAAAATCGGGATATTTTATTAGAAACAATGACGCTCTTTTTGCAGACATTCTTATAGAAGCTCGGCAGAGGGGGCCACTTTAGCCCCCCATACAAGCGAAGTTCTTATAGTCGAGGTAGCTGTCTTAGCTTTCGATTTATTTCAATAAAGTGAAGTACCGCTTTTTATAAAACCGTTAAACATCGGTATAATCGCAGTATAACAACTATGACTAAAATCAATCGCGCCTACCATGCCAACCACCGCCCCTTTAATCGTTTCCAATCTTGATGAATCAAAAAAAACGTTATCCGATAAGTTTCAAGAGTATGGCTATCTCTTTATAAAAAAAGGTGTCTCACAGGCACGTTGTAACGTCTTGCTTGATCAAATACTTGGCCAATTACACCCTCATGTGATCTTCGATGAGGAGATACAAACGCCGGCACTCAAAGGTAAGCCTTTTTTTGAAACAGATCCGCTTTTTGATGCGCTGTATCCAAAAATACAAGCGCTTGAAGAATTTCACGGTTTTTTCCATGAACCACGAGTACAACAGCTCATGCAAATCGTTGCCGGATTCACACCTTTTGTTTACCCGATGAAAATGGCGCGAATCTCCACGCCTAAAACAATGGGGCACGAAACACCACCACACCAAGATGCTCATTCACATCAAGCGCCTGAAACTATGTCAGGCATTTGGGTAGCATTGCATGATGTGAAGGCTAGCATGGGGCGCTTAATGCTGCTGCCATACTCTCATAAACGCGGCGTAAGACCTGTTCATCAAGCCCAAGGCGTGGGTGGTGTTCAATGTGAAATCTATGACGATGAAACCCTATGGCATGTTTCCGATATTGAGCAAGGCGATGTCATTATTTTTCATGCCTGCTGTGTGCATAAAGCAGAGCCCAATACATCAGATAATACCGTGCGTATAAGCTTGGATACACGTTTTTGTGATGATGGCGCTGAGGTGTTTAGCAGTAACCTTTACCCACACCACGGCTGGCGCATCGAAAACTGCAATTGGGAGACGATTTATCAACATTGGCAGGATAAATCATTGCAGTTTTATTGGCGTGATTACTCTAACATCCATGGGCCATCCTTATCTGAATGGGAAGAATTTCATCGATCGTTTTCGTAAAATAGCACAGACAGGATTAGCACTTATCTGCCTATTACTACATTTGTTCCTCACCCCTTTAGCCACCTAATGGTGTCATACCTCCAAGGTTTCATATAAGAAATTTATAGCTTCGTTTCACAAGGCTCACCATCTGAAGTGTTAACGCTAAGCAGTTTAGATGAGCCGCTCTTACCTTTCGTCGATAACAAATACCCTTTTAGGCTTTGCTCACTAACATTGGCATCTTCAAGGTTACAAGAAGAAAAAATGTCGCCGGATGTAACTCGTCCCTTTGGGTCATTAACCGCCGCCATGACATTTTGATCAATGCACTTTAATCTTTCACCCATAGTCTTTTTCTCTGCACTAGTTAAAGGGTTATTATTTCTTGGGCGTAGAATGTTCCTATAAACGCCTTGCACTGCCAAACTTAAGGTCAAAGGGTTATCGCCTTTTTCTGTTAAGTCTTCATTAAGCACCTTATTCGCTCTGCGGTAGCTTAATTGTACAGAAGTGGGTAGTGATGAGCTTAAATTCAAAGGAATACCATCATATCTCTCACCGCCACCATACTCACCAATGGATTTATTAATGACAGAATTCTGAATAATTCTCGCCCTCTCCTCCCCTTCCGTATCACCTGATTCTTTAACTAATACGAAAAATTTTTTTGGGCAATTTGGATTAGCGGCCGTCTTATCACTATTAATATGACGTAAAAAAAAAGGGGAATACGTATATTCATTTTTTGCCACAACTGAAAAGGTAAGGAGGCTAGAAAAAACAAAAACAAAACTCTTATAAATCAACACTTCGGACAGTTTTCGATTTGAAGGATTTACATAAACTGTAACCCATTGATTTATCTAGCTTTGGTTGATACTTAAGCGAAAAATTAAACCCTTTAAAATCAATAACTTAAAAAACTGTCCGAAGTATTGATAAATCATAAAATTCTCAAAAATGTTAATAAACAATCTTGAGATTTTTTATGCTTACGAAAGTTCAGTGCTTTTATTTTTTCTTATTAGCTTTTGCCTGATACGCCTTTGAATGCTTGTTAACTCTCCCTTCAAAAGGATTAACTGTCGTCTTAAATACAAACTTGATCGGCGTACCCCATAAATTCAATTCGCGGCGAAAGGTTTTTTCGAGGTAGCGCTTGTAGTGATCAGGAAGTTTGTCCGTTTGATTACCGTGAACAACAATAATAGGCGGGTTATGGCCGCCCGCATGCGCATAACGTAGTTTAATACGGCGACTAGCCACCATCGGTGGCTGATGCTGCTCAGTGGCCACTTGTAGTATTTCTGTCAGTTTATTAGTCGACAATGTCGCCTGCGCTGATTCGTAAGCCGTGCCTACAGATTTATAAAGATCACCCACGCCTGAACCGTGTAAAGCAGAGATAAAATGAATCTCAGCATAATCAATAAAACTCAATCGGCGGTCTAATTCGCTTTTAATTCGCTCACGCTGCTCAGGGCTCAATCCATCCCACTTATTAATCGCAATCACCAAACCACGACCCGATTTCATGCACATACCCAGCAAGTGTAAATCTTGATCGACTAAATCTTCCTGTGCATCCACGAGTAAAACAACGACATTCGCATCGTCAATGGCTTGCAAGGTTTTGACAATAGAAAATTTCTCAACTGTCTCTTTGACATTTTTTTTACGCCTAACTCCAGCAGTATCAATGATGGTGTAATTTTTGTCATTGCGGGTGTAATCAATATAAATGCTATCACGCGTCGTGCCAGGCATATCGAACACAACCACGCGATCCTCGCCCAACATACGATTTACCAAGGTGGATTTACCCACGTTTGGCCGCCCGACAATTGCCATGCGAATAGAGCCATCCGCAGGTGCCGGTATGTTTTCTTTTGGGGGGAAGAGCGTCACAACATAATCTAGAAGACTTTTGATACCCCGTCCGTGGCTGGCAGTGATGGGGAAAAGCTTTTCTTGGCCAACTTGGTAAAAATCAGCCAGCGCCTCATCGATATTAATACCGTCTGTTTTATTCACGACGAGCAAGAAGTCTTTGTTCCGTTGACGCAACTGCTTAATGATCCAGGTATCATCAGGCATAAGGCCTGCTTTTGCATCTACGATCAAGATCACAATGTCGGATTCTTCAATCGCTTGCAAAGATTGCCCAGCCATCATTTCATCAATATTGGCCTCTTCAACGTCCGCTAGGCCACCAGTATCAATCAGCATAAAAGGATGTTCGTCATGACTGGCCTTGCCATACTTTCTATCGCGCGTCAGTCCTGCATAATCAGCCACAATGGCATCACGCGAACCGGTTATACGATTAAATAAAGTCGATTTTCCGACATTCGGCCGACCAATGAGAGCAATAGTTGGTAACATAATTTTCTTATTTCGCAGCGAGCTTGAAGGCTAACAGTTGACCATTATCGGCAAGCAAGTAGATTCGGTCGGCATCCGCAACAGCCGTGACCCGAATACCAGGGAAGGCCTTCATCAACCTTTTTGCTTGCAAGGTTTTATCATGACCGGGGATGGGCTTTTTCGGCAACGTCAGAGAGCGTCTGCCGACAAAATCGCCCGTTTTTTGATCTAAAACATGCATAACACCAAAACTATCGGCAACAATGAGAAAGTCACCCGCCACCGCAACAGAGGTTGGCTTACGACGTAATAGGCCATCTTGTCGCCATACCACGTGGCCTGTAGCTTGATCATACGCCGTTATACGGCCAGAATCAGACGTCACATAAAGATTATGGCCACCAGCCGCTATATTTTTATAGCTCGACTCTTCATGACTCCAGATTTTTTTGCCACTTTCTATATTATAGGCAGCAAGGTCACCTTGATAGCTCACGGCAAAAAGACGATTACCAACAATGAGTGGCGCAGCATCCACATCGGCTAAGCGCTCAATTTCGGTATCCCCTTTAGGAATAGTGACTCGATCCAGCCACCTTAGCTGGCCTGTATTAATATCAAAGATACCTAGCGTTCCATTAGCAAAGCCTATGGCTGCATAGGGCGCAAAAATTGCTGCTCGACTTGTGCCTCTTAACGTTAAGGCTGGCATATTACTGTCGTAACGCCAACGCTGCTCACCACTCTCAGGGTTAAGGTCATAGACAGCACCATCATTCGTTTGCACGATGAGATGCCCTGAACCCACCGCAGGCGGACTCACTATCTCTGAGCTCAGCTGTTTTGCCCAAAGGGTTTTTCCCGACACTTTGCTAAGTGCAACCAGCTCCCCCGTTAACGTGCCAACGTAAATATGCGTATTATCAATGGCAAGCGCAGACGTTAGTTTCGTCTTGAGTTTCCGTTCGAATTTAATATCGCCAGTGAGCTTGTCGCGCTTAACAACTTCACCTTTTTTTGAGGCCGCGTACAAATCAGAAGCATCAGTGGCAATTTGAAATTGATGATAATATTGATCGAGTGCACCTACATTGCTACCAAACAAGTAGGTAATCGTCGATTTTTGATCAAAAGGTTGCAATTCAGCCGGTTTAAGGGCTTCATCTTTCGTTTTATTAGAACTACAACCCACCAATAAACCTAAGGCAAGCAAGGAGAAAAACGGAAACGTACAGCGCAGTTTTTTCATGAACAATGTTATCTTTAAGGTTTTATTGTCATCAATTCGGCAGGATCTTTTTTCAACGCATTGATTTTTAGATCTAAAATTGTTCCTGGACGCTTGTTATGTGATGTCGCTTTAGCGAGCTCATAAGCTTTAAGTGCTTCTTCTGGCTTATTTTGTAAACGCAAAATGTCGCCCTTTGCTTCAGCATATTCTGACGGATAAAACGTTGACCCTTGATCCAGCAAAACCAATGCTTCATCCATGCCATTATTAGATGCTTTCACACGAGCAAGGCGCAGGCGAGCCAAATCACTAACCTCCGGTGCATTTTTGCGGCTCAGTATCCATTCAAGGGTTTGTTCTGCTTTTTCGTAATCATTTTCTTTTACGTCAAGGCTAGCTCGCATAAGAGCGGCATAAGTTGCATAAATAGAATCTTTAAAATCGGTGGAAAGGTAACCATAAATCTCATCAAACATTTGACGGCTTTCTTTCGTGTCAACGCCTTGATCCGTGACACGTACAAGCTGCGTATAAAGGATACTCGCTTTTTCAAGTCCGGCGTGTTTTTGAGATTGGTTATAATGGTAACCAAAAAAAGCGGCAGCAATGACAGCTACTGCCAATAAAGCTTTGAATCCATAATGTTGAAACCAACTTTTTACTGCTGCAAGTTGCTCGTCTTCAGTCGTGTAAACGTCCATAAAAATTCCTTTAGCCAACAATTAAAGTAATTGCTCAATGATTGTATTTAGGTTTGAAAGCGGAATAGATTGCTGCTCACCTTGTTCCCGCAACGGTTTTAAAGCAACAACTCCCTTTTGAAGTTCATTTGAGCCTAGAATCAAGGCATAAGTTGCACCGCTTTTATCCGCTTTTTTTATCTGGCTTTTAAAACTTCCACCGCCGCAATGCGTGATAAGCCTCAATTGCGGCAGGCTTTCTCGCAGGTTTTTTGCAATATCGAAGGCTTCGACATAATCATCTTGATCGCAAGCGATCACAAAATAGATATCGGCCTTGGCCGTTTGCACTTGATAAACACCCGTTTCGAGTAACAACAAAGCCAAGCGCTCTAAACCTAATGCAAAGCCAATCGCGGGGATGTTTTTGCCGCCTAGTTGTTCAACCAGCGCATCATAACGCCCTCCTGCGCATACTGTACCCTGTGCCCCGAGATCTTCAGTGATCCATTCAAAGACTGTATCGCTGTAATAATCCAAACCTCTTACCAGTCTTGGATTTACTGTATAAGGAATTTTAGCTTTATCAAGTAACGCCTTAAGGAAAGTAAAATGTACGAGAGAGGATTCATTTAAATACGCATGAAGGTTTGGCGCATTATCTAAAAGGCGCTGTGTTTTCTCATCTTTCGAATCAAGAATACGTAAAGGGTTGGTATCAAGGCGTCTTTGACTGTCGCTGTCTAACTGCTCCTTATGCTGTTGTAAATAGTCAACTAAATCAGCTTTATAGCGATTCCTATCAGCAAGTGTGCCTATTGTATTTAACTCAAGCCGTATATGATCAGAAAGACCAAATTGCGCCCACAGCTTCGCGCCGATCAGAATCAGCTCAGCATCTATTTCAGCGCCTGTCATGTTGAATGTTTCAACACCTACTTGGTGAAATTGCCGTTGCCGACCTTTTTGTGGGCGCTCATAACGAAACATAGGCCCTTGATACCATAACCGTTGTTGTTGCTGGTTATCTAATAAAGCATGTTGAATGGCAGCACGTACGCAAGATGCTGTACCTTCTGGTCGAAGGGTCAATGACTCACCGTTGCGGTCATTGAATGTGTACATTTCTTTTTCAACAATATCAGTAACTTCACCAATTGAGCGCTTAAATAAATCAGTATACTCAACAACCGGCAATCGAATTTCCTGGTAGCCAAAACTTCCCAGTACTTTTTGAACTGTCGTTTCAATGTACTGCCACAAGGGCGTTTGCTCAGGCAACAGATCCAGCATGCCTTTAATATTTTTTACTGCTTTTGCCATAAATAATTCGTCGTCGTAGCACTTAGGCTTTAGTAATTACTTGATCAGATTCTTGTTGAACTTGCTTAATCTTCTGCCGTATCAATTGTTCAAGTTCTTCAATAATGTCGTCTTCTTTAATTTTGTGGTGAGGTTTTCCATCAACATACACCAGGCTATAAGGTGATGCGCCGGTTAACCCTATACTCACGGTTTTTGCTTCACCGGGGCCATTCACAATACACCCTATAATGGAGACATCTAGGCTTTCACTCACATCTTCTAAACGCGACTCCAACGCATTCACGGTTTTTATGACATCAAAATTTTGCCTAGAGCAGCTCGGACAAGCAATGATATTAACACCCCTATTACGCAGGTTAAGTGACTTTAGAATATCAAAGCCTACTTTTATCTCTTCAACAGGGTCAGCAGCAAGCGAGATGCGGATGGTATCGCCTATACCTTTCATTAACAAATGCCCTAAACCAATACTGGATTTAACCGCCCCAGCTCGAAATCCACCTGCCTCAGTGATCCCAAGGTGTAAAGGTTGATCAATCAAATCTGACAGCTTTTCGTAGGCTTCTATCGCCAAAAATACATTGGAGGCTTTCACGCTAACTTTAAAATCATCGAATTGATGTTGCCTCAAAATCTCCACATGCCGCATTGCAGATTCCACAAGGGCATCACCATTTGGCTCGTAATACTTTTTCTGGATATCTTTTTCTAAAGAACCTGCATTTACTCCAATACGAATCGGTATACGATTGGCTTTCGCAGCATCGATCACAGCTTTTATACGTGCCTCTTTACCAATATTACCCGGGTTAATGCGCAAGCAATCAACGCCGTAGTCCGCTACTTTTAACGCCAGCTTATAGTCAAAATGGATATCTGCAACAAGTGGTGCTTTGATTTGTTTCCGGATCTCTGCAAACGCCTCAGCTGCTTCATCCGTTGGTACGGATACACGCACAATATCGGCACCGGCTTCAACAATCGCATTGATTTGTGCAACAGTCGCATCGATATCGCATGTATCAGTATTGGTCATAGATTGTACACTGATAGGCGCATCGCCACCTATGAGCACATCACCGACACGTATTTGTCGCGTAAGCCGCCTTTCTATGGTGATATCAGACTTCATGGCATTTTTTGCATATTAAAAAAATGGTGCGATTATAGCCTACAGAATACTTAAGAACACCTCTAAATAATTGCTTTCGACACTTAATTAAAAACTGGGGCCGTTAGCTGCGCCTTGATAACGATGAAAAGCCTCTACAAAAAGAAATTACAGACAAGTAGAGACATAATAGTTACTCATCATCCAACCAGTCTTCATCGTCTTCTATAATATTTTGGCCAAAATCATCCGTAACGTTTCCATCTTCAGTCTCAAATTCACGCTTCTGCAAGTAAAGGTTACGAATAAAAAGATAAGGGTCGCCAATAATCAACGCTTCTACATCAAGTAATTCCGCGCGCTTATCAATAGTGCGCAAGGCAAACAGTGCGTTTCTATCGGCAACATCGCTAACAAAAAGAGGATTGAAATAGATGTCTACGACAGCACCAGCGCCACTGCGCAACGTATAAATTCCAAAAAAAGGGACAACGATATAAGGGCCCTGAGGCACCCCCCACACAGCTAGCGTTTGCCCGAAATCTTCATTGTCTTTCGCTAACCCCATATCACTCGCCACATCAAATACACCAAAAAAACCTAAGGTTACATTGATGCCAATACGCAAGGCAGTTTTCCCAACTTTTTTAAATTTACCCTGTAGTGTCGAGTTTGCCACTGTCGGCACATCTGAGATATTGCTAAAAAGCACATTGATTCGGCTACGTAAAAATGTCGGTGTAATAGTGCTATAACTGATCGCAACTGGTTTTAAAAAGTACTTATCTAATGTACGGTTAAATTCAAAGACTGCTCGATTCACCTGTTCAAAAGGGTCAGGATTTTTCACTTTTGAGTCGGCTACAACAAAGCTCGACATACAAAGCAAGAAGACAAAAATTTTTCTTGTTATTTTTATCATATTATCAAAGCCCTATAACGCGCTTTTTATTAACTGGCACTGCCTCTCTAATATGTCATCATCGACGATAGAAAGACCAGATAAAGAAAAATCCGCCATCGAATTTGCCGGGATTAGATGAATATGGGTATGAGGAATTTCAAAGCCCGCAATCATAAAGCCAACACGTGAGGTCTTGAAACTTAACTTGATCGCTTTTGTGACTTTTTTTGATATCCCCATTAAATGAGCAGTTGTATCATCGGGTAAATCATCCCAGCAATCAACTTCTTCGCGTGGAATAACAAGCACATGCCCGGGCTTGACTGGTTGAATTGTCATGATAGCAACACAAAGAGAATCTTCGTAAACAAAGTGTCCTGACAAGGACTTATTCATAATCTGTGTAAAGATACTGGCCACAGTCACTCCTTCTTTGACGAACAAAAACGTATTAAATTCGCCTCATTATAATCAGCATGAGCAAAAAGGCCATCATATCGGCAAGAAGAAACTAAGGTATAAGTCTTAAAATACTCAGCATACCGGTGCCCATCGAGGAGTGAAGACTATTCTCATGGTGAAATTATTGAAATATACAAAAAACAGAGCAAATCTCCTTAAAATAAAAACTATTATTAACTGAGTGTTTGTTTAGATAAAACAGTCTATTTTTGAGTAAATCTATTTCTTTTGCTGTCTTACCAAATAATATACCTTCGCCATAAAACCTGTTGCCTTTAGTTAGTACATATTATTAATTAATCATCTTCAAATGAGTGGCTAGGTTAAAAAGCAATCTCACCTAATAACGAGTTTTAAAAAGAGGCAAGTTATGAAAATTCGAGCAATGGTACTAATGCTGGTAAGTTTTTTTAGCATGGAGATTTTTGCTGAGTATTATCTCTACATGATGAATAACACAAATGAGGAAATTGTCATTCTAAATACCTGCGATGATAATTTGGGGAGTTCAGAATGCTCCACACTTAATAACGGCAAACTCCCCGCCTTCAAGCGTAACAAAGTTCATCATATTAACTATGACCAAGGTATAACCAGGAATCATCATTATACGCTACGAACTTATTTCTCACTTCCGGGAGATGAAAACAAGGTAAAGAACAACTATTTTTCGACAACATTTGAAGGCGATTTTATCGGTTCGCATATTACCGAGATTGATGTATTTAGGGAGGCAGCATTTAAGAAGATACCTTTTTTGGGTGTATAGTCACATCCCACTTTTTCAGCTCGGCATGTCTTGTAATGTGGGGTTGAATCTCGTCAAGCACTTCCTTACTTGGCCTTACACCTTTCGTATAAACCTTATCAATTAAATCAACAATTGTTTTTTTACATTTATGCACAAGACTTTTTGTCCACTCCACCACCACATGAACTGAATTTAGAAGTGTGCCATTCCAATGGCTTTCCAAAAAAGCCCACCGCCTTTCAATGGGATTATATTTGCTGTGATAAGGAGGGTAGTAAACCAGCCTGATTCTCAGCCCAGTTTGACTGGAAAATTGCACAATCCGCAAAAGAAACTGAGTTCGCAGGCTATTACTCTCCGGGCCATTGTCTGTATAAATAATCAGCTCATCTTTGTCCTTGTTAGCTTCTTTGACATTCTCCCACCACAATTGCAGTGCATCACAAATAAAGTCGCTCGTCTTGTAGGAGAGTCCATAAACAACATGGAGTTGATCGTTATCTAGGTTAAGAATCCCAAATGGCACCATTTTATCTTTATCTGCCATATCGTGATCTAGCGCCTGGACCACTTCTGCTCCGCGAGATTTACCCGCTCTGGAAAAGTCGCCGAGATTAACAGTAGCCTTGCAGTCTATGCTGATCTGCAACGTGTTTTGTCGTTGACTGGCTTCTGCTCTAACTTTGTTGACGTTGTCGAAGATGGCGTTAGTTTCTGGTATTTTTTTTCAGGTTTGGATTTCTGCACCTTGCGGAGCTTATAACCCATCCTATTCAGGATATTGCTAATGGTTCGCTCTTTAGGTAGAAGGTCTTCTTGCCAGTTCTTTTCCTCGACTAGCTTCTGCCGTACAACTTTGGCCGTTATGCGGGTATAGGCAAATGTATTTCTTAACCGTGAATCCGCTTGGCTTTCAGGCTCAACCAGGCTACGGATATCATCTTCAAGGCCTACCAGTGCAACCTCGGATTTATTTTTTCCGCAGGGTTCATAATTTCCATAACAGATCATCCCAGTTTTTTTTCGTTGATCCCTAATGCAACCGCCTTTCGTCCAAACCCAAAGGTTGATTCAGTCAACCGGGCACTTCCACTGCAAAGGGTTTCAGAAACTTCAGCCATAAAAAGTCTTTTTTCAGGGTTTTTTAATAGCCTGGCTGCTAATTTGAAGAGAGAAATATACTCAGGTTCTATATCAATTGAAGTGGGCATAAATAAAATAGAGAATAAACAACTTTAGACATGTAATGGTAGGGCATCATACGCTGGTAATGTTTAAAATGCTACTTCCCTTATTGATGGAAAAAAGAAAAACCTACTCAATGATGATAATCACAAGCATAAAGTCCTTCCAAATACAGTAGGTTTTTATAAGTTCAAAGGTAAGCAAGGCGGTGATTATACAGTGTATATCAATGCTCAAGCAGATCGCATCAGCGACCAAGGAATCGATAGTATTTATTTTGCGATTGATAAAAGCCCTGAGATACTCTCATCTAAAAATGACGAAGAAATTTCTGTCATTACTTATAATATTCAAGCATTCCCTAATTATATTGGCGTGGCACTTGACCTGAATAAAATGAATTCACGGGTTCATTATTTAGGCCATGCTGACGCACTGAAAAAGGCAGATGTTATTGTCTTTCAAGAGGCATGGGATCCTGCTAGCCGCGAAGTTCTTATCAATATGCTTCATTCTGCCTACCCTTATAGCATTGATCCCGTCCCTGAAAATACGCATTTCAAGCCACTTAACAGTGGCTTGCTTGTATTAAGTCGTTACCCTATAACAACACAGCACTTTGTTAATTATCAGGACTATCAAACATTAACCGATGCCGACAACCTATCTAATAAGGGAGCGCTTTACTTTAAGATCGATAAGAATGGACAACCGTACAATTTCATTACAACACATACGCAAGCTCAAGAAGATACACAGGCAGTTTCTGTTCGCCAAGAAGAATTTAACATCATCAAAAAGGAAATCATTCTTAACAAGAAAATAGATATACCAACCGATGAACCATTGTTATTTTTAGGCGATTTAAATACAGATTTTTATAATAAAGCTCAGTTTGATTTCATGCAAAAAACGTTGGATCTTGATGCTAGTGGCGTTCTCAAAAATTTAAATAAAAACCCAAAATATAGTGATGATTCTAGCTTGAATCTTATGATAGATCCTAGTAATAAAGAGCATGGGCTTTATGATATGGTGTTGCCGGTAAAAGGTTACTTACAACCAACAAAAAGCCTCTCTCAAATTACACCACTTAGAGCGTTAGATGAAAACAGAATGTATCAGCGTTCACTAAATGGCAAACTCTATAACTATGGAGATGTCGAGTTATCGGATCACTTTATGGTGCAAGCTAAATTTACCTTTGCCGAGCATCATCACTGCGGCGATAAAATGTAATGCGCATTCGTAAAAGCTAAGTTTCACTTCACTGTAGCCAATTTCGGTTGGCTACCCATCACACATTCAATTGAATTCATTCCATCTAAAATACTCCTAAGTAAGCTTATATAGACTGTACCTGAAAAACCAATCCAAAATGATAGATGAAGACTATCAAGGCAGAATACATAGTTCGTTTGGTTGACTCATCAACCCACCAATCAAAAGATGAGATGCATAACTTTTTCCCCGAGTTAAAATTTTCACGCTCTTAAAGCTTTATTCCTGAGACGGCATTCAAACAAGTTCTCATGGAAAATATTTACCAAATATTAACATCGTAATAGAAAAGGATAACCTATGATTTAACCGCCTTTTATGGTTTTACGAACGGCACTTCAATCATCATGCAAATATATAAGCCTGGCACTGGTCTTTATTAACTAGCCACATTTACAAACATAACCCCCACGATATTTTCCATTGATTGTCCTTCAAGCATTACGAGTAGTAAGTATTTAGACATTCCCCTTGAGAGCGCTTTAAAACGAGAAATATTAGATATTTATTCTTGAGAATACACCTTAAAGCAAAAGGCAAAGCATTTAGACGTGAAGATAACACGCAAAAAACAGGTAAAGCCTATTTTCAAATATCTAAATAACGCCCATAAAAAAAGGACTACCCTTACGGATAGTCCTTTTAGAATAAAAGCTTGGCGATGACCTACTCTCACATGGGGAAACCCCACACTACCATCGGCGATGTACCGTTTCACTACTGAGTTCGGTATGGAATCAGGTGGTTCCAGCACTCTATGTTCGCCAAGCAAACTGTTTGGTTGTCGCTAACGTGGAATGATCAAAATATTTTTTGATCATTCGTCGTTAACCCCAACCGAATTCGATAAAAATGATTCGCTGATATGCCATATTGATAATTACATACACTGCTTTGTCTTGTTTAGTGTCAACTCTCATTGCTACCATTTTATAGGTAACCCGTTGTCACACAACGTCTTTCGTCTTGTTCACATAAACCTTTTAAGTTTATGGTCAAGCCTCACGAGCAATTAGTACTGGTTAGCTCAACGTCTCACAACGCTTACACACCCAGCCTATCAACGTCATAGTCTTTAACGGCTCTTTAGGGGACTTAAAGTCCCAGGGAGATCTAATCTTGGAAGAGGCTTCCCGCTTAGATGCTTTCAGCGGTTATCCTGTCCGAACGTAGCTACCGGGCAATGCATCTGGCGATACAACCCGAACACCAGAGGTTCGTCCACTCCGGTCCTCTCGTACTAGGAGCAGCTTTCCTCAAATCTCCAACGCCCACGGCAGATAGGGACCGAACTGTCTCACGACGTTCTAAACCCAGCTCGCGTACCACTTTAAATGGCGAACAGCCATACCCTTGGGACCGGCTTCAGCCCCAGGATGTGATGAGCCGACATCGAGGTGCCAAACTCCGCCGTCGATGTGAACTCTTGGGCGGAATCAGCCTGTTATCCCCGGAGTACCTTTTATCCGTTGAGCGATGGCCCTTCCATACAGAACCACCGGATCACTAAGACCTACTTTCGTACCTGCTCGACTTGTCAGTCTCGCAGTCAAGCGCGCTTATGCCTTTACACTAACCTGACGATGTCCGACCGTCATTAGCGCACCTTCGTGCTCCTCCGTTACTCTTTAGGAGGAGACCGCCCCAGTCAAACTACCCACCACACAATGTCCGCGATCCCGATAAGGGACCTGCGTTAGAACTTCAGCGTTACCAGGCTGGTATTTCAAGGTTGGCTCCACCGTATCTAGCGACACGGTTTCAAAGCCTCCCAGCTATCCTACACAAGTAAAGCCAAAGTCCACTGTGAAGCTATAGTAAAGGTTCACGGGGTCTTTCCGTCTAGCCGCGGGTACACTGCATCTTAACAGCAATTTCAATTTCACTGAGTCTCGGGTGGAGACAGTGTGGCCATCATTACGCCATTCGTGCAGGTCGGAACTTACCCGACAAGGAATTTCGCTACCTTAGGACCGTTATAGTTACGGCCGCCGTTTACCGGGGCTTCGATCAAGAGCTTCTCCGAAGATAACCCCATCAATTAACCTTCCGGCACCGGGCAGGCGTCACACCCTATACGTCCACTTTCGTGTTTGCAGAGTGCTATGTTTTTAATAAACAGTTGCAGCCACCTGGTCACTTCGACCGGCCTCAGCTTAGGGAGCAAGTCCCATCACCAAAACCGGCGTACCTTCTCCCGAAGTTACGGTACCATTTTGCCTAGTTCCTTCACCCGAGTTCTCTCAAGCGCCTTGGTATTCTCTACCCGACCACCTGTGTCGGTTTGGGGTACGGTTCCTATATATCTGAAGCTTAGAGGCTTTTCTTGGAAGCATGGTATCAACCACTTCACGAACTACGTTCGCTTCGTCATCAGTTCTCGGCATTAGCAACCCGGATTTACCTAAGTCACCTGCCTACTACCTTAAACGCGGACAACCATCGCCGCGCTGGCCTAACCTTCTCCGTCCCCCCATCGCAATATATAGAAGTACTGGAATATTAACCAGTTTCCCATCGACTACGCATTTCTGCCTCGCCTTAGGGGCCGACTAACCCTGCGCCGATTAGCGTTGCGCAGGAAACCTTGGTCTTTCGGCGGGGATGTTTTTCACACCCCTTATCGTTACTCATGTCAGCATTCGCACTTCTGATACCTCCAGCAAACTTCTCAGTTCACCTTCATCAGCCTACAGAACGCTCCTCTACCATGCATATTACTGTAAACAGTAACACGCATCCGCAGCTTCGGTGTAATGTTTAGCCCCGTTACATCTTCCGCGCGGGCCGACTCGACTAGTGAGCTATTACGCTTTCTTTAAAGGGTGGCTGCTTCTAAGCCAACCTCCTAGCTGTCTAAGCCTTCCCACATCGTTTCCCACTTAACATTACTTTGGGACCTTAGCTGGCGGTCTGGGTTGTTTCCCTTTCCACGACGGACGTTAGCACCCGCCGTGTGTCTCCCGCAATTGTACTCCTCGGTATTCGGAGTTTGCATGGGGTTGGTAAGTCGAGATGACCCCCTAGCCCAAACAGTGCTCTACCCCCGAGGGTAATATGCGAGGCTCTACCTAAATAGATTTCGAGGAGAACCAGCTATCTCCGGGCTTGATTAGCCTTTCACTCCGAGCCACAGGTCATCCCCGCATTTTTCAACATACGTGGGTTCGGTCCTCCAGTTGATGTTACTCAACCTTCAACCTGCCCATGGCTAGATCGCCCGGTTTCGGGTCTATTCCCAGCAACTATACGCCCTATTAAGACTCGGTTTCCCTACGCCTCCCCTATTCGGTTAAGCTTGCTACTGAAAATAAGTCGCTGACCCATTATACAAAAGGTACGCAGTCACAGAACAAGTCTGCTCCCACTGCTTGTACGCATACGGTTTCAGGATCTATTTCACTCCCCTCACAGGGGTTCTTTTCGCCTTTCCCTCACGGTACTGGTTCACTATCGGTCAATTGGGAGTATTTAGCCTTAGAGGATGGTCCCCCTATCTTCAGTCAACATATCACGTGTGCCGACCTACTTAATGCGTCCTATTGTCAATTTTGTGTACGGGGCTATCACCCACTATGGCCACCCTTCCCAGAATGTTCCACTATCAACAATAAGCTCGGCTGGTCCCCTTTCGCTCGCCGCTACTCAGGGAATCTCGTTTGATTTCTTTTCCTCCGGGTACTTAGATGTTTCAGTTCCCCGGGTTCGCCTCTCTAAACCTATATATTCAGTAAAGAGATACTTACCTTACAGTAAGTGGGTTTCCCCATTCAGACATCTCTGGATCACAGGTTGGTTGCCACCTTCCCAGAGCTTTTCGCAGGCTCCAACGTCTTTCATCGCCTCCAATTGCCAAGGCATCCACCGTATGCGCTTAGTCACTTGACCATAAACGTAAAACGTCTATGAACAAAAACTAGACAGTTAATATTCGACTTGACTATCAACTGTTATTTCGCCGTTGTGTGTATCGGTGATTTGTCGGTTAAACAAATCATCGACGCTTGAGTTCACACTTTTTTTAAGATGCAATGTATGCATTTATATCAATTTGGTGTTCAAATCTTTCGATTTAAACAATCAGCTTTTTCATTTCTATCTTTTTAAAGAACATTCCGGTTGTAAAAAACCAGATCAAAATACACG
>CBDFIY010000001.1:132500-395721 GCA_965248335.1 Pseudomonadales bacterium
TTATAGGCAAGCTGATTTTCTTTGCAAGCGCTTTCTAAACATTTTTTTATATCGATGCTTTTCCAGCCATCCAACCCACCAATCGCCCCTCTATTCACTGCCATTTTCTTTCCCGTGCTAGATTCACTATGAGCAAGTCTTTACAATACGCTCTTTTATACCAAGGCGCTTTCTCATGCCCCATAAAGATAACAAAATTACCCTGCCGCTAGATCTTAGCTTAGCGCCGCGCGTGATATTCTTCTTCGGCATGTCAGGTGCAGGAAAATCTTATGTCGGCGATATCATTGGTGAATACAATAAAGATAGCTATGTCTATCACGCCGACGAAGACATAACAGAGGAGATGGTAGAAGCTTTACGAAACCAAGAAGTCTTTACTGACGAGATGCGTAACGCTTTTTTCTTCATTATCGTTAAAAAAATCCGCACACTTATCAGACAATATGATCAAGTCATCATCACACAAGGCGCGTACAAAAAAAAACACCGCGACTATCTTGCTCGCGAAATCCCCGGTATCGAAATGGTTTGGGTTGATGCATCACAAGATATTATTCACAAGCGACTCGCGCATCGATTAGGTGGCATTTCAGTAAAAAGCGCCGACGCCTTAGTGAAAGATTTTGAAGAACCCCCTTTACTCTCAAAATCTATTAGCAACACGAAGGATGGTAACTTTATTATCGAGCAATTAAATTACTACTACTCCGACCACAAACATTACCTAAGAAAAATTGTGTAGCACTACTCACCAATCACTCACCCCCATTACTCAAACGACTAAGTTTTTGCCTATTTTGTTTTTTACTTCTAGACTGGAAAAGTTTAGATTCACCCTCAAAAGGAAGCTTCTAATGCGACGAGTCATCTTCAATCAAAAAGGCGGTGTTGGTAAATCTAGTATCAGCTGTAACTTGGCGGCTGTCAGCGCTTCCATTGGCTATAAAACATTATTGGTTGATCTCGATATACAAGGAAACTCTAGCTACTATCTCGGTTATGACACGCATACAGAAGAAAGGCGGCGTTCCCTAGAAGGCTCTCTCGCCGAACTATTTAAGCAAACCTCCGGTGGTTTTTTTACCAACAAAAAGCCTCTCTCAAACTTCATTCACGAAACTTCTTTTGAAAACTTGCATTTAATGCCCTCCAACCCCGCCCTGGAAACGATGGAAAAGGAGCTGGAAAGCAAATATAAAATTTATAAGCTGCGTGATGCACTGGATGAACTGTCTGATACTTACGAACGCATCTATATTGATACACCGCCTAATTTTAATTTTTACAGCAAGTCGGCCTTGATTGCCGCGCAGTCCGTTATCATCCCCTTTGACTGCGATACATTTTCTAAATCAGCGCTCTATAACTTATTAAACAATATTGTCGAACTCCAAGATGATCACAACCCACATTTACGCATTGATGGCATTGTCGTCAATCAATTTAACAGTCAGGCAAAACTCCCCACCGAACTCGTCAATGAGCTTCGAAGCGAAGACCTTCCGATCTTAGATAACTTTCTTTCAACTTCAATCAAAATGAAGGAATCTCATCGTGCTCAAAAACCTTTACCTTTTTATGCACCTACCCATAAATTAACTGAGCAGTTCCGAGAGCTTTTCGATCTCATTGAAGAGGTTTCTGAGAAGGCAATCGCCTAGCGCTACCCCACCTACTTGCTCAATTTAATAATTCAACACGCTATTCATATACTCTTTTATGATGGATAGCGTATAATCGCCGCCTCGTTTTACCGCACACCTAATCATGAATTCGCACCCTAATATCTACGATTACCGCAAATACTGGGCTGAATGCCTGCTGCCTACACCTGAGCTACCCATGAGCCGCGAGGAAATGGACCAACTTGGCTGGGATAGTTGCGACATTATTATTGTCTGCGGTGATGCTTATGTCGATCACCCGAGCTTTGGCATGGCTGTTGTTGGCCGAACACTTGAGGCCCAAGGGTTTCGTGTTGGTATCATCGCTCAACCCGACTGGCAAAACACTGAAGATTTCATGAGGCTCGGCAAACCCAATCTTTTTTTTGGGGTATCTGCTGGCAATATGGATTCCATGATCAACCACTACACAGCAGATTTAAAACTTCGCCATGATGACGCTTATACACCTGAAGGTGTAGCGGGTAAAAGGCCCGATCGCGCAGTATTAGTCTACTCGCAACGTTGCCGCGAGGCCTATAAAGAAACACCCATTGTTATTGGTGGCATTGAAGCAAGCTTAAGGCGTATTGCGCATTACGACTATTGGAGTAATAAAGTACGGCGCAGTGCGATTGTAGATGCTAAAGCCGACATACTCGTTTATGGCAATGCTGAGCGGGCCATCATCGAGATTGCTCACAGACTTTCCCGCGGCGAACACTGCAAAGATATTGACGACATAAAAGGTACAGTCTTAGTTAAAAAATCTATCCCTGAAGGGTGGACAGGTATCGACTCAACAACACTCGACACGCCAGGCATTATCGAGCCTCTCCTTAGCCCTTACATGGACACATCAGAATCAGAGATATGTGAAAAGAACCAATCTGAACCCACACCTGATGTGCAAGTCATCAAAATTATGGGCGATGATCAGCACACCTTAAATCGCAGTGACAAAACCTACATACGCTTACCTTCGTTTCAAAAGGTTGCAAAAGATAAATCCCTTTATGCGCATGCTTCTCGTGTTTTTCACCTAGAAACTAATCCTGGCAATGCACGCATACTCGTCCAGAAACAAGACAACAAAGATGTCTGGATCAACCCACCACCCATCCCTCTAGAAACAAAAGAAATGGACTGGGTGTTTGAACTACCATATACACGCTTACCCCATTCGAGCTATGGCGACGTAAAAATCCCTGCGTATGACATGATCAAATTTTCTGTCAATATCATGCGCGGGTGTTTTGGTGGATGCTCTTTCTGCTCAATCACCGAGCACGAAGGGCGTATTATTCAAAACCGGTCTGAAAATTCAATCATCCAAGAAGTTGAAAAAATCAAAGAAAAAACACCCGGATTTACTGGAATAATTTCGGATTTAGGCGGCCCTACCGCTAACATGTGGCAAATGGCGTGCGTCGACAAAAAGATTGAAGAAAGCTGTCGCCGCTTATCTTGTGTTCACCCCAACATATGTAAGAACCTCATCACCGACCAAAAGCCTTTGGTAAATCTGTATCGGAAAGCAAGGGAAGTCAAAGGCGTTAAACGCGTTTTAATTGCCTCCGGCTTGCGTTATGACTTAGCTATTCGAACACCCGAATATGTAGAGGAGCTTGTTACACATCATGTTGGTGGTTACTTAAAAATTGCACCTGAGCACACAGAGGATGCACCGCTATCTAAAATGATGAAACCCGGCATCGATACTTATGATGCCTTCAAACGAATGTTTGAGAAATATTCAAAAGCCGCTGAAAAAAAACAGTATCTGATTCCTTATTTTATCGCTGCACACCCCGGCACAGAAAATGAGGACATGATGAATTTAGCCCTCTGGCTGAAGAAAAATGGTTTTCGTGCCGACCAAGTACAAACCTTTTATCCTTCACCCATGGCAAACGCTACCACGATGTATCACACCGAACTCAACCCATTAAAAAAAATCGGGCGAGAAAAAGTGCATACAGCTAAAGGATTAAAGGCTCGACGTTTGCACAAAGCATTTTTGCGTTATCACGACCCGAAAAACTGGGATTTGCTACGTGCAGCATTGATTGAGATGGGGCGGGAAGATTTGATTGGTAACAAAAAACATCAGTTGATTCCCTTCGGTACATCTGCCGGAATTAAACGTGCAGGTCAACGTGGCCAACGTATCCTGACGCAACATACCGGCTTGCCTCCTCGTAACAATGGCTCAAAACCCATGAATAAAAAAAGAAAAAGGCGGTGAAATTCGCTTTGTATGCTTTCTGACATACAGCCCTGCTACCTTGAAGGAAGCCTTTTAAATAAAAAACTAAAAAGATGAACTATATGACTTGAGTACCTTCAAAAAGCAATCATATCTTTTAAGATTTTATCATGAAGGCTCTTCTTTCTTTTCTCTATTTACTTACTATCACTCATCTTTCATATGCTACTCTCGAACCTGCTAGGGTAAAATCAGTCACAGCGCTAGCTGCCTTTAAGGAGCAATCTACATATACTGTTCTTTTCACCCAAAACCCTAAAAAGGCTGAAGAGCTATCCCGTCGTATTACTACACAGCAGTCAGCTCGAACGGCCGTAAAAAATAGAATGGGCGCTTTTTCGACCTTTTCTTTGTCTCTCATTCCATCACAACAAGATATTGATCTGCGTACAGAACAAGAACAGTCGCTTATAAAACAATTTTCCGAAGCGACGGAAACTCTGGTTCAAAGCAGAGAAAATATCGGCAAGGGCGATATGGATTTCATTCCACCACAAGCTTTTGGCTACAGCTATAGAGCAACAGCCCAACCAAAAGCCAAAAAACGAGAAACAGGTGGCGTATTAGATCAAATCTTCAGTGGAAACACCCAATCTGGTAGTGTCGCCAGCGAGGTACAAAATGATCCAAGGTTTGCAGATGCTTTGAATTACGCACTTCCATCAACATCAAATATATATACCAGTAAGCCCCCCGAAGGGTTTAAGGGCAACATTTTAAATCCATCCCACCCCATGTCAGATGAAGAATTAAACCGAGGTTCAACTCTAGCAGGAACAACCAACCAATTGCACCCAGGAAGAAGTGTACAAGAGACGGGGAAAACATCAAAAGAAGGAGGCCAGTGGGTTTGGCGACAAGAGGATGAGGATACAAAAAGTGGGTTACCGGTTTATAAAAAAGGCAACATGGGAGGATTCGGGCCACATCAGTGAAGCTTTAAACTGCAATAGGAAGAGTAAATATCATCGCCCCATTGCAGATATCAGCTACAGCAGCTGAAATCACAAATTATGCATCAGGCACAGCATCCAATAGCGTTTTCAGCTCACCACTTTCATACATTTCAGTGATGATGTCACAGCCACCGATCAATTCGCCCTGCACCCACAGCTGTGGAAACGTTGGCCAGTTTGCGTATTTAGGCAGTTCAGCACGAATATCTGGATTCGCCAAGATATCCACATAAGCAAACCGCTTGCCGCATGCCATCACAGCCTGCGAAGTTTTTTGCGAAAAACCACACTGTGGTTGATTCGGCGAACCTTTCATATAAAGCAAAATATCATTAACTTTAATTTGTTCTTTAATGGTTTCTATAGTTTCCATGAAATACCCTAATACGATAAAAAATGAGCCGTATTCTACCTTAAATAAGGTTATCTGCGAAGAGACCCGGCACAATGTTTTGTATTGATTTACCCTTGCCTTTACCTTAGGATTACCCCTTGTATTAAGGGCTGCTCGGCAGCCTTTTTTTATTCATCAACGAAATATAAGGTATTAATACGGTACTCTCATGTCATCAACCATCATGAACACTTATGGGCGATTAAAGGTTAGCTTTAATCAAGGCGAAGGCGTTTGGTTATATGATGCAGATGACCGCCGCTATTTAGATGCCATTAGCGGAATTGGCGTCAATGCGCTCGGCCATAATCACCCAGCCATCACCGAAGCCATTCAAAAGCAAGCCGGTTTACTGCTGCATACATCAAATCTTTATAATATCCCCAATCAGCAACAACTTGCGGATAAATTAACGAATGAATCCGGTATGTCTCGATGCTTTTTTTCAAATTCAGGTGCCGAAGCCAATGAGGCAGCCATTAAAATTGCGCGATTGCACGGCGCGAATCAAGGCATTGAAAAACCGACTATCGTTACCTTTACAGGCGCTTTTCATGGCCGAACACTTGCGACGCTTACAGCAACAGGCAACGAAAAAATCAAAAAAGGCTTCGGGCCATTTATTGAAGGCTTTATTCAGGTAAATTTCAATGATCTTGATGCTGTAAAAGCCCTACAAGATAACCCTGACATTGTCGCCATTCTTGTTGAGCCCATACAAGGTGAAGGCGGCGTGAACATCGCAAATCCGGATTTTTTAACCGGCTTACGTAAGCTGTGTGATAACAATAACTGGTTAATGATGCTTGATGAAGTACAAACCGGTAATGGCCGAACCGGTAAATATTTTAACTACCAGCACTTTGACTGGCAGCCCGATGTCGTTACAACAGCGAAAGGCCTAGGCAACGGCGTACCTATTGGGGCCTGTCTTGCCAAAGGCTCCGCCGCCGAGCTCTTTCAGCCGGGGCATCATGGTTCAACCTATGGGGGCAACCCTTTAGCTTGTGCCGCAGCCAATGCAGTAGTGACTACCCTCACCGAGCATGGTGTCATCGATAATGCCGCTAAGATGGGCGCTTATTTACTCACCGAACTTCAGGCGCAATTAAAGGATAACCCTCGGGTAAAAAGCATCCGTGGTTACGGCCTAATGCTTGGCATTGAACTCACCCAACCCTGTACAGAACTCGTTCAATTGGCGCTAGCACAAGGCATACTGATTAACGTAACGGCTGGCCATGTAATCCGCTTACTGCCACCACTGATCATTAACCAGCAAGATGCTGAACTATTGACAAACACAGTGGTTGGTTTAATTAACACACGGGAAAAGGCTTAGGATGAGTGTAAGACATTTTTTGACACTGAACGATTGTACTGGCGAAGAGCTTAACCATATTATTGATCGCGCCATTGAAATGAAGCGTGACCTTGCAGCAATACGTGATCAGGCACCTTTCAAAAATTACGTGCTAGGCATGCTCTTCGAAAAATCTTCAACACGTACCCGTGTGTCGTTTGAGGCAGGCATGGCGCAACTCGGTGGCCACGCATTATTTTTATCGCCGAACGATATTCAGTTAGGCCGTGGTGAGCCGATTGAAGATACGGCCATTGTTTTATCGTCAATGCTCGATATTATTATGGTGCGTACTTTTGGTCATGATCGTTTAGAAAAACTCGCCGCGTATTCATCCGTGCCTGTGATCAACGCATTGACTGATAGCTTTCATCCTTGTCAGCTATTAGCCGATATGCAGGCCTATAAAGAACAACGCGGCAGCATCAAAGGCAAGAAAGTGGCATGGATTGGTGATGGCAATAATATGTGCCAATCCTATATGAATGCAGCGAAGCTTTTTGGTTTTCAATTATTCATCGCCTGCCCTGAAGGTTATGAGCCCGATGAGGCACTGATGAGTGAATTGTCCGATTACGTCACACTGGTACGTTCGACCAAAGAAGCGGCGGCGTCAGCGGATCTCGTTGTGACGGATGTTTGGGCCTCGATGGGGCAAGAAGAAGAGCAAAAACTCAGAGAACAAGCTTTCGCTGATATCCAAGTTAACGAAGTCGTGATGGGTCACACAAACGACGACGCACTTTTCATGCACTGTCTACCCGCTCACCGCGGCGAAGAAATTAGTCAGGATATGCTTGATCACCCTAAATCGGTTGTCTGGCAGGAAGCCGAAAACCGTTTGCATGCACAAAAAGCGTTAATTGAATTTCTCCTCCATGCCAACCAGCAATAAACACCTTGAAGTACAGGCGCTGCATTGCAAGCATGGTAGCGTAGCGCTTTTCGAAGAAGTAAGCTTTCACTTACAGGCCGGCGAGCTTTGTGCTTTGCTTGGCCCTTCTGGCTGCGGAAAAACCACATTGTTACGTGCGATCGCAGGCCTTCAGCCGCTTCAATCAGGCAATATCCAGCTCAATGATCAAGATATCAGCTGTACTCCCCCAGAAAAGCGGGGAATCGGCATGGTATTTCAAGATTATGCCCTATTCCCGCACATGACCGTTGCCGAAAACATTGGTTTTGGTGTAAAAGATAGAAAAATTCGCGCATTACGCACCAATGAAATGCTCAGCCTCGTCGACCTAGAGAGTTATGGCAAGCGTTACATTCAAGAACTCTCGGGTGGCCAGCAGCAGCGTGTCGCACTCGCCAGAGCCTTGGCACCGAACCCAAAGTTAATCTTACTGGATGAGCCTTTCTCTAACCTTGATAG
Organism: Pseudomonadales bacterium; assembly: GCA_965248335.1. Classification (GTDB taxonomy): domain Bacteria; phylum Pseudomonadota; class Gammaproteobacteria; order Pseudomonadales; family DT-91; genus CAKMZU01. The sequence goes on from CBDFIY010000001.1 coordinate 140,525, forward strand.
TGAGTTAAGGCAATCGCTCTGCCAACGCGTAAAAGAGATTCTACAAAGGGCGAAAGTAACCGCTATCATGGTTACGCATGATCAGACCGAAGCTTTTACCTTTGCAGATCATATCGGACTTTTACTCAATGGCAGACTGCAACAATTTGCCAGCCCACACGACCTTTATTATCACCCCGCCACGCTGGATGTCGCCAAATTTATTGGTAAAAGCCAGCTTATCCCCGCCACAATAGATAACAACGGTAATTTAAACTGTGCATTTGTAACCCTATCAAACGTGCATGATACAGCCGGTGACTACTGGCTGCTTTCGCGCCCAGAAAACTGGGTGCTAAGCAATACCGCCACTGACCGCCCCGTTAGCATCGCTCAAAAGACATTTTTTGGTCATGAAACGCGCTACCACGTTTCTACTGAAAATTCGCCATTACATTTGACCGTCACCATGCAGTCTGACGGATTCCAAACCGGCGACCGCCTTCACCTAACGCCAAATTTTAAAAGTGTCAGGTACTTTAAGCGCTACGACAACATAAATCGTTCTAATTGACTTTGCAGACGTTGATTTTCCATTAAAAGCACCTCACGCTCATCCATCATCTGTAAAACGATGGCTACCGCATGCCAATTAAGACTGAGCTCTCGCTGTAACCGGCAGGCTTTTTTAATCATCAACACCTTTCTTTCTTCAAACTCCCATTCAACAGATGATGTGTCTAAAGGTGCTACTATCCCTTCTTCGACAATGAGAATGATTTGCTCTTTTGTGGTGACTAATATTCTGCACACCTCTTCCATACTAATACATGTCACTGAGTATGCCATTAGTGCTTCTCCCATTGACTACGTGGATTTTCTGTATTTATTTCCGCCATTTCCTGCCAAAGCGCTTTAGCCTCTTTAGTCATCGTTTTCGGCATAACCACCTTTATGATGGCAAACAAATCACCTCGGCCTTTTTTGTGCACCAAGCCTTTACCTTTAATACGCAATTTCGTGCCAGATTGTGTCTGCACAGGGATGGAGAGTTGTATTTTACCTTCCAGAGTCGGTAGCATGACCTTCGCGCCTAACGCCGCCTCAAAGGGGTAAACAGGAACAACAATTTCAAGATCTTTACCGTCCACATCAAAGACAGGATGTGGTACAAGTTTTATCGTCAGGTACAAGTCCCCCTTCGCACCACCACCTATGCCATCGGCACCCTGCCCTTTGAGCCGGATTCGCTCGCCATCTAAAACGCCTTTAGGGATTTTGACGTTTAGTGTCTTCCTATGAGAGCGTCTTACCCCTTGCTCATCGATAAAGGGCATATCCAAACTCAGCGTCTTCGGTTGATCAGATAACGTATCTTCTAAAAAGATCGGTAATTCAGTTTCAACATCTTGTCCTCGTCGCTGTGTATTTCTTTGTTGAGATGCACCACGAAACATAGATTCAAAAAAATCCGAAAAATCACGATTATCCCCTGCCCCATTTGAATACTCAGACCGCCTTGATTGCCAGCCGGGTGGCGGCTCAAACGATTGCCCCGCTTGCCCGCCATATTTCTTCAGCTGATCATATTCAGCCCGCTTATCCGTATTTTTCAACACTTCATAGGCTTCAGCAACTTCTTTAAAATGGTCTTCGGCACCCGCGTCTTTATTGATATCAGGATGATATTTTCTGGCTAATTTTCGATAGGCGGTTTTTATGGTCTTACTATCAGCATCTTCCGGTACACCCAAGATTTTATAATAGTCTTTAAACTCCATCACATCTCCTCAGTTTTCATTTTGCCTTTCTTGAACAGCAATATCAGCGGTAACATGCATAAGAATATCCAACAGAAAAATCGATAAGAATCAATATAAGACAGTATGGCTGCCTGCTGCATCAAGCCCAGTATGAGAAATTGTGTTGCTACTTCTGAGCTGACCAAAGGAGCCAATGCTGATAAGCTGTTTTGCCAAATAGGATTACCCGCCTCAATCCCAGTTGCCAAACTATAGAATTGATCATCATTCATTCGTGTCTGAAACGTAGATGCGATAGATATGCCGATTGAGCTACCCACTGTACGAAACAAATTGAAAATGCCCACCCCTGAAACACGGTATTTTTCATCAAGTGTTTCATAAGCCGCTGTTGATAAGGGTACGAAGATAAATGCCATCCCGATACCCTGAATAGCAGAAGGAATAATCAGAGCTTTATCGTCAATAACTAACGCATAGCCACTCATCATATACAAACTGGCTGCCGTTAAAAACAAACCAAAACCAACTAAAATATGAGAACTAACATGTTGAACCAACTGAGCCACAGCAATTAAAGTAATCGCTGAAGCAACCCCCCTTGAGGCCATCAATAAACCTGTAGTTTCGACAGGATAACCCATCACTTTTTGCATCATAATAGGTTGTAATGCCAAGGTACCAAATAGCCCTGTGCCTACAAATGCCATGATAATACTAGCCACGACTAAATTACGGTCTTTGAGTAACCATAGCGGCAACACATCACTTTTCTTCGTGAGTGAGCGAAAAACAAAAAACACCACGAAAGCAGCACTTAAACATGACAACAAAATAATATATTGTGAGCTGAACCAATCTTTTCCATCTCCCTGATCCATCACTATTTGAAACAGTCCCAAACCTATTGCCATAGTGATCATAGCTACCCAGTCAAATACCGTTTTACCTTTATCACTGATATGTATGAATGAGTAAATACATAGCACGCTAATAAACCCTACAGGTAAATTAATGTAGAAAATCCAGCGCCAAGACATATATTCTGTAATAATACCGCCAAGCGTTGGGCCTAAAACTGGCCCCATAACCAATCCCATACTAAAAATGGCCATTGCTTTGCCTCGTTCTTCACGTGGGAAAACGCTGGCTATGACTGATTGCGATAAAGGGATTGAGCTTGCACCAAATGCACCCTGCAGAATTCGAAAAAAGACCATCTCTTCCAAGCTATCAGCCTGACCACACAACATGGAGGTCACAACAAACCCTGGCACAGAAATCAACAACAACTGTCTTTGGCCGAGTTTCTTCGATAAAAACCCCGTCAGCGGGATGAAAATTGCTTCCGCCATCGTGTAAGCTGTCAGTACCCATGTTATTTGATGACTCGTTGCACCAAAAGTACCCATCATATGAGGCAGGGCAACATTGGCTATAGTCATATCTAACAAGACCATCACCGACGTTACTGACATCGTTGCTGCTACCAACCATTTATTAACTTCTTTCGGCTGGTTCATTTTTGTTTTTCTTTATTTTTAAAGGAGGGCTCAAGTCCAACAGTGGTATTGATTTTTATCATTGCAGAAGCACCAACACGCATCTGTGGATGATGTTTGTTATACTTTAATTGCACTTTTATAGGTAATCGTTGCGTAGTTTTTATCCAGTTACCTGTTGCATTTTCTGGCGGCAATAATGAAAAAGCTGCGCCGGTTGCCGTTGATAAATCGGTTACAACACCTTCAAATTCCTCTCCTGGGTACATATCGAGTTCAATACGTGCAGGCTGACCAGCCTTAATACGCTCAATATCTGTCTCCTTAAAATTTCCACGCACCCAGAAACTGTCATCTTTTATCATAGGAAATAAAGGTTGTGCTGCATTGACAACACTGCCTGCATGAAACTTGATCTCTCCTACAAACCCACTGAACGCTGCTGAAACTCGCGTATAGTTTAGGTTTAACTCAGCCCTTGCTAGCTCACTTGCAGCCTGCGTAATAACTGCCGCTTTCATACCTTTCCCCCCTCGAGCGCTAATCGCTTTTTCAAGGAACGCTTCAGCGGCTATGCTATCAGCCTCTGCTGCCGACATACGGGTTTTGACTTGATCAAACTTTTGCTGAGCAACAAGTTTTTCGTCAAACAATGACTTAATACGCTTATATTCTCGCTGCGCCTCGGTGAATTCTGCCCGTTTTTTTTCTACATTGGCCGCAGCTTCTGACACACCGGCACTTTGTTCACCATGTAATTGAAGCGCTAGTTGATACTTAGCTTTCGCCTCAGTCAACATCAACTTATAAGGTATAGGGTCCAAATGAAATAACAATTCACCTTTTTCGACATGCTGATAATCACTGACAAGGATATCGGTAATTTTCCCCGAAACTCTGGCCGCTACATAAATCGTATCAGCATGTAAATAGGCATCATTCGTTGAAGGGTGCCTATGGCTATAAATACTGTACATAAAAACGGCAGCAGCGATGCACAATACCGAGCACCCGAGAATCACAAGAGCAACTATTTGCTTCTTAGGGGGCTTGATTCTTTTGGGATCCTTTGTTGGCTTCGGTTCTGGCATAGGCTCGTTGGTCATTACACATCCCACTTACAGAATTTCTCTAGGCTATCAAATCACCCGCTATTTAAACGAATTAATTTCGCTTTTTATAGCATTATTGGATATCTACCGATCAAAAACCCCGTGCCTAGATAATTATTTTATAAGTACGTCCTTAATATAATTTTTAGCTATAAAAGAGAACTTTAATGCATTTTTTTAAAAGTGATTTTAGTCATGTTATCCCAATACCAATCTGTAATATGACCTTGTAATTATTAAGTTTTACAGTCAATTTCCGCTTACCTATGGAAAATTTACACATTTTATCCACAGATTCCTACCAGCTTTTAGGGGTTGATAATTCACTCAAACCGCATTATCTTGTATAGGAAGATTAAATAACCACTAGATGTTGTGGATCAGTAGAAACTTTTGTTTTGCTCTGTCAAGACAATTTCGGCCGATTTAACAATTTTTGCAAGTCTCCAATCAGTACCTGCACAAAGGTAGCGAACAGGCTTCTGCTTTTTAAAATGACAATATAAAAGAACTAACCTAGAGAACAATCCATGCAGAGCTCAACTGCCAATAGACAAGAAGCATCATCCGGTAGCGTTGATGGCACATCAACCACCAATATTACAGCCCCCGGGCAAATTCGAGTTATTAAACGTAACGGCCATGTCGCCACCTATACAGACGACAAAATCAGTATTGCTATTACAAAAGCCTTCTTGGCTGTTGAAGGTGAAAATGCCTCTCAATCCTCACGCATTCGTGAAACTGTTGAGCAGCTTACCACTCAGGTCACTGCAACATTTAAACGCCGTATGCCATCAGGTGGCACCATCCATATTGAAGATGTTCAAGACCAAGTCGAACTCGCCCTTATGCGAAGCGGAGAGCATAAAATTGCCCAAGCTTATGTACTTTACCGTGCAGACCAAACCCGCAAGCGTGCTGAGCATGATAATACTGCCTCCCCCGAACAAGCACATTCTGAAATCATCGTATTACTCGAAAATGGTCAAGAACAGCCACTAAACCGAGCACGCTTTAAGAAAGTGGTTGTAGAAGCTTGTGCCAATCTTGATGATGTCGATGCAGAGCAAATTATCACTGACGCACTCAAAAATCTGTATAGCGGTGTGTCTATTCGTGATCTCAACACGTCGCTAGTCATTACAGCCAGAACCCTCATAGAAAAAGAGCCTAACTACACCTATGTGACAGCACGCCTTCTGCTTGATAGCCTTCGGCGAGAAGCACTGCAATTTTTGAACGTAGCCGACAGTGCAACCCACGAAGATATGCATGACCTCTATGCTAAAGCACTGCCTGCGTATATCGAAAAAGGCATTGAACTCGAATTGCTTTCACCCGATTTACAAAAGTTCGATCTTAACGCACTAGGCCAGGCCATCAATGCCGATGCCGATTACCAGTTCACCTACTTGGGTTTACAAACCCTCTACGACCGTTACTTTATTCACTCTAATGAAGTCCGTTTTGAACTGCCTCAAATCTTTTTTATGCGTGTTGCTATGGGGCTGGCCGTACAAGAAAAAGACATCAATACCTCGGCGATTGCCTTTTATAAACTGCTTAGCTCGTTCGACTACATGAGTTCAACACCTACCTTATTCAATGCAGGTACCCTACGCCCACAACTCTCATCGTGTTACTTATCCACCGTACCTGATGATTTACACGGCATTTATGGCGCAATTCAAGACAATGCCATGCTGTCAAAATGGGCCGGAGGCCTTGGCAATGACTGGACGCCCGTGCGTGCTTTAGGTGCAGCCATCAAAGGTACCAATGGCAAATCGCAAGGTGTCGTGCCTTTCCTTAAGGTTGTCAACGATACAGCAGTAGCCGTAAACCAAGGTGGAAAGCGAAAAGGGGCTGTCTGTGCATACCTAGAATCTTGGCACCTTGATATCGAAGAGTTTCTAGAACTGCGTAAAAATACGGGCGATGACCGTCGCCGTACGCACGATATGAACAGTGCTAACTGGGTGCCTGATTTATTCATGCAACGCGTCTTTGATGATGGTGAATGGACATTATTTTCACCAAATGATACGCCTGATCTACATGATCTCTATGGTAGAGCTTTTGCAAAAGCGTATGAAGCGTATGAAGAGAAAGCGAAAACGGGCGAATTAAAACTGTTCAAAACCATTTCAGCAAAAGATTTATGGCGAAAAATGCTCGGCATGTTGTTTGAAACAGGACACCCTTGGATCACCTTTAAAGATCCTTGTAACATCCGTTCGCCGCAGCAACATATCGGTGTCGTACATTCCTCTAATCTTTGTACCGAAATCACACTGAATACGAGCGCGGATGAAGTCGCTGTCTGTAACTTAGGCTCAGTCAACCTGACCCAGCACATCAACAATGGCAAATTGGATACTAAGAAATTACAAGCGACCGTTAAAACAGCGATTCGCATGCTTGATAACGTTATCGACATTAATTATTACGCCATTGAACAAGCACGTAAATCCAATAGCCTGCACCGCCCTATCGGACTTGGCTTAATGGGATTTCAGGATGCGCTCTACAAACTGGGTGTTGCTTATGGCTCAGATGAAGCCGTAGCTTTTGCTGATGAATCTATGGAGGCGATCTCTTATTACGCCATCGACGCCTCTGCCGAACTCGCTAGAGAACGTGGTGCTTATAAAACATACCCCGGTTCACTTTGGTCAAAAAATATTCTACCGATTGACTCCATCAGCATGCTGATCGAAGAGCGCGGCGAGAATTATATCGAAGTCGACCAAAGCAGCCGCCTTGACTGGTCAGCGGTGCGTGGGAAAATAAAACAATATGGTATGCGTAACTCCAACGTGATGGCTATTGCGCCCACCGCAACCATCGCTAATATCACGGGTGTCTCGCAATCCATCGAGCCGACTTATCAAAACCTGTATGTCAAATCAAACCTCTCCGGCGAATTCACTATTGTTAACCCTTACCTCGTTAAAGACCTCAAGGCATTGAACTTATGGGATAACGTCATGATTCATGACTTAAAATATTACGAAGGTAGCTTGCAAAAGATTGAGCGCATTCCTGAGTCTATCAAACACCGCTATGCGACAGCCTTTGAAGTCGAACCGCGTTGGTTGGTCGATGCTGCATCAAGACGTCAAAAATGGATTGATCAGGCACAATCACTCAACTTATATATCAATGAAGCCAATGGTAGAAAACTCGACATTACCTATCGTATGGCATGGTATCGCGGCCTCAAGACCACTTATTACCTCCGTGCATTGTCTGCAACAACCACTGAAAAATCAACGGTGAACACGGGTGCATTGAATGCCGTGAGTGCTACAGCGAGCATCAACGAAGAACCTGCTCAAGCAGCACCTGTGCCTTTAGCTTGCTCTCTTGATGATCCAGACTGCGAGGCGTGCCAATAATGTCTCTTTTCACACATCAAACATGCTCAATTTGGAGGTCACATGCTTAGCTGGGACGACTACAAAGAAAAAAAAGTAACACCCACAAAAAAAGCTGAAGAAGCACCTGTATTACAGAATAGAGAAAACACACCAGCACCTGATATGGGCAAGAAGCCACAAGTTGCAAGCGTAACGCCTTCAACGAGTGATGCTTTAACGCATGCAAAACAAGCTCTGGATGCATTGGATGTAGCGCCCGGTCTCAAAGAACTCGAGATGGGCGCCAAACGCGTTCAGGTTGATGAGAAAGCAATGATCAATTGCCGCGCAGACTTAAACCAGCTTGTCCCTTTCAAATACGATTGGGCATGGCAAAAATACCTTGATGGCTGTGCTAATCACTGGATGCCTCAAGAAATCAACATGACAGCCGATGTTGCTTTATGGAAAAGCCAAGATGGCCTCACAGAAGATGAGCGCCGCCTCATCATGCGTAGCCTGGGGTACTTTTCAACGGCCGACTCACTGGTTGCCAACAATCTCGTTCTGGCATTGTATCGATTAATCACGAACCCAGAATGCCGCCAATACATACTACGTCAGGCTTTTGAGGAGGCCATTCATACGCATGCTTATCAGTATTGTGTTGAGTCTTTATCCATGGATGAAGGTGAAGTCTTTAATATGTATCGTGAAATCCCCTCCGTTGCCAGAAAGGCCGCATGGAGCCTCAAATACACGAAAGAACTTTCTGACCCAACCTTCACTACCGGCACACCCGAAACCGATCAAACATTACTCAGAAACTTGATCGCTTTTTATGTGGTTACAGAAGGTATTTTCTTCTACTGTGGGTTTAGCCAGATCCTTTCCATGGGTCGCCGCAATAAAATGACAGGCGTAGCCGAGCAATTTCAATATATTTTACGTGATGAGTCCATGCACTTAAATTTTGGTATTGATGTTATCAACCAAATCAAATTGGAAAATCCTTCACTATGGACACCTGAGTTTCAATCAGAGGTCACACAAATGGTCTTAGAAGGTACAGAGCTGGAAATAGAGTTTGCTAAAGAAAGTATGCCGCGTGGCATCCTTGGCATGAATGCCAGCATCATGGAGGAATACCTGCAATTTATCGCCAATAGACGTTTAACCCAGATTGGCCTCGCCGAGCAATTCCCAGGTGTAAATAACCCCTTCCCATGGATGAGTGAAATCATGGATTTGCGTAAAGAGAAAAACTTCTTCGAAACACGCGTTATCGAATATCAGACAGGCGGCGCGCTTAGCTGGTAACTCAAGCAAGCCATGGGGCAAACCTGTGGCTTACTCTTCTTTCTTGCCTGCCTTTCTTATTTCATCTACCTTTCTTCCCTCTTTTTTCGCCCCCGCCTCCGATTAAAAAATCACTCGCCTAAAAACGCAGTGAAATGGTGCCACCATAAGACATAACTCAACAAATTTCTGAAAACACTCCGCATTACCCCCTTCTGTGTAATGCACTATACTTTCTAAGGATAACGACTAAAAAATTGAACACTCATTACACATGAATTTACTCACTAAAAAAAACATTGTAATAAAAATTATTTTTCTCATTCTCGCCGTTATATCCATTCAAGGGTGTGATAAAAACAAAAAACATGAAGCAAACAAGTTCAATTTGAGGCTCGATACAAATAACGTATTTTTTGACCAACACAAACTCACCATTAAATCCATTGATCTAATAAATAACAATGGACGCCCTATATCATTAATCGACACCCCTGAAACCATTGATTTTAATCAACAGAACATGCCGCTTAACTGGATAGAAAAAGAAATCCCCACCGGACAATATTCAAGAATCCTCATTACGCTTAACGCCACTAGCGTTATCCAACCCGAAATAAATGATAAAGGCGGCATAGAAGAAAAGCATTATTCCCTGAAACCCACACCAACAAATTTGAATACAGAAAATATAACCATCAAACTCCATCATGAATTCACGATCACCCACACATCCAAAAACAATTTTTTGCTTTTTTATGATGCAGCACAATCACTCGCCATCCCCAATGAAGGCATTGATAAAAACGTACTACTTTTCTCTCCTATGTTTAACCTGATCAACCTATCAGAACAGGGTAAAGAATTAGAAACGAGCATTGAAAATGAAGTTGAAGGTAATGCTGAAGAATACAGCAACGACAATATTGGGAAAATTCATTCGATAACCCATAATACAACATCCATAAAAGTGGATGACAAAATTAAAACCGTTCATAGCGAAGATATAAAAATCACTGCATCTAAAAATGAAACCTTTGTCGCAACCAATAGTAACCTCCACGTAGGCCAGTATGTCATTCATCGAGAAAATACCAATGAATTACTTATTAGCCCATCGGTCTTGATTGCAGAAATACCTCACCTGCCTTCAAAAGTGAGCCATTTCAAATTTGATGCATTTTCTATCAATGGCCTGTCATTTAAAGATTTATTTTATACGCCGAGCATTGATGTTGATTTTTCATACCTGCCTGATATTTCACTCTCAGGTTTACATGAAGCGCTTATAGCATTTGAGGGTTATATCGATACAGCAGAAGACCTCAGGTTCATACCTTTAAGTTATCAGCTAGTGCCTCTTGATTTTGTTAATGTTTCAATTGCGTTTCCTAGTACGACGAAAACATTAAACGTGCAAAATGAAAGTGAAAGCAGCTTCTTTTTAAGCTTAAGCGGTGATTCATTGTCCAGCACGACAGCTTTCATGACGATTAGGGATATCGAAATCCCCATAGAAAGAACAATCAAATCCATTCAATTTTTGAACAATGGCATCTATTCGATGAAACACCAAAACAACACTGACATCGATTTAGCACGCGTGCCATCAAAAAATCTGCGTAAAATACTGCAAGAAAAATTCGCTTCTGGCTTATTTTTATCCGCACTACAAATTACAGGCAAATTTGATCATAAAACCCAAACGCTTATCGCGCAATCTGCCACTTTCATCCTCTCTAAAACGTTAATTGAGCAGACGGATGACAAAATAATAACGATATCTACAACTTCCGATGAAATTAAAACGAGTATCACTGTAGCCGCATCTGCGCTTGCAGCAGGCATTTTTAGTATTGCCGTTGTTGTTGCTGTCTTTACCTATAGAACAGGACGTGTAAGGGATGATTTATTCAATAAGGTTGTGCAGATAATTGACGATACTAATGTCAGTGAAATGCTACGCGATATCAGTGAAACATCCAAAACTGCCACTCAAACGATAGATGAAATAAAAAAGACTTTAATTCCTTCTGCTACTGAGTTTTTTAAATCGTCAAAACAACTTGTAGATGAGGTTGACGGAAAGGGCGTTCTTAAATTAGGAAGATACCGCAAGGCACAATGAAAGAAGCTTCATGACCTGCTCGACCGACTAAGATTTCTCCCTTTACCCCAACTGCGATGCAACACTAACTAACCCCCTCTGAATACCGCCCTACAATACCTATTAGAAAATAAAAATCTAAAAAAACAAATGGATACAATTCACTTAACTGATGTCGGATAAAAAGAGAAACTCTATCATCATAAAAACAATGAAGGCCAGACATCATGAGAAAAAAATATTTCAAGGTATCTTTATACGCCTTGAGCTTATGCGCTCTGCTTGTTCTTGTGAATTGTGGCGGTGACAGACCTAGTATTAACAGCCAAATATCGACTTTGCTGATCGAACCCAGCCAGCAAATACTCAATAACGGGGGAAAGGCAAACCTCCAAGCCTATCTTGTATCCTCGAGTGGAAAACAAACGAATGTTACACGAAAAGTAGCTTGGTCTTCGAGTAATACAATGATTGTATCTATTGATAACAAAGGCCGTGTTATAGCAAAAAAACCCGGAAATTGTGATATTACAGCAAGCTTTCAAGCAAAATATGCGAATGCGCAAATCACCGTCACCGCCGAATCTTTACAACGGGTAGAAATACAACCCGTCAATATCGAAATACACTTACAAGAAAAACAACAATATCATGCCGCAGGACTTTATCGAGACCATAACGCAATAGACCTAACGCCAGTTATGCAGTGGACAACGGCTAATGACAAAATCGTCACTATTAGTAAAACGGGGCTCGCTCAAGCACAGTCAGCCGGCACGACACAAATTTCTGGCATTGAATCCAGCTCTGGACTTAAAAGCACAACAACGATCACTGTTTTACCTTCATCAATCATAAATCTCGATATCCTGCCTCAACGTCTTACTCTCGGTATCGGTACGAGCAAAAAACTGACCGCGAAGGCAACCTTTGCAGACCAGCAGACAAAAGACATCAGACGTGAAGTAACATGGGAATCACAGAATATAAACATTGCATCTGTTAATGCAGCAGGCAAAATTACAGGCCACTCTGCGGGAAAAACAAAAATTAGTGCGCGTTTTAGCACTCAAACGCAACATATTGACGTACAAGTCATCGAGAGAGTCGTTAAAGATGTTTTTGTATCACCGCCTAGCTTATCCCTGCCCCAAGGGCTTACCGCAAACTACAAAGCCTTTGCTCTTTTCGGCGATGGAAGCCAAGAAGATATCACCGCTCATGCGCATTGGTCCGCACAAAACACCGCCATTGCACGTATTAACGATCGAGGGATTGTGTTTGCCGAAAGCTTAGGAAAAACATTGATAAAAGCAGGCTTTGAAGGGAAAACAGGAGAGGCAAATCTTTCCATCAGTTATCCCGCACTCACACGTATGGATATTTACCCTAGCAACGTAGATTTTGACTTTACCATTGGTATGACGGCGCAACTCAAGGTCAATGGGATTTATAATAACAATGAGATTGTTGATATGACACAAAATGTCACATGGACAAGCCAGCATCCAGAAACACTCAGCGTCATACCTTTTGGCACGAAAGCAGGACTAACCGAGGGCAATGGTGAAGGCCAGTCTGTTATAACAGCCTATCATAACGAATCCAAGCAATCGGCCACAATGGCCTACCAAGTTACCGGCACGCCGCTTGAAAGCATTTCCCTAACGCCTTCCAATGTTTATATCCCCACACAGAATGTCATTCCTTTTACCGCAACAGGGCGCTTCGCTGACGGCAAGAATAGAAACATTACAGAGGATGTTTTATGGTCATCAAGCAATACAGATATTGCCGAGGTTTCTCAGCAAGGTATTGCTGCGGCAGAAGCGCCAGGAAAAACGACGATTAGTGTAGATTACCAACTAAAACAAGCATCAACGACGTTGCAAGTAACGAGACAAGAAGACATCAAAGCCATTGTCATTTCACCCGATAACGCGACAATTAGCCCCGCCTCCAGCCAACAATTTACCGCTACAGCCGTGTTCAACAGTGGCGAAACCGTTAATATTACACAAACCGGATACTGGACATCATCTAACCCTCAGATTGCCAGCGTATGGAATACCCTTTGGCTAAAGGGCATGGTAAAGACATGGGGCGTAAAAGGTACAACGGAGATTCGTATCACCTATAAAGGCGAGACTGCCTATGTGCCCTTAACTATCACTCAATAAATAAGCCTTGCGTTTAAACTCTCGTAACGGCTAACTATTCGGTCGAATTCGAGAAGCATTTAATCGCATTAAGCCTCCGGTGTTCCAATAGTATAACTATGCGTCACATTGACACCTGCACTTTGCATCATAATCGAAGCCGAGCAGTATTTTTCAGCCGACAAGCTCACCGCTCGTTCAACTTGTTTTTCTTTTAAGTTATTCCCTTTTATAGAAAAATGTAAATGGATGTCTGTAAATACAGCAGGCACCGCATCAGCACGCTTAGATTCTACCGTCACCTCACAATCAACCACATCCTGTCTGGATTTCTGCAATATCTGGATAACATCAAAAGACGAACATCCGCCCATCCCGACGAGGAGCATTTCCATTGGCCTAAAGCCTCTATTTTCGCCTCCTTTTGATTCAGGGCCATCCATCATAACCTTGTGACCTGATTCATTAACGGCTTCAAAAGCAACAGCGCCCTGCCAATTAACCTTAACTTTCATAAAAACTTCTCTTTATATTCGACAACAAACAAAAAACATTAGCCGTGGTAGAACTTCAAACAAATAAAACTGTCTTATTGCTCACAGTTTTAGTAAATTGTAGTGATAAAGGGGCTAAAAAGTCACATTATACAACGTTAGTCTTTGCCGTATAGACAATTTTAGATCTCAATCTAACCGACTGATCTTGGGGATAATGCTTTGCTCAACCGACAGATAAATCAACACATTGAAAATGTTGACACCTTCCTTGCTCACTGCAGTGTCAAAAAATTTCCCGCCAAAAATACCATTTTGTGCGCAGGCGATGGCAGCGATTCACTTTACTATATCATCGACGGTTCAGTCACCGTTTTACTCGAGGACGAAGAAGGCAAAGAAATGATCATTGCCTACCTCAACAAGGGCGACTTTTTTGGTGAAATGGGATTATTTGATCCCATCAACTCACGCTCCGCATGGATCAAAACAAAAATAGCCTGCGAAATCGCAGAAATCAGTTACGATAAATTTATGACGTTAAGCCAAAGCGAGCCTAAATTCCTGTTTGAGTTATCGCGCCAAATGGCTAAGCGCTTGAAAGACACCACTCAAAAAGTTGGCGATTTAGCCTTTCTCGATGTCACTGGGCGCGTTGCCCGCACCTTGCTTGATCTGTGCAAACAACCTGATGCCATGACACATCCCGACGGTATGCAGATAAAAATAACCCGCCAAGAAATTGGCCGGATTGTTGGCTGCTCACGTGAAATGGCAGGCCGTGTTCTCAAAACTCTTGAAGAACAAGGACTTGTTGGAGTCAGCGGAAAGACAATGGTTGTTTACGGTACTCGGTAGTTTTTCTCTAGAGTAAAAAGCCTGCTATACCCAACTGACTTCAAGGTGCGCGATTTAGCTGTTGGAAATTATCATTAATTCTACTGCCTAAATCAGCGCCAATTTCAGGTAGTATTTTTTCAAAAAACTCGCTAATTTTATTTTTAAAATCCTTTGCCGTGGAAAAGTACTGGTTATTCCTGACTTTTTCGTTCATCACCTTCCACAGCCGCTCTATGGGGTTTAGATTTGGGCTGTATGGTGGCAAGGTGTGAAGTTTAATGCCTAACTTGTCCGCAGCGCTCAGGACAGCCTTGGATTTATGATAGCCAGCTCCATCTAAAACTAAATGCACTGTCTTCTCACTATAATGTGCTCGTATTTTATGGAAAAATTCAATAATCGAATCGCCATTAACGGTGTCATATTGGCCGATAATAGCTTCTTCTATATGGGTGAGTTCGATAGCACCTATTATATTGAGCCGTGTCCGACTTCCCGTGGTCTCTATGGGTTTATCGACACCCGTTTTGATCCATCCCGATGTGATTTTTGTTGCTTGAGTTGGATGAACTGCGTCCATGAACAGTAAGGCTTCACCCTCTGATAGCTCAGCTTTTAGCGCTTCATACTTTTCAATAAATTGCGCTTGTTTTTCAACATCAAACTTATGTGGAATGCCTTTAGGCTTTTTATAGCTGAAACCCTTTTGGTGTAACCACTGGGTTAGCCCTGAAACACTAAACTGCACACCCCAAGTTGTTTTAATATAATGACCAATTTGGCTCACTTGGGTATATATTTTTCCTGACAAATGAGTAACCAGCAACTGAGATTGCTCGTTATCTAGGTAACCTTTGGAGCCGCCATTGGTTGATAATAACTTTTCATCATTTAGGTAATCATTAAGATGCCGAACAATCGTGGACTCATCTTTTCTTAATGCCTGAGCGATCATTCTTGTCGACCAGCCTTCCGACCGCAACAAAACGACCTTCAAACGATCACTTTCTCTACTGTCTCTTGCTTGCTTATGACGCAATTCCAGTGCAAGTTTTTCGTTTTTTGTCAGGTCGATTTTCAGCATCTGCGCACTATGATTATTTACTCTTTATAAATCAAGTACTTTCAATAGCGATGGGTATATACAGGCTTTTTACTGTCTCAATGCACTTAACCTTGCCTGAAGATTTTCGTTGCCATCTTCTTCGTCATTACCTGGGACTGTTGACAGTGTCTCATCAAGTGCCTTCTGCTCTCTATCTTCATTCTGAGAAATTGCCTCAACTATCCCGTCTTTCTTTTCAAAAAAAAATGCACTAAGATGATTAATTACACCGTCAGGCAAGAATTTTTCCTTAACACACCTCCAGTCTCTCTCATAATTTGGACCAATCAAGCCCTGCTCACTCTCAACGGCATATCTGCTCAATAATGTTTGGGCATAGGCATTTTTAACGGCCGAGCTAACCGTACCCTTACTTGAACGCTTCATTACATCAGCTTGAAATATAGTATTTCCTGTATTTTTTGAGTCCAAAATATACTGGCCTGCACTCTTTAGTTCATCAATACCATCACGACATTGCGTTCTAAGGCTTGATAAAGCAGCAACGGAAACTAGATCGCGAGATTCATCAACCTTTTCAGCAACCTCTACCATTCCATTAATAACCTTCTTAGATCCAGGTGAGGGCGTATAGCTTTCATATGCCTTTAGCGCATCTTCTGAGCCTATTCTTCTAAGAGGAAAATTTTGAAGATCACATACCTTATAAATAGTGCACCGACCTACTGTTTTTTTTAAGTCTTCTGCAAATGAAGAAAAAGTCTCAAAAGAAAAAAACAAGGGGACAAAACAAAGCAACCGAAACATAAAAGCACCTCAACACTATTAACCTTCAATAATCCTTAGGGAAGCAGAAGACAAGAACTTACCTGCATTTTCAGATGGTACCGCTAAACATAGAGATTCTAACGCAACTGATGGTAAATTATTGATTGCTTCTTCCCTTAGATGCCTAAACGTCAGAAAGTTTATTTAATTTACTTACTATTAAAAAGAGAGGTCAGCGCCTCACCTGGGTCTTCTTGTCGCATAAAAGCCTCACCAACAAGAAATGCATGGATATTATTTTCTTGCATTAAACGTACGTCAGATTGCGTATGAATGCCGCTTTCAGTCACGATCAACACATCTTTCGGTATACGCGCCTGTAAACGTAATGTCGTATCAAGGCTCGTTTCAAAATTATGCAAGTTTCGGTTATTAATACCGACAACAGAAATTTCTAGATCAAGCGCAAGCATTAGCTCTTCTTCATTATGCACCTCAACCAGTACATCCATATTGAGCGAAACGGCCAAATCGTAAAGACTTTTAAGCTTATTCGGCTGATCTAAAAACGCCGCCACAATGAGAAGAACACAATCAGCGCCAATGGCTCTTGCTTCTACAATTTGATAAGGCTCGACTAAAAAGTCTTTCCGTATCACAGGCAGGCTGACCTCTTCTCTCACTGCAAGCAAATAATCTTCATGTCCTTGAAAAAAATCTTTATCGGTTAAAATAGACAAACACGCAGCCCCAGCAGATTCGTATGCCCGAGCAATAGACACAGGGTCGAAGTTTTCTCGAATGACACCTTTGCTTGGTGAAGCTTTTTTGATTTCTGCAATCACTGCGGGTTCACCTCTGGCAATTTTATTGCGTAAACTCGCCATAAACCCACGCACCGCTGTTTGCTTTGCAGCTTTTTCTTTTAACAGTGCCATCGAAACCAACGCTTCACGCTCGGCAATTTCTTCGTATTTACGAGCAATGATTTTCTTTAATACGTCAGGTGTACTCAACATAACAATTTCCCTACAGATTAAACAAAACGGGTAAATTCAACAAACTCTTTCATTTTTTCAAGCGCCAATCCAGAGACCATCATATCTTGCGCCATCTCTACACCCAGCGCCAAAGTCAGCGTAATATCCGCCGCATAAATGGCTGCCCCAGCATTGAGAGCAATCATATCCGATGCAGGCGTCCCCGTTGCTCTAAGTGCTTTTTTAATGAGCTGCAAACTTTCTTCAGGCGAACTTACACGCAGAGAATCAAGCGAAGGATGCACTAACCCAAAGTCTTTCGGTGTCACTTTGTAGCTTTCTATCACACCGTCTTTTAATTCCGCCACTAACGAATCACTGGCCACCGAAAACTCATCCAAGCCATCATCCGAGCAGACCACTAACACATGCAAGCTGCCTAGCTCACGCAAAACTTCGGCAAAAGGTATCACTAAAGATTGGTCATAAACACCTATAACATGATGGGTTGCACCCGCCGGATTCGTTAAAGGACCGAGCTGATTAAAAATAGTACGCAAAGCAAGCTCTCTTCTTGGCCCAATAGCATGCTTCATTGATGGATGGTGATTAACAGCAAACATAAAACCTAAACCGGTTTCCTCAATGCAACGTTTGATTTGATCGCTATCAAGCTGCAAATTGATGCCTGCTGCCTCAAGCACATCTGCCATACCAGAGGAACTCGTCACAGAACGGTTGCCGTGCTTGGCAACTTTAACGCCTGCCGCAGCGGCCACAAAACAACTGGCGGTTGAAACATTAAAAATCTTAGCACCATCACCGCCTGTACCAACAATATCTAACGTTGGAAAATCAACTTCGACTTTATCGGATAGCTCACGCATAACATTTGCAGCCTGCGTGATCTCAGATACCGTTTCGCCTTTGATGCGTAAAGCCACTAGAAAACCGCCAATCTGCGCATCTGATGCCTCGCCGGACATAATGGCGCCAAAAGCACCCGACATTTGTTCGGGTGTTAAGTCATGGCCATCAATGAGCCTTTCTGTTGCAGCTTGTATGTTCATTGCTAACCCTTTACCTATTTATTTTTTATTTACTGTCGAAAGATGCGAATAACTGATGAAGTTATCGAGCAGCTTATGCCCATATTCCGTTAATATCGCCTCGGGATGAAACTGTACACCAAAAACCGGATAGTCCTTATGCTTTATCCCCATAATTTCTTCCTTTTCTTTCACGTCGTTTTCCGTCCAGGCTGTCACCTCGAAACAACTTGGCAAAGTTGCTTCATCAACCACCAACGAATGATACCTTGTTGCCTGAAAAGGTGAAGGCACGCCCTCGAATAATACACGCTGCTCGTGATACATAGGCGATGTTTTTCCATGAACCAATGCTTTAGCGCGGACAATTGTCGCACCAAATAGCTGTGCAAGCGCTTGATGACCCAAGCACACACCCAATAAGGGTATTTGGGTATAAAAATGCTGTATCACATCCAATGAAATACCCGCATTCTCAGGGCGGCCAGGCCCCGGAGAAATCACGATATGATCAGGGCTCATCTGTTCAATATCGGCGATACTTAACGCATCATTACGGAACACCTGTACATCTTGATCGAGTTCTTTGAAATATTGAACAAGGTTAAAGGTAAACGAATCAAAGTTGTCGATCATCAAGAGCACGGATTAAATCACAATACGGTTAAGTTCTGAGAAATGATCCAGCAATGCATCTGCACCCATATCAGAAGGCTTGAGCCCTTGATGATAACCATAAGTCATTAACACATTCGCCATGCCACATGCCTTTGCAGCTGCAATATCACTGAGAGAATCTCCTACCATCAGGCAGTTAGAGACCGGCACACCTAATTGGCGTGCCGCGTATAACAAGGGAGCGGCTGAGGGTTTTTTCTCATGGGCGCCATCATCCGCAACGACCACCTCAAAGAAACTCACAAGATCGAACTGCTTTAGCAATGCGGGTACAAAACGTTCGAGTTTATTCGTCACAAGCCCCATACGTATCCCTTTTTCATGAAATGCCCCAAGGGTTTCTTTTACCCCCTCAAACAAGACAGAGTATTGATTATCGATTGCTTGATAGGCGTTCAAAAAAACATCATGCGCGGCATTCAGTGATTTTTCATCTATCGCTTGATGCGAGAACGTTAAGGCACGCTCTACAAGCGTCAAGCTGCCATTACCTACCCAATGCGCTATTTTCGCCAACTCAACAGGCGGCTCGCCTAATGTTTTCAGTAGGTGATTAATGGCAACATGCAAATCCGGTACACTGTCAATCAGCGTACCGTCTAAATCAAAGAGAATAGCTTGTGCTGAAAACGGCTTCATTACTTTACCTGTGCAAGTTCATTCCGCATCGCATCAATCACTCGTTTGTAATCGGGCTGATTAAAAATAGCTGAGCCCGCAACAAAAGTATCCGCGCCCGCAGCTGCGATTTCTCGGATGTTATCAACTTTCACGCCGCCATCAATTTCAAGTCGGCAATCTAATCCATTCGAATCAATCAATTCACGTGCTTCTTTTAATTTATCGATTGTCGAGGGGATAAAAGACTGCCCACCAAAACCGGGATTGACGGACATCAATAAAATCATATCCAGTTTGTCCAGCACGTATTTTGCCGCATCGAGTGAGCTTGCAGGGTTAAAGACCAATCCCGCTTTACAACCGGCATTTTTAATGAGCTGCAAAGATCGATCAACATGTACAGAAGCTTCAGGATGAAAGGTAATGTAGGTCGCTCCTGCATCGGCAAACTGCCGAATCAAATCGTCCACTGGGCTTACCATCAAATGAACATCAATCGGCGCTGTGACGCCATAATCACGCAGTGCTTTACAGACCATCGGGCCAATGGTGAGGTTCGGCACATAATGATTATCCATCACGTCAAAATGTACGATGTCCGCACCTGCTGCCAATACACTATCAACCTCTTCGCCTAGGCGGGCAAAATCGGCAGATAAGATGGAGGGGGCAAGTTGATAATCCATGAGCGCCTCTTGAGCGTAAAAAGCGGGATTATAGCAAGTTAAATACTTTTAGGGGAACGTAAGTTTTTTCTTACCCCTATTTTATTTTGGTTGTTTCCCGTAGGGGTGAAAACGCGCATTTGCCTTAGCTGCGGATTTTCTGCTCCCTGCTGCTATCAACAATGTTTCCACAAAATTAGTAGGGCTAACCTTATCATTAGTAGGGCTAACCTTATCAATGGATAACTTAGCCACATTGACTACGGGCTGAAAGGAAGGGTCTTGACAGTCATACTTAGGGAGCCTTTTAAATGTAGGCTTTGGAAACACAGGTTCTTGCTCAACAAAAATATCAAGGCTGTCATCAATCCCTACGTCACAACCTAGCAAAGAAACACTCAGATCTGCTTCAGAGACTGAAGGTAAAACAGTAAAATCTATACATGATTGATTACCTGTTGCTTTTTCCAACATCTTCTCCGAGCTTTGAATGCTGCCAACAGCAAGATTCCCTAACTTATAGTTAACATGCTTTAAACGCTCAACTTGATCCTCTAGTGCAGTGTTTTTCTTTTTTAGTAACTTATATGGTTCGCCTCGCGTATTGCAAGATAAATCGTTGTGCTCATGAAGGAAAAGTTGCGGTCTTATATCCGGCCTCTATTTGAAGGTATATCCCTCGGGCCCTAATGGAAATTCGCTCATCTCAGTGCTTATCTACTCAACGGTCTGCTCACGAGGAGCGCCTTAGTTACAATCAGCTTGCCTGAGATGCAGGTCTTACCTTTCATGCCATCACGGTGATTTGTCTCTTCGCAATTTGCTTAGTTCATTACTCTTAAAACTTAATCATTAATACATTAAAAATATGTTCCTACTAATAGCCGCTTTTCAGGCGGTAACGATCTTCAATACTTAGGCTTTCTTTACACTGAAACAGCATAGCTTTCTCCATTTTTGAGCAAGGCAAAAACTGTTCTAACCATTTTATTGGCTAAGGCTACGGCCGCTACATTTTTTCCACGACGTTGCATAAGGTTGCCTGCCCATCGACTCACAGAATCTTTTTTACCTTCAGTATATTGCAGTACCGACCTCGCCCCATGAATCAACAATGTGCGTAAATATACATCCCCTCTTTTGCTGATGCCGAGTAAAGTTGGCCTTCCTCCCGTGGAATGCTGGCGAGGAACCAAGCCAAAAAAGGCGGCCAGTTCTCGGCCATTTTTAAACAACGATATATCCCCAATTGTTATTAATAACGCGGTTGCGGTAAGAGGTCCTACACCCGGAATACTCATCAATCGTTGGGCCTCCTCATCATTTTTGATCATACGCTCAATTTCCATGTCATACTTATCAACACGCTTATCAACTGTTTTTAGATCATTCTGCAAATCAGAGAGTATCTCCCTAAACCGAATACCCAAGCCATTTTCGGCATCTTCAAGAATCATCGGTATACTTTTAAGCACGTTCTTTCGACCTGCGGGGATATCAATTCCTTGTTCCATTAATAAGCCTCGGATCTGATTGACCAAAGCCGTACGATTTTTAATGGACTGGCTTCGAATTCTGTGAATAGATTGATTTTCTAATTGTTCAACTGACTTAATGGCAACAAAGCGCATATTCGGGCGCTGAGCAGCCTCGGCAATGGCTTCGGCATCGACCGCATCATTTTTGTTTGACTTCACAAATGGTTTTACAAATTGCGGGGCTATTAAACGTACTTCATGGCCATAGCTTTTAAATAGTCGAGCCCAGTAATGAGCACTTCCGCATGCCTCCATTGCAATTAAACAAGGTGTTAACCTGGCCATGAATTCAGATAATTTCTTTCGGCTTACTTTTTTACCTAACACCTTTTCACCTTTTTCATCCATGCCATGAAGTTGAAAGCTACTCTTGGCTAAATCGATGGCTAATACCTTGATATCATTTTTTGCGTTACTTTTACTCATGATTCGTATCACCTCTAATTCGAATTTGATAGTTTCGTTCGCCGTCTATTGTTGCAGATTATGATACTGCTTTAGGGTGCGAGGCGAACCATTCCATTTACTCAGCGAATATAAGAAAAAAAATAGCTTGACGCTGTTTTACAAAAAATTTTTATTTTTTAGTCACTCTTGGGAGTTGCTCATATTGTTGACGATAATCTACCCCTGCAACCCATCAGCACTGATTAAGTCTCATTACGGGAGCGACACGAATCCAAAAAAATAAAAGTCGTTAGAATACGCTACAAAGCGAAGAAATAGCCTTAAAAAACCCATGATAGAATAACCCTCTTATTCAAGTAACCACAGGGGTCTGTTTCTATGAGAATTGATAATATCGACATCGATGCAACTCTCAGTGAAGTCGAACGATTACTCGAAGAAGATAAAAATATCTCTCCAGCGTTAGTATCGATTATTACGGTATTACTACTCTTGGTTAAACTCCTGACTAATCGAGCAGGGTTAAACAGCAGTAATAGCAGCAAGCCGCCATCGACGGATAATAAAAAACTAAAGCCAACCCGAAAAAAATCAGCTAAGAAAAGCGGCGGTCAACTCGGACATAACGGTGTCACGCTCAAGCAAATCGACGAGCCCGATGACATTGAACGCATCCAGATTGATCGACGTACACTGCCACGAGGCGATTACGAAAAAGTAGGGATTGAGCGTCGCCAAGTCTTCGATATTCAAATATGCCGTTGGGTCACTGAATTTCAAGCTGAAGTCTTAATCGATAAAGCCACCGGTAATCGCTATGTAGCACAATTCCCTGATGATGTTGCCAAAGCTGTACAGTACGGTAAGCAGCTCAAAGCCCATGCGGTTTATATGTCGCAGTATCAATTGATTCCCTACAACCGAGTTCAGGAATTTTTCGCCGATCAAATGGGCATTCCGATCAGTGAAGGATCGATCTACAATTTCAATGTAGAAGCCTACAACAAGCTTGAAACTTTCGAAGCGATTGCCAAGAAAAATTTAACGGACGCGCCGTTGCTGCATGTCGACGAGACGGGAATAAATATTGGCGGCGATAGGCACTGGCTACATTGTGCAACAAATGCCTCATGGACTTATTTCTTTGCACACAAGAATCGCGGCAATGAAGCAACAGATCCAGAGGGCATATTGACAGCGTTCAAGGGCGTGTTATGCCACGACCACTGGAAACCCTATTATTGTTATAGTGGTTGCCTGCACGCTTTATGCAATGCACATCATTTGCGCGAGTTAACGCGGTCGTGGGAGCAAGATAATCAACAGTGGGCCAAATCCATGCAAGACTTCCTGGAGGCGTGTAATCGTGCTGTGCATGAAGCCGGCGGAAAACTCAGCAGCAAGGCATCAAAAAAGCAATGGGAAAACTATCGCGCCATACTTGAAGCTGCAGAGATAGAATGTCCTCCGCCTGATGAAAAAGATCGCAAAGGCAAGCGGGGGCGATTAAAGCGCAGTAAATCCCGTAATCTCCTCGAGCGCTTTATCAAATTCGAGGAGGATGTGCTGCGATTTATGGATAATGAAATCGTGCCCTTTACGAACAATCAGGGTGAGCGAGATATTCGTATGACGAAAGTTCATCAAAAAATATCTGGATGTTTTCGTAGCATGAAAGGCGCGAAGATTTTTTGCCGCGTGCGCAGTTATTTATCGACGTGCCGTAAACAAGGCATGAGTTCCAGCGAGGCATTAAACTTGTTATTCAATGATGAACTGCCAGATTTTGCTAAATAATCAAAAATTACGCTGAGCAGTTACCTTTTTTAAAGCATTTAATTCTTGTTCACGAGCGGGGCTATCATTAATCACTTGTGTCAATCGCTTATTTTCCAAAACTAAATTAATATTCTTTTGTTCAGCACTAAACCGCATTCCTCTAATTTCTTTCACTTTCTGATTCAGCTTCCTCACCTCCTGCCCTTGCATATTAACAACTCGAATTGATGTATCATTCCGCGTCAAATCAACGATTAATGGCTCGTTTAAAGCAGTATCTAGATTATCAGGCTCCACAACCGCACTCACAACTTTCACTATTCTATTGATTGGACCAGAATACGAAAATACAGAAAACACAATAAAAAAACAAATATACATAAAATACATAACGCCACATTTATGATTAAAAACAATCACTCTATGACTGGTTAACTTGTCTTTTGTTTCATTATTTACCGAGCTTTCTACGATATTTTAACGCACGATAGCCAGAGTCATCTTCTTTTCCTTTTCTTACTTTTAGGAGGTGAGCTTAAACCTTCCACATAAAATTCTCGTTCTCGTTCTTGTACTGGTGCTGTCACTGCATTGGCATCGGAAACTTTATCTAGCACATGTAAGTTTTCGAGCACCCTCATATCCACCTCAGCTTTTTGATCACGCGTATTTTTAACATGCCAGCTTTTATTCTTTACCATTTGCCTCAAGGTATCAGGTAGAGCCGAAATAACATTATCAACTTGCCCCCTTATATTTCCATTCTTTTGCGCGTGATTATTGGCGGCAAACACCCAGCTCCTCTTCTTTGTTTGCAATGTTTTATTTTGATCTTGAGATTCTTCATATAACGTATTAACATCTTTAAGCTTTCTTTCAATATTGCCTTTTTTTTCTCTTAAATAATCATTCTCTTGTTGAAGTTCGTTAATATAGCTTCCAGTTGAGACACACTCACCCCTCAGTCTTTTTACTTCCTTTCGACTCTTTTTAAGTTTTTTTGTGGTGTCTTTACACTCTCTTCTTTTACCGCTATATTTTCTTTTTAAGCTATCTACCGAACCTCCTTTCTGCTTGACCAATGTCATAGCCTCTGTAACTAATGACATCACATGCTGGCAATCTATAGGCTGATCATTTTTTCTATTTTGAACATTCTCATCCTCAGAATCTGATGAACTGAAGCCTGGGGAAGACTCAAGAAGCGCCAACTCACCAGCTGAGCACACTGAACTCTCGGAGCTTTTAGCTTTTAAAAAAGGAGACGATGGAGGTGAATAAGAGGGTGAACGAGGTTCATGAACTACCGGAAATAGCGAATCACTTTCTCCCCAGACAAAAACCATGTTTAACATCATCAAAAAAAGCAAACAAAATATACTTATACGCATAAATAAAACCAACCCAGTAAAGCTATTTAAAGACTTTCTCTACTTGGATTCGTTCAATCTTCATTATAGAAAAACGTGAAAACGTCATGAGAAAATATAAACTAACGGAGCCTTCGGGGCAGAGTGAAATTCCAATCCATCTCAGTTAAGAAACTTTATCGCTCAGGAAAACTCATCTCAATAATTAACTTTTTTTATTAACTTCATTTAATCGCTCTGGTGTGCCTACATCTACCCATTCACCACGAAAAACCTGCGCTGTTATTTTTTGATCACTGAGTGCCTTGAGTAACAACGGCTTTAGTGGCCCTTCACTGCATCGATACCAACTAAAAAGGTCAGAATGCAAAACAGAAATCCCGGAAAACGTCACCGTATTTTGATCGGCTAATTGCAACTTTCCTTGTGCATCAATGGAAAAATCGCCTTGCGGGTTATGTTCGGGGTTTTTAATCATCACCAAGTGGGCAAGGTTCGATTTTAAATCATGCTGCAACAAAGGCGCAAAATCAAAATCCGTAACGACATCACTATTCACTACAACGAAGGGATTTCCTTCAAAAAACTCGATCACTTTAGCAATGCCACCTGCCGTTTCTAGGGGCGTTTTTTCTGGTGAATAATGAAGAGAAACGCCATATCGTTCGCCTTCACCTAAGTAATCAACAATTTGCTGCCCCAGATAACCATGGTTAATCATGATATCTTTTATACCTGCTTTCGCTAAAGCTTCAATACGCCATTCGATAAGCGGCTTACCACGCACACCCAGCAGAGGCTTAGGCATATTTTGTGTTAGCGGCATCATTCGCTTGCCAAAACCAGCCGCGAGTAACATTGCCTTCATAAAAGGCAACCTTGCTTTTCTTTAAAGCGCGGTAAAACAATACTATGCATAAACTCAGAAAAATCAGCTAACTGGGGATCAGTTTGTACAGCTGATAACACATAAGCCATTACTCTTGGCATATAAGGTAAAAAATCCTGTCTATTCTCATTGAGCGCGAGCCTGGAAAAAATACCGAGCACTTTTAAGTGCCGCTGTAAGCCCATCAAATGAAAGTTTTTTATAAATTCTGGTAGGCTAAAAGCATACGTATCCACGGCGTCAACATTCACTAACCGCGCATAATAGTCAGCAACCCAACGCTCTACTTGCTCTTCTGGCCAATCGATATAACAGTCTTTAAATAGTGACACCGCATCATAAGTAACCGGCCCCATCACCGCATCCTGAAAATCAATCACCACAAGCTGATCGTTCTGAATCATTAAATTACGACTATGAAAATCACGATGCGTAAAAACTTGTGGTTGCGATAAAGCCTGCGTCATAAGGTATCTGAAGGTTGCCTCCATCAATGATTTTTGTGCTGTATCCAGTGTTATTCCTAGCCATCTACACAAAAACTCACCCTCAAAGACAGTAAATTCTCTTTTAAACAAGGGCTCATCATAGCAATCAATAGGGCTGACTTGATGGTGGTTAAATGCAGCGAACTTCATCAAGATAGCGACAGCTTTTTGATACCATCGCTCTGCTGTCTGGGCAGTAAGCACATCCAATAACTGTTGATCGCCTAGGTCTTGCTGCAACATGAATCCCTGTTGACGCTCAAAGCCAAACATCTCCGGTACAGCTACTTGCTGCGCAGCCAACACCTGCCTGATATGAAGAAATGCGTCATTTTTTTGGCTATCCGGTGGGGAGTAAACAGCCATCTGTGTTGTTTGCTCACAGTTTACGCGAAAATAACGCCGTAAACTCGCATCTGAAGACAGGCTATCGAAGCACAGCTCATCTTGTAAATGTGCCTGTACTGACCTCACCCAAGACTTGAGCGCATCAATTTCGCGTGGATTCGATGATTCATTCATGTTAATTTACGGCCTGACTTTGACGGATATCTCCGCGATCTAACGGAATTTCACACCCATGCAACAACATCAAACCCAAGGCAAAGATTTTATCCTGAAAGATTACTGCTATCTTGTTACTTTTATTTGCTTTCATGCATTCTCTTAATGGTTGTGCATTTTCCCATGCTAAAGCTCGCCTGCTATCTACCTTTACTCTTCTGTTTTAGTGGTGCGTTCGCAAAAGAATCGCCCTTATGCCCTAAACCCACACGGGTTGAAACCAGTACATTCACAACAGACCCGCATATCTTGCATGAATACATGCAAAAAGCCAATGACAGCGCAAAGCATTTAGATTGGATACCCGACGAAAAGGCACAAGGTGCTTGTCATGGCTATTACTTAGAGCCACAAAACCCTAACGCTCAAAAAAGTGTAGAACAAAAAAAAGCAGATACATTTATTAGCGCGGATACCGTGTCAACTGAAAAAAATAATACACTGCTCCTTTCTGGCAACGTCGAAGCTTATAAAGGCTCCACACGTTTAAGTTGTGAACGGATGCGTTACAACCAGAAAACAGAAAATGCCGATATTCAAGGTCACTTAACTATCCGTGATGCAGGCTTTCTTTTACAAGCGGATGAAGGAGAAATTACCAACCGCTTTAAAACCATCGATCTACGTAACGCCACCTACCTTATTCATAAAAATCAAGTTCGTGGTAAAGCCGCACATTTATCCATCAACACGAAGGATGGGCAGGAGCAATTAACCCTCAAAGAAGCCATGATTAGCAGCTGTCCTCCGCACCAAGATAACTGGACTTTACATGCCAGCACGATAGATCTCGATAACAAAGAAGGCGCAGGCTCTGCATACAACGCGGTAATCCGCATTGAAGATATCCCTGTGTTTTATTTCCCGTATATGACCTTCCCGATTAATGATAAGCGTAAAACGGGCTTCTTATTTCCAAACCTTTCGTTATCCACCAATAACATTGATATTGCTACCCCCTATTATCTCAACATCGCTCCCCAGTTTGATATGACCTACACACCAAGGTTACAAACGGAGCATACACTCGGTCACGGGCTTGAGGCGCGCTATAAAAATACTTGGAGCGAATGGCAACTCAATGGGGAGTTTGTTCCTAATGACAAAAGAGTGGGTGATAAAAGCACTCAAACCCTTAACAAAAATGATAGAAATCGCTGGGCTTACGGGCTAAAAGAATCTGGTCAGATTAACCGTTACTTTCACACATTTATCAACTTCCAAGCGGTCAGTGATAATGATTTTTTCCAGGATTGGGGTAGCCAAGGCCTTGCTATCAACAAAACACTCAATCTCCGCCGCGAGGCTTTTTTAGGGTTTAATGCGAATA
The DNA here is from genome assembly GCA_965248335.1 of Pseudomonadales bacterium. Classification (GTDB taxonomy): domain Bacteria; phylum Pseudomonadota; class Gammaproteobacteria; order Pseudomonadales; family DT-91; genus CAKMZU01. Next base: position 169,338 of record CBDFIY010000001.1, read on the forward strand.
ATTGGCAAATTGATACCCGCCTGATTGATTATCAATCACTGGAAGATAACCCAGATCCACGCACGCTATACCGACAAGTACCACGCATAGATGTCACTTATCATAATATCATCAAGCCCTTTACCCTCACGCCTACGTTTCACAACCAGTATGTTAACTTTCAACACGAACAAAATCGTGTGGAATCTAACCGCTTTTTTACAGAACCTGGCTTAAGCTATCATGCATTTTGGCCTTATGCCGCCATAGAAAGCGCAGCTACTTACAAACGACTGGATATGTTTCTGGAGAAAAACGAGGACACATCCACCCACTATATTACTGAGGGACATCAAAGCCTAAACATACCTACATTCAGTGTTGATTCAAACCTTGTCTTTGAGCGTGAATCCACAGGTTTTTTACAGACGTTAACACCGCGCCTTTTTTACTATTACGCACGCTACGAAAAACAAGATGAGTTACCCAATTTTGATACCAGTGAAAGCACATTTAGCTACCAACAACTGTTTCGTGGTGAGCGCTTTAACGGTTATGACCGTATCTCTGATGCTAACCAGGTAACCCTTGCCTTATCAACAGAGCTATTTAGCCAGCAAGCCGGGCGACTGCTTGGCAATGTGGGTATTGGGCAAATTTTTTACGCCAAAGACAGGCGAGTCGCCCTCTATGCACAAGATAAGAAACTGCGCCCAATCGACCCTAATATGAACAAGGGTGAGAAGGACTACCTTCACGCACTCAATGATCAAATTAACCGTCGTTACTACAACTCAAGCTCAGATATAGCCGCTCAAATCAATATTTACCCTACCCCCAAACAAACCCTCACATTTAACACACTTTTCGACCCGCACGCGGGTGACTTTCAGGAAAGTTCGGTAAATTATCAATATCGGCACGATAACTGGCAACTGGTCAACCTTGGGTTTCGCTACGTTAAAAATCTGCCCTTGGTGCTCAACAAGGCAGGCACACCTAAGTACCTTATTGATGATATTAATGAAGTGGATTTTTCAGCCATTTGGCCTTTGGCTCCACAATGGTCAGCCATTGTACGCTACCAATATGATATCAACCGACACGAAGAGGCCGACAGAATCATCGGCGTTGCCTTCGACAGTTGCTGTTTAAATATCATGCTTGCCTACCAGCGTGAGCGGAAAATATTTGATGTATTTGAATGGGAAAGAAATAACTTTCACGCTAACTATGAGAATCAATTCTTGTTTGAATTCACGCTCAAGGGTTTAGGTACGATGAGCAGTACCATCACCAAGATGCTTAACGAGAAATTTCCAGGCTTTAGAAAAAAATAATGCGCAAAGCTATACTCAAAAACTATGCGCATTATTTACGTGCTATACCCATAGGAATTGGAGATGCAAGAAGGCGGCAAGCGAGCGAATCCCCATGAGCTTACAATCAGTAAGTGATTGGGGTGAGCGAGCGCGGCCAACGCCCTTGCATCTTCAAGTGTGATCGGTATAGAACATGGTCACTACACTACTGACAGTTAATATTTAATACAACATTCGCTTTGGGTGTGAACGTTGCAGGGCCATCAAAGGTACAAGTCTGACCTTCCGGTGAACTGTCTACGCTTATCGTATACGCTTGATTATTATGCGCTAACAAGCCGAATTCATAAGGGTATAATGGATTAAGGATACGAGTACTAGTCCCTAACGTTAATCGAACAGAATCATTAGCACCCACAATACGCCCTTTGAGTGTCACCCACAGCTCATCCAGATAAGCAGGCGGAAAAAAGTTAGCCGCTTCAAGCTTACTCAAGTGCGAAATATCCAATCGTTTCAGATTTGGATTACCGTCTAACTTTAAATGCGTCAAGTTAGTCCGAGCAAAAACATTAATGGTATTAAGATTATTATTCGACAGATCTAACTTCGTTAACAGAGCTAGCGCAGAGATATCGACTTCCACCAAGCCCGCGTTGACAATCATCACTTCATCTAACTGCGTATTTTTTGAGAGATCAATACTCGATAAACTCACCGAATGAAGGTGCAAAGACTCAAGCTTCGTCAAATACTGCAAGGTATCGATTGAACTGAAAGAGGAGTCATTTAACTCCAAGTATGTCAGCTCTGGATAGTAAGATAATGCCTCCACTGACGATATGGAATTTGTACATTTTAGCGTCTTCACCTGATCCACATAATACCCCGCATGGCTTGCGGAATCCTGTATGCACTCAGTCAAGCTATTAGCAGGCAGCTTTGATAGAAGCATAGCGACTGTCATTCTTTCGCTTGTATCACCACCACTTCCGCTACCACTTGTTGATGTACAGGTAATGGTTATCGCCGTGTTTGTCGGAACCACAGACTGCCCGCCCTCCACAGAACATACTGCACTAGCAGGTTGCTCGGTTAAAGTTAGCGTATAGGTTCCTGCTTCAGTAACAGTAAAACTAAAAGGCCCACTCGCTGTAAACCGCTTCTTCTCGCCTAATACTTGTAGCTCAAGGGTGCCGCCAGACAAACCTGTGATGGAGCCTGCAACAGTAACCGTATCTGGCACTGTTTGCGTTGTGGTACAAGTAACGATGAGGTCGCTTCTTCCGCTCCCTGTCGAACCTCTCTCCACATTTACGGAACAATGCTGATTGTCAGGTTTTTGCATAATTGAAAAGTAGTACGTACTATTCCTTGGTGCTGAAAAACTAAATCCCGTATTAGAGCTAAACTGTTTTCTCTCGTCATTGACTTCTAATTCAATCATCCCTCCTACCAATCCTGTAATCGAACCAGATACAGTAACGTTATCCGACGTAGGTTGCGTTGCCGTACACGTAATAACAACATCATTCACATCGCCAGAAACAATAAATTCAGAGGGTTTATTGCTTGAGCACACCTGGCCGTCCGGATTTTTCAAGTGAATGGCTACATATTTATATAAATCAGGCTGAACGCTATACGAAAAGGCGCCCGATGATGTAAAGTCGCGCCAAACTCCTGAGTTCATACGTAAATAAAGCGTACCATTAAGGCCTGTTATCTGCCCCGATATAGTAACAGCGTTGCTTCCGACAGCAGGTCCACAAGTAACAATCAGGTTGCTTTGATTAGCATTAGCAATAACAATCTTGCTGCTAACTATACAAACTTGATCGGCAGGTGATTGCTCAACCGTAAAGTTATATTGCCGACCTTGAGGGACAGCAAAACTGAAACTGCTATCCGTATTAAATTGTTTTCGCTCCCCATTCAACATTAACTCAATACTACCACCTGATAAACCTGTGATAGTTCCCGATCACGGCGAATCTACGCTAACTCATGGTCGCCATTGAATTCTTAGTCATTTTCAAATAATCAAACACGCTTCTTACATTTAACATTAATTTTTTCATCATTTCGGGTATGGTTTCTGTACTTTTTCGGCTTTTAAGTAGACCAATAGCAAAGCGTCGTAGACGGGTTATATTTTCAGGGCCAAACAGGGTACGAATCTGACTACGATCCTCATCGTAATTCCAGTCGATCATATAATGACAGCTTTCTATAGACCAATGCCCTCTATTATCTTCAAGCACTCGCTCCGCATTAGCATCTTCCTTTGGTATGCTAGTAACACCATAAACAATCTCATGGCTTTTCTTGCCCGTTTTCTTCTCAACACTTTCACGCTCAATCATAAAAACCTGACGAACATACGGAAAATCAAGATAGTCATTTAGCTCTGTTGTGGTCCATATTTTTCGCGTTTCTATCCGGCCATGCTCTCCTTTACCCGTTTTAATATAATCTGCTTCTTTCTTTATATTTTTGAAATGTAATTTAATATCTCCTAGAAGATTTTTTTGATTACCTTTTACAGTTAAATGATAATTTGCTTCGCGCTTACCTACAATGTAAGTAGCAAATTCTCTTTGTGTAAGTAGTGCATCTGCAGTGATTGTTTTCCCTTTAATGTTGATGCTGTCCAGCATTGGTGCAGCTACTTTTATTTCATTTGTTTGTTTTTCTTCATCGCTACCATCCACTGCCAAGACACCTACTTTTTTTGAGTGTAACAACGCCCACTTTTATGACCAATAGCGCTCATTATATGTGTCTGAAAACCTTTTTCATTAATGGCTCCGCACATTGTTTTCCCATCAATCGCAAGGCTTTCGTCGATGGATGCATATTGTTCGTTCCACGCATTCAGAGCCTGATCAAGTTGCTCTGGTTTAATATTAATTAGTGCGTTTCGAATAACCGTCCGGCTTGGAACCTCATAGATGCCATTGCGTTTTCTACATTTAAAGCGGCTACGCGCTTTTTGCCCTAGTGACTGAACCCAGATGGAAATATCTTTATATCCAATCATGCCACAAAGAACTGCCGCTACAGATAAAGATAATATGTTAGGCATTTTATGTTTTTTTCCTTGTGCTCTGCGGCTATCATCAACACCCTTAAACGCGTCATACAAAGATAGCATTTGATCTGCAGTGAGTTTCATTCTTCTTATTTTTCCTGTTTGATAGTGTTCGTCGATAAGGGGGCTGGAAAGTATGGTTTTTGCATTATTCTGCAAGGGTTGAAGAAAAATTAATTTCTGGGATTCTGACTGTTTGCTGTAATGATTTCTTGTCCGGCTATAGCCTTTGGTTTTGCCAACAAGCACCCAATTTGATGCGCGGTAGATCGTGCCGTGGTAGCGTTCTGGATCAACAAAAGTTTCGAGTAATAACAAAGGGTAAGAAAAGCGTTCAATCCAATCTTTTTGAATTCTTCGTCGGCATAAGGAAAGGATTTGTGATGCTCGGTTTTTAGCGTGGCAGCCAGGCAATATCAGAAAACGTGAATTATTGGCTATTAAATTTAGCCTGTCGTATTGATGCCTATAGCTCCAGCCAATCCACTGATCCCTGTCTGCGCACTTCAGTGCAGCTGCAGAAAAACTGAGCAATGCGACAGGCTGATCATCAATTATGGCGAAATACCAGATTGTATTACCAATTTTCCGTAGTGCCCCAAGGTAGTGATGAGCTTGCATGAGGTCTTGAAATAGCTGCTCTTCCGCTGCATCTACGGGTCTAACCTTTAATCGGGAGTGCCGCAAGCCACTTCTCATTTGTCTGTTTGAGGTATGGCATTTTACAGAACAAATTGCTTTTGTCCAGTTGATAGGGTTATGTTTTTGTTTTTACAAGGAAAATTAACTAGGGAAAATTCGCCGTGGTTCCCGATAAAGTCACATTACTAGCAACGCTATCACCCTCTTTACAAGTAACGAGAAAATCCCTTTTATCTGCGGGCGCAATACCACTCGGCTCATTAACTGTACAGGTTTGCCCAGCAGGGGCTTGCGATACTGAAAAAGAAAATTCGCTTCCCAAAGGCACACCGAAACTAAACATGCTGTTTGAGTTAAAAACTTTCTTCTGGTCATTCATTTGCAACTCAACAGAACCTGTTGAACCAATAATCGTTCCATACATCCAGCTTGTCGCCGCTTTTGCCGTGCAATTAACAACGATACCACTGATATCAACACCCGTTGAGAATGAACTTTGACTGAGCGTACAGAGCTGATTGGGGGGCGTTTGCGTAATTTTTAGTTTTGCATCCACGCCACTCGCGATAGAAAACTCAAAAGGGCCGGAGGCTTGATACATTTTCTTTCCTGATTACCCCTAAAGCTCAGCTACTGTTACACTTGCGGTCAAGAACAGTATCGTTGAGGTGTTCACATGTCTAAAAATACGGTTCAATTCCAAAAAGGCTACAGCCTTTCAGATCTGTTTAGAGATTATGGATCAGAGATGCAATGCGAAGCGGCACTCTTTAACTGGAGGTGGCCCAACGGCTTTACTTGTCCCGATTGTCACTCGACATCCTATTGCAAGCTTAAAAGCAGAGCCCTGTATCAATGCAATAAATGTCACCATCAAACATCACTAACGAGCAGGACTTTATTCGCAGGTACAAAGCTACCATTAAAGACATGGTTTCTTGCTATTCACTTACTCACCCAGTCAAAAACTGGATTATCGATATTGGCATTAAAACGCCAACTAGGTGTCGGGTACAATACGGCATGGTCAGTTAAGCATAAAGTCATGCAGGCAATGAAGGAGCGGGATGATAGCAAACCTTTGTCGGGTTTTATTCAGGTGGATGATGTTTATTGGGGAGGAGAGCAAAGAGGCGGAAAGCGTGGACGTGGATCTTCTAATAAAACACCCTACATCACAGCGGTTTCTCTTGATGATGAGGGTAAGCCAATTAGCATGAATATGAATGTCGTTGAGGGGTTTACGCTTAATGAGATAAAGCGATGGGCCAAGAGGCATGTAAAGGAAGGAAGCACTGTGATTTCTGATGGCCTTGCTTGCTTTAATGCCATCAAAGACGCTAATTGTACCCACAACAAATTTGTCACTGGTGGTGGGCCTGATTGCGTTAACCTCGAAGAGTTTAAGTGGGTTAACACAATAATCGGCAACATCAAAACGTCTATGCATGGCGCTTATCATTCCATTAGCCCAAGGCATTTGCCACGATACCTGGCTGAGTTTTGTTATCGCTTTAATCGTCGTTTTAATTTGAAGGCATTGCTTCCGCGGTTTATGTCCGTAGCGCTAAAAACGCCTCCAATGCCATATAAGTTCCTTACGATGGCTGAGGCTTATGGGTAATCAGGTTTTCTTTTGCCCGCTCAGTTCCAGCTCTAGGCTCCCTGACAAGCCATTAATCGTACCGTGTATTGCTGTCATCGGCTCTACGGTGGCCGATATGCAAGAAATATGCACATCACTTAGATCTTCTGTGGCGATAAAATTATTTTTACTCACGGAACAATGCTGACGTGGGTTTTGGCTGGCTAGCGTCAGTAAAACGAAACTCTCTTTATCAACATCAACCTTGAATACACCATCAGAGACGAGTGTTTGCATACCTGCTGGGGTTGTTACCTCTAGTGGATACCTGAGCCCAGAGATCAACCCAGTGAGCTCGACCTTCTCTTCAACGGCCGACGGTGTCTTGGTTTCATCAGTAACTTTTTTCGTCTCCGGCACTGTTGTTTTCTTTGTAGCCTCATTAATCTTCGCTACTTTTTCATCCGTAACAGGCGTTGTGATCTCTTCTTTTTTTGCCTTAGGATCGATTTCAGGCGATGCTTGCTTTTCGGAGCATGAAAATAAGGCAGCAATAACAAGGAAAATAAATAAGTATTTTATGCGCATAAAATTTCCAAATTTTTTTCAGTATTTTTTTTTAGTATAGAAATAAATTTAAATAAAAATATGAAAGAACACCAATAATTCATTACCAAACCATCACAAAGAGCAAAGAGAAGAACACATGCAGATTCACGCATCAGCAGTACTTGAATACAAATCCCCATTAAAAAAACACCGCTATCACCTATGACCTCTGTTACAATGATCGTCCAAATAAACAGCTAAGATCGCCCTTTGACACCCTAAACCATGAAAGCACACAACATGATGTTTCAATCCATTATCTTCTGCCTGTTAACCAGTTGTTTCTTTTTGATAGCACCTTCTCATGCGCAATACATCGGCATCGATAAAGTTATCGCCATTGTTGATGATAGCGTCATCACACAAACTGACTATGAGGAAGCAAAAAAACGCTTGGTCAGCAACATAGAAGCCCAAGGGCAACAAACCCCCACAGGTGCGGCACTAAAAAAGCTCACGATAAACAACCTGATTCTCGAAAAAATTCAAATGCAAATGGCGCAACGCGCTGGCGTCACCATTACCGAAGAGCATTTAACCGAGACCTTACATCAATTGGCTAAAAAGCAAGGCAAAACACTTGAAGCCCTGATCGCTGACATGCAAACAAAAGGTGAAAGCTACGAAAATCTACGCGAACAAGTGCGTAAGGAGCTATCTGTTCAGCAAGTACAACAGTCCTACCTACGCAACCGAATTCAAGTCAACGAAAAAGCTATCAATGAATACCTAAATTCCGTCGAAGGCAAAGCACGTATCCAGTCAAAATACCTCATCAGTCACCTACTTATACGCTCGGATAATCCAAAAGCTAAGCAGGTGCTTACAGCCGTCATTCAAGACATCCGCAAAGGCAAGCGTCAATTTGAGGACTTCAATACACCGCAAACCATTGATGGATTTACCATTGAGAGCGGCGACCTTGGTGAGAGAACACAGGCCGAACTCCCCTCCTTATTTGCCGATATCATTCCTAAAATGCAGCCCGGCGCTTTATCCGCACCCATAAAATCTGGCGCAGGCTGGCATGTCGTTAAACTCAATGACTTGAGCGGTACCGCTAAAATCATCCATCAAGTCAATGCCCAACATATATTAATAAAGCTCTCAGAAGTCCGTACAAACAAGCAGGCAAAACGTTTGATCACCGATATTTATAAGCGCCTTAAAAAGGGAGAAGATTTCTCTCTACTCGCTAAAGAATACTCAGAAGATCCGGGGTCAGCCTTACAGGGTGGCGCACTCGACTGGGCAGAACCGTCAAAATACGTTGGAAGCTTCAAAGAAACGTTATTAACACTGAAAGATAAGGAAATCAGCAAGCCTTTTGAATCAGAATTTGGCTGGCACATCGTACAAAAACTGGGTGAGCGTGATCATAATGTCACGGAAGAATTGCGTAAAAACCAGGCGTTCCAAACTTTGTATCAACGTAAAGCGGCTGAAGAGATTGATAGCTGGTTAAACCAAATTCGCAACGAAGCTTATATCGATTTTAAAGATGCAAGCTATGACCCTGATAGCACACCTAAAAAAACGACTGATAACAGCAAAACCGCACCTTGATGAAACGGCTTGTCATTACATCGGGGGAACCCGCAGGGATTGGCCCAGATTTAGCATTAATGCTGACTCAACAGGACAGTTATGATGCAGAAATCATCACCGTCGGCTGCCCTCAGCTGTTTTCTGACCGGGCGCATCAACTGGGTTTATCGGTATCCATTGAGATCGTCAATGAACAAAGCCTCAATACTCAGCCTCCTGTTCAGAATGCAAAAGGCCAGCTTAAGGTACTGCCGATTAGCACACAGGTAAAAGTGGACGCAGGTAAACTCAACTCAGCTAACGCACCCTACGTACTGACACAACTTGATACAGCTATCAATGGCTGTATGGCTGGTTTGTTTGATGCCATGATTACAGCCCCCGTGCAAAAATCCGTGATCAACGATGCAGGTATTGCCTTTACCGGCCACACGGAATACCTCGCGCAAAAAACGCAAACTGCACAAGTTGTGATGATGCTCGCTACCGACGAATTACGGGTCGCGCTTGTCACTACGCACCTGCCGCTCAAAGATGTTTCGGAAGCCATCACTGCCCCCTTACTTGAACGGGTCTGCAGGATACTCAATCGTGCGCTTCAGCAACGCTTTAACATTTCGTCACCTCGCATTCTCGTTGCAGGATTAAATCCGCATGCCGGTGAATCAGGGCACATGGGCACAGAAGAAATCGATACGATTACTCCCGTAATCAACACACTCAATGCTGAAGGCATGCACCTTATAGGCCCCTTGCCTGCCGATACACTTTTCACACAAAAATATCTCAAAGATGCCGATTGCGTGCTTGCCATGTACCACGATCAAGGCCTGCCTGTGCTCAAATATCAGGGGTTTGGCCATGCTACTAACATCACCTTAGGTTTGCCCATTATCCGCACATCTGTCGACCATGGCACTGCCCTCGATCTCGCAGGCACGGGTGAAATAGCTACCGGCAGCTTACACACAGCCATGAATATCGCACTAACGATGACACACTCGAAAAAATAACCATGACCAAAAAACCGCATCAGGCCCGTAAACGTTTTGGGCAAAACTTTTTAACCGACACACACATTATTGATAAGCTGATTCGGCTCATCAATCCAAAGCCCTGTGACAATATGGTAGAAATTGGCCCAGGCCAAGGTGCCTTAACACAGCCTTTACTCGCACAACTCAATGCACTGAACGCCATAGAGATTGATCGAGATCTACACGCGCTATTAAGCCATCAGTTTGCAGACCAGCATTTGATTCTTCATCAAAACGATGCCTTAAAATTCGACTTTAAAACACTGATAGGTGAAAACCCGTTAAGGGTCGTGGGAAACTTACCCTATAACATTTCAACGCCGCTGATTTTTGAATTATTGGCATACCGAGATTTTATTCAAGATATGCACTTTATGCTGCAACTTGAGGTAGTTGAGCGCCTTGCTGCAACGCATAACAACAAAACCTACGGAAGAATTAGCGTAATTTGCCAGTACTACTGCCAAGTCGATCAATGTTTTGTTGTTCCACCGACAGCATTTAGCCCTGCGCCGAAGGTGGTGTCTGCCATCGTCAAACTCACGCCCCGCCCCTTTGGTACAGTTGCTCTGGATGACGATTTATTTATAAAGGTTGTAAAAACAAGCTTTTCTCACCGACGCAAGACCTTGAAAAACAACCTGAAAAATATACTTTCTAGCGATCAACTCGCTCATATTGACCAAGACATCAGCCAACGCCCTGAGCAACTTTCTGTCGATAACTATGTTAAACTGACTAATAATATATACAGAATAATAAATAGATAAATAAGGGCAGTGCATGATAAAACCCGCTCGCCAATATGAACAAACGGATTGCGTGCAGGTCGAAAATCTTCAAGCATCACTTTACCTAATGTATGAACACAACAAACAACACAGCCCATTAACGCCAGGAAAATCATGTCAAACGCCAATATAGAAATTGAGGTTGAGACGTTATACCACGAACAACAATCACACCTACAAACATCTCGCTTCGTTTTTAGCTACAATATTAAAATTACCAATCATGGTGAAGAACCCGTCATGCTTGTCTCTCGTTACTGGCATATCACCGATGGCGCCGAAAAAGTACAAGAGGTTAACGGGCAAGGTGTTATTGGCCGACAGCCCACACTCACCACAGGCGAAACATTCGAATACTCATCGGGTATCATTTTGCAAACACCCACGGGTATAATGCAGGGGCACTATGATTTTGTAACTGATAAAGGTGAAGTCATTGAAGCGCCTATCCCTGCATTTTCGCTGGCCAGCCCTGACCACCTTCATTAACAATCAATGCCACCAATCGATGCCACTAATCAATGACAACGTATGCAGTAGGTGATTTACAAGGCTGCTTGACGCCCTTAAAAGTCTTGTTAAGTGAGGTCAAATTTGATCCTGCAAAAGATCAGCTGTGGTGCGCAGGTGACATCATCAACCGTGGGCCAGAATCTCTCGAAACGCTGCGTTTTATTCACCAACTGGGTGATGCTTGCAAAATAGTGCTGGGCAATCACGATATGCACTTGCTGGCTGTGGCATTTGGCGATGCGCGCTATAAAAAAGGTGACACGCTAGAGAACATTATTAAAGCGCCCGATGCAAACCTGCTGCTGGATTGGTTAAGGCATCAACCTCTTCTATATCAAGATCAAGGATTTACCATGGTGCATGCAGGCATTCCTGCTTTGTGGTCAGTCAATAAAGCACAAATACTTGCTGATGAAGTTAGCCATGCGCTTAAATATCACTACATCGATTTTCTCAGTGACATGTACGGTAACTATCCTGATAGCTGGGATGATAACCTGCAAGGTATCGACAGACTCCGCTGCATCACCAACTACCTGACACGCATGCGATATTGCCATAAAATTGGCCAGCTTGAGCTCACTAACAAGCTACCTCCATCTGACAACGATACCGATACGCTGCCCTGGTTCGATTACCGCGCAAAAAAATACCCCAAAGAAAAAATAATCTTTGGCCATTGGGCATCACTCAATGGCGAATGCGAATGGCCAAACTTTTTCGCCTTAGATACCGGCTGTGTTTGGGGCGGCTGCTTAACCCTGATGCGTTTATCTGATCAAGCTATTTTTCGATATCACTGTTAGATTTTCGTTTGATGGGTATAGCCTATCACCTCGTTACAAAACTACTCTGACGTTGTCTTCTTGTGCATTTTCACATAACGCCTTGCAACTTCCCTCCAATAGCCGAATGTAAGGTGAGGAAGTTTACTTATCATTCCCTCATCTACCCCCACCTCCCTTAACTTCTCACCTGAAAGCATATCACCTCTTACACCTGCCCGCGCAATATCGAGCGACACCTCCTCACCCGCCATAGCAATCAGCTCGTCTACAAGCGTCATAACTCTTTTCACTATTTTTGATTGATTTTTATCGACCTTTACTGTCCTTTTATTGTTTCTTTTTTGAATTTGTTTTCAGGTTTTCTTTTAGTTTCAATCTGCTCCTCTAATCGATCTTGACCTTTAGGAAAAAAGAATTTTGTAGCCTTACTATCCAGGCAAAAGAAAAAAGGGATAAACGCAAAAATTTGAAGCAAAATTTTCATAAGTAAAACCTAATGGTGTTTTATAAGAATCTGCTATTCGACTTTAAAAAAATAAAAAGTTCGAAGCTCTCGTAACAACTAAAGAAAATGCATTCGACGACATAGGGCGACAGCTGTCCCCCTCCGCCACCTACCGAATAAGGTGATTTTCCGCTATCATTAGGTATTTTTGTGGTGAACTCTCATGGATACCTACCTTGTTGGCGGCGCAGTACGTGACAAACTTTTAGGCTTGCCTGTTGTCGATAAAGATTGGGTAGTGGTTGGCAGTTCAGTAGGTACCATGTTGGCCCAAGGCTACCATCAGGTGGGTAAAGACTTCCCCGTTTTTCTCCATCCAAAAACCAAAGAAGAATACGCCCTAGCACGCCAAGAACGCAAAAGTGGCCAAGGCTATACCGGCTTTATTTGTGATTTCGCAGAAACAGTGACGCTTGAGCAAGATCTCATCCGGCGCGATCTCACCATCAATGCCATTGCACAAAAACACGACGGCACACTTGTTGACCCTTATCATGGCCAACAAGATATCCGCGATAAAAAACTTCGCCATGTATCCGCCGCATTTAGTGAAGACCCATTGCGGGTACTTCGCGTATGTCGTTTTGCTGCCCGCTTCGCCGCACTGGGTTTTAGTATTGCAGACAACACCCTCGCATTGATGACAACGATGTCAGTAGAAGGCGAATTAAAAACCATTACCCCAGAACGTATTTGGAGTGAAACGGAAAAAGCCTTACAGAGCGATAACCCGCATGTCTATTTCGAAACACTTCATCAGTGCGGTGCACTCAAAGCACTTTTTCCTGAACTGAATGCACTCTATGGTGTGCCCCAAACTGAAAAGTGGCATCCTGAGATTGATACTTTTGTGCATACCCTACTGTCGCTACAACAAGCAACAAACCTCACTATCTCAACAGAGGTGCGCTTTGCCGCACTCGTGCATGACTTAGGGAAAGGTATTACCGATAAAAAACGCTGGCCAAAACATCACGGCCATGAAAATACAGGGAAGCCTTTAGTCAAAGCACTCTGCAAGCGCTTAGGTGTCAGCAAAGACATGACCCAATTAGCACTACTCACCTGCGAATTCCATTTGCATACCCACAAAGCTTTTGAACTTCGCCCAGCAACACTGCTTAAACTCTTTAAAAAACTGGATGCTTTCAGAAACCCTGAAAGACTAGAAAAATTTCTCCTCGCCTCAGAGTCCGATGCGCGGGGTCGGCTAGGCTATGAATATACCCCCTACCCGCAAGCCAATTATCTAAGGCAAGCATTTTCCGTTGCATCAAAAATTACCATAAAACAGATTGATGCTGTATCACTCAAAGGTGCAGAAATTGGTGAAACCATTGATAAAGCAAGGGAGCAAGCCCTCAGCCACTTTAAAAAAACATATATCTATACCGATCAGCCTTGAAGATGCAAGGGCGTTGACCGCCCCCAATCACTTACTGACTGTAAGCTCATGGGGATTCGCTCGCTTGCCGCCTTCTTGCACCTCCAATTCCGATGGGCATAAACAACAGCCAGCCTGCAAAAACTGCATATCATAAATAATACTTTTTGTTTAACGAAATCAATTCGCATAAGTTTGGCAGCATGAATAAATATCTATATGCTAAAACCCTCTAGGGTAATGCAATAAAGGCCATTCATTATGCAGGAATTCAACTACAGCCTTGAAGACCAATCTTTTCGAGGCAAGTACATACTTCCTGATGATACCCCATCAGATAACATGCCGGCAGTACTTATCTTTCACGACTGGAGTGGCTGTAATCAAATGTCAGTCGACTACGCCCAGGCAATTGCGAAGCTGGGTTTCATAGGTATCGCCGTAGACCTTTACGGTGATGAAAAGACTGCAAATAACATCGAAGAAAAAACCACACTGATGCAACCCTTGCTTGATGATCGTGCTCGATTGCTCTCGATCAGTCAGGCAGCGATTGATGCCGCAAAAACCTTAAAGTCTGTTGATGAAAATAGCATCGTCATCATAGGCTTCTGTTTTGGCGGCTTATGTGTGCTGGATGTAGCACGCAGCGGTGTTGAGTTAAAAGGTGCCGTTAGCTTTCACGGTAACCTCGTATCCAGTGAGGCAGTGCCCGCTGCTAATATCAAAACACCCATCATGGTGTTGCACGGTGATCTAGACCCCTTAGCGCCGTTTAGCCAAGCAATATCGTTAAGGGAAGAATTAGATGCGGCCGCTGCCGATTGGCAGATGACGATATATTCGCATACCTACCACGGCTTCATGAACCCCAATGCAAACGATAAAGCGCGAGGTATACTCTATAACGCATCCGTAGCAAAAAAAGCATGGGGAGCGCTAACGCTGTTTTTGTCAGATGCATTTACGGGTCATCGTGATTAAGCATCGGAAGTCGATTTTTTAAAGAAGCTTCTCATATCATCAACCAACAGATAATTCACTGGCACCAAAACCAAAGTAATAAAGGTTGCAAACATAATGCCAAAACCTAAAGACACAGCCATAGGAATCAAAAACTGTGCTTGTGTAGCGCGTTCAAATAACAAAGGCATCAAGCCAATAAATGTCGTTAACGATGTCAGTAGCACGGGACGAAAACGTACAGTACCTGCCGTTAATACCGCCTGCCTGACTGTCTCACCTGCTTCGCGTTTTTTATTAATAAAATCAACCAATACCAAGGAATCATTAACCACCACACCGACGAGCGCCATTAACCCCAGCAAGCTCATGATGGTTAAATCCATCATCATAATCCAGTGCCCGATAATAGCCCCGATGATGCCAAAAGGAATCACCGACATAACAATAATGGGCTGAATGTAGGATTTAAAGGGGATCGCTAGTAAACAATAGATAACGAAAAACACCAAGAGTAAGCCTGTTGCCAAGCTACCAAAAGATTCTGCTTGCTCTTCCGCTTCACCGACCAATTCGTAATTTATTGCCGGATAGTTTTGTAATAATTGCTCAAGATAAGCTTGAAGCTCAGTATTAATACGCGTCATGTTGGCTGTTTCTTTATTAATGTCGGCACTGACATTTACTGTTCTGAAGCGATCATAACGATAGATTTCTGAAGGGCTTTTTGATGCGGTTAGGGTTGCAATATGCGATAAAGGCACCTTCTCACCCGAGGGCGTTTTTATTAACAAATCAGAGAGTTGCGCGAGGGACTGTCGTTCTTCTTCAGGTAAATTGACCATCACCCTGACACTCTCCCGCCCGCGCTGGATACGCTGCACATCCGCACCAAAAAAAGCATTCCTGACTTGCCTTGTAATAGAGCTACTGCTCATGCCCATGGCATGACCTTGAGGCGTTACGTCGATTTGAATCTCTTGCTTGCCGATTGATAGGCTATCTGTAATATCAAACACACTCGGGTAAGTTGCCAATTTCAGCTTGATTTGATCAGCCATTTCACCCAATGTCACCATATCCACGCCCGATAATTCAATATCAATCGGATTACCGCCACGACCTATCTCAGCACGATACGTTAAGCTTTCTGCACCGGGAACATCGCCTACCAACACCCGCCATTCTTTGACCAGCTCTGCCATGGTGATGCCTGTATCATTTTGATCAGCCGGTAAAATCTCAAAGCGTATTTTCCCCGTTTCACCTGCTGTAATGGCTAAGGTATTGATGATCAGGCTATCTCCATTTCCATCACGGTATTTATCTTGTAAAACACCCGCTGCGTTTTGCATTTTTTCGACAATACTATCAACCGCCGAAAAACTCGTCCCGGCAGGCATAGTCACTTCTGCTTTTGCCGTTTCGCTCGGTACGCGTGGAAAAAAAACAAAACGCGTCCAACCGCTAACAACCAATGCAATCGTTAAGATAAAAATACCGATAAAAATGGATAAAGTAGTCGCACGATGATTAATCGCACGTTGAAGAATGGGCTTATAGTACGTCAGTATGCCATTTTCAAAACCGTCAGCAAATCGGTGCTGCCATTGACTTATTTTCGATATTTTCTTTTTCTCGCCACGTAAACGTAACTTGCTTAAATGTGATGGCAACACAAATTTTGATTCAATCAACGAGAACAACAATACAGGAATCACAATTGCCGGGATTTGTGCGAACATCGCACCACGATGCCCTTCAATAAAAGCCAAAGGGAGAAATGCTGCAATCGTCGTCAATACACCAAAGGTCACCGGTGTTGCCACCTCTTCAGCGCCTTCAATCGCCGCTTGTATGCCGGACCTCGCGACTTGGCTATGCCGATAGATGTTTTCACCTGTGACGATAGCGTCGTCAACAACGATGCCCAATACTAAAATAAAGCCAAAAAGACTCAATATATTAATCGATATACCTAAAAAAGGCATGAGAATGAATGCACCCAGAAAACTCACTGGAATGCCAAGAAATACCCAAAATGCGATGGTCGGCCGTAAGAAAAGTGCCAATAAAAGTAAGACCAAAATGCCACCTTGAATCGCATTGCTAATCAGCGTGTTCAAGCGGCTTTTTATCACTTCAGAATCATCATCCCAATAGCTTAATTCAAAGCCTGATGGCAATGTTGCTTGTGCGCTTTCAATATAGGCTTTAACCGCATCTGCTACCTGAATAGCACTTTGATCGCCCACACGATATATTTGTACAAATGCTCCTGGTTTACCATTAAAGCGCGCACGAACAGGTGCCTCTTCAAAACTATCGTCAATTTGGGCAATATCACGAAGGTGTAAAAACATTCCGTTAGCTTGGGTTTTAATAATGATGTCTTCAAAATCTTTACGCTTATAAGCCTGCGCTTTGCTTCGGACAAGAATATCACCGCCTTTTGTTTTAATATTCCCTGCAGACATATCCATAGAGCTTGCATTAATCGCATCGGCAATCTCACTCAGGGTCAGGTTATATTGTTGCAGCACCTGCTTCGACACATGAATATTAATCTGGTATTTACGTACGGCATTAAGCTCAACTTGTGTAATTTCTTTCAGCCGTAATAAATCATCACGCACTTTTTCTGCATAAGCGCGAATTTCTTTTTCCCCGTAATTAGAGGCAACGCTTACCGTAATCACATCCTGTTTACGTTGCGCCAAAGAGATAACCGGCTTCTCAGCATCGGACGGAAAGGTGTTAATCGCATCCACACGGCTTTTTATATCGGCCAATAAGTCACGCACATTGGCATCACTTTTTGCCTCAATAATAATCGATGCAGAACCTTCAGAAGAGGTACTCATAATATGCTTTATGCCCTCTAAGTCTTGTACCGCTTCCTCAACCTTGATCGCAACACCTAGCTCTGCATCTTCTGGCGTCGCACCTCGTAAACTGACATCAACCCGAATAGTATCGGCACTGAAAGAAGGAAAAACTTCGAGAGGAATATTACCATTCAATGACACCAAACCGCCCAGCAAAATGCTAATCATCAGCAAATTGGCGGCAACCCTGTTATGAACAAACCATGCAATCAAGAGGCATCTCCTTGAGGGGTTTTTCTGGGCTTAGTACTTTTAGGTAATGGTTTTACTTTATTATCCTTATTAAGGATTTTTGCTTTCGTGCCTGAAACAACTTGCCCTAGCGAGGTCGTCACCAGCAAGTCGCCTGCTTTAATACCCGACTTAATGACGCTTATATCATCATTTTGCCAAGCAATATCCACGTTCTTTTTGATGACCTTACCTTTAACGACAAGATAGACATAGGTGTTTTGGTACAATGCTTTATTCGGCACGACCAGCACATCCTTTAAGATTTTACCGTCTATTTTAGCGGTAAGATATTGACCTATTTTTAATGTCAATTTCCCGGCATGACTTACCCCGTAAGGATCGTCAATCTGTGCCACAACAAATAACTGCTGTGCGTTAACATCAAAGGCACTTTCCGTACGGATCACACGTCCTTGCCAGCTTTGTCGGTCAACAAGATCTGAATAAAAAGTGACCTGTGGTTGCTTATCTTTCTTGAGCGCTTCATGGCGTGTGGATTCAGGCAAATACAGATAAGGCAGGTCTTTATTTTTTATCGGTAATCGTATTTCGACATAATCCGTTGCATAAATCTTTGCCAGCTCAGTACTCGGCGTCACGACTTGCCCAACATCCACGGACTTGCTCAGTACACGCCCGTCAAACGGCGCAACAATCTTGGTTCTTTCTAAAGCTAACTTGGCTTTTGTTAGACCCGCTTCAGCTGAAAGCACTTTCGCCATGGCCGCTTGCAACTGAGGTTTACGCATCACAAGGTCAGGCGCTTTTTCTTTATTACCCAATCGCTGCCAATCTAATTGTGCCTGCTTAACACGCGCCTCTTCTTCACTCAGCATTTGCCTTGCTGATAATAAAGCGGATTCGGCTATTTTTATTTCTGCCTTTAAATCTCGCGCATCCAGTTGGACTAACACCTCATTTTTATTGAAAAACCGTCCCTCTCTGAATGAAGGACCTATCGCTTTTATCTGGCCAGAAACTTGCGGAAATAAAATACTTTGCGTGCGAGGCTTGACTGTACCAAAACTATCCACGACGACTTGTACATTCTGTTTTTTTAGCGGCATAACGTCTACCGTTATTTGTTTAGACGGAGGTTGCACTTTCTCGACAGTAGGTGGGTTTTTAATGACCAGCCATGCAACAAAGCAAAAACCAACAATAACCGCAACCGGTAATAATTTCTTTTTCATGAGCTTTTACTATCCCCTGTTTCCGCAAGGTTTTTAGGTGCATTCAACACCTCAAACATTTTTTCATCAGCCATAGGTTGCTGATGAAAACTGCCACCAAGAGCGACATAAAGATTAATGCGGTTTTGTAAAATCTGATTAGACGCTTGAATCACGGCTGTTTGCATATCAAACGAACGACGCTGTGCTTCAAGGACAGTCGCATAAGTCACTAAGCCACTCATATATTGATTAAAGGCGATAGATTCTGCAGCCAGTGCATTGGTTCTTGCTTGCAACAAATAATGATGGCGTTCTTGTAAACGTTGCTGATTATTAATACTGCTTTCGACTTCTGAAAACGCTTTATACACTTGCGCCAAATACACCTGCTCTTGCTGTACAACTTTCAACCGCGCTTGCTCCTCAAGGGCTTTTAACTTACCTGCATTAAACAAAGGCGTGACAATATTGCCCAATAAAGACCCTATGAGTGGGCCGCCATTTAAAAATGTCGATAAGTGCTTCGAGGCATCACCGCCACTGGCTGTGAGCATAAATTGTGGAAATCGTTGTTTGTGCGCCACGGCAAGCTGTGCATCTTGTGCCAATAACCCATACCAGCTCGCGCGCACATCTGCACGTCTTGTAATCACATCAGACGGTGTTCCGGTGGGCATGAGAACACTAAGCGCTGGAAAACTGTTCGTCGCTGTCAGCTTACCCTGCGGGTAATCACTCAATAGCAACTCGACCGCCTGACTTTTCTCGAGCACTTGTTGTTGTTGATGAGCAATGCGAGCAAGCTCGCTGTTAACATCATTTTTAGCGAGATACACATCCAACGCTTGGCTGATTCCTAATCGATAGGAGGATTCAATCCGTGCTAAATTACTCTGAAGATTTTTAACGCGCTGTTGATAGAGGCTCATAAGCTGCTGCGCCTCAACCAAATTAAACCAGCTGCGCCCGACATTGGCGATAAGCTGAATAGACGCCTGTTGATAAGCTGCAAGCTCTTTACCATAGTTTAAACGTGCACTTCTCTGGGTGGCTGACAGCTTACCCCACAAGTCGACTTCGTATTTCACATTAGCCATCAGCTCGAAGTTGGAACTATAACCACTCACCAAACTTTTGTTGCGCCCACCGCTTAACCCTAACGATAGCTCGGGATAACGAGCCGCACCGCTCACGGTGACACCTTGCTTAGCCTGATCAGCCAGTGCTTTTTGTTGCTTCAATGAGAAATTATTAGCAAGCGCATGATCCACCAGCCTTTCTAGTTTCTGATCTTCAAAGTCTTTGAGCCAGTCTTTATTATTAAGCGGCGCTTTTGTTGATGTACTCGCATCTTGCACAGCCCATTTATCGGGCGCACGAATATCTCGGCTTTTAGCCGTGATGCCTGAGGGTGTCGAACAGCCTGCCATCAATAAAAAAGCAGGTATCGCACAAGCTAAAAATCGTTTACGCATTATCATGTGCGTCTTATAAGAGAAAATGTTGACTAGGTCTACCAGATTTTGTTTTTAGGGCGAACAGTTTATCGCTTTTTTAGTATATATCATGATTAAATAGTACCTTTTATATTACTTTTCTTTATGCCGTTTATCAGTGTCATTATCCCCGTTTACAATACAGAGCAATATCTCGCTATTTGTATTCAATCTGTACTCAGCCAAACCTTCGATGATTTCGAAATTCTCTTGATTAACGATGGCTCTACCGACGGCAGCTTACATGTTATAAAAATTTTCGCCGGAAATGATGACCGCATTAAAGTACATTCTCTCCCTAACGGCGGGCAATCCGTCGCCAGAAATTTTGCACTTAAAAAAGCCTCAGGCCAGTATGTGATGTTTTTAGACAGCGATGATTTCATACTGGGTGACTTATTTTCAGAAGCTGTTAAGCGCATTAAAAATCAATCGCTCGATATGTTTATTTATAGCGCCAGCAGCTTTGATGACTCAAACAGCCTTATACGAACCCATGATTATCATCACCAAAATGAGAGCTTAAATCGTGTTTTAACAGGCAAAGCGTTTTTTTATCAGGCAATAGAAAACAAGTCGTTTCATACATCGCCTTGCATTTACATCGTGAAGCGCTCGCTAATGACTAACATAGCGTTTAAGCCTGATATTATTCACGAAGATAATTTATTTACACCGCAAGTATTACTCTCGGATAATTGCCGACGGATTTTTGTGACTAACAAGACCTACTACCAACGGCGTGTGCATCAACATTCAACAACAGGCGGAAACAAAACGATTCACCATGCAAAAGGATTATTTAGCGTCTATTCAATGCTTGTGGAATGGATTAGGACACCTTCACTCGATAAAAAGTCGAAGCATGCGCTAAAAAAATGGGCAAGTATCAATTATCTTTCTTATCTCCATACACTGCATAAGGCTGAAGTCGCCCCTGAAGAAAACCGCCTTACAACTTTCTTTGCTAATCCAAGAAATCTTCTGGATAGCCGAATCGTGTTATCACTTATATCGACAAAGTTCTATTTTGCCCTTAAAGCTTTTTTCTCTAAGCGATAAATCCACAGGATCAAGACGATTATCGGTAAGTTTTTGGTTAATACCCCAAAAGGATGCAGCCAATAGTGTGGTGCAATGAAGGACAGAAGAAAAGAATAGAGAATAATCGTTAATACCTGCAAGCCACAAGCCAATCGCAGCTTACATTGACTCAACAGCATCAGCCCTAAAAGAATATCCCACCCACTTGCCAAATAGATAATTGTTGTGGCCAGTACGCCTTTTATATGAACACTCGCAAGCAGCTCATACCCAAGTGCTGTTTGAAAAAAAATCGGTGATAAACCCGATATAATCCAAACAATCGCCAAGCTATAGATAGCAAGTAATCGCATTTAAATCACCGGAAACGGTTTATAAACCATTAGCCAGAAAAGTATCAATACCGCACTAAAGGCAATCATCCCTAATAAACACCACAACGCCATCAAACGATTGAATGCGCAACCTAGCGGCTTACCAAGGAGTGTCGCTTTGACCTCATTTTGCAGCTTGTACTGTATCACCAATACCGGCAACCAGCAGAGACCTATCAGTAAATAAAGCCCGAGCACCCACTGCATCCAAATCGATGTCATTCCCCAACCTAACGCCTGCATAAGCAGCAAACCTGTAACAATCTGTACAATCACAGCAGGTAACGTAAATAACCAATCGCCCCAAATCACCAGCCGTGTTACCACCAACAGCCCTTGGGTATTTTTTGAAATCGCGGCCATAAGCATAAAAAAAGCCAGGCCTGCACCCGTACCCGCCATGACCACTGCAGATAAAATATGAATCAGCTTAAGGAGTAAATAGTTATCCAATAATCTGCACCTTAATGTCTATGCCCATTTTTTCTGCATACGGGAGAAACTCTTCCATGCTGAACAACCCAAGGCATGGCATAGCGCCATAGGTCAACGTCGGCGCATCCAGTAGCTTATGCGCCAGAATAATAGCAGGGATAGTAGGGATAGTAGGGATATGCGGGCCAACCCCTTTCTCAGCAACCAGCTGCCAACGAATAATTTTATCTTGATGCAGAAGATTACGCCCAGTCAGCGTCACTTCCATGACACCAACATCCGATCCAAATACCTGAAACCACTGACTCGCCTTGATCATAGGTTGAGCAAAATGAACAACATTTTTTATTATCCTTGCTTTGGCCAGCGCCGCTAACAAATATAACGACAAATGTAAAAAGGTTAACTCCAGTCCAGCCTGAAATCGTACTTTCTTGGTGACCTTATAACGCTCAGGAAACAAGCGTAAATCTGGCACATTGACATTAGCCAGCCACCGCCGTCCGACAACACCACCAAAGTTTTTTAGACGTAAATTCATCCAACCAAAGGATTTTCGCCAAAAGCCATCAACAAAGGTATCAAAGGGTTTTCCTGCGCCACTCAGTATGCCTTTAACCGTTGCAACGCCCCGCTCAGCTTTGTTACCTGGCGCTATGGCAATATCAATTTGATCGATCACTGAAAAGCTTGATTGATAGCTACCGACGACGCAGGACGATAATCCGGGCACAGAGCTTGCGCCTGCAATAACCATGACCCGATTCTCCTTCGCCTTTTCATTGAGCTGGTTGATATGGGTAACGAAATCACTGTCATCTGAAAGGTCGATATAATGCGCACCGATATTAATACAGCATTCTGCAACACGATAGTTTTGCCCCTGAAAAGGCCCAGAGGTATGTATCACGATATCCGGTGAAATCAGTCGCAAATTGCGTTCAAGATTATCACTCTCTATATCGAGGGCGATCGCCTTTAGCTTAGCACTCGCATTCATGAGCAGCTGTTGCTTCAGGCTTTCTGCAGCTTGCCGACTTCTACCGGCAATCAGTAAAGTGGTGTTTGGACGTTCGGATAATTCACTTACAATCCGTTTTCCGAAATTTCCATAGCCACCAATAATAAGTATTGATTTCATGGTCAGTATTCATTGTTATTATTGTTAAACCACTCAACAACTAGACAGCTTAAGCCTCCATCACCTAACCCATAAAATCTTGATTAAGCAAAAGCGTATAAAAGGTAAGCGTATATACCCATCGGAATTGGAGATGCAAGAAGGCGGCAAGCGAGCGAATCCCCATGAGCTTACAGTCAGTAAGTGATTGGGGTGAGCGAGCGCGGCCAACGCCATTGCATCTTCAAGGGTGATCGGTATATCACTACTACATCATTTCAAAAAGCTTGTCTGGTAATGGATTCCCGCCTTCGCGGGAATGACGGGCATTGATGCTTTGAGCTTTAGCGCCACTATGATGGATTCCTGCCTTTGCAGGAATGACAGTCAGTAAACAGACCCTACCTTCGTCATTCCCGCGAAAGCGGGAATCCCATGCTTAAATGACTAAAAAAGCATAAAATTAAATCCAACAATCGGATTGAGATAATGTACTACCTTCCTTTTACGCGTAATTTAAACATTTCTGGCATATCAGTTGATGTGTTTACATTCAACTTGCTTTTGATGGCGCTTAACTCAGCCTCACTCAAGTTACTGCCAAACTTCTTCTTGATAGCATCATCATTAAAGTCTTGATTATTCAACTCTTTAAATTCTGCGAAGGTAATAAACTGGCTCTTCTTGGTACTTTTTTCCGATTTTGCAAGCACCTTTTTATATTCCTCGGACTCTACCTTTCCATCTTTTAGTATCTGTAATTCATCTGCGGTTAAGCTGACTCTATTTTTCTCCGATGACAATGTATAGTCAAAACCATAACCGATTTCGTTACTCGTTAAGAAATTTCTCCATTTGTTCTTAATGGCCTTTTGAATCAAATAACCAATACCTCCTAATATGGCGCCTCCGGCTAGAGCAGCTGCACCAATACCAATGCCTATACCAATATCGCGACGCATATTTCTGGCCCAAGCTTCTTTGTAGGCATCGAGCAATGTACCCTCTCGAATCCAACGGATTGAAATATACGTTGGCTTGATATTACAGTGACCACCGCTCGTTAAGTCACCTTCATCTTCCATAGGCTCAGTGACCAACATCATTGAATGAATCAATAACCGTTTTCCTGGCACATCTTCAATATCATCAAACCAGGTCTTCATCGATGGGTTTGTATAAATCAAATCAGCTGTTGAAAAGTCACCCTCAAAATCTTCTGAATTGATATAGTCATTTAACAGTTCGGATTTCGTCGATGCCTCCCAGGCATCATTGTTTTGCATGAGCTCAAAAACGATGGTTGCACTGCCTTCTTGATACTCATCCCCTGTTTCTGGCAACCCTGTTGGGATGCTTTTACAAATTATCGAGCCTGCACTCCCGGTTAATGTCATAGGTTCTGAAAAAACCAGTTTCGAAGACACATTAACTGTTGGCTTCGCCTCTTTTGCTGTGCTATCTGCTTCAGTCTCAGCTTTAACCTCTGTTTTTTTGCTGTCATGCTCGACAGTCGGATGACTGCCGTTATCGGCAAAATCAAAGACAGAGTTATCTTCGTATTTAAAATCATACTTATAGGTTTTGCTTTGATCCGTGGAAGCGGTTGATATATTACTGACGACAAGTATTGATTCGCTGCCACTCATTTTGAAATAACCTTCCGCTCGCCAAAGCGCTCCTACGACCCATTTCACCTCTATGTTTGAGGCGAGTTGTGTAATGACGTCTTGATCGACAGTGATGCCATTGTTAGAAAGCAATTTTACTTGTCTCGCATTTTCAGAAGAGGCCGCTTCATTTTCCTCCGTAACGGTCAGATAAAAAACATCCTCCTTTAAAGGCGAGCCATCTGGCTTTTCCTCTTCGACAACTTCCGTTTTTTCACCTAGAACAACCACATCGCTGGGGCCTTTTAACGTACCCTCAGGATTAACGTCTACCTCAACGGAAAGTGCATCAAATTCGCTGCTATCCATGCGTAATGAAATACGTGAAAAAACGTCATAAACACGCTCCTTTCCTGAGACGGTCGCAGCAGGCAATTTATATGTTTTTTTAGGTTGCGTAATCGCATCTGATGACGAAATCTTACTGCCCAACACATCTATCGTCTCTTCCGTTTTAGCGAACACCAAGCCACGTAACAACGTTTTCGTTTTATCAAAATAGTTGATTACTTTCGCTAAAAAACTGGGTTGGCCCTGCGTGATATGCATATCACTAACAACACTCACATATGTCTCCGCATTGGCACTTGATGCAACATTCGCCAAATCTGTTGCTTCCCCGTTCAGCGTAAGACGAGAAATATTTTTGTGCTTGAGGGTAACATGGCCACTTTCAGTACTATCAAATGCAGATTGTATTTCAATACCCTCATCGCTCACGGACATAAATTGCCCCTGAACCATCATTTCTGTCGTTTGATCGATGCCTCGCGCCTGCACCAGTGGCTTAAACTCGACCAGCCAATCCTCAGCACTGCCATCTGCAGGTGCCATAATCTCTGTTGATGCATTCAAGTTCCATGCAATATTTAGGTGTGTAGCACTGCCAGCTTTAACCGAAAGATGCTTACCGAAGAAAGGCATATTTATCATAAAGTTTTTATGGTCAACACCCAGTTTTTTTCCTGTCTGAGAGATAAGATATGTGGTCACAGGCTTATCTGTTTGACTCGAATCAAAATACGTGACGGTATTTTTTTCCGTAAATTCAAGATTAAGTACGATACGTGAATAAGCGCCGACAGGCATATCACTCTTCGTCAAAATATACTGAGGTCGCTCGCCAAAATTGACCAAATTCACTGAAAACCCGTCAGTGAGTTCAATGTTTTTGCCGCTTTCATGAGAAAGCATGATAGATTTTACGGTGAAGGGGAAATCTAGAAAATTAACACCGGCACTTGAAAGTGACAGTACAATCTCACCCGGCCCAGTACGCTCACTATTGGGGGATGCGTTTTTCTCAGAACATGAAAATAAAAATGACACACACAAAATTACTATTATTTTTTTCATTACGCGACCATTTTAAATAAATTTACTTTTAAATATAGCACAAATAAAAAACTTGAAATCTCAAAGAGAACTTTAGAAGATCATCTTTCTCTAATAGTGTTCACCGATATAAGCGAGAGACATGTGAAAAAAATAGCACTCATTACTGGCGCATCAAGAGGTATTGGCTCTGCGATCAGCGACTTTTTTGCAAGCCAAGGGTATGACCTTCATTTAACAGCAAAAAACAGGAACAATTTAGAAAATAAAAAAAACGAATTAGAAAAAAATTACGAAAACTGTCATGTAAGCATTTACCCATTCGATCAAAATAGCCCCGAAGAAACATCCCTCTTCTGCCAGGAAACGCTACTATCAATGCCTACACCGGATGTATTTGTAGCAAGCGCAGGCATAATGCTGAGCGGCACACTTGATACCGACAAGAAAGATTTACATCAACTTTATCAAGTCAATGTGCTTTCCACTATTGAGCTTTGCAACGCCGTCAGCCAACGAATGAAAGAAAAAGGATCAGGTTATATTTTTATTCTGGGTTCAAATGCCGCCTCCATACACTTAGATTTTATTGGCTCTTATGCCAGCACCAAAGCCGCGATTAATCATTATGCAGAAACACTGTTTAATATCATGGTTCAACACAATGTCAAAGTGACCTGCCTTAATCCAAGCCTCGTGAATACCGACATGATACGCGACGGGTTAACCTTTGACCCCCAAGATGTTATTCAACCTGAAGATTTGGTAAAAACAGTTGAATGGCTTTTAGCGCTCTCGCATGGCGCAGCCGTTCCTTCTTTAAGGGTACTTTGCACGCCTTTGGCGAAAGAACGCACAAAAATTCGCTGCTAATCCGTCAAAGCCCCCGCAAAAAAAATTCTTAAATATATACCCATCGGAATTGGAGATGCAAGAAGGCGGCAAGCGAGCGAAGCCAACGCCCTTGCATCTTCAAGTGTGGTGGGTATAGACAAAAAAGCTACATTTACAGCCAGCCCCAGCGACTCCTCAAGGAAGAATATTACTTTTCAACCGCATCCATCTGTTCGAGCGATCTATTTTTTAATACATAAAAACGATCAACCTCAATACGCTTTAGGAATTCATGCTCATGGGAGATCACAATCATAGCCCCCGGATAGCTACTCAATACCTGAGTAACATGTTCTTTTGTTTCCAGATCGAGATTATTGGTGATCTCATCCAGCACCAGTAATCTAGGCACTGAAGCTGAGATAAGGCACAACGACAATCTCGCTTTCTCACCACCCGAAAGATCCTTTACTTGCATGCCAACGTCTTCGTTTTTCCTGAACAAGAAGTCTGATAAGTGCCGTCTTATTTCCGTTTGCTGCCATAACGGTCTTATATACGCCAATGACTCAAAAACCGTATTTTCAGACACAAGGTTAGTATAATGTTGATCAAGATAACCTATATGCTCAGGGCTTGGTAAATCCCAACTACCTGTCACCGAGAGACTGCAATCGCCCATGATTGCTTTCACTAAAGATGACTTACCTGAACCATTATCACCGGTAATCGCCACCCGCTCTTTAACCCCCAGCGAAAAAGATATATTGGCCAATAATGTTTTACCTTCTTCGTAATTTAAAGATGCATCTCTAAGCGTAATAAGTGTTCCACGGCTTTGATTTTGCCCAACAGCAAGGGAAAAAGTGGGGAGTATTTCTTCTGGAAGCTTTAGTGCCGCCAGCTCATTGACGACCTTTTCTTTTTTATTATCGATGTTTAACTTCTTTTTCCCAGATGTTTTCTGCGCTCTTGAGGCTTTAGCCCCACTTACTACCGTTGCCCATTTGCTGTTTTGTATGCTTTTCTTGCCTTTCTTTTTACTGTTTGCAGCTCGCTTCTGTTCCTGCATTAAATTTTCATGTGCTTGTTTTTTCTCAACCCGCAACTGAGAAATTTCTTTTTCATCTGCACTTCTTTTTAATTTTATTTCTTCCATATAATCATTATAAAAACCTTTAAACACATGAACGGTATTATTATTAATATGCCAAAAAGTATTCACGCAGCTACGTAAAACCTCAACGTCATGAGAAACAATAAGTAGGGTCCCTGTATAATTTCGCAGCATGCGAATAAGGCTTTTTTTATTTTTTGCATCTAAATGATTCGTTGGCTCATCAAGCAGCAGGCAATTTGGGTTAAGTGCTAAAGCCTGCGTAAACTTCTTATTAAACCGCTGACCACCACTCAACGTATTGTGATCGAGCACAGTTTGCTCAACATAGCCTAAAACAATATCATCAGGGAGAAAAAGGTCACCCTCTGTAGGCTCTGCCAACCCCATTAACATACGCAATAAAGTCGATTTACCACTGCCATTTCTGCCAATAATAGCAATGCAATCACCGGCGTTTATTTGTTCACTAAAATGGCTAAAACAATATTTTTTCGGAAAAGAAAGACTAATGTCTTTAATAAGGATAGGTGAATGCATTATTGTGATCTCAATACAGCCGAAACATTTACTTAACTTGAGAAATAAAAAAACATCCCAAGAATTAAAAATAAAGATTACGAAATATTGTTCACGATAAAAGCACCTTTCAAGGAATAAAAATGAATACAGAATATAATATCGAACTCAATCACTGTCAATTAACATTTTCATGTTATTACCAAATTTTACAGGGCTTCCTAGCACTTTTTGATCAGTACAAAGTTTAAGCTGTCATATAATACGAAGTCCTTGAAAAATTCAATATTAAAATAGTCAATTTCTCATACCTATTGTCAAAGATAGTTTTCTGCCATCCAAACACCATGAATATATCTGCATGTACAGCCTCAATAAGAGATCCGCGACAAGGCATCAATCAAAAACACAGCCTTGAAAGCCTCCTTCTAATCGTTTTTTCATCAATAATAAGTGGTTATGATAGCCCTAACAGCATGTCTAATTTTGCAGCTATGAAGCTTGACTGGCTGCAGAAGCATACAGATATCGAATCTGCTCCCTGTGCAGAAACATTACGGCTTTTACTTGCATGCATAAGACCAAGAGATTTGATTGAAGGGTTTACGACATTCGTTTCAAGTTTGCAGGGTGAATCTACAGGAGATGTTATTTCATTAGACGGCAAAACGATGCGAGGAACAAGGCACAATGGTCGAGAAGCCATCCATGTTATTAGTGCATGGTCTCAAAGCCGAGGCCTGACGCTGTGCGCCCTCGAATCAGAAGGAAAGAAAAATGAAATCAAAACTTTGCCGAAGCTTATCGACAGAATTGAGGTAAAAAATGCCACTATTACCATTGATGCGATGGGATGCCAAAAAGAAATCGCAAAAAAGATTATTGAAAAAGAAGCTGACTATTTTCTGCAACTGAAAGGTAATCAGCAGGGGTTGCTGGAAGAAATCCAAGCTTTTCATCACAAGCTTGAACGTGATGGTTATGAAGAAAATAAGACCTCATATTTTGAGGAGGCGAATAAAGGGCATGGTCGATTAGAGATAAGGAAATATCAGCACTTTGAATTAACAGACTGGGTAGATAAGGCTAAACCTTGGAGCGGCTTGAGTTCGGCTGTGCGTGTTGAGCGGCATCGGTCTTCAAATAAAGGGGAGTCTAAAGAAGTTTCCTGGTATATTAGCTCACGCTCTCCTGATGCAAAGCATGCGGCGAAAGCCATTAGGGGACACTGGGAAATAGAAAATAAACTGCATTGGCGGTTAGATGTTACTTTTAAAGAAGATGACTGCCAGCTTCATTCCGCTGGGCTCAATATTGCTACAATAAAGCGTCACTGTATGAATTTGTTAACACTTAATGATCAAAGCAAAAAGGGTATGAAACATCGAGTTATGGGGTGTGCAATTAATGATAAATACAGAGAGAAAATGCTTTTCTCCGGTCAATTTATGCACTGATCAAAAAGTGCTAGGAGGCCCTGCCAAATTTTATATTTATATAAAGAAAACATTGACTGAAGGTTGAAATCGACGTCAACTTGCCGGCTCACTCAAATAATTTTCATCATTATCTTTACACGGCCTGATGAATGAAAGCCCAATGGCCAAGAGTAAACCTACCAGCAATGGCAATAAAGCCACCCAGTAACCCACACCTGCATACACCTCTTTTCCACCCCGGTCAACAAGATCAAATAATTCGCCAATCAAAGGCTGCATCACAGGACCCGAGAATAACAAAATAATCATATTCGTGAGACCCAGCGCTGTATTTTGAACACCCTCAGGTACGCGGTTTTTTATATCTTCAAAAGCCAGGATGTATGCCCCGGTTGAAAACCCAAGAATAAAGAGGAAAAACTTAATCGACGCATAAGATGATTCTCCCCATGCAACCAGCAAAAATGCAATAAAAGCGATCAGGGAAAAAGTACGCATCACTATCGCAACACTCAAATATCGGTAAAGTACACCAACAAACAAAGTACCCACCGCGCCACCAATAAATATCCAGCCTGTTGCCGGCGCAGCGAAAGATAAGTTACTCGGATACTGCACTCTCAAGAAATGCACACTCCACAGCGAGGCAAAGGTATTGATAATGGCAAAAAGAAACCCTCCGTAAAGACAGCTGCGCCACACCCAAAAGTTAGTGAATAATTGCTTCACTTGCAAGCAGTACACACGTACCGTTAACAACGGATAATCCTGCCTATCTATCGACCTTTTAGGTATTTTGACAAACAAAACAACCCCCACGAACAACAATAACATCAACAAAGAGCAGACTTGCATCGCCGCTCGCCAGCCCTCATTAGCGATCAACGGTTCTAGCCAAATATCACCAGCAGCACCGCCCAACAACGCCATAACTTCAAAACAGCCCGCCACAAGCACAAAATGCCGGGGGAAATAAGTCACCGCCAACCCCATGCAGGGCTATCGCGCTATGTTTTTGATCAGTTCGCTTAAAAATCATACTACAAAGCAGATGGCTGATTGTATTTCAATCAGTTTATGGGTATGAATTAGCCCGCTACTGAAAAACTACACTTCTCTTTTGTATTCAAATTACAAAAGAGTGTTAATTTAGAAACCAACACTAAATTATTAGCGGGTTTAGATTAAAAAATAAACATTTTGTTTGATTGTCGCCGATCTTGTTAATATCGTAGTGCGATTGCCCTGCAACCCCATGCAAGCCAAGACACCGAGCGCACTCCCCGCGCCCATCAACATTCTTGCTAGATCAGCCTGAAGACAGCTGTGGCAGCATGAGAAAAGAAATGTGCCGATGCCAAGTAATAAGCTGCCGGCAATAAGCACTTTTCTTGGCCTGTATTTATCCACTAAAAAACCAGCCGGTATTTGCAATAAAATATAGGGATAAAAAAATGCAGAAGATAAGAATCCGAGATCTTTTAAGTCAATGGAAAGTTCATTAATGAGCCCATCAACCATCAGGCCCGTTGAGCCTTGCAAAAGAAATTGAAAGACGCAAAAAAAACTGGCAACAAAGCAAACCCAATAAGCTCTGACTTGATATTGAACAGCCACTTAGGAATAGTCCTTAAATAACTTCCCGATTTTAGACGACACAAGGGACGGCAACGTAGTTCCATTTTGGCAAGAGTTTATCGAACTTAATGGCCATGTTTTTTTTGAAGTCAGCAGCATACTTACGCCCAGTTTCAAATACTTTATCGATGATTCTTACGGCAACCTTAAGCCCTTTGGTCGTTTCAGTTTTTTCCATGTAGTGCTTTGCCATATCAACGGATTCCAGAGGAACGCCTTTGCAGGCTCGGGTCACATGAGGAAATACTCGATGCTCAATAGGGTTGTATTTTGAACAATAGGATGGGTAATGAGCAATGCGAATTCTCAAATTTAGCCTGTTCGACAGCGCCTGTAGGTCTTCTTTAAAAAGATAAGACGAGGCACTGTTACTGCCACCGCCATCACAGAGTATAAGTAGGTCGATTGAACTTTCATAATCCATTCGTCCCTGTTCTAGCCACCATAACTCAAGACTGTCACAAGCAAACTCACTCGTATCGCAGCTGGTATTCAGATGTACTGATGCTTCGTTTTTTTGTACATCATAAATACCATGAGGAATGACTTTGCCATCACTGCTACTGGGGAAATCGTGATCATTAACGATGGTTGGATCTACCGCATCAGTTATGCCATCACGATAGAATTTACCCAACAGTTCCTTCTTTTTCGTGTCGATACTTATCACTGGGTATCCAGCATCCAGGTATTCTTGCTTCAGTCTGGCAATGTTTTCAAATTGCTCATTACGGTCAGCATGCTGCCCCATTGTTCGCTTTTTTTGTGGCTTTCGTCGTCGATAACCATGATCATGAAGCAGTCGCGAGATAATGTTTTTATTAGCTGGAGTACCCAGCTCTGAGAGCTTTCGAGAAATATAACGACGAGACAGATTCGTCCATTTTACATCGCTCCGCATAGGGTCTCCAGCAGTATGATTGCAGAGTATGGTGAGAAAGTTTACAACTAATTTCGTATTTTTCTCGATCAGCCGTGTGCGTCCACCCCTTTTTTTCGCTGATGTTCAGTGTTCAAGTTTTCTGACTCCAAATCAACCATACCTCGACGAATAGTTTTCGGATCACAGGCCAGTAACTTCGAAATAAATTCAATTCCACCATGCCCAAGCTTTATCGCTTCTATCGCGGCATAGTGACGACGATCCCGCTCGTTGAGTGAGCGATAAAATCGAGCCATTTGAATTTCAACTGCTGACGAATAATTGTCCAAGATAATTTCCCGTAATCACTGCGGCTATTATCGATGATTCTTGACCTCATGAATAGGGAAGTTATTTAAGGACTATTCCTTAAATAATCTCGTATGAATTTTGCGCGAATATAAAAACACAATATTTACACGCACTCAATACATAAAATTGATTATTTTATATACATCACTTCACTAGAAAAAAACCATTATTTTTTTTGCTCACAATATTCTTTCAAACCACGTGTTTCATCACGTAAACCTGCCTCCAATTGCTTGCCATACATCCATTTCGCAACGAAAGATAAAGGGCCTGTAATGGTTAATATAACCTCATAATCTACGCCACCCTCCATCACACGAATATTTCTTTCGCGCTGCCCGAATGCAAAGACAGTAAACCAACCCGTATCACACCAAACAAAGCGCGAATACGGCGTCCTTTCAACAATTTCATGCTTTACCCGCATCGTTTTATTACCTAGGCGGACGGTTACATCGGAGAACTCGCCAACGCCAGCATCACCGTTAGTGCAGTGTATCACCCAAGGATTCCACTGCTGATAGGTATCTAACTGACTGACTGCGTTATAAACGACTTCATCTGAAGATTGAATAAACGTTGTTTCTTTAAGCACGAACATAAATCTAAACCATTCATTTTTGCGTGGCATAATATCATAGCGTGCTGTTTTCCATCTCACCATAGATTCACCTAGCACATCATCTCAATCCGATTGCTGGGTTTAGTTTTATGTTTTTTTAGTCATTTAATCATTGGATTCCCGCCTTCGCGGGAATGACGGAGGTGGGGTCTATTCATTGTCATCGACACTGTCATTTCCGCGAAGTCGGGATTGACGAAGGTAGGGTCTATTCATTGTCACTGTCATTCCCGCGAAGGCGGGAATCCATAACCAAACAAACCTTTTGAGATGATGTACTAGGGAGGCGTGTTACTGCGGTAAACATCTAAGTCTCGTCCAACATGCGCATTTAAAAATTCCCCGAACGGTTTTAAGTCAACATCATGATCACGTTCGTTAGAGCCACCTTCAAAGTTGAAGGTAAACTGACCACCCTGAAGTATTTTGTCCAAACCTCGCTGAGCAGCTACTTGCCCTTTATACGTTAAGCGCTGCTCTCCACCCAATATACGTCTCCCCACTTCCACGCGTACCGCCACTGGGCGTAACATACCCAATAACAGAACTTCTTGACCGCTCATTCACAACCCAGTCATTCTCACTAATAACAGGCATCCCTCCCTGATCTGAAGAACCCAAAAAAACAAAAGACTGCAGCCTTGGAACCCATGAAAGGCAATCAAAATGCGTCAATTTAACCGCATTAACGGGGCAAGAAAACCACACACATACAAGAACAGACACCAATGAAGAAAACACATTTTTTTCTGGTCGCTGATAATACCCCCTCATTCCTCCATCGCCATCAACGCCGCGTTGCCTCCAGAAGCGGTGGTATCAATACTCATCGTTTTTTCTAGCACTAATGCCTCAGCAAGACGATGAGATGCGGCATTAATCACTGGCAAAATCGCGCCATCTCTTCCTGCTAACGTTTTTGTGATGAAATGCGTTAATCGACATTCACTACTGATGATCACAGCCTTCAAATCAGGGTGGTTAAGAATGGCGGTTAAATCATCCTTTTTGGCCAGCTGAATCATCGGAAAATCGCACTGTGCATTAAATTCATTAAAAATCCGCATCGCCTCTGAATAAAAACTATCGGACACAATCGTGATCGACGTATTACCCAGGGCCGAAGCCACCAACAAAGATGTCATCCAGTTCAAAAAGGAGGTTTCCGTATTGGCATAATTCAAAATACAGCCTCGCGCACTCAGGTGAAGGCTATTCGCTTCGCCGGTAGGGCCAGGTAACAGAACAGGATGACCAAATTCTTTTTTTATCTTGAGCAAATACTCGCTGACGATATGCAATGTTTGATCCACATCCAGGTGCTGGAAATGCGCCATTTCGCTTTCCGCAATAATGCCACCAAGCTGTCTGACAGCAATAATACGCTCATCCAAAGGAAGATGCTTCCAGATGCCCTGTAATGCAGCGGCATGTTCAAATAATGCATTAACATCCGACAAAGGTTTTGCGCCGTCATCGACCTTATCAGTATCTCCTGTGTAGGATACTGCATCGTCAAGATCCTGAACCAACCTTCCCAGATAATGTGGCCCACCGGCTTTAGGGCCAGTGCCCGATAAGCCATGCCCACCAAAGGGCTGAGCACCTACCACAGCACCAATCATGTTTCGATTAATGTAAATATTACCCGCATTCGAGGCATTCGCTAATGCAATAGCGCGGTCTTCAATACGCGTATGCACCCCCATGGTTAAACCGAAACCTGTGGCATTGATGCGATTAACAACCTGCTCAACCTCGTCACCGCGAAAGCGCACAATATGTACACAAGGGCCAAATACTTCGCGCTGTAACACACTGATATCTGCGATCTCGTAAAGTCTAGGTGCAAAAAAGTGGTGTTTTTCAGCAATATCAATTGGCTCACAGGTATAAAGCAATCGCCCTTTATCTTCTAGATAATCCACATGCGCCGTGAGAGAGGCCATAGCTTTATCATCAATCACAGGGCCGATATCAGTGGACAACCATTTTGGATCAGAGACTTTAAGTTCTTTCATTGCACCAACAAGTAATTGAATAAGGTTCTCGGCAATGTCCTCTTGCACATAGAGCACACGCAAGGCCGAGCATCGCTGTCCTGCACTTTGAAAACCTGAAGAAATAACATCGTCAACAACCTGCTCAAGCAGCGCCGTTGAATCAACGATCATACAATTTTGCCCGCCCGTTTCAGCAACTAACGGCACTTGCGCAGCTGGCCTTTCTGCCAGTGTTCTTGCAATCAATTGCCCCGTTGCCGTAGAGCCTGTAAACATGACCGCACTGATACGTGGGTCTGTCACGATATGCTCACCCACGTCACGCCCGTGCGCAATGACAAGCTGAATGACATGTTGAGGCATGCCTGCCTCATGCAGCAATGCCAAAGTGCGTTTTGCAATTAACGTAGTTTGCTCGGCTGCTTTGGCTAATACCGTATTACCCATCACCATCGCGGCCCCGACCTGCCCCAGAAAAATGGCTAACGGGAAATTCCATGGGCTGACGCACAACACAACCCCGCGTGGTTTCGTATCCTTGAATTTCTCTGACATGGCTTGATGGGCATAATAGCGGCAAAAATCGACCGCCTCGCGTATCTCATCAATCGCATCAGATAACACCTTGCCGGCTTCTTTAATACAGAGCGTGACCAACTCTTCTCGATTTTCTTCCAATAAATCGGCTAACCGTAATAAACAGTGAGCACGCTCATCAACGGGCGTTGCCGACCATGAGGCAAAAGCCGTTTCTGCGTTATCAATGCATTGCTGCATTTGGGAAACATCGAGAAAATCGATATAACCTATGATCTCCGACAGATCTGCCGGATTCCTAACGGGCGTTTGATCATTACTCTCAGCAACGACGCTTAATAACTGCCTCTCCTGCTGCAACAAGACTTTTTGAAACGGTTCTAAGGCTTCTGCATCGGTTTCATCAAAGCCTTTTGAATTCGTACGCTCAGGCAAAAACAAATCAGCCGGCATGGCAATCAACGGATGGTATTTATCGCCTAAATCATTAAGCACATCAAAAGGGTCGCTAAGTAGCGTATCCAAGGGTTTATTTTCATCGAGGATCGCATTAATAAACGATGAATTTGCACCATTTTCTAACAATCGTCTGACCAAGTAGGCCAACAAATCTTCATGTACGCCTACAGGGGCATAAATACGGCAAGGAATAGCAAAGTCTTTTAAAACCTTTGCAAATAATGACTCCCCCATGCCGTGTAAGCGCTGAAATTCATAACCTGTCGGCGAGTCTACGGTCATCTGTATAATAGATGCAGCAGTCAACGCATTATGCGTGCCAAATTGCGGGAAAAAACAATCCCTTCGATCAAGTAATTTCCGCGCTGCAGCAAGGTAGCTTAAATCCGTCGCCTGCTTACGCGTGAATACAGGAAAGTCGGAAAAACCCATTTGCTGTGCGTGCTTAATTTCGCTGTCCCAATAAGCGCCCTTAACAAGACGCACCATCATTTTTTTGCCCGCCCGCTCACTTAAATCTGCCAGCCAGTCAATCACAGTAATGGC
This sequence comes from Pseudomonadales bacterium, assembly GCA_965248335.1. Taxonomy (GTDB): domain Bacteria; phylum Pseudomonadota; class Gammaproteobacteria; order Pseudomonadales; family DT-91; genus CAKMZU01. The sequence continues at coordinate 206,817 of CBDFIY010000001.1, forward strand.
ACGTTTTTGGTAAGCCTGTACAGCCAGCCCGAAGCCTTCCCAGCCATCAAGGTCTTTATCCATAAAAACAGATTCAATCACATCCAGCGATATGTCGAGGCGATCAGCCTCCTCTGCATCCACTGTAAAACCAATATTGTAGCCTTTTGCAGCAACTGCCAATGACTTTAATTTAGGCGCCAATTCACTCATCACACGCTCACGTTGTGTGAACGCATAGCGCGGATGTATTGCTGATAATTTAATCGAAATCCCTGGGCTTTCTTCAGGACCTCTGCCATTTGCGTCAACACCAATGGCGTGAATAGCTTGTAGGTAGCTGTCGTAATACATCTCCGCATCGTCCATTGTGCGTGCGGCCTCACCGAGCATATCAAATGAAAATCGGTACGGGGAAAAGGCTGCTTCATTTGATCGCTCAAGCGCCTCTTTGATCGTTCTGCCTGTCACAAATTGCTTCCCCATAACACGCATCGCCACATTTACAGAGCGACGAATCACAGGCTCACCTAATCGACCAATAGATTTCTTTAACAGGTTTACCTGAGCTGTGGTTTTAGCATAGTTATAGCTCACCATTTTACCTGTCAGCAACAACGCCCAAGAGGAGGCATTCACAAACAATGAATCACTATTACCCAGATGATCGCCCCAGTTACCTTTAACCAGTTTGTCTTTAATCAAAGCATCTTGCGTATGTTTATCGGGAATGCGCAGCAACGCTTCGGCAAGACACATTAAAACAACCCCTTCTTCAGAAGATAGCGAAAATTCCTGTAGAAGTGCATCGACGCCTCTTTGCCCTTTGCTGTCTAAACGAATAAATTCGACAATCTCTCTCGCAAGATTCCAGGCTTTAGATTTATCCGTTGCGCTCATATGCGCAAGGGGTACCAATTGCTCAATGGTCGTATTTTCATTCATGCGATAACTGTCACGAATGGATTGACGTAAGGGGCTAGGATGCTTAATATCATGAGAAAATAACATAGAGAAACGCCTGAGTTATTGACAAAACACGCTTGACTGCGCTTCAAGAAATGTTGCGCACCCTCCTCTGGGTACAGATCATTTCTTTCGGAAATATGAATCTAAAATTGAAATATAGTTCCCCCTCTTATCATTTGGAAACATCAAAAAAATAAATTTAGTTCATATCCAAAAGGCAGGTAAACACGCAGGTTCCAAATCGAGCGGAATCAGCGAGTTAAGTGTAAACGTTTCTTTTTCATTGAAAAAAGATTAATTTTTGGTCAAAATAGCCCACTTTTTCTGATTTTGCTCCGGCACGACCTATATTGGCCCCTGGCGCTTATATTTTGCATTCAACTTTTGCATTCAATAAAGGTTTAATCATGTTCCTATCCCCTTTCTTTGATGAGCAGGCAGGCGCTTTTAAAATATCGCCAGACCAAGCAAGCCGCTTTGCCAAGCATATCGCCTGCGACTTTAACCCGATTCACGATGCCACAGCGAAGCGATTTTGCGTACCGGGAGATTTGCTCTTTGCCCTCATATTAACGAGGCAAGGGCTCTATAAAAACATGCACTTTAATTTCCAAGGTATGGTCGGTAAAGAAGCCGTCATTCAACTACAGCCCATATCATCCAATATTGTCCAATTCCAGGACAATAAAGGAAAAACCTATCTAGAAACGCACTTTGACGGCGAAAAAATCACCGATACAGCGAATCTCGAAGCGTTTATTCGTAGCTATGTCTCTTTTTCTGGCCATAATTTTATCCATATTCTTGAGCCTTTGATGAAAAAACACAAGGTGATGGTTAACCCAACAAGACCGCTCATCATCTATGAGAATATGTCTTTCTCTCTAGAAACATTGACCTTTTCAAACCCTGAACCAAAGCTTTCAAAATCTGAACTCACACTGGATGGAAAACGCGGCGATGTTGATCTTTACTTTGACATTATCGATGAGGGAAAACTGATCGGAAATGGTAAAAAGACTTTAATCCTCAGTGGATTAAGGGCCTATGAAGAAACGGGCATGAAAGCCATGACGAACAGCTACAATGAGAGTAAAAATAGCTACGAGCAAGCACTGGCCATGTAAGCTGTTATCTCGAATCTACAATAACAACCAATAGCCTGCGGCTTCACAGGCTTAAACCCACAGTCGTTTATCTACAGTCGCTTATCTACAGTCGGCTACCTACAGTCGCTTACCCGTAATCACTTATTCAAAGCCACTTATCCAGAACCACGCTCTTTTTTCAATTTTCTAACTGTTATGAATTAACTCGCAAACCAAGTGAACATTATGAAGGGCATCCTGACTGTTTGCATATAACCGGAAAGACTTCGGTGTTATAAAAATCACCTTCTTATCATTAAAAGTAATCAGCCCCGAACGGTAGGAGGTTATAGTAGGCACCTCGCTCTGCCATCTAGCCCGCTCTGGAATATCGGCCATGCCGATTAATCCGCCACCGAGTGGATCGTCAATACTGGATAAGTCTTTGTACAAGGCAATAGTATCCCTGCTCACGGCGAGCGCTTTTCCGCCCCTTAACATGGCAATCACTACAGGTTCATTACGGATTGTTTTACTCTCAATCACCTCAAGAATAAGCTCTGATTCATTTAATAACACACAACTGCCTTATACATTTTCCTGATTACCCATAAGCCTCAGCCATCGTAAGGAACTTATATGGCATTGGAGGCGTTTTTAGCGCTACGGACATAAACCGCGGAAGCAATGCCTTCAAATTAAAACGACGATTAAAGCGATAACAAAACTCAGCCAGGTATCGTGGCAAATGCCTTGGGCTAATGGAATGATAAGCGCCATGCATAGACGTTTTGATGTTGCCGATTATTGTGTTAACCCACTTAAACTCTTCGAGGTTAACGCAATCAGGCCCACCACCAGTGACAAATTTGTTGTGGGTACAATTAGCGTCTTTGATGGCATTAAAGCAAGCAAGGCCATCAGAAATCACAGTGCTTCCTTCCTTTACATGCCTCTTGGCCCATCGCTTTATCTCATTAAGCGTAAACCCCTCAACGACATTCATATTCATGCTAATTGGCTTACCCTCATCATCAAGAGAAACCGCTGTGATGTAGGGTGTTTTATTAGAAGATCCACGTCCACGCTTTCCGCCTCTTTGCTCTCCTCCCCAATAAACATCATCCACCTGAATAAAACCCGACAAAGGTTTGCTATCATCCCGCTCCTTCATTGCCTGCATGACTTTATGCTTAACTGACCATGCCGTATTGTACCCGACACCTAGTTGGCGTTTTAATGCCAATATCGATAATCCAGTTTTTGACTGGGTGAGTAAGTGAATAGCAAGAAACCATGTCTTTAATGGTAGCTTTGTACCTGCGAATAAAGTCCTGCTCGTTAGTGATGTTTGATGGTGACATTTATTGCATTGATACAGGGCTCTGCTTTTAAGCTTGCAATAGGATGTCGAGTGACAATCGGGACAAGTAAAGCCGTTGGGCCACCTCCAGTTAAAGAGTGCCGCTTCGCATTGCATCTCTGATCCATAATCTCTAAACAGATCTGAAAGGCTGTAGCCTTTTTGGAATTGAACCGTATTTTTAGACATGTGAACACCTCAACGATACTGTTCTTGACCGCAAGTGTAACAGTAGCTGAGCTTTAGGGGTAATCAGGTACATTTTTGGATAGCGCTATACGCCTATTTTGATACTACTAGTACATCATTTCAAACTGATTATCGGGTTTGATTTTATGCTTTCTAGTCATTTAATCGCTGGGTTCTAGCCTTCGCGGGAATCCATTACCAGACAAACTTTTTGAAATGATGTACTAGATACCCATGCCCGCTAATAACTCAACAATGGATTCAGAAACACGCGTGGCCAAAGGGTGACTTGCTTTTAGCCGAGCCTCAATCACCAGCAGAGTATCACGAATATCTTCATCATCCTCCAAAGGTGGCTGTGCATCATGCGTTTCAATATAGGCATCAAGTTGATCAACCAGATCAATCAAAGTTTCGTCATGCTGGCCAGATCCAGCGACCGTTTCTTTAAGTTTTTCAACCAGTGTTAAAAGCTTTTTTTGCATGTTGTCTCCTAGAGAGCCGCGATTCATCGCATAGTAACCTTAGGTTTACTGTACCTCAATATTCTTTGATTGCCAAAAACCATAAAATAAACAATACTCCCTACCAATTTAATGACTAAGATCGTGAAAGGCAGTTACCATGCAGGAAGAACTCGTCAAAAAACTCGTGCGCATCAAAACCTTATTGATGGTAGCCATGTTTTTACTCGTACTGGCCGAACTCAGCTTTATCCTTTCTCAAGTGTTTAATTATATTTTGGCAATTATTGGCGCTGTCTTAGTGTTGGCGATCAGGATCGCTTTTTATATTTTTAGAGACAATAACGCCGGGCTACAACAAAAAATCTTACTCGTTGTCGCCATCATTGGTGTCTTCGGACCAATTATTTACTACATTTATAAAGGTATCTTTGTTGACCCTTCATCCTTCTGGATAATGCTGTTCTTATCTGTAAGCTTCCTGACCCCTGTTGCCATCATGTATTACATCAATACTATGCTCACCAAGCTAATTGCAGAGCCAGCGCCGAAGCAATAAACTTTTGTCGCAGATAATGCGTCAAGTCGGCAACCTCGCTAGATGATATAAACCAATTTAGGCATAATGCAGCGATAATTATTACAACAATAGGCTGCTTTCGTGGATTTTCTCGTCTTATCGGCGCTTTCTGTCGTCTTTATCATTGCCATATTGGTCTATCTATTCTTTTTACGTCAGGTCAAAGGCCCTTTATCAAGCGAAAAACGTCTTAAACGTAACATAAGCCTATTCAAGCAACGTCAAAAAGACCTTGATAATGACCTTGCCAACGCGCTCATCAAGGGAAGTGATCACGAAAAGCTCAAGACAGAATCTGCACGAAACCTGATAAAAACGGCGAATGCGCTATCGACACCCCATATTCCAGATACACCCAACACTCCCGCTACATCCAGCGCCTCAGCGAGAAAAACACCCTTTATATTGCTCTTGGCTTTTTTACTGGTTCCTTTAACCGCCTACCCCATTTATCATCACCTCGGTGCGGCTGCTGATATCGATATTCAGCAACAACTCAACGCACTCAAAACAGTCACGTCTTCAGCTGACTTTGCACAACAATCGAAAACACTACAGAGCACTGTCGAGGAACGCCTTAAACAACAGCCTGACAACCTCGACTACCGTTTATTAGCGGCCCGGTTTGCCATGACGCAAGGTGATTATGCAAAAGCATCCGCGCATTTTACTGTCATTGTAGAACTGATACCCAACGATGCCGAAGCGCTCGCCTATCTTGCACAAGCCAGATTTTTACAAAAAGATAGAAAGCTCGATACAGATACTCGCAGCCTTCTTGATAAAGCCCTCACCATTAACCCCAATCAAATAACCGCATTAAGTATTTTAGGGATTGATGCTTTTGAACAGCAAAACTACCGTCAAGCCATTGATTATTGGTCGCCACTACTTGCTCAAATGCCGCCTAACGATCGCCAGACAAGTATCCTGCAAAAAGGCATTGATGAGGCGAAGAAGAAGCTCGGCGAGCAGTCCACTATAACGCCACAAAATATAACGCCACAGAAATCGGCCTCAAAAAGGCAGGTATCTGTTGAGGTCAAACTGGCAGACACACTCAATCATCTCGATAAAAATGCCACCGTTTTTGTTTATGCAAAAGCGGCAACAGGGCCACCTATGCCATTAGCGGCCAAAAAACTGCGCGTCAAGGATTTGCCAATAACGGTTATTCTCGATGACAGCACAGCGATGATGCCAAGCATGAAACTCAGTAACTTTGATAAAGTCATTGTGGGTGCCAGAATATCGTTGTCAGGTAGCCCGGCCGCACAAAAAGGCGACTGGCAAGCCATATCGCCCACAGTCACTCACAGGGAAAAGAAGACTGTCCTGCTTATCAATACGCAGATCCCATAAACCCAAGGACAATGCATACCAACAGTTTATCGTCAATCAACCGAGCCTCGCTTGTACTACGATTGTCAGTGCGTGATTGTCAGCGCATGATTACCAGCGAAAGCGTTAATCAAGTATTTCGTTTATGTCGCTCTTCAGGGCAGGCTCCGCCTCTAAAGGGGCAGGCTCCAAAGCCACTTTTGCTTTAGGCCATAAAGGCCAACGCTCAACACGCAGCCATGTACGTAAGGGCGTTTTCACAACGATCAGCAAAATACCAATCGATAACAAACACCAGATGGCGGGATGCTCATTAGGGTTCGTTGTTAGCATACCGGCTAAGATAGGCCCCAGTACCAAATGGAAAACCGTCATACGCCACGAGCCATATAAAAGCGGCAAAATAAATGCGGTGAAGGCATAGGTCGGAAAGCCGTCCTTAAACGGAAAGGCCAGAATATAATTGGTGAAGTGGGCAATATTACCGCCGATACCATTTGCAGGTACCTCCCAGGCAATATGCCAATTTCCGGAAACCGAGCACAGCTTCGGACCACAAAAGGTAAGCCCTTGCTTGCAAGCACCTGCCCATTCAAAAGGATAAACCTGAATCCACATAAATATCGTAGAGAAAAAGCAGAGTATATAAACCGGTATTTCTATACGCTTTCTGACATGGTCGGGGATGAAATACATTGATAGAGCATTAACAAAAAAAGGCTGGAAAGCAACATGAATATAGCCAAGAAGTGTCGCTATCTGATTACTCGCCATACCGCACTGATCGATAACAGAATAGGTAAATGCCTGAAGCAACTCCATTAATGCAAAATACCCAAGGCAAGCCCAAAGAACAGGCGGCTCTTTTTTATACGCTGAATATGCAGCTGTTGATAACCCTATTGTCGCAAGTACCGTCGATGCTTCGCCACTCCAGCACATAAAATCCCCAATATTTTAGATGGTAAACAATTAGGGATGTGTGACAGCATTGCTTTCAACTAGTTCGCTTTATTAGCAAAAATAGCATCAATCAAGAATGAAATGTTAATGCCTAACAAAGAGACAAACTCTTACCATACTTCTGAGTAATCAGGAGTGGCCGTACCAGCAACTGTATGCGCATCAGGCACCATTTCCGTTAAAGTCTGTTTGAGTTTCAATTCGCCAGTCCATACAGGTAAGTCTTTTTCGGATGGATCGTCTATTGTACCTGGCCCGCACCTTGACTTCACCGATGCCTCATCGAGATCGATAGCCAAAATAGACGTAGCATCCAACTCTTTTTTTGTAGGTCGGCGCACTTGTCCCCAGCGCCCCGGAGCAATGCTCTCCATAAAACATCTCAAAGATTCATTAATTTCATTAGCATCTTTTAACTGCCTAAATTGACCAAAAACCACAGCTGAACGGTAGTTAGCAGCATGGCGAAATGCTGATTTAGCAAGCACGATACTATCAATCATTGTAGCTGTAACGCAGCACTCAACACCTTGAGTTAAGGTTGTTAGAATTCTATTTGCACGATTACCATGGATATAAAGTTCGTTCCCCTGACGCCATACTGACATTGGAATAACATAAGTACCCCCTTTCGAAGAAAACCCTATATGAGCAATTTTTGCTTCATCAAATATTTGATATAGCGCTTCCCGATCAAATATTGCTCTATCTCTCGCGCTCTTCAACTTAGTTCTTTGTGTTGTTTTTAATTTCTCCATGACAAACGCCTCTACAATTAGATATATTTTAATACTACAATATTAATTGGATCTTCAAGAAGATCCACTTTGTGAATAGTAAAGGTACCAATTTGAGGAAGCGCCCCCCAGTAAAAGAACTTCAGGATTTAGATGTTGGCATTCACCAACAACTTCCCTTATTTCAACAAATCTATAACGGCATTCGGTGTAAAATCTTATCCGGCCTGTTGCGACCAGGCGTCAAACTACCCTCTAGTCGTGATTTATCTAAACAGCTCAACATCAGTCGTAATACAGTATTACAAGCTTTTGACCAACTAATCACAGAAGGCTATCTTGAGTGTAAAACAGGCTCAGGTACATTCGTCGCCATAACATTGCCAGAAAGTTGGTTACCCACCACGCATGCTGATGGCGCGCACCCTACAATGCCCGCGCCGCAGATCAAACTTTCAGACTATGCAAGACGCGTGACTCAAATAAACATGCAACAAGAAAAAGACAGCCAAACGTTCTGTGTGGGCATCCCAGATTTAAAAGCCTTCCCCCACAAACTATGGAATCGCCTCTGCCAACAATACCCCGAGACAGGCTTGACAACTCTAATGGGTACTGGCTCACCAGCAGGTTATTTCCCTCTACGGGAAGCTATTGCTGAGTATGTTCGTACATCTCGATCAGCTCAATGCGAGCCACATCAAGTCATTATAACCACAGGCGCCCAGCAGGCTCTGGATCTATGCGCAAGAATATTGATCAATGCAGGTGAAACCGCCGCCATTGAAGAACCGGGGTACATGGGCGCTCGCCATACTTTACTCTCGGTAGGCGCTAAGCTACTGACATGCCCTGTCGATGCAAATGGCCTGATACTTGAAACACTGCATAGAAGCACGCCACCACCCAAACTACTCTACGTTACGCCTGCGCACCAATACCCGATGGGCGCAATGATGCCCCTAGCAAGAAGAGTTGAGCTACTCAATTGGGCATCGAATAAACAGTGCTGGATTATAGAAGATGATTATGACAGCGAATATCACTACCAAGGCCGACCCACAGCTTGTCTACAAGGGCTATCAACGCAGCAGCAGGTTATTTATATTGGTTCTTTTAGTAAAGTATTGTTTCCGTCTTTAAGGCTCGGATATTTGATTCTCCCTACACCTCTTGTTGAGGTATTCAGCAAAGCTAAACAACAAACAACGGGAGACATCCCTCTACACACTCAAGCTGTGACAGCCACCTTCATGCAAGAGGGGCATTTTAATCGACATATCAGGCGCACAAGAATCATCTATGCAGAAAAACTTAATGCGCTTCTAGCAGCCGCTAAAAACCTATCCCCTTGGTGCATAGCACATGCACAAGGCGCAGGAATGCACCTAACTCTTGAATTTAAAAAAGGCATCAAAGAGCAACAAGTTATTGAAAAACTAGACCAGAAAAATATAGTTTGCAGCTCTCTAAGTCACTATTTTTATGGGCAGAAGAAAAAGCAAGGGCTGGTTTTAGGATTTACCAATAGTAGCCTTGAAGAAATAGGCCTCGGAATTAATAAACTACGCACCATTCTCAAATCCCATTCTTCTTAACCTATAGCTACTTTGTTTTAATTCCATTGTAATAAGTCGCCATCAAAAATTTCTTCTAAGCCAATATACCCATCGGAATTGGCGATGCAGGAAGGCGGCAAGCGAGCGAATCCCCATGAGCTTACAGTCAGTAAGTGATTGGAGTGAGCGAGCGCGGCCAACGCCATTGCATCTTCAAGGGTGATCGGTATACATCATATCAATCCGATTGTCGGGTTTAATTTTATGCTTTTTTAGTTATTTAATCATTGGATTCTCGCCTTCGCGGGAATTCATGACCAGACAAACCTTTTGACATAATGTACTAGGATTCATAAACCAGATACTCACTAATTACCTCCGGTTATTTTGTGCATAACGACATACTCAAACGACAGTTATTCTTTAGAAATTTTCTTTAAGATACCGCGCAACATAGACAGCTCTATTTCATCCATTCGCACGCGGGTAAACAAGCGACGAAGCCTTGTCATGGTTTGCCTTGGCACTTTAGGATCAAGAAATTCAATATCAATCAACACCTGTTCCAAATGCGCATAAAAGTGCTCCATCGCACCTGTTGATGCGAGATCTACATCCCAATCTCGTTTATCTTCTTGGGATTGCTTTTCTGAAGGCAAGTTATCACCACAGCAAGCCATACGTAATTCATAAGCCACGACCTGCACAGCTTGCGCCATATTTAACGAACTGTACTCATCGGCTGTCGGTATATTCAAATGAATATGGCATTTTTGTAATTCATCATTGGTGAGACCACGGTCTTCACGCCCAAATAAGATTGCCACATCCTGATTACTTTGTTCACTGGCAACGCGTGTGCCAACTTCTCTCGGTGACATGAGCGGCCAAGGGATTTTTCGCTCACGCGCACTGGTACCAATAACCAAACTTGCTTCCCCAATGGCCTCATCCACCGTCTCCACAATCACCGCATTGTCCAATACATCCAATGCATGCCCTGCTCGCCATAAGGCCTCTTCATGAGGGTATTTTTTTGGCTTTACTAAATACAAACGAGATAAGCCCATGTTTTTCATTGCCCTTGCTGCTGCCCCAATATTGCCGGGGTGTGTGGTATTAACAAGCACAATACGAATTTGATCTAACACGAAATACTCCAATTTAATGTTGAGAGCGAAGAATAAACACACAAGCGCGATTTTTTCTATATAATACGCGCACTCTCTTTAATACTCATTTTCAGGTCTCCCATCATGCAACCTATGGTTAACATAGCGCTAAGAGCCGCGCGTAAAGCAGGGCTTATCATTGAGCGTGCGCTCGAAAACATCGATCAATTAGAAGTAAAAAATAAAAACCCCCATGATTTTGTCACGGAAATTGATCAAGCCAGCGAAGCGGAAATTATCGCAATTTTAACGAAAGCCTATCCTGATCACGCGATTATATCAGAAGAAGCAGGCACCGTCGGCAACACTGATACCGCTGAATATACATGGATTATTGACCCACTCGATGGCACGACCAATTTTATTCGTGGCATTCCGCATTTTGCTGTCTCCATCGCCTGTATGAAAAAAGACAAAATTGAACATGCTGTGATTTACGACCCCATAAAGCGTGAAGAATTTACAGCCTCTCGTGGCTCAGGCGTACAGTTGAACGGCAGGCGTTTACGCGTCAAAGCGCAATTTGATAAAGACCGCGCTTTATATGGCACCGGTATTCCTTTTGGTGATGCACCTGAAAAACGCATGGACGATTTTCAAATCATCCAAAAGAAACTCGCGCTAGGCAGTGCTGGCATTCGGCGTGCAGGCGCAGCATCGTTGGATTTAGCCTATGTCGCAGCTGGCCGATTAGACGCTTTCTGGGAAGCAAACCTTCAACCTTGGGACATGGCTGCAGGTATTTTGATGATATTAGAAGCCGGCGGCTTGGTTTCTGATTTTCATGGCGGCAACCAATTCTTGAAATCAGGCAATATCGTTTGTGGCTCACCCAAAGGATTTAAAACCGTTCTTCAGGTGGTTAAACCCGTCATTGAGAGTAACACTGAGAACAAGGCCGACGATAAGACAGAAGGTGAGCACCTTAATACGTAATCACTCAACGTCCTCACTTATCCGAGGGAAGGCGCTGCGCCTTCCTTTGACAGCACCCGCTTTTCAGTGTCCCCCCTTCATTGCTTCAGAGGATATCTTTTATGGATTTATACAATGAACGCCGCGAGTATGATAAAACACACTTAACTGAAAAAGAACTCACCCAGACGCCTGCGCCCTTGTTTGAAAAATGGTTTAGTGAAGCAGAGGCGCAACAGATCGATTGTCCCAATGCCATGTCACTCAGTACCGTCGATACGAACGGACAGCCTTTTCAACGTATTGTTCTCTTAAAATCCTTCGATGAAAATACCCTCACCTTTTTCACTAACTACGAAAGTAAAAAAGCCCAACAAATCGCCCACAACCAACAAGTAAGCCTGTTATTTTTTTGGTCAACACTGGAGCGCCAAATCCACTTTACAGGCCTCGCTGAGAAAACATCCGAGACAGAAAACGCGGCTTATTTTTCATCCCGCCCTCGTGAAAGCCAACTCGCCGCACTGGCCAGCCATCAGAGTTCACCCATTGCTAGCCGCGATGCGCTTTTACAAAAAGTAGAACAACTGAATAAGCAGCACCCAAACGACATTCCAGCACCCACTTTTTGGGGCGGATATAAAGTTACATTTGATTCTGTCGAGTTTTGGCAAGGCGGCTCGCATCGTTTGCATGATCGTTTTCTTTATACAAAAGAAGGCGACAAATGGGGGGTTAATCGATTATCGCCCTAATATTTCTTTTCCTGATGAATCACTGTGTAGACTGATCTTACTAAACAAGAAACCACCCTAGGGTGGCTTGATATATACCCATCGGAATTGGAAATGCAAGAAGGCGGCAAGCGAGCAAACCCCATGAGCTTACAGTCAGTAAGTGATTGGGGAGCCAACGCCATTGCACCTTCAAGGGTGATCGGTATATCTTTTACCAAGACCTTGGTTACTTTAGCTCGACCCTTTACCAGTTTTAGTCCCAGTCCTCCGACGAAGTGTTTGCCAGCTCTCAGAAATCGTCGCTTTCATACTAGAGCCAGCCTGTCTTATTTTTTCGATGACAGATTGCTTTTGATTTTCAGCAACTGAATTCATATAAGGTGTTTTTTCACTCTGAAACCCTAGCTTACTGAATGTGAACTTGAAGGTACCTAGCCCTGACTTATTCAGTTTACCTCCATCTTTAAAAGCTTTAAAGGCCTCAGCATTTAAGCCTTGCGTTCGTTTCATTTCGCTTGCAATCTCCTTACTAAGAGAGTCTTTGATGGAGCTACCCTCATGCATTATATCGATATCCGTAAATCCTGTTCTAGGTATAAATGATCCATCGCCAGCAAAAGTACCCACATGCTTCTTCCTTTTGAAAGGCCCAAGCTCAAACTGCGTGATAAATAACTGATTATTTCTAATTTCTATTGCGCCTTTTTTCATATTATCTGCAGTAATTTCAACCATTTTATTGTCTTGAGTTACTTTCACCGTATCAATACTGAAATCGTTTCCATGAACTTTGACCATAGTTCTAAGAGGGTCCGGATGATAAACAGAAGTTATGTCTGGCTTAATTGCATGCTTAAAGTCGCCCGTACGTACAGTAAATTCATCTTCAAATGCTGACGATGGCGTAGCAACATTAGAAACATAAAACAAGGAGTCTATAGGTCTCCGTTTAGTTTCTGTTATATCTACATCAGCATCTGTACCATCCTTGCTGATATTAAAAACTCTATTGCCAGTAGGCCTCTCATATGGCTCTGAAGCTAACAAGCCGCTCTCAGCAGCCTTTAAAAACATCTCACCTAAATCCACTGCTTTCATTTTTTTTGCTTGCGCTTGCTCTAGCGTAGTCGCAAGAAGGTACTTTTTACCCCCTGCACCCACTGAGTCATTCAAATTTCCAGCTAACTTAACCTTCTCCTCGCCATCATCAAACTCCACCTCATTATCAGCTGATACAGTCAGTATTTTTTCCTTGACATTTCCGGATTCATCCACCGAAAACAATTTCAACCGGCTTCTATCTTGATCGAAAATCATAGGTGTTTCACCTGCACTTGGAGCTACTGCTACATATTTTGCTGTCACACCCTCTGCAAGCATACCGTTGAAATCCATCACCCGTTTTTTAGTATCTCGCTCTACAATGCTACCATTTTCATCTAACTCTACATTTAGTGTTTTTCCTCCTTTCAAATATATGCACGCCTCAGGTCTACCATTAATTGTCATCCAGCTCATGCCTCCTGATACAGCATCAACCATTTTCACGACAATCTTCTTTTCGAATGAAAAACGCTTTTTTCGCTCATAAAGGTATTTAACCAATACTCCTACGGCACCGACCGCAAGTACACCTGCCACACCTAGGCCAGCATACAAGCCAATATTCTTATCTTTATCACTACTCAGTGGGTCTGCAACTTCATCGCTCAACAAACCTAGAATCCAACCATCGTTATCATTATCCAGAATTTCATGCGGCTGGAGGATAACTGCTTTTGCCATTGCCCCCACTTTAAATGTTGTTCCCTCAACCGTACCCTCTGCTGTGAAGGTCGCTAAACGGTATTTGTCGGTTTTAACACGTGCCTCAAGTGCAGCAACAAAATCAGCCGCATTAGTAAAATGGTGAACGGTATCTGCTTCTAATGTGAGTTCACGTATAACTTCCGGTTCAACGTCTGTTTCCGCAACAACATCTTCACCTTCTTCAGTATTTTCTTCTGCTTCGGTGCCGGTTTCAGTGTCGGTTTCAGTCTCTGTATTTGCTTCTGTGTCAACCTCAACAATAACGTCTTCCAAGGTGCCTTGACGCGTTTCATGCAAGGTGTACATACCTTCAATCGACTTTGTGAATTCAATGGTTGTTAATGCACTATCACAACTGGCCATACCACCTGCTGTCACATCTTTTACGTAATGTGCACATTCAAGATTTTCACTGAGGGTTAATGTCATTGCTTCATCCGTTGATACTGACGTACCAATGGATAAGATATCGGCCGGCGTATAACTGACTGTTGCATGCAGATCAAAAGCAAGCTTATTGACTGTTGCTTCGGGTGCTTCTTCTGTTGTTTCTACTTCTGTTGTTTCGGTGACTTCAACTTCTGGCGCAGGCATACTGAGTAATTTTGCACTTGTACCATCCGACCAGATAGCAACCATGTCACCGTCTTTAATGCCCAGCGCTGAGGCTTTCGCTGCCGCTAACTCACCTTCAAAAAATAATGTGCCCATCATTGATATTTCATCTGTCGCCAACATTTGTTGCGTACCTAAAATCGTGACCGTATCATCAGCAATGCTGACTTTACCTTGATATATAGATGCCGTATTAGCTTCTATTAACGCAGCAAGCGAGCCATGCTTCATTTCAAAAGAATGCCCATCAGCCGATGTACTAAAGACACCCGTCATGTCGGCCGCATGCAGCCCTGCAACATCAGCAAAGGATGCTTCATCGCCATTCACGAGGGTTTTAACACCTTCTGCTTTTGTATAGTTCATGGTGAGCACAATGCCTTCTGCGTCACCCATACCCATGCTGCTTTCTGTCATCGATACCAAATCAACCTGATGAATACTCATATCGAGACTACCAGTTTTTTCTGTCACTTCTATTGAGGGGGTAAATAATGCATAGGTTCTTGTCGGATCAACATGACGTAAAGGCTCCATGCTAGCAGTCAGGTTCATATCGACAGCAATGTTTACCATTGTCAGTTTTTTATCGGTAATCATGATATCGCCAGCAACACCTGTCATCACTTCAGCTGGAAACACACGTGCAGGCACACGTGCATCACCCGGCGTGTAGCTTGAGAAAAAAGCATCAATGAGTGAAGGTCCATCGTTGCCAATGGCCACATTCGATAAAGCACCTATTACTTGAATGGATAAGGATTCAAGCTTGCCTGCGGGTGCTTTAAACATGCCATGATACAAATGGCTGCCTGCTTTTAAGTGGGATAACTCCAAAGGCACAACGCTTGAGTAATCGGTTGTTGATACTGGTTGCAAATCATACAGTGACACTTTGTGAAGGTTATCGCTCGTCCTAACATAGGCAACGATATCGTAAAGACCTAACTTGAACGATGGATAGTGCGCCATCAAATCATTGGTTGTAGAAAAGGTGATCATCACATCACCCACTACTGGCTCTTCGCTTTCCAAGTCTGTTGTCACAGGCTTCGTTGTAGGTGTTGTTATTTTTGGTGCGGTCTTAGGCGTTGTTGTTTTAGGCGTTGTTGTTTTAGGCGTTGTTGTTTTAGGCGTTGTCACCACAACTGGCGTAGTGCTATTTTTCTTTTTATCCGAACAACCGGAGAGGAAAGCGCTCATAACAAGCAGCGTAGCGATAAAGATACTCAATAGTTTTTGAGTACAAAGCCCTCGTCCTATTGAGAATCTTCGAATGTCTAATGGTAGCTTCATATCATCCCTTTTATCTTTTAAAATTAATTTATAATCATCAATATTTTTTAAGCATAGATCACAAACTAATCATTTAATTTATTAGAAATAATAAAAAATTAAAAACAGAGATAAGCCATACATCCCAAGACAGAAAACCACCAAAATTATTAAAAACAAGAAATTTATAGGAAAGTTTTCGCCTGGAAATATTCAAAAATAATAAACGTTTGTTGAATTAACATAAAGAAACAGCTAAGCCCATTTCTTCACTGCAGTGAAGGAAACTTAGTACATCATTTCAAAAAGTTTGTCTGGTCATGG
Organism: Pseudomonadales bacterium; assembly: GCA_965248335.1. Taxonomy (GTDB): domain Bacteria; phylum Pseudomonadota; class Gammaproteobacteria; order Pseudomonadales; family DT-91; genus CAKMZU01. The sequence goes on from CBDFIY010000001.1 coordinate 222,896, forward strand.
ATTCCCGCCTGCGCGGTAATGACGAATGGAGAATGATTTCAAGGGCATCTGTCATTCCCGCGCAGGCAGGAATCTAAAAAAAGAAACGTACTGATAGGGTGATACCCATCAGAATTGGAGATGCAAGAAGACCGTGAGCGAGTGCGGCCAACGCCATTGCATTTTCAAAGGTGATCGATATACGGTTAAACTTTCATGTTATTGAGTACGAGACCCTTAAATTCTGGTGACTATTTCTCAGCACTTGCAATCACATGGCCGATACTTCGCCTAGCCTCAGGTGACAACACATAAACAGCATATTTAATAACCATCTGTAAACCTTTCGTACCACTCAAGTAGCCATGATCATCAGTACTAATCAGCTCACCCGCAATCAATTGGCTGATAAAATTCTTGAACAGATTTTTATCTAAAAAATCCGGCTCATGACATTCATGCAGCAAAGAAAATCGTCGAGAGATGCACATACAAGCCTCAACCAGCGTATCTTCGGTATATTGATTATTTTCTGATTGTCCGAGTAACAGTGCTGTCATATAAAAACGCTGAAAATTTCCCTCAGCCACCTTAGCTAACAGAGAAAGTGCATGGTACTCCTCACTCTCTTCACCCACCGGCCGATAATAAAGTCCCTCATGAAAAACGGCTTTTTCGGCAGATAACAATGCTAAAATTTGATCGATCACAGCATCTAATTCATCCAATTCCCAAGGTAGAAACAGCTCCGCTTTTAAATACGGGTAAAGCCTGAGACAAATGGCTTTAAGGCGTTTAACAGTAATCTTCTCAGAAACCACCAAAATACTGGCGATCAGTGACGGCAAAATAAAAACATGCAGGTTATTATTTCTCAGGAACGTCGCACTCACTTGACCCGACTGATCCAGCAAGATGATATCCGCGCCTTCGCATTCGTTAATGCGGATCAAATCAAGTTCCACGGCATGCATGACAACTTCATCAAACTCCCTCTCATGCACGCTCAGCGATTGGCTCAATCGGGGCAAACCGCAAAACACATGCAAAAAGGCCATACGGGCACGCAGTTGGTTACGCAAAAGCGCATATTGTGAGCTGGCCAATAACGCTGTCGCCATTAAGTTCACGGGCGTCACTGTTGCTGCAGAATTAATTGCCGTCATTATTTGTGTGCCCGCGTTTCGCACACATTGCCTGAACTGCTCATCCGTTTGATTAACATCAGGCACATACATATCAGATAGCAGGAAGGGTTCTCCAATATTCAAATACACTTTGCCGTGTTTTTTCTTGAGCTTTTTACGTGTACTGAACAATGCACCGAGTGTTTCTTTTTGCTTCTTTGCGCCATAGAGTTCGTTGATATAACTGTGGCTTTCGAGCAGCTTTTCATAGCCGATATAAACAGGCACGAAGGCAATGGGTTTGTCGGTTGTATCAAGGCTCGCTTTTAGCGTCATGGTTAACATGCCGGGGCGTGGCTGAAGCAAAAGCCCCGTTCGGCTTCGGCCACCTTCGACAAAGTATTCAATGGAGAAACCTTCTTTACACATGGTATTGATGTAGGCTTCAAGCGTTACCTTATACAGCGGCTTATCACGAAACTTTCGGCGAATAAAAAAAGCACCCGCACCCCGTAACAATTTACCCAAAACGGGCAAATTCAAGTTTATCCCCGCCGCCACATGCGGCGGCATCAAGCCTTGCCTGTAAATAACAAACGACAACAGCAGGTAATCAATATGACTACGATGACAAGGCACATAAACAAGCTCGTGCGTTTCAGCCACGTTTTGCAACTTTTCTATGCCACTCACCTCTACGCCCTGGTAAAGTTTTTCCCAAAGCCAGGTGAGGAACACATCAAAAATGCGAACGACGGTATAGGAGTAATCAGAAGCAATTTCTTTGATATATTTACTGGCTTTTTTTTCGAGTTTTGCGTGATTCTCATCCGAGTGATCAATATAGGTTCGCACGGAAGTGTGCTGAAGGACTTTATCGACCATCATGCGCTGATGGGAGAGGTCAGGGCCAATCAACGTTTCTTTTTGACGAATGAATTGTGATTTGCACTGATTTAATAATGCTTGCTGGTCGCCTTCCAAGCCTTTTGTTAGCGCGATATCGCTGCCAAAATAACAATACACATGCTTAGATTGTGTCAACACAGTCAATAAACGTTTTACGCCGCCCATCACAGCCCAGTTTTGAGCGGTGATGCTTTGAAATAATCCTTTCGCTCGCTTAGGTGTTCGCCCCCAAAAGATAGAAACAGGCACGATGACAACCTGCCTCTCCTGATGTGTGTGCAGGTGTAGGGACTCAAAAAAATCAGCTATCGATCGATCATTCTGGCGCGGCATTGAAATAACATCCGCGCCTGAAAGCTTCAACTGCTCAAGGCACGAAGCAAACACGATCTCATCAACTGCCCGTTTTGAGTTAACGATAAAAATACGCTGCACATTATCGGTAGATTCAAAGCGTATGCCTCCCTCCATAAGAGGTAACGTGGTTACCTGCAAAAAAGGCTTAACAAATAGGCGACCCAATCCATGAGCGGATCGGTAAAATAAGGTCTTCAATGGTTTTCCAAAAATCGGTTTTAAAGCATACGTATAAATAAACACTTATCTATACCCATCACACTTGAAGATGCAAGGGCGTTGGCCGCGCTCACTCACTCCAATCACTTACGGGCTGTAAGCTCATGGGGATTCGCTCGCTTGCCGCCTTCTTACATCTCCAATTCCGATGGGTATATACACTCGATACCCAACGACAATGCATTATATCTTGATTCGTTTGCGTTCGTTGCTCTTATCGCATCAAAAAATGGCTTTTAACGAAGTTTATCATGTCGGCCGACCTTCTCATTATAATGCAGACACCGCCCTTGATGAGATAATCTTTTTTATTCCCATAATAGCAACCACAAAAAAACCAAAGCAAACACAGAGACTTAATACCAGTGAATGTGTTACCCCCAGACATAAGAATCCCAAAGCTGCAATGCCTGCAGCAATTAGGGCATAAGGCAGTTGCGTCACCACATGATCCATATGATGACAACCTGCACCTGTAGACGACAAGATGGTTGTGTCAGAAATAGGCGAACAATGGTCACCAAAAACAGCACCGGACAAAACAGCCGCTAACAATGGGTACATAGCAGCCACATCAGAACCAGACGTCATATTAATGGCAATAGGTATCATAATACCAAACGTGCCCCAGCTCGTACCTGTAGAAAAAGCAATGAAACCTGTCAACAAAAATAACAACATAGGCAGTAAAAGCGTGGGGATATTATCCATTGCAAGCCCTGCGACATACTTACCTGCTCCAAGGTCATTAATCACAGAAGCCATCACCCACGCAAAAAGCAAAACCATCACCGCAGGCAGCATTGACCACACACCTTGACCAAAAGAAACACCCAATTCCTTCATCGATAAACGATGAGAGAATGAAACAACCAAAGCAAAAAACACACTCACCAGAGCGCCGTAGAAGAGTGAAAAACCGAGATCCAAATGCTCAAGTACCGACATTGTACTCAAGGGTACACCTGAACCATTTAACGCATAAATACCCGTAACGATCATAAAAAATAATGTCGCGACCACCAAGCTGATAACAGGTAAAAACAACCCCCAAATATGTCCATGCCGCAACTCTTGATGGCTTTCATTAATGCCCGCAGGCGCGCCTTTTTCGGCATCAAATAATTCGCCACGCTCTGCCCGCTTTTGCTCCGTATACATAGGGCCAACATCCAAGTGCCAAAAGGCAACTGCACACAGTAATCCCAATGAAAACAGGGCATAAAAATTATAGGGAATAAGCTCAACCAACATACGTATGCTGCTGATACCCTCTCTGCCATCCGCTATCAATAAACCGCCAATTAAGGCTGCTATGTAAGCTCCCCAGCTCGACAAAGGCATCAACACACAAACAGGTGATGCCGTCGAATCCAGTAAATATGCAAGCTTTGCTCGGGATATATTATATCGATCAGTAATGGGTTGAGAGACACTACCCACCACAAGCGAATTAAAATAATCGTCAATAAAGATAATGATGCCAAGAGTAATAGTTAAAAATTCTGCTTCACGGCGCGTTTTGATGCGGTGCCTTGCCCACTCAGCAAATGCTCTCGATGACCCACTCGCACTCACCAAGGTAGTAATCGCACCCAACAAAAACAAAAACCCCAATATGTACAGGTTCCAGGCATTAGGTGATTGATCAACCCAGAAAAGCGCTGTCACTTTCTCGGAAAGAAGCGCGACAGAGTGCTCGAATGAAAACGCACTGATTAACAGCACCCCAAAGATGATACCCAACCCCAAAGAAAGAATCACACGACGTGTAATGATCGCCATAACAATCGCCATAACAGGCGGCAACAAAGAATATACACTTTGACTGTAAGATAAATCGACCATAAAAGATTTCGTAATAAAAAAGAAGCTAAAAAAAACCAAGCTTTAATAGAATAAAGCAAAACGATTCATTTTGCATGGATTTAGCATTTTTTGCAAACACACAAAAAAGCCATAAAACATTCATAAATCTGATAAAAATAAATATCATGCTTTTCACTTTTTCTTTCATTACACTAAAAAACCTTATAACAATGATTTATTTAAAAAATAATATTGAACTGTTAGATAAAATAAATATCCTATTTTTATACAACTAACTTCATCTATTCACCTTACAAGGAGCACACTGATTTATTTAGATTTTTTATTCATCAGTAAAAAGCATTCATCTGTTTCTAGTCGATATTGATTAACGGGTACACACATAGCCGATTACATCATCTCAATCCGATTGTAGGGTTGAGTTTTATGCTTTTACAGTTATTTAATCATTGGACTCCCGCCTTCGAGAGCATGACGAGAGAGTGCGATAAAAACCGTCATGCTCGCGAAGGCGAGTATCCATAAATTCGTGTTCTTGCATGAAACTAAAGCCAATACTCAGAGGAATAGAATGCTCTTTTATAACTGTACTTCAACCGCCCACACGCAGCCTATAAAAATTTGAGCGAAGCATAAATACAATGACTACCCAGAAATGAATACTTTGACTTTTCTATTAACGCATAAAAAGCATCCAAAGTTACTCCCAAGATAAATCGACCTCATTTTTAAAAAAATCAGGAAGTTACAATGATGAAATATAAACACCTGGTCATTGCCAGCTTACTCGTTGTCTTAAACATTACCTACGCCGATAACAGTGGCAGCTACTCAGGCTCCCAAGCTTTTAATAAATCCCCGTTATTTAAAGAGTCTGTCAATGCGGCAACAGGCACGTTTGATTTTTCCTACCCCCTAATCACAGCCAAAGGGCGTACATCCTCCTTCCAAATAAACATCAGCTATCGTTTTAACACCGTCGGCATGTTTGGTCTGCCGAGTGGCTGGCGCTTAGATCTGGATTATATCGACGGAAAAACTGCACATCTGCAAGGCCAGCAGTGGTTAATTGATCCGCTCTGGCATGATGAAACAGGCTTTGCTTCTGGCTTAAAGTATTACAACCTTCACGGCACAAAATTCATCGATGAAGGCGTAGCCAAAGAAATTCCTGAGCATAAGAAATTATTTTATCGCTACAAGGCCAGCCATAAAGATGGCAGCATGAAATACTTCTCACACCAAGGGCTGTTGGTGCTCGAAAAAGATCGATTCAATAACACGCTACTTTTTGAATATCAAACACCTGTAAAAACATTAACCTCAGCAAAACTCACCAAAGTGACCGATAACTACGGGAATAGTTACAATTTTAGTTATGCGCCCAATGAGATTATTTTGAACTATCCAGATCATCGCCACACACATATTTACACGAATGACCAAGGCGTCATACGGATCACAAACCCCTTGCACCAGCGGACAACGTTCGTATACATAGAACAAGACAATCAAAACCTGCTAAGAAATATTGAAACACCCGCAGGGCTTATTACAAAACTCAGTTATGGCGCTATTAATTACAAAAATGGATCAACTACAAAAAATATGCCGGTCGTTTCTCTCTTTTCTAAATACGATAAGGCTACCAATAAAACACTTCAAGAAACTGATTATGCCTACTCGACCGATAATAACTTTACGGGATACCCTGTTTATGGCTTATCCAATAGCGGCGATAATCTTATGGACAGTAATAATCAAGGGTATCGCTATTCTGTCGCTGTCAGTCATAGCGATTTACAAAGCCCTAGACCGCAACAGCACACCAAAGTTTTTTACTACAATTATTTACACCTCCCTGTCGAGGTACAAACCTTAGATCATGGTAAAAAGCACCTTAAGACAACCTACGAATACGCTATCTCGCCGTTCAAATACAGCCGTTCCACCAATTACGACAAGCCTTCAACCATTACTAATTACATTTGGAATGAAGGACATAGCTTGTACCTACCCAGAGATAAATCAACCAGCAGCTATGATAATTACGGTAATAAAATCGAAGAGCACCATTTTATCTTCGATAGGCTCCATTGGAAGTGGACACCCATAAGCTCAACAGAGAAAACTTTTTTCACAAAAAATTATAGCTTAGAAAACAAATCAACACGCACAGATGAACTATCAGGTAAAAGTATAAGGACACAATATAATTTATCCAAAGACGGTAAAACACAGGCCAAAAAGATAACCGATTATCGTGAGAAAAAAAGCGATGAAACATGGCTTCCCTGGCAGACATCTAACATAACGCATAATGCATTGGGTCAAGTTACCCTGTCTTCTAAAGCTTGGATTGCACCCAACAAACCGGGCATACAAAACACCGAGGTTAAAACCACCTACAAATACAACACTGCTAACGCGCAGCTTGAAACTATCAAAATGAGCGCCTTAGGATCCGAGACAACAGAGGTCGTTGATACACGTAATGGCAACAAAATATCAACCATTTTACCCACAGGAGATGTGTGGATATACGAATACGATGACATGAATCGATTAACCAAAACAACGAACCCTTTAGGGCAAGTCGCACTCACTCAGCACAAAGATTATCAAACCAGCGAGATCAACAGCATCACTCAACAGTCACCCATGCAACACAAAAAACAAACAGAGTACGACGCATTAGGGCAGGTTATGAGCCATCAGGATCTATACAATGGAAACTGGCGAACATTAGAATCTTATGAGTACAACGGCTGGGGGTTAGTCACAAAGAAAACAAACATCTTTGGCTTGTCGTTTATTACCGAATACGATGAACAAAAACGCCCACTTTTATCCATTGACCCCTGGAATAATATAAAAGCCATTGACTACAACGATTTACAGCTCACCACAACCACTTACCTCAACAAACACAAAACGACTGAAACAGTTTCTGTACCCTGGCTTGCCACCACACACAACAAAAAATTTCCAGTCTTTGATAATCCGCACGACCCACAACAAAATTACCTCGAAGAAACTGTCGTAAAAAATGGATTTGGCCAAAAAGAAAAACACCACAGCAGCCTCGTTCATCGATACACACTCGAAAAATCGGAAACCATTAAAACGCACTTTCAATACGATGCAAGTAACAACCTGAAAGAGAAAACCACCCTAGGGTTTGATGGCATCCAATATCATCGGGTTACCACACATGATTTATTCAACAATAAAGCAGGCTATTCAAAAACAGTGGGGGTTGACAATGAGATCACCGAACACCAAGGGGATACCTTCACGTACAATGAAGACAACCTGCTTGTCAGCATAGCATCACCGCCGCTTCTTTGCGGCACCACTCATATTACTCGTCACCAATATGACAAAAATGGTCGAAGAGTCAAAACCATTTTACCCGACAATCAAACGGTCGAATTTAAACATGATGCGCTAGGTCAGCTCACGCAAAGTACTTGGCAGAGAAATAAAGAACAATACAATGTCTCAAGAAAATACGACGCTGATAGCCGTTTAATTCAATTGGCCGACAACAATAACCAAGCCATTCACTATAGCTATACACCCAACGGCTATCTTACCCAGCTCACCTACCCTGACAAGCGAACAGTCGATTATACCTATGACGATAAAGACAGAGTCATCACACAAATCGACTTTAACCACTTGAAACAAACCTATGTATATAAGCCGGATGATCTCGGCAAGCTCTCAGAAATACATTTTGGTAACAACATAATCACTCACCAACATGGTACAGATGATAATGGCCATCATGGTCGATTAACGCAGCAGAGCCTAAAACTGGAAAAAGAAGGTACAACAGAAAGCCATTATTCTTACGGGCCATTCAACACAGTAACCAAAGTCAATACGATCAATAATCAAGCAGGCGCAATATACAATATTGATTACCGGTTCAAACCGCGCGGACAGCTCATTACGCAGTCAATACATAGCCATCGAGGCCATGCACCCACAGAAAACAACACCACAAACTATCAATACGATTCATTAAACCGACTCGTTAACGAGCATGTTAACGCCAACGCACAGCAACGTGACATTCATTACGCCTACGACGCCAACAACAATATCCTGCAAGAAGACTTCACAGGCCACGATGGAAAACACACGCTGAATTATACTTACAACGCACTTGATCAGTTGATTTCTTCTCACGATGACACCGCCGATAACAACAAAGAAGAAACCGCTTCACCTATCGCAACCTATGAATACAACGCTAATGGCCACTTGACACAAGATGCCAACGGCACCGCTTACCTTTATGACGATCAAGGCTTTTTGCTGAGCGTCTCGCCTAAAAATGGTCAAGCGATAAACTACCATTACCTCCCTAATGGCTTGCTGAGCAACAGGAAAACATCAAAAACTGACCAACATTTTTATTACTCAAAAAACAAGAAAGTGCTTACACAAAAAACGAATGATCAATGGTTAAGCATGATACGTACTAACCATTCAATCATAGCTGGCATAACAACAACGGGGGTTGAGCAAATTTATAAAGCGCACCAAAGTTCAGGCGCGATTCTCAGCAACAATGGGAAGTTCACAACCACTACCTATGCGCCTTACGGCAAACGCAACGGGGATAAACCTGCTACCGATACGGCTGATTACGGATGGAATCAGGAATATTTAGACCCCGTATCTGATCTCGTCTACTTGCAAAGCCGATTTTACAGTCCAAGCCTTAAGCGCTTTATCAGTAAAGATACTTACCCCATTGATAACCGCTATGCCTTTGGTAATGCAAACCCCATCGCCTATATTGACCCCACAGGCCACAATTCACAGCAAGCGCTTAGCTATGGGTTAGGCTCAGGGATGACAGCGCTAGGCATTTTTGGGGCCATTATGGCCATACCGACAGGTGGTGCATCATTGACATTATCCGCAGGTGCTGGCATCGCCTCAGGCGTAACAGCGGCGCTTTCCGGTATTTCACTGATGGGCTCACAGGGCGCACTCGATTCCGGTAACAAACAAGTTGCTAAAGCCCTGCAATATACCAGCATCGGTTTAGGTGTACTGGCCTTGGTTGAAGCAGGTGTTGCTATTGCACCTAAAATTGGTGCCGCATTTTTTACGACACCATCCAGCGCAAGCTCTTTCGCGGATATGTCAGGCGGGCCATCTGTTAGTAGCCCCGTAGACATTCCACCCGCCGAGCGACTTATCACCAGTAGCGCGGAAAGTTCACCCATCGAGATTACACGTACAGAGAATATCTACGAGCCTGTTGATAGCAGCCCGTCGATCAGCCCAGATAGCCGAGCCTCGTATTCACCTTCTCAAGTGAGCGACACCATTGCCTATGAACCCAGAAGCTATATAAATCCAGAAAGCAGCGGCAGCTCCGCAGGCTCACTCACACCCAACATATACGACAACCCCAATAGCGCCATCTATGCGAGGCCCACCACAGTACGTGTTAATGGTACGGTTATGACGATTCAACCAAAATTTGCGCAGGCTCCTCTCATACCCGGCTCATTCAGTAGCACTGAATCCATTTATACCGATATGTCAGCTGCAGCCTCTGCCACCAACCAAGATTTTTATGAAGATATGTCAGGCTTGCAGTTTGCCGAAGGCCTTGAGCGAACACCTTTCAGCGAAAGCCCGCCTTACCAATAGGGTAAGTACATCATTTCAAGAAGTTTGTCTGGTAATGGATTCCCACCTTCGCGGGAATCCATAATTAAATGACTATACCCATCGGAATTGGCGATGTAAGAAGGCAGCAAGCGAGCGAACCCCCATGAGCTTACAGTCAGTAAGTGATTGGAGTGAGTGGGCGCGGCCAACACCCTTGCATTTTCAAGGGTGATCCGTATAAAACAGCATAAACCTCAACTCAATAGTCGGATTAAGATGATGTACTCGCGGGAAACCATGATAAATCCATGCTCATAAGCGGGCTTTCAGTCCGCTTTTTGGTGAGAACCAAAATAATTTTTCCTCTTCGGCATGTTTATACCCATCGGAATTGGAGATGCAAGAAGGCGGCAAGCGAGCGAATCCTCATAAGCTTACAATCAGTAAGTGATTGAGGTGAGCGAGCGCGGCCAACGCCTTTGCATCTTCAAGGGTGATCGGTATAAAGGCCTTATGCAAGCGTCAGAGAAAGCAAGGGGATATCATGGCAACGTACAAGCTACTCTTCATAGCCTGTTTAATCATGGCATTTCACACAGGGTATACCGATGAAAAGAGTGGTTACTGGCTCAGGCACTGTAAATAATTCTGTGTAACTCGGTTTTCAGGCAGTGTTCGAATTGCCTGTTATGCCGTTCATCTTATCAACTTCTTTAGGCTTGTGCGAATTGTTGTCAAGGAGGAGTTGCTGAGGTACGAAGCCAAGCTCCTTGATAATAATGAGGACAAGTTTATTGTCATGATAAGACTGAATGGCAGATTTTTTAAAGATATGGCGTTATTTGCTCGTCAAACTCAATAGCAAAGCGATTTAATGCTTCCTTCCAATGCCTGATGGGCATTGTCCATTTTTTTGAAGCGGCATCAACAGTCAGAAATACCACTTTAAATGCGGCGTCATCATTAGGAAATAATTTTCGCCGATTGACCGCTTTTCGGATCACGCTGTTTAATGACTCAATAGCATTCGTGGTATAAATGACTTTTCGAATGTCGTCAGGGTAATCAAAGAAAGTAATAATATTTGGCCAATTTTGTCTCCATGAGCGACTAATTTGAGGGTATTTATCATCCCACTTTTCTGCAAAGGCATCCAATGCGCTCAGCGCCTCAGCTTCTGTCATGGATTTATAAATGGCCTTTAAATCGGCGGTCACAGCCTTGTAATCTTTCCAGGGCACGAACTTTAATGAATTACGTACCATATGCACAATACATAACTGAATCTTGGCTTTGGGGTACACAGTATTCACCGCATCAGGGAAGCCCTTTAATCCATCCATACATGCAATAAGTATTTCTGTTAACCCTCTATTTTTAAGCTCTGTCATCACGTTTAACCAAAACTTGGCGCCTTCAGTTTCGGCAATCCACATGCCTAATAATTCTTTTTTCCCTTCAAGATTAACGCCAAGAGCAAGATAGATAGTTTTGTTGATAACACGCTTATCTTGTCGTATTTTGACAACAATACCGTCAAGATAAACAATGGGATAAATGGGATCAAGTGGCCTATTTTGCCACTCAAGGACTTGAGCATAAACCGCATCCGTCACCTTTGAAATTAAACTCGGCGATACATCTACATCGTACATTTCTTTAAAAGTTGCTGTGATGTCGCGAGTGGATAAGCCCTTCGCGTACAGACTTAAAATTTGGTCATCCATGCCTGTAATGCGAGTTTGGTGCTTTTTGATAAGCTGTGGCTCAAACGTACCAGCGCGGTCTCTCGGGACTTCAATCTCACAATCCCCGTGATCGCCTTTAAGCCGCTTGCGGCTCCGCCCGTTGCGGCTATTGCCTGTATTGTAACCCTCTGGAGAGTGCGGCTCATAGCCTAAATGATCGTCCATTTCGGCATGCAAAGCTGCCTCAACGGCTACTTTCTTTAAAATAGCGCTGAATTGATTTAGATCCTCTGGGGTTTTAAGATCTTTCGCCAACTCTTTGGCTAATGACTCTATTTTTGACTGGTTCATTGCGACTCCTTTAGTCACTGTGACTCACATCGAATGAGTCTGTTGCATTAAAGGAGTTACACAATCTTATTTACACTCTCTTCTCCCAAATAAAAAAGCATGGCTCAAAACAGGAAAGAACACCTCATTACAACGACTCTACGATTGGCACACACGCCCATAGACCCTTACTCCCTGTAAGGGTCACACCATTGGTGATTAACGTTGTTTTCGTAAACGCAAACCCAACACAGAAAGTAAGACAAGGTAAAACGCCGGATGAAAAGCACCAAGGTTATCCAAAAGCGCCTTAGGTGTTATTTTATCCAAATCACCGCCGATACAAATATCGATTTTCACTTCACCTGTACCTAACAAATCAAAATTGTTTTCAGAGCGCTTACCATCCTCATCATGACAATCCAATCGGTAACCGTTGTTAAACTCAAAGGCACCGATATCACAGAACTTCACATCGTCGGCCTGATAAATATCATTCGGGTTTTTATAATCAGCGCGGTGTAAACCACGACCATCTGTACTCACTTTCGTGCCATCACAATAATGATTGGATACACGCACCCATAAATCCATATTCTCCTTAATAGCCGTGCCATTTCCTTTCGTAACCACATCATCATTCGTCGCGGGCAACCAAGAGAGTGCATCGACATCATTTGTTGCATCAAATATCGCCTTATCCAAGGTATTTGTGCTTGCAGCAGCAGTAGCACCATCGATAAAAAGACCGCCATTTGTTGCTAACCAGTTACCGCCAGAAAAGTTATTCGGCAGCACGTTGTAGGCTTTAAGGGCATCCAATACACCTTGTTGGCTGCTGATCATATCCAAAGCAACGTTTGAGCCGGCTGGCGTATTGATTCTCACTTCATCAAAAAGAAAGGCAGCATGCGCAACAATGCTCTTCTCCAAAATACTGTCCGAACGTAAAGAAAGTGCAGACTTAGCCGCATAGGCTCCCGCTGCAACCGGCGTGGATTTATCACCCGAAGCAACCAACACCCAGCCGTCTTTATTGATGTAAGTAGAAAAAATAACCGCACCATCGCCTGAACCATCACCATCCGTATCAAGATTAAAATGATAAGTACCTGCTGCGTATTCCTTAAATACCTTCATCGCGCTATGTGCTTGCTGCAAAGAAACAAAAGGATTCGCCGTATTTTTACCCAATCCATAATAAGCGGCACGATTTGAAGCGATTTTATCGCGAGCGGGGCTTGCAATGGCCAGCTTGATACTGGTTGTTGTACCGCCATTATCTACGGGGCCATCAACATCTTTGATGATGTCAGCAATATCCGTATTGGTGAGCGTTGTTGATATCTCTGTACCAAACAATCCCATCTGATCCGTTGCGGTTTTACTTAAATCGGCATTGATTTTCCACAGGCCGTCATCATCCGCATCATCATTCACGGCATAACCAAAAATATTGCTGCCTTTATCGGTGATTGTGCCTTCTTTGAAAGCAATATTCGATTGCACAGAGCCTACACGGTTATCTAAAAACAAATTACCAAACAGATTAACTTTAGAGCCTGCACCCCACACGCTCAACGCGCCTGCATTTCGGCTAACGCCGCCCTCTGCTGCCTCATTGTTATAAAAGGTTGAATAATTCAACACCAGTGTGCCGCCATTAACCGCAACCGCAGCCCCACGGCTACCCTCAGCCCCATCAACGGTATTTTTATAAAAAGTTGCATTTTGCAGGCTAACAACACTTGCTGCATCAAGGCTGATCGCACCGCCTTGCTGTACAGATGTATTCTCTGATAAAACAACACGGTTAATATCAGCAGTCGTTGCAACAAGATTGATTGCACCGGCATTCGCTGTTGATTGATTCTTATCAAAACTTCCGTCTGTCAATGACAGCATGCCGCCATTCATATTCACCGCGCCACCTGCAGGGGCTTTATTGCCAGTAAAGGTTGTTAAACCAATCTCAACATAACCGCCGTTCGCAGACACAGCCCCGCCATTCGCCGTTTTTCCTTCATTGTTTACAAACTTACTCTTCGTGATTTTTAACTTATCCGTTGCAAGCGCCATCTCAACGGCACCGCTGCCTGCTTGCATCACATTGCCTTCCATCACCACATTATTAAGCGCTAACAAAGCACCGCTGCCATGCGTGAGAATGGCACCGTTTTTTGTATCGGCGTTACTCAGGCCTGTTAGGGTCAAGGTATCAAACGTTAACCACGCATCTGTGCCGGTATTAAGATAAAACAACCGATCAAAGCCTGCAGAGCCGCCTGTTGTTATCGTTGTTTTTGTGGCATCGCCCGTTCTTTTATTAAAGTCAGCGCTATAGCCACCACTTAACGTGACTGCTTTACTCATGGAAAAATAAGGCGTACTGATGCTGTAAGTACCTTCAGCGATATATATTTCATCTCCCGCATTAGCTTTACCGTAAACACCGGATAATGTTTTGCACGCTGCAGCTGCAGACTTACAATCCCTGGAATCATCAGTTGCTGCATCGCTTAAATAAAGAATGGCAGCATGAGACGAAAATACCGACAGCCCTCCCACTAACACAACGCCATTAATCAGGTTTTTCATCATATTCCCTACCGCCTTTATTATTATTCACAGGGTTAATGTGTTTAGGTTTTGTGCATTTTCAGTGGTAACACGCACTGAATCTGACACATAAAATGCTAATGTCGATTCTATAACCAATAGTACAAATATCCAACGAAAAACTAACGCCAAGTGCACGTATCACAAAAAAATACATCACGGTTTTTTAGCCGAAACCAGAAACCATGGAACTTTATGATACCCAGTACCTCTAATGCCCTTTTAATTCAGTGCATTACACACCTATGTCACCGTACTTTTCTTATGCGCGTCAAGCGCTGCCACTCGTTTTTTTCCTGAGCAGTGCTGTTTGTTTTTCAGGTGCCACATCCCATACATACTGGTTTGTATCTGCCGGCGCAGGCTTCAGTCAGAATTCGGATCTCACCGACACCAACAGTAGCGAAAGGCATCCACCCGCCTTGTTTGGCCAAGGTTACAAAGCAGAAGGCGAACATGACAACATTAGAAGCTTTGGTGCAGGTTTTGGTTATCGCATTAACCCCCTGCTTAGCATTGAGCTTGCGTATGATTACCAATCCATGACCTTTAACGGTAACGCCAATTTTAAAAATGCTGGCCGATCACAACCCACCTCATCAGATCTTTTTGCAGACAGCTTATTGCTCAGCGGTAAAGTGGATTTGCTCGGCCTCTTCGCCGACACACGGCAAAAGCTGCGCCCTTTTGTTGCAGTCTCGGGCGGCGTTACTCAAATCACTGCCAAAAACGTACATTTTTCATTTCCCGCTTTACAGCGCTCACCCACAACACCTGCCATTACCATCGCCCAAGGCGGCACTAATCGCCACGGTGTCTTTCGTGCCAGTACGGGTGTTGACTGGCTGATCAATGACAGCACGGGGTTCAGCTTATCTTATCAATATTACAATCTCGGCAAATTCAAAACAGACAAAGGCACTGCGTATGTGTACGGCCATGGCTGCAACAAAGCTGGCGAACCCTTAGGTTGTAATCTCTATGTGGGCGGGTTAGAGGCTGACGTAAGAACCAACCTGTTTAGCGTGAACTTTTGGCGACGGTTTTAGCCTCATCACCCCCAAGGCAGTATTTTTCTACCAGCCTTTTGAGCGTCTAATCTTCTCAAAAAGTTAGACCTATCCAACCGCTTAGGGAAGTAGCATTTTAAACATTACCAGCGTATGATGCCCTACCATTACATGTCTAAAGTTGTTTATTCTCTATTTTATTTATGCCCACTTCAATTGATATAGAACCTGAGTATATTTCTCTCTTCAAATTAGCAGCCAGGCTATTAAAAAACCCTGAAAAAAGACTTTTTATGGCTGAAGTTTCTGAAACCCTTTGCAGTGGAAGTGCCCGGTTGACTGAATCAACCTTTGGGTTTGGACGAAAGGCGGTTGCATTAGGGATCAACGAAAAAAAAACTGGGATGATCTGTTATGGAAATTATGAACCCTGCGGAAAAAATAAATCCGAGGTTGCACTGGTAGGCCTTGAAGATGATATCCGTAGCCTGGTTGAGCCTGAAAGCCAAGCGGATTCACGGTTAAGAAATACATTTGCCTATACCCGCATAACGGCCAAAGTTGTACGGCAGAAGCTAGTCGAGGAAAAGAACTGGCAAGAAGACCTTCTACCTAAAGAGCGAACCATTAGCAATATCCTGAATAGGATGGGTTATAAGCTCCGCAAGGTGCAGAAATCCAAACCTGAAAAAAAATACCAGAAACTAACGCCATCTTCGACAACGTCAACAAAGTTAGAGCAGAAGCCAGTCAACGACAAAACACGTTGCAGATCAGCATAGACTGCAAGGCTACTGTTAATCTCGGCGACTTTTCCAGAGCGGGTAAATCTCGCGGAGCAGAAGTGGTCCAGGCGCTAGATCACGATATGGCAGATAAAGATAAAATGGTGCCATTTGGGATTCTTAACCTAGATAACGATCAACTCCATGTTGTTTATGGACTCTCCTACAAGACGAGCGACTTTATTTGTGATGCACTGCAATTGTGGTGGGAGAATGTCAAAGAAGCTAACAAGGACAAAGATGAGCTGATTATTTATAAGGGCTATCCACTTAGCCCGACCTATGTCAATATCTAGTAATGACGCAGAATTCAAATCTACTTAAATCTGGTATCGACTACCCTAAAAATTGGGATCAGTTTATAGATTGGTTTCATGATGACCAAGCCTGCCTGGATTATATTTCTAAAATTCGTTGGCCTAATGGCTTCATCTGCCCTCGATGTCATGTAAATAAAACGCCGTATAAGTTGAAAAACACTACGTTAAAGTGTGCAGATTGCCGTAAAGAAACGTCCGTTACTTCAGGTACTATTTTTAATAAAACCAGAACACCACTCAAAGATTGGTTTGGTGCTGTTTGGTATATAACAAATCAAAAAAATGGTGTTAGTGCATTAGGGATATATCGTCTACTTGGACTTGGAAGTTATCAAACATCTTGGGCGCTATTGCATAGGCTGCGCTCAGCAATGATCAACCCAGAAAGAGAAAAGTTATCAGGCCTCGTTGAAGTTGACGAAATTTTCATTGGCGGTGTTGTGCCGAGAAAAAGCAAAGGAAATCATAACAGTAAAAGTAAAACAGTCATTCTCGTAGCGGTAGAGCTACTTGAACCTAAAGGCTTTGGACGGGTTCGTTTAAGGCATGTTTCTGCGGCAACAAAAGATAATATTAAACAGTTCATTCTGGATGTAGTGAGTCTCGGAAGTGTTATTTATAGTGATGGCTCTCCAGTATATAACTGCGCTAAAGAAAATGGATTTGCTCATCATAGAACCGTTCATTTGGGCTCTGATATTGCTGCGCATATAACAATGCCTGGTGTCCATAGAGTGGCTTCATTATTAAAAAGATGGCTTCTAGGCGCGTATCAGGGAGCAATACAAGAAAAACATCTAGAGTATTATCTTGATGAATATACCTTTAGGTTTAATCGCAGAAAATCAAAATCAAGGGGGCTACTATTTTATCGACTGATTGAACAGGCTGTCGTAACGAACCCGCTAACTTATGATGATATAAAAACACGGTAATAACTACATCTAGTACCTGGTCGGGCTAAGTGGATAGCCCTTTTATTTATACAGACAATGGCCCGGAGAGTAATAGCCTGCGAACTCAGTTTCTTTTGCGGATGGTGCAATTTTCCAGTCAAACTGGGCTGAGAATCAGGCTGGTTTACTACCCTCCTTATCACAGCAAATATAATCCCATTGAAAGGCGGTGGGCTTTTTTGGAAAGCCATTGGAATGGCACACTTCTAAATTCAGTTCATGTGGTGGTGGAGTGGACAAAAAGTCTTGTGCATAAATGTAAAAAAACAATTGTTGATTTAATTGATAAGGTTTATACGAAAGGTGTAAGGCCAAGTAAGGAAGTGCTTGACGAGATTCAACCCCACATTACAAGACATGCCGAGCTGAAAAAGTGGGATGTGACTATACACCCAAAAAAGGTATCTTCTTAAATGCTGCCTCCCTTATGCCTCACGTCTTCATCAGAAAGAGGGAAATGTATAGGTTGAAACCCTTCATCATTATCGCTAGAGAGTATTTTAGCTGGAGGCAACAACCCATCGCCCAGTTTTCCATTATACAATTCTACTGCGACTTTTTTCTTACGTAATTAAACAACACCATTTCTTACTCCAGTAGCATCATCTTCACGACTAAACATAACATTATAAAAATGCGTATCATCCTCTTGACTAACGTTCAAGATTACCTGAACCCAAAGGTCATACGCGCGCTTAAAAGCACAAAAAACATTGCGCTTTTTATCCGAAGTCAATAGGATGTCGCTAATCTCTAAAGTTCGTAAACTGCAAAGGCTGATCAAAACTTGCCTCGCGTAATAAAGTCATCACTTGCTGCAAATCATCACGTTTTTTGCCCGTCACCCGCACTTGCTCGCCCTGAATTTGTGCCTGCACTTTAAGCTTGGCTTCCTTGATATGCTTGGTGATTTTTTTAGCCAGCTCTTTTTCTAAGCCATTGCGCATACTGATCGCTTGCTTGACTTGTTTGCCTGCGGTTTCGACGTCGCCCTCTTCCATCGCCAAAGGATCAATGCTGCATTTAATTAACGCCGTTCGAAGCATATCTTGCATTTGCGTCAGCTGAAAATCCGCCTCGGCAAAGATAGTGACCTCCAGCTCTTTACGCTCAAATTTCGCATCGATACCTTTGAAATCAAAACGTGTATCGATAATACGTGCAGCCTGATCAATCGCATTGGTGAATTCGTGTAAATCAACTTCAGAAACCACATCAAAAGAAGGCATTATCTTTCTCCTCAAAAAGTGCATCATGATAGTCCGAGGCTTGCTCTCTGGCTAGGCTCTACTGGCATAAATTAATCGATAAAGAGCACTCCCTGTAATCATCAGCGGCTAAAAAACCAAAAATCCTGCTGGGATCAATGTGCAAAACTCTCCAGTACATCATTTCAAAAGGTTTATACCGATCGCCCTTGAAGGTGCAATAGCGTTGGGTATATCTGGTAATGGATTCCCGCCTTCGCGAGAATGACAGTAACAATGAATAGACCCTACCTTCGTCATTCCCGCGAAGGCGGGAATCCAATGATTAAATGACTAAAAAGCATAAAACTAAACCCCGCAATCGGATTGAAATGATGTACTAGCGCTCCCTTGAATCATTTCTCGCCCTCTTTTCTAAGTCCTTTTTCTTCTTTTCCGTTAGGCTTTCCTCATTTTCATACTCATTATCAAGATAATCTTTTGCCAGCAAAAGGCTAAAGTAGTCTTCTTGTGTAAGCGTGAACGCTTTGTTCGATTGAATCTTATTGGATACATTCTCAATTCCCGGCAAAATTATGCAGAAATTTTCGCTTAACCCACTAGAGGGAGTCATTCCAGACAGGATGACTTTGGCACATATATACTTCATTCCCTCCTTGGATATCGAATAACTATTTTTTATCCAGCACACCAAAAATATAAAAAAAATAATATTACGCTTTCTCATGTTCGCATACCTCATAATCACAACCATTAAACAGTCATTAGGTAAAATAGTTCTCTAGCCCTGCAAACAAAAAAGAGTAAAAATTTTTTGCTTTGAGTACGCGGCGTCGATGTCTTCGTTAAAGTTTGGGGAGAGGCGCTTATGACGGCAACATTAGGCAAACAACAAAATACCATTCGTCTATACCCATCACACTTGAAGATACAAGGGCGTTGGCCGCGCTCGCTCACCCCAATCACTTACCGACTGTAAGCGCATGGGGATTCGCTCGCTTGCTGCCTTCTTGCATCTCCAGTTCCGATGGGTATATATAAGTTGAACTTTTACAACATAAAATCAACTTAACATCGTAGCCTAATCCATTTAACTACTTTTTATTCTCATGATCATTTACTACAGAATTTTTACGTTCACACTCTTATTTTTTCCGATGAGTATACTAAGCACGATACCTTATAAGCTCATAGACAAAACGATTCACAGCCTTCTCTATCTCTGTCCGAACAATAATTGCCTTGACGAAGAGAATGCAGTAGCAAGCGAATGCACCCTATGCCTTGAACCCATCAAAGAAACTGGCGGTGCGGGCCTTATCAGCCTGTCCAGTGAATCGCCTGACATCTGTGCCTACTTCGACCAAGAAACAATTATTCCCGCCATGACACCTGAGCAAAAAATAAGTGACTCAAAATGGGCTGTCACTGAATTGCGCTGCTTAGGTTGCCTTCAAGATGAAACAACCCTATTACCCACATTTACAAGCTTGATAGATTTAGATAAAGAGAACGGTATCGAGAAGAAACTTACCCTCCCTATCAGCGCTCAACAACAATCGCTCATAGAAAACCAAATTGGCTGTAACCGGCAACTCGCCAACATCACTGAATCAATCAAAAGCATTAAAAGCCGCCAAGATAAGAAATCAATCAATAAACTCGGCAATGAAGTTGAATTATTATGCGGCACAAGAAAACAAAACCTCAGCTACAGTCACAAGGGATATTTTTCATCGAATAAAGGTAGCTGCAACGTTTATGTTGAAAAAGATCAAGGTAACGCAGACCTCACAGGCTATGCGCTCACACATGAAAATCGATTTTTGAATTTAAAAAAGCTTAAAGAAAAGACAACCCTACTACACGATAAAAATGAAATCAGCGCATGCACCCGTCAATTTTTAGCCGAAGATACCGAGGCAGACATTAACACGCGACAGCCACCTCAATCATTAACTGACTTGGGGTTTCTAGACGGTTTTATTGTCAAATAAACTCAGCGCCAATGAATTAAATGACAAGTATTAAGCGCTGAATAACTGCCCGATCAACACAAACCTGCCAATGCACATCAAACCGATCAAATTGCATGTGATAGATTTTTTGATCATCGCCCGATTTGTATGCGGGACGCGGATCAAGCGCGACAAGATCCGTGATCCACGCAACAAGTTGCGCCTCGCTATAGCGCGATTGTTCTACCGATTGTTTGAGTGCAGCTGCGGCCACCTCGCACCAGATCACCTGCAACTTTTTTTCAGGCTGAGAGGGTGCGATGCCATTCACCGCATCCGGCACATGATCGGCATAAGGCACATAAGGCTTGATATCCACAATCGGCGTTTGATCCACCAGATCAATCCCCGATACCTGTAAGCTGACGCCCTGATTACCCCCCGCTGACCCAACAATCACCTGCTGCAGCTTTACCAAGGTTAGTCCCAACCCATTAGGCCGAAAGCTCGAACGTGTTGCAAACACACCCAGCCGCGCATTGCCCCCCAAACGCGGTGGACGCACACGCACAGACAAGGTTGCAGGGTTTTGATCAAACTGAAAAATCAGCCAAAGATGACTACATGCTTCAAGGCCCTCAACGGCCTCGGGCTGATTAAATGGCGAGAGTAATTCAATAGATGCTTCAACCGGCACAAGACCCGCTTGCCTCGGCACGCCGAACTTTTGCTTAAACGGTGTATGTGCAATGGCCACAGACTGCAAAGCGGGCATAAGTAAATCCCAGAAACGAAAAAAACCTGACAAGCAGGCTTTTTAATATGGCGTCCCCTAGGGGGTTCGAACCCCTGTTACCGCCGTGAAAGGGCGGTGTCCTAGGCCACTAGACGAAGGGGACTTAGGAATGCGCGTATTCTAATGAATCGTCTTGATTTGGCAAGCTTTTTTTAAAAAATTAACGCATTTTTTACAAACGAGCCACTGCCTGTATAACGATTAACCAGTTATACCCATCGAAATTGGAGATGCAAGAAGGCGGCAAGCGAGCGAATCCCCATGAGCTTACAGTCAGTAAGTGTTGGGGCGAGCGAGCGCGGCCAACGCCCTTGCATCTTCAAGGATGATCGGTATAGAGGCCCGTTTTATCCACTTCCCCTGTGCCGACAAATGCCGCACAGCTGACTTGATAAAAAGGGATATCAGTCTCTTACCACATAGCCACCAGAAAATGGAGGTGGGCGTGCAACCTCTGGCTGTCGATTGCTGCTAGCGTCATACCTCGCAGGAAGGCTAACAGGCCCTGCGAAATTACCCGCAGGGCGGTAAGCACTGATTATGGCTTGAATTCCCGCCTGCGTCTTATTCTCCCTATCGGTTACGCGCCCGTAATTGTCCTGAAGCGTAGCAAACCTCACCTCTAAATTAGTCAACTTCTCAAGGCGATCTTCGCTCTCCTTTTTTTCAGCGTTAAAATCCTCTACGTAAGCCTGCACCTGTTGCTTCAACAAGTCATTTTGGGATGTGCTTTCAGCTAATTCCGCCTTCAATGCTTTGTTTTCCCCCTTGACTTCATCGAAGTCTTTTTTCCAAAGATGATTTAATCCCACAACCTCCTTAACTTTACTGGGCAAAGACGGATCACCCCCCAGGGCAATCGCACTACGATATTAACAAGATCGGCGACAATCAAACAAAATGTTTATTTTTTAATCTAAACCCGCTAATAATTTAGTGTTGGTTTCTAAATTAACACTCTTTTGTAATTTGAATACAAAAGAGAAGTGTAGTTTTTCAGTAGCGGGCTAATTCATACCCATAAACTGATTGAAATACAATCAGCCATCTGCTTTGTAGTATGATTTTTAAGCGAACTGATCAAAAACATAGCGCGATAGCCCTGGATCACCCCCACAACCTTGACAAGATAAAACGCTTAAGAAAGGTAACCACAACCAAGCCTTGACATATCAACCATTGTTACCCTCTCCGCATTAGCATCGACTCAGTAAAACAAAAGAAAGTTCAAGAAGATTCACATCAGAAAAAACCTAACAGCCATAGCACAAAGCCGCTTAATACATCATTTCAACCCGATTGTTGGGTTGAGTTTTCTGCTTCTTTAATTATTTAATCATTGGATTCCCGCCTTCGCGGGAATGACGAAGGTAAGGCCTATTTATTATCACTGTCATTCCCGCGAAAGTGGGAATCCATTACCAGACAACCTTTTGAAATGATGTACTAACTACCCTGGATGACAGCCTACAAACGCATTATTTTGCCGATAAAGCTTGTGCGAATAATGCCATAAACTCACTGACCACCCCTTTACAAAAATTAACCTCACCCTTAGCGATTGGTCTGATAGCGAGATAAACAGTCACCGTCTTTAAATCTACCGGTGCGAGCAAACGAGACATATCAATCGTTTTATGCGGGTAACGCTCTCTAACCACCTTTAAGGCATGAGATAACGCATCCGCAACGCGCGACACATCGGCATTGGGTGGCACAGGCATGCGCTCCGTTCTCAGCCACATATAACCGTGACCTTGCGCTGCTGCAAAGTTTTTATCCAACAACACATCGCTCACCAACAGCGGATTAAGTGAAAGACGCGCATTGATTTCACTGATTACTGGGTAACGAAGACCGTTCTTTTTCGTCACAATAACACTCGTATCAAAGCTCCGTAGCACCAACGCAGGATCAGCAAGCCCCATTGAATAATCAGCCGATAAATTCACTTTTATATCCATAAGCGCTTTCGTAATACGGCGATAATAACGCGCTGCATCATCTGGCAAATCAGCAAACTCAGATAAAAACGTATCACCTTCAAACAAGGATCCCAAATAAACCGTGTTATCAATCACCTCACTCGTGGTATAGAAGTGCGTAAAACTGTCATTATTCACAAACTGAATCGTCTTCTCGATGACGATCTCATCATCAGAAAAATACGCCTGCCAAGTGAAAGGCGCATTACTCAGCATGGCTTTGTATAAAGCGGGATACATTGAAAACGGCTGCAAGGGATCTTTTACCCCTGATTTTTGTAAAGACAACACCTCACTGATAAACGATGGCTTGATAATAAAAACACCACTGCCCGCGCTGCTTTCTGCCAACTTAAAGACAACCCCTTTTGCTGCATAACGCACCAAAATAGCAAAAAGCGAAGCGCGATCATGAATAAACCCCGTTTCTGGCAAAAACATATCCAGATAAAACCGCATACGCGCATCCTCGTGATCGCGCGCCTTAAGCAACAGCATAGCCTCCGTTGTATTCGTTTTAGATTCGATTAACAGATGGCTTTTGCTATCAACAATCAGCTGAAGATGAATCCCATAATCCTCAGCAAGCACCTTCTGCATATACTCAGAATCTGCATAACCAAAGCCTGCCAGATAATCGCAATGGATAATGTTCTTCAAATTATGCTTATCGGGTGAGTAAGGCTGGTTATTGATCTTTAACTGACGGTTGTGCTGATTAAATTCAATAATGTGTTGATGCTGTGTTAAATGACTAAGATGTTGATGCTTATCAAGCGCATAAAGAAGCGCAATACCTTTATGATTATCATTCATCACAAAAACAGTGGGCGCATTCATCATATGCTTCACAGAGGTTGTTTTAGCACCTAAATAACAAACCTGATCAAGGTGTGTAAAAGGTGGCGATGTGGGTAAAACACCCTTAGCCCCCTCATTTGCCAGCAATAACCCCTGAAATAACAACGAAAGACAACCGAAAAAAATGACACACTGGTGCTTCATGGGAAAACCTCTCATCAATAACGGATATAAACAACGTATGTACCGATCACCCCTGAAGATGCAATGGCGTTGGCCGCGTTCTTGCATCTCCAATTCCGATGGGTATAAATTCTTGAATGAGAGCTAAAGAGAAACCACGAGTTTTGCATTCACTGATAAAAAGTAATAATCATTCTTCAGTATTTTTTAAAGCACCCACATAAAAATGACTTATACCTATCGGAATTGGAGATGCAAGAAGGCGGCAAGCGAGCGAATCCCCATGAGCTTACAGTCGGTAAGTGATTGGGGTGAGCGAGTGCGGCCAACGCCCTTGCATCTTCAAGTGTGATAGGTATATACCGTTAGCCAAAAAAGCATGCACATACAGCAAAGAAAATAGACCTACCATAAATTTATCTATAAAAAATAACACAGTTAATCGTATTTTTAAAAACACAAAATTTATTTACAGGTATTCGTTAAACGTATTTAATTCGCCTATATCACCACGACCAATCAACAATGATATTACTGAGGTGCTTATGACCATTCAATCACTCAACCCCTACACCAACCAAGTAGAAAAAAGCTTCGGCCCCATGGCCCCCGACGCCGTACAACAAGCCATTAAAAACTCAAACGACATCTTCCCTACATGGCGAGATACACCCTTCACACAACGCGCAGCGCTTATGATGAATGTCGTAAAAAAACTGCGTGCATCGCCCGAAAAATACGCAAAACTCATGACACTCGAAATGGGCAAACTACTCAAAGAAGGGAAAGAATGGGAAATACCCAACTGCGCAGATATGTGCGAATACTACGCCAGCAATGCCAAAAGCATACTCAAGCCCGTACCCATCACTGACGCCCCCACGGGAGAAGCGCATGTTGAACACCACCCACTCGGCGTCATCTTTGGCATTATGCCGTGGAACTTCCCGTTTTATCAGGTGATACGATTTGCCGCACCCAACATCATGGCAGGCAATACCGTTCTGTTTAAACATGCCTCCAATGTGCCTCAATGCGGAAAAGCGCTTGAAGCATTATTCCAAGAAGCCGGATTCCCCAAAGGCGTGATGACCTACCTGCCCATACGCGCCTCATCCGCCGAAACCGTTATTGAAGACACCCGCGTGCGTGGCGTATCACTCACCGGCAGCGAAGCGGCAGGCTCATCCGTATCGTCACTGGCTGGCAAATA
Organism: Pseudomonadales bacterium; assembly: GCA_965248335.1. GTDB lineage: Bacteria > Pseudomonadota > Gammaproteobacteria > Pseudomonadales > DT-91 > CAKMZU01. Next base: position 248,815 of record CBDFIY010000001.1, read on the forward strand.
CCTCAAAAAATGCGTGATGGAACTCGGCGGCAGCGACCCCTTTATCGTATTAGCGGATGCCAACCTAGAAAAAGCCATCGACAATGCCATGGTGGCTAAAATGTTTAATTCTGGCCAAGTATGCACAGGTGCCAAACGCTTTATTGTTGAAGCGCCTCTGTATGATAAATTTCTTGCCCGCTTTGCAGAAGGCATGCAAAAAATGAAACCAGGTGATCCGATGGAAGCCACCACAGACTTCTCACCGATGTACAGCGAAAGCGCCTGTGTAGAGTTATTAACGATGGTGCAAACCGCGGTTAAACAAGGTGCCAAACTCGAAATTGGCGGCGAACGAGAAGACTTACCCGGCGCATGGCTAAAACCCACCATACTCACAGGCATTACCCCCGATATGGATATCTATGACAAAGAGGTATTTGGCCCCGTTGCTATGATTTTTAAAGCAAAAGATGCAGACGATGCCATCCGAATAGCAAACGACTCACCCTTTGGCTTAGCCTCCGCCATCATGACGGAAGATATCGAGAGAGCGAGAGGCCTCGCCTCACGTATAGAATCCGGCATCACCTTCATCAATAGCTTTACGATTTCAGAACCCTATTGGCCCTTTGGCGGTGTTAAAAATTCCGGCTTTGGACGCGAACTAGGGCACGACGGCATGAAAGAATTTGTGAACAAAAAGCTGGTACGCATTGCTTAACAACCAGTGACGATAAATACATAAAGAAAAAAACCACGCTCATCAACCTTTCTTTTTTTGAAAGAATTGCGTTTTCCAAAAAGCCTCGGTGGTGAGTGTGGGAATGGTTTTTTTGTAAGTACGCAGGGTTTTACCCAGCATAAACACCGATTTAGCCATCACCGCCGTTAATCGCCACAGGACGAAAAAAAACTGTTTTTTGCTGTGCGCTAGCGGCATGGCTTGGCCACTCTCCTCAGCCACATAAACCAAGGTAGGCCGTAAAAAAGCCGCCATAAGGGGCGATTTTTTTGTTTCAGACACCTGCGCATTGTTTTGCCTGAACAACCATTGCGGCACAAAATGCCCGTTCGCCGTGATCACCTGCAAAGCCACACGCCATGCATGGCCCTTGGATGTTTTATTCATATCCACGCATTGTGCGCGACTAATCTCGGCAGGCCAATCACCAAAGGTTTCACGACGCGTGATCGCCGAAATTTTAGCGCGCACCTCAGTGGCATCAGCATTATCACGCCAAAAATCAATGCCCTTGCAACCATCAACAAACGCCTCAATCACCGCAAGCGCACTCTCATAACGATACGCCATAGCGAGCGACATCACCTGATAGCCGAAAAACACACACAGTAACCCACCCGTAAACCAGCGGTTATTCAACCCCCCTGTGATAAAACGCGTGCGGGCAGATAAATAATGCACCCAAGGGGAAAATTTACGCCTAAAATCCATCTGCCAGCTGGCAATTCCATTAAGCGTAACGATGTGATGATGTGGGTTCATCATCCCAAAAAGGATATCATCACCGCGCACAAAAAAAGGAAAAGGGTAATGCCGTATTGATCGGCAATTGAAGGCGTAGAACCACCAGCCACCATATTGAATATGGGCTTGCTCATCAAAAGCCGCCAAACCTTGCGACGTGCTCAGATCTACACCCGGTTTTATTGGAGAACATTTAAAACCGGCATGCGTTAACCTAGCACCTGCCTCAAATAATAACCAAGGTTTATCCTCATAAAGCATCGCCCCCGCTACAGCTAAATCTGGATTTTTAGCCAGCGCCAATAGCGCATAAGTGCGACGAATAGATTCGATCTCGCAAGCCGCATCATCATCCATAAACACACAATGCGTGATCGATGAATCTTTACAAGCCTCGTGCAAACCACGACTAAAGCCCCCTGCTCCGCCTAAATTCGGGTTATCCACCAACACAATGCCCGTCGTATCCAAATCAGGCAACGCATCCCCATTGTTGATCACATACAAGGCAAACTGATCAGCCGTGTCTGGATTACTCAACAAAGCTTGCTGAATGCGCCGCACCGTATCAGCTACCTGCTCTGGCCGATTAAAGGTTGTGATCACCAAGGCCAGCTTACAACTTGGCTTGTGTGCAATATCCGTGAAAAAAGATGCCTCCAACAGCTTGGCGTCGCTAACAGGTTCAAACACCATATAAAGATAGCCCTGCTGAAGAGCTACCAAATCTAATGGAAGCGAAAAAGTCTCTCTCTCCATCATTTTAGAAACAAGCAGCGTACTTATACCGCCATTATGATGAAACAGCTTCACGCAGCCTTTTCCATGTACCGAACATTTAAAAAAAAGCCGCTCAATACGTGTGTAACATAGCCATTGATTTAAAGAGAATCGGTTAAAGAAAGTATTAAAATGTAAATGATGGCGGTTATTATTTTTTCGGCAGTAGAGTTCATCAGTATCAGCTACCACTGACGCAGAAATAAGAATATTTTGTAAAACACAATTCATGAAATAATAACAGATAAGAAATAAGGTAAGGCCATGATATTGCCCCTAGAAGTGCAAAATATTAGCAGCCTTTTGTGACTCATACCCACACAATAAACGTAGAGAGTCAAAACGGCTACTGTATTCACTCTCGTTTTTTTACGCGCTGGATAATATCCGTTGTTGAGATCCCTGGCGTGTAAGGCAAAGTAAGAAACCGCCCCAAGGCGATAACTTCACCATAGCGTGCTTGCATCACCTCCTCCGAATAATCATTACCATGAATAACTAAATCGATGTCATTTGATAATATCCACTCGCCCGAAATAGAATATTCCGTAGCACGGCGAACCTCATCAACATACTTGCAAGCCTCTACCACTTTTCGACGCTCATCAAAAGTAATGATGGGCCTACGTTTATACTGCTCAATGTAATCATCGTCATCAAGCCCCACAATCAAATAATCCCCTTGCGCCTTTGCTCTTTTAAGCATTTCTACATGGCCTGCATGAAACAAGTCACCCACCATATCCACGTAAACCCGTATTTGTTTAGGTGGGTCAGCGAAGAGACCAACATGAACAAATAAGCACAAAGAAAAAATGATTAATCGCATAATAATAAAATCTTTTTGAATATCATAAACAAAGCATCGATAGTTAGATGCTTAGTCTTATAACAGGTTCCTACTAACATTTATTTATTTATTTATTTATTAAACGAACATACGAAACAGATCATAATCAAATAAAAAAACCAATCCACCTATTAAATGTGTATTTCTGATAGGAAGACAATGAAATATTTGAAAAGAATACTGTTTATAATCACCACATCAATCGCACTCCTTGGGTGCAACAGTAATAAAAAAGAAGAATTAGTAACAGAAAACAATCCTGAAATATCAATCGATGAAAAATATTTATCGATGAACTATTCACTAAACGATAGTGATTTTGACTATATATTAGAAGGAGACGTGAAGAATCTTTATTTACAGCAATATAACCAACATAAAGAGCCAACGATTATTCCATTTAATCAACTCTTTGTTAGACCTATACACTTATTACTTCTTGATGATTTAACAAAATTAGCAATTAAAGTACTTGATGATTCGAAGGTCGATTACGTAGCACTGTTCGGAACAATATTATCTGCTGAGCGCTTCAATAGCCTAATGCCTTGGGATGATGACACCGACCTAGGTATTAGCTTATTGCAATTCAAAGAAAACATGGATGCAATTACAAGCAACATGAAGGCGCAGGGTGTTTTTTTACACTGGGATAATTGCCTTAGAAAAAAATCTGACAATGATTTTTATCACTGTAAAATGAAACTAACAAAAGAACATGAGGCGGATCTAATAAAAAGATATGAACCGCGATTAACTAACAATCAAATCTCAGACTTAATGGAAACACTGTACGTTGATGTAGATTTATTTCCTTTGGATATCACCAAAACTCATATTAAGCATAGCGATCACTGCACGCAAAGCCAGCTACCTGAAAAATACCGAGAGGGCTATAAAATTCAAGATATACTCCCCCCCAAAACGATAAGGCTAAACAACTACACCATTAAGTCAGTAAGGAACCCAGAGAAATTCTATGAAATCTGGTACGGCTCGCAAGATATAGTATATTCACTCCACATGACGAACCATATTAACGACTCTTATCAGCCTGTTACTATTAAAGATGTCAGATTGTATCCAGATTTTATTAAACTCATTCATGACTATTTACAATTCGTTTTTGCCGACAAATTTCAAGGTTTCCCTCACGCGTATAATCAGTTATAGAACCTACACACATAAGAACTTGATATGCTAGAGGTGGCAACGAGCGAACCCCCAATCACTTACAGTCCGTAAGTGATTGGGTTGAACGAGCGCGACTAACGCTTTTAAACCCTCAAGGAGGATTAGCATAGAACATCACCGTGTCATAACATCATGAACAAACGATGAATAATTGGAGAGTTTAATAGACAACAGGGTCACCGCCAAACAACGCACTTAAAGCTTCTTTGAAATCGGCTTTTATTTTTTCTATCAACCCTTCTTTATCACTCACCGTATTTGTTTCAGCATCAATACCAAAAATATCAAAGGGAGGTGATAAAAAAACAGGTTGATCATTTAAGTCTGTGATTGTCACAATTTTGAAAGAAGAAGCATGATAAAAATCTGGATCGTTAATTTGAATTTGAACTTTGTAATCATCATTGATTAAGGCAAGCTTATTTGTTGGATCTACCCCATTTGGCATGACAACAACCGTACTTCTCTTTGATTCGGATGGAGAAAGAATAGACTGCCCGCGTAAAAACTGATTAAACGGCATTAAATCTATACCTAATCCATCAAATAACGTAGGGAATAAATCTATACCGTAGAGCGTTTTTTGTATGCGTGCTTTATCAATACGTTCATGACGTTTTTTGGCAAATTTAACAGCAAAGGGTGTCTCAATCTGCTCCCTATAAAGAGATGTTCCGTGTAAATATAAAAAACCATTTTTCTCTTGTTTATCCCACGCTTTAGAATTAACAGATCGACCTTTTTCGCCCAAAATTTCGCCATGATCTGAAACAAGTAGCAACGTATAGTCATCGTAAATACCTTCATCAATCAAAAAATTAATCAGGCGTTTAAACTGTACATCCATACTTGCAACAGCGTTGGCATAAGCCATACGAATTCTTTCAGCAGAAAAATGCTCGATCAATTTGAACTTATGTAAACCATTAACAAACTTCAGGTCTGGATAGGGTAAAGAAACCGACTTTCCCCACGCAAATGGATCATGCACATTATCATAGGCCAACCAAAAAAATGCATCGCCCGTCTTCCCTTGATGTTTTCGTTGATCATAAATCCGTTTAAACTCATTAAAAACAAGGTGATCAGTATAAGGGCCTTTGGTTTTTTTATGATTAATCGTTTCAGGATAAAATCGTATTTTTTTATCATGATTATTTAACAAATACATTTTATGACCAAAAAAACTCTGAAGTACAGATTCATACGAACCAGGTTTCGCTTTTTTTGTTGCATAGCGTAAATCTGACCCTATCGCATAAATATCGTAACCATTATTTTTAAGTAACTGTAAAAATAGTGAACCTTTATCATTCTCATTATTTTCGAGATTAAGGTATGCATGATAGGCCAAAAAACTCGGCTGGGAGTGATAAAAAGCAAAAGTGGAGTGTTGTGTTGCCGTTGCGCTTGCTATATGTTTTGCAGAAATATTATCTTCTAAAAATTGCTTAACATTGGGTGCATACTGGTCGATATAATCGTAACGCAAGGTATCAACAAAAAAAACAATGACATTACTACGAGATGATTTATCTCGATTAAGTTCAAGCAGTTCATCTAATGTGTTTGTTGGTGGCAACAAAGAAACCTTATTAGGCATAGAAACATGAAGGCTTAAATCAGTATGATCAACCTCTGCCTGCTCAACTGAATTCGGGTCGTCATTATAACCTTCAAGGTTTTCATCTTTATCGCTATCACAACCAAGCAAAAAAACACCCACAAAGATAAATAAAAGGCATGAACGGCATTTCATAATTTACTCACATAATTTATTAAATAATGAATTCAATCCATGATGAGAAATAAAAACTACTCAATACATCCATATTTTTCAAACTCTTTTTTCCAGAATTCTTCGGTACAGAGCGTAGGAATTTCACGATTATAATTCCTCATTGTTTTATGTATTGAAAAAATGGACTTAAAGGCAACCCAAGTTAACCTAATGAAAACCTTAAAGAAGGCCTTTTTTGAGTGATAAAGCTGCATAGATTCGCCCGTAGATTCATTGATGCAAATGATTGATTGTCTTCCGTAAGCGAAAAATACCGGCGAAAAAATTGTTTCCGATACGGCATGTGGTTTCTTTCTTAACCATTGTCGAGGCAATAAATGTCCATTTAAAGTAATCAGGCTGATCATCTTAGCGCCCCAAGAAACATGATAAGGGCTGTATGTTTCGATACGTTCAGGTGTTATATAGCCACTAGGCAAAGAATAGATTTCGTTAACCGTTAATTTGTTTATTTTCTTCCTAATTTTTTTACAATCAATATTATCTTTCCAAAAATCAATCCCTTGTAAACCATCTTCAAATGCCACTAATACAGCACGGGCACTCTCGTATTTATAAGACATAGAAAGAGAAATACAGGATTTAAAAAACAATGTGATTAATACAAAAGGTGATAAAAAAGAACGATGTAGTGAACCTGTAATCCAATGAAAACGAAATGATAAGTAATGTGTCATCAGGCTACGCTTTCGATCAAAATCTGCTTGCCACGATGCAACGCCGTGCAATGTCGTAATTTGATGATGCTTGTTCATCATACCAAAAAGGATATCATCCCCTCTCACAAAAAAAGGAAAAGGATAATATATCGTTGACTGTATAGAGAAAGCATAAAACCACCATGCACCATAATGAATACGCTCTTCTTCATTATACTTAGCGAGGTTTTTAGTATCAGTTAGGTTAAGTTTGTGCTTTAAAGGCTTATAACGTTGATTATAAAAATTAACCTGAGCACCCGCCTCATGAAGAACCCACGGCTTGTCCTCATACAGCATAGCTCCTGATAGTGCTACGTTTTTATTTTTAGCCAATGCTAAAAATGCATAAGTACGACGTATGGATTCAATTTCACAAGCGGCGTCATCATCCATAAATAAACAGTGTGTGTATGAGCCATCCTTCGATGCCTCATAGAGCCCTCTACTGAAACCGCCAGAGCCACCCAAATTATGATTCTTAATATAACGAATATTTTTTTTTACGAGGTTTTTAGTATCAGTTAGGTTAAGTTTGTGCTTTAAAGGCTTATAACGTTGATTATAAAAATTAACCTGAGCACCCGCCTCATGAAGAACCCACGGCTTGTCCTCATACAGCATAGCTCCTGATAGTGCTACGTTTTTATTTTTAGCCAATGCTAAAAATGCATAAGTACGACGTATGGATTCAATTTCACAAGCGGCGTCATCATCCATAAATAAACAGTGTGTGTATGAGCCATCCTTCGATGCCTCATAGAGCCCTCTACTGAAACCGCCAGAGCCACCCAAATTATGATTCTTAATATAACGAATATTTTTTTTTACATCAGAATCCAAATCATCACCATTATTGATAACAAACAAATCAATCACGTTTTGATAAAATGTATTATCCAATAACTCATGTTGAATACACCGTATAGACTGCTCTACTTGCTTCTGCCGATTAAAGGTAGTGATGATGATGGCAAGCTTTTCATCAGGTAAAGCGGGAATATCAGTAACAAATCTAAAATTAATCTGCGCATCATGAGCCACAGGTAAGAATCTCAGGTAAATATAACCGCAAGTATATTTATTGATATCAATACTAATAAAGAAAGCTCCTTTTTTGACCTCAATTTTGTCAATTACAGAGCTTTTTTTATGGACAGAATAATGAACGAAAATACAGCCTTCCGATGTGGCATCACCTCGAATAAATAGATTATTAATGCTTGTTATCCCTATCCATTTGGTTAACGAAAAGATGTTAAAAAACGTATTAAAATCAATAGATCGATCTTCACACTCATCCTTTGAATATAAATTAGTGAGGCGTGAATCTAGTGTGGTTTTCGCACACCGTATTGATTGATGAAGTACAAATTCCATGAATATAAAATAGCCTTAAAGACAGGTTAGATCATCAAACGAAGATTTAGTTTTATGAACATTGTCTGAATTATTTTTAAACCTGAGGGTCTATAGAACGAGGTTTTATTATCAGGAAATTGTTTAACACATATATAATGGCTCCCGCGTGCGAAGTGTTGAAGGATGGCTCCCGCGTGCAAAAAAAAGGCGTAGTCTCAATCATTATTACTTGTTACAACTACGGACACTTTCTTGAAGCTTGCCTGAAATCAGTACTCAGGCAGAGCTACCGTCACCTTGATATTGTTGTTATTGATGATGGATCAACGGATAACACCGCCCAAGTTGCAATGAAATACAGAAAAAAAATTAACTATATCTATCAAGAAAATAAAGGATTATCTGCAGCAAGAAATAAAGGCATAGAAGAAGCTACGGGTGATTATATTCTATTCTTAGATGCAGATGATCTTCTTGGTAAGACATCTATTTCAAAAAGAATAAAATATTTACAACTTAACCCTAAAATAGATATTGCTATCTGTAAAAACTATTTTTTTACTGAAAAGCCCGTTGCTAGAGAAAAATATCAATTATGGAAACTACCCTCAGAGCCGATTGATGTTGCTTTTATGCGCTTCAATATTGCACCTGTTCATGCTTATTTAATCAGATCAAATACAATTAAAGAAAGTATACGCTTTAACAAAACGTTAAAAGCTTGTGAAGATTACGATTTTTGGCTGCAATTGCTTAAACATAAATATCAGTTTGCATGTTGTGAGGGTCATGTCTTTTATCGGCAACATGCAACGAGTATGTCAAAGAACCTTGAAAATCAATGGCTCCACGATGCCATACTGCATGAGGTTGTTTTTCAAAAATTCTTTTCTGAAAATACCGCTTCAAGCGAAAATACCCGCTACTTGTCTGCGTTTTTATCCGGCATTGCTGTTACCAAAAAAAGACTCTCTAGCAATCACTTGGCTTCTACCCACCTACAAAGGTTAACCTACATTGTAGAGAATCGATTAGGGCAACTCATCACCCCTGTGGCAGATACTGATTCACTCAAGGTTTCTGATCTGTGATCGCTATTTTATGAATAATTATTGGATAACCCTATTAAAACGCTATCTAGCATATTTAGGTACAGTATTTTTTCTATGTGGCTTGATTGCCTGCAATGATGATTCAAGTGATTCGTTCTCCGAGCAATCAACACCAGCTGCCGAGTCGCTAGAAACCAGCGACCAAAGCGAAATAATATCATCACTATTAGCATCAGGTATCGACCCAGAAGTTCGCGATTCCGTATATGAGTGGACTATTCCAAAAATATATGGGTATCGACTTGGTGATATGTTCCGTCAAGATTACTGGCATAAAGAAGAAAAAGGCGATAAAAGTTATCACCTAAATAACTTTCCTATCTCTATTGCTTCTGAGTATATGAGGCAAACGAACGAATCAAATAACTATGAAGTATTAAAGGGCATCTGCGACGCATATTTTAATAATAATGCTTTTCCGTCTACCAACCTCCTGATAATGCACTTAAGGATTGGCGATGTCATCGACTGGCGAAAAAACAGTGTGAATGAATTTCTTTCAAAACCAATAGCTGAGTGGTGGGGCGATATCTATGTTCAACCTTTGAGTTTCTATAAAAAAATTGCTTTAACAATCAAGAAATATCAATTACCAATCGACTCAATTGAATTGGTAGGAGGCTTTCATACTCCCCTTGATTCAGTTGATAAGAGCTTAGCTTATGTATCTGCTATTAAAGGCTTTGGGGAATCGGAAGGCTTCACCGTCACAACACGCCTTGACCACCCTGCAGATGACGACTTTCTATATATGATTAATGCCAGCTACTTTACACCAAGTGGTGGCGGCTTTTCTAAGGTCATCAAGCGCATGGTAGAGCTTAATGGTGGGCATATTATAGAACCGCTCGTTGAGTAACATTCGATTCGTTTCATTTTTACTTCATCAACCAAACAGTTACAGAAAGGCCAAGCAATTGCAAAAACAACAAGCCATACAACTTGCAACTCATCATGAACTATTGCCATCAAGAAAAACATTAAATCCAAAGCAGGCAACACTTAATACCATTTTTGAAAAAGTATTTGTCCTTAACCTACCAACCGACATTGAACGACGTATTAAAACTTGTCATGAGCTTAATAAACACCACATTCAATTTGAAATTTTTGAAGCGGTGAATGGCTATGATGAGGCACATATTCGTGACTTTACTACTTATAAAGACCAAGGATTAATGCCGCTAAATGATGCAGACTTACCTGATATTGAATTTACTCGTGGAGCCAAGCAAATCGAAAGTCCAGGTGCTTGGGGGCATTTAAAAAGTTGCGAAAAACTGATTGAAAAAGCTATAGAGGAAGACTGGCAACGAATTTTTATTTTTGAAGATGATGTATTGCTTGATCATGAATTTGAAAGTAAATTTGCTCACTTTTATTCAAAAATTAATGATAGCTGGAAAGTTATCTTGTTAGGGGCAAGCCAATATGACTGGCAGCATAACAAGCATCTAATAGCAAATAACCATAGCCTTTCACCTTATTATCACCCCGTTAAATGGCATACCTTTGCAACTTTTGCTATTGGCCTTGATCGATCCACTTTTAAACCGCTGTTAGAAGATATTCGGCGTATGGATAGCCCCATTGACAATATTCCATTAGGGAATCTGTATAAAACCTACACAAACGACTGTTACGTTTGTTACCCTAATATTGTCATGCAAATAGTAACAGACAGCTTGATTCGGAAAGGCCAGTGTCAACAGGCAGAAGCAAAACAAACACGATGGCTATTAGATCGCTTCCCTGCAACCTCCACACGACCCAAAGTAGCAGTGTTACACCCAATTAACCCAGAAACCTACCCAGACTTTTTATTGAATTACTCAAGCTGGTTAAACCAGCAAGGTAATATCGCTCATCATTTACTCTGTTCAAGCGAACTACTTTTATCGGTCTCTACCTTAATAGATTCTTCACGTGTAACACTACACCACACTAATAAAATCAATAATCCCATGGCTTGGGTTGAATCAAACGTTGATAAATTTGATGCAGATTACCTTTGGTTGCCCCAGCAACTACAACTGGTTAACGCAGGAAATGCCTTATTTCATTTTGATCAGCACCTCGCCACAGGTCAGGTTGATATGGGGAGGATAATTAAACTGAAGCTGAAGACCTTACCGCCGAAAGAATTACATCAAGACGGTTTATTAGTGAGCATTATTACTCCAGCCTATAATGCGGCTGATTTTATTGAGCAAACCCTTGATTCTGTCTTAAATCAAACCTGCCCCCATTTTGAATGGATTATTGTTGATGATGGGTCGACGGACGATACAGTAGCCAAAATACAAAACTATAATGATGACCGCATTAAATTAATCACACAGAAAAATAGTGGCTCTGGCGGTGCTCGCAATCATGGCCTTAAAAAGGCAACAGGTGATATTGTTACTTTTCTTGATGCGGATGATGAACTAAAGCCCATTGCAGTGCAGGAGATAATATCAGCTTTCGCTGATGAATCGCTCGATTGCTTGATTTATACCTTTGAAGATATTGATGTTCTCGAGGGCATCCAAACTTATGAGACTGGTATTAATCATGAGTTATGTAACCAAACTTATACCAGTAACAAAGCATTATATTTATTTCTTCAACAAAAATTTTACCCCACACCCTGGAATAAAGCGTTTAGAAGACAGCTTTTTGAGATCAATGAAAATCTTCGTTTTCTTACACGCATCTGCTTCGAAGATTTGGGTTTCACTCCTTGCTTGTTAGCAGCATGTCAACAAGTTAAATTAATCAAAAAAGATTTAGTGATCTATAAAAAACGTAGTGGTTCATTAACAAACAGCTGTGATGAAAAGCATGCTATGAGTTTAGCGATAGTTTTTTCACAAATAGGCGACTGTATGAAAAGAATAAAACTCTTTGATCAATACGCTGATGCCTTCTGGAATATGGTTTTTCATCACATCTCTATTAATTACCAATTACGCGGTCATTTGTTTGATATATATTTAAATGAAAAATTTATTTCTGGTATCATCCAAACACTACAAAAATTCGAATGGGATCGTGAAAGATCACTGGCCTACTCTCAACAAGTTAATGCCCTGATTGCATTGATCACTCAAAAATCAACAAAAATTAACAAACAGGACCTCAAGCGTTTGAGGGCATCCCTACAAAAACCTAGGCCGCTTTATTCATGGACTAAAAAAATAAAAATGGCGGTTAAGCAGCCAAGCTTGTTGGTCGACCGCCTCTTGTTAACCAATCGAGGGCTGTTAGCTGCTGGAATAGGTTCTTTTAGTCTCCTTTTTATAGGATTATTGCTATCTGGCGGCCACGCTTTTTTATCTTTTGCCCTAAGCGTGGTGATGGCCTCGGTTTGTTGTACAGTGCTATTACTGTGGCGAGATACAAGGCGGAGCTTACATCGAACCGCTGATTTATATTCTTTAATACATAGCTCTTCTAGTCAAACAGATGATGCTATCAAAGCAATTAAACAAGAATATAAGCAGATAACGGATCATCAAATTGATGAAACAAAGTTACAATTTAACCAAATGGCTAATGACGTTCATTTTGATTTTCGTAGGCAGATTGAAGTCTTAAAAAATGATCAGGAGAAGCCTGCTAACGAGTAAATGGTTATTGATAAAATAGAAACACTACCCAAGCATTTAATAGCTAAAAATTTCAAAAAATAATTCAACCATGTATTCTGCTTGCCTTAAAAATAAAGCGTTCACCATGACTATATTTTCCTAATGGCGTGATACCATTTATTTTCACAAGTAGACTAAACACACTTTGATCATGTCGATGCTCTTTGAAAGCTGCTGCGTTAGGCAAATACGAAGGCGAGTCATCAATCAAATGATAGTCCGAGGCAATGGCTACCCACTCATCAATGAGCTTGACTGATCGAGGCGTTTTTTTAATGATCTGAATCCCTGCTTCTATTTGGCCTGTAGTCAGGCGATAATGCTACTCATATCCACACTAACGTAATCAAACAGGTCAGCTTTCGTCCAGTCTCTTTCTAAATGCCCCAATTGAAAACATAGAATGTCGTTACCTTCATCAATATAATCCAGAAAAATTGGCAAATACTGAATATTTGCTTCAATTAAGGAACTGCCTGCATCAGCATAAAAAAGGTACTCGCCATCACCTAATTCTTGTAACTTTTGCTGGATAACATAGGATTTCCATATCCAATACCCGCCGCCTCGGCTATTTTTATGTATAAAGTCTCTGTGTGACTCAATAAATTCAGGGATAGATTCAGGCGTATAGATTGTGATCGTTTTAAAAAGATTGGCGTTTAAAGCTTCATGATAGATGCGTTCTCTGGATCGTTTAAAATTATCATCCCCATAAGAGATAAAATGTAGTTCCCGACCTATTTTATCAACGCTATTAGCATTATTTTTTATCAACTCATTAGTTTTTTTATCAGCCCCTATTCTATTTTCTTCTGGGTTATTATAGTTGCACCCATAAAGCAATAAAATTGTTAATAAAAAAACACTAAAAATAAATTGTTTCATTACTCTACCGTAATAATAAAGTGGTAAACTCTTTTAGTTTAAATGATTGCTTATAGATTAAGATAAGATTTTTTAAAAACATACCAACATATCTATGTGTTTATTCGATATTTAGGAATAAAAAAACTTGTAACAGTAAGTTACATTTGCCGAGGCGTATTGATGAAAAAATATATGTTTTTTCCTAATTTCTTCATACTGATAGCTTTTGTTTCTTGTGGTAATGGAGTCCCTTCGGAAGGATGCAAACAGCCATACACGTTAGACGCATATCAAGAGATAAAAGCAAACTCCCCTTCTTTAGTTTTTGTGCATATAGGTGACATACTGCCGCCTTATATGGTTGAAGCCACACATCAAGCACGACTGTTTAATCCAGAATTAACGATCTATGCCATTGTCGATCAGACCGTTATTTTACAAGCAAATGACCCTCGTTATAAAGAAGATAACATCATTTTTGTACCTATTCAGCAACTGGAGCAATCATCTCAACATCAACAATTTCTAGAATTATCACAACTAGATACAGACTTTAGAAAAGGTTTTTGGCGAAATGCTTCTGAACGTTTTTTTTTGATTGATGAGCTAGTCAAGCAATGGAATCTTAACGATGTATTTCACATGGAATACGATACAATGCTTTATGCTAATCTTGAATCTATGATGAGTGCTTTCCATCTATACCCCGCAATAGCAGCAGTATTTGTTAATGATTTATTTTGCATACCTTGCTTTATTTATTTTTCTAATTCACATGCAACAAATCAATTAACAAATTTTATGGCAGAAAATGTCTCTCGAGGCTGGAATGATATGGAAACTCTTGCTAAGTATAAGATATTTTTTGGCGATGAGGCTATTTCAAATCTACCGAGCATTATGCCTGCCTATGTAAAAGATAAGCCGCTTAAAAGGATTAATGATCAAGCGCCAAAATCTGTAGATTCTTATACGAATAATTTTTCTTCATTTTCATCCATTTTTGACCCTAATGCCATCGGACAGTACCTTGGTGGCATTGATCCAAGGAATGGCTATTCAGCGCCTTTTCTTCATATTAACCCGAATTCACTGTATGACCCTTCACTTCTGACCATTAAATGGGAAGTGGATCATCAGGATAAAAAAGTCCCTTTTGCTCAATATGGCGACACAAAATGCCGAATCAATAATTTACATATCCACTCAAAAAATCTGGCAGCATTTAGAAGTTAAGGAATTCATCATTAATTTTAAATCCATTTAAAAAATTTTAATACCTTTCTCGAGTATCATCTATTAAGGTTCTATTACCTGACAACCTTTTAGTATTGCCAAATTTTTAATAGCCTTCGAGAACCCTCCACCACTAGGGGTGAAGTAAGCGTATACAACACATCATCGTCGGTAGGGTGATCTATGCGTGTAGTAACACTAAAGCCTTCCGCAGTAAAGAAACGTTTTATTGCAGAGACATATTGCAGACTTTTTTCTCTTGATTTTATAGGTCTATGAAAGCCACCAACTAATTCAATAGCATTAATGGGGTAATTTTCATTTCTAAGTTTATTAATAATCGTCTGATAATACATCAGAGGTTTAATATAAAAAGGGCCGAGTACATCCTGCACATTTGTAGTTAAAAATTCAGTAATCGTATTAGATCTAGTATCCAACATATCGCCAATTCTTAGGTGTATCACTAGTGTATCTTGTGGTGGTATTTCTGCTGAAGCCAAGCGGCTTTCACAGATGGGTAGTAATATATCGTATTGATCATAAAGCTCTGTTTGACGCATATAGTCGGACGCGATAGAGTCAGGAAAGTATTTCAAATGATAAGGCTCACCGGTTGATGGATTCAATCGATTGGGAGGCGAGCTAAACATATCACCTAGTCGATATCCGTATTTTCTATTTTTATGTTGATAGATAGAAGCAACAACCTCAGGGTCAATCGATAAATCTGGTAATATTAAAGATTTTTCATGAATTTTTTTATCTGCGCTTATTTTTGTTTCTGAATGCGCTACTGGTGTGATTTCTTCAGCTGGATGATCATTATTATCTGAATCTTTACAACCATAAATTAAGCTAATTACGAATAACATAATAACTGTATTTTTCATCAGGTTTCAGTTCAGGTTGGTGAATGAGTAAAGTCTGTTGGCATCTTCTTTGATTAAATCGGTATAAAAGGTTTCGCCTATATTTGAAAAATTATCCAATGAGTACGTTAGATATAATTCTTGTTAAAACCTAGTGTTAGATAATAAACTCTTTGCTAAGTTAGCATTTTCCAGAAGGGAATATTATACTCAAACAAGCTATTTTTAGAGGTGGTCATAAAGAATACTTTCTTACTTCCTAAGCCACATAACTCAATGCTGACTCAATTGAAACATCCATATCCAAATACCGATAAGTCCCCAACCGCCCCACAAACCTAACGCCCACCTCATCGGCAGCCTTCACCTCATACGCTTGCACTTGCGTTTTATCCTTCACACCCCTTATCGGATAAAAAGGCGTATCACCCTCTTCACAGGCGCGGCTGTATTCTTCAAAGTACACTGTTTGTTCGTGTTCTTCCCACGGGGCGAAGTGCTTGTGTTCGGCTATACGGGTGTAGGGGTGTTGGTGCTCGGGGTAGTTCATCACTGCGCATCCTTGAAAATCACCCTCGGCGGTTTTTTTGACAAAATCGAGCGTGCGGTATGGCAGGCGGCCAAGCTCGTAATCGAAGTAGCCATCGATGGGGCCTGAGTAAAACACCTGCTCGTAGCTGTCTTTTTCGTCTCGGGTAAAGAATGTGTTGAGTTGTACGGTGATATTGGGGTGATCGAGTATATTTTCGATCAGTGCGGTGTAGCCTTCCTTGGGGATGCCTTGGTGCTTGTGAAAAAAGTAGTTGTCGTTGTAGTTAAAGCGTAAAGGCAGGCGTTTGAGCACGCTGGCAGGTATGTCGGTTGCTGGCATGCCCCATTGTTTTTCGGTGTAGTTTTTAAAAAAGGCTTGGTATATTTCTTCGCCCACAAAGGCTAAGGCTTGCTCTTCGAAGTTTTTGGGTGATTTGATGCGTTTATCGGCTTTTTTTTCGATGAATTTTTCGGCTTCTGCGGGTGAAAAGGTTTGGTTAAAAAACTGGTTAATGGTGTGTAGGTTTATCGGTAACGAATACACTTGGCCTTGCGTGGTGGTTTTTACGCGGTTGGTGTAGGGCATAAAGGTGGCGAATCGGTTGACGTAATCCCATACTTCATCATTATCTGTGTGAAAAATATGCGGGCCGTATTTGTGTACCATCACGCCGGTTTCGTCGCAGCGTTCGGTATGGCAATTGCCGCCTACATGGTCTCGGCTTTCTACCACTTTTACCTCGCGGCCTCTTTCTGCCAGCTCACGCGCAATCACAGCACCGGAGAACCCTGCCCCTACCACTAAGTACATACTGTGCTTTCCATTGGCGTGCTCTAACATCAGTTCGGTTTTTTAGAGGCCATTTTACGACTAGAGTTCATTTTTTATTCTTATTTTTTCTCTATGAAAAGTTATTGCCTTGACTTTATGATTTTGGATTTCCACCTTCGTGGAAATAGCGGCTAGAAGAGATAACAGTGGCGACTAGATAAAGTGGGAGTGGTGACTGGAGGGGATGGAGTGAGGGTTAAAGGAGGTGGGCGTAGCGAAGGCGGGAAAAATAGGAATGACGGTGACAATGAATAAACCCTACCTTTGTCATTCCCGCGAAGGCGGGAATCCAATGATTGAATGACTAAAAAAGCATAATCCGGCATTCGGCATTCGGCATTCGGCATTCGGCATTCGGCATTCGGCATTCGGCATTCGGCATTCGGCATTCGGCATTCGGCATTCGGCATTCGGCAATCGGCTTAATAGGATGCAGTCATCGTTATCTAGCACCCTCCTCTCATACGCTTTTATTGTTATTTTGGCGCACGTTTTTCTGCTGTTAATAAAAATCTATTTACCCCGCCACCATCAATATTTAGACCATAACTGATGATTCATTCCGGTATGGGCTCTGAAGGAGTTCGCATCATACCCACTATTTTCTATGGCCCGCTCTACCTTTCTTAGCTCATCGGGTGAGAATTTTTTTACCGATTCGATGTCTCTATAGTTGCTTTCGCCTAGGGTCGTTTTTAAGTAGCGCCCTACTGATTTATTCAGTTTCCCCCACTTACTTCGTAGTAATCCAGAATAGATGGCAACCGGTATCGCGAAGGGAAAAATAACGGAAACGGTTGATGATAAAATTAAATTATCCCGTTCTTTCGATCGTTTGTT
Source organism: Pseudomonadales bacterium (assembly GCA_965248335.1). Taxonomy (GTDB): domain Bacteria; phylum Pseudomonadota; class Gammaproteobacteria; order Pseudomonadales; family DT-91; genus CAKMZU01. The sequence continues at coordinate 266,896 of CBDFIY010000001.1, forward strand.
TTTTGCTGCAAGGTAGATAAATGCAAGCTTTGATACATCGCCATTAAGCATTGATTCATAAGCTTTGTTATTTAACGTCAGTAATTCGCTGCTATACAGTGTGTTTTCTATGGTGATGCCGTATTGTCCTGGATTATCTACCATCGCCCGCTCTCTGAAGGGTGAGTACATCGGTGCTACGATAGGGATCGATGAAACAATGACTTCAAACTTTTTCGCGTGCACGTTGCTGACCGGGTTAAATAGCCCAATCATACAAATGAAAAGCAGCAAGTAGCCGTTGTTAGCGATCAGCGGTAATATTTTTCTCACTCAGTGTTCCTTAATAATCAGTGTTTCTTAATAATCAGTGTTTCTTAATGAATAGGTTTAATCAGTCATTTTTTTTGTATACATTCTTCATGACCTCATTAAGACGCATTGGGTGTTATGACCTTTTTGGGGCTAATGGTTCATTCAATACTTGATTTGATTACCCGCACGCCTCAGCCCCCCCGAAAGAGGATTATCAAAATCTCTTCCAAGCAGACTTATATTCTCGCATCCTTGGTAATCAAGAAAAAAATCATTGCTAATTTGCCACCTGTTATCGGCTATTGATTTTACAAGACATAATATTACTCCTTGAAAATAATCTATACCCATCGGAATTGGCGATGCAAGAAGGCGGCAAGCGAGTGAATCCCCATGAGTTTACAGCCAGTAAGTGATTGGGGTGAGTGAGCGCGGCCAATGCCCTTGCATCTTCAAGGTTGATCGGTATATATCTACGTTATGGCTTCTTATAACCTCTGTTGTTTCACTATTAGTCATATTAAAAACACTATTTACCTGTGAGATAGTAAGATTTTCTTAATTTCTAACGTTACAAATAAAACAACCCAATAAATATTATTAATACACAATAAAAAACTTTTTAACATAAAAACAATCCAACAACATACGGAACAAACAGGGCTTCCTAGCACTTTTTGATCAGTACAAAGTTTAAGCTGTCATATAATACGAAGTCCTTGAAAAATTCAATATTAAAATAGTCAATTTCTCATACCTATTGTCAAAGATAGTTTTCTGCCATCCAAACACCATGAATATATCTGCATGTACAGCCTCAATAAGAGATCCGCGACAAGGCATCAATCAAAAACACAGCCTTGAAAGCCTCCTTCTAATCGTTTTTTCATCAATAATAAGTGGTTATGATAGCCCTAACAGCATGTCTAATTTTGCAGCTATGAAGCTTGACTGGCTGCAGAAGCATACAGATATCGAATCTGCTCCCTGTGCAGAAACATTACGGTTTTTACTTGCATGCATAAGACCAAGAGATTTGATTGAAGGGTTTACGACATTCGTTTCAAGTTTGCAGGGTGAATCTACAGGAGATGTTATTTCATTAGACGGCAAAACGATGCGAGGAACAAGGCACAATGGTCGAGAAGCCATCCATGTTATTAGTGCATGGTCTCAAAGCCGAGGCCTGACGCTGTGTGCCCTCGAATCAGAAGGAAAGAAAAATGAAATCAAAACTTTGCCGAAGCTTATCGACAGAATTGAGGTAAAAAATGCCACTATTACCATTGATGCGATGGGATGCCAAAAAGAAATCGCAAAAAAGATTATTGAAAAAGAAGCTGACTATTTTCTGCAACTGAAAGGTAATCAGCAGGGGTTGCTGGAAGAAATCCAAGCTTTTCATCACAAGCTTGAACGTGATGGTTATGAAGAAAATAAGACCTCATATTTTGAGGAGGCGAATAAAGGGCATGGTCGATTAGAGATAAGGAAATATCAGCACTTTGAATTAACAGACTGGGTAGATAAGGCTAAACCTTGGAGCGGCTTGAGTTCGGCTGTGCGTGTTGAGCGGCATCGGTCTTCAAATAAAGGGGAGTCTAAAGAAGTTTCCTGGTATATTAGCTCACGCTCTCCTGATGCAAAGCATGCGGCGAAAGCCATTAGGGGACACTGGGAAATAGAAAATAAACTGCATTGGCGGTTAGATGTTACTTTTAAAGAAGATGACTGCCAGCTTCATTCCGCTGGGCTCAATATTGCTACAATAAAGCGTCACTGTATGAATTTGTTAACACTTAATGATCAAAGCAAAAAGGGGATGAAACATCGAGTTATGGGGTGTGCAATTAATGATAAATACAGAGAGAAAATGCTTTTCTCCGGTCAATTTATGCACTGATCAAAAAGTGCTAGGAGGCCCTGACGGAACAAAATAAACTGGATAACTCATGAAAAAAATCATTTTACTTTGTATTTTTATTTCTTTTTATACACACTCAGAAAGTTATATAAATCTATTGAATTCCGTTAATTATGTAACCAACGGATACGATTCTCTGCATTACCCCACCAATTTCAACACTATTATTCTTGACTCAAACAACAGTAAATTTAATAAAATCGTCTACTTATTAAATAAGAGAAATAAAATAATAGAAATTAACCTCAATGAAAATACAATAAGTGGCAATCAATCACTTATACAAACAACGGGCGATTTACAGTATTATTTAACAGGTAATAAAATATCTGGCGTGAATGGGGGGTGGGTTGATCATGCTATCCATTTAATTGAATCAAGATTTAATTTACCCATAAAAAATCTTACACACAAAGATACTTCTCAACTACTTGAATCAAAATCGAATACCTGCCAGGCAATGCTAACGATTAGAAATAAGTATCAACATGATAAAAAAATGTTGGAATATATTGATTTATTTTTTCCGGAAACAGGCTTTATCAATTCACTGGATGACATAGAAACTTTGATGACATCAAAAAAGGATAAAGGCTTTGTCATCAAATATGATCGCGGCGATTCAACAATGAATGTACTGGTATTACCACCAGAAAAACTGCAAAACTATAAGACAGCTGAGGACATTCTGTTTGCCGTAGCCAATCGATATGCATCGATTACGTCAATGGATGAGGCATTCCGTGCATTATCGGATCAAACCTTAATATGGCAGGAGTACATTGAAACGCACGATAAAGAAATGGGGTTTCTGTATTATATTACAAAAGATAACCAGCTAGCATTTGGGGGGCTTTCGACTGATTCGATGAAAGACAGCTATTGGAAGGCTTCACACGCCGCACCAAAATCACATATCGCGCTTTTCAATGCTATTGATGATGAGGCTTTCTCTTATTTCGACACACTCATTAATGAACTCATTAATACAAAAATTAATCTTCATGCTGGCTACTCCAACGGTCTTCAGGATAAAAATATTAATCTAAAAATATTTGGCGTTGATATTCTCCCCAAGCAGAAAGGTGGAAAAATCATCCCTGTTGTTTCAGAATTGAACCCTCGATTTACAGGTAATTCTTATCCAGTACACAGCTTTTTAAATTATGAAGCGAGCAATACTATTAATGATAACCAGCTGTTTACATGGTTGATTTCTAATGACATTACCCTTGATGAAGATATGAATGCGGAAACTATTGTCAGTGAAATTCTATCCGCTTATGAAATGACTTTTGATTCTGAAGCTGATCCATTCGAGCTTGGGCGACTTATTTTGGGAGGCGGTGAAACTTACCTCAAACTATTTCTAAGTTTTCCGACGTTAAATAAAGTTAAACTTGATGGCTATTTAAAAGCCATGGAGCAATTTTCTATCACGCTTCAAGAACGCTTAACGCTAAGATCCAAAACATAAATACAGCGCTTTTTGGTCGTTATCGTTTTGGAGCATTCATTAACGATAGAGATAGGTTTATACCCATCGGAATTGGCGATGCAAGAAGGCGGCAAGCGAGCGAATCCCCATGAGCTTACAGTCAGTAAGTATTGGGGTGAGCGAGCGCGGCCAACGCTCTTGCATCCTCAAGGGTGATCGGTATAGGTGCTTAATAATACCCTGGGCATTACCGTATAAACTGAACTAATAACGTTAAACTATGTCACTAAATAGAATACCATTTTATAGTTGTAAAAAATTCCTATGAAAAAAAGTACAGTATCATTGTTGCTTATATTTATTTTCCTTATTCCAATATCCATGAAGAGCCTATGTGGAGTAATTGATGCCGATGTAAAGCAAAGGAAGACACCCGTTGACCCACCATCAACTCCAGTGATACCTGACAAAAAAACCAAACCAAATCGCTGTAACAAGAAAGTTGCAGCAGGTGGCGGGGTTGGTGCTGGTGCATTAGTTACTATACTTACAGCCAATTATTTTTTAGGAGGAGCCGCTCCCACGAATGAATTTTCAATGGAATTAAATGGAACTGACCCATCGCATGAAGATTTAGAGAAAACTACTGGCTTGTTATGCAAGAAAGCTATTAATACAAAGTTCAACCCTTGTAGGAGAGCACCAGATTGCAATTACTTTTGCCCAAAAGATCTAAGAAATAGCAAAGATTGTAACAGCTTTTGTAACGCTCCTGTTACAGCAGAAGACAAATGTAAAGCTGACTGCGAGTGTATAGGCACAGTGAATACCGACAGACAAACCACAAAAATCAGTTGTCAGCCTAACCCTGAGAAGATAATCACGATTGCAGGTATAGCTGCCGGCACGAGCATAGCATATACCCCACCAAAGGGTATTGATAACCCGAAAAATCCCAAACAAAATAGTATGAATAAAATTTTCGACAAAAGGCCACCTGCTTCTTCAGGCAAAAAAGGAAGATAGCCTCAAAAAGCAATCATGGATGATTATAAAAATCTGAATTTTTCGAGCTGAGGTCATCAGAATTCCATTACATGAATACTACATTCAAGGATCTCGGCGAGGTTGGTATAGATCACCGCCTTCTCGGCAGTCCAATCATTATTTGACTAAAGGACATAAAACTAATCCCAGCCACCCCAATGAAATGGGGTAGCTGGGTTACCGCAAGGGTGATCGGTATACATTACAGGGCTATCGCGCTATGTTTTTGATCAGTTCGCTTAAAAATCATACTACAAAGCAGATGGCTGATTGTATTTCAATCAGTTTATGGGTATGAATTAGCCCGCTACTGAAAAACTACACTTCTCTTTTGTATTCAAATTACAAAAGAGTGTTAATTTAGAAACCAACACTAAATTATTAGCGGGTTTAGATTAAAAAATAAACATTTTGTTTGATTGTCGCCGATCTTGTTAATATCGTAGTGCGATTGCCCTGGTATACATTATTTATGACATCATTAAGACGCATTGAGTGTTATGGCCTTTTTGGGTCTAATGGTTCATTCAATACTTGATTTGATTACCCGCACGCCTCAGCCGCCCTTGAAAGAAGATTATAAAAATCTCTTCCAGGCAGGCTTATCCTCTCCCATTCTTGGTAATCAAGAAAAACGCCCTTGCTAATTTGTCACCTGTTATCGACTTTCGATTTTCGATTTTCGATTTTCGATTTTCGATTTTCGATTTTCGATTTTCGATTTTCGATTTTCGATTTTCGATTTTAAAAGAAATAATACGACTCCTTGAAAACAATCTGAATCTCAAGAGTAATCAGGTGAACTTTTGTATATTAATACACTCGTAATATCTGCTTACCTTTAAATAACCCATTAGCACACTCGATCAATTAACGTATTCTCTTAAAAAGTGGTTATGCCGCATTAGAAGAAAACGCGTGTCTATCATGGAGAGACTCAGTGCGAAATAAATATGTCATTGTTTTTTTACAAGCTATCTGCTTTTGTACACTACTTCATATTGAACCCTCTATGTCTTTTTCAATAAGAACGCTTATAACAAGTGGTCTACTCGCTCTTGGAGGTGCCGGGCAAATTGTAGAGGGTCGTGCTGCACCCGCATATGACGATCCTTCACAACTTGGTTTGAAGGATACATCTTTGCAGCTAACAGGGCACAAGCCCATCATCCCCTGGAATGTCATTAATCCACCAGTAGACAAATATAGAGAGGCCTCGGATGCCGCCATTCGCCAAGAAAGCACGAAGCTACAAGTCCTTGAGCTAACAGGGCTTACTAAAGCTATCGATGATATGGGCTCTTATCTGGATACAGAAGAAGCCATTAAGGGGAGTGGCCTTTTCACCAAGCCAGCTTGATCCAGTCAATCGAGCGAGAGGCGATCGGTGGAGAGAATTGGGCATAAAGGATTACCGAGGATTACCCATCAAGACTCAAAATAACGGGGCATCCTTTGTCAATCTGGAAAAGGAGATTGCTGAAGCGAGCGTAATAACGGGGTCAAAAAAATATAATTTTATTATGGGTAAAGCCTTGTCTGGGTATTCAACAAGTACTATTGATGGCTGGGAGATACATGACAAGACTAGATCTCACTCACAGCCCGAATATATAGAATCATTAATGCGTCATTCTAAATGGAAAGATTTGAAACGTAAATACGAGAGCAGAAGACAACCTTAACATTGATTGCAGGCTCTGTTGATTGATCAACGTCGGGGTATATTCGGTAATTTACAATGATGACTCAAGTACAATTCAATTGACGGAGAACAGTTAAATATCTGTGTCGGTGTGTTGATGGTGAGTTCTACCGCCGTTTGGTTATCGCTGGGGAAACGAAGTGTGTCTGGTCGGTTTCGCAATGAATATGTTTACTGATCAGGTCACCCGTTTGTTTTTGTTTTCTTTGTTTGTTTTCTTTGTTTGTTTGTTTGTTTTCTTTTAAGGTTTTGTTAGATGGCAGTTTGGCTTGTGTGGCCTAGCTGCCGTTTCCTGTTTGTAGCTGCCAACCCACTACGATGAGTGAGTTGACAGCAAGTGGCGGAAAAGTGAGGGTTATTCTACGGTGAGATTTGCCGGATGGTCTTGGCCTTTATACTTAAAGTGAATTGTCGTTGTACCTTTCAGGAGGCCTGCCAGCACCCTGCCTGCTGATATGGTATCCCCTGTTGTGCCACTTCCAATGATACTTGCTATCAACCAATTATCTGATATCCACTCACCGCTTCTTGTGACATCCAGCTTCTGGCCATCAGAAAATGTCGCCGTCGCTGTGAGGTATTTATGCTGCGCTTGTTTAAGCGTAATGGTGTTAGGCTTCGGGTCGCCAGGGGACTTTATCTCAACGCTGGTAACTGTAGCTGCGGTAACTTTGAGCGTTGTGTTTGTTTCTTCACCATCTAATTTTGCTGTGATTGTTGTTGTTTTACCCTGCGTCAAGGTCTCTGCAACGCCCTTCTGTGTAATAGTCGCCACAGTCAAATCACTACTTACCCATTCAACACTTTCCGTGATATCGCGTTCTTTATCGTCAGAATATTTACCCGTGGCGGTAAAGTTAACTGAGGTTCCATTGGGTACTTCTGGCACTGCCGGTGTAATGGTGATCTCTTCTAACTTAGCGTCAGCAGCGTCTACCACCTGATAAGTCATTGTTCCTTTCACTTCCCCTTTCGAGACGGTAATCACTGCCTCACCTTTGCTTTTCGCAGTTACTTGCCCAGCATTTTCACCGCTGGGTATCACTTCAAGAATATCAGGCTTATCAGTTGACCATTCCACGCCATTCTGCGTCGTCATATCCATTGATAGGCCATCTGTGAATACCCCGATGGCGCTCAATTGGCGTTTACCCCCTATTACAAAACTGAGATCATCACTATTGGATAAAATTTGGAGCTTATCTAACGCTGCATCAAGAATCGTTATTTCAGCAGCAGTTTTTGAAGTAACAGTATTAAACGTTACCGTTACCGTCACAGGTTGTTTATCTGGTATTTTATCAACAGCCGTTAGCTCACCAGTCTCTTTATTTATTGTTGCTAATTCAGGCTTGTCCACCGACCATTCTGCACCCTTAATAATGGGGAAAAATTCTGAAGGATATGACCCCTGCTTATATTCAGCCACCGCGGTATAGCTCACTGTTGCGCCTATAGAAACGGTTGCCTTCTCTGGACTAATCTTAATATCGTGGGGTTTAGTACTAGATACCTCTACCTCTGATGTTGCTGTATCACCATCAATCGTTGCTATCACCTTTATTTTAGCTTTTTGCGTAGAAGCCTCTCCTGTAACCATGCCCTTCTCTGGCCCTAATTGCACCTTACCCGTTGTTACGCCCGTTAAATCCACATGCCATACTGCACTTTGGGTAAGATTTATCTCGGTACCATCAGCATAGGTACCTGTTGCTGTGAGTTGACGACTCAATCCTTCATAGATTGTGAACTCTTCTGGCGTAACAACCAAGCTTGTTAACTTCTGATCGCTCACACTAATTTTTGTACTTGATCGCATTTTAGTGGTCATATCAGTAACGGTTATTGTTGTTTCTCCAGCTTTCATGGCTTCGGCCAAGCCACTTTCGGGGTTGATATAAACAATTTCTGGGTTTTCTGATACCCACATAACATCTACATCTAACAAGTGCTCTTTATCATTCGAATCAATGCCTATTGCCTGAAATGGTTTACTCTCATAAAGCATCATACTGCCTGCCTCTGGCGTGATAGTGATTCTCTCCAAGCTTGCCGACTCTACTGTGATATCAGCTAAAGCCTCTTTTTCTTGTTTTCCTTCGGGGGTATAGACAACTTTTATGGCCTCATCGCCTTCAGCAACCCCTTGTATGACTCCGGGCTGTATGATTTTCACATGGTTCTCATCCATAGAAGACCATGTTACCTGATCGGTGATATCCGCTATGCCGTTATCACTATATTTACCTTCCGCGATAAGAGATTTTGTTTGCTGCAGGTAAAGCGTTGCCTTATCCGGATTGATGCTGATGCTATCTAATGTTGCCGAATTGACTGTTACTGTAGCCTTCCCTGTTACATCAGGAAACGTTTTTGTACTGGTTTCTACGAATATTTTCGCGGTAATATCACCCCCATTTTTCGTTTTAACTTGCGCTATGCCACTTTTTTCATCAATAGATATATCGTCTGTCTTGCTTGATTCCCACTTAACTCTGCCTGTGAGGTTTTCTGTGCTGCCATCACTGTAGATACCAAGTGCTGTAAATGGTTGTCTCTGTGCCAGATAAAGCGTTGGATTATCGGGTGATAACTTAATGGCATTAAGCGTTACACCTTTAGGCTTTATGGTGACTAATACGGATGCCTGCCATTCTCTATGAATGGCGGTAACAAGCACTTTACCTGATTCTATCGCTGTCAGTTTTCCGCTCTCGTCAACCGTGGCGATCTTGTCATCGTTACTTTTCCAAGTAATATCACTCTTGATCGGTGTTTTTGCTTTATCGAAAGAAAGGGTATCCGCGTTGAGCTGAAAAACTTCACCAAAAGTCAAAACGGGGTTATAGGGTGTTATCTCCATACCTGCAATATTTGAATCGGAATTGTCGGAATCGTTATTACAGCCAACCAGTGACATAAATGCCACAAATATACATGCCAGCCAGGGGAGTGCTTTTTGTTTCATCAACTTCATTGTACTGCCTCATTTTTTGGAGTTAATTTTTACCTGTGCGCTTTTTCAAAAAACGTCCTCTTTCTTTTTTAGTTATCCGCTTTTAATTGACTGAATTTGGTACATCATTGGGATGCACCACTTGTAGTTGTGCTTCACCTGTTACGCCTTTGTAGGTATGGCGAATCGTCACCTCTCCAGTTGTTGAAAATGCCCATGCTTCGCCATAAAGCCAATGCATATTGCTTATATCAACAACACCCCCGTTTAAGAATGACCACGTTCCTATTTTGGTGACATCTACCGGCACGCCCATCAGAATAACTGCCCTCGGCGATAAACCTTAATGAATTACCCGCAGAAACCGCTGAATCATCTGGGTGGACGGTTATATCTTCGAGTGCTTTATCTGCAACAATGTACCAAGCTTCTGCTGTTTTCTTATTTTTGATATCAATGGCTTTTATGTCTGCTCGCCCTATACTTTGCGCCGTTATTTGACCTGCACGCTCGCCTTCGGGGATAACAGCCAGTACGCTCGGTGACGAACTCACCCAAACCACTTGATCCGTCATATCAACGCGCTCGTTATTGCTGAAAATACCCAGCGCTTTTAGCGGTACTTTATTGCCTATAATCATGTCGCTATCAAGGTATCTTGGAATAACCTCTAAGCTTTCCAAGGTTGCATCCACCACAGTAACAGGCACTTGCGCCTCTTTCCCTTCAAATGTTGCTTTTACCGCTGTTTCTCCTTGCTCAATGGCTTTTAGCTGACCTGTTTTTTTATTCATCGTTGCATTCGCTGTAGTCACTGACCACTCGGCACTTTGAGTGACAATTTCAGTAGATTCGTCGCTGTATAAAGCTGTTGCTATATACTTTTTACTAACGCCGACAGGGATGGCTATATCGGCAGGATCAATATTCAGCGATGTGAGTTGTTTTTTTGTGAATTTAATGTTCGAACGATCTTTCTTGCCTTTGTATTCTGCCTCTACCCATGTAATAACTGCTCTTTTTGCGGTGATAACGCCTGTGCTTGGGTCTATTGCTGCAATGTCTTCGTTACCTATTCGCCATGTCACACTCTCTGTCAGACTTTTATTGCTCTTATCGCTATAAAATCCTTCGGCTATCAGTTGCTTTTTAACGCCTACGGGAATGTTTACCTCATGAGGAATAACCAACAGCGATTCTAGGACTACATCGCTCACTTCTGCATTTGTTGTAGCTGTTTTGCCTGTTTTTTCGTCCTTTACACGTATTGTGGTTTTTCCTGTTGTCAGACTTTTTGCAAGACCGTTCAATTTATCAATAAAAATAACGCTCGGATTTTCCGAATCCCAATTAACTCCCTCAGTCAGATTTTTAACTTCGCCGTTGGTATAAACGCCTATCGCATAGTACTTCCTTTGCTCCCCCTGATTCATTTTGTTGTTTTCTGAGGCGATACTTATTTTTTGTAAACTGACTTCTTCTACATGAACGGTAGCTATCGCCGTTTTTTCTTTGTAGGTGGCGCTAATAGTTTCTTCACCTATTTTTTTTCCTTCAACAACGCCTTGCTGCGTTATTGTTGCTATGCCTTTTTCATCATCAATATACCATGCCACTTTATCGGTAATATCTGCGGTATCACCATTGCCGTATAGCGCTTCTACGTGAAACGATTTTTGTTGATTGAGGTAAAGAGTGGATTCTTCTGGCTGAATGCTGATTTTTTCTATGGGCTCGTCTTTAACCGTAACCTCTGTACTGCCAGTGATAATTTTAGGTGTGTTTTCATGCAGCATTTGCGTTATTTTTTTTGCAGTCACGTCACTTGTGCCAAGGCTTTTGGTTTTTCCCATTCCTTGCTCGGTAATGGTTAATGTTTCTGGCACACTTGATGACCAAATCACCATACCTGTGATGTTTTCTACACTATTATCAGCATAATGGCCTACTGCTGAAAACTGCTCTCTTTCTCCTAAGTAAAGTGTTGGTTTTTCTGGCGTCACAATGATCTTTTGTAGCTTTGCAGACGCAAGCTTTACGGTAATCAGCGCCGAGGCTCGCATTTTATTGTAACTAGCACTGATCGTTACAACGCCATCGCCTTTCGCTATTGCCTTACCTTGCTGGTCAATAGTGACGATAGCTTCATTGTCGCTCTTCCAAACAATGCCGTCTTCTATCAGTGTTTTTTTATCGCCTTGAATCAAGTTAGCTTTATAGGTGTGTATTTCGCCAACATTGAGTATTTTCCCAGCTGGATCTATCTCTATAGTTGTTATGTTATTTGTGTTTATTTTGTTATTTGAACTATTCGATGAGTGATCGCAGCCCATCAGCACGATGAGCGTAATAAATGCACAGACAACCAGCAGTAATACAATAAACCTGCTAAATCTCATATTTGCTTCTCGTTTTTTTGCCGATTATATCGGCGTTATTTTTGCGAGATCCTTCCCTTTTAAACCCTACCTAGCGACGATAGCTTTTTATGGAAAGCGGCGTAGCGGTAGGTATATACCCATCGAAACTGGAGATGCAAGAAGACGGCAAGCGAGCTAACCCCCATGAGATTACAGTCAGTAAGTGATTGGGGGTGAGCGAGCGCGGCCAACGCCATTGCACCTTCAAGGGTGACCGGTATAAATACTCTGCCGATACGTTAAGTCTGCCTATAACCCATCATTTCACGATTAACGTAGCTGTGCCTTTCACCCCTTTATAGAAGTTACTGACTGTCACTTTGCCGCTTTTCATCAATGACCAAGCGCGGCCGTATAGCCATGGGGTATTGCCAATACCGGCGGTCGACAAATCGGATACGCGCCACTGGCCTTCCTGGGTGATATCCAGCTCTGTATTATTGGAAAAAACCGCTGTTGCTTTGAATGTTTTATGCGATGAGTGCCCGATGGTTGCGGTTTCTGGCGTGATGATGATTTTCTTCACGCTGCGTCCAAAGGTGACGGTTAATTCAGTTTCTCCTTGCTTGCCCTGAATGTTTGCTGAAATAGTGGTTGCTCCCATACTATCCGGGCTTACTTTTCCATTTTGTTGAATGGCCGCTACTTGCCTATCGCCCGATGACCATTGCACACCATCGGTTATCTCTCGCTGCTTTCCATCGGAATAGCGTCCCATTGCGCGATAGTTGATGGTGTTATCAATCGGAATCGTGAGATTTTCAGGTTGAATACTGATGCTTTCCAGCGTCGCTTTTACGACTTGATAACGCATGCTGGCGGTTGTTTTTCCCTCTGTCGCCTTAATAATGGCGCTGCCTTCACTCAGTGCCGTTACCTGCCCTGCTTTGTCACCGCTCTTTATCACTTGCAACACATTGGGCGACTGGCTCTCCCAGGTTATTTTTTGTGTGACATTAGCCCGCCTGCCTTTGTTGGTCACGCCAATGGCACCCAATGATTTTTTATCCCCGACAACAAAGTCTGTTGACGTATTGTCAGGAAGGATGAATAAGCTTTTGATGGCTGATTTTGCCTGTGTTTTTTTGTTATAGGCCGATGTATCTGTCGCTTGGCTTTTATTAGACTTACCCGCTGCAGGCTTAGCAACCATATTACCGTTAACTGAATCGATAGTGGTGATAACAATCTCTTCTTCTATTTCTAGTGTTTGTTCCGTGACCTCTATCGTTGATTGAGCCAACTTTCCATTTAAGCTAGCAGTGACCGTTGTTGTGCCTTCAGCTTTAGCCGTAAACTGGCCATTATGTGGGCCAAGCTGGGCAACCCGTTGGTTGTCTATCGCCCATGTCACATCTTGTGTCACGTTTTTTGGGCTTTCGCCTTTGTAGGTGCCTTGTGCATCCAGCTGGATACGAGTGCCTACGGGCAGTGTCAGCGTGCGAGGTATTATCACTAATTTTTCCAAGGTTGATTTATCTACCTTGACCAGCGTACTCGCTTCTATCTTTGTTTTTATATCGATCACTTTTATCTCGCTGGTGCCTGCGTTGATTGCTTGGCCGAGCCCTTGTTGAGTCATCACAATCACGTCGGGGTTTTGTGATTCCCACCGAATACCACGCGTGATACTGACGGTCGTTTTATCCGTATAAATCGCTGTGGCATAATATTGTTGCTGCTCGCCAAGATGCAGTTTGGCTTTCGCGGGTTTTATCTCTATCGCCTCTAAGCTTGATGTTTTCACATCAACAATAGCGCTGGCTGACTGATTTCGGTAGGAAGCTTTTATGCTTGTCATCCCTGCTGCCTGCCCTGTCATTAACCCTTTGGTATCCATCTGCAGAATTTTTTTATCGACCACCGTCCATTTTGCTTGATCGGTGATATCTGCCGTGCTGCCATCACTGTATAGCCCTTCAGCAAAAAAGGGCTTGATCTGCTGCAGGTGCATAGTGGCTTTACTCGGTTGAATGCTGACCGCCACTAAAGATTCTCCATTCACCTTAACGGATGTTTTACCCGTTGTTGACATATCTGAGGGAGGTGAACTTGATGTGAATACACCTAACTTTGTCGCTTTTATTTTACTATGGCTGCCGACTAACTTGGCTTGCACTATGCCTTGTGAATTTATCGATACGATTTCTGGCGTGCTTGATTCCCATCTGACCATGTTTGTGAGGTTTTCTACGCTGTTATCGGCATACGCCCCCATGGCGGTATATTGCTTACTTTCACCGAGGTGCAATGTTTCCGCTTCGGGCATAAGGGTTATTGTCTGTAATTTCGCTTTTTTTATGGTGAGTAATACAGTGGCTGTTTTACCTTGATAACTGGCTGTAACGCCAACCCTACCGGCCTTAATGGCAACGACATTCCCACGCTGATCGATGCTTGCTATTTTTTTATCGCTGACGCCCCACTCGATGGTTTTTGTGATGGGTGTTTTGTGCAGGTCTTTTTGTATCGCGTAGGCTTTATAACTGTATGTTTCCCCGACACTGAGGATCTGCTCAGCAGGATCAATAGCGATACCCATTATGGCTGATCGGTGATTTGTGCTATTCGGTGATTGGTCACAACCGATCAATGCGATAAGAACTGAGAAAATACATAAGGTCATTAGCCCTTTTAAGCCTACGCTCTCCTTCATATCGTTACCTGCCCTTATAAAATAGAGGATTCATTGTAATACGCTCATTTTACGACTAAAGACGTATAAAATACATTATAAATTTACACGAACATAAGCGAACTAAATAAAATAAATTGAATCTATATCGTTTGAAGTATTTGTTGGTCTCGCCATGCCGATTACTCTTAAAGCGTCAGAAAATACAAAACAGTCAGAGCGCCGCAAGGCTATGCTATCGACAGAAATAAACGCGGCGCATCCTGTATCGCCCATTAATCCAGTTGTTTGCCTCAGTGCAAGAGAGATTCATAAGGCGATTAGCAGCTTAGACGAAGAAACGTTATCCGCTCTGCAATGGCACCAACAGCAGGTACAACAGCTAGCCTGCGAAGAAGCCGCCTTTTACCAGCAGTCAACAAGAGAAGTTGTACCCGGCATTATTTCGGGGTACAAATACACGCCACTTAAGCGTGTGGGCTGTATTATCCCCTACAGTAAACGCCCTGTTATTCATCTCACTCACCAGTGCGTCGTATCTGCGAAGGTTGCCAAGGTTGATCGGGTCATCGTTTGTATCGATACACATCAACAGCAACCTTGTCCCGTTACTGTGGCAGCTGCGGCCTTAGCAGGCGCTGATGAGATTTATTGTCTTAATGAATTATCTGCTATTCACATGCTTTGTAGCGGAGGCGACACACAGGCACCCGTTGATTTGATCATCGGCGAAAGCACGTTTAGTGCTGACACCCTACAGCGAGAAATGCCTGACAATGAGAGTAAGGGGCATATTCATTTATTGCATCCGGCACAATTTACCTTGATCCTTGTCGATGAGTTTGGCTGCAATCCTGAGCATGCGGTTCTTGATGTTTTTAAGCAGATTTCGGCATCACCTTGCGATAGGCTAACATTGTTAACGCATTCAAAAGCCTTTGCCGACAAACTGTTGAATGCCATTCATACTAGCCTCAAAACTTACCCTACAGCCCATTCAATTCATGCGAACTGGCAACAAAAAGGCGCGATCATACAGGCAGAAAGTATTGATGAGATGGTCGTCATTGCAGATGATTCGCACTGGGATTTGATCAAAGTGATGACGGCCAACCCTAAGTTTTTTCTGGATCATTTACACAATTACGGGCGAATACTGCTCGGCAAGGCTTGTAACGATGCGCTTGTGCGGGCGTTTTTTGGCTCTACCTCATATAAGATATCACCTCATCACCACCCTTGCTGGTTGCAACAGTTCTTTAAAGTGCATACCTACCAGCAGGTAAACCCACTGAACAGCGCCCTCCACGCTAGGCATTGTCAGCGTATTATGGCTATTGAAAATCATGATGATGAGGTGAATGCAGCAGATTCCCTACAAGGGACTACAGTAAACCCGCGCATAAAGATGCAATAGTTCGTTTATGATTACTTCGCTTGCACTTTCTTTATTTTCTATTTTTCTTTTCTCGACACCCAATCTTGGTACATCATTTCAATCTGATTGCTGGGTTTAGTATGATCCTTTTTAAATCATTTAATAATTGGATTCCCGCCTTCGCGGGAATGACGAAGGTAGGGGCTTTTAATTATCACTGTCATTCCCGAGAAGCCGGAAATCTATGACCAGATAAACCTTTTGAAATAATGTATTGGAACAACTTTTGCCTATAAAAAAAACAGTATGCTTTATTTGTCTTTATCTCACATTAAGTGGTGAAAGTGCTGCTGGGAATATCGCCAAAGATGCCGTAAGAGCGCTTTATCGTCTATTTTGCCCGCCTGATTTTTGGACCACGAGTATCAGTATCGATGCGACAGTTTTTCACCAAGAACAATCATCAACAATACAGACAAAACAACCCATAGAATACACTAAGAAGTGGAAGAAGCCTGCCTTGGCAACCATCTATGAAGGCATTTCGCTCACAGACTCAAGAAATTAAAACTGGGATGCCAGGCCAATGATGAATTTAATTGAGCGCATTCTCTATCATCCATAAATGATATAATGTAACATCTCAATTTTTTTCTTCGCCAATCCTTTTTTGGAGCCTGCCCCCTTGCTCAGTTTTAAACTTTTAAGCGCTTCTATTATTTTTGCGATAACCTTGATTTCTGGCGGCTATCCTTTTTTTAAGCGCCTTAACAATAAAAAGCATATTAGCCTGCCTAAAGCAGAAGCACTCGGTTGCGGCATTTTTTTGGGAGCGGGTTTAATCCATATGCTTGGGGAATCTTCCCGTGATTTTATAGCCTTAGGCGTCAACTACCCTGTACCTTTTCTGATCGCTGGCTGTGTTTTCTTGTTGTTTCTGTTACTCGAACATGTGGCGAAGGAGCTTTATCATCATAGTAGCGGATCAACCATTCCCTTTGCCCTACTCGCTGCACTCATGCTTTCTGTCCACGGTTTTTTAGCGGGCGCTGCACTGGGTTTTACTAGCTCGCTGTCTATTGCAGTTATTGTTTTCATTGCCATCATTGCGCACAAGTGGGCCGAGAGCTTTGCTTTAGCATTGCAAATCGTGCGCTCCGAAATGTCTTTTCCTCAGGCACTAACCTTGTTTTTTGTTTTTGCTCTGATGACGCCTTTAGGTATTTTCACGGGCTCTTATGCCCTCGCCTCTTTAGAGCATTACCGATTTATTGAGCCGACATTTTTAGCGCTGGCAGCAGGTACGTTTTTATATTTAGGTTCATTGCATGGATTAGAGAAATCCGTTCTCATCTCTGAGTGCTGCAATCTGCGTGTTTTTATCTTTGTGATTATCGGCTTTTTACTGATGGCCGGCGTGGCCATTTGGGTATAGTCATTTGAGTAGTAGTTATCATGGTTTTTTTATGGCTGCTAAATATCCGTATCATGCAGCGTTTTGTTAAATAGCCTTGCCAGATTGATTTTTATCAACAGTTTGAAATCAAACAGGAAAAAGATAAAAAGCAATATCAAAAGATAGGTGCCTGATATCGATAAAAACTCGCGCATACTGAGGTGCGAAAAGTTAATGATATTCGCAGAGATAATGACCACCTGAAAAATAATCACCAAGAAAAACAAAAGCGCCTTGAGCCGCTTCAAGATATTTCTCTTAACGGTTAACTGAAAACCTTCATCGTTCATTATTCCTCACCTCTTTTATCGTACAGACGACGTTTAGGGCTGCATGTGTCGCCATCTTAGAGAGATTTATTACAGATGGAAGTTTTATATTCAGCCGTGATATTCAAAGATGATATTGAGCGCTAATAGTAAGCCGTGTTTTAATGCGCCTAGTTTTAATTCAATAACGCCCTATTTTTTGCATTTTTAATAACCTGTCCCGATTCACTTCAAATATTTACATTTTTGTCACTTGACCTATTTCCGCATCACCTTAAAGTATGGCTCGATAATTCTAACAATAATAGAAGGTTCTACAATCACCATGGATAACCTATTCTTTTCAGGTATAAAAACGGCACTTGTTGCATTCACCGTCTTTTCTATTTTGCAGGTAACCGCAAGCACAGAAGCACTCAGCAGCGCCGAAAAAGGTATGCAGATAGCCTTGGAACAAAAAAATCGCGATCAAGGCTGGGTTGATTCGCAGAGCGAAATGAAAATGATCCTTCGATCAGCGAATGGCCGTGAAAACACACGCTTCATTAAACTAAGAAGCCTTGAGATGGCTACTGATGGCGATAAATCGCTCATGGTATTCGAGCAGCCTAGAGATGTATCTGGCACTGCTTTTTTAACCTTCTCACATATTGATAAGCCCGATGATCAGTGGATTTATTTGCCTGCACTCAAACGTATTAAGCGTATCTCCTCAAAGAAGAAAACGGGTTCTTTTATGGGCAGCGAATTCAGCTTTGAAGATTTAAGCTCGTTTGAAATCGAAAAATATGACTTTACCTTTATCCGTGATGAAAAATGTGGCGAAGATACCTGCTTTATTGTTGAGTCATTCCCCAAAGACCCTTACAGCGGCTACACCAAGCTGATTTCATGGATTGATCATTCGCATTATCGCGTTCAAAAAATCGAGTTTTACGATAAAAAGAAGTCACTTCTTAAAACCATGACCGTTAAAGAATACCAGCATTTTGATAATAAATTCTGGCGTCCCGTGCACTCCATTATGGAAAACAAGCAAACAGGCAAAGCGACCGAAATGTTTTGGGGCAACATGCGTTTAGGTACTGGCCTTAAAGAAGAAGACTTCAGTAAGAATAACTTAAAAAGGGCTAAATAATGATGAAGCCCTTTGTAAAAAGGATGACAGGGCTTCTTAGTCTTGCCATCGCCCCTTTTGGTTTGGCAGAAATCGATGCGTCGGGTTATCTTGAAGCGGAATTCCGGTACTTCCCTTCAAAAGCGCTTTTTGCTGAACAAGAGCGCTCGTTTTATTCGTTTGCGATTGCACCCGAATTACGCTGGAGCAGTGAAAACGATAATCATCAGGTGACATTCAAACCTTTTGGCCGTGTTGATAGCTCTGACGGCAACCGTACCCATGCAGATATCCGTGAGTTGTTTTATCTGTATTCAGGTACTGGCTGGCAGATTGAGGCCGGTATTAATAAGGTGTATTGGGGCGTGGCTGAGTCAGCGCACCTTGTCGATATCATTAACCAAACCGATGTAGTTGAGGCCTTTAATGGCGAAGAAAAGCTCGGCCAGCCGTTGATTGGCTTGGGGCTTGAAAACGATGCCTTTGGTAATATCGATCTGTATGTATTGCCGTATTTTCGTGAGCGCACCATGACGGCGGGTAATGAGCCTTATCTGATTAGCTTGAAAGGAAAAGATGCTACCCTACCTATTGATTACGATAATACGCAATATGAATCATCTCAAAGGGATAGCCATGTTGACTTTGCTGCACGTTGGGCGCAAAGCTTTGATGATCTGGATGTCGCTGTATCCGCCTTTAATGGCACTGACAGAGAAGGCATACCTGTCGTCTCTCAGCTTATCCCCGTACCAAACCCGCAAGACCCCATCGGTAGTGTTGAGAAACTCACGCTCTATTACCAGCAACTCACACAAATCGGGCTTGAGCTTCAGTATTTATACGACGATTTAGCGCTTAAATTTGAGGGTGTATCTAAATACCAAAATACAGGCAATTACCTTTCTTATGTTGCTGGGCTTGAATACACGTTTTCTGATGCAGCACCTTTTGGCCAAGATGTCGGCATTTTACTGGAATACTTATGGAATAATCGAAAAAATGTAAATATTGCATCGATGAGCCATGATGCACTCAACCTCCCACAAGGGACTCTGGGTTCAAACTTACCACTTCCGGGTAATTATTTATCCCCCTTTGAAAACGATATTTTTCTAGGTGCGCGCTTCAACCTCAACAATATTGATTCGACCCAGTTTATTGCGGGAATTATCTACGACCTTGAGACACAAACGCACATGACCACCTTCGAAGGCTCAACGCGTATTGGTGATAGCATCCGTATTAGCATCAATGCTTATTTGTTCAATAACGTGGCGGAGGATTCTAGCTTTTATTTCTCCCGTCGTGATGATTTGATTGAATTTAAAACTGCTTGGTATTTTTAAAGGCTTAAAGCCCGAAAGGGCTAAGCCTTGCTAACCTTCTTTACCACTTTTCTCCATTCATCTTTTCTAAATATTCCTGAATTAACTCGTCACTAGTGTCATTCAAACGACTAACATCATTAACTGTTTTTCCTCTCCCCGAAAATTCATCCCTATTACTAGCAACTAACGCTAAAACAGTAGAGCCAAATACCGGCCAAAAGTTTTTTGGCACTTCGGGAAATTTCTCTCTTGCGTTAGCTAGTGACATTTCATTATTATCGATAAAGCCAGCCGCCTCTATATCCTCATTATTGTCATCTCGCCGGCAAGCCAACTTAACATCTACGCGCCTTTTACTAGGCGTCATATCAATATACGTTTCTTTTACTGCAGACTCTTCATTGGTAACGGTCGTTACGGCATAGGTTGGTCCATCTTTTTTTAAAGATACGGTGATAATGTCGATCGTTGACTGGCAATAATTCGATTCAATTTTGGTAACACCAATGCCAATCTTAGTTAAATGAGGGAATGGGTCACCTTCTGCATAACACCCCACCCACCCAACAATGAATCCAAAGACGATTATCTGAAGAAGTTGTATATACCCATAGGGATTGGAGATGGGTATATACCGATCACCCTTGAAGATGCAAGGGCGTTGGCCGCGCTCGCTCACCCCAATCACTTACTGACTGTAAGCTCATGGGGGTTCACTCGCTTGCCGCCTTCTTGCATCTCCAATTCCGATGGGTATATGCCCTTAAATTGCCAACGACGACAAGAAAATAATTAAGAAAGTCCCCTAGTATTATTCATATTTTTGCAATATGTTACTTGTTGATTGATAGCAACTCTGGATTTTGACCACTTTATGACCTCTCATCCCGCTTTTCGCTTTATCCGCAAAGAAACCATCAGTACGTTGAATGTAACTATTGAAGAATACACGCACATTAATACAGGCGCAGTGCATTATCACCTTGCTGCTGACAACCCTGAAAATGTCTTTCTCGCGGGCTTTCGTACTGTGCCGATGGATCATAAAGGCGTAGCACACATTCTTGAACATACGGCTCTGTGCGGGAGCAAGCGCTTTAACGTGCGTGATCCTTTCTTTATGATGATTCGCCGTTCGTTAAATACCTTTATGAATGCATTTACCAGTAACGACTGGACCGCCTACCCTTTTGCCAGCCAAAATAAAAAAGATTTCAATAATTTGTTGGATGTGTATCTGGATGCGGTGTTCTTCGCCAATCTCAGTGAACTGGATTTTTTGCAAGAAGGGCACCGTGTTGAATTTGAAAAAGCAGACGACCCATCGAGCGACCTTGTTTATAAAGGTGTCGTTTTCAATGAAATGAAAGGTGCCATGAGTTCTGTCAACTCAACCCTCTGGCAAACGCTGTGCAAATATTTGTTCCCGAGCACCACCTATCATTTTAATAGCGGCGGCGACCCTGAATACATTACAGATCTCAGTTACGACGAACTGAAAAGCTTTTATAAGGCACATTATCACCCCAGCAATGCGATTTTAATGACTTACGGCGATATACCGGCCGTTGAACACCAAACCCAATTTGAAGAAAAAGCCCTTAAGCACTTTGATCGCAGCAGTGACTATATTTATGTCGCCAACGAAAAACGTCTGCAAGCACCGATAAAAGTACAGGAAGCTTATGCCTTCGATAGTCCTGACGACGCAGAGACTGCAACACAGCTTAATATCGGCTGGTTGCTCGGGCAAAACACCCACCTCAAAGATCTCCTTCATGCACAATTACTCAGCTACGTGTTGCTTGAAAACAGCGCCTCGCCTTTGCAAAAATACCTTGAATCCACCGAACTCGGCAGCGCCCCCTCAGCACTTTGTGGGATGGAAGACAGCTATAAGGAATTAGTCTTTGTGTGCGGCATTTCTGGTGCAAAGGCTTGTGATACAGACCGATTTACGCATGAGGTATTGGCGGTGCTTCAAAAAGTCGCTGATGAAGGGGTGCCGATCGAGCGGCTTGAAGCCATCGTTCATCAGTTAGAACTTTCTCAACGAGAAATCAGTGGCGACAGCTACCCTTACGGTTTGCAAATTATTCTAACGGCACTGCCTTGCGTGACGCACCGTGGCGACCCCGTAGAACTCTTAAACCTTGAGCCGGTACTTGATGAATTGCGTGAAAGCATTAAAGATCCTGAATTCATCAAGGGCCTCGTTCAAACGTTACTGATTGATAACCAGCACCGTGTCATCTTGACTGCGGTTGCTGATAAGGGTTTATCGACGAGAAAAATACAGGCTGAGAAAGAACAGCTCAACAAGATAAAGCAAAACCTTGATGAGCAACAAGTACAATCCATTATCGAGCAAACCAAGGCACTCAATGCACGCCAATCAGAAATCGATGATCCTGAGAACTTGCCTAAGGTGACACTCGCCGACATCCCGGATGACATTACGGTTATTGAGGGAAAAGATTATGAAGAGAACCCCCAAGGTGAGGAGAAACGCCTTGCTACCTATTATCAGCAAGGTACAAACGGCCTTACCTATCAACAAATATTACTCCCTCTCCCTTCATTGAATGAAGAACAACTTTCCTTACTGCCTTTTTATTGTCAATGTTTAACCGAGCTGGGCTTTACTGATACCAGTTACCTTGATGTTCAAAATCGGCAGAGCGAAGTTGTAGGCAGTATTCATGCATTTTCCAGCGTCAAAGCGCACTTGGATGACGCCCAGAAAGTTAAAGGCTATATGGGGATTTCAGCAAAAGCATTGAATCGACAGCAAGCAGATATGTCAGAGCTGATTCAAGATACCTTAAACAAGATTACCTTTACTGAAAAGCAGCGTATTAAAGAGTTGGTCAGCCAAATTAAACAGCGGCGAGAGCAATCGATCACGGGTAACGGCCATATGCTTGCTGCTGCAACAGCAGCCAGCACAATGAGCGGGTTAGCCTCTATGACTAACCGCTTATCGGGTATTCCTGCTATCAAAGCCATCAAGGCCTTGGATGCAGCGCTGACAGATGACAACGCGTTAGCGCAATACTGCCAATCGTTACAAGCACTGCACGATATTATCAGGGCGCAGCCTTGCCAGTTATTACTGATTTCCGACGCGCCAGCACCTGACTCGATCGAGGCCGTACATCAGGGCTTCTGGCAACACACATCAAAAGATCAGGGTTCACTTAGCCTGCCGCCTATGCGAGAAAAAATAAAACAAGCATGGATAGCCAACACCCAAGTGAACTTTTGTGCTAAAGCCTACCCAACTGTGCCCCTTGAACACCCTGATGCCCCAGCCCTCACTATATTAGGTGGATTTTTACGCAATGGCTATTTGCACACAGCAATACGTGAAAAAGGTGGCGCTTACGGTGCGGGTGCATCGCAAGACAATAACTTCGCCTGCTTTAAATTTTACTCTTATCGCGACCCAAGGCTTTCTGGTACCTTAGATGATTTTGACAGTGCCATCGAATGGTTAAAAAACAACGAACATACAGCCGATCAACTCGAAGAGGCAATATTGGGCGTCATCAGTAGTTTGGATAAACCGGCATCACCTGCTGGCGAAGCTAAGCACGCTTATTATTATCAACTATTCGGTCAAACGCCTGAAAAACGCCGTGCTTTTCGAAAAGCGATTTTGGCAGTGACATTGGATGATTTAAAAAATCTTGCTGATACCTATTTTACCGCTGATAAGGCTTCTGTCGGTGTGATCAGTTCAGATGCATTTGAAGAAGAGCTAAAGGCGTTGAACCTCGACATTCTTATCGTCTAAATGCTCACTTTTTTTAATGTCATTATGGTATTTGTGGGCGCTGCCTTTGGTGGTATTGTTCGTTTTAGCTTTAGCGAATTCCTTAAAGCAAAAACGACCTTGCCAGGCTGGTGCGCTATTTTTTGCGCCAACCTGCTCGGCAGTTTTATTATTGGCGCAGCCTTCGGTGTGCTAGCACAAATACCTGAATCTCATGCACATCTCACCTTGAATGAGATCTCCGACAAGCTTGGCTATGCATTGCTCATCACAGGGTTCTGCGGCGGATTAACCACTTACAGCACATTTTCTTTAGATAACCTTTTTTTGTATTTTGAAAAAAAGTGGGCTCAACTTGCCTTTAATATGCTCGCCTCCATCAGTTTATGTACTTTAGCTGCATGGATAGGATTCGTTGTATTTGGGGATAAGCCTCTATGAATTTTTTTTCTACAGCGCTTTTTGTTGCCGCAGGTACAGGTTTAGGCGCGATAACCCGTTACCTCATTAGCCTTATTTTTTTAGAGATGAAAGGTATTGAAAGCTTTTACCCCGTACTGGCCATCAATATTATGGGCTCGTTTCTAATCGGTGTCGGATTTTGCTGGATGGAAATTCGTTTTCGTCGCGACGGAGGCAGCCGCTTAGCAGATACGCCCTTAAAGAAAAACTTCCTGAATCATCTGGGTTTATTCGAGAAAGATGCAACGCTACCTCTCGTTGATCATTTCCAATCAAATCAGAAGCTGCAGTTCCTTTCCGGTTTTTTTCTAACAGGTTTTTTAGGCGGATTTACGACATTCAGCAGTTACTGCTTGCACAATGTTCAACTCTTCCATACAAATGCGTTGCTTGATCTCTGTATCAACCTTATTACGACCCCTTTGCTTGCTACCTTAGCTGTTTTTCTAGGTGCTTACATCGCAAAGAAGAACTTCGTAGACTGAAAGCATTTATCTTTTCGTAGGTTTTCTCGTTGATGAGGATGCATCTATTTGATAGGTGAGCGTTTTAATTTTGGTTGTTTCAACACTAACACCCCACGACTGCTTGTTACTCTTGCTCTTACTCTTTGATTCCATACTTAAACGGTCAGTCTCACTCATTGAGAATTTCTTAGTATCAGAAGCTGTACTGACGGACTGATTAACCTCCATAAATGAGACGTATTTTTTCATCACACTATCATTGCCCACACTTTGTAGAGCACTCTTAATGCCTAACTTTAATCCTCGCATTTTTTCGTTGTCACTTACATTCTGATTTAAATCACTCACCTGTGTTTCGACATACCCTGTAATAACTTTATTTATTTTCTTAAAATCATCATCCAATGACTGACCATCTACGCCCTGAAATTTTGATTGTAGCTTTTCGTAATAAGCCACTGTATCTACTCCTGGGTTAGATTGCGTATAATTATATTTTTTATTAACGCTTTCATCATCAGCATATTCTGATTTTACTAGATATTTTTCATACGTATTAAACACCTGCTGATAGACATCAGTATTATTGATAAGTAATTTTTTCATTATGCCGCTATCATCATTTCTTAGAATAAGGTCGTTGATCGTCTGCGTGTGTGTTCTTGTTGACTCGCCAACAGAGTCATCTAACAGCGCATCTAAAAGCACTTTATTCTTTCCATCAGAAAAGAAATCGTCAAAAACAAGAAAGCTCTTTCTCGTTTCTTTATTACCTCTACGTGCATCAATAAAATCATCTAGCATGAGTTTATTTTTCATCTCAAAAACCGGATTTTTTTCATTAAATAGGCCCATTAAAGGCTCAAAATCTGTCAATGATTTGACAAACTTCGATGACTTATTAAAACTCTCCAATGGAGATGAATTAGCAATCATGGCATTCATTTTAACACTCAAATAATCGCCAACAATAGGATTTAACAACGTGAACTTTCTTAACTTTTGATTAGCATCCATACCTTCATTCATAAAAGAAGACAAATCCGCTTGCCCAGCTAAAGTGATTTCAATTTTTCTCGCAGGCGCTTTACGTTTAGGTGCTTTAGTTCTTAAAAATGGATTTAGAAAAGTCTTATTGTTACTATTAAAATATTTCTTTATTCTAGAAGAAATAGACTTTACCAATAAAAAAGGCCCCGCTAATTGAATGCCTGAAAGCTTATCACTCAACATAGCATCAGAAGCCTTTTTTTCTACAAGAGGAAACAGTGTAACGATTATATTGGTGGCCACAAAAGTACGATCATCAACATACCCATCAGCAACAACAGAATTAACAAGGTAACCTTGCAACCTCTGCTCATTAAGTACGTGAATAAAATCTTTAATCGACAATAATCGATAGATATCCTCCGAAGGCTGAACTCTCTTAGTCAAAATAACGAGCTTATCAGGTGCGGTATCTATAATAATTTCATTAACCCTTTGATCAACATCCTCACCCGTCGGTGATGCGGAGAGCTTTTGATAATAAAATACATCCTCTACAATTTCCTTATCAATAACAAATCCCTCATTTGTCACAGCGGAAAAAATATCCTCACCACTTGATAAGGGCAAAGCTATATGAATACGTTGATTTCTTGCATCGATATAATCAGCACCAGCAGATTGAAAATTATCATCTGTAAATCTTCCATGAAAGGTTATTTGATCATTTATAGAAAAATCTTCGCGCTGAGTAAGGATTGAAACCTCATCATCTGCATTAAAAAATAAAGACGAATGCCAGTTATTCACGCTTAATGGCTGTAACCTTAATTCAGTACTATTCGATTCAGTAATCGTTCCCGTTAACGAAGCCCCCCACTGAACCTCACTCTTCATATCAAGTACTGATTCATGTGACGCATAAGAGAGTGTCGTTGCCACTGCAGCATCATGATTACCCACTTTTTCCTCTATGAATTTCACCGACGCTGATGATTTCGTTATTTCTTCTTGTTGGCCTACAAACATATGTTCTTTTGTCATCACACCCTGATTTAAATACAAGGAAAATCCGGTAACATAATTAATCGATTTTATTTGAATATCATTATTTTTTACCGAACCTGAAAAACTGCCTATTTGGTATTTGTCACTGGTAGCAAGACGTTGCCAATCGTCTAAATCGTAATCTTCACCATTCAACTGATAAGATGCACTCTCATATAAGGGTACCGTTATAGGTAATTGCTCTATATTGGGTTTTATGGGCATAACACGCATAGACTTTTTGTTGAAGTCAATTATTTCTCCAACCCAATGAATATTATTTGGATACGTTGGCAACAAAGAAACGTTAAAAACGGGAGAAACCAGAACATTGCCAACAGATTTTTTGTCTATTGATAACCATCGTGTACTGGCATCAATATCGAGATCTATAGAGAGATTTGCCACTTTACCCCGACGGATTTCAAGTGGAAATCCGCCATTAATATTACTCTCTATACGGTAGGAGGATTTATTTTCATTCCACTTCAAGCCGTAATCGTCATAAATATTCAGTGTTTCAATTTCCCCATCATTGATGTTTTTTATGATTGCTTTACTTAAATTAACATCCAACGCAATATTATAATAATTTTCCTCTGGAAGACTTATATTCAGGATCATCTCGCTCTTTGTGTCTAATCCTGAAAAATTAACTTCATAACTTGCGCCGTCGCCAAGATTTAACATCTGGCCATTTTTGTCAATCAAATAAATATTTTCTATGAGAAAATTGAAATAAATAAAATTATTCTCACTGGATGACAAATATACTCTTAAAGTACCATTTGATACTTTCAGAGTTTCTTGAGAGCAAGATGATAAACAGACAATAAGAAATGAAATCCACTTTATCATGATACTAAAGATCCAAATTCTTTTAGTTTAGATCGAGATATAGAAAGTTATTACGTTTTCAAAGAATAAATAGAAATATACCATTGTTTATCAAGGTGCTTTCTGGAAATGGGATATTTGGTTTTAAGTTGCTGTGCACACCCAGTATTCCTTGAGCTTCCACTGATACGTGATGAGGTTCTCGTCGAGCATTTCCAATAAAATCAAAAACTGTCGTTATTGTTTACACAATTTTTAGCTCTTTTATGCAAATGCTTTATTTAATACCATGACTCCCTTACTTGCAGCTGCGGCCATTCCTTTAGGTTTCCATTCGTCAAAGCATTACGACCTATACCCATCGGAATTGGAGATGCAAGAAGGCGGCAAGCGAGCGAATCCCCATGAGCTGCCATTGCATCTTCAAGGGTGATCGGCCTATCTGAGTATGCTATCTGCGCTTAGGTTGCCTTGCTGGGGAATACCTATCGATATTTGGTACAGTCGTCACAGGCCTTACAACCTCTACACCCCAACCTGACGTAGTCACCGAATTCTTTTTCACGGCTTTAAACACTTCTGCTGAAAATTTATCCATAGATAAACTTTCCATATTCGTGTTCATGGCCTTCGTGGCTTTATTTGCAGTAGATATCTCCGAATCAAACGACGAAGCGTATTGCTTTAACGTATTATCGGCCGTTACCGAAGCAGCGGCTGACCTGATTGATTTATCGATATGAGATAAGAGCGCTTTTTGTTTTGTTAGATCTAATGGGCTATCCAAAGAAATATTTTGTTCTTTAATCGAGGATGCAATCACACTGTTAATTTTTTTAAAGGTGCCGCTTATCTTTTCTGTATCGCCTTCCGTTATTTTTTTTGATAATTTGCTAACAAATGATTCTTTTGCTTTTTCATCGCCACTTTGAGTCAGCTGATACATGCTGGAGAGCGACTTCTCATTAGCAAATATAGATTTAACCATAACATCTTCATAGGCTGCATAAATCTGCTTATAAGCCTCTGGATTATTGCGTAACAACTTCTTCAACATACCACTATCATCATTCTCTATCATTAACGAATTTATTGAGCGATGGTTCAATTTCAAATCATAATTATCAGGAACATCGACCATTAACATGGAAAGCAAAGATTGATTTTTGCCCTCTGAAAAATGGGTATGAAACATGTTTTTCTTTACGGCCTCCGTATCGTTGCTCTTTACGGCAGAGATATAATCTTGCAATACCAATTTTGTCTTAAAATCTTTGACTGCATCAACGCCATCACCTAAGTCTTTGAAAAAGGGGATTTGGCTTAACTTATCTAACCGCTCGGAGAGAGAGACCGTAGTGTTTTTTCCTCCTTCAATTTTATCAAAATAATTTATTTTTCGTGCAATAAACTCTCCCGTATCTGGATTTTTTAAGCCTATATTCCTAATAAGATCAGAACTTTTACGTGATGAAGAAACATCTTTGGCTTCAACACCCTCACCAAAAATCCGCGCATCATTCCCTCTTGTAATGGCATCCATATCAACCCACGTACCTCGCAAAAGACGCCAATCACCTGGAATTTTAGGCTTTAACGGTACATTTTTAGCTTTTTTTATTTCATTCGTATTCATTTCCATATAATTGCTAAATTTTGATAATAGATTATTCATTTTAAACAACGCTTTTTTTGTATTAACAACTGCCCCTTTCAGAATAGAAAAAGGCTGCATTTGTCCAGATAAGTTGGCGTTAGATAATTCACCCACCCCTATAGAAACACTAATGACAAGACTTTTCGCAAGAAATACATCGCCTTCTATATAACCATCTGCGATGGCTGAATTAATAATGAACCCCTCAGCTGTCTTACCATTTAAGGTACTTATCAATGCTGACAAATCACTTAACTGTAAAATATCATATAAATAAGGGTCTATATTGACAATAACGACTAAGTGATTAGGTAAAAGATCAATAATGATTTTCTTTATTGATTCATCCATTTCCTGATAAATAGGTTCATCGGAGATTTTTAAATAAGAGAAATATTCATTCAAATACGCTTCATCAATAACAAGAGCTTCACGTTTTACCGATGCAAGTAAACTGCTTTCACTCGATAAAGGTAGGGTGACCATCATTCTCAACTGTCGCTCATCAATAAAACTCGTATTCATTGATTGAAATACATTACCTGTAAACTGACCATTTAAGGAGATTAAATCATTTGATACACCTATTTTTTGCTGACTCGTAACAGTAACCGCTTCATCGTCATGAAAAAAAAGTGACGCATCAAGGGCATTAATACTTAGCGTTGAAAATTCAAAATCATCTGTATTTTCCGTCTTAACTTTACCAGTGAGTTGTAAATTATTTACCTTAAAATCGCGCATTTCAAGCGTTGTATTTTTAGTGGTTAAGCCAGACACCATGAGCGGTGCATCTCTCACATCAACATCTTTAATCGCTTTTTTTATAAAATCAAAACTTCTTTCCTTTACACTTAATGTTTCACGGCTACCGAAGAAAAATTGCTTCTGGCTGATGTAACCCTCAAACCGATACAGATTATCTTCATTAAAATAATCTATATAACTAAGGAGAACCCCACTGACAAGAGAGAACGAACCGGTAGCGATACCTTTCTCTCCAGATCCGACAGCTTGAATAAGCTGTTCTAACGTCGCCTCCTTGCCATCGACTTTGATGATTGTTTCTTGGTCGATAGGTATATCAAGAGACGTTTTCGACTTAAGCGGTAAAATGGATACAGAGTGGCTATCAGCAGCACTGATTGTACCCGTTACTTGTAAGGCATTAGGAAATGGCACAATAGTCGATGCATGAAATACCGGCATGACCAGAAGATTTCGATTGGCCTTCTCATCAACCGATAAGATACGAGTAGATGCATCAATATCAAACATTAATGAAAGGCTTGACACTTGGTTTGGCAGAATTTTTAGAGGGCCATTGCTGTCGAAATTACTCCGCACCCTATAAAGCACTGTTTGACTTTTAACTTCTGCCCCGTACCCATCATGTAATACGGGCGTTATTATTTTATCGTCATGGATGCTTTTCACTTGCATTTTACTTAAGTCAGTATCGACAGCGATGCCATAATAGGTATCAGCGGGTACTTTTATTTTAAGCAAAACTTCACTATGATTTTTTAGCCTTGAAAGGTTAACCGAATAGTTTTCATTCCCTGTTATTTTTCGATAATTATTGTGTTTATCGATAAGATATATGCCGTCAAAAGGAAAATTAAAAAAGAGGTGGTGGTTATTTTCGGCGGAAATCAGCAATACCACATAACCATATTCCGACTCATTATTATCAGAATTGAATGCACAATTAAAAAGCAACAGCGAAGCCAAAACTGCTATAGTTTTTTTTATCATAAATATTTTATTTATCTATTTAATGTATAAACTATAGCTTTTTTTATGTTAACGCCCGTGCAAATAACGTGCCCTTAACAAATCGTAAGGTCAATCAAGGCTTTGAATGATCAAAGTCCATTGCTTTTCTAGTCGTTTTTTGGAAATGGGATATTTGGTTTTAAGTTGCTGTGCAAATAGCGACACCCGATATTCTTCGAGCATCCATTGATACTTGATGAGGTGCTCGTTAACCCCAATTTCGGGACAGTCTTTTGTGAGCATTGCGATTTTTTCATCAATAGCCATGAACTCACCAACAACCGGCAAATCTTTACTTAACTGTTGACCTACTTTTTCTAAACGTTGTTTTATCGCCAGAAAATAGCGAGGCAGCTCATTAAAATAGTCAATCGGTGTGCTATAGATAAACCCCTGATACAAAAGACGCTTTCTCTGTTTCACGATATCATTAACAATAGGCTTATAGGTTTTTGTGGTGAGTTTTGATAGCAAAACCCGCACGTCATAATCACTGTCCATAATCAACTGCACGGTTTTTTCAAGGTGGCTAGCCACGGAAGCTAAATCTTGTTTTCTCTTGTTGATACCTTGTTCAAAAGATGCCTGATCAAAAGGCAGATTACCCGCAAGAAAACAGTGATTGAATGCGGCGGCAAGCAAATCTTCTTTTAACGCTTGAGGTTCAAATTCAGCCGTTAACTTCAACTGCATCGCATTCGATGAAAAGATTTGTTTTTTTAGATACTTAACTTGCTGCGGCAAATATAAACGTGCGAGCCTGACCAATCCTTTACGATGAACCTTCATCTGCATATCAGGGTAATCCGTCAGCTTTAGCCGCACCGCATCACCACAATCTTCCAATGCAGGGAACGATGTCATCCATGTACCCGATTGCTTAAATTGCTGCTTTTGCTCGATGTCTCCAAACTCCCAACGCTTCGCGGGTGCAGATTTTTGTTTATCAACTTTCTTATCTAAAGCTTGCTGTACTTTATGACCATAATCTTTGATTAACCCCGACAAATCTCGGGAAATTTCTACGACGTTATTCTTGTCATCACGCAGCTCAAACAGGGGCAAATAATAATTATCTAGCTTCTCTCGCTGAAAATCTGCTGGGGTGATGGTTAGTCCTTTTTGTTTTCTTATCGCAACAATCAATGCATCCGTCAATGAAACGTTATCTTTTTTTAGTAATGGCATCAATTTAGCAACCGTATCAGGTACAGGTACGAGATTACGCCGTATTTGTTTGGGTAAGGTTTTTAATAAGGCTTCGCACTTTTCTTTAAATAAACCCGGCACTAGCCATTCAAATAGATGCCTAGGAACACGGTTAAGTGTTGCAACGGGCAACCGCACACAAACGCCATCGTCAACTTTACCTGGCTGAAATTTGTAACTGAGGCTGTACTCTACATTCTCCCATGCAATCATGGCGGGAAAATCCTGCGCATTCTCATCCAAGATTTCTTTTAAAAATACATCACGGCCAGCAAACAACACTTTTTTATTTTTGTGATTTTTACAAAAAGTTTCCAGCGATTTAAGGTTGTGAATATTTTCTGGTAACTGATGATTGTAGAAATCAAAAATATCGTCATCATTGGCCAATAAATCTCGACGACGTTGCTTCTCTTCAAGGGCTTCAATTTCCCCACGCAGCTTTTGATTATGTTGATAAAACGGTAATCGAGAAACCAATTGCCCTTCGACTAGGCCCTGACGAATAAATAATTCACGACTGACCTTTCGATCAATATCCGCATAACCAACCCGCTTTTTATCCTCTAACACCAACCCATAAAGGCTGGTTTTTTGAAATGCCGCTACACGCCCTTGTTTACGGCTAAAGTGTGGCTCAATGTACTCATATTTAAGCAGCTGAGGCGCTGCATCAATCACCCACTCAGGCTCAATTTTTGCTGCTCGATGCCCATATAACTGGCTGGTTTCAAGCAACTCACCCACCACTACCCATTTAGGTGATTTTTTGTAAATGCTTGTATTTGGAAACAGTCTAAACTGGCGATTACGCGTACCTTGATACAGTACCTTTTCATCTTTCATGCCAATCTGCGCAGCAACCCCTGTGAGTATGGCTTTATGCACCTCGCTATAAGCGGCGGGCTCTTGATTGAGCTGCGCACCACTCTCTTTGGCCAACAAACGCAGTTGCTTATGAACATCACGCCATTCCTTCAATCGCTGCCATGATAAAAAATTTCTGCTGCAATATTTGCGAAATTGATTACTGCTCAAATCTTGCCGCTGCTCCTCTACCTCATCCCATAATTGCATGAGGCCAAAAAAATCCGATTGTTCGTGGGCAAACTGTTTGTGCTTTTCTCTCGCGGCTTCTTTTTTATCACTGGGATTTTCCCGCGGATCTTGTGTGGCAAGCGCAGAGGCAATGATAAGCATCTCTTGCGTGCAACCGGATGCCTCAGCGGCAATCATCATGCGCGATAATTTTGGATCTAATGGCCAGCGCACCATTTTTCGACCCATGGGGGTTAACCGCTTGCGTTCATCAAGTGCGGCGAGGTCTATCAATTGTTTCACACCGTCATTAATGAGCTTTTGCTCTGGCGGCTGAATAAACGCAAAGCGTGCAATATCACCTAGCCCCAGCGCATGCATCTGTAAGATAACTTGCGATAAATTCGTGCGCTGAATTTCTGGCTCGGTAAAATCTGGTCGTGTATTGAAATCGTCTTCACTGTACAAGCGGTAACAAATACCTGCGGCAATTCGCCCGCACCGACCCGCACGTTGATCTGCACTGGATTTGGCAATTTTCTCAATTGGCAGCCTTTGCACTTTTGCACGCGTGCTGTAACGTGATATACGCGCCAGCCCTGAATCAATCACGTAACCAATACCAGGAACCGTCAATGAGGTTTCAGCAACGTTAGTGGCCAGAATAACGCGACGAAGCGATTGCTTGGGCGGGTTAAATATTTTCCCATGTTCTTTTGGATTAAGGCGCGCATACAACGGTAAAACATCCATACGCATCGAGGATTTTCGCAATGCTAAAGATGCTTGACGAATATCGTTTTCACCCGGCAAAAACACCAGCACATCTTTGGCATGGCTAACTTGCCCTGA
This sequence comes from Pseudomonadales bacterium, assembly GCA_965248335.1. Lineage (GTDB taxonomy): Bacteria > Pseudomonadota > Gammaproteobacteria > Pseudomonadales > DT-91 > CAKMZU01. The sequence goes on from CBDFIY010000001.1 coordinate 300,982, forward strand.
CTGCTTTTCTTCGCGCTCGATGGTTTCAAGTACGCAGGCGATGGCCTGATTGATATCATTTTCTTCACTGACAGACGCCACTGAACAATAACGCTTTTCTACAGCAAAGGTTCTGCCACTGATTTCAATAACCGGCGCTTGGTCAAAATGTGAAGAGAATCCTTCTACATCGATGGTAGCAGAGGTGATGATGACTTTTAGCTCGGGCCGTTGTGGCAAAAGCTGCTTGATGTAGCCAAGAATAAAATCAATGTTCAACGAGCGCTCATGGGCTTCATCGATAATCAACGTATCGTATTGCATTAAACGCCGATCTTTAGCAATTTCTGCGAGCAGTACACCGTCGGTCATTAGTTTGAGTACAGTTGCCTCCGTGGCTTCCGCTTTAAACCGAATTTGATAACCGACAGATTGCCCAAGTGGTTGGTTAAGTTCTTCCGCAATACGTTTTGCCACCGAAGTAGCAGCTACTCGTCGAGGCTGAGTGTGAGCAATTTGCCCAAAGCGTCCACGCCCTAATTCGAGACAAAGCTTGCCCAATTGGGTTGTTTTACCTGACCCTGTTTCACCCGCTAAAATCACCACTGGGTGCTTTTCAATCAACTGTGCAATCTCTTTACGACGCTCGCTGACGGGTAGCTGTTCGGGGTACTGAATGTCCAGTTGTTGTTTTTGTCTAGATTGTAAGATCTGATGAGAACGCTTGGCGACACTCTCGAATTTCGACATCTCCTTTCCAATCAAACCCTGGTCAAGATCTGGCTTGGCTAAGAGCGACCTGATCATTGCTGATCGTTGCTGAAGATAATGTCGATCTTTGAGCAGGGTTTGCTCAATCACTGCAGCGAGTTTTGCGAGATCCACTTGCGCCATAAAAACAGTCCAAAAGGCGAATTTCACCATATTATTGGCGAAAATGACACTTTAAAGCGGAATTTACTGTGAGATTTGCGTCTTTAAGCTGAGTTTAACTTCATATTGGGCGCCCCACTCGGAAACATAAACATAGCTTCTAAATCTATCCATAATCCCATGACCATCCAATTGGATGACATCGCTCTCATCGATTGTATTTTCTAGTATCCGCTGAATAGGTAAATGGCCCATCTTTCCAATGTACGGCAGCTTTTAATATACACTGGAGAGTCCCTATATCATCATCACTAAGGGAGGCAGCATTTAAGAAGATACCTTTTTTGGGTGTATAGTCACATCCCACTTTTTCAGCTCGGCATGTCTTGTAATGTGGGGTTGAATCTCGTCAAGCACTTCCTTACTTGGCCTTACACCTTTCGTATAAACCTTATCAATTAAATCAACAATTGTTTTTTTACATTTATGCACAAGACTTTTTGTCCACTCCACCACCACATGAACTGAATTTAGAAGTGTGCCATTCCAATGGCTTTCCAAAAAAGCCCACCGCCTTTCAATGGGATTATATTTGCTGTGATAAGGAGGGTAGTAAACCAGCCTGATTCTCAGCCCAGTTTGACTGGAAAATTGCACCATCCGCAAAAGAAACTGAGTTCGCAGGCTATTACTCTCCGGGCCATTGTCTGTATAAATAATCAGCTCATCTTTGTCCTTGTTAGCTTCTTTGACATTCTCCCACCACAATTGCAGTGCATCACAAATAAGGGAGGCAGCATTTAAGAAGATACCTTTTTTGGGTGTATAGTCACATCCCACTTTTTCAGCTCGGCATGTCTTGTAATGTGGGGTTGAATCTCGTCAAGCACTTCCTTACTTGGCCTTACACCTTTCGTATAAACCTTATCAATTAAATCAACAATTGTTTTTTTACATTTATGCACAAGACTTTTTGTCCACTCCACCACCACATGAACTGAATTTAGAAGTGTGCCATTCCAATGGCTTTCCAAAAAAGCCCACCGCCTTTCAATGGGATTATATTTGCTGTGATAAGGAGGGTAGTAAACCAGCCTGATTCTCAGCCCAGTTTGACTGGAAAATTGCACCATCCGCAAAAGAAACTGAGTTCGCAGGCTATTACTCTCCGGGCCATTGTCTGTATAAATAATCAGCTCATCTTTGTCCTTGTTAGCTTCTTTGACATTCTCCCACCACAATTGCAGTGCATCACAAATAAAGTCGCTCGTCTTGTAGGAGAGTCCATAAACAACATGGAGTTGATCGTTATCTAGGTTAAGAATCCCAAATGGCACCATTTTATCTTTATCTGCCATATCGTGATCTAGCGCCTGGACCACTTCTGCTCCGCGAGATTTACCCGCTCTGGAAAAGTCGCCGAGATTAACAGTAGCCTTGCAGTCTATGCTGATCTGCAACGTGTTTTGTCGTTGACTGGCTTCTGCTCTAACTTTGTTGACGTTGTCGAAGATGGCGTTAGTTTCTGGTATTTTTTTTCAGGTTTGGATTTCTGCACCTTGCGGAGCTTATAACCCATCCTATTCAGGATATTGCTAATGGTTCGCTCTTTAGGTAGAAGGTCTTCTTGCCAGTTCTTTTCCTCGACTAGCTTCTGCCGTACAACTTTGGCCGTTATGCGGGTATAGGCAAATGTATTTCTTAACCGTGAATCCGCTTGGCTTTCAGGCTCAACCAGGCTACGGATATCATCTTCAAGGCCTACCAGTGCAACCTCGGATTTATTTTTTCCGCAGGGTTCATAATTTCCATAACAGATCATCCAAGTTTTTTTTTCGTTGATCCCTAATGCAACCGCCTTTCGTCCAAACCCAAAGGTTGATTCAGTCAACCGGGCACTTCCACTGCAAAGGGTTTCAGAAACTTCAGCCATAAAAAGTCTTTTTTCAGGGTTTTTTAATAGCCTGGCTGCTAATTTGAAGAGAGAAATATACTCAGGTTCTATATCAATTGAAGTGGGCATAAATAAAATAGAGAATAAACAACTTTAGACATGTAATGGTAGGGCATCATACGCTGGTAATGTTTAAAATGCTACTTCCCTAAAGTCGCTCGTCTTGTAGGAGAGTCCATAAACAACATGGAGTTGATCGTTATCTAGGTTAAGAATCCCAAATGGCACCATTTTATCTTTATCTGCCATATCGTGATCTAGCGCCTGGACCACTTCTGCTCCGCGAGATTTACCCGCTCTGGAAAAGTCGCCGAGATTAACAGTAGCCTTGCAGTCTATGCTGATCTGCAACGTGTTTTGTCGTTGACTGGCTTCTGCTCTAACTTTGTTGACGTTGTCGAAGATGGCGTTAGTTTCTGGTATTTTTTTTCAGGTTTGGATTTCTGCACCTTGCGGAGCTTATAACCCATCCTATTCAGGATATTGCTAATGGTTCGCTCTTTAGGTAGAAGGTCTTCTTGCCAGTTCTTTTCCTCGACTAGCTTCTGCCGTACAACTTTGGCCGTTATGCGGGTATAGGCAAATGTATTTCTTAACCGTGAATCCGCTTGGCTTTCAGGCTCAACCAGGCTACGGATATCATCTTCAAGGCCTACCAGTGCAACCTCGGATTTATTTTTTCCGCAGGGTTCATAATTTCCATAACAGATCATCCCAGTTTTTTTTTCGTTGATCCCTAATGCAACCGCCTTTCGTCCAAACCCAAAGGTTGATTCAGTCAACCGGGCACTTCCACTGCAAAGGGTTTCAGAAACTTCAGCCATAAAAAGTCTTTTTTCAGGGTTTTTTAATAGCCTGGCTGCTAATTTGAAGAGAGAAATATACTCAGGTTCTATATCAATTGAAGTGGGCATAAATAAAATAGAGAATAAACAACTTTAGACATGTAATGGTAGGGCATCATACGCTGGTAATGTTTAAAATGCTACTTCCCTAAGACGAGAAGGTACTTTAGGGTAATCTGAAAGTCTACCCTCTTTATCAATATCGCCTAAGTCGCCTATCACTACAGGCTGATAGTATTTCATTGGCTTACGGTTTTCACCTTCAGTTTTTGTATCCCCTAACACTCTACCAACATCACCCTGACCCCTGACCGGACATGTTTCAAATGTTGCGTAGGGCATCGCCCCTCTTAATTTGTTTACTTGACCTAAGCCACAATCATTTTCTTTTCCAATAACAACTACGTTTAATAATTCACCGTCCACCCAACCATCCTTAGCATGCTTGGCACGTAGCACAGCAGGAGAACCCATACCTCTAATATCAATAGGGCCGCCATCCTTAGGGTAAAACCTTTCTGGGGGGTTCTTATCGGTAGAATTCATTTGGCCAGCATGAAGATAACTAACATCTAAACAAACACATAATAAGTAAAAAGCTAAGCATGATAAATATCTATACATAATATCTTTTAATAATTAAAAATAATGTAGTTAGTATAAAAATTAAATTAAAAGTTTCAAAAAATTAATGGATTATATGAATTTTAGTTAAACTTGGTTATATGTTAATCGAAGTTGTCGGTAAAAATAGTTTCCTTCAACCGAATCAGAAAAAAACCATCGGTAACTTTCTCAATCGACCCGCCAAGTTAACGTTGATGAAATGACAGAAGGTTGGTGCCTCTAGAGATAAGACAACATTCTGCTAATGATCCTTTAATCTCTTCAACCGTTTCTTTTTTCCATAGGGCCTGCAGCTGTTCTTTCAGCACATAAAGCGGAATATATAATTCAATATTGTCGCTTCATCCATAGATTTTATTATTATTTTGGGTTTAAAGGGTTGAATCCGCCTATTCATTTTAAAGCATTGAATTCGAAAATTTCAGCGTAGATGATTTGAAACACGAAGGTTCAGTGCTGCCTTCTCATATAGCCATTTGTAGCATTGGATAATTAAATATCTATCCAGTGCCGCCCATCCTTTTCTATCAACCGGTTCGCTGCATCAGGCCCAGAAGTCCCAACTTGATAATTGTGCATATTGTTTTCATTTTCCTTCCAGTGTTCGACAATAGGATCAATCCATGCCCAAGCTGCCTCAACTTCATTTTTGTGTATAAATAGCGTTTGATTCCCATCGACTGCATCTAGAAATAACCGCTTATAGGCATAACTTCTATAACCTTTAATTTGATCTGTAAAATTCAAATCCAAAACTGCAGGCTTAAGGACTGCACCCACTTTAGACATATCGTTTGTCATCACAATCAGCTGTAATCGCTCCTTAGGTTGTAGTTGAATAATCATCCGGTTAGCCTGGATACGATCAGATTGTTCAGGGAAAACCTGATGAGCGGCCGGTTTAAATTGAATAACAATTTCTGCACTTCGACGCTTAAGACGCTTACCCGTTCGAAGGTAAAAAGGAATATTTGACCAATGCCAGCTATCAACAAATGCCTTAATCGCAACAAATGTTTCTGTCGTGCTCGCTTCTTTATTTATATCATCCAGATAACCCTTCTCAACATGACCATTGACAGTACCTGAAACATACTGCCCCCTGACCGTATATGTATCTACATCGCTGCTCGTTAATGGTCTTAATGCTTTTAGAACCTTTATCTTTTCTTGATGTATTGCTTCTGCGGTTAGCTGATTAGGTGACTCCATAGCAATCATACACAACAGCTGTAGCAAGTGATTCTGAACCATATCTTTAAGCGCGCCGACGCCTTCGTAATAACCAGCACGTCCATTAACACCAACGGATTCATTAATACTGATCTGTATATGATCGATTGCATCGGCATGCCAGATACGTTGAAACAAGGTATTACTGAATCTGAGAGCTAAAAGATTTTGTACGGTTTCCTTTCCGAGGTAATGGTCAATCCGATAGATCTGATTCTCATTAAAATAACGCGACAGATCATCATTTAGCTTTTTTGATGAGACAAGATCATGGCCAATGGGTTTTTCTATAACCAAACGGGTTTTGCTCGTAATTAATGTGTACTGGTGTAATTGATTTGCTATATCTCCATAGCTGGAGGGAGGTACGGCCAAGTAGAAAACTCTAATCCTATCAGGTTCTTTTTGTAAATCAGTCTGTAGCGAAGCTAAACTTCCCTTTTCTTGAAGGTTAATTTGGATAGGTATAACAAGCTGTAGAAAATCAGCGCAAGTATTTGCTGCGTACTCATCACTCTCTAAATTAGCTTTCAACACTGTATATAGATTTTCTTTCATCCCTAGAAAATCTTTTTCTTTTCTGCAGCAGAAGAAAAGGCGTGTACGAGCATCAATATCGCCTTCTTTAAAAGCGCGATATATTGAAGGAATTAATTTCAATAGCGCCAAATCGCCTGTTGAACCAAATAAGACTAAATCAAACTGTCTTTTCGCATTTATTTTTGACGTCTTTCCCACAATAGATTCACCTCCTATACGCCTTATCACTGCCAATAACTTGAATCGAATAAATCGATAAAAATAAAACAACTCAATTTATTGAATTGCATGATATAAACATAGACTGAAACAAGGGTTCAACAAAGCTTGGCTTTGTTATCTTACGCCAACAAAACCAAGCAATAATTGATAAATTTTACCAAGCCTACAAATTTTCGAAGCAATAGCTTATCTATATGATTATTTCAGCATGGAAAAGATCCTTATTGCCAAGAATTTTTTTACAAGCTATTGATTGGATGGGAAACGGAGGCTTAAGTTGCCGCGATGGCAACTCATATGAGGAATTTAATGGCAAGGTCGTCCTATTAGTTCTGTCGAATCAAAAATAATTTCGTGCAGAACAGCTCACTCGGTTTTCTTATGATCCTTATCGAAGAAGTACATCGGGTGTGAATATACATACCAACGGCGATTAAGAAGCTGCCTACCGCCCTACTAATCGCTCTGTTTCATTAGCAAGCGCCTGCAGTTGATAACGATCTATTTTTCCTGTTGCATTTTGTGGAAGCGCGTCAACAAAGTGAATCCGTTCAGGTACTTTATATTCAGCGAGGTATTCCTTGCAATGCTGATAGATCTCATCCGCATGGCCATCAAAGTTGTCATCGAGCACAATATAAGCCCACACAGTCTGCCCCCAAACCTCACAGTCTTTACCCACTACTGCACATTGCAAAACACCTGCATGACGATAAATAGCAGACTCTACTTCAACCGGTGAAATGTTAGACCCGCCACGAATAATAATTTGCTTCTTACGGCCTAAAAAATAAAAAAATCGCTGTGCATCTACATAGCCAACATCGCCGGAATTGACCCACCCATCTGCAAGCTCGCTTTGTGTCAACGTAGGTTGAAACAGATATTGGTTTAACGTTGCTTCATTTTTAATAAAAACATCGCCAATCTTATTAGCGCCTAACACGTCGCCATGGTCATTGCGTATTTGCATGGTCACTGAATCAAACAGGCGACCAGAGCTTTCCATGTCATGCAAATTCGGTGTGTTTTGTGAATAGCCAAACACTTCTGTCATACCTACGCCTTGGTACAGATTTTTTGCAAAAACATCTTTAAACTTTTTCTGGAAAGCCGTAGGAAGCGCATCACCTGCGACTAAACAATAGCGCAGACAATGCTGAAAAGGTGGTTGTTTTTGGGCATATAATGCAAGGTGATAAGCCATTGTCGGCAACATAGCAAGTGACGTTACTTTACCTTTAACAATTTCATCAAATACTCGCCCGCTATCAAAGGCTGGAATGATATGTAACGGCAACCCCATAGCAAGTGCCGGTAACAATTGGTAGGAAAAAGCAAAAGCATGGTTAAGTGAAAGGTTAACGAGTAATTCATCATCTTGAGTAAAGCCCATATCCTCGGCACGATTAAGTGCATAACGCGTTATTTGCTCAACGGTATGCTCACAATATTTTGAATGGCCTTGTGCACCTGATGTCAGATGATAAATATGGGTTTTTGTTGAATCGGCAGAAAACTGTTTTCCATGGTCTTGGTACTTAGCCATATCAGACCAGAGATCGCCTTCAAGTGGATTTCTTTTATCAACCGTTACGATACGAATATTGTTATCTTTACCAACAGTATTAATATCAGTGGCTAATCTGTCTGATTCAATGATAAATAAATCAGGCTGAAATTCATTCAGTATTTCTGATAGTTCGAAGTGGGTCAAACGTGGATTAATAGCTAATACATCACAGCCAGCAATGCTTGTAGCTAGATAAGCAAGGACATTCACAGGGGAATTTGCCATGCAAAAAGCAAATTTCTTCACTTTTTCTGCCTGTAAAAATGCCGCAAGCACCATAGATTGCTTTTCTAACCAATGATAACTAAAGGACTGATCGCCAAATACAATCGCAGTTTTTTCGGTATGCTCTTTAACATGCCGAGTAATAAGCCTATGCATGGTTTACCTCAAATAAGTAAATATTTTATAATAATTAGGTTCTGTTGACATAAGATAACAAGATATTGTTGCTGTTTAAATTTTTTCCAGATAAGGCAAGTAAAGAGTGGTTTAACGTCGACTAAAGGAGGTTTAAAGTAACCTAGAAGCTAGGTCAATTTTCATTCTGATGACGTCAGATTTCATTTAAATAGTTCACTATTTTCAGTCAACCGTCTTTGCCACAAAAAATAGATCATTGCATCAGCGATTTCTTAAGTCAGCAGCAGATAGCACTAAATTTGAAAAGACACGTATCAAAAAACAAGCAATAAAAAAGAAATAAAAGGACGTTAAGAAAAAAATGGGCGGGCAAAAAAAAACCGCCGAAGCGGTTTTTTAACAGATTATCGTGTACCCATTTTCCTGAGATTAGCAGGTGTAAAGTACTTTGAGCCTTTTGGTGTAGCCATGAGGTTTGGTTGAGCCGTCTCATTGACCATACGCGTGCTGACATAAGCGCCAGAACTTAGGTCATGATAAACCTGCGCTCTTGCAATATAACCTTTAATGGAATAATCATATAAAGTATTCATTATGCCAACTTTCCAAAGATCACCACGGCCATCATAGCTTTCGATTAAGCCAATCTGCCAGCTATCTTCATCGATGTAAAAACGACGCTTAGCATAAACGTGACGCGCACCTTTTTTCAGGTTAGCTTCTACAACCCATACGCGATGTAATTCATAACGCATGAAATCAGGGTTAGTATGTCCTTTGAGTAAAAGTGTATCGTACTTAACATCGGGGGTATCAAACTTATAGTTATGATAAGGAATATACTTTTCCTGTTTACCTACTAAAGTCCAATCATAACGATCCATTGCACCATTAAAACCTAAAGAGTCATCAACGGTAACCAATCCACCTGGGCCATCCGGCGTATCATAACCAACGGTCGGTGCACGACGTACACGACGTGAGCCTGGAATATAAACCCATGCTTGTCGATCATTTTTAACCTGATCCATCGCTTCATGTACGATTGTCATTTGTCCTTTCTGACGTGCAGGCTCAACAACAGTTACATGAACAAAGCCACCATTTTTACCAATTTGTATTTCGGTATCACCCACTTTATTTTGTGGATACGAATAAGGAAATTCTTGTATCATAGATTGTCGACGTTTTTGCTGGTTACCATTCAAGTAAACAGCGATATCATCCAAATCACCACTTAACGTAGGGTGAGGATGAATCAAACGTGCATTCCACATGGCTTCCGCACCGTTTTTTGGCATAGGAAAAGGTGCACCACCGGTATAATTTTGCAGACCATCAATACCGTTAACTAATACTGTATTTGTTGCGTTCCACTTGGTTCGTGCTTCTGTTAACTGAGAAAAACGGCCGTCACGGTGTGAGGTATAAACAGGCACATTAAAAGTTGTTGGGTATTTTTTCAACAACGCCTTTTGACCTTCACTTAATTTGGCTTCATATTTAGCCATATTTTTAGCTGTGATGACAAATAAAGGCTTCTCTTTGCTGTAAGGATCAGGATAAACATCACCACTGCCTGTATAAGCTAATCCTGCAGGAACACCATTCATGCTACCTGTCCATGCTGGAATAGAGCCATCCGAATTACCGGACTTATTTGCACCCATAGGCGTCAGTTCCGTCCCTAACTTGCTCGCTTCTTGCTGAGAAACCGCAGCAAAAGTAGCAACAGGCAATGCCAGCATGGCTGCCATAAAGCTACTGGTGAGTATTTTCTTTGTTTTCATTATTTTAACCGACCCCTTGTGATTAAGTATCCACTTCAATATAAATTAAGAAGTGGCGTTAGATTAATGTGATTTTAATTAATTACAACACTAATAAGCTTATTCTGAAGTATTTTTCACAAATTATTTATACGACACGTGTTTGCAATTTATTTTCTGACTTTTCTTTCTTCTTTCTTTCTTTAGCAAGTATCTTATTGGGTTTAATCAGGTAATGTGCAAGTGCCGGCAATAACCAAATAGCACCAACCATATTCCATAAGAACATAAAAGTAAGGAGCTTACCCATATCTGCCTGAAATTTGATCGGTGAGAATATCCACGTACCGACACCGATGGCTAAGGTAATACCCGTCAAGGCAACAGCCTTACCTGTTGTTTTTAACGTGTTCAGGTAGGCTTCTTCTAACGGCATTCCCTCTTTAAGGTAGGTTTCAAGCTTACCGTAAATATAAATACCGTAATCAACACCAATACCCACACCTAACGCAATAACCGGCAACGTTGCTACTTTTACACCAATCCCCAAATAGGCCATCAAGGCTTGACACAATGCTGAAGTTAAAGTTAAAGGAATAACGATGCAAGCAACGGCTGGAATTGATGTAAAACTCGCAAATACCAACAAGCAAACAACGCCGTATACCAGCCACAACATAGTTGATTGCGCATCAGCAATAACTTCATTGGTTGCAGCCTCAATACCCGCATTGCCTGTGGCTAACAAAAATTCAATGTTTTCCATTTGATTGTCAGCGATAAATTTCTCAGCTGCAGAAACAACACTTTGTAACGTTTCAGCCTTATGATCTTCTAAAAATAAAATCAAAGGCGCATAGCTACAATTGGTATTAACAAGTGCTTCAGGCACCTGGAAAAAAGTACTGTTAATTGCTGCTTGGTCACGCGGAATGGTATTCCACTTCAAGCTGCCTTCACTGAAACCACTCAACACCTGTCGAATAACATAAGCTAAAGACACGCTGGATTGAACACCAGGAACATTTTCCATTTGCCATGCGAAACGATCGACAACCTCTAAATTTTCATAAGTGGAACACATGTCTTTCGGTGTTTTCACCATGATGAGAAAAATATCTGAACTCACCGCGTAATTGCTCGAAATAAATTTATTATCAAGGTTGTAACGGGAATCTGGACGAAGCTCTGGTGCTCCCTCATCAAGATCACCCACTTTTAAGAACTGACCGCCATAACCACCAATAGCAAAACCAACCAACGCTATCGCTATCGAAATAGGCGCAACTTTTGGGCTAGCCAATTTAGATAAAAGCAGCCAGAACTTTGGTTCTTGGTCATTTTTTGAGGCTGCATGCTTACGGCCACGTTTTGTCATGCCAGCATAAGACATAATAATCGGCAAAAGTACAAGGTTAGTTAAAACAATGACAGAAATACCAATACAGGCTGCGACCGTAAGATCTTTAATCGCCTGAATATCAATAATATACAACGTGGCAAAACCGATACCATCTGAGATTAATGCCGTCATACCGGCAACATACAAAGTTCTAAAAGCTTTTCGCGAAGCGTGCTCCTTACTTAAACCTTGTGATTCATCAATAGCAATGGAGTTAATGATTTGAATACCATGACTTATCCCTATCGCAAAGACCAAGAAGGGCACCAACATAGAGTATGCACTTAGCCCATAGCCCATTGTCACTAAGATGCCTAGTTGCCAAACAACAGCAATAACCGAACAAATAAGAGGCGCAAAGGAACCAATTAAACAGCGTGAATACCAAAATAGGAGCAACAATGAAATAACAAACGCAGCTAAGAAAAACATGACTATCTTAGGCCCTGCATCCGTAAGATCTCCAATCAGCTTAGCAACTCCAATAACATGAATCTTGATGTTTTCTGATTCATACTTCTGACGAATTTTCTCTTCTAACTCATGCGAAAAACCTTGATAATCTAGTGGTTCTTTAGTATCGGGATCTACATCATAAAGACTTACTTGAACAATAGCTGATTTAAAATTATCTGCGACCAAGCTACCCACCCGCCCTGAACGCAAAATATTTTGACGAAGCTCTTCAATTTTCTCATCTGATCCATCGTAAGCATTTGGACTAACAGGCCCGCCTTCAAAACCCTCTTCGGTTACCGCTGACCACCGCACGTTAGGTGTCCAAATGGACTCTTGAGAGCGCCGGTTTACACCTGTCAAATAAAACGTTTCATCGCTGACTTGCTTCAGCGTATCCAGGTAGTCTTTCTCAAAGATGTCTCCACGCGTATTTTCTACAGCGATTTGAATAACGGTACCGGAAGCACCCACATCATCCAAGTTTTCAACCATATTTTTAATAAAACGATGATCCCCGGGAATCATCTTTAGAAAGTTAGTGTCTGGCTTTATTTTCACCATCTGCATGGCAAGAAAGATCGTTGCAAAAAAGAATATAACGAGAAGTACTGGGCGATTATTAAAAATCAGCTTTTCGTAAACTTTTGCTTCTGAGCCGAACTGATACGTCGTTGCTTTTTCCTGATTACTCATCATATTATCCTTATTTCACAGTATCAGCGGTTAATGAAGTTAAACGAATACCGCCTTGCCCCACAAGGATAAATTGATTATTACCTTGGTAAGCAGCCGTACTGATCGATGCGCGTGAAACGAGTGTTTTGTAGCTATAAGTCACCCCGCCATCTTTAGTCAATGCGAGCGTCCCTCCAGCACCCACTAATAAGAATTTTCCATCATCAATATACTCAACACCAGCCAGTGAAAAACCCACGTCAGGGGTAATATCAGACCAATCCATCCAGTCGCCTTTAGCGATAAACGTTTTCCCGCGCAAGCCCGTCGCGACAATTTCCGTACCTAAAGGATTTACCTTTAAGGCAAAAATGGTGCCCTCATAACCTAGGTCAGCTACCTTCCAAGTTTTACCATCATCTTGAGTAAACGTAATAAAACCTGATTCACCTGCTACAACAATCGAGCCATCAGCAAGGCCCGTAACTGCATTTAAGTGGTACCCCATTTCGTTATCGATACGACCACTAATATCCAACCAATTAATCCCCCCATCAGTGGTTCTTAACAAAGTACCAAAAGCCCCTACAGCCCAACCATTGTTTCGATCAGAAAACCAGATATCTAATAAAGGGCTTGTAACGACGGGTGATTCTATCTTTTCTTTTGCGCTGTCTAACTGCCACTGCGCTTCATCCAAAGCATCTTTTAAGTTAAGAATTTCAGAAGCGGAAATTTTGGTGCTTTCCATACGTTTTTTTAGATCTGCTACTTCTTGTCGGTAGAACTGTAAAGACTTTGCATTAACCTCTGCCTGTACATTTAGACCATTACGCTGTATTTCCCAAGCCTTACCACCATCTGTAGTATTTAAAATATGGCCATCATACCCTGCAGCCCATCCGTAGTTAGCATCAACAAAACTCACTGAGTTGAGCATTTGACTCACAGGCACATCACTTTGTTGCCAGCTTGCACCTGCATCGCTTGATATGAGGATATGACCCCGCTCACCGGCAACGACAAAGTGGTCACCCGCTTTTTCAATATCAACTAATAAAGAGTGTTTAGCCTTTGTCGCCTTAACGGCGGGTACAGTGGCATGAGCTGCCAAGATTGGCTTTGCCGATAAGGCAATAATAATGGCAAATCCTTGCCAGATGCGGGAATATCTCCGACCAGTACGGGACATCTATAAAATCCTCTTTTCTTATTATTTTGTTTGATTAAAAGACATCTAAAGCGCTTTTATATATTCCTAGAGAGGTTATGGAAGCGAGGTTGATATTGCAACTTATAATTAACAGTTTTTTTTTAAAACCTAAAGGAGGTCATAGCGTAGAGAGAATATCGCCGCAAAATGCTTAATTTTTAACCAAAAAAAGGCGACCATTGCCTAAACAATGATCGCCTCAAGGACAAAAACTACCCTAATGTTGGCAAGAAATCGATGGCCAAACGTGCTTTAGTCGTCACAACCTTCTTTTCACCGAAGTTGATGCGTTTGATACGCAAAGCCAGCCTCCGCTCCAGTTTCTTATCACCTAATACAGAACTCGCTATCAGGCAAGACGACACAGTACCGTCAGGCTCTATCGTCAACTCAAACACGACCCGACCTTCTAGCATCGAATTCTTCCTCAACGCTCGGTTATAAATCGCATAAAGGGCTGACTTGTTTTGCTCAAAGGTAACACGAATACTTTCCTCTGAACGGCGACCGTTCTTACTGGCCTTCTTGCTTGCTTCAGCCCGGGCAAGGTCTTCCGATGCAGCAACTTCAGTGCCGCCTAAAGCGATACTGTCTACGTCAGTCGCCGCACGGCTTGCCGCATCACTTAATCCTGACGCTGATGGCACAGCTGCGGTTTGGATTCCCCCACTTGCCTGTGTAGCATCTCCCATCAAGGTTTTACGATTAACCGTAACAGCCTTAGATCCGCCTTTGACGAGTTTTTTACCCGAAGTGGTTTTAAAGGCATCACGCAAGCTATTCAATGCATCTAACTCTTTTACAAGTTTTTTTGCTTTTGCTTTCGCCTTCTTTTGTGCTTCACTCTTCGTTACCTTTGGTTTTTTTGGCTTAGCTTTTGGCTTTTCCTTTTCAACCTCAGGTTTAGGCTTCGGTTTTTCTTTCTTAACTTCGGGCTTAGGTTTGGGTTTGGGCTTAGGTTTTGGCTTTACCTTGGGCTTAGGCTTAATCTTAAGCAGTTCTTTCTTCTTAAGGATTACCTTCGCTAGCTGTGGCGGCAACTTCTCAAGCTTTTTTCGGTCTATCTCAGGTAATTCTTGCGACTGCAAAAAGGCCATTGCAGCAATGAAAAAGATTAAGGAAACAATAGCAATTACAAAGAATTGCGCATCTTCTTTTCTTGAAGAAGACCACGGCAATATAGCTTCGAGGGATTGACTCTGCGTACTCATTATCAACCTCCCTGTGCTATTTTGGATGTCTGCTTGGAAACTGCCAACGAAATATCACGAAAGCCAGCTTTTGCACAGGTTGCCATCAATTTTTTAAGAATGTTATAAGGGATGTCTTTATCACCTTGAATAGTGATAGACCGTCCCATTTCCTTTTCTTCTTTGGTTAATTCAGGGCGCCTCGACGCTTGATATTTTAGCTCCTTCATCAAGGGTTCAATCAAATCTTCAGTACTTTTATCAACTTTTCCTGAATCAGTGATAACTCGCCCTGCCAACACAACTTTATTGCCATCCACTTGCAGCAATAATGTTTCCTTCGGTTTCTGGTCGGCAACTGACTTCGGCATCGTGATTGATTTTGTATTCTCAAGCACTTGTACATCAGAGGAGTTAACCATCAAGAAAAAAACCAAGATGGTAAAAATATCCATCAAACTCGTCAGGTTTAATTTTGATTGATTAGCTTGGCGTTGCTTTCTAGCTTCACGCATTTCTCGCATCGTAGGCTTCATTGTACACCTCCGGCTGCAAGCGTTTGCCCAGTCGCTGAACCTGGCGCATCGCCTAAAGATATTTCAGGAAACAGCTCTGCATTCACCACATCCGCAACAACCGTTGTCTGATAGGAGCGAACCGTATCCATCAAGGTTACTAGCTGTTGATACGTCGTACTCGGTTGCGACAAAATCAAGATATCCTTTTTTTCTTTTCCACTGCTAATAAATACTCGCTTTAAATCTTGTAACTTTTTCGAGAGTGTTTTGTAGTCATACATCCCGTTCACGTTATCTACTTTTGCCAACGCCATACCGGCAGGATAATTAACAACGATATAGTCGTCGCGAGCAATGACTTCGATCTGTTGGTTTTCTTTCGGATTTTGCATGGCCGATTGCGCAGCCGCAGGTAACTTGATTTCAAGCACCATCGTCTGTGAAAACACCATATTAAGAAGCAGCACAGGGACCAGTACAATCATGAGGTTCATGAAGGACGTGATATCTAGTTCTGCCTCTTCTTTTGCTTTTTTTATTCTTCGCATAAGACAGGCCCTTTTGTGCTTGGGGAGTTATTCTTGAATATTGTTTAAGAATTTCACTCCTGCCATATCAAGGCTGTCTGTAATTTCTGTGGTTTTACCTTGTAAAAAGGAGTGCAACACGATCAATGGTATCGCTGCAATAAGACCAAATGCTGTGGTATTCATCGCGACCGAGATACTTGCAGATAACAAAGATGCTTTCTCTGAAGGGTCTGCGTTAGCCACAGCAGTAAAAGCTGCAATCAAACCAATAATGGTACCAAGCAAACCCAGTAGCGTTGCAATGTTAGCAAGCGTTGCCAGAAAAGCTGTGCGTCTTTCGATGCGTGGCAGGGCCTCCATTACACCCTCTTCCATAGAATAAGCCACTTCATCACGCTCTTTTGTTTGCTGAATGCGTGCAGCACCTGCACCAATAATACGGGCAACAGGGGCTTTTGAAGATTCGGCAATCTTAACTAACTGACTAAATTGACCTTTTTTGATGTAAGGTAACATAAGGTCGAAGGCCTTTCGGTTTGCACCTTTCGCGCTGGTTAAAAACACCCATCTCTCAATAGCAATAGCAAGCCCAATCGCTAGCACAATGCCGATGGGGTACATGAACATGCCGCCTTCTTGAATAAAACGAATGATGGTTTCCATAGTGAACCTACCTTATTTAAAATTATTATTAGTGCGTGTAGCTTTATTTCATTATTGTTTTTCTTGCTGATGATATATATAACCGCTCACGATTAAAGGTATTACGATCAATTATTTGAAATACATCAATAGCTTCACCAATTCCGTTGACTTCTTCACCAAGGTATTCAGGGTATTCAGGTTGCTTCCACGGCACAATAGTTAACACTTTGGGTAATTCTGAATTACCACTGATTGTTGATTCAATAATCACAATCTCTTCGCTAAAAGTATGCATTGTTAGAAATAAAAGCATTGCCATCAGAATCAATTTCATTGCACGCTTTGAACCTCTTGCTTATTATTTTCTACAATTACTGGCGCTGCAAGCGCTGCCTTCGCCTGCTGAGATTCTTTCATCTTTTGATTCGCGGCAATGCGGCGATCAATGGTGGTAACCCAGCCTGTAACCAGCCTTTCGGGTGCTTTCTGCAACAGATTAAATTGTTTGTAATAACCGACAGCACGCTCAGGGTATCCTTGGTACAAATCATACAAAATACCCAAATTTTTATAGCTTGGTGCGTAACCACCCCAGATGGTAACGTTTTCAAGCCAGAGTTTTTCTGCGCGTAAAAAATCACCCTTCTGCCGGTATATGTAGCCTAAAAGATTACGTGCTTCAAAATTATAATGATTTCGTGCTAGCGCAATATCAAGATATTTAATCCCGTCGTTCACGTCCCCCTGCTTTATTTTAATCAGGGCAAGATTATAGGCAGGCCCAGATAAATGCGGGTTATTATCATGCAAAGGCAGCAGTTTACTCTCTGCCTCTTCCAATTTATCTGCCCTTATATCCTCAAGCGCCCTTACAAAAACTTTCTTAATATCTTTGCTAACCACAGGGTTGTTTTCGAGGTTCGGATTAGTAACAAAATCTGTTAGTCGGTATTGTTTTTCTGCAATGCTTTTTGCATTAAATGTTTCGTAAACGATCGCTTGTGGTGCGTTGTCATCATTCTCAACTGTATCTGGCTTTTTAGGCGTCTGTGAGCATGCCTGAACAAACAAAACAAACGCGACGATAAAAAACCCTTTCGTTGATGTTTTATTAGTAGATGCTTTCACTAATACCTCCTTGTTCTTCTTCTTTCTTATATTTCGCCGGATATAATGTTGCTAACGCAAGAACACTTTCTCCTACCCACTTGTCATAATTTCCATGCCAGCTATTTTCGAGGTTAGCCTCATGAATTTCAGTGGCTTTCTCTTCAAAGGGGTAAGCCTGCTCTTCAAGTAATAAATCATACTCTTCAAGTTCTAATTCATTTAAACCTTTAGGCCTCTCTGAATTCATCATATCTCTTGATAAAGTCGCATATATTTCGGCTACATTGTAATTCGCAAGCGTCGAGAACTCTTGGATTTCATAGGATAAAATCCACTGATAGCGCTTTAATGCAGCCTCTAATGCTGATTTTTTCTTCGGCATTGAGCGACTCAAAGGCTGGCTTAGCTTTATCTTTTTGAATGCCGACAAATAAACTTCAGCAAACACGTTTCTGCTATAGGCAGCTAAGTATTTAGAACGTGCTGTACGTTTACTGCCTGCTTTTTTATCGGCTACTATCACTTTATCTAGCCAATAGTTACGGCGATTTTTATCGTTTTTCTTACGATACATTTCACTCAATTTAAAGCGTGTTTCCATCGCCAAATCAAAGGGTTCTGAATATTGATGCGAGTAGGCTTTGTATGTATCCAGCGCTTTATCTAGCTGATTAGACTTTTCATAATACTCTGCAGATAAAAACAATGCCTGACGGCGCTTCTCTGGATCTTTTTCATCACGAAAAACGCGTTTAAGTTCACTCGCCGCCAGCTCAAACTGCGACAACCCTTCGTAACAGGCGATTAATTTTCCGGTGATATCCAAATCCGTTTTACGTGGATCGTAACGCTTACGATACTCGGCCAACAGGCTTATTGCGCGTTCAAATTGTTTTTCTTGGATTAAGTAGGTAACCGCATCATACTCTGCCGTTTTACGGTAGCTTGAATGTGGAGAAAATTGACCTACACGCAAAAACTCTTCAACGGCTTCAAGTTTTTTCCCTGATTTCGCTAATAATTCACCTTGCTTATAGATACTTGCAGCCGTGCGTTTAAATACATCTTTATAACGTTTATCTTGCTTATTTAATGTCAACATCGCCTTATGATAATAAGTCTCTGCCGTTTTATACTGCTGCAACTCGAAGCTGCTATGTCCTGCCACAAGGTTGAGCATCAACAATTCATCTTTATTAGTATCGGGATACTTAACCAAAAAGGCTTCTGCCTGTTCAAAGGCTTGCTGGTATTTTTTCTGACGGTAGAAGGTATCGGTCGTCGTCAACAAAATAGGTCGGACATATTGGCTTGTCGCGAAATGATCAACGAAGGCTAGCTCAGCAGCAAGCTTTTGTTTTTGACGACGCGCTTTATGCTCGCGCTTAGCTTTTCTCAACAACTGGTTCTGTACCAAAATGGCAGCATAAGCGGCTTTTTCTGAACGATCATGAATCGTGTAGTCATAGGCTGCAGATTCATAGGCTAATATCGCTTGTGGCCATTGCTTCATCTGAGCATAAGCTTCGGCAATCAAGAAGGCTTTTTCGCTGGTATGGAAATCATCAGGGAAAGTAGAAATATACAACTGGTGATAATTGATTGCCTGAGCAAATAACTGTCGCATTATTTTTGTTTTCTTAGGCGGTGCTGCCTTATAACGCCTCAATGATTTGAGCTGTCGAGCTGCTTTTGCATGATAGTTTCGCCCTACTTCATCGATATAAAGATGTAAGTAATCTCTCATGTACAATTGTGACTCTAGGCTTGCGAACTCATAGAAAGGGCTCTTAATCCCATAAGTTTTAATGAAATTTTCTTTTTCAACAGGAATTTTTTGCAAAAACCTTGCTGCACGCATAGTCTCCATAATTTTATTCGCAAAGACAGGTGCATCATTACTGATCGGGTAAGCTCTAATAAAAGCGCGATATGTCAAAATCGCATCATGATAACGCTCTTTATCTGCATAAAGTGCCGCCAAAGATTTATAAATAAGCGGGGTGTAGGTCTTTACACCTTGTTGCGCATAATACTCTGTAAGACTTGATACCCCATCAAGGTAAGAGAAAATAATGGCGGTAATACGAATACTATCCTGTACCAATAGAAGTTTCGCATTTTCAACTTTCGTTAAACTCACCTCGCCACCGAGATGACGATCTAAAATTTCTGTAAAAACAGTCAACGCGGATTCATAATTGCCTTGCTTAAACAAGCTCCACGCCTGCATGTAAATAGCATTTTCATAATAAGACGTTTTTGTACCGGCAGTAATAACGGCTTTATAAGCGGCCCCTGCATTGCGGTATTTTCTTAGCGTAAAGAAATAATCTCCACGCCTAAAATGTGACTCTGTTACATACTTCGAGGCAGGGTATTTATTAACGAGCGTGGTGAGCGTCACAAGCGCACCTTGCGTATCCCCCGCTAAATCATAGGCTTTAGCCATCTGGTAATAAATGGCATCATTCCCTTTATTAAAAGGAAAAGCGTCTAATAAATCCTGATATTGTAAAATAGTTTTTTGGTAATCCGCGAGATAAACAGAATCGTCTTCTTCCTCTAAGGATTGCTCAGACAGCTGCTCTTGATAAGTCATCTCAAGATTAGCAATGCGAGAAAGAATTTGAGCTCGAAGTTTCGCAGTCTGCACATAAGATAACAATGACTGATACCGCTGGATCTGCTCATCTGTTGAGACACGAATAAACGCCTTATTAGACGAAACTTGCAAGGGTAATAGTTCCCCCAGTTTCATAGCACCTGTTTCTGGCTTCTGATTCCAAAGACAACCACTCAAGACAACGCTTGCGGCAACAAAGATACACCATTGGACTGAAGCTTTTAACGCCATAATCGCTGGCCTCCTTGCTGATAAAACTCCTCACTTATTCTCGCAGCAGAAATTCTTGCTTGCCCCTCAAATAGCTGAATCTGTCGTTTTTGCTCCGCTAACGCCTCCATTGTCATACCGAGCAATAGTTCTTCTGCATTCGCCTGAAGCCCTTTGACTAAACTCTTCGCTTTCGTCAACTTTTCTTGCAATAAATATATTTTCTGATCGATATTACCTGAAGAGGGTATTTGCTGCTTAACAGATAAGTATGCCTGATACTGTTGATTAACAATTTTGAACTGTTGCATCAATAAAATAATTCGATGGTTATCTGATGTAAACAAACGGTCATTCTCTTGCAACTGCCCCATCAAAAGACCTCTGACTTGCTGAATGTCGACAAAATAAGGAGCCTCCAAAGCAATGCCAGCACGCAATTGTGTATATCGCTGATATGCCAAATTAACCGGATGTTGGGAACCTACAGTGACCATCGCTTCTTTTAATAAGGACTCAGCTACCGCATCAATTTTTTGTATAACGCTGGTAAACTGAGATTCGATTGCTTGCTCACTTTGCACAATGCGCTTGGACTTAACGCTTGACTCTGCGCTAGCCACATGACGTATTTGTGAAAATCGCATTAACTCATTTTCAAACGTCGTCAATTTATCAAGAAATTTGCCAGCCCGACCAATTGTCATCAATACATCTTGAAAATCCGGTTTTGCAAAAGCATAAACCAATAAAGGATGAATCGGCTCAACGTGGCTTTCACCTTCCTGGTTAAAAGCAATAGCATGCGCATGAATATCTTCGATGAGAAAGGTAGCGGATAACTTATCAATCTGCGCTGTTACACCTAGGTAGCGGCTTATTGCTTGTTCATAACCTGCAAGCGCCTCTGATAAGGCATTTTGTTGCTCAAAAGCAAAAGGAATGGCGAGATAACCCTCGTAAACATTGATTGATTTAAACGGTAACCTGACGAGTTGACGCCAAGCCTCAAGCGCTAAACCTGGTTGGTTATTTTTATAGGCTGACCAGCCGTAACCCAGTAGGCCTTGATCAATCCATTCTGTATTTTCCCGTAATTCAGCGAATGAATCCCGTGCGAAATCAAAACGATTTTCACCGAAATAACTGTAAGCAAGATTCAACGTCAGATAACTATTAAGAGAACGGCCCTCTTCGGTGGTATCTGTATGCTGCAAGGCACGCTTAAAATAAGCTTGTGCCAGCAAGGGCTGTTTAATGCGCTGAGCGGCAGTGGCAAGATTATTGTAAATATAGGCCAACCAAATTGATGGATGAACTCTCCCTTCTGGTTGCCCTTCAATAGCAACACGTTCAGCGGCAACGAGGACTTTTGCATCAACTTCCTGCTGCAGCATACAGGATACCCGTTGAAACCGTTGTCTATGATCCATCTCTGTTGATAGTTCTTTAAGGTTGAGTAATGCTAACAATGCGCCTTCACAGTCGCCCTGCCGACGCCGCAACTCAGAAATATCCAACCACAGTTTATCGCTGATAAAAGCAGGCAAGCTACCAACAAGATTTTTAGCCAGTGTCTCTTGTAATTGCTCCGTTCGAAATAACTCTCGGCTCACTTGGTTCGCATCACCGAGAGCCACGCCACTATTTTTCGCGAGTTCCAACATGGCTTTATCTTTATGGCCACGCAGATACTCAAAAATAGCTACTTTTTCAGCATAGTTTTGATTGGGGTTTTCGATTGCCTGTGAATAATGGGCAACCAGCATGAGCAATGAACTAAAAACGCCTACACATAAACGCACCATAACGATTACTCAGCGCCTAGGTCTTTAACTAAAAAATATGGGCTTTCAGATTTCTCGGTAGTGGATACGGCGAGTTCTATTGCATGGCCTGAGAGTTTCTTTTCAAACGTTAAATTCACCGTTTCTGATAATGGCTTTTTCTTTGCATCAAACCCCTTAAAAACAGCTTTTACTTTATGCCACCCGAGGGTCACATTGCCTTCAAAGAAACGTTGAATACCGCCTAAGCGTAAGGAGGCAACATCTCGGTCCGAATAAATATGAAAACTTTTCTCGACATTATCAACAATCAGCGTTACTGAATGTAAGTCATACAACGCATCAGGAGCCATCGACACATAAACACTCAAACGTGTAACGGGTGGAAACAATAACGTTTTCTTAAGCTGTGCGATGTCTTTTTCAATATCGTCTATAGCGAGGCTTAATCCATCAAGTTGTTGGTCTAACTCTTTCTGGTAGGCTTCTGCCAGTGCATGCTTAGCGAGCACACTTGACAGCAACAATACAACGAGCAAATAGCTAAGTCGTGAATAATTCATAGTCGGCATCTTAATTTTTATTATTTTTTCCTATAGCTCAATAAATGCCAATAATTTAGTGAACTATCTCCTTAGGGCTCAACGATTCTACATGGTTAAGCCTTAAAGACAAACCCAAAAGGGGCTGTTGGTTCATAGAATAGTCATGAATCGGTCGCTCGTGCGCTTCCTGTGATACAGCTGCAACTCTGAACAAACCTACATCAAGATTATCAGAAAGACATACGGGAGAAAGTGTATGCTCAGTATTCGCGCATGTTAAATGTGCCTGAAAAGTATATCTATACCGATCACCCTTGAAGATGCAAGGGCGTTGGCCGCGCTCGCTCACCCCAATCACTTACTGACTGTAAGCTCATGGGGATTCGCTCGCTTGCCGCCTTCTTGCATCTCCAATTCCGATGGGTATAACATCATTCAATATTTTTTTGGCCATGCCTTTCAGTTATTCTCAAGAACGACACATCGGCCATTCAGCTTTTCTTATCATTGCTTTTCAAATAATCCGTATACCCTTTCTTTCCACCGCTATACAGCGTATGTCGATCAAAATCAGACAGCGGAACCCCTTGGCGCATGCGCCAAACAAGATCAGGGTTGGCGATAAAGTGACGTCCGAAAGACACTGCAGATACATTGCCATCAGCCAGTATTTTTTCAGCGGAACATTGATCAAAACCATCATTAATAACGAGGCGTCCCGAAAATCCTTTTGTCGCCATGCCGATCACATCAATAGCTTTATCCGGTGATTGAATCGCATGCAGGTAAGCCAGATTAAATTCGGACAGCTGCTCAAGTAAAACATCAAAAGTCTCTTTCGGGTTTTTGTCGTAGAGATCATTGTATGGATTTGCTGGGCAAATACGGCACCCTATTTTATCCGCGCCGTTTACTCCAGCCATTGCTTGGATTAATTCAATGACAAATCTGCAGCGATTATTCACACCTCCACCGTACTGATCTTCTCGTCGATTCGTACCGGTTGATAAAAACTGTGCAGGCAAGTAGCCACTCGTGCAATGCAGCTCAACCGCATCAAAACCCACGTCAAAAGCTCTTTCAGTTGCCCGCCTGTAATCATTAATAACTTGCTGGACGCCCTCACAGCTCAACACATCAGGCTCAACATACGCCTGCAAACCTTGATTTGTATATATCTCACCCTTTGCAACCAAGGCAGAAGGCGCAACAATACTCGCGCTCCCAGTATGATTGAAAGGGTGTGAAATTCGACCACAATGCATCAGCTGAATAGCAACTTTCCCGCCTTCAGCATGCACTGCGTCTACCACTTTTCTCCACGCATCAGCTTGCACTTGGCTAGCTATCCCAGGCGTCAGATTATAGCCTTTACCTTGCTCTGATGGGTATACACCTTCAGTGACAATAAGGCCTGCACGCGCGCGCTGACGATAATATTCCACCATCAAAGCACTTGCAGAGCCGTCGCTATTGGCTCGCGAACGCGTCATAGGTGCCATAATAATGCGATTTTTCAATGATAAAGAACCCAAACTAACTGGCTCAAAAAGAAAAGAACTAAAGGTCATATGATCACTGATCCAATACGCTACGCTAACTTACTTGTATTTTTAGTTTTGCACTACCAAACGGTTTTCATTGTTCCACCATCAGCCACAAGCGTTGCACCTGTAATATAGCTCGCGGCTTCTGACAATAGGAATACAGCTGCATTCGCAAACTCCTCAGGCTCACCGTAACGCCCCATTGGAATTAAAGAAGCCGTAGCCTGGTGTTGCGCTTCAACAGTTCGGCTATTTGCTTCTGCCTGCTCTTTATCAAGATTTTTCATTCGGTCTGTGGCAATTAGCCCGGGAACTAAGTTATTCACACGAATGCCATATTTTGCCTCTGCTCGCGAGAGTGTTTTCGCCAAACTAGTACATCATTTCACAGGGATAGTCGGGTAAAGTTTTTTGAGTTTTACCCGCGCATCTTCCGTAGTAAATCGCCAATCCATTTTGGCTTTTTGCTGGTTTCGCGCATTCACCCAAGCGTAAATTTCATGAGCTAAAGTCTCCTGATCAGGAATTCTTCGATTAAGGCATTGACGACTTAAAACACTGAATTCAATTTCTGCCATATTTAACCAGCTGCCGTGTTTGGGTGTGTAATGAATCTCTAACTTATTAGCAATTCTAAGCGCTTCAGCTGGCTCAAATGCCTTATATAATGATGCTGGAGTATGTGTATTCAAATTATCCATAACCAGACGTATTTTCTTAGCGTTTGGATAGACTTCGTCTACAAGCCATTTAATTTGATGCGCCCAATCAACCGCTGTGCGTGTATCAGTAACTGAAATCTCTCGCCACCCTTCAAGCGGTGCAAAAAACAAAAACAGCGAGCTAACACCATTTCTTTCATATTCCGTGTCAAACTTTTCTGGCTGGCCTGGCGTCATGGGAATAGGTTCCCTTGTTTCTATGATATGCTGCTTAGAGCTTTCATCCATGCAGACCAGCGGAATACATGGATCATGAGGCAGCTTATAAACTTCAAGGACGTTTTCCATTGCGCAAATGAAAGCAGCATTTTTTGACGCAGGAATACACCACTCTTTTTTCTGCCATGGTTTCAGTTCGTTTTTTTTAACTCACGGCAGATAGTTGACGCTGAAACTTTGTCTGTTATCTTCAGCTCAACCAGCTTGTCTGCAAGTAGGTTCAATGTCCAACGGCTTCGGCCTTCTGGGCAATCTGAACAAACTAATGCAATCAGCTGTGCATGTTGCTCGCCGTCAAGAGCTTTTGTTCTTCCATGGTGACTGAATTTACTTTCTACTGCTATTTCAAGACCTTCTTCGACGCAGCGTTTACGGGTTCTTTGCACAGTTCGTGTAGATATACCGCATACTTTTGCTATAGCCTCTTCACTTAATTTCGGCCCACCTTCATCAGCCGCAATAAGAATTTGTGCATGCTGCTTTTTGTGTTGTGCGGCCCCCTTATTTTTTAATAAACTTTGTAAATAATCTTTTTCAGGGGCTGATAATGAGATTTTGTACTTTGCTGTCATAAAACACTTAAAAAGTTTATTTGACTGCAAAGTTAAACATTCGTTGCCGGACAATTGCTGTGAAATGATGTACTAGTCACACCCGAACGCATCACGTTAGAAAGCAATAGAAAATCAATGGGCTCTTTTACTGAAGAGGAAGTCATCGTCAAAATCGCGCCTGACCCCTGCGCACGCATAATGGGTAACACAGCACGTATCATTCTCACCGATGACATCAACGTTAAGTTAAAGGCATCTAGCCACGCCCCGTCATCAAAATCATCGAAAACACCTGGCTTAGGGCCACCAGCATTCACCACCAACCCATCGATGCGACCAAAGTATTGTTGCGTTTTGTTCACCCAATCATTAATCGCGGAAGGGTCCGTGACATCACACACAGATGCCAAACAATCATCGCCCGCCGCCAGCTGATTTTGTGCCCGTTCAATATTGTCAGATTTACTGGATATTATCGATACTTTAGCCCCTTCATTAAGTAGGCGTTTCGCAATGCAAAACCCCATTCCTTTACTCGCACCTGCCACCAAAAAAACTTTGTTATCAAGCATTAAATTCATAACCAATCACCTAATAGCCTTGTGAGTAATGAAGCATGTTTTACCACGGCTTCTAAAAAAATCAACCTCCAAAAATTATATCGCCATAGAAACAACGATATCTAAGTTACATTAACTGCGTAAAAATAGGGTTTATCAAACACAACAATTGTCTTTCTACCAAGAGGCTATACACTCACGGCTCACACAAAAGCGAGGCAATAGAAACCATGAATAGAAAAAAGAAGATTAAAAACATCCTTGAAAAGAAAGCCAAAAAGGCCAGAGCCAAACTAAATACGAAGAAAAAACCACGTTACATAACCAAAAGTGATCGAGCTAAGCTAGCAGCAGAGGAGACCTCCCAGCCCCCGAGCTAGCCTTGCCAGCAGCAAACAATGTATACATGAGAAAATCGGCCGAAAAAATCAACAGCTGAGTTCTTTATTCTACTGCCCATAGGTAGCTCTATGCCATCACATATAAAGTCTTTACTGTAGACAGCTCCCCCCATAAAACTCTCAACAAAAAAATTCATATATCCTCTATTAACAAAGTTCGGTTTTAACAAAACAACCTTATAAATATGTAAATATTTATCTATTACTGAACTTTGAATCATAAATATTTTCATATATTTCAAGTAAGCAATTCACATTAATCACTAGCGAAACACTATGAAATATATCAAAATATTTTCTCTCATATTTATACTCTCCATCACTGCACAAAAAACATTTTCAGCGCTCATTGAAACAGCCATTATAGCAAGTATTGTTGGTGCGGTTGCTTCTGGATTTGGCCTAACTACCTTTGGCATAGGCTATTCAGTCAGAACTTTCTTTATGAACAAGCGAGAAAAAGAACGACTTGCCTACAAACAATTTAAAAATGGACAAAATCTAAAAAAAGAGAATCTACCAGAGATTAACCTTTTTAAAATTTCTAATGATGGAATAAAAAAAATCTCTCCGTTAACACCTGATACCATGACGAATGAGGAAGCCAATAAAATCATACTGCAATACAACTCAAAAGAAGCTATACCTCTTAAAGGAACCACAGAGCCTAAAGACCCAGCAAAATTGAGAATTTATATGTAAGCATGCGTCCAGACCACCTCACGGCGAATCTACGCTAACTCATGGTCGCCATTGAATTCTTAGTCATTTTCAAATAATCAAACACGCTTCTTACATTTAACATTAATTTTTTCATCATTTCGGGTATGGTTTCTGTACTTTTTCGGCTTTTAAGTAGACCAATAGCAAAGCGTCGTAGACGGGTTATATTTTCAGGGCCAAACAGGGTACGAATCTGACTACGATCCTCATCGTAATTCCAGTCGATCATATAATGACAGCTTTCTATAGACCAATGCCCTCTATTATCTTCAAGCACTCGCTCCGCATTAGCATCTTCCTTTGGTATGCTAGTAACACCATAAACAATCTCATGGCTTTTCTTGCCCGTTTTCTTCTCAACACTTTCACGCTCAATCATAAAAACCTGACGAACATACGGAAAATCAAGATAGTCATTTAGCTCTGTTGTGGTCCATATTTTTCGCGTTTCTATCCGGCCATGCTCTCCTTTACCCGTTTTAATATAATCTGCTTCTTTCTTTATATTTTTGAAATGTAATTTAATATCTCCTAGAAGATTTTTTTGATTACCTTTTACAGTTAAATGATAATTTGCTTCGCGCTTACCTACAATGTAAGTAGCAAATTCTCTTTGTGTAAGTAGTGCATCTGCAGTGATTGTTTTCCCTTTAATGTTGATGCTGTCCAGCATTGGTGCAGCTACTTTTATTTCATTTGTTTGTTTTTCTTCATCGCTACCATCCACTGCCAAGACACCTACTTTTTTTGAGTGTAACAACGCCCACTTTTATGACCAATAGCGCTCATTATATGTGTCTGAAAACCTTTTTCATTAATGGCTCCGCACATTGTTTTCCCATCAATCGCAAGGCTTTCGTCGATGGATGCATATTGTTCGTTCCACGCATTCAGAGCCTGATCAAGTTGCTCTGGTTTAATATTAATTAGTGCGTTTCGAATAACCGTCCGGCTTGGAACCTCATAGATGCCATTGCGTTTTCTACATTTAAAGCGGCTACGCGCTTTTTGCCCTAGTGACTGAACCCAGATGGAAATATCTTTATATCCAATCATGCCACAAAGAACTGCCGCTACAGATAAAGATAATATGTTAGGCATTTTATGTTTTTTTCCTTGTGCTCTGCGGCTATCATCAACACCCTTAAACGCGTCATACAAAGATAGCATTTGATCTGCAGTGAGTTTCATTCTTCTTATTTTTCCTGTTTGATAGTGTTCGTCGATAAGGGGGCTGGAAAGTATGGTTTTTGCATTATTCTGCAAGGGTTGAAGAAAAATTAATTTCTGGGATTCTGACTGTTTGCTGTAATGATTTCTTGTCCGGCTATAGCCTTTGGTTTTGCCAACAAGCACCCAATTTGATGCGCGGTAGATCGTGCCGTGGTAGCGTTCTGGATCAACAAAAGTTTCGAGTAATAACAAAGGGTAAGAAAAGCGTTCAATCCAATCTTTTTGAATTCTTCGTCGGCATAAGGAAAGGATTTGTGATGCTCGGTTTTTAGCGTGGCAGCCAGGCAATATCAGAAAACGTGAATTATTGGCTATTAAATTTAGCCTGTCGTATTGATGCCTATAGCTCCAGCCAATCCACTGATCCCTGTCTGCGCACTTCAGTGCAGCTGCAGAAAAACTGAGCAATGCGACAGGCTGATCATCAATTATGGCGAAATACCAGATTGTATTACCAATTTTCCGTAGTGCCCCAAGGTAGTGATGAGCTTGCATGAGGTCTTGAAATAGCTGCTCTTCCGCTGCATCTACGGGTCTAACCTTTAATCGGGAGTGCCGCAAGCCACTTCTCATTTGTCTGTTTGAGGTATGGCATTTTACAGAACAAATTGCTTTTGTCCAGTTGATAGGGTTATGTTTTTGTTTTTACAAGGAAAATTAACTAGGGAAAATTCGCCGTGCAGACCACCTCACTAGAGGTGGCTTATTGATTATTTAGATATTACACTGTAAAAAATCTCAATCATGCCAAAAGCGCTTATTGTCTTCTCTGTATTTTCTAATCACTACCCCTCCATTCCGGTTAAAAATAAAAGATATCCCGCCTGAATGTGCCGTATTAAAAATCGTCGAACCTGCCGATAAGTAGCGATCGACCACCTTCTTCTTGGGGTGACGGTATCGATTCAAATAACCACTTGAGATAATAGCGTAATGAGGCGCAGTTACTTCCACAAACGCCTCTGTTGACGAAGTGGCGCTTCCATGATGGGGCACCAGTAAAATATCAACATTCGACAAACGATTGTCTGCAATTAATTGCAGTTCAACATCTTTTTCAATATCGCCCACCAACAACACTTTCTTACCTTTATACTCAATCTGTAATACACAAGATTGATTGTTTCGACTGTCGACCTCAAAATCTTTTGGGTGAATAACCGTAAAGCTTACATCCTCCCAGACCCACGGTTTTTTATTTTGGCAGTAGACAAAATTTGTTACTGGTATATTTTCCGAACTGACGACTTCACGTACCTCTACAGACGCCACGACATCATCAAAGCCACCCGCATGATCATTATCAAGGTGGCTTATCATAATCTGATCCAAGGTCGTAACACCCATTTTACGCAAGACAGGCACGGCCACCCAAGCACCCATACTCCCTGATACCCAGCCGGCGCCAGTATCATAGAGCATCGCATGCTGTGGCGTTCTGATAACAACCGCCATACCTTGACCGACATCAAGCACATCAACGCTCAGAGGAGCCTTATCTGTTTTTTGGTAAAAAACACTCACACCGACAACAAAAAACAAACCACAAGCCAATAAGCGCAGAGAAGGCAAAAAGCGTGGCATACAAAACATCATCGCACCAACGATCAGGATAACCATTTGCTGCACAGTCAGCGCATAAAATATAATCGACAACGTTGGCCAGTGTTTTACAATCCCGCTAACGCCATAAAATATATATTCAAATACCTCACCCAATAAAATTAATAAATAATTAACGTCAAGACCCAAAAACCAAAGGCAAGCAACAATGAGGCAAACGGGCGTAATAACGAATGACAACAAAGGAATCATCCAAACATTCATCAACGGCGAAATGAGTGAGACCGTCTGGAAATAAAACAGGCTTAACGGCAAGAGAGCAATAAATAATGCTACCTGTATAGCAATGAAAATTTTTATCTTTTCTGCCCACGTACTCATGCGCCTGTATTGACTCGCCACCAGCATAATCACGAAAACAGCATAGAAAGATAAAATAAAACCCGTATTTAAAGGTGAAAGCGGTGAAGCCGTGAGCGTGATCGCCATGGTTAACCCATAGCGCAACCAAAGGCTCAAATGCAAACGGCTATTTGACACCAGCATAAAGGCAACCACGGCAATCAATGCACGCTGAGTTGAATAGCTAAAACCTGCCAATAGCGCATAACCGAATGCCGCCATCATGGCACAACACGCTGCAACAAAACGCCAGTCACCACGAAGAATAAGCCCGCCGCCCAAGCGTCTTAGCAGTAACACCAACCCATAGACAAACCCCGCAATGATGCCTATATGCATACCTGAGATAACAAAGAGGTGAGATAAACCTGTTTCAACCAACAGTTTCTTTTGTTCTTTCGTGAAGGTTGATTTGTCACCCACTGTCAATGCCAACAACCAACTTGCAGATGCTTTCGGTAAGACAGTTAACACATAATCCCGATAACTTTGTCGAAGCTTCTGCACACAACTCCCTTCATGCGGCATAATGGCTTCTATGCTTGTGATGTAACCTTTAGCATCATAGCCCTGCTCAAACAGATATTGGCCGTAATCAAACCCAGCAAGATTACTCAACCCCCTAGGGCGCTTGAGCTTTGCCTTAACGTGAAGAACATCACAGGGTTTTATGACTGCTTCCTCACCTTCTTTTTTCGACCTATAAAAATTTAATAGAACTTTTTTAAGCCGCAAAGGCTCTAAGCTCAGAGACTGACTCGATAACAGGTCGGCAGAGAATTGTTGGTAATGGCCTTTATAAGCAACAAGGCTTGAAACTTTCAGCGTCAATAAGAGCTGTTGATTTTCTTGAACCATTGGAAGCTGGTGTGAAAGCTGATCATAACTGTATAACGTTAACCAACAGTAACCTAGCAGGAAACCAATGACTGACTGTGCTATCTTTTTTATTAACCTTTTGGATACACACTGATGTATAATCAGCCCCGCAAAAAACACAGGCAGTAAGACCATCAGCTCGTTTGCTGACGGCAAACTTGTTTGCCATTGCATGACAAAAAATGACGAACAATAAGCCAATAAAAAAGGCATAGCATCCTGCTTGAATCAATAATTCCTCGCTTTATCTTGTAGAAGACAGAGCTTGGATTCAAGCAAATTTTTACCTTGCGTTTTTTTAGTACCCAAAATACAAACTTCAGGAAAGTTTACTCTTCATGCCAAAACGTTTTCTCAAACGCTTTATGCCTAGCAAAAGCAAGCTACAAGAAAGCAACTCTTTCCGCTTTCTTGACCGCTGGCTACACAAAGCGGATATCTGGCACTTCAATCGTCGCTATGCAGCTCGCGGCATACTGATCGGTATGTTTTTCGCTTTTATACCGTTACCCACACAGATGATAATGGCTTGTATTGCCTGTATTTTTGCGAGAGCTAATTTACCCGTGGCGATTGCTTGTGTATGGATCACGAACCCACTCACTATGGGGCCCGTCTTCTACGCGTGTTATCGATTAGGCGCATTTTTAATGAATGAGAAAATTGCAGTGGCGAACGACATGCAAACAGACTGGCTAGCCAATAACTTTTATGCCATTGTGGAGCCATTATTCTTGGGCAGTTTGATTTGCGCCGCTGTTTTTTCTGCCGTCAGCTACACCCTTGTCGATATACTCTGGCGGTGGCACACGGCTAAAAAGTGGCACAGCAGAAGCGCCAAATCAAAACGCTAACCTCACTCATTCACTCATAGCGTAATATTTTGGCAGGCTTTAATGATGCTGCACGTATCGCGGGCAAGATACTGGCAACAAGGCTCAAACTCAAAGCCAGCCCGCCAATAATGAAAACATCCTGTAACCGAATATCTACAGGTAAATAATCAACAGGGTAAATTTCGGTTTCTAAAAATTTTGTATGAAATACAAACTCAAGCCACTTAACCATATCTGATATACCTAAACTCAGTAGTACACCAAACACCACGCCAATCACCAATCCGACCAACCCAATTGCCCCCCCCTGCAACAAAAAAATACCCAAAACTTGCGATTTAGTACATCCCAATGTTCTCAAAATGGCAATATCAGAGGCTTTATCATTAACGGCTAAAATTAACGTGGAAACCAAGTTAAAGGCAGCCACAGCCACAATGATGAAAACCAAAAATATAACCATTTTTCGTGACATCTGAACAGCCTGATACAGATTACCCTGTGATGTTGTCCAATCATTGACATCATATAAATTGAGCGCAAAACGTAGGTCATTAGCAACCACAAAAGCTTTGAAAATATCCTTTAAATACAGACGTATACCATTCACCGCATTTTTATTCTCAAAGCCTTGAATAGCTGCCAGAGTTTGGCGATCCGTTAATGCAATTCTCTGATCAAGTTGGGTACCCGTTTTAATGAGCTGTACGATCTCAAATAGATGTGTTTCAGAACCCACTTGAGAGCCCTTACTTGCAATGAAAGGCAGCTGATCGCCCACACCCACACCCAATTTATCGGCAAGGCCTTGGCCTAAAACGAGCTGGTTCGCATGATTAAACCCCTGAAAATCCAGAGAAGACAAGAGGCGAGTCATGACGGCCCCCTCTGGCTCTT
The DNA here is from genome assembly GCA_965248335.1 of Pseudomonadales bacterium. Classification (GTDB taxonomy): domain Bacteria; phylum Pseudomonadota; class Gammaproteobacteria; order Pseudomonadales; family DT-91; genus CAKMZU01. The sequence goes on from CBDFIY010000001.1 coordinate 334,406, forward strand.
CATCAGCATTAAAAGCATAAAGTAACGCAGGTCTTACCTTTTCATCATGGACAAACATACCCTGAAAATAGCTAAATGGGCTTGCGCTTTCCACCTCTGGGTGTTGCTCAGCGCGCCTGATTAATTCTTTCCAGTCAGTAATCGGTTCGTCGCTGGCTAAGGTTACATGAGGCACAATACCGATAATATTTTCTTTAAGTGCTTTATCAAACCCATTCATGACAGATGTTACTAAAATCAACAAACTGACCGCCAACACCATACCAGCTGTCGATATGCGGGAAATAAAAGCAACTAAATGACTCTGTTTACGGCTAAAGCTGTAACGCAACCCAATAAAAAAACTTAATCGATTAATCACGATCTACCTCAGCAAGGTGCCCATCGTGCAAAGAGAAAATGCGCTGCTGCTGACGAGCAATCTGTTTATCGTGTGTCACGATCACAAAGCAGGTATTAAATCGTTCATTCAGCGATAATAATAGCTGCTGAATCGTTTCTGCTGTGTGCTCATCAAGATTTCCTGTTGGCTCATCCATCAAGACAATTGCTGGCTCTCCAACTAACGCACGAGCGATAGCCACCCGCTGCCGCTCACCACCGGATAACTCATAAGGCCTGTGCGTGTAGCGTGATTGAAGCCCCACTTCGGTTAGCATAGCCTGTGCTTTTTTTAAGGCTTCTCTTTTTTTTACTCCTCGAATCAGCAAAGGCATTGCCACGTTTTCTTCTGCAGAAAATTCACCTAACAGGTGATGAAACTGGTAGACAAAGCCAATATGTCGATTCCGTAGCCTAGCCAATGCTTTATCCGAAATAGCTGACAAATCATTATCAAGGACTTCAATACACCCTTGGTCGCAACGATCTAGCCCCCCCATCAAATTGAGTAAGGTTGATTTTCCTGCACCTGATGAACCTATAATGGCGACGGATTCTCCTGCGTAAATTTGGAAAGACAGGTTATCTAATACCGTTACATGCTCTTTACCTTGCCGGTAAGACTTTCCTAATTGATGACACCTAATCACCACAGACCTATTCAAAAACAACTCCTTATTGATACTGAAGTGCCTCAACGGCTTTAATGCGTGTCGCACGATAAGCAGGATAAGAAACAAATAAAACAGCCAAAAACAACGTCAGGCCAATCACGTACAGAACATCGTTGACTTGCAGTTCACTCGGCAACCCAGAAATATAAAAAACCGTAGGGTCAAAAATATAAAAACCAAATAATTGTTCTAAAAAATTGACAATATCACCTAGGTTAAGCGCGACCAAAACCCCTATTACGCCGCCAAGCAACACACTAATAAAAGCTAAACTAAGCCCCTGAACAAGAAAAATTAAGAGTACTGAATATCGCGAGATACCCATCATTCTCAGCACAGCAATTTCGCTCCGTTTCGAAGATACCATCATCGTCATCATCGAAATCAAGTTAAATGCAGCAACAGCAATCACCAGAGAAAGCATCAGCATCACCATGATTTTTTCCATTTTAATGGCACTGAACAATTGCTCACGCATAGCCGTCCACGGCGTTGCCGTAAGCGACAGTGATTGAAAGAGAGGACTGCGATTCATTAGCTGGGTTTCTGAACGCACACGGAAAATATCATTGGCTTTAAAACGAAAGGCATCTATCTGATTAGACTGACGATATCCGTAAAGCGCTTGTGCATCTTGCAATCGAATAAAGGCATCTGTACTGTCAACATCAGCACCTACCTCAAAAATACCGACCACCTCAAATTGCTTCATGCGTGGCTTTAATCCAAACGGCGTCACCATCATACGAGGAATCGTTACCTGAACTTTTTCTCCGAGGTTCGCCCCTATGGCAGCCGCCACACCCGAACCGAGTATGATAGAAAAGCGATTATCATTGAAACGCGTAAGGCTGCCCCTGGTCAGCTGTGTAGACAACGCTGATATACCGCGTTCTTTATCAGAATCTATTCCATTTAGATTTCCAGCAACCATGCCGTCATCAGCTGTGAACATTGCATCGCCGCCCACCCAAGGTGCAATAGCCGTAATGCCTTTGGTTTTTAAAAGGTGTTGTTCTTTAGACTCCCAATCTTTTATCGGCATTTCACTTGTCGACGTAATAATGCCATGAGGTATCACGGCCAACAAACGCCCTTTGATTTCTGATTGAAAACCATTCATCACCGACAAAACAATGATCAGTGCCGCAATACCTAGCACCATGCCCAATAAAGACACCCACGAAAGCAGAGAAAGAAACCGTTGTTTCTGCTTAGACCCATGATACCGAAGACCGACCCACGCAGATAAAGAAAGTCGCAAAGCTTGCTACCTAGCTATAAAAGTAAACATTCTAGCATTATTTAATGGACATGATTGATACAAAAAACTGCCGATGAACAAAAGAGCTGCGCCTTGGCCAGACTATTGAGTATTACCAACGCAAACGAATAGGCAGACTAACCATTGAAACTTACAATTCTTTCCGTACTCATTTTAATCAGCTTAGAAAGCGCAGTTTACGCAACAGGAAAAACCTATGTGGGACTTCACGTCATCACCCTAGCAGCAGCGATAACAAGTAACATAGGAGGAAAAATACTGAAAAAATCAGGAACCTCTGGCTCACGCCACGCAGAACAAGATAGAAACCACCAAACTACAGCAGGTAAGAACAGAAAAGGTAAGAACGGAACAAAACCCGTCCAACAACCGAGAAACGACCATAAAATAATTAAGCAGGATACTATCACTAGAGTAAATGACCTAGGCGACAAAAACCCAGAAGTAAATAACCCACAAATACTTGCAAATACAGCAATTCCAGTCGTGGAAAAATTTTGGCAAAAACCCACATTCAGACAAAAGGGGTTCAAAGATGGCCGCTATAATACTTCTACCAAAAGAGAATAACTAATCCGCTTTTTTGAAAAGCTTTTCATCGGGCGTAGGCTGATCTTTGACAGATTCACACTTATTTGGGTCACCGCCACAGATTTCACAGTCATCATTACCCATCAGGCTCGCCACCCCACCACAAGACCCCTTTAAAGGTTGCTTCTTTATTAGCAACCCTAAGGACATGAAAACAAAAAAAAGGACGAAAGCGCCAAAAGCAATAAGAAATATCATAAATCACTTCTTCGGAAAGTAACGATTCATATTATCCGTATATTTCAACGAAAACTGATTACCATCACGATAAATCATATAAATCGGCAGCTGTTCTTTGTCTGCTAGCTCAAAACCTTTATTAACACCCAACACAAGCAACGCCGTTGCCCAGGCATCAGATGCTGCAGCTGTTTCTTGAAGGACAGTCACAGAACTCAATCTGTGCTCAACGGGGTAACCCGTTTTAGGATTAATGGTATGCGAATAACGCTTACCTTGATAGTCAAAATAATTACGGTAATCACCCGACGTTGCCATTGCAGCATCTTGCAACTCTAAACGAGAAATTTCTGATTGTAGGGATTTAGGCGCGGTAATAGCGACTCGCCAAGGGCCTCCACGCGGACTAATACCTTGAGTGACAATTTCGCCACCAATTTCAACCAGAAAATTATTGATGTTTTCGTTTCGTAACAACTGAGCTATTTGATCCACTGCATAACCTTTAGCAATGGCAGAAAAATCAAGCCTCACATTGGCTATTTTACTCAGCTGATTATCTTTAATAGCCACCTTATCGAAGCCAGTAACAGCTAATGCTTTTTTGATTTCAACCTTAGAAGGCGGTTCCTTTACAGAGCTTTTGGACGATCCACCACCAAACCCCCAGATATCAACAAGCGTCGCAACCGTCGGATCAAATGCGCCACCTGACTGCTGATAGATTTCTTTTGCCAAGGCCGTAACGTTGACAAAATCATCGCTCACCTCAAGGGTCTTACCTGCAGGCAATCGATTAAATTTTGAAATTTCAGAGTCTTCGATATAAGTCGACATACTCTGATTAATGGCTTCCAGCCGTTGATCAATAGATGCTTTTAAAGTATTCAAGTCAACATCGTTGGGAACTTGGGCAGATACTTGGTAAGTCGTCCCCATCGTATCGCCATGTAAGGTATGAAACTTTGGTTTACCACATCCCGTTAACAAAAAAAATGAGCCTAATAAAAGACTCATAAACATCCATTGAAAAGACTTAGTCATCTGTGCTCTCGTTATCCGCCGAAATCATCCAGCATTATATTTTCATCTTCAACACCCAAGTCTTGGAGCATAGTGACGACCGATTGGTTCATTATCGGCGGCCCACACATATAAAACTCACAGTCTTCTGGTGCTAGATGATCCTTCAAATAATTCTCGTACACAACATTATGGATGAAGCCCGTCAAGCCTGTCCAATTATCTTCTGGTTGAGGGTCAGAAAGCGCTACATGCCATTCGAAATTAGGGAATTCAGCCGCTAAAGCATCGTACTCATCGGCATAGAACATCTCTCGCAAAGAACGTGCGCCGTACCAGAAGGTGATTTTTCGATCTGAACCCAATCGTTTAAGCTGATCAAAAATATGTGAGCGCATGGGTGCCATACCTGCACCACCACCAATGAAGACCATTTCGTTTTGTGTTTTTCTTGCAAAAAATTCGCCGTACGGACCAGAAACATTTACTTTGTCGCCCGGATTCAAGTTAAAGACCCAGGATGACATTTGCCCAGCAGGAATTCCCGTACTACCTGGCGGCGGGGATGCAATACGGATATTAAACTTAATAATGCCTTTTTCTTCAGGGTAGTTCGCCATGGAATAAGCACGCGTCACTGTTTCTGTTACCGTTGAAGTATTTTCGAACACCTTAAAACGGTCCCAGTCACCACGATACTCTTCTGGGATCTCAAAGTTTTTGTAATCAACGACATGTGGTGGGCACTCAAGCTGAACATAACCACCCGCCTTGAAATCAACGCTCTCACCATCAGGGATTTTGAGTACAAGCTCTTTGATAAACGTCGCTACGTTATCATTTGAGATAACTTCAGTTTCCCATTGTTTCACACCGAAAAATTCAGGATCAACTTCTATCTCCATGTTTTGTTTAACAGCAACTTGACACGCTAAACGGTAATCGTCTTTGATTTCTCCTTTTGTAAAATGCCCCTCTTCCGTGGGTAAAATCGAGCCTCCACCTGCATGTACCTGGCACTTACATTGCGCGCAAGTACCCCCACCACCACAAGCAGAAGACAAAAATATGCCTCGCTCTGCAAGTGTTTGTAAAAGCTTTCCACCGGCAGGTACTGAGATTTTACGCTCAGGGTCACCATTCACTTCAATGGTGACGTTACCTGTACTCACTAAACGTGACCGCGCAGCAAGAATAATAAAAACCAGCGCCATAATGACCACAAGGAACATTGTAACGGCTGTCAGAATTGTACTAATATCCATGAATATATACCTCTTAGATGGGCTCGATTAGATAGACATACCGCCGAATGACATAAAGCCAAGCGACATCAGCCCTACCGTGATAAAGGTAATGCCTAGACCTTCAAGGCCTTTTGGCACATCACTGTACTTCAGTTTTTCGCGCACACCGGCTAAAGCCGCAATAGCAAGTGCCCAGCCAAAACCTGAACCAAACCCATAAACAACCGACTCACCAAACTGATAATCTCGTTCAACCATTAATAGCGATCCACCTAAAATGGCGCAGTTAACAGTAATAAGCGGCAAATAAATACCGAGCGCGTTATACAGCGCAGGTACAAATTTATCGAGGAACATTTCCAAGATTTGAACTAAAGCCGCAATAACCCCGATATAACAAAGAAAGCCTAAAAAGCTTAAATCAATAGCGGAAAAATCAGGGCTAATCCACGTTAAAGCCCCTTCTTTTAACAGGTAGTTAAAAAGCAAGTTATTAACAGGCACAGTGATCGTTTGTACAACGACAACTGCCACACCTAAGCCGATAGCTGTTTCAATTTTCTTAGAAACGGCGATAAAGGTACACATGCCTAAAAAGAAAGCTAACGCCATGTTTTCAATGAAAACAGCGCGTATAAAAAGCGCGATATAATTTTCCATCAGTGAGCCTCCAATTGCTTAGACTGCGGTGCCATTTTAAATTCAGGAACCTCTTGCTGCTCGGCTTTGTATTCACGTAATAGCCAAATAAAGCCACCAATGATAAAGAAAGAACTCGGCGGTAAAAGTAGCAAGCCATTCGCTTGATACCAGCCACCGTTCTCTACCAGCGGCAATATGGGGTAACCCATTAGGGAGCCACTACCGAACAACTCACGAATAATCGCCACGAATATAAGAACAACGCTATAACCAAAACCATTACCAATTCCGTCAAAAAAACTTTTGATCGGCGGATTTGACATGGCATAAGCTTCAGCCCTCCCCATCACGATGCAGTTAGTAATAATCAACCCAACAAATACCGACAAAGATTTACTTATTCCGTAAGCATAAGCCTGTAAAATTTGATCGACCACAATAACCAAAGAGGCAATAATCGTCATTTGTACAATGATACGGATGCTACTTGGAATTAATTTTCTGATTAAAGAGATAAAAAAGTTAGAGAATGCAGTAACCACGGTTAATGCTATACACATGACTAACGCTGTGTTTAAGCTTGTGGTTACCGCCAGAGCAGAGCAAATACCGAGGACTTGCAAGGCAATCGGATTTTTTGCAAAAATCGGCTCTAGAATAACCGTTTTGAGTTTTTCATCAGACATCAGTTATGCTCCCCTTTTTTCAAATTCATTAACAAGCGTTCGAACCCACGCTCACCGAGCCAAAACTGGATAAGGTTATCAACACCTTTTGTTGTCAAGGTTGCACCACTCAAGCCATCAATTTGCTCACTATTTCGTGCTTTTCCTTTAACCACTTGCAACGCAACAGTGTCATTAGCGCTATAAACTTTTTTACCCGGCCAGAGTGCTTTCCATTTCGGGTTGTCGACTTCGCCGCCAAGCCCAGGTGTTTCGCCTTGCTGATAAAAGCCCAAACCTACAACGGTATTAAAATCAGCACCTAGAACAATAAAGCCATAAAGCATACTCCATAGCCCATAACCATTGATCGGCAATACAATCAACTTAATTTTGCCGTTCTCCTTCATCAAATACACTTTTGCGTATTTAGGTAACCGACCAATGCCCGCTGGATCATTGCCTTTGAGGGATTCAGAGAGTTTAGGATTTTTAGCCGCGGCATACTGATCATAGGTAGCTGGATCAATATTTAAGGCTTTAAGTTCAGCGCTCTTGACGAATGTGCCTGTCGCCAAGTCCACAATTTCTATTTCGAACTTTTTAAACTCGTCATTAATGGTTTTTGCTGACATACCCGGATTATATAAACCCGCTGCCTGCAAAATGTTGGTATTCCTATCCAGCAACTTATTTGCGCGCTGCTCTGGTTTAAGAGCAACAGCCACAAATGACACTAAAACAGAGCAGACTAAACAAATAACAAAGGCAACAACTATGGTACGAATAGATTCTTTATTAAGCATCACGTGCTAACCTCCGTTTAATATTTGCCCGAGCCACAAAGCTATCAATAAAAGGGGCGAACAAATTTGCGAAAAGAATCGCCAGCATAATACCTTCTGGAAATGCAGGGTTAGCCACACGAATCAACACACACATAAAGCCGATTAAAATACCAAATACCCACTTCCCGGTGTTGGTCATAGACGCCGACACCGGATCCGTTGCCATAAAGACGATACCAAAAGCCAAGCCACCCACAACAAAGTGCCACCAAAATGGCATGTTAAACATAGGATTAGTTTCAGAACCAATAACGTTAAATAAGCCTGATGTTAAAATGACGCCCAAACAGCAAGCTGCCATGATGCGCCACGAAGCAATTTTGGTCCATAACAACACAACGGCACCCAGTAAAATAGCGATCGTAGACACCTCGCCAATACAACCTTGCATGTTACCCAAGAAGGCATCCATCCAAGTCAGCTGAGCACCCCACGGATGAGTAAAGGCATCAACGCCTGCGCTCGTTGATTGGCCTAAAACTGTTGCCCCTGAAAACCCATCAACAGCAGTCCAGACACTCTCACCTGAAATTTGCGCAGGATAAGCGAAATACAAGAACGCACGCCCTGTTAGCGCAGGGTTCAAGAAGTTTTTACCGGTACCACCAAACACTTCTTTACCAATTACTACACCAAAGCTTATTCCTAGTGCAGCTTGCCACAAAGGAATATCGGGTGGGCAAATTAATGCAAACAGTACGGAGGTAACAAAAAAACCTTCGTTAACTTCGTGTCCGCGAACACAAGCAAATAAGACTTCCCAAAAACCACCTACGATAAAGACGGTTAAGTAGATCGGTAAAAAGTACACTGCGCCATACCAGAAATTTTGCCAGATACTATTGGCATCATAACCACCGAGTAATTCGATTAAAGGGCCGTGCCAGTCAGTGACACCCTCTAAACCCATTTGAGCAAGCGCTGTATTGGCTTGAAAACCCAAGTTATACATCCCATAAAGCATGGCCGGGAAAGTACACATCCAAACAGTAATCATGATCCGCTTGAGATCTACACCATCACGTACAAAAGAGCCGGTCTTGGCAACTGTATTCGGCTGATAAAGCATCGTATCGGCAGCTTCATAGAGCGCATAAAATTTCTCGAACCGTCCACCTTTAGTGAAGCTGGGTTCGATTTTGTCTAGAAAATTTCGCAATGACATGCTAACCCTCCTTCTCTATCATGGTGAGGTTATCCCGAAGAATCGGGCCATATTCATATTTACCGGGGCAAACATAAGTGCAAAGCGCCAAATCTTCTTCATCAAGTTCTAATGCCCCGAGAGCAATTGCCGAATCTCGATCACCTACAATCAACGACCGTAGTAATTGGGTAGGTAAAATATCTAAAGGCATGATCTTCTCGTAACTACCGACTGGCACCATGGCACGCGCAGAGCCATTAATATTGGTATTAAAATCGAACTTCTTGGACTTCATAAACTGAGAAACATAAATGCCCATCACTGAAAACCGGTTAGCACCCGGTGATAACCAGCCCATGAAAGCTCGGTCATTGCCTTCAGCAAGTGCACTTACTTGCAAATGATATCGGCCCAAATAGCCTTCTGCGCCGTCAGCACTTCGCCCTGACAAAATTGAGCCACTGATAACACGATTAGTACCAGGTATTAATTTGCCCGCTGTCAGTTCGAGTAAATCTGCCCCCATCTGGGTACGCACTAAACTAGGTGATTCAACAGCAGGACCAGCAAATGAAATAACGCGCTCAGTATTCAATGAACCGGTCAGAAACAAACGCCCTATAGCCATTACATCTTGGTAGTTGACGCTCCAAACTGTCCGTTTCTCGCTAGCTGGCAACAAAAAGTGCATATGTGTGCCGCTCAGGCCAGCAGGGTGTGGGCCAGCAAACATTTCTGTCTGGATATTGCCAGCATTAGACTTAGGAAAAGTTGCATCAGATGCCTGACACAAAAACACTTTCTCGGATAAACGACTTAAGACATCAAGGCCTGCAATATAAGAAGGCGTATCGTCATTAATGATAATAGATGGATCAGCCGCAAGGGGGTTCGTATCCATGGCATTGATAAAAAGTGCAGCGGGAACACTATCAATTGCAGGAACTTTACTAAAAGGGCGTGTTCTTAGTGCTGTCCAGAGCCCCGACTCAACCAGGTTATCCACGACTTGCTGGCGATCAAGCGTCGCTAGAGATTCAGCGTCGAACTGTTGAAAAGTGATTTCATCATCACCTTCAACATCAATCACGATGGATTGAAACACACGTTGCGCGCCACGATGAATCGCTCGAACGACACCACTTGCCGGTGCAGTGTATTTAACGCCTTGGGTTTTTTTATCTTCGAAAAGTAGCTGCCCTTTTGCAACCTTATCGCCTTCTTTGACTGCCATTGTAGGTTTCATACCCACATAATCAAAGCCGATCAATGCAACGGAGCGTGCCTTCTGCGCATCGACAATCGATGTACTCGGCGAGCCCGAAACAGGTAGATCGAGGCCTCTTTTGATCTTAATCATAAGCCTTACCACATATAAATTGAATGTTGTATTTTCACAACTAGCCTGCCAACAGCCTTTTGTGAAAACACACAATAAGGCACTTATCCTGTCTTAATTAGATCAGGGTAAGCGCCCTTGTTTTCATCCATGAATATATTTTTTGTGTTGTTTAGTCTTTTGGGTAGACTGCGTATTTGACGCCAGCGAGCTGCTCAAGTAAACGGTGCACTTGACAGGAGTATCCGAACTCGTTGTCGTACCACAAATAAACCACGGCATTTTTGCCGTTTACAATGGTCGCTAAGGAATCATAAATACAAGCACTCCTTGATCCAACAAAATCTGTGGATACTGACTCATTAGAATTTGAAAAACCAATCTGCTTTCTTAGGTCAGAATGTAATGCGACATTACGCATGTATTCATTGAGTTCATCAACGCTGGTTTCTTTCTCAAGCGTTAAATTCATAATCGCCATTGAGACGTTTGGCGTTGGGACACGAATAGCATTACCTGTCAATTTTCCGGCAAACTCAGGTAATACTTTCGATACGGCTTTCGCCGCACCAGTTTCTGTAATGACCATATTCATAGCAGCAGAACGGCCACGGCGGTCAGATACATGATAATTATCAATCAGGTTTTGATCGTTGGTATACGAATGGACGGTTTCGACGTGTCCATGGACAATACCAAACTTATCACTAATCGCTTTTAACGGTGGTGCAATCGCATTGGTTGTACAAGAGGCTGCTGAGATGATGGTGTCGGCAGCATTGATGTCATTGCTGTTGATGCCAAATACGATATTTTTTAGATCACCCTTTCCAGGTGCTGTCAGTAGAACTTTTTTTGCACCTTTTGCTTGTAGATGGCGACTCAAACCATCACGATCACGCCACACACCTGTATTATCGATAATGACAGCGTCTTTAATGCCGTAAGCGGTGTAATCAATTTCTTCTGGTGAACTCGCATAAATCACTTTAACTTCATTGCCGTTACAGACAATAGATTGATGCTCTTCATCAACCCTAACCGTACCGGGAAAACGGCCATGCACAGAGTCTCGTCGTAGAAGATTAGCGCGTTTTTCCAAATCATTAACTGCCTTTCCTGGACGAACAACAATCGCTCTAAGGCGTAAGTTCTCGCCACCACCCGTTTTCTCAATCAGCAGGCGTGTTAGCAAACGGCCGATTCGACCAAAACCGTAGAGTACGATATCAACAGGCTCTTCACTGTCTGCGGTTTTACCGATTAAATCAGCAACTTGGGATTTAACATAATCCTCAAGGCCCACACCTTGATTTTTAGCATTTTCTTCAAAATGCACTGCCATACGACCCACATCAACATGGGCAGGGCCAAGATCCAGAGTCGATAAGATTTTTAATACTGGCGCTGTTTCAAATTCAGAGAGTTCGTTTTGTTCAACCTGCCGCACCGTGCGATGCGCCTGCATAATACCGAGCACAGATTCATTATGAAGCGAATGCCCATAAAGATAAGTTTTGACGTTTTTTTCGCGATACAAGCCGCCAACAAGCGGGATCATACCTTCAGCTAATGCCTCACGCTCTTTCCAGTCTGTAAAGTAATTCTCAGGACGCCCGCGCATTTTATCAGTCACTTTTGCCACCTTATCTCTAGTAAACCCCAGCAACAAGTGCCTTGGAGGATGTCTTATTATTAGTCCGGAATTTTGGGCGCTTATTATCTAGCTTAATGGAAATAAGTGCAAGATTTTACGGAACCGAATCCTGCCCCATGTTTCGAATAGAGGTATTTTTCAATTACTCGAATACTATTTTTATATGTACATCTCCGCCAAACACTTACTCATTAGTGCGACTACTGCTAAACCTCTTCTATAATTGTAATATTCCAACGCGAGTCTCAGGATAAACAAAACAAGATGAAATTCTTCAGATCATTGCTTGCATTCATTCTTACCTGAAGATGGTGCATGAATAGCATATTGAAAAGGAAGGAACTCAGTGGCCATAAGCACTGAGTTAATTTTAGGCTATTGGAGAAAAGCCACTAAATAATCAGACTCGCACTACTGCCGAGCAAAGATTGATAAAGATGATACACTCGGATCACCAATACTCGGATCTATACTAACGCTAAAGTGGTCATCATCGATGAATTTAACCGTCATAACTCGCCCTTTTTCGTCATCCGTTCGTTGATGAAATACAAGGTTATCGTCTTCAATCCTCCCATAAAAATAAGAAATACCATCGACATTACTTCCCATCCAGACAGATTCAAACCGTTGATAACGTTCATTATAAGTCAGCATCCCCTGCATTCTTATAGGAGGCAAAGCAATATCAGGGTTATTAGCAAAAAAATGGCTCATCACTGCACGCCCCTCATTAACCAAGGCGCTGATTTGTACGCCTGCTACCGTTAATGCACTATCACCGCAAACCTTTTTTGATTCAACACGAAACTCACCAACAAACTTTCTCAAAAATACACTATGCATAAGTGACCCTTCAGATAATAGGTTATAAAGCTTAAAAATATCTACGCCTGCCACCGACAGACGAAGCCACTCCTACTGATACTTTATTTATCTATTAGTTCCCACTATTGAGACTACTCAGTCATAAAAGTAACTCTCCTAACGGTGAAAAGTAACCAAATCAGAAAGTTGCGCACGCGCTACTCTTGCTTTATTGGCGGCAACACACTGATCCTCGTAACCAAAAGAAATACCGAACATTAATTTTAAATCGGCAGGCACAGTCAACACTTCACGTACAAGTTTCGCATTAAACCCTAGCGCAGTCTGCGGGCAACTATCTACGCCATACGCCTTCATCGCTAACATCAACGTTTGTGCATACATCCCCACATCACATGCCTCGCGCATACCGAATCCGTCAGGGATAAAAATAAAGGCTGCATGCGGCGCACCAAAAAATTCAAAATTGCGAAAAAAGGATGCCGCGCGACCCGCTTTATCTTCACGCGTAACACCCATTGCGCCGAAAAGTTGCTTTGCAGCATCATATTGACGTTCTTTAAACACACCCTCGTATTGCCCTGAATAAGGAAAATCCATATCATAATCACCCGCCGTAATTGCCTCAGGTAAACGTTTACGAAGAATGTCTAAAGGCTCACCACTCGCAACATGCACTACCCAAGGCTGCGTATTGCAATTCGACGGTGCAAGACCTGCCGTGGTAAAAATCGCTTCGAGAACATTTTCAGCCACAGGCTTGCCTAAAAAACCCCGGACAGAATGCCGATCTTTAGCAATTTTCGAGAAAATTTGCGACGCGTCCATATTTATATCCTTTTAGGTAATCACACTTTGTTTTTTATAGTTTTCGATATCGGCCTCAGAAAAACCAAGACCACCTAATACTTTCGCCGTATCAGATCCCGCAGGCACTGGCGCGCCCTGTATCTGGCTTTCCGTGCGAGAAAAACGTGGAGCGGGTGCAGACTGTTTAACGCCACCAATATCGACAAAAGTCTGGCGCGCTTTATTATGAGGGTACTCGCAAGCCTCATCCATATTGAGCACAGGAGCGAAACAGACATCTAACCCTTCGAATACTTCGCACCATTCATCTCGGGTTTTTTCTTTAAAACGCTTAGCTAAAATAGGTTTCAACGACGTCCACTTAGCTTTATCAAATTGCGCAGGATACGAAATTTCACCAACATCAATGCCGAGGCGCTCAATTAATGCTTCATAAAAGTGGACTTCAATCGCGCCAACAGAAACCCACTTTCCATCGGCACATTCATAGGTATCATAGTAATGTGGGCCGCCATCAAACAGATTATTTTGCCTTTCTAGCTCCCACATACCCATCGCACGATAGCCCTGCATCATCGTCATTAACGATGCAACCCCATCGGAAATAGCAGCATCAACCACTTGCCCTTGACCGGTATTCTTCGCTTCATACAGCGCGGCTAACACACCCATCACCAAATAAGTCCCGCCACCACCAAAATCACCGACTAAGTTTAACGGTACAACAGGCCCACCTTCTTTACGACCAATAGCATCTAACGCGCCCGTAATAGCAACATAGTTTATATCGTGGCCTGCAATGTGCGACAAAGGGCCATCTTGCCCCCAGCCTGTCATACGACCATAAACGAGTTTAGGGTTATGCGCCGCACAAACATCGTAGCCTAAACCTAATTTTTCCATCACACCTGGACGAAACCCTTCAATTAGCACATCGGCAGTTTCTATTAGCTTGAGCGCGAGCTCAACGCCACCCGAGGATTTTAGGTTTAAAGCAATTGATTGCCGCCCACGCTGAGTCGTTTCGAACACGTTTGCATTTTCCGTACTATGACGCTCAACACGAATAACTTCAGCACCCATATCAGACAACAACATCCCCGCAAAAGGTAACGGCCCGATACCCGCCATTTCGATCACACGTACACCCGCTAATGGCCCCATAGATATTTCCTATATCACTGTTACTTTAAAATTGCAGCTTTAAAAATAAGAGACAATAAAAAAGCGGGTCACCCCGCTTCCTTCTTAGCCTTTGAGCTTAGCCGACATTAATGGCTTCCGATTTAATTTTATCATGCCATATTTTAGGGCCAGTAATATGCACTGACTCACCCTGGCTATCAACGGCAACGGTCACGGGCATATCCACAACATCAAACTCATAGATAGCTTCCATACCTAACTCTTCAAACGCGACGACTTCAGCACCTTTAATGGCCTTAGATACCAGATAGGCGGCACCGCCCACAGCCATGAGATACACAGACGCATGTTTTTTGATGGCCTCAAGTGCAGTTGGGCCTCGCTCAGCCTTACCAATCATGCCTAAAAGGCCCGTTTGTTCTAAAATTTGATCAGTAAACTTATCCATACGGGTTGCTGTTGTAGGACCCGCAGGGCCAACAACTTCGTCACGTACTGGATCAACTGGCCCAACGTAATAAATAAAGCGCCCTTGTAAACTCACGGGCAAAGATTCGCCCCGATTAAGAATATCGATCATTTTTTTATGTGCCGCATCTCGACCGGTTAAAATTTTGCCATTCAATAATAAAACATCGCCCGGTTTCCACGTTTTCACTTCTTCGGGTGTAATCGTTTCCATTTGCACACGCTTCACATCGTCAGAAGCCTCGTTACTGATTTGTGGCCAGTCGGCCAAAGAGGGTGCTTCAAATTCAGCTGCGCCAGAACCATCCAAGGTAAAGTGTGTATGACGCGTGGCTGCACAGTTAGGAATAATGGCTACCGCTTTATTTGCCGCATGTGTTGGGAAGTCTTTAACTTTGACATCTAAAACTGTCGTTAAACCACCCAAGCCTTGTGCGCCAATGCCTAATTGATTCACTTTTTTATATAACTCTAAACGCAGCTCTTCAGCTCGGGTGGTTGCGCCACGCGCCTGAAGATCCTGAATATCAATGGGGTCAAGTAAAGCTTCTTTCGCAACCAACATGGCTTTTTCAGCGGTACCACCAATACCAATGCCTAACATCCCGGGCGGACACCAGCCAGCACCCATTTGCGGTACCATTTTTAGCACCCAATCCACCACAGAATCAGAAGGGTTCAGCATAGCAAACTTACTTTTTGCCTCAGAACCACCCCCTTTTGCCGCAACATGCACCTCAACTTTACTGCCGGGTACAAGTTTCATATGTACAATACCCGGCGTATTGTCTTTGGTATTTGTCCGCGCACCATCAGGGTCATCAAGTATGGAGGCTCTCAACACATTATCAGGGTGTGCATAGGCACGGCGGATACCTTCATTCACCATATCTTCCATGCCCATCGTCGCATCGTCAAAACGCACATCCATGCCGACATCCAAAAACGCTGTCACGATGCCCGTGTCTTGGCAAATGGGCCGCTTACCTTCGGCACATAATCGCGAATTGATTAAAATTTGTGCCATGGCATCTTTTGCGGCAGGGTTTTGTTCTTTTTCATAAGCGGCACTCAGCGCCTGAATGAAGTCTTTTGGGTGATAATAAGAAATGAATTGCAACGCATCAGCAATGCTTGAAATTAAATCTTCTTGTTTTATAGCAGTCATGATTTACCTTGTTTTTTTATATTGCGTGTTGACCGACAACAGGTTCGAGCTGTTCCACACGTTGCTCCAATCTATCCAATTTAAGGTTCACTTGTTTTCTGAAGCTAAGGTTTGACTCCACCCAGCCTGTATTATCAGAGACTTTTTTCTTAAGTTTCGTCAACGCTAAATCAATCTGACCCAGCGTTTTATTAGCGCTCGTGATTTGTTTGGCATTACGCCCCACACCATTACTGAGCTGATCAAGGTCTTCGAGTCTTGCCTGTAAGGCAGTAAGGTCTGATTTAACATGATTAAACTCAGTCGCCTGCGCCGTATCGGCTTTTTGTATTTTTGCCAACGCCTTAGATTGGTCAGCAAGGTCTTTTTGGTTACGTCGCCACGCCGAGGCCCAAAGCTTATCCATTTGCGTCCAAAGATCATCCGTTCGCTGTTTGATTTCTTTAATCCTCACCTGCACTGATACACTGGACTGGCTCATGGTTTCATCGGTAGACGATAAACGTTGCTCAAGCATTGATATGCGCTCTAGTGCAGTTTGTGTCGTTTGCTTTTGTGCATGTAGTTGATCAGACAGCATATTATTCCAATAAGACATACCCACAATGAATAAAATCAAAATGCTGATCGCTGGCCACACAGCTGAATGCATGCTGGACTGACGCGCTTTTTTGCTCTTACTGGAAGTATCTTTTTTATTTGGTGAGTCTGACTTCTCTGCCTTCATATCAGGCAAGTCTTTGATTTCTAGGGGCGGTTGGCGATCTATCATAAGTTAGCATCAAGCACATTAAAAAAAACGGCTCGATTATAACGTATTATGACAATGATTTTGAGATGAAACCCAAGATTTCAAGAATGAGTAACTAGCTGGTTGTCTTATACACGGGCGCTTCGTGCATTTTTATCGGCAAATAAAAGCAGCCATCATCGCGCATCCACTGCCACATCATTTGGCTTACCGGCTCACCCATCCACTTTTCATATTCGGCGTTGATGAATGATTTAAGCCAACTAAATTCAATCATTTCATAAGTCATTAAGAGGTTAATCTGGCCCTCCAAATGCAACCGACGCGATAAACTCACAGGCTCACCATCAGAAAGCAAAGTGTAGATTGCTTCAACGTGTTCGGTAATGTAGCTCACAGCGGTTTTTTTACTTAACACCATAGATTTTCTCGACGTTGAATAAAGTTAAACGGCTTACACATTGAGCTGTGTATTAATTGCCTGCCACCTTCGCAACTTTTCTTCGAAAGAAATAGCTGCATTTGCAGGGCTTGTTGAAGGTAAGCTTAGCAGCTTTTTTTCCTTTAGACAGATACTCAAACGCGCATCACGAGCAGTATGCTTCAAGAAGGCTTTATGCGCAGCTTGCCCATTAAATGCCAACACAGAAATCGCTGGAAATCGCTCAAATAAATGCATAAAATCATTCACGCTTGCGCCCTGTTGTTGAATCGCACTGTCAAGGCTACCGTGGCGCTCGCACTCATGGTACACATCCCAAAGCCCTACACCTCGCCGTAAAAGCCCATCAAGACGCGCCTGATAAGCGGCCTCTGGATCAATCATGAAAAGCTCACGCATAAAAACCCAGAACAGATTTCGTGGGTGCGCGTAGTAAGCATCCGCTGTCAGCGATGCGATGCCGGGCATACTCCCTAACACCATCAAACGCGTATTGCTATCCGCCACATAAGAAAAACTTTGCGCGACGACCATTAATCAGCTGACTCCTTCACCAAGCGCCTTAAGATTTTACCCACATTTGATTTAGGCAACTCCTTCCTAAAGAATACTTTTTTTGGCACCTTATAAGCTGCCAACCCTTCCCTGCAATGCGCTATAATTTCTGCTTCAGTGAGTGAATCATCATTAACGACAACATACAAATGTACCACTTCACCGGTAACAGGGTCATCATGCCCAATCGCTGCAGCCTCAACAATCGACGAGTGCTGCGTGGCAATATCTTCCACCTCATTAGGAAACACATTAAAGCCGGATACGATGATCATATCTTTTTTCCGATCAACGATTTTTAAATAGCCTTCCTCTGTCAGCATGGCGATATCGCCTGTAAAAAACCAACCGTCAACGACAGATTCAGCCGTCGCTTCTTCACGATGCCAATAGCCTTTCATCACTTGCGGCCCTTTTACACAAAGTTCGCCTCGCTCACCCAGTGCAACACTCTTTCCCACCTCATCACGAATATCAATGTCGGTATTAGGCGCAACAACACCCACCGAACCAAGGCAATTGCCTTTTCCGCTATTAACGGCAACCACGGGCGATGTTTCGGTCAAACCATAGCCCTCATAAACTTCACAACCTGTAATGGCTTGCCACTTTTTTGCCGCCGCTGTTGTTAATGCCATACCGCCCGATAATGTCATCTGTAATCGTGAGAAATCTAACCCTTTAAACGCTTCGTTATTACAAAGGGCCACGAATAACGTATTTAATCCACAAAAACCGTCGATCACAAAACGCTTCATATCCTTAATCATCGAGGGCAAATCACGCGGGTTAGGAATAAGCACCGTATGAGCACCGCTATTAAAACAAATCAAACCCACGATAAAGGCAAAAATATGGTAAAGAGGCAAAGGCTGTACAACCACTGCGCCATTTTTCGGCATGCCATAAGTATCGAAGTAAATTTCACTCTGCAAGGCATTGGCCAATAAGTTTCCATGCGTCAACATAGCCCCCTTTGCAACGCCCGTTGTTCCACCTGTATATTGTAAAACAGCAATATCATCTTTATTCAGATCAACTTTATGAGGCGGTGCGGCCTGCCCTTTTTTCATCACCTGCTTGAACGATATTTGGTTATCAAAAGAAAA
This sequence comes from Pseudomonadales bacterium, assembly GCA_965248335.1. Taxonomy (GTDB): domain Bacteria; phylum Pseudomonadota; class Gammaproteobacteria; order Pseudomonadales; family DT-91; genus CAKMZU01. The sequence goes on from CBDFIY010000001.1 coordinate 353,362, forward strand.
ATCTGGCACCAATTTTTTGACATGCTTAACAACGGTATTGACGAGTAAAGATTTTAACGGTGAGTGTAAATCAGCTAATTCAGTCACGATAACGGTTTCAATGCATGTTTGATTAACGATGCTCGCGGCCTTGTCTGCCACATTAGCCAAAATAACCAATGCTTTAGCGCCTGAATCATTAAACTGATGGGCTAACTCGCGCTCGGTATAAAGTGGGTTCGTATTCACCACGATCAAGCCAGCTTTCAATGCACCTAAAATAACGACGGGCTGCTGGATAATATTGGGGAGCTGAACGGCAATGCGATCGCCTTTCTCCAGTGATGTGTGACGCTGAACATATGAGGCAAAACGATCGCTGTAATCGTCTACCTCTTGGTAGCTTATTGTACGCCCTAAACTCGTAAAGGCAGGTTGATCAGCATAGGCTTTAATGTTTGCACCGTAAAATTCAAGCAAGTTGCTATATTGTTCAAGGTCAATGGTTTCTGGAATATCCAGTTTTTTTCTGAGCGCATCAATCACAGTGGCCGGCATAGTTGTTTTCCAAACTTATTAGATCGTTTATGTAGACAGTAGATTACAAGGTTCGATCGTACCCAAGGATACGTTTTACAGTTTATCAAGGATAGCAATTGACCGATTTTAGAATAAGCTTATACCAAAGGCATCCTAATTATTCGCCTTTTGACCACTAATTAATGATCCAAATGGATATTCCAGCAAATGGCATTGCTTGACATCGTTATTCTAGGGGCAGGACTCAATGGTTTTTGCCTGGCAGCCGACGCGGCCTCTCGTGGTTTCTCCGTAACATTGCTTGACGTTGCCAATGTTCCCGATACAAAAGAGGTAAACTTACCGCTTGTGGCTTCCGAATTCATGTATTCAAAGGCATTTGATGCAGCACAGCTGCTTAAAAACCTGCCTGAAATTATCAGTTTAACCCAGAGAGGCCCTGATCTTTGCCAATGGCTACCGGCCAGTGTTTTATCCCCCAGCGCACAACCCAACCTGACACAAGAACTTTCACTTTTCTGTTACAACAAATTACGAAAAATATACAAACTCCAAGCCACCAATGAGCAAAGTGAGTACCCATCAACACATGTTGATTGCATTATACAGACCGACATTTTAATTGAAGCGACGAAAACACTCGCTGAATCGCAAGGTACGGTTGTCGAAGCAGATGCGGTTATTCAATCCGTTAAAGCGAAAGGGCAAATTTGGGCATTCCAATTCAAAACCCACGAAAACGAACAAAAAAAAATCACCGCGCGTAGCGTGATTAATTGCACCGGTCGAAGCTCAATCGACATCGCCAACAAGTGGTTTGGTTATACCAGCCGGTGCCAAGTTAACACGCAGTGGCATCATTACCTTTCCTATTGCCCTGAAGAGCCAATCCATCAAATTTTTTACCTAACAGACGACCACATGAATGAATATATTTATTTTCCAGCTTCACCTAAGCACATTCTGATCGGCTCTCTAGCAACAGCATCAGAAAGTCGCGAAACCAGCTTCCGCAAAATAAAAGCTTTGTTAGCGTGCTATAACTTGCCGCCATTAACAGAACGCAATATCAAAGAACAGTTCGTCATCCCAGCCAATCACTTTAGTAACGACACGCCCTCAAACCATCAAGGTTACATGATTGACCTCTTGTGCCCTGAAGGTGTTCGTCCACTCGTCAACATTATTGGCGGCAATACCAGCCAGTGTCGCCTAATGGCTGAACAAGCCATAGAAAGTTTGACGGATTATCTACCAACAAGAAAACCCTGCCAAACCAAAACACTGCCCCTGCCACTGACTACCGCGATTTAATCAAATGGAGCTAAGGTTCTACTAATTCAAGATCAGCCTGTGTTTCTCAATCCTGCAGCAATGCCAGCAATACTCACCATGATGGCTGCCCGTAAATTTTCATCTTGCGAACCTCGATAACGCCTAAGCAGCTCCGCTTGTATCAAATTAAGTGGGTCAACATATGGATTCCGCAGAGAAAAAGAGCGCAAGCTTTCTGGGGCATCTTCCATCAATTCCGAGTCATGCGTGAGCGATAAAACCGTGGTGATATCGGCTGAAAGCTGCGCTCTTAATCCTTCACCTACCGGCAGTAACTTATCTTGCACGAGGCACTTGTCATAATAGGCAGACAGAACGGCATCGGCTTTCGCAAAGACCATTTCCAGCATGGAAATACGCGTCGAGAAGAACGGCCAGTGCTTACACATATCTTCGAGAACAGCCATTTCACCTTCATTAATCATGGATTGCAACGCTTCACCAAAACCCAACCATGCGGGCAGCATCAATCGATTTTGGCTCCAAGCGAAAATCCACGGAATGGCCCGCAGGTTTTCGATGCCACCATCTTGTTTACGTCTTGTTGGCCTTGAGCCTAAAGGTAAATCTGACAATTCATTGATCGGTGTAGCCTCACGAAAGTACTCTAAAAAAGCGGGCGTTTGCCGCACAACACCGCGATAAGCCTCACATGACTGCTGGGCAATTTTATCCACAGCTGCTCGCCAAGCAGGCTTAGGGTGCGGAGGCGATTGCAAATTCGCCGTCATAACCGCAGACGTGTAAAGGGCCAATGTTTTCTGTGCGATCAATGGCAAGCCCAATTTATTTCTGATCATTTCCCCCTGAACAGTTACCCGCAAACCACTCTTCAATGAACCTGGCGGCTGAGATAACAATGCTGAATGTGCAGGATCTCCCCCTCGGCCAATCGTGCCACCTCTGCCATGAAAAAGAATAAGATCAATATGCTTTTTCTCACAACAGGCAAGCAGTGCCTCCTGCGCTTGGTATTGTGCCCAGCCAGACGCAAAAACACCCGCATCTTTGGCTGAATCAGAATAACCAATCATCACCATTTGCAAAGTATGCTTAGGGAGGTTTTTTATTTCGAGTAATGACTCGATAACAGAGGCCGCATGGTTCAGGTCATCCAAGGTTTCAAATAAAGGGGCGATTAATATCTTTTGTGTAAACCCAGCGACCTTGAGCAAGAGCTGAACAGCTAAAATGTCAGAAGGGGCTTTTGCCATTGAGATAACATAAGCACCAAATGCCTCGCTCTCGGTTTCCGCTAACACCCGGCAAGTATCCAAAACTTCTTGCGTGTCTGCAGAAAGTTCCGCACCCAAAGGGATTAATGGTCGCTTGTTATTTAATTCTCTGATTAGAAACCCTTGTTTATCCGTTTCGGCCCACAAGGCATAATCACCCAACTCAAGAAACTGTGTAATTTCAGATAAACACGCTGCGTGACGGCCACTTTCTTGTCGAATATCAAGCTTTAATAAATGCGTACCAAAACAAAAAACACGTTTGATGGTATCCAGTAATTTTGCATTCGCAATAAGGCTTAAATTGCTCTCAACCAATGCGTGGTAACACTGTAATAAAGGCTCTGCAATCTGATCAATATGGCACAAGGTTTCTTTTTTTGTGAATGCTTCACCTTTGATAATGGCATCTGCCTGATCATAGGTATTTTGTAACAGCGCGCGTAGCTGCCGAAGCACTTGTCGATAAGGCTCGTGTTCAGTACCGGCATAATCACGAAAACCTTTAGGCGCACTCGCCATTGAAAGCTCACTGATGAGATCTTTAATATCCTGTAAATACAACTCGGCTAGCTTCCAGCGATGTATTTGCAGCACTTCACGGGTAATGCTGGCGGTCACATTAGGGTTACCGTCTCTGTCGCCACCAATCCAGGAAACAAAAGAAACAGGGCAAGCCGTTAAAGCCAATTCGCCCTGTTTACTGTGCTTAAGTACGGCATCAAGTTCACGACAAAATGCCGGCACAGCTTGCCATAACGATGATTCAACCACCGCCATGCACCATTTAGCTTCATCTATCGGCGTGGGTTTTTCATGACGAAACGTGTCCGAATGCCAAATTTGCGCAATAAGCTCCTCAACACGATTCTGTAAACGCGCCTTCTCTGCCGGTGAAATCCCACTTAACTCTAATCGACCTAAGCTATGGTCGATTTCACTGTATTTATAAATTAATGTTCGGCGCGTAATTTCAGTGGGGTGTGCGGTGAGCACTAATTCAATCGATAGGTTTTTTAATGCTTGCTGAATAAGCGTATCCTCTACCCCTCCTTTATCGAGTGCGGCAAAAAGATTATCCAGAACCGTGGTAGAGGCGCTTTGATCAGCACTGTATTGCGAAACACCAAAATGATCATCCGCAATATTGGCTAAATTTAAGAAATGACTAAAGGCTTTTACAATAGGCAGGATATCATCATCATCCAGCGCACTGAGCATATCCAGCAAAGCCCCGCGCTCATCATCATTCATTTTTCTTGCAGATTTGGCAAGTTTCCGGATTTTTTCAATCTTCTCGAATAAATCGTTGCCTTCACCGATGCGAACAATATTGCCAAGCATACGGCCCAGCATATCGACATTTTTTGTCAGGGTTGATTCATGCAGTTTCATCGCAATAGCCTCCTACCATCAAATGATGATCATAAAAGAATCCCCAAATAAAAAGAAGAAAATAAAAAAAGAGAGCGAGGTTAGGTACTGTTGACTTGAGTAAAATAATCAACCTATACCCATCGGAGTTGGCGATGCAAGAAGGAGGCAAGCAAGCGAATCCCCGTGAGCTTACAGCTCGTAAGTGATTGGGGGTCAACGCTCTTGCATCTTCAAGGGTGATCGGTATAAACACACTAACCTTGTGACAGATACTGCCAAGCCTGATCAGCAACACGTAAAGGTGCATCAAAATACGAGGGCACTTTTTGCTCAGGCAAGGAAGAGGCAGCTTGCACCAGCAATGAAAACTGACGTTCAGCCGATAAATTCATCGATAAGTGATCTTTGCCAGACAGCTTATCAATAAATATTGGGTCAGATACGTTATTTGTAATTTCCAGCTTATCGGATTGTTCAATAGGCGCTCGCTTGGCACTTTTCTGATTAAGCTTGGACTTCTCGGAATAGGCATCAAGCAAGGTCTTACCGTCACGTTGTTTTAACGTTGTCAGTGAAGCTGGCAAATTTCTATCAATTCCCGAGGTTGTTTTAAGCGACTCAACATCATAGCTCGCTAACCGAAAACGGCGAAAATACATGGATTTGTAAAAATCTTTTACATGAATAACCAATGCGTCTTTCAGTGCTTTCTTAAAATCTTCCTCAGTGCTATCCATGGACGACAGTACCGAGTAATCATCCATCATGATCATTTGTAGATCGTCACCCACACGCTGATAAATGGCCTCTTCAATATCATAAGGCACCATGATTTTTTTACTGCGCTGTTTAGCCAAAGAGCCTGCCAAATCAGCAGGGACGAGGTATGTTTTCAACCCCTTAGCACCTGGCATAAACACAACATGATCAATACCGCCGCCTGGCTCGATCACATCGTCACCGAGGCTCGATATAATCAAATCATTGCCCTCTTCACCTTTCAAGATATCCATACCCACAGAATCAACCAAGACATCACTGCCATTACCACCGAGGAGAATATCGCCTTTGTTTGCAGGATCAAAAATACTCGCACCCGCGACATCTTCAGTTGCAGATCTCGCCTGCAGTAAATCATCGCCATCCAAGCCAAATAAGGTTGTACGAGAAGCCGAACTGCCGATGAGTTTTTTGACATAGCCTTGCTCATCGGGTCGGTCATCTGATAAAGATGTTCCTTGAATCACACCCGGCCCAAGAATAGGTTGGTTTTGCTCATTTATTAACAGCTCATAAGTGATGTCATGGATATCATTTAAAAATAAATGGCGGTAACTTTTGCTCACAAAAAAACGTTCAACAATGACATCTTTTAATTTTTTATCTTTAACACTCTGATCACGAATAATCAGATCTTCATCAGATTTAACCAGTTTTATATCAGCTTGAGGCAGGTTGATACGTACGATGTCTGTCGCCAACTGTTTACTTGCTGAAGGGTCAAAATTATTAATACGTGTCACCCCAGCTAATTTTGGCTTATCCAGGGCCGTGATAACATAATAATCTTCTCCGCCGCGCCCAACCATGTAATCATCACCTTTACCGGCGGTAAATATATCGTTGCCCAATGAGCCATGTATTTCATCATGAAAATCGCTCGCCCTCGCTTTTAATTTGGCATAACCCGGCACGCGCACATCACGTATAACACGAACAACCTCTGTCAAATCCTCATTCATCTCAACAACTTGAATTTTTTGGTAATGTATATCTTGTATAACTTTTATCGTGCCTTTACTGCTCGCGATATCGGACGCATAGGTAATATCTTTACTTGCGTCATAAGAAAGGTTCATATTGAAATAGAAATTTTTTGAAACTCCTTTTTCACCGTCAAACTTAAAGCTAAACCCATCTCTTGTTGTAAAACTTAAATGATTAATTGCATCTTCATCCTCTAGCAATTTTTCGAGGATAAGATACGTCTTTGTATCGTTACCATTATCAATGTAAAAGACAAGATCAGATGGCTCCTCAGAAGGGCCGAGCCCTAATATCTCGTCCAAATCAGCCGCTAACATCAGGGAGTTATCACCCTCCGTATCACGAACTGTCACGAGCGTCGCTGCGGCCGGTTTTTTGAAAATATAACGGTCATCGCCAGGCCCCCCGTAGCCTTTCGTATTATGATTCAAGACAATCAAATCATTCCCTCCGCCACCTTCTAAAATATCAGGCTGCTCGATAAATAAAGAACCTAAACCATCCAGTACATTAAACCCTTCATCGCCAACAATATGATCACCCGTGTTAGCATTACCTGTTGCATGCTCAATATTCCTAAGCCGCGCAATTTTCTGCTCGCTGCCTTGATATTTAACAAAGCCTGCTGCTTGATGTAAGTTAATATCAAATCCTGTCACTTTACCGGCTTGAACATCTTGCGGCTTAACATAAACAACATTGGCTAAAAAATAATCGTGTTGATTTCGGTCTTTATCATACACCGTCAGGTTTTCAATGGGCTCAAACACAGGTGGCTGACGGAAAGATGCAGGGCGAACACCTTCAACGCCCCCGTCCAATTGGGAGGGAACATCAGGTACTTTTTCGGTGTTCAATATAAACTTATCGTCCATACTGCCGCCTTTAAAAATCTTGATGCCCTCACCTATATAAAAATGGTTAGACCGATCTCGCATGCCGCGTGCTTCATCTTTTCCATCGCCCAATTCAATAGCCAGAACACCATCTTCGCTATTAAAATTATCAGGCCCTAATACATGACGCACAATTTCCCCGTTTGAAAAATGCACATATACGGCATTATCATGATCTCGCCCAATAAAGGAGGCTGTTTTCGTTTTGATATTAAAATACAGCCAATCTTTATCCTCTTTGCCTAATGTCCGCGTCTTTTGCGGGTATTTAAACCACCCATCTTTAGATTTAACACGCTTAAATGATCCATCCCCTTGAGAGACCAAACCATTAAATGAGCCATCTTCATTAATAAATAAAATATCGTCTTTTTTGTCATTCGTGATATCAACAACAATGCGTAAATAGCTGCTCTTAAAGAAAGACGCATACTCTTTACTCGAAAACCCACCTGCTGCTTCCTCAGCACCCAGTTTCGTGCCCATAGCCACAATCATTTCTCTTGACTGAAGGCCCGCAAGATCCGTACAGCCATCACCATCAAAATCACCCGTAAGCAGGGTACTTGATGACCAATCGACACCCTGAAATCCTGAAAACCTTGATTGATCAGAAAGCGTAAAGCTTGGGGTAAAGTTGTTCAATTCAGAGGTACTTAATGCCAAGGTTAAATCACTGTCTTTAGCGCCGAGAATGTCATCTCGTCGATCACAATTAAAATCGCCAATCAAGCGTGGGCTGTTTTCCTGATCACTAAAACCTGCTGCCCTTGTAAAGAAAGAACCACTGATCTTACCCGGCTCTGTTGTGGATGATTGATTTTCACTATCCACATCAGGTTCAGGAAACTTCATGATACTTTGCTTGCCAAAGCCTAGATGCTTATTCGATTCATCTTCTGGGTAAGACGTTAATCGTCGATTAATCAGTGCTTCGACATAACTCTCATGAAAGCCAATGATGTCATCAAACCCATCACCGTTAAAATCGCCAACCATTCGAGGGTGTTTACTTTGATTTTCATAACGCCCCCTATACGGTGAAAAACCACGAAATGCATGCTCCCATGTACGAAAAAAGCCAGCGAGGTTGGTGTTAATATGCACACCACGATCCATAAACCTCACGATATCGGTTTGACCATCGCCATTAAAATCGCCTAACGCTGTCGGTAAACGATGATTATTCCCCGTATATTCATACGGATTTGTTTTGGAACCTGCAGGAACAGTGCCGTCTGATGGCGCACGCGTTAACACTCGCCAGCCTTCAAATTTGAGTGAATAAAGGCCTTTATTGCCATCCAAGCTGTGCGACATTTTGCCAATAGGGAAATCGGGTTGAAAATCTCTGACATCTTTCTTATTCGCATTTTTTACAAGCGTGCTAAAATCAAAAGCATCGAAGTTAACCACCGTATTTCTCGGTGTATTATCCTTAGGCTCATAAGTTTCATAGCCCTTATCCAGCCCTTTTGTATAGGTTGATTTAACCTTAAGCTCGAGTCCATCAATAGTAAAAGCAATTCTAAAAAGCTTCTCCGAACCATAAGCTAAAGACTCAACAAGTCTCGTAAGAAAGGTCTCTCTAAAATCAAGATACATCTGTGCAAACATTTCTTTGGTGATGATTTTCTGATATTCATTCTCAATATCGGCAGTCGCAAAGTTATCTTGGATAGGGATAATACTCATAAAAAAAGATCGAACGCCGAGATGAAGCTTTTGAGAGGCCGACATATTGATTTTTTCTTCATAACGCTTAACGGTAGTAATCGCGCCATAAAGGCCAGAAACCAGCATCATCACAAGGGCGACGGCAAGACCAACAGGGCCAACCATCGCCATGGCACCAGAGATACCCGCAGCAATACCTGAGACAACTGTTGCCGCAGTAACAACAGCGGCAGCCGTCACAGAGGCTGCAATAGAAGCCACGACAAAACCTATAATAATGGATGCCATCACCAAGGAAATCACAAATCCAAGCACAGACATAACCAAGCCAAAAATAACGCCAGCCTTCATTTTGTCATCATTTGTAGATTTCAGCATCTTGACCGACACATAAATACTGTAAGAATCAACAGCTAACCCAAAAAATGCACCGAAAACAAAAAAAGCCTTTGAGATAACATCAGACACCGACGATAGAAAGCGTACTGTCATCATTTTTGTCGAGGATTTGAAATAACTTACCGTATCAATAACCCAGGTAATAGGCATTTCAGCAAGTTCAGCTAACTGCACCATTTGTAACTTTAAATCGAGTTTTTCTTCGGCCGTTAAAGGGCCTGTCAGCTCGTAATAATGCTTAGTTTGTATAAATCCAAACACCTGTATAAGGCTCATCGAGTTTGACATCTCTTGGCCAAGTCGCCCTAATGCATCTTTACCTATGGATTTTAGCCAACCGCCTGCGCTCGAAAAGTTTTGTTGCCCAGCTCTCATCCAACGAGCGAAGAGAGGGACTAAACCGGTAGATTGATCCTCATTTTCTTCTTGCTTATCATCCCACACGACCTCCGAATAAATGGCTTCATGCAAAGCAGAGTAAACAAAGTCGGATTGTGAAAGGGTGCTTTGTGATTGATTATCGATAAAATGCGATAAGTCGCTGAATAACTGACCCGTTTTTTCAATGAGGTTTTTATAGCTACCGGCCGTGGAGCCTTCCGCATGCGCCATTGATTGCCCTACAAAAAAACCATCCGCCAAGTGTGATTGTAAATCGTGTAATTGACTGATTAAACGCTCAGCCTCCTGCATATCCGGCGCATCTTGGCTCACCAGATGTTCAATCGCCATCAACCCGTTTGTAAAGCGCATAAAGTCTGCGACTTGCCAGTCATCGAAACTGCTGAGTTGCTTCAATTTTTGATAGTCAAAAATCGTCTCTTGCAAAAACAGCCAGTCATTTAGAGTAGACGAAGGTAGGGGTGCCACACGGGCAGATTGTTTAGGTAATACTACCTGTGGGTGGTAAGTATAAAGTGTATCTAATGCCGGTGTTCTTGAGACATCAAACAAACTAAACGGACCAGCCGGTGAGGGTTGCTCAAAAATAACAGGCGATTGCACACCATACCGATCACAGACAAAAGAAAAAAAGTTGCTTTCACTCAAAGGTGGCTCTTTAGGCATTGAATGACTGGCATTCAATAAAACGACCTGTGAGTGATGCTTCGAAAGGATGCCGGACTGAGACAACACAGCCAAGCTTTTTACCAGAAATGTATTTTTTTCGCTAAAACTTCCTTTCAGTAAAAAAACGAACTTTACCGGTGATTTCTGTAAGAGACCACTTTTATCGTGAAGGAACTGAGTAAAATTTTCAGCCTCACTCGACGTTAAATGCTCAGATAATAAAGAGAAGTTTTTATCACGGTATTCATTGAACTGAGAACCACTAATAACAAGCTGTCCACTCTCCTCAACCAGAACAACCGTATCGTGATTTTCAATGTTTTTTTCTGACATATCCCTGTCTCAAAAATGGCAGCAGCACTCAAAAGTCTAGCACAGTATAAAAACATTTTTAGGAAAGGAATTTTATAAAAAATCGGGGAAATAAAATCTAAAAACTATTTTATCGATTATGAAAACAGAGCTGAAAAAAATCATTACCTTGATCATGAAAAACACGAATACGGCTTATACAAGCATAAGGTACTTCGTAACGCATAAAAGAAAACGCATCGACACCCAGCACATGGCTTAACACAGCTCGAATCACGCCACCATGCGCAACAACCAATGCATGTTGGCCTTTAAATTGCTTAACCGAACGCGCCAATGCATCAACCACCCGTTGAAAAAATTGATCAAACGGCTCGCCATTAGGCGGCGTATGTTCGGTCGGTGCACGCCAAAAATTATCGAAAGACTGTTTATCTAAACGTGCAACAGCTTTAAAGGACACCCCATCCCAATCACCGAACGAGACTTCTCTAAAACCAGGATCGACAAATAAAGGTAAGTTATGTTGTTCACTGACCGCACGCGCGAAATCATGACAACGCAAAAGCGGTGAACTCACCACTTGCTGCCAACCTGAAGGGGCACCGTCAACAAAATCAGATTCTCTAGGCATCGATGTCAATGCATCACAAGCAGATTGCATCGATGCAAATCCTTCATCCGTCAGAGAGACATCCGTTAGCCCTCTAAAAATTTCACCGCCCTGAGGCTTGCCATGTCGCAAAAAATCCAGCGTTGTCACCTGCCATGGCGACACCTCGTTTTCATCAGCCACCAATACCACTAAGACACCAGTTTTTCACTGACTTGCGCATCACTGAAACTCGCCATGCCCGATTGCAAACGACAAGCAGCCTGCATAAGCGGAACGACAATGGCAGCACCCGAACCTTCGCCTAATCGCATTTTCAAATCAACCATAGGCTCAAGTTCGAGCGCAGCAAGAATATGCTTATGCCCCGGCTCCTGAGAGCAATGCGAAGCCATCAACCACGGACGAATAGACGGATTCATTTCAACAGCCACGAGTGCTGCCGCCGAACTGATAAATCCATCCAACAAAACAGGAATGCCTCTTTGCGCACAGGCAATATACACGCCCACCAGCGCGGCTATCTCAAAGCCGCCTACAGCTGACAACAACTGCAAAGGGTCATGCGCCTGATGCAACGCCAGTGCTTTTTTAATCACAGTAACTTTATGTTCGACACCCATTGGCCCCAATCCCGTGCCAGGCCCTGCCATTTCTTCAACTGGGCAATCCAACAACCGAGAAGCAAGAGCCGCGGCAGACGTTGTATTACCAATACCCATTTCACCACCAATAAATAACTGGCAGTCATTAAAACCAGCCCAATCTGCTGCTTGCCGGCCATGAAACATGGCCTGTTCACATTGGGCTTGTGTCATAGCCGTTGTTTTACAAAAGTTCTTCGTGCCATGTGCTACACGAACATCAATCACACCTTCAATCTCTTGAATTTCACGCACAGTGCCTAAATTAAACACCGTTAACCGCGCACCAAGACTGCGGGCGAGCACAGCAATGGCAGCGCCACCGCCTGCAAAATTCTTGATCATTTCAGCGGTAACCGATTGAGGAAAAGACGATACGTTCTCCTCCGTCACACCATGATCAGCGGCCATAATGACAATATCAATATTACGTATCACAGGCGCAAGTGACTGCTGATAAGCAGACATGCGTGTAGCGCAACGCTCTACATCCCCTAAAGAAATTGGTGGCTTTGTCAGCCTTAATTGATAATCCTTTGCCTTTTGCTCATAAAAAGCGTCGTATTTCTTTGCTTCTTTCAAAAACCACGGCACTGAAATACCCCCACGAAAAGTCATTATTTTAATTGTATTGGACAGCCAGCAACAACGAAGCTGACTGAATCTGCAATAGTGGCAATGGATTGATGTAACCAGCCGGATTCATCAACGAACTGTCGATTGAGTTCTCCCAAAGGAACAATACCGTGCCCTACCTCATTAGATACAAGGATGATCTGGCCAGGTAGCGCCTCAAGTGTCTCCAGTAACGCTTTTTTTTGCTGCGGCCAAAGTGAACTATCACCAGAAAGCAAACAATTGGTTAGCCAAAGCGTCAGGCAATCAACAAGGATACAGCGATCATCGGACGCCATTGTAGTCAAAGTTTTTGCTAAATAAAGCGGTTCTTCGCGAGTATCCCAACGCATTGACTGTTTTTTGCGCTGATTTTGATGTTGACCAATACGAGTTCTCATTTCTTCATCGCGTGCCTCAGCCGTTGCAACATAAACAGGCGACAAACCAGACTCGGCGACAATACTTTCTGCAAAACGGCTCTTACCCGACCTTGCCCCTCCTAAAACCAACTGAATCAACCCGCCACACCCCAGTAAAAAATGGTGCATAGTAGCACTAAAACTACCAATATACCCATCGGAATTGGAGATGCAAGAAGGCGGCAAGCGAGCGTATCCCCATGAGCTTATAGTCCGTAAGTGATTGGGGTGAGCGAGCGCGGCCAACGCCATTGCATCTTCAAGGGTGATCGGTATACATGCAGTGCATCACCTAATTTTAACCATACAGCCTATTGATAATCGCCAGCAGTCATTACAAAAATACAGCCACAATAACAACCAGCAGGAGGCAGCGCATAACCAATAGCTTAATCTGTTTGGCGTCATGCGTTGCTCTATCCTGAATAACATCGCTATTCAATTCTTCATCAACAGGTTCAATTGCCAATGCAACCTGTGCTGCATCTATCAGAAAATCCGTGTTCGACGTTTTCACATGGAGCACCGCTGAACACCAATGCGTGAAAACTTCACCGACCTTACCCGACACCACAAAACATAACGCAATCAAACGCGCCATAGGCCATTCCATCAGGAACAAGGCGCGATCCAATACAGCGACGATGGTTGCATCCTCTTTCTCTGCGACATATTGCCGCGTGATCACGATGAGCCGATACAATAAAGCAACAATCGGGTTAATTAATAAAAACCAAAACAACACCACAAACCAACGCTGAAATGCGGCCTCAAGAAATAAACGATTACCTTGCATCCTGAGCGCATCCAAAGGCGTTGATGTATCGATATCAACGGCATCATCATCCTTAGTGGCAAAGTCATCCTTATGGATAAACTGCTTATACGAGGATAAAAAATCAGGGAGCTTATCAAATGCCCGCATTTGCCAAAGATCAATATACTCATGTAAATAACGCAGAAAAACGCCGCGTCCCAATGCGTAAGCCAAAATCACAATCTGCGCGCAAAACGCAGCAATACTGCCAAACACATCAGCGATAAACCAATATACGCCACCCACAATAAAACAGGGCAGCCCGATACCAAGCACTAAATGAAGCAGCTTACCCATAGGAAATTGTTCAGAATAGGATAGCCAGCAACGAATCCATCGATCATTTTGCAACCAGCCAATCGACCCATTAAATTGCATCATCAAAAGTACAATGACAACGATTAAAGCATCCATAAAGACCTCAAATCAGCGCTATTAGCCATAGTTAGAGTACCTATTCCGTAAAAAGTCTCACAACCTTAAATTTTACTAATCAGCCACACCTAAAAAAAACCGAGGCCAATCAAATGCCAACCCCGGATCCGTTTTACGCCCTGGCGCAATATCACAATGCCCAACAATATTTGTCGGCCTATTTTTGGGTCTGTTCTTCGGCATAATAGCGGGGTAATCCCGTATCAGTTGTCGCGCTAGGCAGCTCAACGACAAATACTGCGCGCTGGTATAAGGGGTATCGTCCGCGCCCTCAAGCTCAATACCCACACTAAAATCATTACATTGCTCGCGCCCCGCAAACTGCGACACACCCGCATGCCAAGCAGCCTTTGTTGTCGGCACATACTGCCGAACAACACCCAAACGATTAATAAAAAAATGCGCGGCGACACGTAGGCCAACCAAATCATCAAAGCTTTTGTGTGCCTTCGTGTCTATATTGCCCATAAACAGATCATCCACAAAATCTGTCAGAAATTCACCGGCTGGCAACGAAATATTATGAATAACCAACAAAGACACCTCACCACAAGGGCGCTCGCTACAATGCGACGACATCCTTTGAATTAACCCCTGATACCGCCCCTCAACCAAAATCATGCATCACATCCCAAGCCATCAAGTCTTACGTATATCATCAATTAACGCTTCCAGGGTTCGATCAAATTGATCTGCTCGCTCAAGCAACGCCATCTCACCAGACTGAATCGCTATCTCAACATCATGCAGAGATAACTCAGCTAACGTCTCGCCACTCATCGAGCTGATGACCAAGCTCTCCGTACTGGGTTGAAAAGCCGAAACCACCCCACGCCGCACTTTACCTGATTGCGACCCATCGATCCAATGCCCCAAATAACGCGACGCACGTTCTTGTTTTGCATGCACCTCTACTGCTACTGCGTCATCAATGATAGCAGTCAATGTTCGATCAACAACATCAACAATCAGCCGCTTATGTAATGCCTCAAGATCCATTAACAACAAGCTAATATCGTCTTTTTTTAATAATGAAGCCACAAGCGCCATCGTCAGCTGCGGCAACACTTTAGAGACCGCACACAATAAATCCTCCCGCCTTCCATACGTACCCGCCGACTGCAACGTTGCCAGCAACGACGAAAGCAACGACTGCTTCAACGCAAAGACAGAGGATGTTACGGATGTTCTTTCCGCCTCATCCAGCAACACCGGATAAAAACACCCCTCAACAACCGCCGCCGCCCCCTCAATCAAAGGCTGTGCTTGTTGTATGGATTTTTGTATCACTGCACGAACAAGGTATTCAACCGGATACTCAGTCGATTGTCCCATAGCATTCCCTACCTATTCCCATAAGGAGTAAAATCATAAAACAAGCCGTAAGAAATATCCGTAAACAGCCGATGGATTGTGAACAATGACCAAAACAGCCGTAATCAAGGCCACAGGCACAAAATGCCTAAGGCCCTATCGCAATGCTCGAAACCCCGCCGCTATTTTGCTAAAATCCGCTTTTTTCATCCACAACTACATTCACGACTAAGACCAACCGCCATGTCTCTCCCTTACACACTTGAAGCCACGATACAGAAAAACGTAAAAGATGCCCTCGAAGAAGACATAGGCACAGGCGATATTACCGCCCAACTCATTGACGAAACCCAACAGGCACAAGCGCGCATTATCACCCGCGAACCCGCCATTATCGCAGGCACCGCATGGGTTAACGCGGTATTTCAGCAGATCGATAGCGACGTAACCATCGAGTGGTTTGTTAAAGACGGGCTACAGGTTAACGCCTGTGATACCTTGTTTGAGCTACAAGGCAAAACCCGTAGCCTGCTTACCGGCGAACGCGCTGCATTAAACTTTTTACAAACACTCTCATCGGTCGCAACCAAAGTCGCCGAATACAAAAAAATCGTCGCCGCCACACAGGTTACCTTGCTCGATACACGTAAAACCCTGCCCGGTTTACGATTGGCACAAAAATATGCCATCACCTGCGGTGGCGGTCAAAACCATCGCATCGGTTTATACGATGCCTTTTTGATCAAAGAAAACCACATCAAAGCTTGCGGCTCCATTACACAAGCCATCCAAAAAGCGCGCCAAATAGCGCCGAATAAGACCTGTGAAATCGAAGTAGAAACCCTTCAAGAATTTGAAGAAGCCTTAAACGCCGATGCCGATATCATCATGCTCGATAACTTCAGCAATGCCGATAAAAAAATCGCCGTTAGTCAGCGTAATGAAAAAAATAGCCGCACCAAACTCGAAGCTTCCGGTGGCATTAACAACGACACACTTTTGGCGGTGGCTGAAACGGGCGTCGATTTCATTTCTATAGGTAGCTTAACCAAAGATATACAAGCCATCGATCTCTCTATGCGGCTGCTCTGATCCATGAGCGCCCAACTGACGGGTATTGTTATATTTCTGTATTATATCCAATTCAAAAGAAAACATATTTTATGAATAGATTAATATTATTGTTTCTTATACCCATATCATTAAGCTCACATTTACAGGCATGCAAAAATGCAGTTTATCTACAGCAAGTAGCGGAAAGAATATGGAGCTTTTCTTTATGCTGTAGTAACGCCACAACTCACAAAAGCTACGACTTAGAAGCAGTCCATAAAAGCCTAAAAAATGATATCAAGATACATAAAGACAACAAATGTGATATCCAAGACCCAAATGAGGCATGTTCCCTTATTTTTTCCGTCTCCCCTTCGAGTGAGTATGTAGATCTAGCAAATGAATTGAAATATACATGGCAAAAAAACATCTAACAACGGAAACACTAAAAGGCACTAGCCCTCATATTTGACACGAAAAATGAGCGAAAAAAGTAGGGTAAAAACCCTACTCAATCAACGCCATCAACACGCATAACATCGTGACACCTTAAAAAATCATGCGCCAAAATATCGCATCACCGTAAACCACTGCGGGTACATATACGTCAACCAACCCGCCACTGCAATAAACGGCCCAAACGCCATGGGCTTTTGTGAATCACGCTTAAAAAACACCATCAAACCAATACCCCACAACGCACCCACCAACGACGACAACAAAATCACATTCGGCAACACCTGCCAGCCAAACCACGCGCCAAACACCGCAAGCAATTTAAAATCGCCGTAGCCCATGCCTTCTTTACCGGTGGCGAATTTAAACGCCCAAAACACCGTCCAGAGCGATAAAAACCCCGCGACCGCGCCATACAAAGCATCATGCAGCGAAACAAAAAGCCCTTGTGAATTAAGCAGCAACCCTAGCCACAACAAAGGCAGCGTCAAATTATCCGGCAACAACTGATGATCCACATCAATCATCACCAACACAATTAAACCGAAGCTCAACAGCAATAAAGGCAACGCCTGCAATAACGTCTCGCTGTGTAGCATCACAAGCGTCGCCACCACCAAGGTAAAAAATTCTACCAACGGGTAACGGATGCTGATTTTGGTTTGGCACGCCCCACAACGCCCACGCAAACACAGATAGCTCAGCACAGGGATATTTTGCCACCATTTGATACGCGTTTGGCACGAAGGGCAGCGCGAAGGGGGGGTGGCGAGATTAAACCGCTCAGCTGTTTCCTCTTCGCCAGCGGCATCAGTCGCGCCGCCCGCATCTTCAGCAAGTACCCAGGCGGCATCATCACGCCATTGGCGTTTGAGCATTTCGGGCAACCGATAAATCACCACATTCAAAAAACTGCCGATCATCAGGCTGCATAACAACACCACTGCAAAAAGAAACCCCAAGGTTTCTTGCTGCATCACAGAAAAAGGCGTAAATAAAACATCCATTAAATTGCACTACCCATCATGAATATTGGCATATACATCGCCACCATCAGGCCGCCTACCAGCACACCCAAAACCGCCATGATCAAAGGTTCCATCATCGATGTCAAACCATCCACGGCATCATCCACTTGCTGCTCGTAGATTTCGGCAAGTTTATTCAGCATGGTCTCCAAGTCACCGGCCTCTTCACCGATAGCAATCATCTGGATCATCATCACCGGAAACATACCCGCGCCGCGTAATGCCACATTCATGGTAATACCCGTCGTCACTTCATCCCGTATTTTAGCGATTACCTTGGCATACACAGCGTTGCCCACCGCACCACGTACCGACTCAAGCGCATCCACCAATGGCACCCCCGCCGCAAAGGTAGTGCCCAGTGTACGAGCAAACCGTGCATAAACCGCCGTATGGGTGATAGTCCCAATGATGGGCAGTCGTAGCATGATGGCATCCACGCCATCACTGTATGCAGGAGAACGCTTCATCGCCTGAAAATGCCCAACAACTGCACCCACAACAGCAACAAAAATCAAAAACCCGTAGGCTTGCACCCACTCAGAAATATTAATTACAAACTGCGTAAAAGCCGGTAAATCCGAACCAAAACCCTTAAACAAGCCCTCAAACTGCGGCACAACCTTAGTCAACAAAATACCGGTCACGATCAGTGCAACGGCAAGCACCGTAACCGGATATTTCATGGCTTTTTTCACTTTCGATTTCAGCGCCTCGGATTTTTCTTTATAAATCGCAATCCGATCCAGCATGGTTTCTAGGGCACCCGCTTGCTCACCGGCATCAACCAAATTACAAAACAACGGATCAAAATACGCCGGCTGCTCACGTAAAGCACTGGCTAAGGTGCCGCCGCCAGCCACATCTGTACGCACTTTAGTCACCAAGGTTTTCATATTCGGGTTATCCGAACCTTCGATGATAATATCGAAAGCCTGAATCAACGGCACACCCGCTCGCATCATCGTCGCCATCTGGCGCGAAAAAATAGCAATATCCTGTGGCTTAATTTTTTTGCCGCCACCAAACATCGACTGGGATTTTTTAGCCACTTTTTTAGGGAGAATACCTTTTTTCTTTAGCAGCACCTTAGCAATAGCTGCCGTTTGACTTTGCAACTCACCGTTAACCTTTCCCCCTTTAGCATCAATACCACGCCAAACATAGGTATGCATTTTTAAGGCTTTCTGTGCTTTTGCCATGATTAATCCTTGGTTACTCGGTTAATTTCTTCCAAACTGGTTATGCCACTGAGTGCTTTTAACAAACCCGACCGCCTTAAATCGTTAAACCCTTCTTTTCTTGCTTGTGCGGCTATCTCTAACGAGTTACCGCCTTCCATCACGATGCTTTGTATCGCCGAGGTGATTTTGACCACCTCATAAATACCCACACGCCCTTTATAGCCACGCGTGCATTTACTGCAACCGACAGCCTTCATTAATTGATTATCCGCTAATTGCTCACGCGTAAAGCCCTCCGCTAACATCGCCTCTTCGGGGTAATTCACTTCTTCTTTGCAATGCCCACACAAGCGGCGCGCTAAGCGTTGGGCGATAATCAAACTCACCGAGGTTGCCAAGTTAAAAGCCGGCACCCCCATATTCAGCATCCGCGTGATGGTTTCCGAGGCGCTGTTGGTATGTAAAGTCGACATCACCATGTGCCCCGTTTGTGCCGCTTTAATCGCGATATTGCCTGTTTCCAAATCACGAATTTCACCGACCATGATGATATCCGGATCTTGACGCAAAAAAGACTTCAACGCTTCAGAAAAGGTTAACCCCACCTTATTATTCACGTTCACTTGGTTAATGCCTTCGAGGTTAATTTCTACCGGATCTTCTGCCGTGGATATATTGCGCTCGGGTTTATTGAGGATATTCAACCCCGTATATAACGACACCGTTTTACCCGAGCCTGTTGGCCCCGTGACTAATATCATCCCTTGGGGTTGCTCAAGTGCCGCCATAAACAACGCTTTTTGTTCATCTTCATAACCCAAGGCATCAATGCCCATTTTGGCCGAGCTGGCATCCAAAATACGCAGCACGATTTTTTCGCCCCAGAGCGTGGGCAAAGTATTCACACGGAAATCAATGGATTTATTTTTCGAGATTTTCATCTTGATGCGGCCATCCTGCGGCACACGGCGTTCGGAAATATCCATCTGCGATAAAACTTTAAGCCTTGCTGCCAATCGGCCACTGATTTTTTGTGGCGGCTTAACAATCTCGTGCAAAATGCCGTCGGTACGAAAACGCACCCGATACGATTTTTCATAAGGTTCAAAATGAATATCCGAGGCACCGGTTTTTATCGCATCTAACAACACCTTATTGATAAAACGCACCACGGGGGTTTCGTCAATGTCACCTTGAGCGGCCTCCTGTTTAGGGTTTTCATCAGCGGCTTCGATATCCAGGCCATCGAGCTCTTCATCATCAAGGCCCTCCATACTACCGTTAGCGGATTCTTCCTCATCAACCCATTTGTTGATCAGTGTTTGTAAATCCAGCGCGTTCACCACCACGGCATCGGTATTAAGCCCGGTGTTGAATTTAAACTCATCGAGTGCACGCAAATCACTCGGATCAGCCATCGCCACAAATAAACGGCTACCACGAACAAAAAGCGGCAACGCATTATGTTGTTTAATCAAGGTTAAAGAAACGCGCTCTTTATCAATCAGGCTCTCATCAAACGCGTTGAGATTAAACACAGGGCTGCCAAATTCGTGTGCGGCGCTGATGGCGATTTTTTGCGCATCAATGCCCATGGTTTCAGTGAGATAAACCACCAAGGGCACTCTATCGCGCTTAGCCGCGCTGGCCGCTTCGTCGTATTGCTCAGAGGTAATAATGCCATCGTTGATCAAGCGTCGGCTCAAGCCAGAAAATAATTGTGCGCTGCCTACCATCAAGTACCCCTGTGACTGTTTATTCTTGTTATTATTTTTAAACCTTGCTCGTGCGACAGGTGCCGATTAAGCCCAAAGAGCTGCAGTATAGAGAAAAGCCACCAAGGGGTTAAACCCCGCCCGTGTTTTTTGACAGATACCTCACATAGAATATCAGCGACAAATAAGGGTAACGCGGCTGACAAAGAAGGGCAGCTGATTAAAAACAGTGACAAAATTTGTCACTTAGTTCCCAGATGTGGCGAACAAAAAGGACTCAATGCGCATTTTTAATGGGAATAAAAACTTTTGATAACAGCGTCACTGGCAGGCTGTGCGGGTTTTTGTCACAATTGGCATCCGACTTGCTGATTAAGATTCGGAATAACAACAACAATAAAAACCATCTCTACTTACATCTTCAAGGGGAAGAAAAATGAGAAAACAACTACAACAAGGTTTTACCTTAATTGAATTAATGATCGTTGTGGCGATCATCGGTATTTTAGCAGCGGTTGCTGTGCCTGCTTATCAGGATTATGTAACACGTGCACGAGTTGTGGATAGCCTCACACCGACAGGGGATTATAAAAATAAAATTGGGGAAGCCTTTGCAATCGACGGGTTAACTGGGGCTAAAACTGCTGCCACCGCCTTTGCTGCAGGTGATAACGACACCCCTGCTGTATCTTTCACGATCGATACAAACAATGGTCTAATGCTCATAGCTAAAATCCTTCAAAGTGACCCAGCAATAAAAGATCAAACGATTGAGATCTACCCACTAATCAACAATACAGACTTAACTGCTACGTCAGTAGGTACCATTGAGTGGAAATGTGCTACAGGAACCACTGACGGTGTCAAGGCAAAGTACCTACCTTCAGGCTGTAAATAAGTTACCCCGTAACTCATTTATATAAACGGGCCTCGGCCCGTTTTTTTGTTTCTTGGGTTCACAATCTAATTGCATAACTTTGTCAGCAAAACTTATCTGCCATCAACCCCACTCAAGCTCTCCATCTCTTTAAACCTCATCCAGAAAACCCAAAACAACTACCCCCTCAAACTCACCAACAACTCCTCAGCCACGGGCGCTGAAGACGCCGGATTCTGCCCCGTAATCAAATTCCCGTCAGTCACCACATAAGGCTGCCAGTCATCGCTTTTATCATATTTCCCACCTTTATCTTTTAACGCATCTTCAAGCAGAAAAGGCACCACGTCGGTCAGCTGTACGGCACTTTCTTCTGTATTGCTAAACCCCGTCACGGATTTATCTTTCACCAAGGGCGAGCCGCTCGGCGCTTTCACATTAAGCAAAGCTGCTGGCGCATGGCAAACGGCTGCGACGATTTTTCCTGCCGCGTACAGGTTTTCGATAAAGGCGATGGAGTAAATATCGTCGGTCAAATCCCAGAGCGGGCCGTGGCCACCGGGATAAAACACCGCATCAAAATCAGCGGGCGACACATCGGCCAGTTTGGCTGTGTGGGCAAGCAATGCTTGTGCATCTTTATCCGCTTTAAAGCGTTCGGTGGCGGCGGTTTGTGCATCGGGCGCATCGCTTACTGGGTCTAACGGCGGTTGCCCGCCTTTGGGGGAGGCCAATGTGATGTTTACACCCGCATCGGCTAACACATAATAAGGGGCTGCAAATTCTTCCAGCCAAAAGCCGGTTTTCTTGCCGGTATCGCCCAGCTTGTCGTGTGAGGTGAGTACGATAAGAACCTTCATAGTCAATATTCTCCAATCAGAAACGTTTTAACCGTAAAAACAGCCAAGTATCACTGTTATTGGATTGCATTGTTTGTGCATAAGTTCCGGCCAAGCAGATGGCAGCTCACCCGCCGAGTATTGACCAACAGACCCTCTCGGCAATCATTGATCCATTCAAGTACATCATTTCAACAGGTTTGACGGGTAATGGATTCCCGCCTTCGCGGGAATGACGATAGAGGCGAATCAATATGCCCTACGTCCAAAAACGCAACGCAAAAAAAACCACTGATCAACAGTGGTTTTTCATAACTGAATCGCTCAAGCAATCAAGTGACTAGCCCTGCCATTTATGGCCCCAAATACTGGCTTGGGTATTGTGCGTGGTTTCGTGCGACTCATCCAGCTGCATACCGCCTTGGCCAAATTCCAACGCGAAGTTGCCCGGTGTGAGCATATAAAAGGAGGTCATCTCATCGTTAATGTGCTCGCCCAACGAAGAGATAATCGGAATCTCTCGCGCGGTAACACGATCCATACAAGTGCCAACTTCCGTTAGCGTGGTCACTTCGGCCATCAAATGCACACAACCGGGTGCTTTTGATTCGGGGCTTGGCATAAAGTTGGTTTCTGGCGTCGGTGCACCCCAGTTCCAGAGCGCCAAGCTGTGGTGCCGTGAGTTACAGTTCATGAAGTAAATATTACCGGTGCCCGTTGCACTCAAATCGGTGATATCTGAGTCCGTAAAACCGAGCTTTTGATAAAACGCATGCACGCCTTCAAAATCGGTCGGCGCGTGCAATACCACATGCCCCAGCCCCATGTCGGTGCAGTCTTCGGCTTGAGTAACAAAAGATTTTACATCCAACGGTGATTCGAATGCTACGCCATCGCTGTCTTGCTCGGCATAGTATAATTCGAGCTGGTTACCTGAAGGATCTTGCAAACGTACAAGTGCTGTTACCGCACGGGCAGCTAGCTCGGCTTCGTCAGTGATGGCGGTAAAAGCGATGCCTTCGTCATCGAGCTGTTTAACACCGGCAGTAAATGCGGCCTCTGTGCCTAAATCCCAGCCTGCAAACTGTAATCCATCAAACTCAGCGGGGACAACTTGATAACGGAATGCACGCTCATCCATTTTTAGGTAAACCGAACCATTATCAGGCATGGTGGTAGAAAGCATCATGCCGCACACATCTGCGCCATAGGATGTCCATTTATCGAGATCTGTAGAACCAACAACCACATAACCTAAGCTTTTTACTTCCATAGCGTTCTCTCTATTATCATTATCTTTTGCATCAACCGCCACGTGAGGCCGTCGATGTTTATACCGATCAGCCTTGAAGATGCAAGGGCGTTGGCCGCGCTCGCTCACCCCAATCACTTACTGACTGTAAGCTCATGGGGGTTCGCTCGCTTGCCGCCTTCTTGCATCTCCAATTCTGATGGGTATATTATTTATAAAGCGCCGTATAATACCGCGAAATCGCCCCGCAAAAAACTAACCAATTCCGGATTATCTTCATGCCCTTTCACACTACGACGCGCTTATCCCGTCATTTTAAACCATTACTGGTTTTTTACCTGTTATTTGTCTTGCTCTGCGCACTTTGTCAACTCACCGGTGGTATTTCGTGGGCATCATTAACCCATACCACCTTTACTCATCATGAATACTGGCGTTTGCTCACCGCGCACATGATCCACAGCTCATGGGGGCATTATGGGTTTAACATGGCGGGTGCGGGGTTGTGCTTGCTGGTGTTTCGGCATGATATCAAGCTCAAAGACTGGGTGTTGAGCGCCCTGCTCATCAGCCTTTTTAGCAGTCTGTGCATGTTGTTTTTTCATACTTTCGAGGGGCGATACTTAGGGTTTTCTGATACCTTGTACGGTTGGATTTTGTTAGGCATTTTAGCCATTCTACCCAAAGAACGTTTGCTCGGCTTAGCGTTACTCGTCTTACTTGTGGGTCGTATCGCCTATGAGTATATTTTCCCCGGCAGCCCTTTCGATGCGATATTAGGCGGCGCAAAGGTGGCTAAAGCCTCTCACCTTTTTGGTCTTTTAGGCGGTGTTTTGTATGCGTTTGTTTTCTTTCGTTATTATCGTGTGAAGCTTTTGCGGTGTTTTGGATTTTAGAAATAGCCGCTAGCTTTGGGTCATTGAGTGAATTATTAAACTTCCACGTAAAATTTCACTCCAACAATCCATATCATTCGCTATAGATTCACTCATGAAAAACATCGGCTATTTAATTTTAATCTTTTCTGCTATTTCGTTTTTGTCGGGGTGCGATGACCGCACAACGGTTGTGAAAGAGGAAATACCGTGGACACCTACAACACCCGCAGCGAGAATATATTCGCTTGATAATTTTATGCAGGGCTTACCCGCCCCCTATAAAATGGAAGGTAAAACAACGCATACAGGCAGTAAGGGAAAACAACTATATCTTACCGACGGCACAATCAACATTGTGCGTAAGCCTGATATACAACAGGGCGGCATTACTACAACACCCAGAAAAGTTACTTACAACCTCACTATAAATAAAACTACGGGGCCTTTTGTAATAGGCAATACGACTACACAATATTTCGACGAGAATCGGTATTTAACAGGCATCGATTTATTAATCAATAATAGTGTGAACCAGAGAACATGCATCACAATGAGCTC
Organism: Pseudomonadales bacterium; assembly: GCA_965248335.1. Lineage (GTDB taxonomy): Bacteria > Pseudomonadota > Gammaproteobacteria > Pseudomonadales > DT-91 > CAKMZU01. The sequence goes on from CBDFIY010000001.1 coordinate 378,650, forward strand.
AGGCTCAGCGCTACCGGCCACGATCCAAGATAATGATTCAGGGGACCTTGGTGCACTATTCTGTATCGATAGCTCCGGCGCAATACGATCTACGTTAAAATTAAAGTGGTCAGCAAAAGAGGATAACGCGAGGAACATTGTTTTTCTTCTTAACACTACCTCCAGACAATTAGATTCTAAAAGAAAACATGAAAGCCAAGAAATTGAAAAATACACGATTGACCCTAAGGGTAATATCTTAGCGTTAGAGTATGGCTGGGATGCCGGTAATTACCATATGGTTATTAATTCTACGATTTAATAACCTTCTTTGTTCAAAAAATCTGGGGCTTTATGTCATAAAATAGCCCCTCAAGCGAATACCTTAAGATTGAGAGGGTATCTGGCCACAAGCGCAAAGGTGGGTGATGGGGTAATCATGAAAGCTAGCAGGTACGGCGTTATACTGATCTTTCTTTTAAGCTCACATTGCAACCCTGCAATCATCTCTCGCGTGGGTTTGTTTAATTTCTGCACAAAATTATTAACTGTCTATAAAAATAATGATTATATTATTCGTCATCTCAAATCGGACATCGAAAAAACCAACAACTTTAAAAATACCAACGATTCAGAGAGAGCCAAATATTTTGATTTTTTGCAAAGCCTAGAGCAGGATCCAAATTTATGGGAAGTAACTGATGTTTGATTAAAGAGGCTTACGAGTGCAGTAAGTCTGGAAAACCCCTTGAACAGTGTGCTCAAGGGGTTAATCGAGCTAGATTTTGCCCTGTGCTTTGGCCATATCCAAGGCGAGATCTTCGATCATATCTTCTTGTCCACCGACTGTTCCTCGACGACCGAGTTCCATCAGAATATCGCGTGACGACAAGCCATATTTCGCAGCCGAACGCTTGGCAAACAGTAGGAAGGAGGAGTAAACCCCTGCATAACCCAAAGTAAGCGCATCACGGTCGATACGGATGATCTGATCCATCATCGGTGTGATCAAATCTTCGGCGACATCCATGATTTTGTACAGATCGATACCCGTTTCGATACCCATTCTATCGGCAACCGCACAGAAGACTTCAAGTGGGGTATTACCTGCACCCGCGCCTAATCCCGCTACCGACCCATCGATACGGTTCGCACCGGCTTCAATCGCAGCGAGAGAGTTAGAAACGCCAAGGCTTAAATTATGGTGGCCATGAAAACCGAGCTCCGTCTCTGGCTTTAATGCAGCTCTTGCATGTGCAACGCGAGCAGCGACTTGATCAGGCAATAAGTAACCGGCTGAATCAGTGATATAGACACAGTTTGCGCCATAAGATTCGAGCAATAAAAGTTGTTCGGTTAATTGCTCTGGCTCAATCATGTGCGTCATCATTAAGAAGCCTACTGTATCTAGGCCCATTTTTTTGGCCATACCAATGTGCTGCTCAGTGACATCGGCTTCACTGCAATGTGCTGCCACACGGATGGTGTGAATACCGCAATCCGCTGCCATTTTTAGGTGATCAATAGTACCAATGCCCGGTAATAATAACGCTGAGATCTTGGCATTTTTTACAACACCGCAAACTGCACGCAAATACTCTTCGTCCGTTGCAGCTGGAAATCCGTAGTTGACCGATGTACCACCTAAGCCGTCACCGTGGGTGACTTCGATCATGGGGATACCCGCTTCGTCCATAGCTTTGGCGATGGTAACCATTTCTTCGACTGTGATTTTGTGCTGCTTGGCATGCATACCATCACGCAAACACATGTCATGAATCGTGATTTTTTTACCTTGTAGATTCATTGTTTTTCTCCGTTTTCGTGAGGCTTAGCCGTTGATGTTGTAATCGCCTGAAAGCATTTTCTCGGCAAACATTTCTGCTGTGCGCAATCCAGCTGCGGTCATGATATCGAGGTTACCTGCGTATTTCGGTAAGAAATCACCTAACCCTTCGACTTCAAGGTAAATAGAAACGCGGTTACCATCAAACACGGGGCCATTTTTGAGCGTATAGCCGGGCACGTATTTTTTGACTTCTTCGATCATTTGCATCACAGATTCGGTGATGGCTTTTTCGTCGGGGGTATCTTTGGTTAAGCAGTGAATCGTATCACGCATCATCAAGGGTGGTTCAGCGGGATTAATGATGATGATAGCTTTACCTTTATCGGCTCCGCCAACTTTTTCGATTGCACCGGCTGTTGTACGGGTAAATTCATCGATGTTTTTACGGGTGCCGGGGCCTGCTGATTTGGATGAAACCGTCGCGACGATTTCACCGTACTCAACGGCTTGAACACGACTCACGGCTGCTACCATCGGGATTGTTGCTTGACCGCCACAGGTCACCATGTTGACGTTTGCCACTTGCAGCGCAACGGCTTCTTCAAGGTTTACGGGAGGCACACAGAAAGGCCCAATCGCCGCCGGCGTTAGGTCTATCATTAACGCGCCTTTTTCATTCACTTTACGGCTGTTCTCTGCATGCACATAGGCTGAGGTGGCATCAAAACAAATCTGTATTTCGTCTTCTACCATGTGCGCTAGCATGCCATCAACGCCTTCGTGCGTGGTCTTTATGCCCATATCACGTGCACGTGCTAGCCCCGGAGATTCTGGGTCTACGCCCACCATCCATACGGGTTCAATCCAATCGCTACGCTTAGCTTTCATGAGCAAATCTGTACCGATGTTACCTGGCCCTATGATGGCCGCTTTTATTTTTTTTCCCATAATCGTTCTCTTTATTCTCCCCGTGAAGGAATCGTTTAGACAAAGTTATTTAAACAACGCTATTTTAAACAAAGTTAATCGCGCAACTGCCGACACCTTCGAGTTCCATTTCCATTTTATCACCGGCTTTTACGGGCTCTAAAGGCACCAGCGAGCCGGATAAAATGACCTCACCCGCTAAAAACGGGATACCATACTCACCTAATGTATTTGCCAGCCAAGCCACTGCTGTGAGTGGATTACCTTGTACTGCGCTGCCCTTCCCTTCACTTAAAAATTCGCCGTTCTTTTTGACGACAACTTTTAGGTTAGGTAAATCGAGTGTTCTTGGATCGGCGGTTTCTTCACCGAGCGCATAAACCCCGCAAGAGGCATTATCCGCAACCGTATCTTGAATCTTTATTTTCCAGTCGTTAATTCGGCTATCAACAATCTCGAAACAGGGCATGATGTAGTCAGTTGCATCAAGTACATCTTGCTCGGTGACGCCCGGGCCTTTGAGGTCTTTATTGAGTTTAAAACCAATCTCTGCTTCGGCGCGTGGCTGAATAAGCTTATCGGCTACAGATACGTTACTGTTGTTGGGGTATTCCATGGTATTGGTTAAAAAACCAAAATCAGGACGATGCACGCCAAGCATCTCTTGCACAACTTTAGAGGTCACGCCGATTTTTTTACCCACGACTTTTTCGCCGTTTTTTTCGAGGCGATTTTCGAGCATACGCAAGGAAATATAGTAGGCATCATCAAGCGTGATATCGATGTCTCTATCGGTAAAAGGCGTGATAGTTTTTTGTGATTCGAGGGCTTCGTACAGCTCATCGCCTAACGCATTTCTGTCTTCTTTGTTCATCATGTTTTTGTATGCTCGTTAAGAAAGTCCAGTGTGTAGCGGTTAAACATGTCTTTGTGTTCAGCCATCACCCAATGGCCGCACTCTGACACGATGACCATGCGTGTTTGCTTGAGGCCTTTCGCGAGCGTCATGATACCGGTTTCTGGCATCATTTTTTCTTCGGTTCCCCAAAAAACAAGACTGGGTGCTTTGATGTTCGGTAATTGTTCCGCCATATTAGGCACGCGCATGGTTTTTAGGCATTGATCGTTCTGCTTTTGATAGATATCCCAGCGCTCGTCGATCAATTCGTCATCAATCACTGATTGGTTATAAACTAAGCCTTCGGAGATAAATTGTTTAAGTGCATTTTTATCGACACCACCCTGCATAAAAATACGCTGTAAAATTTGCATGCCGGGCATGGTGAAGTAATCCGGCTGGTTTTCGATGCCGCCCGGTGCCATGAGATTAAGGCTCACGACTTGATCAGGATAATCCAGCGCTATTTTAAGTGCTATGGCTCCGCCTAAGGAATTACCCACTAGGGAGAATTTTTCTATATCTAATGCATCCAATGTTTGCTTTATACACTCAACAAAAAAATCTAACGGGTATTCAACGTCATCGGGTTTATCGGAATATCCATAACCAATGTGATCAGGCACGATAACGCGATAACCGTTAGCCGCTAAAAAGGGATAGTTACCTTTAAAATTACTATGGCCACTCGCACCACTGCCGCTACCATGCAAAAAGATAACCGGATGACCTTCGCCTTGATCTTGAAAATGCATGCGATAGCCATTGGCTAACGTGAGGTATTGACCTTCAGGTATGGGCACAAAAATCTCCTTTTCGATAACGTTTTTTATTGGCCACATTCTAATCGATTGTCCTTTCTATAGCAAAAACGGACTGCTCAAACACAAGCTATTGGGTACGACCATAAAGGTCTTCAAAACGGACTATATCGTCTTCACCGAGATAAGTGCCGCTTTGCACTTCAATAAGCTGAAGCGGTATTTTTCCTGGATTGGTTAGCCTGTGTTTTGAGCCTAAGGGGATGTATATGGACTCATTAGCCGATAACAGCATTTCTTTGTCATCCACGGTGACAATAGCACTGCCTTCTACCACGACCCAATGCTCCGCGCGGTGATAGTGCATTTGTAACGATAAACTCGCGCCTGGCTTAACGGATATTCGCTTTACTTGATAATGTGTGCCGTTTTCAATGGTGTCGTAACTTCCCCACGGCCTGAATACTTCTCTGTGCAGCAAATGTTCTGTGCGATTTTTTTCTTTTAACTGGGCGACTATCGATTTCACATCTTGCACGCGGTCTTTTTTGGCGATCAACACGGCATCTTTGGTGTTAATCACGACCACATCATCAAGCCCGATGGCGGCCACCAATTTTTCACTGGATTGAAACAGGCACCCTTGGCAATCTTCGATAATCACATCACCTAAAACAACATTATTATTTTCATCTTTTTCAGAAACATCCCACAAAGAGGACCAAGCGCCTACATCGCTCCAACCTGCATCCATCGGCACCATCCATGCGCTGCCAGTTTTCTCCATCACGGCATAATCGATGGATTCGTCAGCCGCTTGTGCGAATCGTTCCTCTTCAACACGTAGAAAATCGAGATCTGTGTTAGCGCTCTTTAACGCATCTGAACAGGCTTCGACTGTTTCGGGGTAATGTTTAGCCAGCTCGTTTAGGTAGGTTTTCGCCTCAAACACAAACATGCCGCTATTCCAAAAGTAATCACCGCTTTCCAAGTAAGCTTGCGCGGTTTCGAGATCAGGTTTTTCGACAAACTCAATGACTGCTGCATCGCTCTCTTTACTGGCTGATTTAATATACCCATAACCCGTTTCGGGTTTTGTGGGCACAATGCCGAAGGTCGCTAACTTACCTTGTGAGGCTGCTGTCACCGCTTTATCAAGTGCTTGCATAAAAGCCTGTTGATTATTGATCACGTGATCCGCGGGGAACACGGCAATAATGGCGTCGTCATCAATTGGCAAGGCTTTTAAGGCGGCTAAAGCAATTGCTGGCGCTGTGTTTCTCGCCACAGGTTCTAAAATAATGGATTCCGCCTTTATTCCCAACGCTTGAGCTTGTTCAGCAACCATAAAGCGGTGGTCTTGATTACAAACAATAATGGGGGCATCAAGGTGTGCAACGCGCAGTAAGGTTTCTTGCAGCATTGTTTTTTCACCCACTAAGGGGAGTAGTTGTTTTGGGTACGATTTTCTTGATAAAGGCCAGAGCCGCGTACCGCTTCCACCTGAAAGAATAACAGGAATTATTTTTGCCACACTAGCCCCCTTGAATGATCTTTAATGCCTGCGCTGCAATATCTGCATCTTGCTCAGGTAATGCGCCCGCCACTGCAAATGCGCCGACAAGCTGACCATCATAAACCAAAGGGGAACCCCCTGCCAAAAAGGTTATGTCATTTAATGCTGCGAAACTATGTAACTTAGCGGCATCGGATTTAATCGCTTGAAAAAAAGCATGGGAATCCATGGATAATAATGCAGTCTTGGCTTTTTTTTCCACTAAGGTTTCTGCGATGACAGGTGCGCCATCCATCGATAGCTTGGCTTTTATGCGGCCTGTAGTATCGACAACACAACTGACTATGGCTAGCTTACGTTCAAATGCAAAATCAACGGCTGAAGTCACTAACCGCATCGCATCTTGATGACTCACTAAAGGCGGGTAAAAAAGTTTCATGGCATCTTTTTATTAGGGTGATAAGTAGACAAAGCTAAAATAAGCGCGAAAGCTTACCATAAAAAAACATGCCTATACCCATCGGAATTGGAGATGCAAGAAGGCGGCAAGCGAGCGAATCCCCATGAGCTTACAACCCGTAAGTGATTGGGGTGAGCACGCGCGGCCAACACCCCTGCATATTCAAGGGCGATCGGTATATAGCAGGTAGTCTCTCTCGTAGCAGAACCTCTCACGAAGCACATTTAAAAACGATAAAACGCATCTTTATACAGTAGGACTTTGCCAGCAGCCGAAAGTGTTACCCTTAGCGACATCCAATCTGTATCAATAGGTAACAACTAGCTGTTACTTATTCCTTAATCTCACAAAATAGAATAAGCATATTCTTTTAAATTGTTGATTATTATATGAAATAGCGAACTGGCATATTAACTGCAATGCTTTAGACATAAGAATAATAAAAACTAAAATAATAAAAATAACCTACCAAAACAATAATAATAAAAAAATAAAATAACAATAAAAACCCGTACAAACCATGGGACACAAAAAAGAGGCTTAAGCCTCTTTTTTTTCGTCTCTAATTAATCTTTGAACTTATTAACCAATGCCTCGTCTACAACCTTTCTATTAGCTACCACCTCTGTGCTTATGCATACCTCTACTCTACTGCAATACACTTTCGCTGCCGCTCTCACGCTATGCTTGCCAAATAAAATTTTTGCAGCAAACCCATCTTTACCTGACATTAATACACTTGAATCCATTCAACGTACGCCCGTTCCCGACGAAAAAGCCGCCGCCGTTTTCGAGGAGTACCGCACTAACGATATGATTCAGCAATTTGGCGAAAATCCAAGCATACAAACACTCAGTCATCTCGACTTAACAACCACCGTCTAAAGACGGTGGGTTAAAAACTGCGGACTGAAAGTCCAGCTTTTCGGCTAAAGCCGAATAAATACTCTCATTCAACATCGAAATTATCATCAACTTTTCGTTCAAAGTGGTGCTCCAGATACTCCTGTATCATCTCTTTAGTTAGCTCTCCAGCCGTCACACAAAAATAACCTCTCGCCCAAAAATGCTGTCCCCAATACCTTTTCTTTAAATGTGGAAACTCCTGAAACAATTTAGTCGATGATCGACCTTTTATTCTCCTCATTACCTCTGCTGGTGATAAAGTCGGTGGCACAGATATCAGCAAATGTACATGATCTTTGCTGATCACGCCGCGCAATATTTCTATTTCTAAATACTCACACGTTTGCCTGATTAACTCACGAACTCTCAGTCCAACATCGCCTTTTAATACCTGATAGCGATACTTAGTCACCCAAACAAAATGATATTCAATCTTATATTTCGTGTGCGAACCATAACGGTATTTCATGCCCGTATCATAAAGGCAACTGCTAGCTTAAAGCTACCCGCCTGAAGGCGGGGGTTTAAACCTTATTTTTCGGACGAATTAAAATACCCCAGCAACATGTACCACTTATTAAGATTCAAAATTACTGAAGAAGCCATAGAAAATCACATTCGTATCGTCGCCCAAGGTGATCAAAGCGGTCAAAGCATACAGCTAGATATATCAGATAATGCACGGAAACTTTTGGAATTATTGCCCAAAGTCCCTCAGTCAAATACAGAAAATACAGAAAATACAGAAAATACATTTATGAGTAAAGATAGCATCATGGAGATACTTGAAGGGCAACAATAATACGCCAAAAAGGAGGGACTACCCCCCCCTTTGCCAGATCAGCTGGCTTTACTGCCAATATGTGAATGCTGACGAGCTTTAGCCAAAAGAATTTGTTTCTGTCGCTCTCTAAAGCGTGCTTTTTGATCATCCGTTATACTATCTGCACAGCGAGGACAAGAAACGCCTTCTTCGTATTTATCCGAGGTTTTATCATCCTCTGAAATAGGGAATCGGCAGCCGTGGCATAAATCATAATCACCCTGCTCTAAATCATGATTAACCGCCACGCGGTTATCAAACACATAACACTCCCCCTGCCATGTGCTCTCTTTCTCAGGAACATCCTCAAGGTATTTTAAGATGCCGCCCTGTAAATGATACACCTCTTTAAAACCTTGCTTTAACATGTAGGCAGTCGACTTTTCACAACGGATACCACCCGTACAAAACATGGCAACTTTAGGTGTTTTTTCTGGATCAAGGTGGCGTTCTACATAATCAGGAAACTCACCAAACGTACGTGTATTTGGGTTTATTGCATCCTTAAACGTCCCAAGTTCAACTTCGTAGTCGTTACGTGTATCGACAATAACCACATCAGGGTCGTCAACCAAGGCATTCCAATCAGCAGGCTTAACATACTGGCCTTTTTCTTTGTTCGGGTCGATCCCCTCAACACCCAAAGTTACAATCTCTTTTTTGCACTTAACCTTCATGCGATAAAAAGGCGCCTCATCAAAAAATGACTCTTTATGCTCTAGATGAGTCAATCGGCTGTCAGCTTTAAGATAAGCCAAAATGCTATCGATGGATGCTCTTGAGCCTGCAATCGTACCGTTTATTCCTTCTTCGGCCAGCAGTAGTGTTCCTTTGATATTGAAAGACAGGCATTTATCGAGCAACGGCTGCCTGAGTGCCTGATAATCCTCAAGAGTGACAAACTGATACAAAGCGGCAACGATATACGTCATGAGGATTTGCCTTCTTTTTTACTGCCACCTAAGCAGTTAGGTGAATCAGGCGATGAGGCTTGTCGAGCCCGCCACTCCTCTGGCGTATATAAATGCAGTGCTAGCGCATGAACGGGGCCATCCAACTCATCCTTGAGCAACGTATAAATGCCTTGGTGCCGCTGAACTTTACGCCTGCCCTCAAACGCTACACTGACCAAAGTCACCTTAAAATGGGTTTCTGAATTCGGTGGCACGCTGTGCATGTGGCTTTCGTTCGTCACCTCTAACACATCAACAACAAAAGCCTGCTCAAGTTTTTGTTGTATGCTGTTTTGAACCTGCATTATTCTGCCTCAGTTTGCGTGCTTTCTGGTCGCATATGCGGGAATAGCAGTACATCACGAATCGATGGCGCATCAGTAAAGAGCATCACCAAACGGTCAATGCCGATGCCCTCACCCGCCGTGGGAGCCATGCCGTATTCGAGGGCTCGAATATAATCTGCATCATAATGCATCGCTTCTTCGTCACCCGCATCTTTTTCGGCTACTTGTTTTTTGAATCGCTCATCTTGATCTTCAGCATCATTAAGCTCTGAAAATCCGTTGGCAATTTCTCGCCCACCGACAAAAAACTCAAAACGATCAGTCACAAAAGGATTGTCGTCGTTGCGCCTTGCCAGAGGTGACACCTCTGTTGGGTATTGAGTAATAAAGGTTGGCTGGATCAATAAATGCTCAACCGTTTCATCGAAGATCTCCATGTGTAACTTGCCTAATCCCCAATAAGGTTTGACCTCTACACCTAATGATTCACAAAGCTTGGTTGCTGCGTCAAGGGTATCAATATGCTCAGGATTGATGTCTTTATTAAAATGCAAGATCGAATCATAAACACTCATTCGTGCAAAAGACTTGGCGAAGTTGTAAGTGACTGACTCTACAATGTCACCTTCTGCATTACGCTTGGTGTTCACGATATCGGTTGTTTTCATCACGGTTTCCGCGACATGCCTGAGCATGGCTTCCGTGATATCCATCAGGTCGTTGTAATCTGCATAGGCCTGATAAAATTCCAACATAGTAAACTCGGGGTTATGCCGCGTGGACAAGCCCTCGTTGCGGAAGTTTCTGTTGATTTCAAACACTCGCTCAAACCCACCTACCACCAAGCGCTTCAGGTATAACTCAGGGGCTATTCGTAAATACATCTCGCGATCAAGCGCATTGTGATGCGTGACAAATGGCTTCGCACTTGCTCCACCGGGAATCACTTGCATCATAGGGGTTTCGACTTCTAAAAAGTCTTTTTCTAACAAAAAGTGGCGAATTGCTTCAATGATTTTCGATCTTTTGACGAACAATTCACGCGAGTCTTGATTCATGATTAAATCGACATAACGCTGCCGATAACGCATCTCTTGATCAGTTAAACCGTGATATTTATCAGGAAGCGGCCTCAAGGATTTGGTTAGCAAGCCACACGCTGCAGCAAGTATGTATAAATCGCCTTTTCCTGATTTATGTACAGGCCCTTTAGCAAAAACAATATCGCCGATATCCCAAGTTTTCACCTTGCTGACAACCGATGCATCAAGCGTTTTCTTGTCGACGTACATCTGGATGCGCCCTGTAGGGTCTTGCAACACGATAAAAGGCCCGCGCTTGGCCATAATTCTTCCGGCTATAGCGGCTTTACGATCAAGAATTTCTAAACTTTCTTTGTCTTTATCGCCCAGTTCGGCCTGTAGATCGCTCGCAAAGTCTTCTCGCCTGAAGTCATTGGGAAATGCACGGCCTTCCGCCCGAATATCCGCCAGTTTTGCACGGCGCTCAGCGATTAATTTGTTATCGTCTTTTTTCTCTGTCATTTAACTTGCTCCGTTAAAGTCCGCTTTTCAAACTGGCTTCGATGAATAGATCAAGATCACCATCAAGGACTTTATTACAATTGCTGGTTTGCACGTTGGTGCGTAAATCTTTAATACGCTGATCATCTAATACATAGGATCGAATCTGACTCCCCCATCCCACATCTGATTTGGTATCTTCTAAAGCTTGTGCCTCATCATTACGTTTTTGCATCTCAAGCTCATATAACTTGGCCTTGAGTTGTTTCATCGCGAAATCGCGGTTCGCATGTTGTGAACGCTGGTTTTGGCATTGCACCACAATCCCTGATGGCACATGTGTTATACGCACAGCCGAGTCGGTTTTGTTTACATGCTGACCGCCCGCACCTGATGCACGATAAGTATCTGTGCGTAAATCCGAGGGGTTTATGTCAATATCAATATTATCGTCCACTTCCGGCGAAACAAATGCTGACGCAAAGGAGGTATGGCGGCCATTATTGGAATCAAAAGGCGATTTTCTTACTAGTCGATGCACGCCTGTTTCAGTTCGCAACCAGCCAAAAGCGTATTCACCTTGAAAACGAATCGTCGCAGATTTAATCCCAGCGACATCACCGGCAGAAACTTCAATGAGTTCAGTTTTAAACCCCTTTGCCTCGCCAAAACGTAAGAACATACGAAGTAGCATCTCGGCCCAATCTTGCGCTTCGGTACCCCCTGAGCCTGACTGGATATCCATAAATGCATTATGGCTATCCATTTTTCCGCTGAACATACGGCGGAATTCGAGCTTTTCGAGTTTGCCAATTAAGGCATCAAGATCAGCAGAGACTGCATTGACCGTATCTTCGTCTTGCTCTTCTGTGGCCATTTCAAGTAAATCATGCGCATCACTCAAGCTTACATCCAGTTCGTCGATAGTGGCGACGACCGCCTCAAGACTGGATTGTTCTTTGCCAAGCTGTTGCGCTTTTTCTGGCGTCTCCCAAATGCTCGATTCTTGAAGCTCTAGCTCAACCTCTTGTAATCTATCCTTTTTTTCAGCGTAGTCAAAGATACCCCCTAAGTGCATCAACACGCACTAAAAGGTCTTTGATGGTTTGAAAAATCGCATTAACTTCAAGCATAAGAGGAGCGCACCCATTTTGATTGCAAAATAGGCGCAATTGTACACGAGATAGCGCAGTTAGATAAACAGATTGCTCGCTTTTTCAGAGGTCAGCTGCGGAGGTCAACAACACCGTCAACTAAGGATAAGCACGCTTCACCCTGATAATACTCTGAACGTATTGGCAGCCAGTAACAGGCTTTATCGGATGAGTAATCTTTTGTTTTTAATACATCTTTATTCATTGCCTTTAGCGGCCGATATAAGTCTTCCCTTGCCTCTAAAGGCCCATTCAGAAAGCTTGTCGCTAACGTTATCTTTCTCGCGATAGGGTCTTCAGGTAGATCAATGTAAATAGCCTTGGGGTATCCACCTTCGATCTCCTTAATCGCAGCCATATCAATCTTTCGCATAGAAAGATCGCTTCGGGTAAAGACCTCTATACGATCATTAACCAAAATCTGCGCCAAAGGACGCTGCTCATTAACCACCCAAACACCTGCGGCTAAGCAAGCAAACTGAATGATACCTATCACAGCCAAATCGAACTTGATGGTTTTCTTTGCACGGTTATAGACAATCAATGTGAGTACAGGGCCGAGCACTAAATCTACCCCGGCAAGCAGACGAAACCCTTCAAGCCCGCCCATAAAAATAAAGGCATGTGGAAACCAAAAAAAATAAAGCGTTGTAGCTAAGAGTAAAAATACAAAAGCACTGAGCGCAAGGTGAAAGGCGAAAGCCTGATAGCGCGTTGCCGGCAAGTGAAGCATGTTTACCTCCATGATAATTTTGTTTTTATGCATTTTTTCGAGGATGTTGCGAGGGTATCAATCTTCTTTTTTAGAAAAACAAAACACCCGTATTAATCTGATACTCGATATTTATCTTGATGGATTAGCTGACTAATATCTTCACGGTCTAGCCAGTCTAGCTCTTCCAGCTCAGGCTTTTCATTAAAGTAATTAACATAGCCTAAACACAAGTAAGCGACAGGAATAATATGCTCAGGGATATGTAAAATAGCCTGCAGCTTCTCCTGATGGATAATGCTTACCCACCCCATACCAATATTTTCAGCGCGAGCAGCAAGCCACAGATTCTGAATCGCACAGACCGTACTATAAATGTCCATATCAGGCTGCGCTGTTCTTCCTAGCACCACAGGGCCATTACGCGTTCTGTCACAGGTAATGCAAAGATTAACAGGCGCCTCTAAAATACCCTGTAATTTTAATTGCTTATACAAGGCCTGCCTATCACCTTCAAACTGTTCTGATGCTTCTTGATTCGCCTCATCAAAAGCCTCTTTGATCTGCGCTTTGACACCTTTGTCTTGAACAATAATAAAATCCCAAGGCTGGCTATAACCAACGCTTGGTGCATGGTGAGCCGCACGTAAAAGTCTCATCAGGATATTGTGAGGAATGGGATCTGATTTGAACTGGCTTCGCACATCTCTACGAGAGTAGATGGTTTTGTAGACAGCTTCACGCTCTGGGCCGGTTATTATTGTCATTACTAAGGCTCTTAGCTATTTAAGTAATCATAAGAAATCATTACGTCGAAAAATTCTTACTCTAAAGTCATTGACCGCGGTCAATCTGGATAAAAGAAATCGGCTAAGTTAGACAGAAAACCTTGTACTTCGTTCAGCAAGAAAGTTTCACAGCTTACAGGAACAAAGTTTTCAATTCAAAAAAACGTTGACTCAAGTATAAAAAAAGAGACGTACATGCAAGATATAGACATACAAAATAATCGCTCCCTTATTGTCTTTTATTGCTACTTCAGAGTCATCCTAGCAATCTTTTTACTCGCCATTACATTCATTGATAATGGCTTCAACATTCCAGGCCAATATGACTCCACACATTTTACGCTTATTTCTTTTCTCTACTTAATACTTTCCTCCGTGCAAAGCATGACAAGCTATCAGAGGAAGTTTGATGTGCCCGATAGTTGGCTACTTTTTGCAATTGGCTACGACATATTTACCACGCTAGCCCTTATCTATGTCAGCGGAGGCTTGGCAACAGGGTTTGCTATTTTATTGATCACACCCATCTGTATTGCAGCCATTTTTTTCAGGGGGACTTTAGCAACCGGATTTGCGGCTGTAGCCAGCATAGGTTTGCTTTGTATCAGTATTTTTTATGATGTCATCATCCATGAAAAAATAAGCCAGATTGTACCTGCCGGACTATTCGGTATGATTTTTTTTGCAGCATCACTTTGCGTCCAGTACCTTTCTGAAAAAATACGTACTGCCCAATTTAGAGCGACAACATTCCAAAATAAAGCACACCTTTTAGCCGAGCTTAATCAACACATTGTTCAACGTATTCGTACAGGCGTTGTGATCTTTGATGAAAAAAATAACCCAATTCTTTTCAACCAAGCCGCCGAGAATCTTTTAAGCCCTCTGAGCAAGGATATAAAAAAATGCGAGCCGCTTATCAAATTACTGACAACATGGCGAAATCAACCGGAAAAAAACCATAATTTGATTAAAGTAAAAGAAAAGGGTGCCGACATCAAAGTTAACTTCTCAGCTATGGATCATGACTACGTGATAACTTTTATCGAAGACATGACCGAAGTTTCCCAGCAAGCTCTACAAATGAAACTTGCATCATTAGGTCGGTTATCAGCAAGTATTGCGCATGAAATCCGGAATCCGCTCAATGCAATCAGTCACTCTGTACAGTTACTGGATGAGTCACCCGCACTCGAATCCGATGACAAGTATTTATTAAACATTGCCCAAAATCACTGCAAGCGTATCAATGATATTGTCTCTAATATTCAATCCATGTCTCAAAGACGTGGTTACAAACCTGAAAAATTAGAGCTGAATGAATTTTGCGCACAACTCAAAACTGATTACCTTTACAGCTATAGAGACATTGAATTTTCTATTGCATCAAATGATCAATCTTTGATTGCCCCTTTTGATCCAACACAGCTAAGACAAATATTGACCAACCTCATTGATAACGCCATGCGTTATAGCTTTAAAAAAACGCAGCGTCGCTGGATAAAAATACAATTATCGTCAGATAAAAAAAGTGCGGCCGCCATACTTTCTATCTTTGATCTCGGCGATGGTGTACCTGAAAGTAATCAAGAAAAACTGTTTGAGCCATTCTTTACTTCAGAATCAACGGGTACAGGTCTCGGTTTATATATTTCTCGTGAGCTATGCACACTCAATCAAAGCCAGCTAAATTATCGAAGAAACGATGAAGGGCATTGTTTTTATATAAAATTCGCACATGCCAACAAAAATATCGTTGTACAAAATAACAATAAAGCCATGGAGCCTCTAACGGTAGAATCAATATGACCATTCAACAAATATTAGTCGTCGACGATGAGCCGGATATCCGGCAACTCCTCTATATCACAATTACCCGTATGGGATACTCATGCAAAACAGCCTATGATGTTAGCGATGCTAAAAATTTGTTAGCTAAACATAAATTCCAGCTTTGCCTAACCGATATGAAACTTCCCGATGGATCTGGCATTGATGTTATCAAGCATATCCAGACAAACTATGCCGACTTGCCTGTCGCAATGATAACCGCATTCGGCAGCGTAGATAACGCCATCGAAGCAATGAAGGCTGGCGCTTTTGATTATGTCACAAAGCCTATAGAGCTTGAACGGCTAAGAAGCCTCATCAGCGTTGCGCTAAAATCTTTACAAGATGTTAAGCAACTCGCCCCTCTTGATAATAGCCCAAACCTCATCGGGGAAACGGCTGCGGTTAAAACCTTAAAAAACCAAATTGCCAGGCTCGCGAAAAGCCAGGCTCCCGTGTTTATCAATGGAGAATCCGGTAGTGGTAAGGAGTTAGTTGCCCGCATGATTCATGCAAAAAGTAATCGTTATGATGGCCCTTTTATCGCGATTAACTGCGGAGCAATCCCTTCTGAGTTAGTAGAAAGCGAATTTTTTGGTCATGAGAAAGGCAGCTTCACAGGTGCTATTGATAAAAAGCTTGGATTATTCCGCTCAGCAAATAAAGGGACTTTATTTCTTGATGAAATCGCTGACTTACCCGTTGCTATGCAAGTCAAACTCCTTCGTGCAATTCAAGAAAAATCTATTCGGCCCATCGGCGGTACAGCAGAAATTTCCATCGATGTGCGAATCCTGAGCGCAAGCCACAAAAACTTACCTGATGCCATCATTAAAAATCAGTTTAGGGAAGACTTATATTATCGAATCAATGTGATTGAAGTCTGCGTACCCAGCCTTAGAGATAGAAAACAAGATATTCCACAGCTCGCTAGCCACATCCTTGAAAAACTTTCAGAGCGCTATGAATCACCTTTAGTTTCACTGTCTGAGTCTGCACTTGATGTACTTTTAGCTTACTCTTTTCCGGGAAATGTCAGAGAGTTAGAGAATATTCTCGAACGGGCATTCACGCTCACCGACTCCAACTTTATTGAAAAACAAGATCTTCACATTAACAGCGCACTACCCACCAAAAATGATGGTCATATCAATGAAAATACTGAGGGTTTTAATGTTCAAGATGCCTTTGGTGACATTGATGCCTATCTTGGCGATTTAGAGATCAAAATTCTCACAGCAGCACTTGAAAAAACACGTTGGAACAAAACGGCTGCAGCTGACATTTTAGGCATTTCTTTTAGAGCGATCCGCTATAAATTAAAAAAATACGGCATTGAATAACTCTCTCATACACTAAAAAAATAGCCTTAAATCAAAATCCTACCAAGGAAGGTGGAGACAATGATAATAAGAAAAAGTGCCGGTTTTACACTGATTGAATTAATGATTGCAGCATCTATACTTGCCATACTTTCAGTACTTGCAGCACCCAGCCTTCATGATTTCTTTGAAAGAACACAAACCCGAACCGTTAAAAATCAACTCATCCGGCACCTTACCTTTGCTCGTATCAATGCAATCAAATCGGGCTACCCCGTCATCATATGCGCTTCGGCTGATGCGCTAAACTGTAGCCCCTCCACCAATTGGTCAGAAAAAAGGCTCTTTGTCTTTAAAGACCTTAACCACGATAACAAATACAAACCCGAACAGGATGAGGTTCTTAGGATCACTGACGCCTTACCTCAAAATAGTTTCCTCAAG
>CBDFIY010000002.1:0-902536 GCA_965248335.1 Pseudomonadales bacterium
GAACTTCTGGAGCGGTGGTTCAGGCTCCGCTGAAAAAGGACTTGAGGTCTCATTGCTTAGCATTGTCCATCTCAAATCAAATACCGCGTATGGGCTGGATGCAAAACAAACCATAGACCAAGAAGGCAAGTCTCGTACTGACTTGTATGCAGAGCAGACTGTTGGTATGGCTAAAGCATTAAAAGACAAGGGAATACGTTATATTTCTACGGATAGCTTTTATACGAAGATAAAATATGTCAACCCTGTTGCCGAAGCAGGTCTTCATATCGTTGGTAAGCTACGCATAGACGCCCGGTTAAAATGGCTCTACGAAGGAGAATATTCTGGCAAGGGGCGCCCAAAAAAATTCGATGGCAAAGTCGATATAGAAGCTGATCTTTGTCGATTTGAGTATGTAGGAGAGATTGATGAGGGCAAAACGCATATGTACACAACCGTTGCTTACTCAGTTTCCCTTAAACGTGATATCAAGGTGGTCATGTTAATTTTTAAAAAAGGGGATAAAGAAGGCCGCGCTCTTTTATATTCAACGGACACCAGTCTAGCTGCTATGACACTGCTTACCTATTACAAAGCAAGGTTCCAGATTGAGTTTGTTTTTAGGGACGCCAAACAATACACCGGCCTGATGGATTGCCAGTCTTGCAATGAAGAGGCTATCAACTTTCAACTGAATGCATCCTTTACTGCGCTCAATTTAATGAAAATTGAAGACAGAAAAACAAAAGGAACACAGGGTAAAACCGTTATATCCATTGCCTCATGGAAGCGGCGAAAACTCAATCAGCACATGATGCAGAGACTTTTTAACGAGTTAGAAATTGACTTAAATGATAAAAAAGTCAGACAAGTTTATGACAGCATGAGTAACTTCGGGGTTATTGCTGCGTAAAACTGTCCGAAGTATTGTCTAAGGCAATCTCATTATTATAAATCCAAAATTATCTTTTATAAGTTAACTTTATCTTCAGTTATGAATAAATCGTAATGGAACTCACGTATTCCTGCGGATGTCAGATCATTACGGATTTGTAAATGAACCCGAACAAGACAAACTCGCTAAACCAAATTCGTATCCTATAAACCCGAAAAAATGCAGATTTTCAGAAATCTTATTTTTTAATCCGTTCTTCGAATAGAATAGTGATATTTAAATTTATGAAAAAAATATTGATGATTACCTTCCTGATTTCTATGGGCGTTCATTAGAAGGCATCCCCCTCAAATCTAGGGGGGGTCGTTGGTTTTTTGGCGTTATTTGCTGGTTTTTTAGGCGTGGCAGCAGCACTTGAAGATAATAACCGCTGTCGCTATCGACCTCAGCATACTTATTATTCATACGATCCAATGACAAGAATTACCGTAACAACGTATTAGTATCATCCAATGGCTGACCTATATACCGATCACCCTTGAAGATGCAAGGGTGTTGGCCGTGCTCGCCCACCCCAATCACTTACGGGCTGTAAATTCTTCTTTTTTATCCTTCGTTTTTGCAGTCCCCAGTCCTTCACCCGGTTCCAGTTTATAATCCTGATAATCTTCTTTTAGCATGATATCTTGCAGGCAAATGTTAGAGACGGGATGGTGGCTTAGCATCACATTGCTTCAATCAATCTCATAGCCTTCAGTGGAGCCGCCTCGCATAACCTCGGGCTAACATTGCGGGCATATAAACTGAGTCATCGATTTTTTCCAACCCACACCAAAGGGCGGATTGGATAACATCTAATCAAATTTGTCGGCATAAAGCTGGTCATTGGATAAGGTATTACCGAATTTGATGCTTTGCCATACTCCTCACTTGAAGTAACCATAAGCGCTCATGGACCTTATCCTGCTAATCTACAAACATGTTTTTTATGATGCCTAAAACATCAGCGTTTTATAAAAAAGTTAAACTTTTTATAAGAATAGTGTCGAAGTAAATTATTCATTCGACAGGCTAGAAATATGAAGATGAACATCACCGCGTTACTTCTATGTATATTTACTTTTTCAAATACTCATGCTACCCCGTCAAAATATGGTTTCAGCAGTAAAGAAAATGCAGAAAAAAAGAGAAAAAACGAGGATTTTTTACACGTTATAAATCCAAAAAGAGCAAAGTATAAAAGGAGAGTTCATTCACTCAAAACTGCCACTGATATATTCAAGAATATTCCTACCGAAGAATATAAAGGTAATAAGTTTGTATACCCAGAAGCATTAGAGCGAAGCTTTTCTATTGTAAGTTCATCAGCCATAAAATTATCTTCGAAGGGGAAAATACTGAAAAGCGCCATTCAACTATTTTTAGAGCCGACCTTCCAAAACACGGGCTCTTACTACCCTACGGAAGATGAAGACTTCTGTCAGATCGATTTAATCAATGATGGAATTAAAGAAAACAGATACCCAGAACTCACCACTAATTTAGGCCTGAGATCAACTAAGAACCCTGGAAATATCGAAGTATTATGTTCAGTTAGGCATAGCCACACCGGCAGAACTGAGGAAATTTATTCACTTAAATATGGAGATGAGTCTGAAAAAGCAACGAAGGGTGAAGAAAATTTTGAAGTCTTGAAAGCTAGACGAAATACCATCAGAGAGTCAGTGAGAAATATCAATGATAGAAAATCAAAGCAATCCAAACTTATGGCACCCTTTAGGCTACACAAAAATTTAAGGGATTTGTTTTCATCAGCTCGTCCCGCTGTCACAATAAAAGTCAGTAACACGCCTGCTCCTGATGAATCATCGCTTATTACATGCGTTAATTCTGCGTTACATGCTGACTGATAGTTAAAGTCTACGATTGATAAGGTGTACGCTGATCAATTCAAGGTCGTGATCTTACATAAAAAAGTGGAGATGATCGGTAAAGTTTAACTTAGCAAAGAAAGCCCGATAAAAATGTTACTCATAGCTAAAAACAAAATAAATCAAATGTTTAAGATACCTCTATCACTGACTAACGTGTAGATTCCACTTTTATGGAGAACTTATTACACCAAAAGCCATATAAAATTATCCATGTCGATATGGATTGTTTTTATGCGCAGGTAGAAATGCGTGATAACCCCGCGCTTCAAGGGCTGCCTGTTGCCATTGGAGGCCCCTCAAAAACACAGGGTGTACTCTGTACTAGCAATTATGAGGCGCGGAAGTTTGGCGTGAGGTCAGCGCAATCTACCTTTAAGGCGTTTGAGCTTTGTCCGTCTTTAATTCTTATTCCGCCGAATTTTGAGAAGTACAAAAGCGTCTCGGCGCAAGTCAGCGCCATTTATCAACAGTATTCTGACAAAGTTCAAAATGTCTCACTGGATGAAGCTTACCTTGATGTGACAGACAGTGATGCTTATGGCGGATCGGCTACTATGATCGCGCAAGCCATTAAAAAAGACATTGTTGAAAAAACGCAACTGACTGCAAGCGCGGGCGTTTCGTTTAATAAAATGCTGGCAAAAATTGCGAGTGATTGGCAAAAACCTGACGGACTTTTTGTGATTACACCCGACAAACGTGAAGCATTTATGCGTGATTTGCCGCTGTCGAAGATTTCTGGGGTTGGTAAAGTGAGTTATGCCAAGTATCAATCTATGGGGTTTAACACTTGCTCGGATGTCACTAATCAGGATCTTTATACACTTATCGAGAAACTAGGGAAAAAAAGAGCCGTGGAGCTTTATCGAAGTTGTTCCGGTGTCTGTAATAGTAAAGTTAAATCTTTTCGACAAAGGAAAAGTTTAGGTATTGAGAGAACTTATTTTGAGGCGATTAATGATGATACGGTCATTGATGACCAGCTGGAGAAGCTGTTTGAAAAATACAAAGAAAGATTAGTTTCGCTCAAACAATATCATCTGGATAATCGAGAGATCTCGCATGTTTTTGTCAAAGTAAGGTTTAAAGATTTTTCGACTTATACACGAGATTTGTTGATTGATTCAGGGGTTTCAAAAAAGATTATTGCCTCAAGAGATATTGATCAAGATAGCCGAGAGAAATTAAGACGGTCTATTTTTCTGTTAAAAGAGACATATAGACAGCCATTTAGATTGTTAGGTATCGGCATTAAGTTTCAGGATAAAGCGGCAGAGCAGATGGGGTTTGATTGGGCGTAAAATGAGAGACCCCCTCTTTCGAATAAAGGGGCCGAAAACTTACATTTTTTTGTGCTTCGTGCGTGTGGGTATGAGCGCAGCATCACCGATGCGTGCTTTGAGGTCTTTTTCGTAGTCGGTAAAATTGCCTTCATGGAAAACAACTTTGCCGTCTGTTTCGTAACCTAGCGTGTGCGTAGCGATCCGATCAAGAAACCAGCGGTCATGCGAAATAACCAGTACGCAGCCGGGGAATGTTAAGATTGCATCCTCAAGCGCACGTAGCGTTTCAATATCAAGATCGTTAGTGGGCTCATCCAGTAGCAGTGTGTTTGCCCCTTGTTTTAAAAGTTTGGCGAGATGTAATCGGTTTCTTTCTCCACCCGATAAGGTTTTGACTAATTTTTGTTGGCCAGAACCTTTGAAGTTGAAGCGGCCAATATAGGCGCGCGAACTTACTTCGTAGTCGCCAATGGTGAGCATATCTAAACCATCAGAAACCTCTTCCCATACCGTTTTTTCATCGCTGAGTAGATCACGAGACTGGTCGACGTAAGCTAAATCAACTGTTTCGCCTATTTTTATCGTACCGCTATCGGGTTTCTCTTGCCCCGTAATCATTTTAA
Source organism: Pseudomonadales bacterium (assembly GCA_965248335.1). Taxonomy (GTDB): domain Bacteria; phylum Pseudomonadota; class Gammaproteobacteria; order Pseudomonadales; family DT-91; genus CAKMZU01. The sequence goes on from CBDFIY010000002.1 coordinate 4,718, forward strand.
ACAGCGTAGATTTACCTGCACCGTTTCCACCCACAATGCCTACGATACTGCCTTTAGGTATTCTGACGGATAAGTTATCAATAAGCTTTCGCCCTTCAAAGCTTTTACTGACGCCTTCAAGTGTAATAACCGATTCGCCTAAACGCTGACCGGGTGGAATGTAAATTTCGTTAGTTTCATTGCGATTCTGGAATTCTTCAGAATTAAGCTCTTCAAAGCGCGCAAGACGTGCTTTATTTTTGGTTTGCTGACCTTTGGCGTTACCGCGCACCCATTCAAGCTCAGACTTGATGGTTTTTTGTCGGGCTTCCTCTTGCCTTTCTTCAAGTGCAAGACGTTTTCCTTTTGCTTCAAGCCAGTGCGTGTAGTTGCCTTCGAAGGGGTAACCAACACCTCTGTCGAGTTCAAGAATCCACTCGGCGGCATTTTCTAAAAAGTAGCGGTCATGGGTGATCGCAACCACTGTGCCGGGGAAATCACAAAGGAAGTGTTCTAGCCAAGCTACTGATATGGCATCGAGATGGTTGGTCGGTTCGTCAAGTAATAACATGTCAGGGCGTGAGAGGAGAAGGCGACACAGAGCAACACGGCGCTGCTCACCACCTGATAAGGTAGTAATGTCTGCATCCCAAGGCGGAAGTTGCAATGCATCTGCTGCTTTTTCGAGTGTGGTGTCGAGATTGTGGGCATCCCATGCTTGAATGATGTCTTCAAGGTCGGCTTGTTTTTTTGCCAGCGCATCAAAATCAGCATCTTCCAGTGCGTAGGCGGCATAAACATCGTCTAAGGCTTTGAGTGCATCAACCGCTTCTTGCATGCCCATTTCGACATTCTCTCGAACACTTTTTGCAGGATCAAGCCGTGGTTCTTGAGGTAAGTAACCAATGTTTATGTCATTTTGTGGCCTTGCCTCGCCTTCAAAATCTTTGTCGAGACCCGCCATGATTTTTAAGAGGGTAGATTTACCTGAGCCGTTTAAACCCAGCACACCAATTTTAGCGCCAGGAAAAAATGATAAGGAGATATCTTTCAGTATCTGTTTTTTGGGGGGAACCGTTTTGCTTACACGGTTCATTGTGAAAACGTAAGAACCTGTTTTCCCTGTTTTGTCACTTTTTGCCATACTTTGCTTTACCTTTTAGTCAGTTTCTACGTGGCTTTTAAAGGTTTGTAGCGCACGATATGTAATTTAAAAAAAGTTATGTTTTTGATTGACTCAAATATGCTCGTTACTATAATAAAAAAAGTTATGTTTTGGAAGTTGTTATGGGTCATCAAATTGAAGAGATCATGATAAACGGCAATAGGGTAAAAGTGCTAGTAAAGGATTGCATGCCTGTTTATTATCCGAACCTTTATGTGACTCTCGAGCTTTCAAGTCGTGCATTGAACACACAGAAAAAGTATCTTGAGCATATTGGGCTGTTTGAGGGTTTTCTGGAGTTTGAATCGATTGACCTAATCGCTCGACTTGAGCAGCGCCCTAAGCCGCGCTACCTATCTGATACAGAGATCTCTCGTTTTGTCAGTGACGCGGCTTTCCAAAAAGCAACGCTTGATAAAAAGTATACAGGCGTTCGATTGCTTCCATCGGCTTATGAATCGGTGGGTAAGGTTCATGCACAACAGCGGATTGAGGCGGTACGTGACTATCTCGAATTTCTATATGACAAGCTAGGAGATAACGCCACGCGCTATGAGGCGATTGATGATGTGTCGAGGCGCTTTAATCGTAAAATCAAATCTGCCAGACCTGCATGGAAAAAAACCAAGGTTGATGAAATGAAGGGGCTGACCCAGCAGGAGCGTGAGCGCTTGTTAGCGGTCATGCATCCTGCTGAGAGTGATGAAAACCCCTTTGCCAATAAAGCGCTGAGACTGCGCAATTACATCGTGTTGCTGTTGGGGTTAGACATGGGCTTGCGTCGTTCTGAAATGCTACTTATTAAAATCAGCGATATTCATTGGCACAACGGGCAGCTTGCAGTTGTTAATCTTGAAGACGAAGAGATCGATACTCGTCCCGAGGCTCCGCAATTCAAAACTCATGAACGTCAACTGGTGATGAGTGACGAGCTTATCTGGGCGTTAAAAGATTATATAGACAACTACCGCGTCTTGAAAAAAGGACCATCTAAAGAAAAAAAACATCCCTTTTTGTTGGTATCCCATCGCCGAAATGCAGGCAGACCATTGAGCATTAAAGCGCTGGATGGTGTCCTGCCTCGTGTAGGTGCGGCAGTGCCGGATCTGAAGCACATTCACCCTCATATTTTGCGTCACGATGCTGTCTACACACTACTCGAAAGTATGAGAGAGGAATTAGAGACACTTACTCCAGAGGATCGTACTACGAAGGTTCAAAAGGTTCTCACATATGCCTTTGGATGGAGTCCTGAATCTAATATGCCAAGCCTCTACGGGGCAAAATTTTGGAAGGAAGAAGCAGATAGAGCGATGAAAAAACGATCAGATAAATTCAAAGCAATACGTGAGGGCGTAGAGGCACAAATCAGCAAAGGAAATGCAGAATGAGTATCGACATTGAAGCACTTAAAGCCCCCACTGAGGATACCCTAGATGAATGGCTGAATACGCCTAGGCTGGCAAAGTGCGGTGAGCTGTTTGCGCCCTCCAAACCGATGTGGAGGCCTGATAGAACAGTAAGGTCGGTTAACTGGCAGGCGGCAATTTCATGTGTTGCACTTGATCGGCAGCGCTGGTTACAGGCTGCCTTAGCTTATCGTATGGCTGAGATAGCTCAAAGTACCATTGCAGTGGTCGTATCTGTGTTGTCTAGGGCTGCACAATCAGGGCTTGATCCACTGAACGAAGAGCATCTCATAGATTTACGAGAGCGATTTAACAGAGGCGAGTTTTCCAGTTTGGTAGGTTTTATGGTGTTTTGGCAGGGGTGTGAGTCGCTAGAAAAGCGACCTTCACTTGCTTTAGTTGATGAGTACAAAGACTTGCCAAAAAAAAAGCACTCTAAAAACGATCCTGTTCTTAGCCTAGATCCCGAGAAAGGGCCGTTTACCCAAGTGGAGCAGGATGCGTTGTATCAGTGGTTGCATGAACAATTTTGCCATCAAAATCTAGACACTGAGCCGTACCTTTATTTGCGGTTGTTGATGATTTACGGGCAGCGTGGTACTCAACTTCGAATGATAGTCTTCGATGACTTTATAAAGTGCGAGAGTGGTTATAAAGTCCGAATTCATTGGGCGAAGCAGCGAGATGACGATAGTGCGGGCTTTCGAGCAAAATACGAAACCTTCAATTTGGATGAAGATCTTTACAATACCATTCAAGCCTATAAGTCTATTGTGCTTACCCGCCTTAACCAAGAGTATCCAGGCCGTGCTGATTGGCATAAAGCTATTAAGCATATACCGCTCTTTCGTCGTAAATTGAATGAAGATGACGCACCTTTAAGTTATCAGAAAATACCTGTAATGGTTGACGACTCTAATTACAAAGCTCTTGAGAGTGTACCACATGCGCAATTTCATATTGGTTTAGGTTCAGTAAAAAAATGGTTGGAATGCGTGGAGTCTATGTCTGGCTTTCCGGTCTCGTCGCGTACCCATCAGCCGATAAAAATTACAAAAAGTCATCGCTTTAGATACACGCTTGGAACCGACCTCTCGAATGCTGGGCTAGATGAGTGGTCAATGGCTCGCGCATTAATGCACAAAAGCACTCACACTGTCCGTAAATATCGGCAGGTCTCAGCGGAGCTGATGTCGCTGATTGACAAAAAGATGAGTGACCATCTCGCACTGGTCGTAGGTGCGTTCACAGGCACCATCGTAAAGGACCATGCTTCTGCTAGGAACGGTGATCGAGCGGATCGCCGAATTGAAGACTTGGCAGTCTGCGGTGCGGACTCACTATGCCATCTGGATGCGCCTTTTAGCTGTTATGCGTGCAGCAAATTTCAGCCCCTCTTAGAAGCTGACCATAACGCCGCACTTGAGCGTATGGAGCGTCGCCGTGCGCAAGCCATCGCCACCGATAAAATAACAGGGGTACTTTGGGATCGTGCGATTCTGGCCTGCCGCAAGGTGACCCTCGACTGCAAGTATTTGCGTGAAGCGGCTAATTACAGTGGAGGTGAGGCGTGAGTGATATCATTGATTTTAAACCTAAGGCTGACATTGAGGCCGCCAAGCAATTGGAAGCCTTTATCGCGTGGGCAAAGGCTACGCTGCCCAAGGGCATTCCCGAGCTAGTTCATACAAGTATTCGTTGGGATATGAACTCATGGCACCAATCGGGAATACAAGGAGCTACTTTTACGGCACTGAACTCATCTAGAAACGCTAGGCTAGGTATGCAGCCAAGCTTCAATGATTTTGCCAAAGCGATGATAGTGTATCGTTTTATCTGGCTAAGAAAAAAACATGTTAGAGGATTGTTTTCCACCCTTAGAGTACTAGAGGTCGCATTATGTGAGCTGACGGGAGCATACGATGTGACGCAAATATCGGTTTCTGTCTGTAACCGAGCTTGCGAGCTTATGCAGGCACAATGGACAAAAGGTGATAATGCATACATTGCAAGCTGTGCTCTTGAGAAACTCATAAAATTAATGATAAATAAAAGGCTACTTGGCAAACCGTTTCGATGGAGTACTCCGCTGAAACCAAAAGGGAAAGGTACACTAAAGCAGCAGAAGCAGGATCGTGAGACTAAGTTACCGAGTCGAGAATCAATTCAAGCTTTGGGCGAGCTGTTTAACAACAATTTGAGCGATCCATTGGATATTGTAGTTACTTCAGCATGCGCCCTTTTGCTGAGCCAGCCTGCGCGAATTGGTGAGTTGGCAGATGTTGATAAGGACTGTATCGTATTCAAAAAGGTTGAAGATGGCAACAAGCGCATGTTCTTAAGATGGTATGCGGAAAAAGGTTTCGGCGCGACGACTAAGCCAGTTATGACTGGTATGGAATCTGTCGTGGAGCGTATTATCGAGCGGATGCTTCCTATCACGGAAGAAGCTCGTAACTATGCAGCTTGGTTAGAAGATCATCCAGACGAATTTCCGCCGCATGAGGGTGTACCAAAGAAAGGGCTAGATGATCCTCTGACTTATATGGAAGCTTGCTCTGCACTCAAATTGTCTGCTAAAGGAAAGTCTCCTCGAGTTAGCTTTAAGCATAAATTTATTGGTTCGATCACTAAAGGTAAGTCATTAAATTCTTCTGCGCAGGTAATAGTTGATGAGATATTAGAAGGTTGGGATTCGAGTACGGGAAAACGAATTCATGTTAAGGGTGTGAAAGGTATTCATAGGATAGAATTTTATGATAGAGCAGCCATTACGCTGCGCAAGCTTAATATCCTAGTGCGTGAAAAGTACTTACCCAAAGATTTTCCGTACACAACACCTTTCGAAGAGGGTAAAAAGCGTGTGAAGTACCGTGATGCATTGTTCACGGTACGTACTGGGTCGCTTGTAGGAGCGGGGGTCGTAACAAAGAAAGCAAACTTTGGCGTGGAAATTTCCGCTAATACAAGTCGAATATCGATTCAATTGAGAGGGAATAGTTCACAGAAAAGCATTTTCGAGCGGCATGGCTACAAGGGCGTTAGAGTAAATACGCACGCCTTTCGTCATGAACTGAATACAGAGATGCATCGCGCAGGTCTGTCACAACTGCTAATTGATGCGTTCTCAGGGCGCACTAGCATGGGGTCCGTCTACAACCAAGAAACGGTCGAAGAGCGCACCCAAGCGGTTGCAGCGGTTCATCCCAAAACCAAGCAGAGTAACGCCCCCAAGTTCATAGAAAAGATCAGAACCAATGCACCCTTAAGCCTGATTGATGTGACTGACCTTGCAGAAGGCGCTCAGGATCGAGTGGTTCACCAAACGCATCTTGGCATTTGTGTGCACAATTTTGCGAGCGAGCCTTGTCCTAAAATGGGAGCGTGTCTGGGGTGCGGCGAACTCGCCTGCGTGAAGGGCGACGAGCAAAAACTAAAGAACATCAAAGAGGAGCGAGACTACCTACAGAGGCGTTATCGAAGTGCGATCGCTGCGGAGTCTCGTGGAGATATTGGTGCAGCAGAATGGGTTAAAAAAGTGAGCAAAGACCTGCTTAAATGCAATGCCCTGATCAAACTCCTTGAAGATCCTGACCTTGAAGATGGCGACATAGTTTGGAATGTTGATAACGGATGGAATCTGACAAACAATGCCGCAGCCATGGCAGGTCTTATTGAGCCAGAAGTGATCGAGTCTCAAAATCAAGAGGCATTGCTTTCTCTGGATGAGCTGTCAGCCATGCTGGAGGAGATAGAGGTATAGCGATGGGGCATTTAACGAAGAAGGATGAGCGGCGCATCATCAAGATAATTGAAGAATGGTCTGAGCCTAAATTGACGTGGCCGCTTCTTGTCGAGACTTGCAAAACCAAATTGGGTATCAGTCGTGCTCGGCAATCATTAATGAAGCTGCCAGCCATTGATATGGCAATGAAGGATCGCAAGGCTGCGCTTAAAGCGCCAACTGAAAAAGCGGGTTGGATTAAAGACATCAACGAAGCTAATGCGCGAATCGAAAAGCTGACAGAAGCCAATCGGAAGCTCAAGACTGTTAATCAGAAACTGCTTGAGCGTTTCAAAATTTGGCAGGCAAACGCGGATATGCATGGCGTATCTCAAAGGAAGCTGGATCAACCTCTGCTCCAGTTCAGGAGAAAGTAGTATGAAATCGTTTTCGGGAGGCGAGAGAGCATGAGCCAAGAAAAAGGTGAGCGCTACTTTGAGATGTTTAAAATCTGGGAGGCTACGATGTCTGACGAGGACTTCGCGGACATCATTTACCCTTCGACGGGCAAGCTAAACAGAGGGAAGATCAAGAAGCTATCAGGTGTGTCAGGCGAAGCGATCAAGCGAAATTCGAAGGTCAAGGAAGCCTTAGAAGGCTTGGAAGATCGGCTGCGCAAAAAGGGTATCCTGCCGCCCTTTTCTGATGTGGCCAAAAATGTACAGAATGATCCTAAAAAATACGATAACACTGCCAATAGAAAGTTGTTAGATTCTAAAAGGGTCTCGGCACTTGAAGCTGAAAATATTGAGTTAAAGGCTAAACTCAAAGAACTAGAGGGTAAGCTGTCGCGATTTGGTGAACTCTCTGAAACGTTGTCCGAAATGGGGTTCATGCCTCGATGAACCAGGTGCTAAACGAAGACCGATTGCGTGTGACCAGCATCCCACATTCATCTGCGAATCTGGTGATCTTTATTGGCACCCCATTGAAGCGCGATTCATACCGGGTCAATACCGGAAAGTACTACGTCACGGTCAAAGCAAACCCCGACTCTCTCCCTGCTCAACCGTCAATCGGACAACACTGGTCAGTAAAAGGGTTACGCTCAGTTGCAGAGGTCTGCCATGGTGACTATCTGATGCAGCAACACACCTATGAAAACCCTGAAAATATCGAATGTCAGTTGCCAGAAACCGGTGAACAGTTAATCCAGTTCATTGCTAAAGAAAAAGACTTTAAGGGTATTGGTGAAAGCAAAGCGAGAGCGCTCTGGGAAGTTCTGGGGCGAGATTTACACTCGACGCTTCAAAACGATATCTCAGAGAATAGAGAGCGCCTCAAAGGGCTTCTAAGCGATGAATCTATAGATGCCCTCTTTTCAGGTTACGCCAAATATAAAAACCTTGCCTACTGTAACTGGATGTCTGAACGAAAAATTCCTGCAAGCGTTCAGCAGCGATTGCTCAAACATCATGGTAACCAATCAATTGAAGCCATTAAATCCAACCCTTATTTGTTAGCAGGATTCGGCATGTCATTTGGCGATATTGACCGCATTGCAACGGATGTAGGCCTTGGCTTCAAGATTGAGCCAGCAGATCACCGCAGGCTCAGCTGTGCTTTGGAGCTAGCCATTCGCAAGGAAATCGAAAAAGGCCATACCTACACCTCAGAGCAGCAACTACGACCCCACATAATAAAACTGCTTAAAGATAAAACACTTGTTTCCCAAGCTTTCGAGGCAGGCCATCACAAAGCGCAATATATTTTAAACCCCTCAACATCGACCTATCACCCAGCGGCGCAATTACTGATGGAGTCTGTGGTAGCTAAGCGGCTCCTTTCCCTTGCGACTCAAAAAGACTTGTTTGATAATCGAGCGACAGAGGCGTTCTTGTCAGCACTCAAAGAGCTGCCTTACAGCCTCACCGATAAACAACGAGAATCTGTATTAGCAGCGTTAGATAATGCTGTTGCCTGTATTACTGGTGGAGCAGGTACAAATTTAGAGAGCGGAAAAACAACCGTCCTCAGAACCGCTATGAATGCATTTAAAGCGATGAATTACACCATCCATGCTGTTGCCCTATCTGGTCGCGCGGCAATGCGCCTACACGAATCAGTAGGGCTCAAAACAATGACTATTGCTGCACTGCTTAGACAAGGCCCTATTGAGCCAGATTTGGCCGAGCCTAATCATCTGTTAGTCATCGATGAGGCCAGTATGATTGACCTGCCCACTATGTATCGGCTTGTTACGCATATAGACCCTTCAGTAAGAATTATTTTTACGGGCGACCCTGATCAACTACCTCCTATCGGCTGCGGCAAAGTGCTATCGGACACCGTTGAATCAAAAGCCATCGAAAATACCATGCTCGATATTGTGAAACGCCAAGAAGGCTCAAGCGGCATCCCTGAATACTCAAAGTTGATTAACGCAGGCATCGTGCCAAATCAGCTCAGCACGGGCGCTATAACCTTCCATGAAACAAACAAACACCAAATTCCTGAGCGTTGTAAAGAGCTGTTCTTGGCGTCGCCATCAAACAGCCGAATCATGGGGTCAACTAAGGCCATGGTTGCTGACATCAACAAGCGTGTGCAAAACAGCGTTAACCCCGATGGTCAGCGCCTTGAGTTCAACATGCACGGCGAGCAATTTTTTCTCGATTTCAGATTGGGCGACGTAATCCTTTTTACGCAAAACAATTATGATAAAGGCATTCAAAATGGCTCTTTAGGCAGATTAGTATCGGTTGATGTAGAGAGCGACAGCTACGGCAGCGTTGAATTAGACACGGGTGATAAGGTTGAGATCACGCAACCCATTTTAGACAGTATGGCATTAGGTTACTGCATCACGCTGCATAAAGCGCAAGGCTCCCAGTTTCCTCGCGTAATTATCGCCCTACAAAAGGGACGAATCGTTGATAGAGCCTGGCTTTATACGGCTATCACCCGCGCTGAGGCTGAAGTCCACATTGTGGGCAGCGCTGAAGACTTTAAGGCAATCACACAGTCACCGAGCCATACGCATCGACGTAATAGTTACTTAAAAGATTTACTGGTAGCGAATTGATATGCGAGGAGTAGCTCAAAAGGATTCGAGGAGGCAGGCGAGTCTAATCAGGTAAGAGTGAGCATTATATATATTAGCTCATTTTTAATATTGAAATTATAGCTGTTTTACATTCTTATCATCTCGAATGAATGCCTATTTCTTAAAGAGCTAAACAAAATCCTATTTTTGTTAATCATTTTTATTAGTAATAGGGGTTTATAACTTTCGCCCTCAGTCATGGCATCAATCTGCCAAACATTATCTTGACCTTTTTTGATGTACTGTATTGGAACAATGGTCTTTTTCCCACCATTAGACCAAACAGCAATTGACTCTTCAAATCCTATATAATGATCTTTGTTAATTTTTTCACCGACCTTAGACCACTTGCCTATTAGATCGTTGTCATTTGAGCATGACACCAGAAATAGTAACAAAAATAGATTTAGTAGGGTTATTCTTATAGGCATTCTTGTGGAGCTTTCATTGATGATTTTTTAATAATATAAAGATAAATCAATACAAGAGAAAGCAACTGGGTCACTGTGCTCAATAAGCATTCTGGAAAATTTCAAGGTTTGCTCTTTGATCACAAAAGACAGAAACATAAAATAAGGGAACCCGAAGGTTCCCAAATTTATCATCTTTACGGCCATCGGGACCTCTCCCTGTACCGCACAACGAGTATAGCGACTCAATCATCTTTGGCAAATACCTGCGGGTGAATCGAGCGCAGCGAGAGAGGGCCGGCGAGGCCCTTCTTAGATTTACTTCGGGCCACCCTTCTTAATTCTTTCTTCAATATAATCGCTTATTTGAAGAGTGTAATTTCCACCAATACTCATCTGATTTTTATGGCTAATAAGAATCAATCGATAACCAACGATCCAATAAGCAACCCGACCTCCAGCAACACCATCTGGAATGAGTTCACAGGGTTTATCAAGATGCTTTTCAATCGCTTTATTTTTTGTGTCTTTTGGAGAAAAAGGCAGTTCAAGCATGGCCTTTCTAGCATCTTTTAATTGATTAAATTTCTCGGGTAATCCGTATGGGTTATCTATTGACATGAATTTATTATCCTTATCGCTTACAACATATTTTTATTATCTCGCAGTCCATAATAAGGCCTGCTTACCCTTATTCAAGGTTTACCACCCATATACAAACAGATTCTAAGCTTGAGTGCATCCGTCATTGCCCAGGCATTCGCTTTCATCCAATCGATTAAATCCTCTGGCTTGATGGTCTTAACCCCTGCCACCGAATCACCTGGGTAAGCCTTAGGGTGTGTTGATAGCAAATACACAAACTGGTTGACAGCAACATGTTTACGGTAATGTTCAGGGGCTAAGGCGCTTGGACTCTTCCCTGATTTCACCTGCAGTAAACAGGTTTCGTTTTTACGGTTTCTCATCATAAATTCAAACGTTGACTTGCTACCAAAGCAGGTCGATTTGATTAGAATCCAGCCCATGCTCTGAAGATAAGCGGCCACAATATCCTCAAGATCTTCAGGGCTCATAATGGCAAGGAGTTCGCTTGATTTAAAAAGATCTAATTTACTATCGAAATGACTTTCAGAAAAAGTTGGCTCCCATAGTGGGTCTTTTTTCAGCTCATCAAACAACACTTGGTGAGACTCAAAAACCTCAGGCGTTATTTTGATGCGCTGTATCATTCGCCGAGCAATCGTGCCTCTTTGAATCGAACCTGAAACAAAAATCTCAGGCACCTTAACCCAGTCAGCTTCTCTGCAGTGCCCTAAGTCTAAGGCAATGAAATCAGCATGGATATCAGCCCCGTAGAATACGTTTGGGCCAGCCTTACAGAGGTAATAATGACCGCCTTGATGCAGCCAAATGTGGTCATTCGGCTTCATTCGTTCCAGCAATGCTTTCAGCGCTGAATCCCACTTACCATATCTTGCTACAACCATCTCTTTAGCTTCGACAGGGCTTGAAGGTTGCTTGTCAGTATAAGATTTTGCCCAACCAACACCAACAAGGGCGTTGTTTTTACAAAATTCAAAGGGGTCGAAACCCTTAGCCGAATTAGGCTTGATCGATAACTTCCATGTATTCATCTATCTATCTCTATTGTTTTGTACGGTGTTTTGTAAATCGCAGTGAGCATATTAATATGCTCATTACCCCTTCTGTAAAAACGATATTGAGTGACGATATTACAGATTTAACTAAGGCCATTCGTACAGAGGTTTTTACTGCATATTGCTTCAGCCTAATCGAGTTTTGTTATAATGGACACCTCTATATATATCTAAAACACTATTAATTTGTTAGTGTAAGGCGATAATTTGTTAGATGGCTGACACCGCAATGACCCTCTCCGAAGAGCAGCAATTTTTAACCAGCCTCGAGAAAAAACTTTGGAACGCTGCCGATAAGCTGCGCTCCACTCTAGATGCGGCGCAATACAAACACACCGTGTTAGGGCTGGTGTTTTTAAAGTACGTCTCCGATGCCTTCGATATTCGCCGCGAAGAGTTAAAAACCGAGCTTCAGGACAAAAACCACGAGTACTATCTTGATCCAGACGACTTTGGTGGAAAAAACAGCAAAGATTACCAAGCAGAGTTAAACAGCGAACTGGAAGTACGCGATTATTACCTTGAGACCAACACCTTTTGGGTACCCAGTGAAGCCCGCTGGCAGTTTTTGCAAGACAACAACAAAACCGTGATTGGCGGTGCCACGCTTACCCTAGCTGATGGCAGCAGAAAAAAGTTTAGCTCCATAGGGCATTTAATCGATAATGCCCTAGAGGCGATAGAAGCCGATAACAGCAAGTTAAAAGGCGTGCTCAATAAACTCCATACCCGCTTGCAGATTGACCAAGCTAAGCTCGGCGAGCTGATTGATCTCATCGCCACCATTCCTTTTACCCACGAGAGCCTCAATTCCAAAGATATCTTAGGCCATGTGTACGAATACATGCTCGGCCAGTTTGCCCTAGCCGAAGGTAAAAAAGGCGGCCAGTTTTACACGCCAAAATCGATCGTGAGTTTGATCGTGCAAATGTTAGAACCCTTCAAAGGCCGTGTGTATGATCCCGCCATGGGCAGCGGCGGTTTTTTTGTGCAATCCGAGCATTTTATCTCAGAGCATCAGGGGTCCATTGGCGAAGTCAGCATTTACGGGCAGGAATACAACCACACCACATGGCAGTTAGCCGCCATGAATATGGCGATTCGTGGCATTGATTTTAACTTTGGAAAAGAACCCGCCAATACCTACACCAACGATCAGCACCCAGATTTACGCGCTGATTTTGTCATGGCGAACCCGCCGTTTAACATGAAGGAATGGAACGCAGGTGTCAGCGACGATGACCCGCGCTGGGTTCATGGCACACCGCCCTCAGGGAATGCCAACTTCGCTTGGCTGCAACACATGCTGTATCACTTAGCCCCCAATGGCAGTTTGGGCTTATTGTTAGCCAATGGCTCGATGAGCTCCAATACCAATAACGAAGGGATCATTCGGCAAAAGCTGATAGAAGCCGATCTCGTTGAGTGCATGGTCGCCTTGCCGGGGCAGCTCTTTACCAACACGCAAATCCCTGCCTGTATCTGGTTTTTGACCAAAAACAAAGGCACACGCATGAACAGCCGCAGCCGTGCCCTGTGGGATAGAAAAGGCAAAGTGCTCTTTATCGATGCACGCAACTTGGGTTATATGAAAGACCGTGTATTAAAGGATTTCACCCAAGATGACCTCAAGAAAGTGACAGAAACCTTTCATAACTGGCAGATGAACGAAAGTTATGAGGATGAGGCCGGTTTTTGTAAATCGGTGGAATTAGAAGAAATACAAAAGCATGATTTCGTCCTCACGCCAGGGCGTTATGTGGGCGCAGTGGCCGAGGAAGATGACGGCGAGCCTTTTGCGGAGAAAATGGCGCGACTGACAGGGCAGCTGAAAATACAGTTTGCCGAATCCGACCAATTAGAAGCTGAGATTAAACAGAACTTGGCGGGGTTGGGTTATGAGTGCTGATTGGCCTTTACATTCGTTATCAGACTTTATCAATATTAAGCATGGATTTGCATTTAAAGGGGAGTTTTTTCAAAGTGATGAAACCTCAGATTATCTGGTAACACCGGGTAATTTTGCAATTGGTGGAGGATTTAAAGCTGATAAATTTAAATACTATAACGGCCCTGTTCCCAAAGATTATATTTTAGAAAAAGGAGATTTAGTAGTAACGATGACGGATCTTAGTAAGCAAGCTGATACTCTTGGTTATTCAGCATTAATTCCAGCTATCAGTAAACACCGTTTATTACATAATCAACGTGTTGGCTTAGTTGAGATTAATAGCGAGGAGATAGATAAAACGTATTTATATTTTTTATTACACTCGAGAGAGTATAGAAATCATATCCTTGGAGGGGTGACAGGTACAACTGTTAAGCATACATTTCCTAAAAAAATTCTTTCTTACGAATTCAAAAAACCACCATTTGAAATTCAGGTTCAAATAGGTAAGAAGCTTATTGCGTTAGAGAATAAAATCGAACTCAACCGCCAAACCAACCAAACCCTCGAACAGATCGCCCAAGCGATGTTTAAAAGCTGGTTTGTCGATTTTGAACCCACCCGCGCTAAAATCGCCGCAAAAGAAGCAGACCAAGACCCCGAACGCGCAGCCATGGCCGCCATCAGCGGCAAGCCAATAGAAGCCCTCGACCAACTCACCCAAGAACAACAGCAACAACTCAAAACCACCGCCGCCTTATTCCCCGACTCCCTCATCGACTCAGAGCTTGGTGAAATCCCTGATGAGTGGATAAATAAAGATATTAGAGACTTAGGGGGAATCATTACTGGAAAAACTCCCCCTAAAAAAATCGATAATTCATATGCTGATGAAGGGGTTCCTTTTATAACGCCAACTGATGTAGATGACAGTATGTTTGTTACTGTAACGAATAGGTTTTTAACTAAAAAAGGTCAAACTTCAGTTAAGAAGGTAAACATTAAAGCGGGCTCAATTTGTGTAACCTGTATTGGAAGCCAGATGGGTAAGGCTATTATCTCTCCCTGTGATGCCTATACTAACCAGCAAATAAATACCATAGAAGTTAATGAGCCGTATTACCGGAATTTTCTAGTTTTGAATTTACGAAATAGGAGGGAAGAAATTTTTGATATTGGTAGCGGCGGTTCAACTATGCCGATTATTAATAAAACAACATTTGGGAAGTTGAATATATGTATTCCTAAAGTTGAGTTGTTAAAAATATTTGATTCTCTCACTGAACATCAAATGCAAAAAATTCTAGCAGCGTCGAATGAAAACATATCACTGGCTAATATAAGAGACTCTATTTTGCCAGAACTCCTCTCAGGCGAATTGTCTACGGAAATTAAAAAGAGCTAACAAATGCCTACAATCCGCCAATGGGATGAGATAAAGAATACGTATTATAAAGGCAGTTTATTGCTTGGTAATGGTGCAAGTATTGCTGTGAATGAGTGTTTTAACTATTCATCTTTATATGATAAAGCCGTTGACCTTGGTCACTTAACACATGAAGTTAAAGAGGTTTTTGAAAAGTTTAATGTTGAAGACTTTGAGCTTGTACTTCGAAGGCTCTGGCAAGCCAGATTAGTCAACGAGGCTTTAAAACTACCTCCAGGAAAAGTTGATAATGCTTATAAGGAAGTGCGGCAGGCTTTAATATCTACAGTAAGAGACACTCATGTTTCTTATGATGAAGCTAAAGAGCATCTTCGCGATATCTATAAATTCATGAAGGAGTTCAAATTCATTATTTCTTTGAACTACGACTTAATTGTTTACTGGGCAATGCTTGTTGGCAATGACCAACTTGGTAAATGGTTTAAAGATGGTTTTACTCCCTCTAAATTCAAGCGTGATTGGCAGACTCTAAAAAAACCTTATGAGTCTCAGGGGGCCACTTTATGTTTTTACCCTCATGGTAATCTAGTTCTTTGTCGTGAGGGGTATTCATCTGAGCGGAAGATACGTGCAAGTCAGGATAGCGACCTGTTGGAGTCCATTTTGGAAAAATGGGAACAGGATAACTTGGTACCAGCCTTTGTTTGTGAGGGAACAAAAGAAAATAAAAGAGAATCAATTTCAAGTTGTGATTATTTTGAACGCGTCTTTTATGAGGTGCTGCCCTCACTGGGTGAGACACTGGTTGTTTATGGCTGGGGTTTTGGAAAACAAGATGAACATATTATCGAGCAAATAGCTAAATCCGGTGTAAGAAAAGTTGCTGTGGGAGTATATGGAAAGGACCAAGCACTTTGTGGGCATATTGAACACACATTGAAACCTCTTAACCTGTCAGCGCTAGTCTTTTTTGATAGCGAAAGTGAAGGTTGCTGGAACAATCCAATCAAAGAAAATAAAAAGAGTGAGGCTGTTATATGATCACCGAAGACCAACTAGAACAACTGTGCATCGAGTGGTTTCAATCCATAGGTTACGACTACGTGTGCGGCTATGATATCGCTCCCGATGGCCCGAGCCCTGAGCGCAGCGACTACCGCCAAGTCATTCTCCACAATCGCTTACTCAGCCAGTTAGAGGTAATCAACCCTAAGATACCGATGGCGACGTTGGAGCAAGTCGCTTTGCAGATTGGCAAACCTGAAACGCCAATTTTGCTTAAAAACAACAAAGCGTTCCATCAATTGTTGCTTGAAGGCGTGAAGGTTGAATATAAAGTGCAAGGCAGCTCTTCGCTTGAAGAGCATAAAATCGATTACGTGCATTTGGTGGATTTTGATCATCAAGACAACAACCAGTTTTTAGTGGTCAATCAATACACGCTCGTTGGTAGCAAAGGCAATCGCCGTCCGGATTTGATCGTGTTTATCAACGGTTTACCTTTGGCCGTGTTGGAGCTAAAAAACCCCGCCGATAACAACGCGGATATCTGGTCGGCGTTTCAGCAGTTGCAAACCTACAAAGACGAAATCCCTGATTTATTTATGTTTAATGAGGCATTGGTGGTAAGTGATGGCTTGCACGCCAGAGTGGGCTCGTTAACGGCAAACAAAGAGCGTTTTATGGCTTGGCGTACGGTGGCCAATGAAAACGATAAGCCGCTGTTTGAGTATCAACTGGAAACCCTCGTCAAAGGCTTTTTTAATCCCGATTTGCTGCTCGATTACATCCGGTATTTTGTGCTGTTTGAGCAGAACGGTGATGCGATCATTAAAAAAATCGCCGGTTATCATCAGTTTCATGCCGTGCGTGAAGCGGTGCGGGCAACCGTTGTTGCCGCAGAAGAGCCCGATCAAGCGGCGCAAGCAGAGAGAAATGCTAATTATCCCTCGGCTATTGTACCGGGGTCGGGCAAAGCCGGTGTGGTTTGGCATACGCAAGGATCGGGTAAATCGATTTCGATGGTGTGCTATGCGGGTAAATTGCTGGCGCAACCGGCGATGAATAATCCGACCTTAGTGATTGTCACCGACCGTAATGATTTAGACGGTCAGTTATTTAATACCTTTGGCATGGCCGCAGAAACCTTAAAGCAAACCCCTGTGCAGGCCCGTGATCGGGATTCGCTGCGCGAGATTTTAGCAGCTCGGCAAGCCGGCGGTATTATTTTTACCACGGTGCAAAAGTTTGCACTGCTCGGTGATGAGGCGGCGCACCCCGTATTAAGCAAGCGCCATAATATCGTGGTAGTGAGTGATGAAGCGCACCGGAGTCAGTATGGCGACAAAGCAAAGTTTAATGTGAAAACCGGTAAGTACACTTACGGTTATTCGAAACATCTGCGCGATGCGTTACCGCATGCGTCGTTTATTGGGTTTACCGGCACGCCGATTGATGTCGCCGATAAAGATACCCGCGCGGTGTTTGGTGAGTATGTGTCGATTTATGATATTCAAGATGCCGTAGATGATGGCGCGACGGTGCCGATTTATTACGAATCCCGTTTGGCTAAGCTGGATATTCATGCTGCTGACATTGAATCACTCAATGAAGACGTGGATGAAATCATTGAGGATGAAGAAGACGTCGCCACACGCGAAGGCACAAAATCCCAATGGGCCGCCCTAGAAAAACTCGTCGGTAGTGCGCCGCGTATTGCGCAGGTTGCCGAAGATCTCGTTAATCACTTTGAAAAACGCATTGCAACCATGCCGGGTAAGGCGATGATCGTTGGCATGAGCCGTGAGGTTTGTGTGGATCTGTATGAGGCGATCGTCAAGTTGCGCGAAGATTGGCACGATGAAGACCCGCACAAAGGTGCCATCAAAGTGGTGATGACAGGCTCGGCGTCCGACAAAGAAAAGCTGCAGCCGCATATCTACAACAAAGAAACCAAAAAGCTCTTCGAAAAACGCTTTAAGGATGTGAACGACCCTCTGCAGTTAGTGATTGTGCGCGATATGTGGCTGACGGGGTTTGATGCGCCGAATTGCCACACCATGTATATCGATAAACCGATGAAGGGCCATAACTTGATGCAGGCGATTGCGCGGGTTAATCGTGTGTTTAAAGATAAGCCCGGCGGTTTGGTGGTGGATTATATCGGTATTGCCAATGAACTGAAAAAGGCCTTAAAAACCTACACAGGCTCGCAAGGCAAAGGCAAGCCTACGCATGATACGCATGAAGCTTACGCGGTGTTGTTAGAAAAGCTCGATGTGGTGCATGGCATGTTTCATGGGTTTGATTACAGCCAATATGAAACAGAGGCACTGCGATTACTGCCGGGTGCAATGAATCATATATTGAGCTTGAAAGGTGCCAATGGCGAGCTCGACGGTAAACGCCGGTTTTTGGATGTCATGGCTGCCATCAACAAAGCCTATACCCTGTGCGGCACGTTGGATGAAGCGCAGGCGCACTCGAAAGAGATTGCTTTTTTGGGTGCTGTAAAAAATGCCATTACTAAATTTACGACGGTTGAAAAACGCCGAACGGATGAAGACAAGCATTCGGCACTGAAGCAAATCATTGATAATGCTGTGATAGCCGAAGGCGTGGATGATGTGTTTTCTTTAGTGGGTTTGGATAAGCCCAATATTGGCCTGTTATCACCGGAGTTTATGGAGGATGTCGCTAATCTCAAGGAAAAAAACCTCGCCGTTGAGTTATTAGAAAAACTGCTGCGCGATGAGGTGAAAGCGCGTATGAAAACCGGTAGATTTCAACATACTTGTCGCCTAAAGTTTACTTTTATGCCGCCTGATTTATTTCCCTATTACTTTTAGATTTCCCTGGGTTTAAATAAACCTCAGCAATGTGATCCCAGTTTCTAATGTCGCCACTCCATCGCTCTGGGTGCGCCATTTTCGCCTGTAGATAAACAGCTTTACGGTTGATTAAGATAATTCTATCTTGCTTCGTATGACGCTCTACAGGCGTGACATATTTTATGCTGCTGTGTCTGTGCTCATGATTATACCAATCAGCAAATCCATTCACCCATTTTCGTGCTAAATCTAAACCCTCAAAGGCTTTTTCTGGGTATTCTGGTCGATACTTAAGTGTTCTAAATAATGACTCAGAATAAGGGTTATCATTACTAACAGAGGGGCGGCTAAACGACGGAGCAACCCCTAATTCTTGCAGTGTCTCTAGCATTGTTGCGCCTTTCATCGGGCTACCGTTGTCCGAATGTAAGATCACCTGATTCGGCTTAATCCCTTCACGTAAGCAAATATCTGTCATTAAATCTGCGGCCAATGCACTGCTTTCTTGTTCATATACCTGCCAACCAACAATCTTTCGGCTATAAATATCCATGACAAGATACAAGTAATAAAACAAGCCTTTTACCGTTGTTGGTAAATACGTAATATCCCAACTATAAATCTGATTCGGGCCTGTGGCCGTCAACGATTCAGGTTTTGTAATAACTCTGGCAGGCTTACTTCTCAGCCGATGCTTATCTTGTTTATGTGCTTTTAACACACGGTAAATAGTGGATTCAGATGCGATGTACACACCTTTATCTGCAAGCATTGGCACGATGACGCTGGGCGATAAATTCGCGTATTCAGGTTGGTTGCAGACCTGAATAATACGCTGTCTCTCAAGCTCACTGAGCTTATTACAAGGGCTGTGCTTGGCTGACAAACGACCATCTTCATCGCCCTCTGGTCGCGCCCAGCGCTGTAATGTTTTTGGTGTAATGCCTATAATATCGCAAGCCTGCCTTTGCCTAGCACCATTGGATCGAGCCTCGCTAATCAAGTGAATAATATCATCACGCTCTTGTTTCACTATTAGCTGGCCTCGTCGCTTTCCCATATTTCGTGGACTTTTTTTTGGAGTACTAGCAGCGCTGCTGTTTCAGCTAATGCCTTATCTTTACGGTTTAACTCCTTTTTTAGTAACTTAATGTCATTTTTAAATTGCTTATTCTCACTTTGAATTTCTGAAGCAGTCGATAGGGGCTTATTCTTGATAAAATCACCTCTCCATTGGTTGATATGATGTGGGTATATTCCTTTCTCTCGGCAAAGCTGGCTGATGTCCTCGACGCTCAAAGATCCGCAGGCAATGACCATATTCAAACGTTCTTCAGCGCTCCAATCTTGGGGCCTTTTTTCTTTAACCATGGTCATTACCCCACCATCTAATGGTTGATTAAGCCGTTGCTCTTTAGCCTGTCTAATCCATTTTTGTAACGTCGAATGGCCAATACCTAAGTTTTCAGCCACATCCTTGATGCTCATACATTCTTGTCGGCTCAATGCCTTTTCTATTGCCTGTATCTTAAACGAATGGGTAAACGATTTTCTCATTTTTTATGCCTCTAATTAAAATTTTAGAGGCGACAAGTATCCTGACACAGGGGGAAACCGATGTGGTGTCGGAGAAAAAATATTCGGACCGCATCATGGAAACACTGCGTAAGTACCATAATCGTGCCATCGAAACCGCTCAGGTTATCGAAGAGCTGATCAAGATGGCCAAAGAAATGGCAGACGATGCCGAAATGGCCGAAAAATCAGGGCTTACCTCCGACGAAATCGCTTTTTATCGGGCACTGATACAAAACGAATCGGCAGTGCGAGAGTTGGGCGATGATAAACTGCGTAAACTGGCGGTTTACGTCACGGAGCAGTTACAAAAAAGCACAACCGTTGATTGGCAGGTACGTGATAATGTGCGCGCCAAGTTAAGAAATCTGGTGAGGCGGGCGTTAAGGCGTTGGAAGTACCCGCCCGACAAGGCCGATGAGGCGATTGAATTGTGCTTGAAGCAGGCTGAGGTGTTGTCTAACCACTGGACACCAACCCACTGATTGCAATAACAGCTAATAATCGCTTATTCTCCCCTCGCGACTTTTATTGCCAAGCCAAATAAACTTGGCATCAATAACAAAAAAATAATAAAGGACTATTTATCATGAATGCATTACATGTCATCGCGGGGCTAGCAATTTGTGCTGCTGTTATATGGGGAGCATATAAACTTAACGAATACTCTTCAGATAAATATGACTATCAGCCATTCAATCTGTATGTATTATCTGTTGTCGCCTGCTCGATAATACTTGCAGGCATTGGGCTGTTTCTTGTGCCTGAAGGCCATTCAGTTGTTGATGTGTTTTCATCGGCGATAAATCTTAACGTGCCAGAAGACAATATAAATACACTGACACTCATGGCACTATCCGCCATTACAGGCGTTGGTGCCTATATCAACCTGATCATCAAAAGCAATATCCTCATAGCAACCTATGCAGTTTTTGTTCAGGCGTTAGCCGTATTTTTCATCTTGATTATTATTTTCTTAATTTTTCTGTATTTAAAACAAACTCCTGGGAAAGCTAGGCGGTGATGATTAGGTAAGAAAATTAGAAACGTAGATCAATCTATATAATCACCATGGTGGTATCAAAAAACTTCTGGTTGAGACCGTAAGGCGAATACTCCTTGGATTGCACACCACCTGCGTCTCGCCTATCCGATAGTTTGACGGGTTGTGCATATGCCCATACACCCAAATCGTGGACTTATGTGCTAGGCACCAATCCAAGCAATATAGATAGATTAAAGCGGTTTGATTGATTTTGATGATTAATATCGTTTTATTTGTGTAAAATAACGCCAAACTAACGGAAATAATAATTAATCAAGGATATGCCAATGTCTAAATCCGTCCTATTTTTCGCAATCATATTATCAATACTTATTAGCGGATGCTCATCGAATAAATACAAACCGCCTGAATATCGAGATTTTTACAGTAAAGCTAGGAATATCATGTTTTCTGGCGAAATGCACACTGGATTTTATGACACAAGAATCCCTAAAGAGGAATACGATTCGTTAACGCTGAAAGTGCTAGAAGGTAGTGCAGTAGCTTATGCGGGAACAGGTGCAGCTTTGACAGCATTAAATGGTTTGTTGAATTGGCAAAGTGCTGCGCTTAATTTGTTATTTTGGAGTGTCGCACCGAAGGAGCATTCGGCAAGAAACAGCATTGTAGCCTTCCTACCACAACACATCGCAAAGGACGAAATTGAAGCTAGAAACTTACTGCGATCAAAGCTAGCTGACGCATTTTCAGCAGTCATCAAAGAGAATGGCGGCAACGTTCTCCATCGAGAAACAATGAACGAAGGGCGGTTTGAGAGTATCGTTTTTTCTCACAAGGAATGGAATTGCTCGTATGGCGATCAAGATATCTGCAACATATCTATAAATTTGATAAAACCAAAAACAGGCTTGGCGCCTAGCTTTATTAGCGAAGATAATGCAAAAGAACAGCTTGTTTACGCTTTTACATCAAAAGATAGATTTGACTACAACTACTTTAAATTTCAAAGTTATAACCAAAAGAAAGGTAAGCTCAAAGAAGGTAAAACTGGTAAAGTCCCCCAAGAAAGAATTCTTCTCGAAGTTTCTAAACTGATGAATGAGTGGGTTTACTTATATGCAGCCCCGGGAAAAACTTATTTAGCAAATGAGAAGGTTAACCGTGTCCCGATGATCTTTGCAGAAAACAAGATAGAGTATTTCATATTGCCTAAAAAGAGCTAACTTCGCAGGGCTATCTATCCGCTTTCAGTAAACGGGGGTTGAGGTCTATTTGGCTCAGATAGCGAATATCGCCTTATTTGCGAATGTTTTATTGAACTCTTAAGGGCTATATCCACGCGGATTGCACGCAACTATCACCTTGATTAATTGTGCATATGCCCATGCACTCTCAATGCGTGGGCTTATGCGTTAACACCCACTCTTCAAGATTACTGATGAATGCAACATTCAGCTGATCACCTTTCAAAATAGCATCATAACGCAGAGTTTTAAGAGCCTCTTGAGTTAACTAAAATAATCGGTGCGCTCCTCATCTCGACTATTAAAAGTACCGATAAATAAATGAGTCATCCCGTAGCTCTGTTCTGATTATTTATCCCTTTGAATGTAATGTTTTACGTCTTTAGTTGTCTATATGGAACCAGATTTTCTGACCTTCAACGGTAAGTCAATTGACACAGGCATCAATCCTTTTCATTAATCAGGGGAATCTTTCTTATTGGAAATGGCTTGTTCTTTATTGTCTCTATACCCAACTGACTTCAATGTGCGCGATTTAGCTGTTGGAAATTATCATTAATTCTACTGCCTAAATCAGCGCCAATTTCAGGTAGTATTTTTTCAAAAAACTCGCTAATTTTATTTTTAAAATCCTTTGCCGTGGAAAAGTACTGGTTATTCCTGACTTTTTCGTTCATCACCTTCCACAGCCGCTCTATGGGGTTTAGATTTGGGCTGTATGGTGGCAAGGTGTGAAGTTTAATGCCTAACTTGTCCGCAGCGCTCAGGACAGCCTTGGATTTATGATAGCCAGCTCCATCTAAAACTAAATGCACTGTCTTCTCACTATAATGTGCTCGTATTTTATGGAAAAATTCAATAATCGAATCGCCATTAACGGTGTCATATTGGCCAATAATAGCTTCTTCTATATGGGTGAGTTCGATAGCACCTATTATATTGAGCCGTGTCCGACTTCCCGTGGTCTCTATGGGTTTATCGACACCCGTTTTGATCCATCCCGATGTGATTTTTGTTGCTTGAGTTGGATGAACTGCGTCCATGAACAGTAAGGCTTCACCCTCTGATAGCTCAGCTTTTAGCGCTTCATACTTTTCAATAAATTGCGCTTGTTTTTCAACATCAAACTTATGTGGAATGCCTTTAGGCTTTTTATAGCTGAAACCCTTTTGGTGTAACCACTGGGTTAGCCCTGAAACACTAAACTGCACACCCCAAGTTGTTTTAATATAATGACCAATTTGGCTCACTTGGGTATATATTTTTCCTGACAAATGAGTAACCAGCAACTGAGATTGCTCGTTATCTAGGTAACCTTTGGAGCCGCCATTGGTTGATAATAACTTTTCATCATTTAGGTAATCATTAAGATGCCGAACAATCGTGGACTCATCTTTTCTTAATGCCTGAGCGATCATTCTTGTCGACCAGCCTTCCGACCGCAACAAAACGACCTTCAAACGATCACTTTCTCTACTGTCTCTTGCTTGCTTATGACGCAATTCCAGTGCAAGTTTTTCGTTTTTTGTCAGGTCGATTTTCAGCATCTGCGCACTATGATTATTTACTCTTTATAAATCAAGTACTTTCAATAGCGATGGGTATATATAGCGAAACATTATGCAGTGCTACCAGACTAAACAGACTTGGTTCTATGGGTTGTTACTCGTTTTAGCTGCCGTGATTGTATCGCCTTGGAAGCTAGGCGTTGATTTATCTATCGACAGATATATATCACTGCCTGAAACCTATGCCTTAATTTTTTTACTGTTTATCGTTTATTTTCGTCGCTTTATTGTGTTACCCGTCAAAGCAGCCAAGATAATGCTAACTTTAGCCCTGTTGGTAATGGTTGCCTTGATTACGGTCTATTTCAAAGCTGGAGATCAAGGGCTTTTCGCTCAATACTTTACCAATTCAAGTTGGTCTGGCGCGCCAGAAAAGTCTGCTTTCAATCCTAACGAGCAGTTATCAGTGGCTGATCAAACAAAGCCCATGACGAGAATTGATAAACAGCTTAATTTTTCGCCTAGAGGGTTTGATCTGGCAGGTAACGTATTTCCTGCTTTCTTTCTAAATGATGAGGCGCGTTATGGTGGTGAGTATGTCACCCAGGAACGTCTATTTGCTCATAAACACTTCCTGTTTTCATCAAAATATAGTGGGTTTATTCAAGTACCCGAAGATACGTCACTGAGCTTGGTTGTTCAATCGGGGAAAGGAGCTATCACTATTAATGGTGAGCACTGCGAAGCTGAAGTACATTGCTCTATACCCGTAACAGGCGGCACTCATCCTATTGAGGTAACTTTCCAGCGTTTAAGTACAACTCCTCCTGTGTTGTCTCTTTATTGGGGGGATGCCCATGCTGAGCATATTGTTCCTTCTCGGTTTTTGAGGCTATCTGATGCGCAACTCCCCTTAAGTACGCTACTTGTTATCAACACAATAAGCTACGCACTCGTGATCAGTTTGCTTTTTATCTTGTTGCTAGCCATCAAGTGGCGAAGCTTATGGGTAGCCTGTAAAGATGAGTTCATTGTGTTTGCGTTATGTGCCTTAGGGGGTGTTTATTTTCTGATGGTTTGTTATCAAAAGGGCTCCGATTTATCGGCCGTGATTTTTTCGCCTGGTAATGACTGGCTGGTATATGAAACTCAGGCTAGTACATCGTGTCAATCCGATTGTCGGGTTTAGTTTTATGCTTTTTTCGTCATTTACTCATTGGATTCCCGCGAAGGCAGGAATCCATTACCAGACAAACCTTTTGAAATGATGTACTAGGGCTATCTTAGCTGGAGACTGGCTTAATGCGGCTTATACATCGGGAAACTCTTTTTTCTGGAATATTGGTTATCGCTACTTGCTAGCGCTTTTACATCTTGTGTTTGGTGAGGATCCATTGATCGTTGTGTTTCATCAATACTTAATGATGTTAGCCGGCGTGTTTCTTAGCTATAAATTGCTGAAGAACTTATTTGGTATCAAGGTTGGCGTTATTTTTATCATCGTGCTTTTACTCACTAATGAATTGTTCCATTACCCACGAAATTTACTGGATACCACTTTTTCTATTTTGCTTCCTTGGTTTGGCTTATTGATGTTATTTTATTTTGAAAAAGGTGCACAAAAGCGCTTCTTGCTAATAGCGGGTTTATTCATAGCAATTGCTGTGGTTGTAAGAGCCAACTTTTTACCCTTCTTATTCATATCTTCTGTATGGGTTTATTTTTCTTCATCGGCACGAAATAAAGCCAATTTACTCGTATATATCGCATTACCCTGTCTCTTTCTTAGCTTTATTGGCTTGAGAAATTGGATTGTTGCTGGGCAAATAATGTTCATGCCTACCTCCGGTACATCTAATCTATGGCTTGCGCATCGATTTACAGACTTTAAAGATTTTGCGTTTAGTGGGATTGTTGTGCCAGAAAAATCCATGCTTGGTAAAATTGCTGTAGAGACTATGATTCAAGATCCTTCGGGCCTTTTTTATAGAACTTATCAGAAGCTTTTACACATACTTGGATTTAATATCCTAAGAGAATTTAAACTCAATCTTAATATTTTTATACTCAATATGGCAGGCATTTTGAGTGCGGTATACCTCTTATTGACTCGCTCACACGTTAAGGTAGTTTTGTTATTACTGTGTTGGATTGGAACGGTTGTAGCAAGCCTTTTAATTATATTCCCTTGGGGGTATGGGTTTCGTTTGCAGGCACCTATTTTATTGCCCTTAATGCTATTAATGACACTTGCCATAAATAGGTTTATCTTGAAGATGTCTGCAGTTTGCCCGAAGATTTTTGGTTTCCAGATTAAGAGCTGAGTTTGGATGTCTAAATAATTTGAAGTGGGCTCCTTAGCCAGATTGCAAATGATTAAATGTTAGACTGTCACTATTGCTTTATCTAAGAAGTTTTTGTTTAGCTCATAAGGTGAGTACCCGCGGGGATTACACACCACTTGCGTATCGCCCACCAAGTAGTCGAATGAGCTATGCATGTGCCCATGAATCCAAGCTGCTGGTTTGTGTTTTAATATCCACTTATCAAGATGACTGGCAAAGGCGGCATTTAAGTTATCGCCTTTATAAATCGGAGCGACCGAATGTCTGCTCGGCGCATGATGGGTGACGACTACCGTTTTCTTCGCATCTGATCGCGCTATAGCCTCTTCAAAAAAGGCCAGGCTTTGTCTATGCATAGCTTGTGCGTCATCGGGGTAAAAGCGCTTTTTTTGTGAACCCGTTTCAATTGAAATACACCGGTGGTCATTCATCGAAGACTCAGCGACGTACTTCATTATGGGCTCGCCTTGGATTCCACAAAAGAGGTAGTCCGTCCATAGCGTGGCACCCAAAAACATAACTCCATCAATGTCGACTGATTCGTTTTCCAATATATGGACGTGAGAGCCTTTAAACGCATTACGCCAGTCGTTTATGGTGGCATGATATTCACCGTTATAGTGTTCATGATTACCCAAGACCACAATGGTTGGTGTGCCTCGCGTTTGGGTGAGTACCCATTTGAAGTATTTGGGTGTAGAAAGCCCGATATCACCTGCCAGAACAATGACATCGGCATCGCATTCAGCTATTTGGTAGTCATTAATGTGTCGGTTGAATTCTAAGTGAAGGTCACTCAGGTATTGTATTTTCATTTATGTGGTTTACTCGTTGTGTTCAGTTTCGCGTGCTGTTTTGATGGATGAAAAGGTCAATGTAAGTGGGTGCTGCTCGCCTCAATAGTTACGCACTCACCAATCAAATGAGGAAACCCTCTGATGATTTGCCTAGGGGTGAAACCTCTATCCATGAATAAGTTAAAGAACTGAATATCCGCAACCATTTCATAACCGTTACCGTTGAGCTGATAACAGGAGTTTCTTGTTTTTACGGTGAAGTCTGTTTTATCAAAATGCTGGACCAAACTGCTTTTCATATAACTGCCAGGTGAGAAACGGCCTTTGTAGTCAATATCCACATTACCAAAAAGCAAAGTGGTCGCCCCTTGATCTAAATCATTAACCATTAATTCACCCTCGAACGAAAAGGTGACAACAGCCCAAGCTGAAAGGATACCTGATATAGGTGGCATATCAGAATTGGTATAATCTTGTTTATCCACGGGCAATGTCCTCGTAATCACAGAGCTCGACGAGCTCCTCAAAAAAGTGCTGCTCTTTCATTTGAAACGTTTTTAAGCTTTCTTCCTGATCCTCCTCTGGCAGCTCATCATCTCCCGATTCAGGTATAGGTATAACGTTATCCTCACCGGATTGTTCTGAGTCGGCATCTTCATCCACGTCATTCAAATCAAAATCAATATCGAGATTGCATCCTGAACCTGGGTTGTCATTGTCACCCGTTTCATTAGGGTTGGCAGGTGGATTATCTTTATGCTTGTCTTTATCGGCAGTTTTTGTCTGCATGCTTTCGAAATTAACGACGGTGTCAGGAATATCAATGCTGAGTTGTTTAGCGTGCTTAACCAAGGTCGGCTCAGCAAAGGTAAACATCCACGCTGTCTCACTTATGGAAGGAGACTGTGTTTTGCGCAGTATTCGACCAAGAACCTGACGATAGTTCATCTCCGTTAAAATACTGCTTAAAAAACAACAGACCTGCAGGCGAGGAATATCGGTGCCTTCAGAGATCATACCGACACTGACCACCCATCGTGTATTAGCCGTTTTAAATGTATCAATATTACCGGATGAATTCGGGTGTAAATAACTGACAATGGAAACGCTTTGGTTGAACTCATATTGCAGTAGCTCAGTCAGTTGAACCGCATGGGCTACAGAGCTAGCGACAACAAGCCCGCCGGCCTTTGGGTCATCCGCTCGAAAAGTGTTGAGCTTCTCGATACCGCATTTAAGCATGTAACACTGTGCTGTCAGATTGTTGAGGATATCGGCATACTTGAGATCTGAGTTAATCAGCGCATCAGCGATGCTATCAAAGGTTTTTTTACCTTCTGCTTCTGTCGTTACGTTGATTTGTGCGTTATCAATCAGAGTGATATTGGGTACACGACACACGCCATCCTGCACGGCGTCCGTTAAGCCATACGTATAATCGCATTGGATTTTGGTATTGCTATGATAAAGCGCTGTTGCTATCGGTAATTGATCCGACCGCCAAGGTGTGCCTGATAAGCACAAGACAAAACGTGCGTTGCCGGCGATCAAGTTAAGGATTTGATTGCCCCATGAATTGGTTTTGGAGTATTGCGTACCCGCACAGTGATGTATCTCATCGAAGATGACGAGTACCCGGTGATTAGTCAGTACCTCCCAAAACTCTTCTGATTGAAACAGCATGGCTTGGTAGGTCATCACTCGGCCTTTTGCATGCAATCCACCATCAAACGGTGCGCGAAGTTGTTTACTAAACGTCTGCTGGATACCTTTTTGAATTTCTAGTGAAGGGCAAAATACCAGTACAGTGTCTATCTCACCTTTATCAATTAAACGGCGAGCAAATTCTGCAGCGAGTAGTGTTTTACCCGTTGCGGTCGCTGCTAGACAAAAGAAGTGTTTGTCGCCTTTTTTAAACGTGGCCGCTAACTGCTTTAAACAAAGCTTCTGCCACTTACGAAAACGGTTGATCATTACTGGGGTGCTCCTGAATAAACGTTTTTAATGCATTAATTTTTGCCAGCAAGCTAAAGGCGTTTTCACGCGATTGTTGGTAGTGCTCTTTAAAGTGCTGGGTCATGCCGGGGTATTGAATCAGTAGCCGCTTATATTCCTTTGATTCATCCCGAGATAAGGCAAAACGCGTGTAAGTTTGCACAAGCTCTTGCTTTAGATTGGCTAATGGCGGCAACTGCGCCATTAGCTCCTTTTTGGGTAGTAACGGCGGTTGATAGGGGCCTTTTTTTGGGCGTAAGGTTGATGATTGAAACAACGCTGTTTTGCTGTAGGTCATTTGCCGTGAATAGCTCTCACCCTGTTTACTCAACAGGCCGCGATCCTCTAGGCTAAATAACTGACGATACAAAAACTGGCGGTCTTTACCGTCTTTTTTAGACAAGCCTAACGCGAGGTACTGAGAATAAAGCTCATCCACCGTGAAGTTATCAATGTTGTTATCAACCAATAAAACATACATTTTATTGTTAATTTTTAGCTCCTTCATCATAAAGGCTCCATAAAAAATTAAACAAATGATAGGGCTTTATAGGCTGAGCACGTTGAGTGGGCTACCAGCAGAATAATTATTGATATACTATACAGCGAACTAATGACGCTTATTGAGCGCCTCTGAGGTACTTGTGGGCGGCGATCAAATCATTCCAAAAATGATTCGTATAGCCATACCCCGCTCTAAAAGAGCGCCCTTAACGGCGTAAATCATTCCATTTTTTTATTACGCGCTAACGCTGAATGTCATATCAGCCTATTTATCCTAAGTAAATTAAAAGATTACTGAAGAATCGTCACAACCCAAAAGCGATCAGCAGAAAAGCCAGAAGCATTATCGGAAGGTTTTATATTCCATTCACCGTGTATACACGGTGGACTAAGGTCGCCACCATACAGCATCTTTATGGTAATGAAAACCATCGACTATAAAAAAGCTATTGGCTGTTATTTGCGCAATACGAGACTGCGTGAAGGGACAAGCCAAGAAGCCTTCGCACACAAACTGGGCATCAATCGAACCTATTATGGTAACGTTGAGCGCGGAGAGCATAGCGTCACCATAGATAAGATTGAGGCCATAGCTGCTTATTTAGAGGTAAGCGTTTCAGAGTTTTTTATAGCCATTGAGCAAGATGCATTAAATTGAATCTGGCATAAGCTTCTGTTATCTCACTTAACGCTTTTCTTCTAGAGTTCCTAATATTTGCCACCTTTAACCCTACGCTACAATGTTTTTGGCTTGATCAATGAACCAGACGAGGACTTCGAATGTGCTACTGGAAAGAATGGCGAAAAATAAAAGCAAAGAGTCGGCTAACGTATTTTCTTAGTCGTCAATGAGGCGACTGTAAAAGCCTGTGGTGTATCTCGTAAAAGGATGGATCAAAATGAGTCATGGTTAATGAGGCGCCCTGTGCCGGATCGGCATGTAGGGTGTTGTGGAGGTTGAAGGAGATAAACCTTCGATTACCTGATTGACATGCTTTTTCAGGATTCCTGTCATGGGTTCACTCACCAAGACACCTGCCAGCCTTTTGATTTTTTATAATAAAATCAGAAAAATCTAAAAGACGTTTCAATTTAGGCTTTATGGTAGAGAAAAAAGTTACGTTTTGATGCCTTAAATGGCAAAAATCTAACTCTTTATGTGTTTTTTGTGTAAGAGCTAAGGTTTATGAAGCGTTTTGCATCTATTGAGGGCTTGAATTCGCTGCGATCAACCCACCCACCCACCAAAGGTGACTAAAAATAAATGAGAGAGATAAACGTATTGCGCCATGCGAAACTTCCAAACAACTGACTAAAAATGCCGAGACCTTAGCCAAAAGATTGAACTTAATCAATATTTATCGACAATCAGTGCGCGATTATCGACTAAAATAGAGGAAGTCAGTCTAGCGAATACATCATCTCAATCCGATTGTTGGGTTTAGTTTTATGTTTTTTAGTCATTTAATTATTGGATCCCCGCCTACGCGGGAATCCATTAGCAGATACACCTTTTGAGGTGATGTACTAGAGGCTGCGCCGAAAACACAATATAAATAAAATAAAGAAAAGAATCGATCATGCAGGGAATAGTAGAGCATCAATTATCAGTAGGCATGATATCCCTGCCCGGGGGGAATATCCAATTTATCCATCCACACTTAAGCCAGAAAATTCAGCCGTTACAGCAAGATTGTATAACGTCTTTATGGCCTAAAGAAAAGCAAGATGAGATTGAGCTATTGCTGAAAGAGCTAGCACAAGACACAAAACTCTCGCTTAAAACGATCGACCATCAGGCATTAAGCCTCGAATTTAGCGTGAGGCCAGTGTTTGACGGAGAGTCTTTGTGTGCACTGTTATGGTATACCGATTTACCGAGGGATACCTTGGTCTATGATCAGGATCTGTTATTTCATCGTTCGGTGATTCCGAGTTGGGTTGTCGATGTCACTGATATTAACGCGTATTTTACTTACCTTAACCTGAAAACCCATCAGGATATTGATCAGCGTTTAGCAGAAGCCCCAGATTTCTTACCCACAATCCTCAACCTTGTTCAAATCAACGAAATGAATGCTGCTTTAGTACGGGTGTTTGATCAATCGTCCGATAGGGTGTCTTTCAAAACTGAATTTAAAACGTATTTGAGCGAGCAGGATATTTGTCATTTGAGTCATGCCGTTATTTCGATTAACCAGAAAAGCACACGCTATGCCTATTTCGGATCATTTAAGTCGGCAGATAGATCTTATTGGATTAATGCTGAAGTACCGGCTTTAGGTGATATTGCAGAAGGCATTTTATTCAGTGCGGTGGATATGACGCCGGTTAATTTAGCCGATACTGTTTTAAATGATCAGGAACAGTTTTTATCAACCGTGGTGAGCACTCTCCCCGATTATCTCATGTTGTACGATAATCTTGCAGGCAACCTGGTTTTAAGTAAAGAAGAGGGTCAGCATGCGTTGCATTTTATTTTTGATGAAATAGAACACAGGCAAAAGAATTTAGTTCACCAATTTGATCAGCCTCAAGCATTATTATCTGGCGTTGATACCGATAAAATGCAAAAAGATATGCAGGAAAATAAATTTTTTGTTTGCAAAATAAAAGCAATAGATAGAATAAATAAAGAGCGACATTTTACGCTTCGTTTTGCACCCTTAGATAAAGATAGATCGGATCATATACTTAGCGCCATCGTTGTGGCGACAGAAATTACCGCATTTGTAAAAGCGGAAGAAAAACTTCTTAAAAACCAAAAGCGCAATGCATTACTTGCCAATAATTTTTCTGATTTAATTATTACACTCAATGCTGATTTTTCGGTCAATTATGTTAGTCGCTCAAGTGAAACCTTATTGGGATATTCCTCCGAAACTTTTTTATCGAAAGCTAAAGCGTTTAGTGTACTTGGGTTGAGTCGATTTGAGTCATTACTCAAAAATAAATTAGCCGATGCATTGCAAGTCAGTGATGATAAAAACAAAACCCATCAAAAAGATAGTGTATTTGAAACGGCGGGTATTAGATCTAACGGACAAACTGTTCCTTTAGAGATCAAGGTATCCTACATTTTGAACCCACAAAGAGAGGTGGAAGGCTTATTAATCGTTGGGCGCGATATCACCGAGCGGAGAGCCGTTGAAGCCCACCGGCATTTGGCGATGCAGGTATTCGATAACTCCTTAGACGGTATTTATATTACTGGCAAAGAAGGTCGAATCGTTCAAGCCAATAAAGCCTTTGTCACTATTACAGGCTATAACCTGGATCAAGTGACGGGCGAAAAACCCTCTATGTTGAGTTCTGGGTGGCATGAAACCAGTTTTAAAAATGATATTTTCCCTATCATTAAAAATAAAAAATATTGGGAAGGAGAAATATTAAGTCGACGCGCTAACGGTGAGGCTTTTCAGGCACAAGTAAGAATTACCGCCTTGTACGATACGGATAAAGAGTACCTTGGATTAATTACCAGTTTTAAAGATGTCACAGAAGCCAAAAACTCTGAAGAAAATATAAAAAAATTGGCTTATTACGACCCACTTACTAATTTACCTAATCGTTCGCTGTTTAATGACCGATTAGAGCAAGCACTACAGCGTGGTAACCGAAACCGGTTATACGTCGCTATCTTGTTTATCGATCTTGATGGCTTTAAAGCCATTAATGACAGTCTCGGGCATGCCAATGGCGATCGATTACTTACCGAAGTCGGCGCACGCCTAACAAATACATTGCGCAGCGATGATACGGTGGCAAGAATGGGTGGCGATGAATTTAATATCATCTTGAATTCCCTGCATGACAGAGATGTTGCAGAAACAGCCACGGCACAAATTGCAAGCAAGATTGTTAAACGCTTAGCGGAGCCTTTTGTTATACAGGGCCACCCTATCCGCATCGGTTGTAGTATAGGTATCGCACTTTATCCCGATGATAGTATCAATGCAGAAGAGCTTATCAAGCAGGCGGATACAGCAATGTATCATGCCAAACAATTAGGCAAAAATGGTTTTCAGTTTTATACCACCGATCTTTACGAAAAAGCGCAGGAACGCAATAAACTCGAAGATGATTTGTTAGCCACTAAAATTGAAGACGAATTCACGTTGGTATTTCAGCCTAAATATACCCTTGATAAACAACGTGCACTTGTTGGATTTGAGGCTTTGATACGTTGGCACCACCCCACGCGAGGGTTGATAAAACCCAATACTTTTTTGACGACAGCCGAAGAGCTTGGGTTGAGTATTGATTTAGGCGAATGGGTGATTAATGAAGCCTGTCGTCAATTGAGTGAGTGGCATATCACTCATGATGCGCAGCATACTATGTCGGTTAATGTCTTTGAGCGTCATTACCGTGAAGGTGATTTGGTCGGCTCGGTGAAGGATTGCCTGACTAAATATACTGTTTTACCTGAACGGCTGAGTTTGGAGATTTCACAAGAGATTCTTATGAAGGACATGGGTTATGCCTACGCCCTATTAACTGAGCTTTCTGCGATAGGTGTGCGTATTTCTGTTGATGGCTTTGGCAGTAGTTTGCTTTCGTTGCAATCCTTTAATCGGTTACCTGTTGATGAAGTCAAAATTAATCGTCAATTGATTAAACACATGAACACGAAAGAAGAAGATTGGCGCTTGGTTAATGGGATTATAGGTATCGCGTTTAATTTTGGGTATGAAATTGTTGCTGAGGGCGTTGAAACGGAGAAACAGCTTAATCGGCTCAAAGAAAGCTTTTCAGAGACGTCTTCTGTTTGTTACTTTAATCAAAGCTTGCCAGAGGGCGACCTATCTTTTTATGTGGCGCATGATAAGCCTGTTTTTAAAAAGTAGAAGCCTGCTATACCCAACGCCATTGCATCTTCAAGGGTGATGGGTATATGCAGCTACCACTGCATCTAAATCAGGTAAGCTCTGCTTGCCTCGAGTGAGCGCGTTTTGCATGCCAACAAAGGGCGATAAACTGCTTACATCCCAATCACTGCTTAATGTAACGACAGCGCCCGTATCATAAATATCGCGTACCGGTAATTGAGCATGCGCACGTTTTTTTCCAATCAAGGGTTCCTTCTCGACAAAATTTGTCGGATGGGTAAATTCACCAGCGAGTTGAAAATAGGCAATGACATTAAGACGTTTAAATCGCTTTTTGCCTTTTTCATCGACCATCTCTACATGCGTTAATATTTTATGCAGTGTGTTTTGTGCACCCTCAATGGCATTTAATGACTCTCTAACAGCGCGGTCGCCAATGGCGTGGATGTGCATATCAAAGCCTACCGCTGCTAATTCAGTAACATAACGTGTTAGGCGATTTTCATCGAAATAGCTCAAACCTCTAGGGCCGACTTCTTTGACATATTCAAGATAAGGCATTAATAATGCGGCGGTCGAGTTATCAGTAATGCCGTCACTATAAAATTTAATCTGATTAATGCGTAGCAAGCTTTTGGGGTTATTGTCATACAGCGATTTTAAATACGCTAATTGTGCTTCATCATTCATGTTTGGGTAAGCCCACAAGCTCAGAACACTTCTCGCCGTTAACATATTTTCATCTCGGGCACGTTGCCACGCTTTCAAATAACCTCGCTGCCAATAAATGCGTGCATCAACGATTGACGTAATGCCATGTCGAGCCACTTCGGCTAAACCGGCGAGCAAACTTTGGTAGTTTTTTTCTAATCGCTGCGGTGTTTCTCTCATGGCCAGATCAAATGCTAAATCGCCGGCACTATCCAGTAAGATGCCATTAGCTTTGCCCTGCTTATTTAATAATATTGCACCGCCCTTTATTGTTTGGTTGTTAATAACACCATCAAACCCCAGTAGCTTTAATGCAAAACTATTTATTACCCACACGCTATGACTGCTTTCTTCCATGATGGCGATAGGGCGATTTAGGTTTAGGTCATCTAATAGTTGGCGTGGCTCCGTGCTGCTTTCGAGTAGCGTGAGGATAGAATACCCCCATCCGAGTAACCATTGCTCTTGCGTGTTTTTTTGAGCGCACTGCCCTATTTTTTGCAGCCAAGTGCTGATTTCTTGGTTACCGTTTAATATACATCTTACCTCTTCGCTGGCTGCCTCCAGTGGGTGTAAGTGTACGTCATGTATCCCGGGTAATACGGTCTTTCCCTTAAGGTCAATGACTTGCGTATCATCAGTGATCCATTTTTTAGATGTAGAATCATTACCAATAAACAAAATTTTCCCACCCTCAACCACCATGGCGTTTGCCCAAGGTTGCGCTTTATTCACGGTATAAATTTCGCCATTTCGCCACAGCTGACGTTTATTGGCATTGGTCATGCCGTTAGGCTCTACACACGCTGTCAGTAATCCGGTAATGAATAGACTGATGAAAAGTTTTGAAATCATGTCGATGCCCTTTTTATTTAATAAAGCCACGATAACAAGACGTAAGTAACAAGGAGGTAACAATGCCTGTGTTGATGCTAATAAAGAGGTAGGTGGTTGTATTGCACGAGCGAAAAAATAAAAGAATAAATATTTTTTCAGCGAGAATTACATTTATTGCCTGCACCAATATGCGAACGAAGTTGTTTAATGGGTTGAGGTATGTGAGTATACGAAAAATATCAATATGAGGAGTTCGTTATGCATCTCTTATCCGGTTTTACTCTTTCAATCAGTCTGTTGTTCTCGTTGCTGATGTTCCAGTCGTCAACGATTAACGCCTGTACAACCTTTGCTTCTTTGGGGCCAGCCAATGATGGCGGTGGGCTTATCATTGCAAAAAATCGGGATTCTATGGCGCTCTTTGAACAACTGGCCGTTAAAAAAGGCCCTAATCAAAATACTTATCTTGGAATTTTCTATAATACTGTAGACAAAACGCCTTTCCCTTATATTGCCGCAGGCATTAATGAGCACGGCCTTTCTGTGGTACAGAATGAATCTGCTTCTATCCTTAGCGCATATAAATTTAATGATGCTGACCAGTCAGCAGTCATGTATGCCATTCTTGAAAACTATAGCTCTGTAGCAGAAGTGCTGGATGATCAGGAAAAACTGTTTGGTAATGGCCTCGCTAACTTTTTAATTATTGGCGATAAAACCGAGGCTATCTTGGTTGAAGTTGGGCCTAAAGAAAACGTTTTCCAAATACTGAAAGCCAGCCAGAATAATAACCGCCTTTTTCATACCAACCATTATGTGCTGAAGTCTATGCGTGGATTAAACAAAGTTTTCTTTAGTGATTCTGAAGATCGATTTGCATCTATAAAGTCGCTCATGAATAACGCGCCGAGCCAGTTTACGGCAGAAGGTAGCTACTACCGTTGGATAAACAGCGGGCAGAATGGGCCGTACAACAGTATTTTACGAGAAGTCACCGTTGCTAGCTGGGTTGCTAGTCAGCCACAAAATGACACACCTGAGGTTTATGTACGTTTTACCTCTCCGAGCCAAACCTTTCAGCGCTATGCCATAAAGTTAACGCCAGAATTCTGGAGTTATCCACCTAAACAAATCCAACCACTTCCTATTAGTTTCGGAGATGTTGAGGTTGAACCAGTAGGCAGCGAGCGACGGTATACCTATACATTCTAAGGTTCATGTCATCCAAAATGATTGTTTTATATGCTGCTCTGTTAGTGTGGCAATATCAATGACCACTTTATTCGTCTTGTTAAAGCGGTGAGAAGCAAAATTGCCATACGGTAAGGGGGTATTTGTACGAATTTTTTCAATACCTCTTCGATACGCTTTCAGATGGCCTCTTTTCATGCACCCAGTTAAGATTGGAAAATTTAGCCTTAGTTAAAATCTGAGAGACTTTGGTCGTTTGTGCATAAAACCCCCTGATTTCAATGATGGGGATCTTTAATTCTTTCGAGTGGGGTTTTTATGTGGTTACGCACAACCTGTGATCTTACGTTTGATATTACGGTGGCAACACCTTTTATTTTGATGTTGCGTCCACGAAGCGGCGCGCAGCAATGGATAGCTCGCGAGGCGTATAAACTGACACCAACGATACCTGTTTTCGAGTTCTCTGATAATTACGGCAATCTTTGTCAGCGATTGATTGCGCCTCCCGGCATTTTTTCGGTTTATACGGATGCGGATGTCATGGTGGCAGATCAGGTAGATCAAGCGC
This sequence comes from Pseudomonadales bacterium, assembly GCA_965248335.1. Classification (GTDB taxonomy): domain Bacteria; phylum Pseudomonadota; class Gammaproteobacteria; order Pseudomonadales; family DT-91; genus CAKMZU01. The sequence goes on from CBDFIY010000002.1 coordinate 42,396, forward strand.
CAGGGGTGCCGTTTGTTGAGGTTCAGTACCTCCCTGATGCCGTGCTCAGTTACTTGTTGCCCAGTCGATATTGTGAGTCAGATCGTTTTGGTCAGATGGCGGGCGCGATAACTGCGGGCCAGCAGTTAGGTTACGATCAGGCTAAGGCAATCACGGATTGGTTACGTGCCAGCATTTGTTTTCAGCCGGGTAGCAGCGATATTCCCGTGTCGGCCGTGGAAGTCAATTCGAAGCAATCAGGTGTTTGTCGTGACCTCTCACACCTCGGCATTGCGTTATGTCGAAGCCTTAGTATTCCGTCACGATTGGTTGTGGGTTATCTCTATGGGGTAGAGCCTATGGATTTACACGCTTGGTTTGAGGCTTATGTTGGCGGACGATGGTATACATTTGATGCGACACAAGAGGCGCTAAAAGGAGGGTATGTTGCGATTGGCTATGGTCGTGATGCGGCGGATGTTGCTATATATAATCAGTTTGGCCCCTTTGTATACCCGACTAAACAGCGTATCGATGTGCAGCGTATTAATGAGCAAGAGGGTGATCTTATATAGGAGAACGCACAAAAAACGCAGGGCTTTTGGTTTCCGGGGGATGTGTGAAGCACCGGAATGAGCTGCATTATCTTGTTATAAGTTTATTTTCTAATACTTCTTTAGCAATAGCTTTGCCTAAGATAGCATGTTGTTTCAAATCTAAGTGCACGCCATCTACAAGGCTGCATTGAGTATGAATATTTGAGTCATAATAGTGAGCTGAATTTTCTTTGACGATCTTTTCCAGTTCGTTGTCAAAACCTCTCCATTTCTTACCAGCACTTCTAAACTTCTCAGCCATATTTTCTTTTGCAGAAATAATTTTTGGTGGGCAAACTACTAGAATATCTGGATGTTTCATTTTTGGCTCTATCGGCGCTTCACGTATAACTTTTATCAAAGTTGCAATACCTTTAGCGGCCACAAATGAATCAATATTATGGGTATCTTGGAAGTCATTTGTACCAAGCATTAAAATCACAAGCTTTAGCGGTGAGTTCATTTCAATTGCTTCAGCTAAGCCATCTGAACCTTTTCTTCCACTCTTAAATGGGTCATCCCAAACCGAGCGCCTGCCATTAAGGCAGTTTTCTATCACTCGTATATGTCGTTTAGATTCATTTAGTACATTTTCAAAGACTCCTGGCCACCTCTCATCAAAATCTAGTCTTTGTCTTGTGTTAGGGATAACACCCCAAGATAAGCTATCAGAATAAATTAAGATTTGGTGCATAATTTTAGCCTTAAGCTTATAACGCCTTGCTCAGAGGAACTCGAAAAATCTGTGGTTTTTCGGTAGACTCATTTGAACATACTTTAATCAATAGCCTCATTGAGCTGATTGCTCAAAACAGACCATAACGCTTCACTCCCCAGCTTTATTCTCTCGTTGACAGAAAATATTTGCTCTTTTGTAATATTATGTTTCTTCCAGCTATGCCCTCCTCCATGCAAATTGTGTAACAGCGGGGGAACGCGATCAATGGCTTTTGCAAAGCGTGCATCGTTTGTTTCGCCTGCTTCAAATTCATACCAGAGATCAATGAATTGATTGCCGAGATTATCAGGTAACATCGAAAAGATGCGTTTTACACCTTCGGCTTCTTCGTTTTTTAGTGCATCTGTTTCGCTGTTATAGATAATCGTATCGCCTGCATCGATTTCGCCGAGGTCGTGAATCAAAAGCATTTTAATCACACGATCAATATCGACAGGCTCATTTGCAAAATCTTTGAGCATGAGCGCGCTGATGCAAACATGCCAGCTGTGCTCAGCAGAATTCTCGTAGCGCGATAAGCCCACCGGCTTCGTCTTTCGAAGCACGGCTTTGAGTTTTTCAATCTCAATGATGAAGCTAAGTGTGCTTTCGATAGCAGCCATTATCGTGCTTTAAGAAGCCTTAATGCGTTGTCAGCTTGAAGCTCAACTTGTGCTGGCGCTGTGCCGCCAATGTGGTTACGTGCATTCACTGAGCCTTCAAGTGTTAAGACGTCAAAAACATCGCCTTCGATGATATTGGAGAATTGCTTTAGTTGGTCGAGTGATAGCTCAGAAAGATCTTTGTCTTGCTTGATGGCAAAGGCGACTGCACTGCCGACGACTTCATGCGCATCGCGGAATGGTAAGTGCTTACATACGAGGTAGTCAGCGAGATCAGTAGCTGTAGCAAACCCTTTCTTGGCTGCTGCAAGCATGTTGTTGGCTTTCGGTTGTACGGCCGGAATCATATCCGCAAAGGCCAGCAGGCAATTTTTAACGGTATCAACGCTATCAAATAAAGGTTCTTTGTCTTCCTGATTGTCCTTGTTGTAGGCGAGCGGCTGACTTTTCATCAAGACGAGCAGCGAGGTCAAGTGGCCAAAAACACGTGCACTTTTACCTCGCACAAGCTCCGGCACATCCGGGTTTTTCTTTTGCGGCATGATGGAGGAGCCGGTACAAAAACGGTCAGGTAAATCGACAAAATCAAATTGAGCGGATGTCCATAGGATAAGTTCTTCAGAAAAGCGTGAAAGATGCATCATCATAATGCTCGCAAAGGCATTAAATTCAATCGCAAAATCGCGATCACTCACGGAATCCAGTGAGTTATTGGTTGGTCGATCAAAACCTAAAAGGTTCGCGGTAAGGTCACGGTCTATCGGGTAAGTCGTACCGGCTAACGCGGCTGCACCGAGTGGTGATTGATTAAGCCGTGCGCGGCAGTCCAGCAGTCGGCCATAATCTCGCTCTAGCATTTCATACCAAGCGAGTAAATGATGACCAAAGGTGACCGGTTGTGCGGTTTGCAAATGCGTAAACCCTGGCATGATCACCGATGCGTGGGTTTTTGCCTGCTCGGCTAAGGCCGTTTGCAAGCGTGTTAAAAGCTCAGCAATAACATCGATTTCATCACGCAAATACAAACGGATATCCGTGGCAACCTGATCGTTGCGAGACCGGCCTGTATGAAGTTTTTTGCCGGTGACGCCAATTTTATCCGTCAGCTTGGATTCGATATTCATGTGAATATCTTCAAGTGCAATCGACCATTCAATATTGCCTGCAATAGCATCTTGCTTAATGTCATTAAGGCCTGTTTGAATCGCGGTTAATTCTTTTTCGTCCAAAATGCCGGCTTTTTTTAGCATTTCGGCATGCGCTAAAGAGCCTTGAATATCCTGTAAAACCAAGCGCTGATCAAAGTTGATTGAGGATGTAAATTCAGCAACAAATGCGTCTGTGGCTTCACTAAAACGTCCGCCCCAGATGCTGGATTCTTTTTTCTCAGTCATAACGTGTCCTTAATGCGTGCCATGGTTAACAAATATCAGTCTCGTGTTAGCCATTGATTGCGGGTCTATTGAATAATAAAAGTCGTATTATCCTTTATTCAGCAAGACTATGCCATTAGCCGATAAAACAGTTTCATCCATGAAAGGTGTGGATGTATTTCCCGATTTTTCGGTGAGTAGCTCATTGATTGTTCTTATGTGCTTAGCTCAGTTGGTTGTCATCATCGATTTTTTATTTTCAAAAGGGCTGATCATTGATTGGGAATATTTGGGACTTGCGACCTTTTATGTGCAATGGCAGGCATTGATATCGGCATTGTTACTCTCATGGCTTACAAAAACCTTAAAACGATGCGATGCAGCGCAGGCCATGATAGTGGTTTATGGCGCATTACTGGTTTTGGCATGCGGCCTGAGTGTTTTTGCGCAGCTTCTTATACCGCGGGTAATGCTTCAAGATACACCTTTTTTTGATTGGTCATTTGTGATCAGAAATACATTATTAAGTGCGATCATTATGGGCGTTGCTTTGCATTATCTGTACTTACAGCGGCGCTTAATCATGCAACATAAAGCAGAAGCACATGCGCAGTTGATGACCTTACAGGCCAAGATTAAACCGCACTTTTTATTTAATTGTCTCAACAGTATCGCGCAACTTATTCATAAGCAGCCGGAGAAAGCAGAAGACATGGTTGTAGATTTATCCGAACTGTTACGTGCAAGTTTGCAAGAAGGCATGGTTGAAACCACGATAAAAAATGAGTGGCAATTATGCGAGCATTATCTAGATATCGAATCGAATAGACTGCAGGGACGGTTAGGTTGGGCGTGTGATTTTTCAGGGCTGGATACATCACTCGGTATACTAAGTTTGTCGTTGCAACCGCTGATTGAAAATGCCATTTATCACGGTATACAGCCTAACCCCCAGGGCGGGCAAGTGACTATTTTTGGGGACAGTCAGGAGGGGGCCGTTACCTTGATTGTTGAAAACTCCCAACGCGAGCATGCTGACACTCATCATCAAACGGCGGGGCATCAAATGGCACTAAAAAACATACGTCAGCGGTTATTAACCTTGTATGGGCGTCGCGCATCACTCAAGCAGGAGTCATTGAAAGCAAGTTATCGCGTCACTTTACAGTATGATTTAAAAGAGCGTGCATTGTGAGCGAAAGACGTTGCACAATCTTGATTGCTGATGATGAGCCACTTGCGAGGCAACGGTTAATACGATTGTTGGCCAATCTAGGTTTTAACGAGGTGATAGAAGCGGAAAATGGCGAAGAGGCTCTCTATCTTTTCAGGGAACATCGCCCTGATATCGTTATGTTAGATGTCAGAATGCCTTCAATGGATGGCATAGATGTGGCTAAAGCGATTAATCAGCAAAATTTACACACAGGCATCATTTTTACTACCGCTTACGATGAATATGCTCTGCCTGCTTTTGATGTCTCGGCATGGGGGTATTTGTTAAAACCGATCAACAGGCAACGATTACAGGACGTACTGCGACTTACCCTTGAACGACTTTCTGCCAAAAGCAGTGCTGATGAAACGCCGCGCATCCGCTGTCAGTTTCGCGGTGCTACCGTATTGGTTGCCTTATCTGAAATCAGCGCTTTTGTTGCAGAAGATAAATATGTGACGGTACACCATAGCGATGGAGAAGCATTAAGCAGCCTCAGCTTAAAGCAATTAGAAGCTGATTACCCACAAGATTTGTTACGTGTGCACCGCAATACTTTGGTGAATAAATATCATGTTAAAGGGTTAAAAAAAGCAGGAACAAAAACAAAAGTTTTACTTCATGAGTCAATGGTAACGCCCGAAATTAGCCGGCGTTGGCTGCCTCAAGTGAGGCGCTGGCTGAAGTAAGTTTAATAGAAAACGGTCATACTCCAGCAAGGAAAGATGAAAAATCTTATCTTTTTTTATAAAACATCTGTGATGTTTTATTTTCAGTGAATGACGTATTCATTAGCGGGTGAATGAACTTACTGATTGTTATTCGTCTAATCGCCTGAATATGATAAAAAATATCGTAACTGCTCAGCGTAATTTTTGATTATTTAGCAAAATCTGGCAGTTCATCATTGAATAACAAGTTTAATGCCTCGCTGGAACTCATGCCTTGTTTACGGCACGTCGATAAATAACTGCGCACGCGGCAAAAAATCTTCGCGCCTTTCATGCTACGAAAACATCCAGATATTTTTTGATGAACTTTCGTCATACGAATATCTCGCTCACCCTGATTGTTCGTAAAGGGCACGATTTCATTATCCATAAATCGCAGCACATCCTCCTCGAATTTGATAAAGCGCTCGAGGAGATTACGGGATTTACTGCGCTTTAATCGCCCCCGCTTGCCTTTGCGATCTTTTTCATCAGGCGGAGGACATTCTATCTCTGCAGCTTCAAGTATGGCGCGATAGTTTTCCCATTGCTTTTTTGATGCCTTGCTGCTGAGTTTTCCGCCGGCTTCATGCACCGCACGATTACACGCCTCCAGGAAGTCTTGCATGGATTTGGCCCACTGTTGATTATCTTGCTCCCACGACCGCGTTAACTCGCGCAAATGATGTGCATTGCATAAAGCGTGCAGGCAACCACTATAACAATAATAGGGTTTCCAGTGGTCGTGGCATAACACGCCCTTGAACGCTGTCAATATGCCCTCTGGATCTGTTGCTTCATTGCCGCGATTCTTGTGTGCAAAGAAATAAGTCCATGAGGCATTTGTTGCACAATGTAGCCAGTGCCTATCGCCGCCAATATTTATTCCCGTCTCGTCGACATGCAGCAACGGCGCGTCCGTTAAATTTTTCTTGGCAATCGCTTCGAAAGTTTCAAGCTTGTTGTAGGCTTCTACATTGAAATTGTAGATCGATCCTTCACTGATCGGAATGCCCATTTGATCGGCGAAAAATTCCTGAACTCGGTTGTAGGGAATCAATTGATACTGCGACATATAAACCGCATGGGCTTTGAGCTGCTTACCGTACTGTACAGCTTTGCCAACATCATCAGGGAATTGTGCTACATAGCGATTACCGGTGGCTTTATCGATTAAGACTTCAGCTTGAAATTCAGTGACCCAACGGCATATTTGAATATCGAAGACTTGGCGACGCTCAATCCCTATTTTTTCGTAATCGCCTCGTGGCAGTGTACGTCGATCAATCTGGATGCGTTCAATGTCATCGGGCTCGTCGATTTGCTTGAGCGTGACACCGTTATGTCCGAGTTGACCGCCGCTTTTCTTAGCTGATTTTTTTCGGGTTGGCTTTAGTTTTTTATTATCCGTCGATGGCGGCTTGCTGCTATTACTGCTGTTTAACCCTGCTCGATTAGTCAGGAGTTTAACCAAGAGTAGTAATACCGTAATAATCGATACTAACGCTGGAGAGATATTTTTATCTTCTTCGAGTAATCGTTCGACTTCACTGAGAGTTGCATCGATGTCGATATTATCAATTCTCATAGAAACAGACCCCTGTGGTTACTTGAATAAGAGGGTTATTCTATCATGGGTTTTTTAAGGCTATTTCTTCGCTTTGTAGCGTATTCTAACGACTTTTATTTTTTTGGATTCGTGTCACTCCCGTAATGAGACTTAATCAGTGCTGATGGGTTGCAGGGGTAGCTTATCGTCAATAATATGAGCAACTCCCAAGAGTGACTAAAAAATAAAAATTTTTTGTAAAACAGCGTCAAGCTATTTTTTTGCTTATATTCGCTGAGTAAATGGAATGGTTCGCCTCGCACCCTAAAGCAGTATCATAATCTGCAACAATAGACGGCGAACGAAACTATCAAATTCGAATTAGAGGTGATACGAATCATGAGTAAAAGTAACGCAAAAAATGATATCAAGGTATTAGCCATCGATTTAGCCAAGAGTAGCTTTCAACTTCATGGCATGGATGAAAAAGGTGAAAAGGTGTTAGGTAAAAAAGTAAGCCGAAAGAAATTATCTGAATTCATGGCCAGGTTAACACCTTGTTTAATTGCAATGGAGGCATGCGGAAGTGCTCATTACTGGGCTCGACTATTTAAAAGCTATGGCCATGAAGTACGTTTAATAGCCCCGCAATTTGTAAAACCATTTGTGAAGTCAAACAAAAATGATGCGGTCGATGCCGAAGCCATTGCCGAGGCTGCTCAGCGCCCGAATATGCGCTTTGCTGCCATTAAGTCAGTTGAACAATTAGAAAATCAATCTATTCACAGAATTCGAAGCCAGTCCATTAAAAATCGTACGGCTTTGGTCAATCAGATCCGAGGCTTATTAATGGAACAAGGAATTGATATCCCCGCAGGTCGAAAGAACGTGCTTAAAAGTATACCGATGATTCTTGAAGATGCCGAAAATGGCTTGGGTATTCGGTTTAGGGAGATACTCTCTGATTTGCAGAATGATCTAAAAACAGTTGATAAGCGTGTTGATAAGTATGACATGGAAATTGAGCGTATGGTCAAAAATGATGAGGAGGTCCAACGATTGATGAGTATTCCGGGTGTAGGACCTCTTACCGCAACCGCGTTATTAATAACAATTGGGGATATATCGTTGTTTAAAAATGGCCGAGAACTGGCCGCCTTTTTTGGCTTGGTTCCTCGCCAGCATTCCACGGGAGGAAGGCCAACTTTACTCGGCATCAGCAAAAGAGGGGATGTATATTTACGCACATTGTTGATTCATGGGGCGAGGTCGGTACTGCAATATACTGAAGGTAAAAAAGATTCTGTGAGTCGATGGGCAGACAACCTTATGCAACGTCGTGGAAAAAATGTAGCGGCCGTAGCCTTAGCCAATAAAATGGTTAGAACAGTTTTTGCCTTGCTCAAAAATGGAGAAAGCTATGCTGTATAGTGGCCCCCGCAAATGAGACAGTGAGTTAGAATATAACCACTGACGAAAAGGGTAACCATGAAGCGTAAGAATTTCAGTTCAAAATTTAAGTCTAAAGTCGCTATAGAAGCGATCAAAGGCCACAAAACCATCAATGAGCTAGCAACAGAATTCAGTGTTCATGCAACACAGATCAACGGGTGGAAAAAGCTTCTATTAGAAGGCTCTGAAGATATATTTAGCAAGGGCCGGAAGCAGCAGGCTGAGGGCAATGAAGAAGAGAAAGATAAGCTTTACAGTCAGATTGGCCGCCTGAAAGTAGAGGTCGATTGGCTAAAAAAAAAGACGGGGCATCTCGATTAAACGTGCAGGAAAAAGTTGCCATGATAGAGCCGCTGCATAAAAAGTTAAGCGTTAGCAGGCAATGCGGGCTGCTTAACCTGCCAAGGTCGAGTTACTACAGAAAAGACCGCCGTATAGGTGAATCTGAAGACAATCTTGAGCTGATGCGGCGGCTGGATGAGGAATACACCCGTCATCCGTTTTACGGTAGTCGCAAGTTGCGTAAATACCTTAACGATCTGGGCTACAAAGTTAACCGTAAGCGAGTGCAAAGGTTGATGAGGCTCATGGGGATTCAGTCGGTTGCGCCTGGCCCTAACACCAGCAAACCTGCTCCACAGCATAAGATTTATCCTTATCTCTTGAGAGGTGTAGAGGTAACGCGAGCCAATCAAGTGTGGTGTACAGACATCACGTATATAAGGCTAAAAGGCGGTTTTGTATACCTGGTGGCCGTCATGGACTGGTATAGTCGTAAAGTACTTTCATGGGAGTTATCTGCCAGTATGGATGACAGCTTCTGCGTCAGCGCTCTAGAACGGGCTCTCAGGCTATACCCCAAGCCTGAGATCTTTAACACGGATCAAGGCTCACAATTTACAGGAAATGCTTTTACGCATGTACTGAAAAATGCTGACATCAAAATCAGCATGGATGGCAAAGGTCGCTGCATGGATAATATATTCATCGAGAGGCTATGGCGGAGCGTGAAGTATGAAGAGGTGTACCTTAATGAGTACGAGTCGGTAGACCATTTAAGGCGTGCACTGCGTAAATACTTTTATTTTTACAATGAGGAAAGGCCGCACCAGCACTTTGAATACCAGACACCGATGGCTGTTTATCGTGAGTCAACAGATCAGGAAAAGGACTGTGTACTTGTTGACGATTCTGGCTGCGCCAGACCAGCTCAAGCAGAGGCGTGTGCATGAACCATTGACAACAAAAAGACGTTGCCAACAGCTCACACACACTCTTGAGCTTATCGACAACAGGGTACACATAAACAATATCGTAAAAATTTAATTTATTGTCTCGACAAAGGGGTCCACTATACTGTTTCAGTGTAAAGAAAGCCTAAGTATTGAAGATCGTTACCGCCTGAAAAGCGGCTATTAGTAGGAACATATTTTTAATGTATTAATGATTAAGTTTTAAGAGTAATGAACTAAGCAAATTGCGAAGAGACAAATCACCGTGATGGCATGAAAGGTAAGACCTGCATCTCAGGCAAGCTGATTGTAACTAAGGCGCTCCTCGTGAGCAGACCGTTGAGTAGATAAGCACTGAGATGAGCGAATTTCCATTAGGGCCCGAGGGATATACCTTCAAATAGAGGCCGGATATAAGACCGCAACTTTTCCTTCATGAGCACAACGATTTATCTTGCAATACGCGAGGCGAACCATATAAGTTACAAAATATCTATCTAAAATATTTAATTATTTTTAATCAATGCTTAACAACATTCGCTTATAAAAAAGAGAGGTGTATATACCTATCGGAACTGGAGATGCAATAAGGCGGCAAGCGAGCGAATCCCCATGAGCTTACAGTTTGTAAGTGATTGGGGAAAGCGAGCGCGGCCAACGCCCTTGCATCTTCAAATATGATGGGTATAAATGCCTTAAGAAAAAATATACAGATTTATAGCAGTTGAGTATGGCTGTTATAACGGCGTAGAAGGCTTTAGATTAATTCACCAGATAAAGACGAATATGCCCATGAGATTTAGGTTTTATTTTATCGCTGTCGTATTTATAACAGCTTCTTTTTTTAATGGTAAGTCGGTAAATTCTATCCCAGTTTCATTGCTTTGTGTGCTTAAAAGTACCGTTGTAGGGGAGGTTCTTGCTGCAATGGTAACCTGTTCAGGGTGTTTGTGTTATCCAAAAAATGAGGGGGAAGTTGCTGAAGAAAAAAACAGGGTCTCTGAGGAGGATTCACCTATCAACACGGAACCAGAAAAAGAAAATGGTTATGGCGCTACAGGGCAATCACCCCCGATAATAACGAGTCAAATTTGAGGTAATATTTCCTTGGAATATTAATATTTGTATTTTTTCCATGCTACACAGAGCTTCCTGGCAGTAAATGGCCAGTACAAGAAGCAACCAATAATTTATAGTAGTCTTGTAATATAAGGTTTTTTTGGTTTTGCCGTCATTTCTGAGATGGCAGGAATCTATCGTTTCATAGAAGCTTTTATTGAACCAAAAAAAGTGGATTCCTGCCTTCGCAGGAATGACAGCTTGAGCGAATTCTCATCAACTTTGAGAAAAACAAAAAAACGAACACACTAGATTGAGCAATTATTGCTAGGAGGTCCTGCCATTTTAAGGGGGGTTATTTTAATAGCCAAAAATAACATTTTCCTTTAGTGTAATTAGAAATATTGCCCCTCTATAATATATTTTCTGGGTGAGAAAAAACGGTGTAGTTTGTATGGCGATAACATACAGATTACAACCTGTTCGCCTGTAAAGGTAATAATAACGATAAATATAAATACATAAGTTTTCATTGTATTTTAATAATAAAATTTTTATGAATATTAATGTTTGGTTGATTACGATTTGTAATGCTGCAGGTTTTTGCGCGATACCATTGATGATGCTCGTTGGCAGTATTTTGGGTGCGCAATTAGCGCCCTCAGAGAGCTTGGCAACAATACCTATTGCCTCGATGGTCATCGGAACCGCAATGGGTACATTGCCGGTATCTTTACTCATGGGAAAAATCGGCCGCAAAACCACTTACATTTTATTTATCTTTCTAGGGGTGATTAGCTGCTGGCTGGCCGTTTTAGCATTGCAGTACGAAAGTTTTATTTTGTTTTGTCTAAGTAGCGCATTATTAGGTGTTTCGAATGCAGCAATACAGCAACTCAGATTTGCTGCCATGGAATGTGTGAGCCCTGATAAAGGGCCGGCTGCAGCATCCATTGTGCTGTGCGGTGGTATTGTCGCCGCTTTTCTTGGGCCTGAATTAGCCGTACAAGGGCAGCATTTAACGTCAACTGCCTATCAGGGATCTTTTTGGTTGATCAGTGGCTTGCTTATTTTTTCAGCGATCATGTTAGTTAACGTTGATATTCGTGATGGCCCGATTGCGTCTGATCATGAGCAGGTGAGACCAATGGTCGATATTTTAAGTAATCCAGCTTTTTGTTTGGCGGTAGCCAGTGCAACCATTGCATTTATGGTCATGACCTTTGTGATGACAGCGACACCTATCAGTATGCACCATCATCATGGGCATAGTATGGCAGACACAAAATGGGTGATTCAAAGCCATATTGCTGCGATGTTTATCCCTTCTCTTTTTGGCCCTTTGTTACTTCGTTTAATCACTGTGAAAGGGATGATGATTGTTGGGTTAATTGCTTACTTTCTGACAGTTTGTTGGGGGTATGTCGATAATTCAGTTTTTGGTTATTGGGCTCAACTTATTCTGCTTGGTATTGGTTGGAATTTTCTTTTTTTTGCAGGTACTACTCTTTTGCCGAGTACGTATCATGAAGGTGAGCAGTTCAAGGCGCGTGCCTTTAATGATGGTTTTATTTATTCTTCGCAAGCCTTGGCTTCCTTATCAGCAGGCTGGGTGATAAGCACAACGCATTGGCAAAACGTATTGTTGCTTTGTCTTGGCCCAATGGTGGTTTTAATACTGATGCTAATTTGGGTGAAGCAATGTACACATAAGGAAAGGCTACTACAGAGCAGTGCTTAAAATCAATACTTCGGACAGTTTTACGCAGCAATAACCCCGAAGTTACTCATGCTGTCATAAACTTGTCTGACTTTTTTATCATTTAAGTCAATTTTTAACTCGTTAAAAAGTCTCTGCATCATGTGCTGATTGAGTTTTCGCCGCTTCCATGATGCAATAGATATAACGGTTTCACCCTGTGTTCCTTTTGTTTTTCTGTCTTCAATTTTCATTAAATTTAGCGCAGTAAAGGATGCATTCAGTTGAAAGTTGATCGCCTCTTCATTGCAAGACTGGCAATCCATCAGACCCGTGTATTGTTTGGCGTCCCTAAAAACAAACTCAATCTGGAACCTTGCTTTGTAATAGGTAAGCAGTGTCATAGCAGCTAGATTGGTGTCCGTTGAATATAAAAGAGCGCGGCCTTCTTTATCGCCTTTTTTAAAAATTAACATGACCACCTTGATATCACGTTTAAGGGAAACTGAGTAAGCAACGGTTGTGTACATATGCGTTTTACCTTCATCAATCTCTCCTACATACTCAAATCGACAAAGATCAGCTTCTATATCGACTTTGCCATCGAATTTTTTGGGGCGCCCCTTGCCAGAATATTCTCCTTCGTAGAGCCATTTTAAACGGGCGTCTATGCGTAGCTTACCAACGATATGAAGACCTGCTTCGGCAACAGGGTTGACATATTTTATCTTCGTATAAAAGCTATCCGTAGAAATATAACGTATTCCCTTGTCTTTTAATGCTTTAGCCATACCAACAGTCTGCTCTGCATACAAGTCAGTACGAGACTTGCCTTCTTGGTCTATGGTTTGTTTTGCATCCAGCCCATACGCGGTATTTGATTTGAGATGGACAATGCTAAGCAATGAGACCTCAAGTCCTTTTTCAGCGGAGCCTGAACCACCGCTCCAGAAGTTCCCTAAACCTGAAGTGCACTTGCCGCTCTTTTTTACGAAACTTGCATCTATAGCTGCAATCCATTCATCTTCTTTCGGTAACTCGCTAAAAATGAGCTGATTATTAAAAGCTTTAAAGTCGAAGGATACACGATACCATCGACTAAAAGTTTTCTCGCACAAGCTTGAAAAACGACTCATATTGCGAAAATTTGCCTTGCCACGGAATACCATTAGCGTAATCAATAGCGCCCTAATGAATTTTTTTGTGGTAAGCAAATATCGGACATTGAATCTAAAATCTGTGAAATCAAATTTTGCATGAACTATTTTCAGTAAAAACATTCATAGACTTAGATCATCTCAAGTGGTTCAAAAAACTGTCCGAAGTATTGAAAATATAAGATGGAAATAACGTGATTAAAATTTTCTTGAAGGAAAAAGCGGGATTAAAATATAAGCGCGACAATAAAAAGTAAGCAATAAAAAGTAAGCAAAAACAAGATTCACAGATTTGGCGAACCCAGCTATCATTACCGACTTATCTGAAGAGCTACTTATGAAAACACTTACCATCGCCACGCGTAAAAGCCCCCTCGCCTTATGGCAGGCCGAGTTTGTAAAAAAGCAATTGATGTCGTTGCATCCGTCACTCAAAGTTGAGTTGCTGCCAATGTCGACGCGTGGCGATAAAATCTTAGATAGCCCCTTATCGAAGATTGGTGGCAAAGGCCTATTTGTAAAAGAACTTGAGGAAGCTTTACTCGATGGACGGGCAGATATTGCCGTACATTCCATGAAAGATGTACCGATGCACTTGCCCGAGCCGCTGGTTTTAGGCTCTATCTTGGCACGTGACGATCCACGCGATGCATTGATATCCAATGATTTCCAGGCACTGGCGGAGTTACCGCAAGGCAGTGTGGTGGGTAGCTCAAGTTTACGGCGGGTTTGTCAAATCAAACGCCAACGGCCAGATCTTGAAATTAAAAGCTTGCGAGGCAATATTCATACGCGCTTGGATAAACTTGATCGAGGTGAATACGCAGCAATTATTTTGGCGAGTGCCGGTCTTTTGCGCATGGGCCTTGATGAAAGGATTCAAGAATACCTGCCGACAACCACTAGCCTCCCTGCCTGTGGACAAGGGGCATTAGGTATTGAGCTAAGGGAAAGTGATTATCAGACGCAAGCCCTTGTTGCTCCATTAAATCATGCAGATACAGAAGTGTGCGTGTTGGCGGAGCGTGCATTGAATACACGGTTAAATGGAGGCTGCCAAGTACCCATAGCCGGGTTTGCGGAGATTAAGGGAGGGCAATTGACTATGCGCGCCTTAGTCGCCTCGGTGAAAGGCGTTAAGATACTTGAGGTTGATGCTACCGCGCCATTGGATAAAGCAATTGAATTAGGTCAGGGCTTGGCCGATCAGCTGTTGTCCCAAGGTGCAGATAAACTGTTAGCAGAAGTGAATATCGATGGTCATGCGTAACATTTTGATTACTCGGCCTAAAACACAAAATGCCGAGCTAATGAAGGCGGTGTCACAATGTGGCGATAACCCTATTGCTTTGCCTTTGCTGAATATTACGCCGATTGATGTTGATGCTATACAGTGGGAGATTGAAAGTATCAATCAATGCCTATCCGGTATTGCGCATATCGATTGTTTTATTTTTATCAGTACGAATGCCGTCGATGGGTTTTTTTATTGGCTGGAAAAAAATGAAGTTGCGCTACCTGATGGCTTACCCTTTTTGGCCATTGGTGCTGCAACCCAAAAACGATTAGAGCGCAGAGGAATCATTGCACAACGTTCCGTTGGCTCGGCCAGTAATAGTGAGGCTTTATTGCAATTACCTTTGTTGAAAAATGCCAAGAACAAACAAATTGTGATTGTACGTGGTCAGGGAGGGCGTGAGCATCTGAAACAGCAACTTGAAAATCGAGGGGCAGAAGTGACTTATTTGGAGGTCTATAAAAGAAGCCGCATTGATTATCCTGTAGGGACATTATCGAAGTTACTTTATAGCAAGCTGGATTTCACTTTGTTAAGTAGTGGCGAAACTATACAGCAGCTACTTCATCAAGCTATGATGGAAAACATCAGCGATGAGATATTATCAACGCCTGTGATTGTGCCAGGAACAAGGCTCTATCAATTTGCAAAAGATCAGGGATTCACTCAGGTTTTACAAGCGGAGAATGCCAGTGTCCAAGCAATACTTCATGTCATTAAAGGAAAAGGGTGATAAGGTGAAAAATAATAAGAAAAAATTACCATCGGATAGGTGTTTGTCTACTGCAAAGCGCTCAGTTGGCGCGGCAAACTGGGTTGTACTTGCGTTACTTGTTCTATTGATTGCAGGTGCAGGCGGTGGATTTTACTTATGGCAAAAAACGCAGCAAGAAATAGTGAATTTACATGCATATGTCACGCATGTTGAGACAAATCTAAAAAATAAATCAGCATCCGCTGAGGAGTTTCAGCGTAAACTTTCACAAGTTTCAGCTGAATCAAAAAGTCAGGATATTGTCCTTAACAATCACTTAAAAGAGCTTGAAGGACAAGTGAGCCATTTAGATGGTCAGTTTGAAAAAGTATCAAATGCAACGCTATCTAATGAAGTGTGGCTTTTATCAGAAGCTGAATATTTATTAAAAACGGCGGATCATCGCATCTTGATGAAAGAAGACGTTGCTGGTGCGATTAGGATATTAAAAAGCACGGATAACTTATTAAAGAAGATGCCGGTTGAAGATAAAGGGTTACTGAATGTTCGGGTGGCGTTAGCGAACGATATTGCTTCATTGCAGGCACTAAAGGACATAGATGTTTTAGGTACTTATGCACAATTAACGGCGCTGGGTGATCAGATTGAGCGTTTGCCCTTGGTACAAACAGATATGGCGAGTGAAAGTGCAACAGGTGAAAAGAAAACACCACAACCTACAATTTTAGCTAAAATAAATGACACCATGGGTGGCTACCTCACGATTAAAAAGCACGATAAGCAATCCATCCAGGCGCTCTTGTCAGAGGAAAGCGGGTTTGCATTAAAAAGTAGTATCGCCTTGATTATTGAGCAGACACAAACGGCGTTGCTTCGCGGCGATCAGGTTGTTTATGACCGAAGCTTGGCCAGGTTGCGCTCCCGTGTGCATCAATATTTTGTTGCAGATAACTTTAAAGTAAACTTGGTCATCAAAAAAATTGATGCTTTATTAAAGGTGCAGGTGAAGAATGATTTACCGGAGATTTCCGGGTCCCAACAGGCACTTAAGCGCTACCTCAGTGATCGCGCACGAAAAATGAAATAAGGTAAAGCTATTATGCTAAGGGCTCTCCTGCTCGTTATCGTCTTTGCAACAGGCAGTGTGTTTTTTGCGCAATGGCTGAAGGATAAAGGCGCAGGCTATGTGATGATCTATTTTGATCATTACTCTGTAGAAACCAGCTTGGGCTTTTTGGTGCTGCTTATCATTGCCTTGCTGTTTGTGGTTTATGTCATTGTTAAGCTTGTGAGCTTTGTGATTCGAGCCATTCTAGGCTCCGGTGTTTTTGCGAAGAGATTACATAGGAAAAAACTGCTGGGTAAGCAAGCGGAAGGTATGCTGGCCTATCACAGTGAACACTGGCAACAAGCAGCCAAGCAGTTGTATCAAACTGCTTCGGTAACTGATCGCCCTTTTATCAGCTATTTATTCAGTGCGAAAGCGTATCTGAAGTTCAAAGATGCTGAGGGTGCAAAGCAAGCACTAAAAAAGGCGATGCAGTGTCAGCATATTGACCGAGTGAGCCTTTTGCTGACACAGGTAGATTTAGCCATCTTGATGCAAGATGCGACGAAAGCAGAGAAGACGTTAAAGCAAGCACTGACGGTATACCCAAAAGACCCGAAAGTATTGCTGAAAGCGGCTTCTTTCTATCAAGAAGTGCACCTTGATGACGACTTGGATCATCTGATCGCTCCGATTGAAAAGCAGCAATTATTACCGGCCTCTTCGATCGAAAAACTCAAATTAGAACAGATCAAGCACGAATTTGAGCAAGCAATTAAAGATAATGATGCAAAGAAAATTGAGAAGATTTATCGTCGATCAAAACCTTTTCAGCAGGTAACTGCTTGCTACATGGCTTATTTTAATGCACTTAAATCACAGCATGATATGCCAAGTTTGCTAAGCAAGGTAGAAAAGCAGCTAAAGCATGAGGCGAGTGGCGAGCTGTTAGCCTTTTATACCCGAATCGGGCATGACAAGCCCCGTCAGTACGCATTGTTAAAACACCTGCAGGAAGTTCAAGGCCAAACAGCAGATACCTCGTTGGCTTTAGGCTGTGTAGCAAGAGCCTTGAATGACAAAGATAAAGCGATTGAACATTTAAAAGCAGCGATAGCAATGAATCCATCATCGCCGGCGGTGAAAGAGATGTCTGAAGTGTATTCAGGCGCCTAGCGTATTGAAAGTAAGTAGCGTTGACAGTATTTAGATTCCATCCTCGTTTTATGAGGCATCAGTGATGAGTATCAATAATGAGCAGCTTACGAATACAACGGCTAAAATTTTTCTTGAGCATGCATTCTCAGCGTTATTTGATCTTGAGCAAGATCCAAGGGTCGTTGCCACGAAATACATGACTGCAGACTATATTCAAATTGTTGATGGAAAAACGCTCGATTTGGACGGGTTTGTTAATCATTTAGCGTTACTGCGTAGCACTATTCAGTCGGTAAAATTCACGTTTGAAGAAGTAATCGTATCAGGTAATATCATTGCCGATATCCACATTGTTGAGGCTACTAAAAAGGATGGCTCCAGCCTGAAAGCAAAACTGCTGGCTTTTTTCTATCTTGAAGGCAAGAAGATTAAAAAAATAGACGAATTGACCGGCTTACTAGAGGGTGTAGAGAGCGACCGTGATTTAGGCAGCCGAGTTTAGATATGTATTGAGTTCTGTTGATTGAGGTCAAGAGAACTCAAGGGCTTTACCTTCGTATATATACCGACCATTCTTGAAGATGCAGGGGCGTTGACCGTACTTGCTCACTCCAATCACTTACTGACTGTAAGTGATTGGGGGCTCGCTCGCTTACCGCCTTCTTGCATCTCCAATTCCGATGGGTATATTTAGTTTGGGTATGTGTCAGGCGAAATAAATACAGGCGTGGTGAGCACAACACCATGAGCAAATGTTAATTCAACAAAGTGCGCCGTATAACCTTCATTTAATGCCATTTTCGGCAGTGTAATCACCCATTCTTCATTTGAAAACGTAGATGTTAATTCAATAGGTTTATACGGGATGCCGATAGTTTTTCTGAAGTCGCGGGCCTGTGGGTTATTGGCCACCCATAACGTAGATTTTAATGGTTGTTGGTTGGCGCTTACTGTCGCTAGTTTCTGCATTTTTAATGACCATGTAACATCAGGCAGCGTTAAGTTACCTGCCAGCATTTGATAAAAAACAGCCGTGGTTTTTAGATAAGTGCCGAAATCTAAGTAATGGCTTTCATTGGGTAATACACGGTAGTAATTCTTGCCAGGCATGCGATCTATTAGCTGATTTTGGCTATCTGGCACAAAAAATTCATCATTAGAGGCAATCAGAAAAAGCTTCGGGATATCAAAGCGAGATTGATAATTGGGTAAGTTTTTATACTGCCATGGGTCTATTGCTTGCATTAAATGTTTAAAGGGTTCTGTGCCTACAGTATCAGAAATGCCATTGTCGACATAAGGGAAAAACGCCTCTGGCCAGCGGCCGAGGCTGTTCTTTATGTGAAGCAATGTATCGTTGGTGTCGAGGATACCGATGACACCTGGCAGTATCGCAGAGATTCTCTTGTCTTCCAGCATCGTTAACCAAGATGACCACCCCCTTTTCGATAGCCCTGTGATGAGATAGTTTTTGGGTATAGTAGCCAAACCAAGCGCTTGAGAAGACGCTTCGAATGCATCTATAGCGAGGCTCGTGGATTTGGCCATAGGCAGTTGCGCTGGCCAGTGGCAACCTTTGCCATTCATCGCTTGTAGCCAAGTATAGGCAACAAGAAAATCTTCTTTTACCAGTTGTCCGGGTTCAAAGCTGGCATATTGGTTAGGGATGTCTTTGAGTTCGATGATGATTGTCGATAGTGAGGCAGCTAGTTGATAAAGCCCTTGTGCAATAGCAGGGTTATCATAGATATCGCGCTTTTGTACATAATTTGGGTAGCGATTAATACCTCCATTGACAAAGAGAATACCCTGAGTGCTTAGTACTTTTTTGGGAACATAAACATTCAGTTGGTGATGCCACTGTGCATCACGTGTCGGCCATAAAACACTTTTAAAATTGAATTTAAATAAGGTTAATTCAGGAAATTCAGTGTTTTTTTCAAGCAGTGTTAATTCAGGCGCTGCATTGTTTTCTTGGTAATAGTCACTGAGTGTCGTGCCTTGTGCTGAGTGATTAAGCCAAATTAGAAAAGGGAAAAATAAGATTTTGATGGGAAATGAAATTTTGATAGGAATAGATATACCCTGAAAAGTATTTAGAATGTTTGCCATGGGAGCTTGGAAATTCCGCTTAAAGGGGGTAAGACATTTCTGCGGTGATTTTGTTCATTGGATAAACATGCCGATGCAACAGCTCTGCAGGCAGCATATGCTGGAATATACCGATCGCCCTTGAAGATGCAAGGGTGTTCCGCGCTCACTCATCCAATCACTTGCGAGCTGTAAGTTCATGGGGATTCGCTCGCTTGCCGCCTTCTTGCATCTCCAATTCCGATGGGTATAAATGGGGTGAGGGTATCGAATAGCGAAATAACCTGCCGAAGTTTACAGCCCCAGTACAGTTTTCCAGAGTCGGTCTTTGATGGGTGCAGGTGTAATAGGCTCTATCCACCCTGCCAGTCGCGCATCAATGCCAATACGATAATGTGATTTTGGTGAATCAATCTCCACTAATTTACAAATTAAATGTGCTACTCGAGAGGGTTTTATTGCATTGTTTTTCAGGCTCTTCTGCAAATTCAAGTTTCTGTCAATAAAGGGTTGATAGTGGAGTAAACCATCGCTATTGAGCTTTTGAGCCATCTCAGCTTGATCCTCACAAATCTTATCTTGCATAGGGGTATCAACAGTGCCTGGCTCAACAACAATAACACGTATATTACTGTGCGATAACTCAATACGTAAAACATCACTCAAGGCATTAATGGCCGCTTTCGATGCACTGTAGGCGCCTAAGAAAGGTGTGGCAAAGTGACTTATCGATGAGCCAACATTAATAATGACGCCATTATTTTTCTTTAACAAAGGCAGGCAAGCATTAATGATAACCATGGGCGCTATAACATTTGTGCTTAAGTGTTGGTGAAAATGCTCTGTAGCGGCATATTCAAGTGGGTAGGGATTTGCAATTCCGGCATTGTTAATCAGCGCATCAAGCCCCGCCCCTTTATTTTGATTAGCGATTTTTTTAATGAGCGCTTTAATTTGCGTTTCATCATCAACATCCAATAGTTCGGCTTGTATATTTGTATAACCTAGCATCATGAGTTTATCGGCATCATCTTGGTGGCGGACTGTTGCGATGACGTGCCAGTCAAGGCGGGCAAAATGGATAGCTGTAGAGCGACCGATACCAGAGGAGCAGCCTGTAATAAACACGGTTCTAGAATGGGTATCCATAAAACATCCTTGTTTAATGGTGAGCTAGGCGATGTTGCGCCTATTGGCGCTGATGACTGCTAATAGGTGCAAGAATAGCTATTTAATCTGTGACATATAGCGTAGAAACCTCAGGGTGTTTTAGCAAATAAATAACGTAGAAAGCCGATGGCTTCCAAGGAAACGTAATAAGGCGTGGCTTTATACTAAGGAGAAGTAATAAAAAATAAACTTAATTCAGGAATGTAGGTAATCAATAATACGCTCAGCATGAGTACAAACATAAACGGTATGGTTGCACTGTAGAGTGTGGTGATAGGTTTTTTAAAGCGATAGCTGGCGATAAATAAATTCATGCCAACAGGTGGTGTAAAATATCCAATCTGCATGTTAGCAAGGAAAATAATGCCGAGGTGAACGGGATGAATGCCGTAAGCAATAGCGAGGGGTAGAATTAACGGTACCACGATAACAATTGCAGAGAAAATGTCTAGAATCGCACCGAGCAACAATAAGAAAATATTAAGTAAAATAAGAAAGGTTAATTTGCTGGTAATAAATGACTGCATCCAGTTAAAAAAGTGTGTGGGTATTTGGGCATCGACCATGACATTGGTTAATGCTAAAGATGTAGCAAGGATAATAATAATGCCGCCCACCATGGTCATGGACTGCTGAAGAATCAGCGGCACTTGTTTCAACTTTATCTCTCGGTGAATAAATATTTCTACAATAGCAATATAAAGTGTTGCGACTGTAGCGGTTTCTGAAATAGCAAAAAAGCCCGAGTAAATTCCAGCTAACACGAAAAAAGGTAAAGGCATTTCCCATTTGGCGGCTTTAAGCGCTTTACCCAAAGTACGCCACGAGAAGCTTTGCCGTTCAATGGTTTCATGGCGATTGGCAAATAAGCTATAGATGGACAACATAACAATCATTAATAAGGCCGGTATGCAACCGGCAATAAAAAGCTGTTGAATAGTAAATTGCGGGCCGATGTTCATCTGCTGCGCAATAATGCCGTATAAGATCAGTGGTAGAGAAGGCGCGAGCAATAAGCCTAAGCTGCCAGAGCTGGTAACCAAGCCTAGACTAAACTTTTCACTGTAACCGACCTGTCGAAGCGCTGGATATAATAAGGCGCCTATCGCAACGATCGTGACGCCAGACGCTCCCGTAAAGGCAGTAAAAAAAGCACAGGTGAGAAAGGCAATAATAGATAAACCGCCAGGCATCCAGCCGATCAACGCCTGACTAACAGCAACAATTCGTTCAGAGCATTTACTTTCGGCTAATAAATAGCCTGTGAGAGTAAACAGCGGCAATGCCACAAGCATGGGCGTATCCGCGATGCGATATAGCTCGATGCCAATGATTTCTAGGGGAATGCCCGTGATATAAAATCCCAGCATAGCTGCCGCTAAAATAGCGACAAACAAGGGTGCGCCTGCAAGCGCAAAGGCGAAAATACAAAGAAAGCTAAGTAGTATGAGGAGCGTCATTTTGGGCAGGCAAATTGGTGGATTGGGATATAAACCGTAAAGCGATAACACTTAACCCAAAAGGCATAACACTTTCGAGGAACCAAACGGGTATGTTGAGAAAAGCTTCTTCGGCGCCTTCATATTCAATCCCTATATAGCGCCAACAATAATAAGCCGCTATAGCGCAAACACAGGCGCAGAAGTTGAAGACGACAAAATGAATAATGCGTTTTACGCGTATATTGTGGTAGTGCGCGAGCAGGTTAATAGCAATTGAATTATTTAATCTACTTGCACGCATGGCGCCAAAAAATGCGAGCCATAAGACGCCGTTACGCATCGCCTCATCAGCAAAGCCCAAGCCCCCAAGGCTAAGGTTCCGCAAGATGATTTGCAGAAGACTGATCAGTAACAGGCTACCGATCAGCAAGACAATAGCGCTATCTTCAAGGTGTTTTAGAAAGAGGCTGAGCTTTTTCACTAGGGCTTTTTCTGTATTGGTTAAGAAGGGTTTCGATTTGCTGGTAAAGGTCTTTATCCACCTTCCCTGCTTTCACCAGTTTTTTGGTGGTCTCTGAGGTTTTACTGTTCCAAACACTGATTTCATTGGCTGTAGGTGTTAATACTTTGATGCCTTGATTTTTCAGTGCAGCAAAAGCTGCTTGGTTATCAATGCGGTTTTGCTTGTCGATATCAGCAAAGGCAGAGGTCATAATGTCACGCACAACTTTTTGGTCTTCTTTGGCTATTTTATTAAAAGCTTTTTGATTAATAGCGAGCACAGCATAAAAATAAACTAAAGGGACATCCGTAACATAGCCAACCTGTGTGTGCCATTGCAGGGCGATTGCAGCGATGGGGGATGCGAAAGCTGCATTAATCAAGTCTGTTTGAAGCCCAGCCAACACGTCGCCAAGCGACAGAGGAACAGAAGCGACATTAAGAATGTCGGACGCAGCTTCTGAGGCTGGATCGTTACTTGGAATCCAGACTTTTTGTTGAGAAAGCTGGTTAATATCAGTAATAGGATTTTTAGACATCAAATAGGCAAAGCCGCCCTCTGCAAGACCAAAATTAACCCAGCCACTGTCTTCAAAAGATTTTTGGATGATAGGATCCATCTTGCTACGAATAAAGTTGACCTCATCATAGGAGGTTAAAAGGCGAGGTAAGCTATAGATTTGAGAACCATTAACGAGACGGTTAAAAGCACCACCTGATAATGCTGCGCCTTGTAATTGGCCTATCTTAATCTTTTTTAAAACAGCGGCGTCAGTACCCATGATGCCGCCCGGATAAAACTGAAACTTGACGCGGTTATTGGTTTGCGCTCGGATTTTCTTGTTGGCCTCCTGCATGGTTTTCATCCAGTAGGAGCCTTGCGGGGAAAGAGTGGCAATTTTAAGTGTAACAGCGGATGCTTGAAAGCTAGCTGTTAAAAGCATAGCGACCAAAAGCAGAGCGTAACGTCTGATATTCATAAGTGTTTCTCAATCAAAATAGTGTTTCTCAATTAAAAGAAATAGTCATTTTCTGTAGCGAGCAGTTCGGTTGCTTGCTGCTGTGCCCATGTGTTCATCAAGGTTAAGCCGGGTGATTTTGGATCTGCAGCTAAAACCTCTATTAAAAGTTCATGGTGTAGGTTTTTGTTAAACGTTGCTCGCGCATAACGCCGAGCATATTCAACCTTGACCAATAGGCTTTGTCCTTTAGTTAGCTCAATGGCTCGATCGAAATGCGCTTTGGCTATTTCAGGTTTTCCGCCAATAGCCTCAGGGAGTGCTGCTGCTATAGCCCCTAAGTAAAGGTGCGCACCTGCGTGGTCGTAATTTTCATCTAGCTCAACGATTTTTTCTAGCAATATTTTGCAGTGTTGTAAGCTTGCGATGACATTCCAATCATCGCTGTTAGCGTTGATATACCCTAGCCAAGCGCCTGCGTAGCTATAAATGATGGGCACGTCAGCCGGTTCGAGCTTTTGCACAAAGGCATTAAAATCTTTAGGCGAAAGTTTATCGACGCCGCACCATTTTTCTTCTGCTTTGCAGCTGCCCTCTTTTGCATAGGTAAATGCCAGATCAGCTAGCGCTTTCTGGCGTTTTTCATCATGAACAAACGCGCTACTATAAGCGCCAATTAATTGACTAGCGGCAAGTTTTGATTGGCTGCTGGCTTCTTTGTCGCGTGCAAGGCTGTCGATGAGGATAATAAAAGTGGGCATAGCGCCCGCAACGGTAGCAGGGTCTTCAAAATTCAACATGCTCTGGGTTAAATTATCGCCAAATGATGCCGCCTTTTTTTCTATCAGGCTGCTACAAGCAAACAAATTCATGCAGAGGAGTAAGATAAGGTACTGGTTTTTCATAGGGCCTAAAGCATAAAAAAACATGCATGATAGCATGTTATTGTTCAAAAACTGCAGAATAGATAACAGGACGCTACTTCACTTCTGAGCGTGTAGCGCCTTGGTTAGCATGAAGAAATCATCTTAGCTTGAAATTCAAACCGAGTTTCAAACCGTTATACATCTCAATGTTAGTGGAACCATTATTGGCACCGTAGTTTTGATAGCCAAGGAAAACAGAGGCATGCGGGAGAATGTTATAGCCTAAGCGAAAGTCAATGTTATAGAAGTTATCAAGATCGCCAACAACAATGATATTTGGCGCATAGAAAGCTTCGCCGGCAACCCAAAATTCCGGTGTGATTCGGTATTTAGCGCCGCCGCCAATCGAAATACCGTAAGTATCGGAGTTTTTTGCATTCAACCAGAATGGTTCGAGCCCTACCTGCCCCGTTAATTGCCCACGAACGCCTTTGGCCATGAAACCGCCTTTTAACAGATTGGAGTCGCGCCTTTCGTATTGGCTGTGGGTGAAGCTGACATTGGCGGAGTAAGCATTACTGACGTGTGTTTTGTAGCCAACACCTACAATGTCTCGAAATAAATTAAGCTCAACTTCATCGGAGAGGATAAAAGATGATGCAAAAAGAAGAGAAAAAAGAAATAAAAAATTATTCATGGACACCTCATTGTGTACGTTGATAGTTGTCAGGCATTAGTTTTATCCCGAAACACTATCGATAAGATTGACGTTTTGTCAAATTAAATTGAGTGGAGGTAGCTGTCCGACTGTCGCTTGCGTGAAAAGTTCGACGGTTTTGATACGTTACCCTAAGTAAACGGAGTCGAATAAAGAGAACTTTTTTAATTGTGTGCGATTTCATCTGGACATTTGCATATACTTTTTCGTAGAATGCCTGCCCAGTTTATAGCTCTTTGTTAAGGTCTACATTTGACAAGTGTCGGTATAATCATGGATCAGAAAGAATTCTTGAAAGCGAGATAAAGCGAATCTTTATCTCGCTTTTTTTCGATTTGTCGAAACCATCAAAAAGCTATGTGCCTGCCTACAAATATAATCAATCGCGGAGGTTGTCTTGACTGTTCCTGCCATACTTGCACTCGCAGATGGACGTGTTTTTAAAGGGATTTCTATTGGTTTTGAAGGGGAAAGTATCGGTGAGGTGGTATTTAATACTGCCATGACGGGCTATCAAGAAATACTCACAGACCCCTCCTATGCCGAACAAATGGTGACGCTCACCTACCCGCATATCGGTAACACAGGGGTCAATCCCGAGGATGAAGAAAGCGAAAAAGTTTGGGCAACAGGTCTTATCATTCGAGACCTGCCTTTGTTGCACAGTAATTTCCGTGCCACCCAATCATTATCAGGCTATTTGAAAGCACAGAAAGTCGTTGCGATTGCTGACATCGATACACGAGAGCTGACACGTGTACTGAGAGACAATGGCGCGCAAGGTGGATGCTTGATGACGGGTGAAAATATTGATGAAGATAAGGCCGTTCAAAAAGCAAAAGCATTTGCGGGCCTTGCAGGTAAAGACCTCGCGCAAGTTGTTACGACCAAAGAAACCTATGTTTGGCAGGAAGGTTCTTGGCAGTTAGGAACGGGGCACCCTACTTATGATTCATCGGATTTTCATGTGGTTGCTTACGATTTCGGCGTGAAGCGGAACATCTTGCGAATGCTTGTTGATCGGAGGTGTAAGCTAACAGTTGTACCGGCAAAAACAGCAGCGAAGGACGTATTGGCTTTAAACCCAGACGGTATTTTCTTGTCTAACGGCCCGGGTGATCCTGAGCCTTGTGCCTACGCGATTGAAGCCATTAAAACGTTACTTGATACACATATCCCTATTTTTGGGATTTGCTTAGGTCATCAGTTACTGGCTTTGGCATCGGGTGCGAAAACCGTCAAAATGAAATTCGGTCATCACGGTGCTAATCACCCCGTGCAGGATTTTGATAATAAAACGGTGATGATTACAAGCCAAAACCATGGATTCTCAGTGGATGAAGACAGCTTGCCGGATACCTTGAAAGCGACACATCGCTCATTGTTTGATAGCAGCTTACAAGGTATTGAAAGGATCGATACGCCTGCCTTTAGTTTTCAAGGCCACCCTGAAGCAAGCCCCGGGCCGCATGATGTCGCGCCCTTGTTTGATCGATTTATAGACCTGATGAAAAAAGCCGCCTCTTAAGCGCTGACAGTAGAAAAAATTATGCCTAAAAGAAACGATATCTCTTCCGTTTTAATCTTGGGTGCTGGGCCTATTGTGATTGGCCAAGCCTGTGAGTTTGATTATTCGGGAGCGCAAGCCTGTAAAGCCCTTCGTGAAGAAGGCTTTCGGGTTATTCTGGTAAACTCAAACCCCGCAACAATTATGACAGACCCCGCCATGGCCGATGCGACCTACATCGAACCCGTGCGCTGGGAAACAGTTGCCAAAATCATTGAAAAAGAGCGGCCGGATGCAATCTTGCCAACCATGGGTGGGCAAACAGCATTGAATTGCGCTTTGGATTTGGATGCGCAAGGGGTACTCAAAAAGTTTGACGTGGAGATGATTGGAGCCACCCAAGATGCGATAGATAAAGCTGAGGATCGAAAGCGTTTTGACGAAGCGATGAAACGTATTGGCTTAGATACGCCGAAATCGGGTATTGCCAACTCAATGGAGCAGGCATGGGAAGTTCAAGAAACACTAGGCTTCCCTTGTATTATTCGTCCCTCATTTACCATGGGTGGTAGTGGCGGCGGTATTGCGTATAACCGCGAAGAGTTTGAGGAAATTTGTGAGCGCGGCTTAGATTTGTCGCCAACGTCTGAGCTGCTGATTGATGAATCATTGATTGGTTGGAAAGAGTATGAAATGGAAGTTGTGCGCGACAAAAATGATAATTGTATTATCGTTTGCGCGATTGAAAACTTTGATGCTATGGGTGTACATACGGGTGACTCGATTACGGTCGCACCAGCTCAAACGCTGACAGATAAAGAATATCAAATCCTGCGTAATGCCTCCCTTGCGGTATTGCGTGAGATCGGTGTAGAAACGGGCGGATCAAACGTACAGTTTGGTATGAATCCAAAAGACGGTCGCTTGGTTATTATTGAAATGAATCCGCGCGTTTCGCGGTCATCAGCGCTGGCTTCAAAAGCAACAGGCTTTCCGATTGCCAAAGTCGCCGCAAAATTGGCGGTGGGATACACCTTAGATGAATTGGCCAATGACATTACAGGCGGTTTAACCCCGGCCTCTTTTGAGCCTTCGATTGATTACGTTGTGACCAAAATTCCTCGTTTTACCTTCGAGAAATTTGCTCAAGCAGAAAATCGGCTTAGTACACAAATGAAGTCGGTTGGTGAGGTCATGGCAATTGGCCGAAATTTCCAAGAGTCGTTACAAAAAGCGATACGCGGCCTAGAAGATGGAAAGTGCGGCTTCGATGAAATGGTTGATCTCGCTGACGAAGATGCCTTGGATAAAATTCAGAGTGAACTGAGCAATGTGGGTGATGAGCGTCTTTGGTACATTGGCGATGCCTTTAGAGCAGGATTGAGCCTCGATACGGTTTATGAGAAAACCGCCGTTGATCCTTGGTTTTTGGTACAAATTGAAGACCTCATTCGAATAGAGGAACAGGTTCGCACGAAGAGTCTTGATGCGATCGATAAAGATGAAATGTACCAGCTCAAGCGTAAAGGCTTTTCAGACTTACGGTTGGCCGCTTTGTTAGAAGTTAAAGAGTCTGAGGTGAGAGAGAAACGCGCATTATTAGGGGTTAAGCCCGTGTATAAACGTGTGGATACTTGTGCCGCTGAGTTCGCCTCATCAACCGCATATATGTATTCTACTTACGAGGAAACCTGTGAAGCTAATCCTTCTGACCGGAAGAAAATATTAATTCTGGGCGGTGGCCCTAATCGTATCGGTCAAGGTATTGAGTTTGATTATTGTTGTGTTCATGCGGCACTTGCCATGCGTGAAGACGGCTATGAAACTATTATGGTGAACTGTAATCCAGAAACTGTTTCTACGGATTATGATACCTCCGATCGTTTATATTTTGAGCCAGTAACGCTCGAAGATGTTTTAGCCATTGTAGCACTTGAAAAGCCCGAGGGTGTGATTGTGCAGTTTGGCGGCCAAACGCCACTTAAATTGGCGCGTGATCTCGAAGCTGCTGGCGTACCGATCATCGGGACCAGTCCGGAAGCTATCGACCGTGCGGAAGACCGCGAACGTTTCCAGCAAATGCTTGAATACTTAAATCTTAAGCAACCGGCTAATGCAACGGTGCGTTCTGCTGAGGCAGCCATTGAAAAAGCTGCAGTACTTGGCTACCCGCTTGTTGTTCGCCCCTCTTATGTATTGGGTGGTCGTGCGATGGAGATTGTTTATAAGGAAGAAGAGCTCACACGCTATATGCGCGAAGCGGTTCAGGTATCGAATGATTCGCCGGTCTTGCTTGATAACTTTTTGAATGCCGCGATTGAAATTGATGTGGATGCAGTCTCTGATGGCAAACGTGTGGTTATCGGTGCAATTATGCAACACATTGAGCAGGCGGGTGTCCACTCCGGTGATTCAGCTTGCAGTCTACCGCCCTACAGCATTGATATGGCAACGCAGGATAAAATGCGAGAGATGGTCAAACAGATGGCGCTGGAACTGGGTGTTGTTGGCTTGATGAATGTTCAGTTGGCTTACCAGGGTGGTGAAATTTACATTATTGAAGTGAACCCTCGTGCCTCGCGTACTGTTCCTTTTGTTTCTAAATGTATTGGAGTTTCTCTGGCGAAAGTCGCAGCACGCTGCCAGGCCGGTGTGAGCCTTGAGGCGCAGGGCTTCACTGAAGAACGTATCCCGCCTTACTATAGTGTAAAAGAAGCGGTATTCCCTTTTGCCAAATTCCAAGGGGTTGATCCGATTCTTGGGCCAGAAATGAAATCAACCGGTGAAGTTATGGGTGTGGGCGAGAGCTTTCCTGAGGCATTTGCTAAAGCACATGCAGGCGCGGGCGATACGTTGCCAAGATCGGGTACCGCTTTCTTGAGCGTAAGAGACGTCGATAAAGTGGGGATTGCTGATATCGCCAGTCAATTGTTGGATTTAGGGTTTTCTCTGGTGGCAACCAAAGGTACGGCTGCTGTTATCACTTCCGCAGGTTTTGAGGTAACTTCTGTCCACAAAGTACTTGAAGGGCGTCCACATATCGTCGATAGTATTAAGAACAACGAAATCGATCTTATTATTAACACGACTGAAGGCCGTCAAGCCATTTCAGATTCGGCAACCATTCGCCGCTCTGCATTGGCTAAAGATGTTACCTATACCACGACTCTGGCAGGCGGGGATGCACTGTGTAAAGCTTTGGCTTTTGGCAGTGAAAAAACGGTACGACGGCTTCAGGATCTACATCAAAAGGTGATGCATTAATGGCTCAGGTACCTATGACTGCGGGCGGCGAGAGCGCCCTTCGCGAAGAACTTGAAACTTTAAAAACAGAAACACGTCCAAAAATTATCGAGTCCATTGCAGAAGCAAGAGCACACGGTGATTTAAAAGAAAATGCTGAATACCATGCTGCTCGTGAGCAACAAGGGTTTTGCGAAGGGCGGATTCAAGAAATTGAAGGTAAGCTTGCAGAAGCGGTGGTTATTGATATCACCAAATTGCCCCAAACAGGTAAAGTCATTTTTGGGGTAACGGTTGATTTAGTGAACGTGGATACCGACGAGGTTGTCACTTATCAACTTGTGGGTGATGATGAGGCTAATGTGAAAATCGGCAAAATCTCCATTAACTCCCCTATCGCACGCGGTATTATTGGCAAAGAAGAGGGTGACGAGGTAACGATCAGAACCCCTGGTGGTGAAGTTGCTTATGAAGTTGATTCTGTGCAGTATCTGTAGGATCTCTTGATCGTCTTACCATAAAGTCGTCGTCAACAAGGGGCATGGATAAATGCACCTTGTTGTGTTTCCTGAGTAATGAAACCGCGCTCTATACCCATCGCTATTGAAAGTACTTGATTTATAAAGAGTAAATAATCATAGTGCGCAGATGCTGAAAATCGACCTGACAAAAAACGAAAAACTTGCACTGGAATTGCGTCATAAGCAAGCAAGAGACAGTAGAGAAAGTGATCGTTTGAAGGTCGTTTTGTTGCGGTCGGAAGGCTGGTCGACAAGAATGATCGCTCAGGCATTAAGAAAAGATGAGTCCACGATTGTTCGGCATCTTAATGATTACCTAAATGATGAAAAGTTATTATCAACCAATGGCGGCTCCAAAGGTTACCTAGATAACGAGCAATCTCAGTTGCTGGTTACTCATTTGTCAGGAAAAATATATACCCAAGTGAGCCAAATTGGTCATTATATTAAAACAACTTGGGGTGTGCAGTTTAGTGTTTCAGGGCTAACCCAGTGGTTACACCAAAAGGGTTTCAGCTATAAAAAGCCTAAAGGCATTCCACATAAGTTTGATGTTGAAAAACAAGCGCAATTTATTGAAAAGTATGAAGCGCTAAAAGCTGAGCTATCAGAGGGTGAAGCCTTACTGTTCATGGACGCAGTTCATCCAACTCAAGCAACAAAAATCACATCGGGATGGATCAAAACGGGTGTCGATAAACCCATAGAGACCATGGGAAGTCGGACACGGCTCAATATAATAGGTGCTATCGAACTCACCCATATAGAAGAAGCTATTATCGGCCAATATGACACCGTTAATGGCGATTCGATTATTGAATTTTTCCATAAAATACGAGCACATTATAGTGAGAAGACAGTGCATTTAGTTTTAGATGGAGCTGGCTATCATAAATCCAAGGCTGTCCTGAGCGCTGCGGACAAGTTAGGCATTAAACTTCACACCTTGCCACCATACAGCCCAAATCTAAACCCCATAGAGCGGCTGTGGAAGGTGATGAACGAAAAAGTCAGGAATAACCAGTACTTTTCCACGGCAAAGGATTTTAAAAATAAAATTAGCGAGTTTTTTGAAAAAATACTACCTGAAATTGGCGCTGATTTAGGCAGTAGAATTAATGATAATTTCCAACAGCTAAATCGCGCACATTGAAGTCAGTTGGGTATACACCCTATCTACACATCTATTTTCCTACCCGTTTTATCTAATGTTTATGTCTAATGGTATGACGAAAATAGAGTTATGCGTTTGTCAGGTTTTTTGATATTTGAACTTTATAAATAATGCATGTCTATTATAAAAAATGGTCACGCAAGCTGGTATGTATAAAATAGCTATGATTTTTATCTTAATTTCAACCACAGTTGATGCTATTGAAGACGCGGGTAAAAAAATTCGAGCCAAAACTGTTTTTATTGACGGCCCAGTTGATATGAGTCCTATAATGCCGCCCGTGCGATTAACAGTAGATCAAGAAAGCAGTTTACAAGAGCTTTTTAAGTCTTGGGCGGTCGTAAAGAATAACGACGAGAACATTTCACGAAATTTGAATGAATCTCAAGTACAAACGTATCCTGCTGGAGATATTGATAGCAAAACTATCCATAAAAATAGAAAGAATAGTAAAAGAAAACCAAAAAAAAATGATTTGTCGTTAAAAAAATTGCGTCTAAATCCATATGGAAACCCTATTAAAGAAGGTAGTGATGCCGAACAAATGACCATATGCAAAGAATTTCCATACAGTCAGGCAGCCTTAAAAGGGCTTAAGTGTTTAATTGAAGAATTTGCACATTCAAAAAGTAGAATTTAGCGGAGACTATTCTAGTGGCACCTACCTACTTATACGGCATTATCTTGTTCATTTTACTGCATGGTAACGTTTCGGCTGAGTCCCAGTTTGTTAACGTGCAGGCAAAAGAAATAAACCTAGAAGGTATGCGTGACTATCAGCCGCAGGTGAGTAAAACAGGGAGCGCTTTAGTTGCCGAAAAGGGTATGGGTTTTGATACGCTCTCGATGGCTGAGCAGCCAAATTGGGTGGTAACTGATCTTCTAAAACAAGTCAGTGGTATGGAGCAAGGCTGCGTATTGGATGTGGGTACAGGCTTTGGCGCAATTACACGGAAATTATTGTCACTGAATCCGAGCGTAAAGGTGATATCAAACGATATTTCAACAGTGCAGCTCAAGTACAGCATGTGGTTGACAGCCCCCGAAAAGAGAGCGAGGTTATGGCTTAACTCAGAGTCATTTCCATCGCTTTCAATGGGAAAATCGTCATTAGATATTATCGCGTTGCATCGAGTTTTACATTTATTGCCTGGAGAGTCGATTGACCAGGGGTTGAAAAATGCTGCACATTGGCTGAAAGAAAATGGACGAATTTATATCGTTGCTTTTAGTCCCTACCACGTTGAAATAAAAGATACTTTTTTGCCCGCTTATATCGCACGGAAAAAGCAGGGTATGCGTTGGCCTGGTATGTATTTAGATGTGAAGACGTCATTAACAAGGCAAGCTTATGCGTTAAATGACCACTTACACCCTTTAGGGCTAGAAGAAATGACAATAGCTTTAAATGAAGCGGGATTTACGATAATAAAAAAAGATTATGTTGCTGTGCCGGTGAAGGGGCAAACCAACCGCGATGGGCGTGAAGCCATTGGCATCATCGCGGTTAAAAAAGGCAAAGAAGAAAGCTAAAATTTCATGACTTCTTAGGGGTAATTGATCTCTATATTCCCTTTTAATTTTTCAGGTAAAGACAGACGAATGGTTTGTTGTGCTTCACGGTGAAAGCCATTCGCATCAATAGTAAGCGTTAACTTACTCCCAGTTTTGGTTGTTTGAATACGCTCTGTAACAAACGGTTTCAAACCATACCCTTCAGTCTCGATAACAAGCGTTGGCTGGTCAATGTTTGAGAATTCCGTTGAATATCGGCCATTCTCACTGCTGATGTTAATCGATGAAATACCCGTAAGGTCGAGGGGCACTGAGCGTTTTTTTTCAAAAGGTAATGAGAGTAAAAGCCATATAACCAGTGCAGTGCTTAATATACATGCGCTGAATACTGCGAATGTTTTTTGTTTTGGTGTTGGTTTGGCTGATGGGGTGGCAGGTTTTTCGACAATAAAATGCTCAACGATCACGGCGGTGATGGTGACCAGGTAAAAAGACCATAAAACATCAGAAAGAAAATGCCCCCCTCCTACGATACGAGCCATGCCTGTTGCTGCGCCAAGTACTAAGGTTGATAGACCCGCGACGTTTGCGAGTTTAGGTTTTCTTCGGCGTAATAAGAAATAAAAAATAATGAAGGCAAATCCAACAGAGGAATGACCACTGGGAAAAGATTTTGCTTTGTTATATCCACCATAAACAAGCGGCGGCACATAAGGGTATGGGCCACCGAAAACCTCGACCTGCTGAGGTCTAGGCCTGCCATAATTTTCTTTAAATACGCCGTTAACGAGTAACCCAGGGCCTAATAAGAAGGTAAGAAAAACAGCGGCAGCCGGTCGTCTTAAGCGAGTAAATCGTTCATTCAAATAACTCAGGGTGATGACAGCAATGCTGCCGATAGCAACCAAAGCAGAAAGGATGGGGATGAGTTTATAAAGTGCATACCAAAAGGGGGCGTACTTGAGAGGAAATGCACGTTCGGCAGTAGGGTCATAAAACTCACCTGCCACAGAGAGATCTAAATTCGTAAACCAGAAAGGTAACGTGGCTAGCAGGGTAAACGCAGTGAGATAGAGGCAGGTTTTTTGCCAATAGGGAAATTTGGTCATGGTTGGTAGCCTTTAAAGTTCTCTACGCGATAAATGAAATAGTGGCGGATAGGCGTGTATTTTCCCTGCCGGTCAAACTCTGACACTTTCGTTACGCGCTCGAAACTGTCTTGTTCTTTGTGATTAAGGGTTTTTTCTGTGATGAATAAGAACTCGCCCTGTCTCGGTTTTGATGGGAGGCTATAAACCATTTCATAGTGGCTATCTTGATTTTTATTTGGATTCCAAAATAACAGTCTTGGTTGTTGTTTGCGAAGTTTATACGTTAACTGTGCGGCGCTTTCTCGACTATCAACAATTATTGAACAGTTAGCGCATGTTTTTAATGCGTCTTCAATTTGTTGTGCCCAGCTGTCCCATGCGCGCAATGTTTTTAAAGGGTCAGGCCCTTGGGTCGCCTCTGGTTTTACCCGTGTTTGTAGGCTATCTCCGTGATAGACCAGCCCCATTAAAAGGACATTCGTGATAATTAAGAGTATTTTTAGTGTGCGTTTATTGACGATCTCAATGGCGACGATGATAGATGCAATGGCATAAGCAGGTGCTGCCCAGTTAGCATAAGCCCGCCCTTTTAACGCCTGCATCGAAATGATGACAAGAAAAGCTGCACTAAAATAAAGTAGGAAAGCTTGTGTTTCATTCATTTGTTTTGGTTGCCACAGTTGTTTGGCAAGCCAGTAGATGAAAATTGCAAAGCTAATGATGCCAAAAACACCGAATTGCTCGCCCCAAAAAGTTATCAGGCTTAAGGGGTGAATGCCCGTGACCCCCTCGCCCGAAAGCTCGGCGGTATGACGTATACTTGGCCAGCCATTTTGATCATTCCAGAGTAAGTTAGGTAGGAAAATGCAGGCACTTAATAACGCAGAAAGCCAAAGTTTGGGGTTTTTAAGTTGCGGTCGCCACCGAGGGATTGTGACAAGGAAGGCAAATGCTGCCA
This sequence comes from Pseudomonadales bacterium, assembly GCA_965248335.1. Lineage (GTDB taxonomy): Bacteria > Pseudomonadota > Gammaproteobacteria > Pseudomonadales > DT-91 > CAKMZU01. The sequence continues at coordinate 77,733 of CBDFIY010000002.1, forward strand.
TGGCAAATATACCCATGGTATATTTTGTTAATAAGCCAAAGCCCGCCGTAATACCTAGCAATAACCAATAGCTATTTCGGTTTGTCTGTAAAGCACAGTAAAAAAAGTAACAGCTTAAACTCCACCATAAAAACAGCACGACATCCGTTGTGATCAGGAGCGAAGATAAAGAAACGCCGGGCATCGTGATAAAGATAATGCCCGCCCAAAGGGCAATGTGTGGGCGATCGGTTATTTTTAGCGCTAAAAAATACAACGTGAGTGCGGTTAATGGATAAAAGCATAAACCAACACTGCGAATAGCCGGTGCGCTATTGCCAAAGAGATCCGTAAAGACTTTGATAGTTGCTGCCAAAAATGGCGGTTTGGAGTAGTAGCCCCACTGTAAGTCTTGCGCCCAAAGCCAGTACTGCGCCTCATCAAAGTGTAAACTTAGTTCGGGGATATGAAACAAAATCCACCCACGGTAAACCGTGATGGCGATAATAATAAGGCAGAGCGTTAGAAAAGACTTCACTCGGCCATTGCTGGCATGTTGAGACGAAACGGTGTGCATGAATATTGATAAGGTGTCGATTGATAGGTAGCCGCTAACATTACCATTTTTTGCGCAAATAAGGGAGGGGGATATCACAGCCGTTGGTGCACTCTTTTGAAGGCGGGGCGATAGGTACTTTTTGAGTAAGTGATTTATCTTCCGGCTGTGATGGCATGCATTATAGCGATTGTCCGGCAGGTTATTTCACTAAATAAACTATTATTATTCAGTATTAATAGTGTTTAAAGCTCTATAAATGTAAATTATTAGTGAAATAAACTTAATGGTGGCTATATGGCGTTTCATCTTGACCGGTTGGATAAAAAAATACTGAACCTGATGCAAGTGAATGCAAAAATAACCAACCTTGAACTCGCAGAAAAAGTCGGTCTCTCGCCTACGCCTTGTGCACGCCGCGTCAAAAGGCTGGAAGAGGAAGGGATTATTAGCAGCCACGTGACGATTTTGAATCCTGAGGCTCTTGGGTTGAATTTACTCGTTTATATTGGCATTGAGATGGATCGCCACACACATGACCGATTTGCCCACTTTGAAACAGCGGTTAAGCAAATGCCGGAGGTGCTTGAATGTGTCATTGTTACAGGGCAATCAGCGGATCTTTTGTTAAAAGTGCTAGTTAGAGATATGAAGCACTATGAGAGCTTTCTTTTAGGTCAGTTGACGCATTTAGAGGGTGTAAGAGGTGTTCATTCCAGCTTTGTGCTAAGAAAAATTATTGATTCGACGCATATTGATTTAAAATAGCGTATTACATTTATGATTTTTGATAGCTGATGAAAAAAGATTCCCTAAACAGCCTTATCCTTGTCGGTATGCCGGGTGCCGGTAAAAGTACGGTAGGTGTGGTACTTGCTAAAGAACTGGTTAAAGATTTCATCGACACGGATCTTTTGATTCAGTTAAAAGCCGGGAAAACACTTCAGGCGATTATTGATGAAGAGGGCTACCAAAGCCTTAGGCAGCGTGAAGAGGAAGCGCTACTTGACCATGAATTTTTTAATCATATTGTCGCCACAGGCGGCAGTGTAATTTACAGTGAAAAAGGCATGGCGCATTTAAAGCGGCTAGGCACCCTTATTTATCTTGACGCTACGCTTGAGACGCTGAATCAACGTATCCATAATTACGAAACGCGTGGGATCGCAAGGAGACCGGATCAATCCTTTGATGATTTGTTTGTTGAGCGTCAGACACTTTATCGACAGTATGCGGATATTGTGATTGATTGCAATGGTTCATCACTTGAACTTGTGGTTGAGGAGATATTAAATAAAATATAATAGCGATTAATTTTAATATTTTTTAATGGTGTTAAATGCTTGAATTTAATTATAAATAGTAGAGTATTTAACGCTTTCAAATTGATTTATCTCCTCCTGCCTCCTTCCCATTGAAACTTTTTTATTATTTTCTTCTCCTATTTTTAACTCCTTTAAAATAGTTATCGACTAAATTTAAAAGGAAGTTTAATAAAATATCTTTTATTTTCTAGGTAAGCAGAAGCATCAATGATGAAGTGGAACTGGGACGATACAGTTTGGGTACTTGGTCTTTTTGGCACGGCAGTGGGTGCTGGGATACTTTTTTTGCCCATTAATTTAGGTATTAATGGTATTTTTACCGTGGTTGTTCTTGGGGTTCTTGCCTTCCCAATGACCTATTTTTCGCATAAAGCACTGTGTCATTTTGTGTTGTCCTCTGAAAAGAAAAGTGGCGATATCACGGATGTTGCTGAGGAGCATTTTGGGAAAAGAGGTGGCCAGGTGCTGACGTGGTTATATTTTATGTCTATTTATCCTATCTTGCTGATTTATGCGATAGGCGCAACAAATACAATTGATAGCTTGCTTGTTCATCAATTAGGCTTTGATTCACCGGCCCGCTGGTTACTCTCACTGTTTGTCGTATTTTCAATGGTTTTTGTTATCCTTTTTGATGAGGATAAAGTTATTCGAGTGACTTCGTACTTGGTCTATCCATTAATCGCCACGTTGTTTTTTCTATCTATTTATCTGATACCAAAATGGGATTTATCGCTTGTTTTTACCTTGCCGGATGCGGGAAGTTTTCTGAATGTACTTTGGATTTCTGTGCCAGTGATTATTTTCTCATTTAATCATTCGCCAGTGATCAGCAGTTTTGCAAAGGAACAACACCAGCTTTACGGTGACCGTGCAAGGGAAAAATCTGATAGAGTGTTGAAGTATACCGCCATTATTTTGCTCATGTTTGTTATGTTTTTTGTGATTTCTTGCATTCTTGCATTAAGCCCTGAGATGTTGGCTGAAGCAAAAACACAAAATATTTCTGTGATGTCATATATGGCCAATGTTTTTGGCGACCCTTTCTTGAACATTGCGGGGCCTCTTATTGCGCTTACGGCAATTATCTCCTCTTTTTTTGGGCATTATCTCGGAGCAAAAGAAGGTCTTAAGAGTATTTTAACGAAAGAATCGAAAGCCTTGGGGTTTTCTATCAGTGAGCAACGCGTTAATAGAATAGTCTTGGTATTTTTTATCAGCACGCTTTGGCTGGCTGCCTACCTTAATCCCAGTATTCTGAGTTTGATGCAGAAAGTCAGCGGACCCATTACCGCCGTGATTTTATTTATCATGCCCGTTTATGCATTTATGCGGATTAAAAAACTAAACCACTTGTTACAAAAATGGCGACACATCTTTATTTTAATTTTAGGCTTAATAGCAGTAAGTTCGCTGATAGGTGAATTTTGGAGGTAGCGTTGTATGATCAGCATCTTCGATATTTTTAAAGTGGGGATAGGCCCGTCGAGCTCACATACTGTTGGGCCAATGAAAGCGGCGAAAGCTGTTATTGATCATTTACATGAGTGCGGGCAGCTTTTATCCATTACGCATATTGATGTTCATATTCATGGTTCTTTAGCACTAACAGGCAAAGGACATCATACAGATCAAGCAATTTTATTGGGATTGGCGGGTTTTCTGCCTGAAACGGTGATTATTGATGCTATCCCTGCATTTCTCAAAGATTTAGACAAAACGAAAAAACTAGAAATTCTTGATAAAAAGCACGCCTTAAAGTTCCATGCATCCATGCTTAAATTCATCCCAGAAGCACTTCCTTTGCATGAAAATGGTTTAAAGTTTCGCGCATTTTCCGGTGAGGCATTGCTCAGTGAGCAAGTGTATTATTCTGTTGGCGGTGGCTTTATTGTGACGGAGGCAGGCTTTTCCAAATCGCTGGATGAAAAAGAGTTATCACCCTACGAATTTAAAAATGCTGTAGAGCTACTAGCACTTTGCGATCAGCATAGTTTATCTATTAGCGAATTGATGCTGCTGAATGAGCAAAAGTTTCATTCGCCTGAGATTATAATGCATAAAGTCGCGATGATATGGCGTGTGATGCAAGATGCGATTGAGCGTGGTTGTCATGCCGAGGATATGCTTCCGGGGCCGCTTCATTTAAAACGTCGGGCACCTGATTTATATCTTCACCTGTCTGATAGTGGCTGTGAAGCAGATCCTTTGTACTGGGCAGACTGGGTAAATCTTTATGCGCTCGCTGTCAGTGAGGAGAATGCCGCCGGTGGCCGTATTGTCACCTCGCCGACTAATGGCGCGGCAGGGATAATCCCCTCTGTCATGTCTTATTATCATCACTTTATTGCGCCTCTTGATGCGGATGCGTGCCAACGCTTTTTAATGACCGCGGCTGCGGTAGGTATGCTGTTTAAAATGAATGCCTCGATTTCAGGTGCTGAAGTAGGCTGCCAAGGCGAGGTGGGCGTTTCATCGGCGATGGCGGCGGCTGGACTCGCCGAGCTAATGGGTACGTCACCGCTAAAAGTCACAGAGGCAGCAGAGATTGCCATGGAGCACCACTTAGGGCTAACGTGTGACCCTGTTGGTGGACAAGTACAGATCCCTTGTATTGAACGCAACGCCATGTCAGCAATGAAGTCGGTGAACGCCTGTCGTATGGCGATAAACCGGACAACCGCAGCGACAGTTTCATTAGATGCCGTGATTGCGACGATGTACGAGACCGGCAAAGATATGCACATGAAATACCGGGAGACGTCGCAAGGTGGCCTTGCCCTAAAAGTACCTCCCGCTTGTAAATAAGAAGATCAGTAAGGCTTGACATTATTTTTGAGCACTTTAGCATACTAGTTCATGAGTACATCAAATAATACCCACCAGGCACTTTTAGACTACCTTCTTGTACCCAATAGCCGAGAGGCATTGCAAGGAGCCCTTTCTTTTTTATTGACGCCTTCGGAACTCAAAGAGCTTAATAATCGCTTGTTGATTGCACAGCACTTAGAAGCCGGCATTCCTCAGCGAATTATCGCGCAAGAACTCGGCGTTGCAATCGCGACCGTTTCGCGCGGCGCTCGCGCCTTAAAAGACCAGCAAAGAAAAGCTAACGACCATGATTAAACCTGCGCCCTTTAGCCTGCCAAGAAAACCAAACTATATCAAAGTCACCGAAGACTGCGATTTTTTTGAATTATTCAAGAAAATAGAAAAACGTTATGATCAATGCTTTATTTTGGAATCGCTCGGTGAAGATAGCCATATTTCCCGGCATACCATTATAGGTTTTGATCCTGAATATCAGATTTATGCGAATGGTAGGCGGCTAACAATTGAAGACAGGAAAGGCAAATGTACACATTATGCCAGTGAAAATCCTTATTACTTATTAAGAGAAATCGTACCTCAAGATGTTATTTCCAGGCAGTATGCCGGCGGGTTAACCGGGTATTTAGGTTACGATGCGGTCAACTATTTTGAACCCACGCTTCATGTGCAGGCGAGTGAATTATTTGATGCTTTCCGTTTTGGCTTTTATACCGATGGCTTGGTGCTGGATAAAATGACGGGCGAGGTATTCTATTTTTATTATCGCGATAGCCGCCTAGACGACGTGACAAGCATTATGAATACGCCCTATGTCGGCAATCAGCCGCTTTCAGTCAGTGTGCTAGGTGATACCATGACTAAAGAAGAGCACAAAGCGGCGGTTCTCGATGTTAAAAAAGACATTATCGAGGGAAGAATTTTTCAAACCGAAGTCGGGTTTAAAAAACGTTTCAAGTTAGTCGGCGATACCATCAATATTTATGAGCAAATGCGCGAAATAAACCCATCGCCACAGATGTACTATGTGAAGTTTAATCAGCAAAAGTTAATAGGTGCAAGCCCAGAGCTGCTTTTCCGTTTGCGGCAAGGCGAGATGGAGACCTTTCCTTTGGCGGGTACGGTCGGCCGAGGAAAAACTGACAAAGAAGATTTAGAGCTTGCCAGAAAATTGCTTAATGACCCGAAAGAAATCGCTGAACATAATATGATTGTTGATTTGCATCGCAACGATATTGGCCGTGTCGCCCAGTTTGGTACGGTAAAAGTACGTAGTCTTATGGACATCAAGCGCTTTAGTCATGTGCAGCATATTTCGAGCGAGATCGTGGGTATTATTGATGAATCACAAGATATGTTTTCAGCCCTCGCCAGTAATTTCCCAGCAGGTACGCTTACGGGCGCGCCTAAAATAGAATCGATGAAGATTATCGATGCATTAGAACCTGAAGGGCGAGGCCCCTATGGTGGCGCAATCGGAAATTTTGCTTTTAATGGCGATTGTACGTTTGCGATACCGATTCGTACCCTTTTTGCCAGTGGCGAAGAAGCTTACGTGCAAACCTGTGGCGGTAACGTGTATGACTCCAACCCCGAAGATGAATATCAGGAGATCGTACGTAAATTTGCAGGTACCAAAAAAGTGCTCGATCAATTCATCCGCCCTATTGCTGAGTAATTTGTTATGCATGTTTATATTATTGATAACTACGATTCATTTACTTACAACCTCTATCAGTTTATTGGTGAAATACTGACTTCGGCTAAGCGTGCTGATGATATAGATGCGTTTAATATTACCGTTAAACGAAACGACGAAGTGACACTGGAAGACATTAAAGCAGTGGCCCCTGATAGAATAATTATTTCTCCAGGGCCAGGATCTCCTGATGACGAGCGTTATTTTGGCGTTTGTCTCGCGGTGATTCAAGAGCTTGCCGAGAGCATACCGACACTTGGGGTATGCTTAGGTATGCAAGGCATGGTTTATGCGTTTGGCGGAGAAATCATCAAAGCCCCCTTGCCTATGCACGGGAAAATTAGCCCGATTCACCATAATGGAAAAGGTATTTTTACAGATACCCCTGATGAGCTTGCCGTGATGCGTTATCATTCGTTGATTGCATCACCTGAAAATTTTCCTGCGTGTTTAGAAGTCACTGCCACAGTGGGTAATATAAAGCCTGCTGATTTTACCGATAAAATAAATACGAAAAATTTTGAGATCATGGCTGTTCAGCATCGTACCCTGCCCATTACAGGTATTCAGTTCCACCCGGAATCTTTTGCAACCGAAGGCGGTAAGGAATTGATCGCAAATTTTCTTTTTAAATAATTAATCTATCGTGTAAGCTTCGGCGTTATAAAAAAAATAATGACTGCAGCATTCTATGAAAAATCTTTTATCCCTTGCCTCTCTTTTACTCGTATTAGGTGGGTGTAATATCGATTTTAATTTACAGATTAACCCCAGTGATATCGTTGACGAAGCCGATTACACAGGCTATTGGTATGCCGAATCGCAGAATGCACTGCAGGATGCATATTTAGAACTACAAGAAGATGGAGTTGCTTCTCTTCGATTGTGCACAGTGAATGATGGTTATAAGCCTCGCTATGGGGTTTCCATGAGTTATTCAGGCAATCAACTTGTTTCCAAAAGAAATGGGGAGATTGCTGATCAATCAACCCTATCGGTTGATGGTGACACGTTAACATCGGTGAATGATGCAAGAACAGATACCTACACAAAATCTCAGGTTATCCCTGATGTTTGTGAAAATGATGCGGTTGAAATGACACTTGTCACGCCGAATTCTGCTATAGAGGGCGTGGAGACTGAGTTTTCAGTGGATTTTAATTACCGTTTAAGTTCTTCGTCTACGGCTAAGTTATGGTTAGCTTACACCATTGGAGATTCTTCGTTTCACTCTGACAACGCTAAATATTTTGATGTTACAGCGATGGAGACTAGCTCAGGCTCTCTAATAATCACAACCACCCCTAAAATCTTTGAAAGCGGCGCTCCTTTTCAGTTAGCGTTATTTATGGGTACAGAAGATGGAGTTTGGGCTACCGCTATGGATGTGGCGACAATTACTGTACCGGCGGCAGAAGATAAATAGCTGGAAAGCTAATAAAAGGCATGAAGATCATGCCTTTGGCTATTGCAAATAGAGACAGCTAGCCAGCTCATACCCTGTATGTAACATCTAAAGTGTTCACTTTTCTACCATGAAAGTGGCTATATCGGTATAACATAACGTCTTGATTGAATTTACGGCCAGCCGTTTCTGAATGGCAACTTTTTTTATCTTGCTGTCTTATTCACTATAAGCATTGATAAATAAAGGAGGCTCAGATGACCCGACGACTCGTTTATTGCTTGCTCATCTTTTGTTTCGTTCGCTTTTCCTTTCTGCACACAGAAAGCCTGGCTTTCATAAACCCGCCTCTGGTTCTTCCTTGTTCATTAGTGAAATTCCATAATTATCCCACTGTACGTAAAGCACGGACAATCGTTTCAGCTATTATGGAATTATGCGAACTTGATAAAAAGTATGGGAATAATAACGACGCTAAGCTGATAGAAAATATTAAAAAAATAAACAATGAGCTTAAAACTAAAAGAGATTTTGGTCTTTCCGGTAAGCGATTGCAGGCTTATCAGCGGCTGCTTCATCATACAAAAAATGATCAGTGGAACTTTTTGTCTCATGTAGAGGAGCAACAAAAAATCGATGAATTTTTCCGCGCTCTATTTGAATTGCAAACACAGCAAGCTCTCGATAACTTCCTATCAGATAAGCGAGAAACCATAGTGGAAGTTAGCAACTTGTTAGCCATCAAATATAATATTGATCATGAGGCGCTCTCCCAAATTTTGTTACATGCCCGCACAGGACATTTAAAGGATGAACTTTTTCGAGAGCAATCGAAGCATTACCTAGATATCACCCCTGATACGGTGATTAATATTAGAGATCAATTCATTGACGAGAGGAAAAAGTGGATATTTGATAGGTTTTTAAAAAGGTTCAGAGATTTTTCTGTACCCTCAAAAAACCTGTTAAAAGAATGAATATACTGATCACCCTTGAAGATGCAAGGGCGTTGGCAGCGCTCGCTCACCCCAATCACTTACTGACTGTAAACTCATGGGGCTTCGTTCGCTTGCCGCCTTCTTGCATCTCCAATTCCGATGGGTATAGGTCAAAAAGGATTTGTAGACTCTTTCTCATCTTCCTGAATAGAGAGGTTCAAGCTAGCAGCACTACCAAGAAAATCATGGTCGCTATCAAGCTTAATCATCAAGCGTAAATCATTGGCCGAATCAGCCGCATTTAAAGCGTCATCATAGGTTATCTCTTGCTCTTTAAATAGCTTAAACAAAGCTTGGTCGAAGGTTTGCATGCCTATCTCATTGGAACGGGCCATTAAGGCTTTAAGCGCAGTTACATCCCCTTTCTTGATTAAATCTGATGCCAGTGGCGAGTTGAGTAGAACCTCAACGGCTGCACGACGACTCTTGCCATCAGGTGTTCGTATTAACTGCTGCGCGACAATGGATTTTAAGTTAAGTGACAAATCCATCCAGAGTTGGCTATGCATCTCTGATGGGAAAAAGTTCATGATGCGGTCTAATGCTTGGTTGGCATTGTTGGCATGAAGCGTACACAAGCAGAGGTGTCCTGTTTCGGCAAAGGCGATGGCATGTTCCATAGTATCTCGGCTACGCACTTCGCCAATAAAAATCACATCAGGTGCTTGTCGCAAAGTGTTTTTCAGTGCGATATCAAACGACTCTGTATCAATCCCCACTTCACGTTGTGTGACGATGCAGCCTTGGTGTGAATGCATAAACTCGATAGGGTCCTCGATAGTAATGATATGCCCTTTGCTATTTTTGTTACGGTAACCAATCATAGAGGCGAGAGAGGTTGTTTTACCGGCACCGGTTCCACCGACAAAAACCACTAAACCACGCTTAGTCATTGCGATGTCTTTTAAAATAGGCGGCAAATTCAGGCTATCTATGTCTGGGATGTTGCCTTCGATGCGCCGGATGACCATACTCGGCAAGTTTCTTTGGTAGAAGGCACTCACGCGAAAACGTCCAACGCCACGTGCACTTATCGCAAAGTTTTGTTCTTTGTCACGCACAAATTCTTTTTTCTGCGTATCGGTCATCACGCTCATCACCGTTTCTCGGCACTTTTCTGGCGTGACTTTGTCTTTGGTCACGGGCAAAATTTTACCGTGAATTTTGATGCTTGGCGCAACGCCTGCGGTGATAAAAAGGTCAGAGCCTCCTTTTTCTACCATCAATCTGAGTAAACGATCAATTTCCATGAAGGGTAACCTTGTTTATCGGAAGTTATCTGGGATTTTGGCTTTAATACGTGCCTCTTCTTTCGTAATGACGCGGCTTGATAATAGATCCATTAAGGATTGATCCAAGGTTTGCATCCCTACGTTAGCACCTGTCTGAATCGCAGAGTACATCTGAGCCACCTTATCTTCGCGGATAAGATTTCTGATTGCGGGCGTGCCAATCATTATTTCATGGGCTGCCACACGGCCGCCCCCCACTTTTTTAAGCAAATTTTGTGAGATCACGGCACGGAGTGATTCAGATAGCATGGAGCGTACCATTGATTTCTCTGCGGCAGGAAATACATCAATCACACGGTCTATGGTTTTCGCTGCACTTTGTGTGTGCAACGTACCGAAGACGACATGCCCTGTTTCTGCTGCTTCCAGGGCAAGTTTAATGGTTTCAAGGTCTCGCAATTCACCGACGAGGATAACATCAGGATCTTCACGCAGGGCTGAACGCAGTGCGTTGTTAAAGCCGTGGGTATCTTTATGTACTTCACGTTGGTTGATCAAACTCTTTTTACTGGTGTGAACAAATTCTATAGGGTCTTCAATGGTCAAGATATGCTGATATTTGTTCTCGTTGATGTGATTAATCATCGCAGCCAGTGAAGTACTTTTACCTGAGCCTGTTGGCCCTGTAACCAGTACTAGGCCACGAGGGGTTTCAGCGATGTCTTTAAAAACTTCTCCCATGCCGAGGTCTTGCATGGTCAACACTTTCGTGGGGATCGTCCGAAAAACAGCGCCTGCGCCACGATTTTGATTGAACGCATTGACCCTAAATCGCGCAACACCTGGTATCTCAAATGAAAAATCCGTTTCTAAGGCGTCTTCATAATCTTTACGCTGTCTATCATTCATAATCTCATAGACCAGAGAATGAACTTCTTTATGCGCCATGGGTGGTAGATTAATACGTTTGATATCGCCATCCACACGAATCATGGGCGGCAAACCAGCAGATAAGTGAAGATCAGATGCATTTTGTTTTGCACTAAATGCTAAGAGTTCTGTAATATCCATGTTGAATAATGCACTTATTATTTTTTTGTCGAGTGAATGCTATCTATGCCTGATTTACAAAATAAGATCAAGGATGTTCATGAGAGAATGTTTAACGCTGCAAAAAAAGCAAAAAGGTCTGTGGATGAGGTTGCATTGCTTGTTGCTACAAAAACACAACCCATTCCACTTATCGAAAAACTCTATGCGCTAGGATTACGCCGTTTTGGTGAAAATTACCTGAGTGAGGCATTAGATAAAATACCGTATTTGGCAAAGGATATTGAGTGGCATTTTATCGGGCCGATCCAATCCAATAAAACACGGCAAATCGCTGGAAATTTTAGCTGGGTGCATACGATTGATCGTGAAAAAATTGTCGAACGCTTGTCTGCTCAGCGGCCTGGAAATCTGCAGCCGCTTCAGTGTCTGATTCAAGTCAATATTTCTGATGAAGTGCAAAAAGCGGGCGTCTCCATAGGCGACATTCAACCTTTAGCTGAATTGATTGAGCAGGCGCCAAATTTAAACCTTCGTGGTTTAATGGCTATGCCAAAAGTGATGCAAAGCGAGGAGGCATTATCTGAAGATTTTGCTAAAATGCACCAGTTATCTCACATGTTGCAACAAGATTTCCCCGCCGCAAATCAACTGTCCATGGGGATGTCGGCAGATTTTGAATTAGCTATTCAGTATGGCGCGACTTTTATTAGACTTGGTTCGACGGTAGTCGGGCCACGAAGAGATCACTTATGAACAATACGAAGGTAGGATTTATAGGCTCAGGAAATATGGCTCAGGCCATCATAGGCGGGTTATTAGCTGCAGGTACTGACGCGAAGCATATTATGGCATCAGGGCGCACTGCAGAAAAACTGGATAAACTAAAAGCGGCTATGCATATTCAAACGACACTTGATAATCAAGAGGTCATTGAGCAAGCCGATGTTGTTTTTCTCGCGGTTAAACCTATTCAGTTACAAGAGGTTTGTACGGCGGTAAGTGGGTTAGCCGCGAAAAAAAATCCATTATTTGTTTCTGTGGCGGCAGGTATTTCGACTGACTCACTCGAAAGCTGGTTATTTCCTGACGCGCGGGTGATTCGCTGCATGCCCAGCACGCCCTCTCTGATCCAGGAAGGTATTAGCGGCTTATTTGCTAATCAGCAGGTAACCGACACAGATAAACACTTAGCAGGGAGTGTGCTTCAGTCTGTCGGAAAAGTTGCTTGGGTCGACCGTGAATCACTGATCGATGCTGTGACAGCTGTTTCTGGTTGCGGCCCTGCTTATTATTTTTTAATGATGGAAGCAATGGAGGCTGCTGGTGTGCAACTAGGTTTAAGTAAAGAGACTGCACGATTATTAACACAGCAAACAGCTGTTGGTGCAGCCAAGATGGCGTTACAGAGTGATCTCTCCCCAGCAGAGCTTCGTAAAAACGTGACCTCCAAAGGCGGCTGTACCGCGCAAGCACTTGATGTATTTGAACGTGCACGCTTACGTGATACCGTGATGCAAGCTATGCAAGCTGCTGACGAAAAGAGCCGTGAACTTGCACAGGATGCTAAATAACTATGTCAACGACAGATCAAGCCCTACAGTTCTTGCTCCACAATGTATTGAGCCTCTATATTTATGTGGTGCTTTTACGTTTTATGCTGCAATTGGCCAAAGCAGATTTCTACAACCCTTTAAGCCAGTTTATTGTCAAAGCGACCAACCCCTTACTTAAGCCACTTCGTCACCTTATCCCACCGATTAAGGGCCAAGATATTGCCGCACTGGTACTTGCGATTGCTCTCTATGCGCTGATGGTTACCTTAATTGCTCTGCTGATTTATAATCAACATGTGCAAATACTGCAGATATTAATCTGGTCTTTAGCGGGTGTGTTTTATAGCATTCTTGGCATCTATTTATTTGGAATTATCATTTCGGCCATCTTGAGCTGGATACCCTCGACGCAAGGCCACCCAGCCGCTAACCTCTTGTGGCAATTAGTCGAGCCTCTCTTAGCGCCTGTGAGGAAGATTCTGCCTGATTTAGGCGGCATCGATTTATCACCTCTCGTTGTATTATTAATATTGAATGTTATACGTATTTTTATGAACCCCATTGTCCCCTTTTAATGATGCCAAGCTTTCCTATGACACCCTACCTTAAAAATATTCAATGGACAGCCGACGGATTGATTCCTGCCATTGCACAAGACCATATCACAGGCGAAGTGCTGATGATGGCATGGATGAACCCAGAATCTCTTGCGCAGACGGTTGATGATGGTTTTGCTGTTTATTGGTCAAGATCACGCAACAAGCTCTGGAAAAAGGGCGAAAGTTCAGGGCACTTACAGCGTATCAAATCTATTCACTTAGATTGTGATAGCGATACCCTACTCTTAAAAATTGAACAGCAAGGTGATATTGCTTGTCATACCGGCCGAAGAAGCTGCTTTTATAAGCGTTTAGAGGGTGCGCAATGGCTTGATGACGCACCTGTTTTAAAGAACCCTGATGAGATGTACACCCATGACTGATGTGTTACGTGAATTATCCGATGTACTTGAGCAGCGAAAAACCGCCCAGGAAGATAACTCGTACGTAGCCAGTCTACATAAAAAAGGCATCGACCATATCTTAAAAAAACTCGGTGAAGAGTGTACAGAAACCGTGATAGCTGCCAAAGATGCAAAACTAAGCGGCAAAAATGAGGATTTAATTTATGAGACTGCTGATCTGTGGTTTCATTCCTTAGTATTGTTGAGCCATTTAGGCGAAACTCCGGATGCAGTGCTCAAAGAGTTACAAAGGCGCTTTAACCTTTCAGGGCTTGAAGAAAAAGCTAGCCGCTCAGAAAAGTAATGATACGCGGAAATAGTTGATATATACCCATCGGAATTGGAGATGCAGGAAGGCGGCAAGCGATTGGGGTGAGCGAGCGCTGCCAACACCTTTGCATCTTCAAGGGCGATCGGTATAAAAGCGTAATAATTTACAGAAATAACAATAATACAAGAGGTTTAGTATGGGGTTTGGCATTAAAGAACTCGTGATTATCCTTTTAATTGTCTTGATTTTATTTGGATCAAAGCGATTAAAAAGCCTAGGGTCAGATTTAGGCAGTGCCATTAAGGGCTTTAAAAAATCCGTGACGGATGAAGAGAGTGATAGCCAAGCGAAAGACGCTGATCAAATTGAAAACAACGTGAATAAATAACGCGATGTTTGATATCGGTTTTTCTGAGCTATTGGTTGTCTCTATTCTGACGCTCATCATTTTTGGCCCTGAAAGGCTGCCTGAGGTCATTAGGACTATTACACTTTGGGTGGGTCGCTTTAAGCGTAGCTACCGGAAAATTCGTGAAGATATCGAGCGTGAAGTTGGCGTAGAAGACATAAAAAGGCAGCTCTATAACGAAGAAATCATGCAAAGCCTTAATGAGACGAAAGCGCAGATCAAAAAGCCTATTGATATGACGCAAGATACACTGCGTAAGACTGAAGCAGCCTCACTTAATCGGCTACCGGATACAAAAGATGGCTGCTGAGCGCGCTGCAACCCTTACACAACACCTTCTTGAACTCCGAAAGCGCCTGTTGCGTATTGTGATTATTACAGGTGTTCTTTGTGCGGGTATGCTTGGTTTTTCAAATCAGATCTACCATGTTGTAGCAACACCGCTCCTGAATGCCCTACCCGCTGGCAGTCAAATGATCGCTACCGAGGTTGCAGCGCCTTTTTTAACGCCATTTAAATTGACGGCAGTGTGCGCTGTTTTTCTGGCTATTCCTTATATCTTAGGTGAACTTTGGGGTTTCTTGGCACCGGCATTGTATCGTAAAGAGAAGCGGTTGTTGCTTCCAGTGCTGATAACAAGCATTAGTCTCTTCTATGCGGGTATCTTATTTGCCTATTACGTCGTTTTTCCCGTTATTTTTACTTTTTTTAGTGCCTCAAGCCCTGAAGGTGTTGCTTACACACCTGATATTAGTTTGTTCTTTAATACGGTTCTTAAATTGTTTTTTGCCTTCGGTTTTGCCTTTCAAATCCCTGTGATCACACTTTTTCTCAGCTATACAGGTACAATAAACCCTG
The DNA here is from genome assembly GCA_965248335.1 of Pseudomonadales bacterium. Lineage (GTDB taxonomy): Bacteria > Pseudomonadota > Gammaproteobacteria > Pseudomonadales > DT-91 > CAKMZU01. Next base: position 92,903 of record CBDFIY010000002.1, read on the forward strand.
AGAGCATGTCAAAAAAACGCCCCTATATCATCGTTGGCTGCTTTATTGCTGGTATGTTACTGACACCCCCTGACCCACTGTCTCAAGCGCTAATGGCAATTCCTATGTGGTTATTGTTTGAATCTGGGGTTGTATTTAGTAAGCTGTTACTTATACGGCACAAAGAAAAGGTCGTTTAACCAAGATAAAGCAGTTGGCTATGCACGATATACACCATCTAATGAGTGATTTTTATGTCGATAACGCAACTCAATGCATTGAGAGAAAAACTGAAAGAGCTAAGACTTGAGCATCGTATGCTGGATGAAAAAATTGCTGAGCTTAGCAATGATTCCTACATGGGAAGCTTGGATATACAACGCTTAAAGAAGCGAAAACTCTTACTCAAAGAAGCTATCGTCAAAATAGAAAGTCAGTTGATTCCTGATATGAACGCATAAATATCTACTGCTTTTGGTTTCGGAACCCAAGGAAAGGCTATGATTGATTTATATGCATACAAAAGTTTTAATGGATTACCTTTTGAGTCATTGAGTATGCGGCTTGAAGCTTTTCTAAATGCGAGTCAGATCCCTTTTCAGGTGATTGAAGACACGGACTATATCAAAGCTTTAGAGCGACAGCTTCCCAGTATTCGCGATAATCAGATACAAGTGGTCGGCGATCAACTGATTATCGATTACTTACAAAAAAAAATGGATTTTGAATTTGATAATCATCTTGATGAAAAAACCAAAGCCATTCATTTTGCTTTCGATAATCTCTTAACCGAACACTTCTACCCTATTCTCCTTGCAAGTCTTTGGTTTGAAGAAGCAAATGTTGCAGCGTTAAAGAACATGTTTTTTAAGGACATACCTCCGCCTATCGCCAACCTTAAAATCAAGAAAATCCAGAAGCATATTAAGCAATCCTTTGTGTCTAAAGGCCATCGTCAGCTTGAGCTAAAAAACCTCTATCGCCAAGGTGTTCAGAGTATCTATCATTTGAATACCTACCTTGATGAAAGGCAGTGGTTTGGTGGATTATTTCTTTCCAAGCTAGATCTAACGGTAGTGTCCTTTTTGCGGCCTTTAGTGATGAGTCAATTTTCAAGCCCTTTAATTGATGCACTAAAAACCTACCCTCGGCTAGAAACATATCTTGTACGAGCAACGCATTTATTATTTTCTGAGAGAATAGAAAGTAATCAGCGGCAAAAAACACATTAACCCTCTAAACAGTTGAACTTATTTTTAACTCAAGCAATCTAATCATAAATGTTCCGTTAGGTCGTTAAGCATGAAAGTTTCCGTATACATAGCCACTAGTCTTGATGGCTTTATTGCGCGTAAAAATGGTGACATCGATTGGCTCTCCAGTGTCGATGACGGAGAAGACGATGATGATTATGGCTTTGCTGAATTTTTCAGTACAGTAGATTGCCTTATCATGGGGCGCAATACATTTGATATGGTTGCCGGTTTCGATGGGTGGGCCTATGGTGATACGCCTATAATCGTGCTCAGCCGTCACTTAACAGCACCGCCTGAGCAGTTCAAAGAGAAGGTTAATTTCTATCAAGGTGACTTGAAGGCGCTTATTCAACGTTTAGAAAAAGAGGGCGATAAGCACCTGTATATAGATGGCGGAGAAACTATTCAAGCTTTTATTAATGAAGGCCTTGTCACTGATATAACCATTACTAAAATACCGGTTGAAACTATTCAAGCAGGCCTTGGATATAACCATTACTAAAATACCGGATTGGTGGGGTTGCCACTTTTCGGTAAAATTCCAAAGGATATCAAGCTAACACATAGGAAAACAGAAGCGTTCTCTTCAGGGTTTGTTAAGTCTGAATATACCTTAAAGCCAGAGATGGTTACTCTTTAAGATAATCGCGCACAGTTGTATACGTATGAGCAAAACGCTTGGTATCAAGAGGAGGTTTAAAAAACGCAATGTATTGCCCATCAGGGTTTGTTAAATACACATAACCTGAGTGATCGACTGTATAATCACCATTTTCAAGCATGACTTTTTTAAAAGGTACGCTAAGGTTGTTGGTTAATGTCAACAATTCGATAAAGTCTCCAGTCACTCCCGTAACGCCTTGGCCAAAAAAACCTACATATTGTTTCATTTTATCCACGGTATCGCGCGCAGGATCAACACTGACTAACACAATGTTCGTTGATACCTGTAAGGCGTTATCAAGTTTTTTCATCGCCTGTTTAAGTGTTGCCAACGTTGCAGGGCATATGTCAGGGCAGTGAGTAAACCCAAAGAAAATCCATTGCCATTGGCCTTTGAGGCTCTGCTCTGTGAAAGGCTGCCCTTCATGATTAATCAATTTGAACGGTGTGATACTGCGGGGCGTTTCGAGTAAAAAAACACCTTGTTGCATAAATTGAGAAGCTTTGGATTCTTTAAGCTGTATAAATATAAACAGCCCAAGGAGTAATGATGCAAAGCAAACCGTTGGAAAAAATATTTTTTTTATTATCATAGCTGAAAATACAGAGATTTGTTTTGGGAGATCATGGCAGATTAATAGCCATTCGCAAGTAACCAGTGATCACCCAGCATGAAAATAAACAGAGCAAATAAGTAAATAATTGAATATTTAAATGTCATCATGGGTGCTGCCTTATCCCCACGTAAGATACGCAAAGCGTAATATAGAAACACTACCCCTAGAAAAATAGCACCCATAAAATATAGCCAGCCACTCATCTGAGTGACAAAAGGAAGTAGGGACGCTGCGATCATAATAAATGTATAAAGCACAATAAATTGAGCAGTTAAGCGGTTACCGTGAGTAACGGGTAACATGGGAATGCCTGCTTTGGCGTACTCATCTTTTCGGTGAATCGCAAGAGCCCAAAAATGCGGTGGTGTCCATGCAAAGATAATCAATACCAATAGCAATGCATCGGGATCTATTTGATTTGTGACAGCTGTCCAGCCGAGTAAAGGCGGGATTGCACCAGCGATACCCCCTATCACGATATTTTGAGGTGTCATGCGCTTAAGTATAAGCGTGTAAATAAATGCATAGCCAACAAGCCCACCTAAGGTCAGTAAGGCAGTCAACATATTAACTTCAGAAAATAATAACCACTGGCCTGCAAACCCTAATATAAATGAAAAAAATAATGCTTTATGCAGCGGAATAATTCCCTTTGCCACAGGGCGATTTTTTGTACGGTGCATCAATTTATCAATCGTTTTATCGGCGATATGGTTTATGACTGCGGCTGACGCCGCACAAAGCCCTATGCCTATGTTAGTTACTACAATTAAATATATCGACAACTGGCCATCTTTAGCCATTACCATCCCAATGAGTACGGTGACTAACATTAAAAAAACGACATTGGGCTTGGTCAATGCATAGTAATCTCGCCAGCTGATGGGCGGGTGGGTTAAAGGTGACTCAATATTAATGTTCATGCGTATTGACTCCTTAAGGCGAAAGACTGCTGGGAATACACCCAATAATTGGCTGTGACAACAGAAAGTAGTAAGAGGGCAGCAAACAGGTTATGCAGAATAGCGATAGATAAAGGGAAGCTCAGGAGGATGTTGGCAACCCCTATCCCCACTTGGGCAACCAAAATACCAAAACCGACAATAGCCATTGTGCGAGCTAATTGTGACGGCACCCGCCATAGTTGAGCAAAGAAAATCATACAAACGACGGAGACCACCAAAGCGCCAAGACGATGGACAACATGGATTGCAGCTCGTGCTTCGCTGTGTAACTGACCACCGAGGTAGTTGGGCCCTAAGCGCTGGAAAATATCAAATCCTTGCCTGAAATTAGCATCTGGCCACAACATACCTTGGCAGGTTGGAAAATCCGCGCAAGCTACTGCTGCATAATTTGCACTGACCCAGCCGCCTAGGATAATCTGCATAAGAACAAAACTTAGGCAAATAAAGCCTAGTGGTTTTAGCCACTGAAATGGCAGTAAATTCGATGAGCGTAGCGGCTTAATATCGATAAATTGAGGTAAAGTCGTTAGGGAGAAAATCACGACAAGTGTCATGCCTCCGAGGAGATGCAAGGTGACGACTTGGGGCCATAATTTTAGCGTAACTGTCCACATACCAAATAGGCCTTGTGCCACAATCATCACAACCGCCAGCGTTGCCAGTAGCAGTTGTTTTTCAGATGTTTGCAATAGCCTCATGATGACACTGATGAGCAAGCAGGTGACACCTATCGCAATAGCTGGATCAAAGGCATCGTATATAGGTACATCAGTGATTTTCCAGTAACGGGATAGGCCAATTCTTGAAAAAAGTAGCACCTGAGAAACAGTAACTGTAGCAAGACAAAAGTGGCGGCAGGTTTTATTTTTTGCCAAGCGAAAAGCTAATGCAAACAAAACCAGTGTTAAAAGGCCAAGGCTTGAGGCAAATAGCCGATGTACTTGTTCAGGCCAGGTTTTATTTTTATCAACAGGCGTTTTATTGAAAGATATATTAGCTACCGTCGTTTCAATGTTGTTTTGTGGCCAAAGGACATGACCATAACAGGTAGGCCAATCTGGGCAGCCGAGGCCAGCATCTGATAAGCGAACAAATGCGCCGAGAGCAATAATGCCGAGCGTCATAAGAGTGGCCGTAAGAGAGAGCCATTTAAATGCTGGCTTGATCATTTTATTGTGCATATTTAAATAAGTGCTTAAAATCGCTCATCATTGCTTTCTCATTTGTACCCGTGGGATAAGTCATCATGATCCATCCTTTAGCGTCAACTAACAGGTAATCACTGTCTCTTATTTGCTTGGGTAATTCGTTAAAAGCATGGCTATCTGCATTGGCAAGTCGTAGTTTTGGATGACTCTCGTTCGCCGTTTTTATGGCTTCTTGCGATAAAGGCTGATCAATAAATAACTGCAGCCGACTAAGTTTATTCGCGTGCTTACCCAGAGCGACGTGCATTTGTCGGCTCTCAATTAAATTCTGAGTACAGGTTGGGCATTTGTTTTTAGCCAGCACTAATAGTGTCCAGGTTTTATTAAGCTGAATGTGTTTAAAGGGCAGCCCTTTTTGGTTGGTGAGTTTTAATTTTTTTAGAGGTATAGTCGGTACAAGTAGCTGGCCGGATGTTTTTGTTCCTAGCATATTAACAACATCAATTGATTTTGTGTGATTTAAAAAAAACAAACTGTATGATAAACCCATTAAAAAAAGTGGTGCACCAATAATAATGAGTAACGGCCATTGTTGTTTACGAAACATTTTATTTTTCTCTTATTAGACTTTGATAAATAAACATAACGAAAGTAATTAGGGCGAAGCTGAACCATTGAAGTGCGTATGCTCGGTGTTTCTCGGGTGTAAAATGAGGTGTTTTTTCTTGAGGAATAACATTTTTTAGTCGTGCCTTGTCAGCACGAACAAAAAATGGATAGAATTCCTGCGGTGTTATTTTCTCAAAGATTGCATGATCGATAGCAGGTAAAATTTTATCTTCTAGATGAACAAGATTTTTCTTAATCAAATTATTTGTTGGAATAATTTCAAGCCTTCCTTCAAGTTTTATTGTGCCATTTAACGGTGTTATATGTGGAAGTTTACGCCTATCAAGATCACCTTTTATCCAGCCCATGGCTATAAAAATATGGCCTATTTCTTTATCTTCTAGCACTTGGATCACCTCATAACCGAATTGTCCTTCATTGATTTGATTATCAATGAGCCAATATCCATCGCGCATTTCTCCTTTTACCCAAACTTTTTTGTAGGGTTTGGGCATTATGTTAATCATCGATAGTGCGGGATCGTCCTGTGCTTGTTGGTAGTGCCGCTGTAAGTCTTTTTTATACGCGAAGCGTTCAAGCTGCCATAAACCTGCTTTGATAAAAAGGGGCAGGCTAGCGGCTACTAAAAGTGCCAATTTCCAGTTAAAGTGAAAGCTGAATGTTTGCGAGTTAAGGACAACGCTATGCACTTTTTTCAACTCATGATCCTAATCAATTTCGTTTTACTTATTATTAGTCTGTTTAGTAGCTTGTGGACGGTCTATAGCATGCGTGGTACGGGATATAGAGCTTTTTATATGCTGTCTATTCGTGCTTTTCTGGCTGTAAGTTTGGTTTTACTTATCGGGCTCGGTATCGCTACAGGCCAGCTAGGTTCGCACGCGCCTTGGGATTCATTCCCTGCTATCAACTAACAAGCGCATGACTCGCTTTGGACTAAAACAAATACACCACAAAAACGAGGAATATCCAGACAACATCAACAAAGTGCCAATACCAAGAGGATGCTTCAAAACCAAAATGATCTTCACGTGTAAATTGTTTGCCCACCACGCTCCTATAAAACTGCACGCTCAGCATTCCAGCACCCATAATGACATGAAAACCATGAAAGCCTGTTAGCATAAAAAAGGTTGCACCATAAGTGCCCGAATTAAGGTACAGACCATAATCGACATAGGCTTCGTGATACTCTAGGTATTGTAAATAGACGAATGCAAATCCTAAAATAAGAGTAGCTGCTAAAAAACCATTGAATTTTCTTCGGTTATCTTTTTTAAGTGCGTGATGTGCAAACTCTAATAACACAGAGGAAGTGACAAGCAATAGCGTATTCCAAAAAGGAAGCCAGTGCAGAAGGTTATTGAACCCCGGAAATGACATGTTTCGGTCTGGGCCTGTATGCATGCCATTGTTTGCAAGGTGCCCTGCTTTAACCTGTTCTTTTACGCCGCCGAGAGCATCTTGAGGGGTTTCCATTAATGGCCAGCTAAACTCAAAGCCCGGCCATAAAAGTGGATTCATTACGCCCATACCCTCACCGGAGAGCCAAGGCCCCGAAAGTGCTCTGACATAAAAAAGTACGCCAAAAAATGCAGCAAAGAACATCACTTCAGAAAAAATAAACCACTGCATGCCGATGCGATAAGAAATTTTTAGCTGTTCAGAATTCATACCTTGCATATTTTCTTTAATTGCTAAGGTGAACCAAGAAGCCAGTGTAATAGAAAATAGTATCAAGCCTACGTAGAGTAATAGCCAATCACCACTGCTGGCATTCGCTTTCTGCATGCTGTTTATGCCATTACCCGCACCGAGTGCTATTAAGGCAAGAGCGGTGGCGGTAAAAATTGCCATACGACTTTGTGCGGGTACATAGTAGCGGGGTGTCCCTGTTTCATCCTTGCTTTCCATGCTTTGCTCCGTTCGGTTAATATCCGTTTTTTGCAGTTTTAATGCTTGTCTGATTCGTCACATCAAAGAGGGTATAGGCCAGAGTGATGGTATGAATATCCTTGGGTAAGTCTTTGTCTACCGTAAAGACTAATGGCATTTCTGTATCTTTCATTGCTTCTAGAGGTTGGCGCTCAAAACAAAAACACGCTGTCTTATGAAAATATGCTGCCGCACGCCCCGGCGAAACACTCGGTATAGCTTGTGCAACCATGTTATGTTGGCTAGGGTTTCTTGCATAGAATTTAGTCAATGTCGATTCCCCTGGATGTACTCGCAAAACTTTTTCCATAGGTTTAAATTGCCAGTGCATATTGTCGTTATTTCGTGCAATGAATTGAATTTTAATCTCGCGCGTTTTATCAATAACTGCGCTTTGAATTTGATAAGCACGGGCGTTGGTTTTGCCATTAAGCCCTGTTACATCGCAAAAAACGTCATACAAAGGCACTAGGGCAAAACCAAAAGCAAACATAGTCACAGCTGTTAGGCAGAGCTTTAAAACAAGATATTTGCTTTTTTGTTTCATTATGAGCGCTCACTTCATTTCTGGAGGTCGATCAAATGTATGAAATGGCAAAGGGGTGGGGAGTGTCCACTCCAAGCCTTGAGCTGATTCCCATGTTTGCTCTTTATCGGTTTTCTTACCGAAGTAGATCGTGCGAATAATATTGAATAAAAATAATAACTGCGCTAATCCATAGGTAAAGGCACCAATAGAGGAGATCATATTAAAATCTGCAAATTGAATAGAGTAATCTGGGATACGGCGTGGCATGCCGGCTAAACCAAGAAAGTGCTGCGGGAAGAAGGTTAAATTAAAGCCGATGAAGGCAATCCAAAAATGCACTTTTCCCATTGTTTCGTCATACATACGTCCTGTCCATTTAGGTAACCAGTAATACACGGAAGCAGAAATTGAGAAAATAGCGCCGGCAACCATGGTGTAATGAAAGTGCGCAACCACAAAATAAGTGTCGTGGTATTGCATATCAGCAGGGGCTATCGCCAGCATGACGCCTGTTAGTCCCCCTAGCGTGAAGAGAAAGACAAATGCAATGGAAAATAGCATGGGTGTTTCGAAGGTGAGCGAACCTTTAAACATGGTGGTAATCCAGTTAAAGACCTTTGCCGCAGTCGGTACAGCGATGAGCATGGTTGCCCACATAAAATATAACTCGCCAACTAACGGCATGCCTACAGTGAACATGTGATGTGCCCACACAATGAATGAGAGGAAAGCAATCGCTGCTGTGGCATAGACCATGGAGGCATAGCCAAACAAGGGTTTTCTGGAAAATGTAGGGATAATCTCTGAAATCACACCAAAAGCAGGCAGGATGATAATGTACACCTCTGGGTGACCAAAAAACCAAAAAATATGCTGGAATAATACAGGGTCACCACCACCTGCGGCGCTAAAAAAGGATGTGCCAAAATGAATATCCATTAGCATCATCGTCACTGCGCCAGCAAGTACCGGCATCACCGCAATGAGTAAAAAAGCTGTGATCAGCCATGTCCAAACAAACAGTGGCATTTTCATCATGGTCATACCCGGTGCGCGCATGTTCATGACAGTGGCAATGATATTAATGGCCCCCATGATTGATGAAAGTCCCATGAGGTGAACACCAAAGATAAAAAATGTCACTGAAGGTGGTGCGTATGTTGTTGAGAGCGGTGCGTAGAATGTCCAGCCAAAATTAGGGCCGCCGCCTTCCATGAAGAGCGATGACAGTAAAACAGCAAAGGCAAAAGGTAAAATCCAGAAACTGAGATTGTTCATTCTTGGCAAGGCCATATCTGGCGCGCCAATCATGATAGGAATCATGTAGTTAGCGAGGCCGACGAAGGCAGGCATAATTGCGCCAAACACCATAACTAAGCCGTGCATGGTGGTCATTTGATTGAAGAATTCAGGAACAATGAGCTGTAACCCCGGCTGAAATAACTCTGCGCGAATAATCATCGCAAAACTACCGCCGATCAAAAACATGGCAAAACTGAACCACAGATACATTGCACCAATGTCTTTATGATTTGTTGCAAACACCCAGCGTGATATGCCTTTTGCAGGACCGTGCGCCATCCTTGAAACCCCTCTTATTGTCCTTGTTTATAATTAAAAACGTCCACAGGTTGGACGACTTCATTCATGTTGTTGCCAAAAGCATTACGCTGATAGGTGATCACGGCAGCAAGTTCAATATCGCTTAACTGACTGCCAAATGCTTGCATTGCCGTTCCCTGCATGCCATTGATGACCGTATCGAAATGACCGGATAGGGCGCCGGTTACGATTGCGCTGCCTGCAATCGCTTTACCAACACCTCCTTTACCTTCGACGCCATGGCACGCCAAGCATGCTTTTTGATAAACTGTTTCGCCTTCGGCGTAGAGCTCTTTTAGGGTGAATGTCTTACTGGTCAAGGCTTTGAGTTCAGTTGCCTTTTGCTGGCCTTCAATAAGCCAGGCATCAAAATCTTTTTGAGATCTTACATCAACAACTATAGGCATAAAGCCATGATCTTTGCCGCAAAGTTCTGCACACTGCCCACGATAAATACCCACTTTTTTAGGTGTGGACCACGTTTCGTTGATGAAACCTGGGATTGCATCTCTTTTAACGGCTAAGTCTGGAACCCACCAAGAATGAATAACATCGTTAGCTGTAATTAAAAATCGTATTTTTTTATTAACGGGTAAAACGAGGGGTTTATCGACTTCGAGTAAATAGTAAGGATTTTTTTTATCAATATTTTGAATTTCATCTTGAGAAGTACTGAGTATGGAAAAGAAAGTTAAGTTTTCACCTTCCTCGGTGAGGTATTCATATTTCCACTTCCACTGATAGCCTGTAATCAAGATGTCAAAATCAGCCTCTGAAGTATCATAGATTTTTATGAGGGTTTTCGATGCAGGCCAAGCCATGCCCATGAGAATGATGAAAGGGATAATTGTCCAAGTTAGCTCTACGGTTGTATTTTCGTGAAATGTTGCAGGTTTATGCCCATTGGATTTACGGTATTTAATAATGGTGTAGAGCATGAAGAGGAAAACAAGCACGCCCGTTGCCACACAAATCCAAAAAACTAACATATGAATGTCATAAATTTCTTTACCGACATCGGTTATGCTTTCGGTCATGTTAGTTTCAAAACGTTTACTTATGGCAAAGAGGTTTTGATTAAGAAAAGCGAGGAAGGTAACGACTGGTAGCGTAATCATCCCTTTACGATACATTTTACATCTCCATGTTCTATCGAACTGACAGGCTTTATAATTCTTATTAGGTTAACCCCTGAACAGAAGTTCTTGGAGGGTTAACTGATAACCAGCGCGCAATGTGCTAGCTATTATTTATCCATTTCCTGTAAAACATTAGCCATACGGCTTAATATTCTGTCAAAATTACTCTAAATCAACCTTAAGCCATTGTGAAGCTTTTTTGTGCAGCCTGATTATCAAAACTCAGAAAATATCTATCGCAAAATTTGGTCATTAAGCTGGCCTTTAATTTTGGCCAATATCAGTGTGCCACTTTTAGGTATCGTTGATACCGCTTTATTGGGGCATCTTCCCTCACCGCATTATCTGGCTGCTGTTTCGGTTGGCGCCAGTTTTGTTTCTATTATCCTGCTAGGTTGTAACTTTTTACGAATGAGTACAACGGCACTGGCGACTAAGGTCTCTCTATCAGAAAGTGCTAAAGATAGTCGATTTTTGTTTAAATGCAGTGTTTATTTTGCCTTTTTTTTGAGTATTTTGGTTGTCCTTTTAAGTCCTGTGCTTACACATTATGGTTTAATGATAATGCTTGGATCTTCGTCTGAGCATACATTACGAGCATTGGCTGAGGAATATGTTCAGGTACGGTTGCTATCCGCGCCAGCGACTTTTGTCAATTTTGTGTTGGTGGGTTGGGCGATCGCATGGCAGAAGCCGTCACTTGCATTTATATCCCTCTCTAGCACGGCACTTTTAAATATTCTGTTTGATCTCTTGTTTATATTGGGATTTTCCTTGAGTAGTTTTGGTGCGGCATTAGCTTCTGTACTTGCTGAATGGGCGAGTACGCTCATAACACTCATTTTTTTTCGCAAGCTTTTTCCTTCTCTTTTCCGTCAAAACTTTTTGTCGTTACCTGATAAGTCACAGGTTTTCAAACTATTTGCGATGAATACGGATTTATTGATTCGCTCAATGAGTTTATTGTTTTGCATTGCCTATTTTAATAGCCAAAGTGCAACTTTAGGCACGCTAACGACAGCGGCTAATGCCATTTTATTACAAATTGTTGCTTTTCAAGCTTATGCACTTGATGGTTTTGCTAATGCAACGGAGGCACTGGTTGGTTCGGCAAAAAAAGGCCAAGAACGACAGGGCGTATTAAGAAAAAGCCTTATTTTGACGGTTTCTTCAACCTGCCTGCTTTGCCTAATTTTGATATTCACAAAGCCGTATTTTATCGAGCTTTTTACGAATCAAGCAGATATTATTATCATTATCGATCAAGTTATTTGGTTAGTTCTTTTATTGCCTATCATTAGTGTCTTCTCATATTGGTTAGATGGTGTTGCAATAGGTTTGATGGCCAGCCGAGCTATGCGTAACAGTATTTTAATTTCTGCATTTTTCGTGTTTATTCCTGCTTGTTATCTACTTAAAAACTTTGCCAATATGGGGCTATGGATTGCGTTTTTATTGTTCCTTTTAGCACGTAGTTTAACACTTGCCCCCTTTCTTTTATTTCACAAATATACCTAACGAATGAAGTTAATTATTAAATTTCAAAATATTTCTCGAGAAAAACAATTTTTTATAATCGCGGCGGTTAGCTTAGCCACGTTATTACCTGCATTGTTTAGTGGGTTAATGGGTGATGATTTATTGCATTTTTTGATGCTGAATTACCCAGATTTTCTTCCGAAGCGCCATGATTTTTCTCTGTTTAATTTGTTTTCATTTGTCAGTAATGAGCCATCAAGTCGATTAGCACTTTCTCGGTTAAGTTTATTGCCTTGGTGGATAGATCCAAACTTTACATGGAACTTCTGGCGGCCTCTTGCAGAGGCTACACATTTTTTGGATTATCGCTTTTTTGGTAGGCAATTTTGGCTCATGCATCTGCATAGCCTTTTATGGTTCTTTGTACTGTTATACCTTGTTTATCGAGGGTTAATGACTTTATTCAATGGACGGAAATTGGCCTTATTGGCTTTTGCTCTGTTTGCATTAAGTGCAAGCCATGCGGTGACGGTTTCATGGTTAAGCAACCGCCATGCAGTGCTTGCATCTTGCGCTATCATCAGCGCTCTCATTTTGCATCATAAATGGGCAGATACCCATAAAATGCGCTATTTGTTTTTTTCTACGCTTATGGTGGCTTGTGGTTTTTTATCTTCTGAACTGGGCATTTCTGCCGGTGTTTGGTTATTTTGCTATTCGGTATTTTATGATCGACGAAAGATCAGTGCGCGGATCGTGGGCCTGCTTCCCTATTTGATTATTTTTATCGTCTGGGTTTATCTTTATCGCTTAAGTGATTTTGGTATCCGTGGGTATTCAAGCTTTTATATTGACCCTTTTGTAAATCCTTTAGTCTTTATAAAAAATTACCTGATAAATATTCCCAGTGTCATTCTCTCGCAAACACTTGTTATTCCCGCTGACATTATTTCAGCTATTCGTTATCGGTGGCTCGTTGCTTTGATGGGGGGGCTGGTTTTACTTGCGTTTATTTTCGGAATACAAAAACTCTCAAAAAATAGAGAGTATTTTTTCTTTTTGACGGCTTTTTTTCTATTAATGGTGCCTGTTGCCTCTAGCCCTTCACAAGACAGAAATTTATTGCAAGTCAGTATTGCCTTCAGCGGTTTATTGGCGATCGCGTTGATTTCTATCTACTCATCGCTAAAAACCAAAAAAAATCTTGTTGCCAAGGGGGTTTTTTATAGCTTGCTTGTTCTGCACTTTATCGTTGCACCCTTATTAATATTGCCATTGAGTTATGTGCCTGCGCTTTTTTCAAAAGCGGGCGCTCAACGTGCAGCAACGCTTGATATAAAGGAGGGCGATAACGTATTAATATTAAAGGGGCGCATGATGGAGTCAACGTACCTTTATCCTAATCTTGTCTTGCAAGATAAGCCTTTACCTACGCGTCTTTGGAATGTTGGTGGGCATAAAAGTGAACTAGAACTGACCCAGTTAGACCGCTATACACTTCAAATAAAAGCATTGTCACCTTTTTTTAGTCAAGGAGATTTACTTGCTAGAGACCCTATTTCAACGCCTTTTAATGGCTCTGTTTATCTTGATGGTTTGACTGTCGAGATACTGTCAGTTTCTGATGAAGGTTTGCCAAAGGATTTATTGTTGCATATAAAACAGGTTCCCGTGAAAATATTTGTGTGGACGAAACAGGGGTATCAGGTTGTGGAGTTAACTATTGGAAAAAAACTGATTCTAAAGTGAATTGAGTTGTGAATGATTAAATTTTTAAATTATATCATTTGTGATAACTGAAAATATTTTACTGTTATTTATATTTTACATTTTTTATTTTTTTTGGTTGTAATGATGAGTGTGTTAATGATTTCTCATGTGGAAAATATATCAATTTTTCATTTCAATGTTTTTCTAGGTAGATATTAAGGTATCGCAATAACTATATAGTGGCCCCCGCAAATGAGACAGTGAGTTAGAATATAACCACTGACGAAAAGGGTAACCATGAAGCGTAAGAATTTCAGTTCAAAATTTAAGTCTAAAGTCGCTATAGAAGCGATCAAAGGCCACAAAACCATCAATGAGCTAGCAACAGAATTCAGTGTTCATGCAACACAGATCAACGGGTGGAAAAAGCTTCTATTAGAAGGCTCTGAAGATATATTTAGCAAGGGCCGGAAGCAGCAGGCTGAGGGCAATGAAGAAGAGAAAGATAAGCTTTACAGTCAGATTGGCCGCCTGAAAGTAGAGGTCGATTGGCTAAAAAAAAAGACGGGGCATCTCGATTAAACGTGCAGGAAAAAGTTGCCATGATAGAGCCGCTGCATAAAAAGTTAAGCGTTAGCAGGCAATGCGGGCTGCTTAACCTGCCAAGGTCGAGTTACTACAGAAAAGACCGCCGTATAGGTGAATCTGAAGACAATCTTGAGCTGATGCGGCGGCTGGATGAGGAATACACCCGTCATCCGTTTTACGGTAGTCGCAAGTTGCGTAAATACCTTAACGATCTGGGCTACAAAGTTAACCGTAAGCGAGTGCAAAGGTTGATGAGGCTCATGGGGATTCAGTCGGTTGCGCCTGGCCCTAACACCAGCAAACCTGCTCCACAGCATAAGATTTATCCTTATCTCTTGAGAGGTGTAGAGGTAACGCGAGCCAATCAAGTGTGGTGTACAGACATCACGTATATAAGGCTAAAAGGCGGTTTTGTATACCTGGTGGCCGTCATGGACTGGTATAGTCGTAAAGTACTTTCATGGGAGTTATCTGCCAGTATGGATGACAGCTTCTGCGTCAGCGCTCTAGAACGGGCTCTCAGGCTATACCCCAAGCCTGAGATCTTTAACACGGATCAAGGCTCACAATTTACAGGAAATGCTTTTACGCATGTACTGAAAAATGCTGACATCAAAATCAGCATGGATGGCAAAGGTCGCTGCATGGATAATATATTCATCGAGAGGCTATGGCGGAGCGTGAAGTATGAAGAGGTGTACCTTAATGAGTACGAGTCGGTAGACCATTTAAGGCGTGCACTGCGTAAATACTTTTATTTTTACAATGAGGAAAGGCCGCACCAGCACTTTGAATACCAGACACCGATGGCTGTTTATCGTGAGTCAACAGATCAGGAAAAGGACTGTGTACTTGTTGACGATTCTGGCTGCGCCAGACCAGCTCAAGCAGAGGCGTGTGCATGAACCATTGACAACAAAAAGACGTTGCCAACAGCTCACACACACTCTTGAGCTTATCGACAACAGGGTACACATAAACAATATCGTAAAAATTTAATTTATTGTCTCGACAAAGGGGTCCACTATACTATTAGAAAGTTCAATCGAACTTTAACGCTGTTTGTGGTGTCTAAAATATACTATTTAATGAGCGTTAACTATTGATGAAAGTTATTTATTTATTTTTAATATTTGTCACTTTTACTGCTGATGGGATGCCGAACCCTCTCTGGTCAGAGGCAGCTCAGAGAGAAGCTAAAGAAAAATTAACTATCGAAGTGTTGTCTGTGGAGAAAGAACCTTATTACAACAACTCCGTATACGGATCTTATATTAAGGCTAAGGCCATGATTAAAGAAATCCAAGAGACCGATACGAATCTTAATGCAGGGGATACCATCAATCTTCGCTACAGTACTTGGCGACCTTATGAGCCTAGAGGGTTTAGTGGCGGCCTATCTGATGTTGCTGTCGAGCAAGGACATACCTATCAAACATGGCTAGAAAAGACGGTCGACAATAATTATAAGCTCGCGGATGGTGTAGCAGGCTGGGGATTCAGGTCTATTGGCGGCAATGCGCCTTTATCTGTGGTTTCATCACCAGAGTATGCTCAGTCATCACCAAGGCTATCCGATGAGAAAAGGTCCGGCTTGAGAGGGATTTCAAAAAAAGAAACCCCTAGAGAGCCGAAAGAACGTGGTAAAACAATAGGGGTTGTGAGCGTGGTAACGCTGGGAATAGCAGGGATCACAATGGCTATCTACTGGGCCATCAAGAAAAAAGATATCATTAAGAGTTTTTGGTAAAATTTATTTGATATTACGTAGTATTTTCAATATCTCTTTTATTGTTAATTGCGCTCTAGCAGCGCCTATCGACAGCGCTGCTTTTGGCATGCTACACACTGCACAATCACTGGGTTCTTGCACAATAGTATAGTAGCCCTGCTGCCTCATCGCTAACAGACCTTTTGATCCGTCTTTCCCCATGCCCGTGAGTAAAATACCCATTACACCATGAACACCTGCGGTGGAAATTGATAAAAATAACGTGTCAATTGAAGGCCTGTGATGATTTTTTGGTGCCCCTTCATTAGATACTATTCGAAAAGTGCCTTTGTGATTTTTAAGCTCCATGTGTTTGCTGCCTTGTGCGATATAAGCAACACCTGGTTGTACTTGTTCACCTTGCTCCGCTTGCTTTACTTTGATCTCGCATAGCGTATCTAAACGTTTGGCAAAGGCCTGGGTAAAAGGGTAGGGCATGTGTTGTACAACTAGCACGGGAGGGCATTGTTTAGGTAATGTCGTAAGCAGCTTTTCAATGATAGTAGTTCCGCCGGTTGAGCTGCCAATAGCGATCAGGTTTACAGGGAGGATGTTGTTTGTTTGGTCTGTAACGTTTCTGCTTTTAAAAGAGGGATGTTCATTTTCGATTGCCGCATGTATCGATTGCTTAATGATATCTGTCTTGCTGATAATAGCTGCTTGTAGCTTGCCATTAGGCAGCTGAATGATTTCTGAAGCACCTAGATGTAATGCTTCAAATGATATATTCGGACTGTTGTTGTTATGCTTAGACAAAAAAACAAAGGGTGTGGATTTTGCATTTTTTATGTGTTTTAAAAAATTTATGTTGTTGGTATTGGCCGAGTCGAGGGTAGAAAGAATGACATCAGGCCAAATATGTAAAGACATTTTTTTTAAGGCAATGTCAGCTGTTGAGGCAACACCTATGACGTGTATATCAGTGCTATCGTTGAATATAGATTTTAAGGTGGCCCTCATCGTTGCGGAGCCATCGATAACAAATACCTTGATTATCACCTATGGCTCTCTGTCTTTTGCTTGCGCGTCGCATGTACTGAACATAGCCACTCTGCATTCAGTAAAATCATTATTTGTTTTTCATAAGTAACAAATGCATCGATAGATTGCTTATTACTATTAAAGAAAGGCATATTCTTTTCTGTTTCTGTTTCTGTTTCTGTTTCTGTCACAGTCACTATCTTGTCACAGCGTGGCACGCTAAATCCCCAAAGTTGTCTTCCTTTTTTTAGAATCATAATTTCCTCTACGGGCCAATCTCTTCCTAGTAATGTAGAGATATCTAAAATTGGAACCACTTTGCCTTCTATGTTAATGCCGCCTTTGCAGGCCGAATGATCAAAGGGCAAAGGCTCTATCCTTTGCTGTGGCAGGAGTCTATAGACTGACTGAATATCAATTCCAATATAGGGGGGGTGAGACGATAAAATCAGTGCCGACCTTGTTGCAGACTCCATTTTTTCTTCGGTGCATGCATGTACCGAATTAAGTCGTTTTATTTCAGTTTTCTGTGTGTTTGAGATCAGGTTATTCGGTGTGCCTATCACTATTGGCAAGCCATCACGACGGATAGAAAGTTTTTGTGTCTCTTTCTGGATAAATAACTTTTTATCATCAAAAGATTGCAGGCCATATTGTGCGTCAATCACCATACCGTAACGGAACCCTTCATTCTCAAGAATAAGGCATTCTATTTTTCTTTTATTGATGATGCTTCCGTTTTTGGCAATGACTGGAATCATTCGTCCATCGATAATCTGGGTTCCTGCGATAGATTCTGATGAGCAGGGGAGTAAGGATATTCGCTCAAGAGCAACAATTTTATCTATGGCATCGAGCGATATTGCCACTAACGCCTGATCAATATCAACAACCAGATAATCTTTTTCTCGTATATTTGTTGTTTTTTTTATATCACACTTACTTCGAATAATAGACTTAACTGGCGGTGATTTCTTATCGTGGCTGGATAGCTTTTCAAAAAAAGAAACGATATCAATACAGGCAATTGATATTCCTGCACGATAGACTTGAGCGTTGATACAGGGTCGATTACTCCCTTTACTTCGTGATAATTCGGACGAACAAATATAATCAATATGTATAGATGAAGCTGGAAACGCGAGAAGATCCCGCTTATATTCGATGATAATGAGGGTATCGGCACTTCTACCTTCAATAGGGTTGATATCAAAGACTTTAAAAAGGTCAACTTGTGGTACAACGCGGCTTTTAACATTGACCATGCCATCAATGAAATTTGCCGTAAAAGGCAAGGGTGATACAGTCATTGGCGGCATTACCGAGTGCAGATAGGCTTGCTTAATGGCTAAATATTCGCCACCTACCTCGAATCTAATAAAGGGTATGCGTTCATCGTTTTTCATAATAGACGCAGCTTTTTTCTCTGTGTGTCGTCATGCCTATTTCATTATTCAGTTTGTCGACGGCACTTAACATCAAAAAACCGCCAAACCTAAGGCTTCTCTTTAGAATCTGTTCCGCTTTATTTTGTGCTGAAGGGTTTAGGTAAATCATTAAATTTCGGCAGAGTACAAGATCGCACTGGTTAACAGGTGGGATGGCATGCATTAAATTAAAGGTTTTAAATTTAACAAAAGTCTTGAGGATGGGATTCACTTGATGACGCGTTTTTATACCGCCAAGCGCATCGTGGGTTTGTTCAACTTGGTTAAAATATTGGCGATATTTATCAGGAAAACTTCTGAATGATGATAGCCCGTTGTTGGATTCTTCATACAAGCCTTCTTGTGCTTTTCTGATGACCTGCCGTGAAATATCGGTTCCGTTAATATCGATGTGCCAACCATGCGGGGGTAAAATCAATCCGCCATCAAGCTTCACACTTAATTTAAAATCAATGAATGTTTGAAGCAATATCATTGCTAGGGTGTAGGCTTCTTCTCCTGTAGAGCAAGCGGCTGACCAGATTTTAATGGTGTGATCTTTTTGGTTAATTTTTTCTTGGATCAGTTTTGGGAAAATGTGCTTTTCTAATACCGCCATTTGTACAAGATCACGAAAAAAATAGGTTTCATGATTGTTGAGATTTTCAATCAATGCGGGTAATTCGGTTTTGTAAGGGTCTTGTATGATGGCATTAACCCATGTGCTGAGTTCATCGTCAGATAAACCTTTAAGGACGAATTCGAGCTTGCGTACTAATTGATCGGTTGTTTTCAAGCCTGCATAGTCATTAATCAGCTGCATTAATGTCGATAAAGCTGGGCGATTTGTTTTAATTATTGCGCTATCAGCTTCCCAGAGTGACTGGCTCATGCTATTTCCCTCTCTGTTGCAAGCACGTCTGTTTTAATATCATTCGTTAACGAAAAAAAGCGAATCACGTCATCGAGTTTATCAATGGACTGATCCATATTTTCAGCCATTTGCGTTAACTCAATAGAAGCCACAGCATTATGTTGTGCAACTTTATCGAGTTGAGAAATGGCAAAGGTGATCTCATGTAACCCTGACGACTGCTCGGCAGAAGCTGCTGATATTTCCTGAATGAGTTCAGAGGTTTCACCAATTTTCGGCAGGATATCCGTGATTTCCTGTCCGGCTTTTTCAGAGGTTTTGACTGTCTCATTCGCCATTTGTATAACTTCAGAGGCAGCGAGTTTAGAGCGCTCTGCAAGCTTTCTGACTTCGGAGGCCACGACGGCAAATCCGCGGCCTTCTTCACCCGCTCGAGCCGCTTCTATCGATGCATTTAGTGCCAGCAAGTTCGTCTGGTACGCAATATCGTCAATAATGGAAACTTTTTCTGCAATTCGTTGCATGGCTTGGACCATATCCAATATCGCTTCTCCGCTACTGGTGGCAGCCTCTGCTGCAGACATGGCAATTCCTGTGGTGCTCTCGGCATTTTTATTGTTCTGCGACACGGTTGCGCTCATTTGTTCTATCGAGGCACTGGTTTCTTCAACGCTCGCAGCTTGATCATTGGCACCTTTGCTGATGCTGTCGGCAGAGGTTGAAATGAGACTCGAGAATTTGGTTGCCGTCGCAATGTTATTCGACATTTCTGTCACCACGTGGGAGAAGCGCTCAACGATTTGTTCAATACCCCGATTAATGGATAAAAGATCATCACCGGCAGCTTTTTCGGTGTTGAGATTAATATCAAGGTTGCCTTTCGCTAGTTCATTAATATTATCTTGTGTTTTCTTAAGCCACCTCACCATCGCATTCACGATATAGCTCACGATACATAAAGAAATCAAAACGCCAACCAATGTAAACACAATGATCATGCGTTGGTAGATTTCGCGCGTGTTTTCAACATTTTGAATCTGCTGGTTAATCTCTTGATGAACCAACAATGCGGTGCCGCTCATTGCGTTAATCAATGCTTGGACATGTTGATAGTATTGCTGCCGATGCTGGGTAAATTGTCTATGTTGGTTGATGCTCTCTTTGGTGATATCAATAAATGCTAGACCTGATTCGCCAATAGCCTTTGCATAAGTCAGGCCTTTATAAAGGCCTTGAAAGATTTTCTCTTCATTGAATATTTTTGTGGCGGTTATTTGATTTATATTTGTTTCTAATCGCGATAACGTTTGTTGCAAAAGTTCGGTGGCTGCAGCGTCTGGGTGATTCACGAGTTTTTCATATAAAAAGCGTGTCTGGTAAATCAAGGCATAGGTTTCTTTAGTGGTATTGATGATTAACCAATCAGCCTCTTTTTGCGAAGAAGCGGCTTCATGCCTATTTGAAGGTTGAAAAAGAATAATTCTCAATCTATCGGTCAATAACTTATCCATTGCAGCGACAAGAAAACTTAATTCCTGAAGCTGTTCATTGAGTCCTTTTTGTTGTGCTGTGAAAATTTGTCGATCATCAATCACTTGTTGCCGAGATTCATTAAATTGTTTGGCTTTCTGTTTAATGCTAATTAATTGCTTATTCGTGATAAGTGGTGACTGCATTAGTTTTTTTAATGATGCTTGTATGTTTTCTTCTTGTGCTTCTATTTCTCCTAACAGTTCTTTGTTGTTTTTCTGGTTAAGCTGTTTCTCAAGTATGAAGAATTGATCTAGGATGCCTTGTGTCATCGCTAACGTATTGCTCGTGGAATGCCATATCGATCCTGTCATCGTATCGAGTGACGTTGCCATGCGTGTAAAGCCTAAGTAACCTGCGCCGGCACAAAACAATACCATTAACGTCATCAGGCCATAACCACCCTGAAGTTTGCGGGAAATATTCATAATGCACGCTCTTCCTTATTTTTATTCATAGACGCATCAAATAATTGGCTTGTATCTAAAATAAATACCACCTGGCCATCGCCTAAAACCGTTGCGTTCGAAATGCTTGGCATCTG
The DNA here is from genome assembly GCA_965248335.1 of Pseudomonadales bacterium. Classification (GTDB taxonomy): domain Bacteria; phylum Pseudomonadota; class Gammaproteobacteria; order Pseudomonadales; family DT-91; genus CAKMZU01. The sequence goes on from CBDFIY010000002.1 coordinate 114,273, forward strand.
TTTTATGAGCGGATGCTGTTCTCTGACAAGCACTTCTGCGCGGCCAACAACCTGATCGACCACAATACCTATCCTGCTTTCTCCATTACTCACCACTACCACATCGAAAAAATCCACATCGAGTGATTGCAGCTTTCGGGTATTAAATAATTGATTTAAGTAGAAAACAGGCAATGTATCATCGTGCAGATTCATTACCTGTTGCTCACCTTCGTAGGCTATATCAAATGCATCGAGTGTGACAATCTCTTGCACTGTGCGCTCACTGATTGCTAGGATTTGTGTTTGATTTTTAATCAAAACGACAGGCTGTAAAATGGTTGAGATAGGCACATGAATGCTGACTTTGGTTCCTTGATTGGGCTTGCTGCTTAATTGAATATGCCCGCCTAGCGCATGTACTTTTGTATTGACAACATCCATGCCTACGCCTCGACCGGATACGCTTGATAAGGTGTCAGCCGTTGAAAATGCGGGCTCGAAAATACAGGCATGAATGCGTGATAAATCTTCTTCATTAGTGGAGATCAACCCAAAAGAGATTGCTTTCTCTTTAATACGCTGGGTATCTAAGCCTTTCCCATCATCACTCAAGCTAATGATGATATCCCCTTCATTTTCTTGTGCGTTTAATATCAGCTGGCCTTTCTCGGGTTTGCCCAAATCGCGCCGTGTTACGACATCCTCAATGCCATGATCAAGACTATTACGTATCAGGTGCGCCATGGGTTCAGCTAGCGCATCGATCAGCGTTTTATCTACAGATAAATCACCGCCTGTGATATCTAATCTAACGGGTAGGTGAAGATGCTTAGACGTTGATTCAGCCAGTAGTGTTAAGCGTTCAAATAAGATTGATACAGGGACTACCCTGAAACTAAGTGCTAATGCCTGAAGCTGTGAAAGCTGTTTGATAAGGTGATCATCATTTTTAATGCTATTGGACGTATTATCCTCTTTCTCTAAAAGGTAACGCGTTGAGTTATGGGTGTTAATGGTTTCGGTGACAAGATGGATTAAGTGATCGATAGCCTGACTTGAAATTTTTACGCTGGCTAATGAAAGTGAGGTTTCTTTCGCGAGTTGAGTGGCAGAGGTATCTGCTTTAACGGGCACACTTTTTTGTTGAGCGCTGAGCGTATTCCTTTGTACCCATCGAAAACAGCGTGATTCTTTTGCTAAAGGCCCTATTTCAACCTGTAATTCCTCACTATTCTTTTCACTGAGTAGTAAAAAACATAGGCTCGTTTTTTCAGCAGTCTCATGGGCTATTTTATGAAAAATTGTCCGGCTATGAACAATAGTCGTTAATCGTTGTAGCGCGCTGAGTACGTTTTCAGCCTCTTTTTCATGACTAAAGTCTACATCAATCTCTAAAACGTGTTGTCCCTTGTTGATGCCTGCGAGTAATTGTTTTAATGCATTAAGGGGGATGCTTTTTAATCCGTCGGGGTGAATAGATGATTGGGAAAGTATAGCTTTCGATAATGCGAAAATGTCCGCTATAGGTTGATTTATTTGGCTTGCTTCGGCTTTAAATGCGTCAATCTCATTCTCGCAAACACGGTCTTGTTGTGCTTCCTCGGTGCTCTCTTTCAGTAAGTGGATAATTTGAACCAGCTTATCCATTAAGGCTATGCTAAATAATTCCTTTGCTTTTATCCTTTCAGAAAAAAATTGTTTACAGTATTGCCAGAACAATTGGTGCTGTGGGTAATGCTGTATAACAGAAAAACTATGCAATGTATTTAAAGGGAGTAGACAGTGATTGAGTGCATGAATACAGTTATCTTGTTCGGGTTTTATTTGTAAAAGCAATGCACTCAATGCATCTAGAGAGTCATGATAAAAGTGGTGTAATTGATATCGTGCAAGTGAGATTGCCGAATCTAAAGCAAGCGTAAGATTATGTTCAATGCGGATTCTTTCAATCTGTTGAATGATACTGGAAAGCTTTGAGATAAAATCACGTGTACCTAGTACATTGATTGACGTGTAACAAACCTTACTTAAAACTGGAAAATGACAGGCTAAGGCTTCATCGGATAGTGCATGTAATGCAGGAATAACCTGATTTGTTTTCGCCTTTGGATTTAAAGCGAGAATCAGTGATGGCAATGTTTTTTGTACTAATGTGGTGAATGTTTGGAGGCTTGGCGTTTCCGTACTGACCGGCGGTGTATGGACTTTCATCGCGTTAAGGCGATCAATGATATCAGCCGGCGCTTCAGAATCTTTATTGTTGACTGATGCATCAACAAACTGCTTTTTTAAAACCGCGATAGCTGCTAACAGTATTTTTTTGATGTCGGGGTTTAATCCTGCTTTTTCTTGACGACAAGCGGAAAGAATATCCTCACTGAGGTGCGCAATTTCGGCCATATGCTCAAAGCCGAATGCGCTACAATTGGCTTTTAGTGTATGGAAGTGTCGGAAGATGCCATCGATGTTGATCGATTTATGGTCATTGATGGCGAGCAGTGCGACGAGTGAATCGAATATATCCGTCGTTTCGCTCGCGAAGCTCGGCCAAAGTTTCGCGTATAACTCCGCTTGTTGATCAGCCATAGGAAGGTGTTGTCGCCATCGCGTTTTTGATGGCAGTGATCAACTCTCCAGATTTCTCTGTCTCCATATCTAAGCTCAATACACCTGAAGGTTTGTGAATGATATCGACTGCACCGAGTGTTAAAGCTTCTTGAGCTTCTTTAGAATTCAGGTTGGCAACAGATGAAACAATGATGACTTTTGCATCCGTCAACATAGAGGCTAAGCGCAAGAATTCAATGCCATCCATTTTAGGCATTTCGATATCAAGCAGGATAAGATCGGGTTGTATGGTTGATAATAATTCGAGTGCTTCAAGCCCATTAGCTGCTTCAGCCGCTACGGAAAATTCTGGTTGTTTTTCGAGTATGTTGCGGAGAATCCGCCGCATTAAAAAAGAGTCGTCAACAATAAGCACAGAGATATTTGTATCAGGCATAATCAGATTTCTTATTGGTAAATAAACAAAAACATGTGTTGGATAAGGGCATTCTCACACGTACTAATTGCTATTATGAGGCTGTTATATTATTAGTAATAACCTTATAGAGATTACTTACAAAAAAAAAGACTTCTTTATAGGTGTATTTATCAGTTTATGCTTTATATAGTCGAAATAAATCCGTTATTATCCATCAAAAATTATCACTCATGGCTAACGTTCTGACTATTATTCCAAGAAGTTTTGACCGATATCTAGCATCGGATTCTACTATCGACTGGCAAACATCATCGGTGATGATAAAAGCTATGGCACTCGCAACAAATCTCACGAGCAAAGAGGCTATTGCCGAGGCGTGCTTTATTTTTGTTCGTGATGAGGTTGATCATAGCTGGGATTATCAACGAGGCCCTGTCACATGCAAGGCCTCTGACGTCCTCTTTCACAAAACAGGGTTTTGTTATGCGAAAAGTCATCTTTTGGCTGCACTGCTTCGCGCTAACGACATCCCTGCTGGTCTTTGTTATCAGCGACTGACGATAGGTGATAATCAGCCACCTTTTTGCTTACACAGTCTTAATGCCATTCATCTCGAACCTTACGGTTGGTATCGCGTTGATGCACGCGGTAATAAAGACACTATTTCAGCAGGATTTTCACCGCCTCAGGAAAAGCTTGCTTTCCCTATAACCGTTGAGGGCGAAGTCGACTTTGATGGTGTGTTTTCTAGCCCTTTGCCTATCATTATCCATGCACTGGAAACGCATGGTGATTTTCGAAACCTTGCCGTAAATTTACCTGATCTTGCACAAATAAATCTCAAAACAGGATAGTAGAGATAAATGTCCGATATGAAAAGAGAGGTCGTTGCAGGATAGCGTAATGTGGTAGGCGGTAAAATAATTATCAGCGTCTCGATATTAGACTATATTCTCTTATTATCGCTAAGCTCCGCAGGCAAAACACGAACCTTTAAAGAACGTTACACGTTATTTAAAGGTTCGTGTTTTGCGGAAGACGGCTATCTTGGCTGATATTGCAGCCCATAAGGTGTGGGCTATACCGATCGGAATTGGAGATGCAAGAAGGCGGCAAGCGAGCGAATCCCCATGAGCTTACAGTCAGTAAGTGATTGGGGTGAGTGAGCGCGGCCAGCGCCCTTGCATCTTCAAGGGTGATCGGTATATAAGTGCAACCCTAAGGATATTTTATGACTGGATCAGCGTTATAACTCATTCATCATAGTTAAGGAAAACACATGATAACGAAAGGTTTATTAAGCACAAACTCACCTGCTGGTGAAAAACTATTTGATGATGTGGTTGCGTTACAATCCCAGTTTCGAGAGCTGGCATCTGAAACGCAATCCCAACGTAAAATTGCGCAGGCTAATATTGATGCCTTGGAGAAAGTCGGCTTCTTCTTGGCTTTACAACCAAAAGCCTATGGCGGCCTCGAGCTTTCCCCACAAGAATTTTTTCGTTGCCACCTTGCTATTGCAGAAGCCTGTATGTCAACTGCCTGGGTAAGCGGTATTATTGCGGTTCATTCTTTCCAAATTGCGCTCATGGATAAACAGGCACAAGAGGATGTTTGGGCTAGCGATATACATACACGAACATCTTCATCTTATGCGCCTGTTGGAAAAGTTGAGATTGTTGATGGCGGGTTTAAACTATCTGGCCGTTGGGGTTGGTCATCAGGTTCCGATCATTGTACTTGGGCGTTACTCGGTGCGATCATTCCCGGCGAAGGTTATCGCACCTTCTTAGTTCCAAAAGGTGATTACGCTATTATCGATACATGGCAATCTATGGGGCTTCAAGGTACGGGCAGTAATGATGTTGTCGTTGACGGGGCTTTTGTGCCGGATCATCGTACCCATAAGCAAATGGATGGGTTCAACATGACCAACCCTGGTGCAGCCTTTGCCGATTCAGCCTTATACGATATTCCTTGGGCGCAGATTTTTGTTCGTGTGGTCTCTACGCCAGCGATTGGGGCGTGCAAAGATGCGCTACGGTTATATAAAGACGCAGCATCAAAAAAAGCCAGTATGGACCCGTCTAAGCATTCAACAGACCCATCAACCCTTGAGCGTATCTCAGCAGCTGAGAATACCACCGATGAGATGGAGGCTGTCATGATGCGTAATTTCGATAACATGACTGCAGCGGTGAATAAAGGTGACCGTATTGATATTCAAGAGCGAGCAAAATACCGTTATCAGGCATCATTGGTTATCGACAAAAGCATGGCAGTTGTTGATAGCTTGTTCTCCATGGCAGGGGGGAGCTCGGTATTGGCGGGCTCTGATTTGCAGCAACGCTTTTTAGATATTCATACGGCACGTGCACATGTCGCAAACAGCCCAACGAATTTTGCTCGAAACTTGGGTTCGTTGCATTTGGGTTTAGATAATCAGGATTTCTTTATCTAAGCTGCAGCGTTCTGGCAATCGTCAGATCCAGAGCAGAATTTAATATTGATCTTCTGCTCTTTTGTTTTCGTTTTATACTTGCTTGGTATTATCGAGGGTAAGCCATTAAGCCGCACGCTCATAATTTTCTAAAATCTAACGAATCATATAAGACCTAATTTTAGGGGTATCCTTAAATCCAGCTTTATAGATTTAAGTGGGCGTGATTAAAGATCCTTATTACATCCGTTATAAAACCAACTCTCAAGTATTGCGCAGGCAGCTAAACTATCAACAGCATCTTTTTTATAGTTATCTGAAGGGTTATCACTTTTTACACTCTGCGAGCTAAGCCGTTCATCCCATACATAGCTAGGTTTCCCAAATCGTCCGTGTAAGCGCTTGGCAAACTTGCGGGCACGCTGACACATGGAATTTTCAGTGCCATCCATATTTAAGGGTAAGCCTGTAACAAAGCAATCAGGCTGCCACTCGCTGGCAATTTTCTCAATAGCCGCCCAGTTTGGGATGCCATCTTTGGCATGGACTTCTGCCAGAGGCTCGGCCGTTTGGGTTACTGATTGCCCCACGGCTATTCCAAAACGCTTTAGCCCAAAATCAAAGGCGAGAGCCTGTATGCTGCTGTCTTTTTCCATAGATTTAGTGTTGGCTCGAGAGGTTGATTGAAGTTATTGTTGCTTCTTTACAGCTGAGAAAAATGGTTCTTTTTAAATTGCCATGTGCGCACAATATCGAGTTGGTCTGCCTCTTTGATGACCTCTCTTGGTAGTGGGTTAAATGGGCTAGAAAGCCGGACAATTTGTAATGCGGCACGATCTAGCAGAGGTTTTCCTGAGCTTTTTAAGATTTTGGTTGAAATGAGATGCCCGTTCTTGCCAATGCTGACGACAAGTTGCAGTTCGCCATAAACTCCCTGTTGGCGCGCTTCTGCCGGGTAGTGTTCATTCCCTATCAGCTCAATTCGTTGTTGCCAGTGATACAAATAAGCTGCATCGGCGGCTGACTTGGTTGCAACCGACGAAAGGATACGTTTTTTAGGTAGGCGGGCATAAGCTTGTTTTTTCTCCGCTAAACGTGCTTTCAGGGCAGCAATTTCTGCTTGTTGCTGCTCAAAATTATCTTGGCCCTTTGTTGGGCTCCGATTATTTTTACTCGGCGCTGTTTCGGTGGTGTCGAGTGACCAGTCGCTATCATGGGTTTGGACAAAACGTATAGCGTTGTTCTGTGATTCGAAACGTTTAAAATTTTGTTTTTGTACGGGCAAATCAACGGCACTATTAATCTCTGCAAGTTGTGTGGTGGTCATTTCTTTTTTACTGGACTCTGTGCCACTCGCTGATTGATTACTTTGGGCTAAAAAATCGGCATCGAGTACGGGTTTATTTTCATTGTAGTGTGACAAGGTGATGTCTATGCGCTTGGCAGGTTTTGCCGTGGGTGGATCTAAGACAAAGCCTAACCCCAAAATGACAGCCACGTGTAGGGAGAATGTCATAACAAGCATAAAGCCTAAGCGGCTATGTGTTTTGGCGGCGGGGTCGTGTGCAAACATAAAAATACTTATTTTAACGGTTAACTTAATTTAAGCGGGTAATCAGGGCATCAATCAGTTGGCCCGCAATATCAAGTTGATGAACGCGATCGATTTCCCTCACGCAAGTCGGGCTGGTGACATTGATCTCAGTCAAATAATCGCCAATGATGTCTAATCCGACGAATAATAACCCTTTGGCTTTTATGGTAGGTATAACCTGCTCACAAATCCACAAATCTCGCTCTGTAACGGGTACAACTTTGGCTGTGGCCCCTGCGGCCAGATTGCCACGTGTTTCACCCTTAGCAGGTATGCGTGCCAAGCCATATGGCATGGGTTTTCCGTCTACAATATGCAAACGTTTATCACCATTGATGATCTTGGGGATGTATTTTTGTGCCATGATAGTCTCTTGCCCGAACTGGGTGAGTGTTTCAAGGATAACGCTAAGATTAGGATCGTTGACGCTAACGCGGAAAATACGGGAGCCACCCATGCCATCAAGCGGTTTAAAAATGACATCCTGGTGCTCTGCATGGAAGGCTTTTAATTGTTGCTGGTCGCAAGAAACCAGATGCTCTGGACAGCACTGTGGAAAGTGTGTGGCAAATATTTTCTCATTACAGTCGCGTAAGCTGGCGGGTTTGTTGGTGACGAGAACCCCCGCTTGTTCTGCAAGCTCCAAAATATAAGTTTTGTAAATGAACTCGCTGTTAAAAGGGGGGTCTTTACGCATCAAGATGATATCTAAAGAATCAAGGGGTAGTAGTTTTTTCTCACCCTTTTTATACCAGTGATCACTGTCATCAAATACATCAATCGAACAGGCGTTAGCAAAAGGTTTTCCGTTTTTTATGGAGAGATCCTTGTCTGTCATATAAAACAAATCAAAGTCACGCGCTTTAGCTGCTAAGAGCATGGCTAAAGAGGTATCTTTTTGGACGTTGATGTTTTCAATGGGATCCATCACGATGCCGAGGTTTTTGCGCATAATTTAATCTCATTACACTAAAGTGAAGTAATGTCTACAGTTGGCGTTACAAGTCAGCTGTAGAGCAATTGTCGGTGTGTAGTTTGTGCTGCTTCTCGAACCTTGCCCTCAATTAAAATTTTTAGCAAGTATTCGTAGACAACCGGTTCGGGTTAAGGTTATGTTTCTTGGCGCTCAATGATGATGCACCGATTGAGCGATCCACTTGTTATTACAGATAATAAAAAAGGCTCGGATTATGGATGGCAATTTCGAAAACCTCAAAGTCATGGTCATCGACGACAGTAAAACTATACGGCGTACGGCGGAAACACTTTTGACCAAAGTGGGTTGTGAAGTCATTACAGCGATTGATGGTTTTGATGCGCTTGCAAAAATTGCTGATGCAAAACCTCGTATCATTTTTGTAGATATCATGATGCCAAGGCTTGATGGTTACCAAACTTGTGCATTGATCAAAAACAATAGCCAATTCAAATCTACGCCAGTTATCATGCTTTCGAGTAAAGATGGTCTTTTTGATAAGGCAAAAGGTCGCATTGTTGGGTCGGATCAATATTTAACGAAGCCTTTTAGCAAAACTGAGCTGATAGATGCCATAGAAGCACATGTTTCCATTACTCATTAAGAAAAAGAAAAGAAGAGATCGCTCACCTATGGCTAAAATCTTAATTGTTGACGATTCACCTACTGAACGTAAAACCATGGAAGCTATTTTGGCCAAAGAAGGTCATAGTATTATCAAGGCGACGAATGGTGATGACGGCGTCGCTATAGCGAAAGAGAAATTACCTGATATTATTTTGATGGATGTTGTGATGCCTGGAACAAATGGTTTTCAAGCCACAAGGCAACTAACAAAAAATGAAGGTACGCGGCATATTCCCGTTGTGATTGTTACTACAAAAGATCAAGAAACAGATAGGCTGTGGGGTAAGAGGCAAGGTGCCTCGAGCTACTTGACAAAACCCATTGATAAAAAGCATTTGTTAAAAGTTGTCGATGATGCTCTTTCTGCGCTCATTTAAGTAAAGTGGTGCTGAAATGAACGAAAACACGGCATTCGATTATTTGGTAGCGACCGCCCGGCAAGCTAAGCTGAGAAACCCATCGCTGCCTACGAAAGAGCGTATACAAAACAAATGGTCAGCTATTGGCTTTAGTTTGTTTAAAAAGCGCATGATTGCCCCGTTAGGTGAGATTTGTGAAATGCTGGAAGTGCCGAAAGCAACTAGGTTGCCGGGTGTTCAGCCTTGGGTTATAGGCATTGCTAATTTCCGTGGTCGATTATTACCCTTGTTTGATTTAGAGATTTTTTTTGCTCAGAAAACGAAAGTCGAGCAAAAGAAGAGGCGTGTCCTGGTTATTGAATTAGGGGATTTATATGCAGGAATTATCGTTAATGAAGTCTACGGTATGCTTCATTTTCCTGATGACACCGAATGTAGACAACTGCCTGATGACTTGATGAAAATTGCGCCTTATTCAAAAGGGTGTGTAGAACAAGAAAGTATTGATTGGGCATTACTTAGCCCACATACCTTGGTAAAAGACCCAAGGTTTTTTAATGCAGCAATCAATTAATGGCTAAATTCTTTAGCTGTCAGTGTGATGCCAGCGAAATATAAATAATAACAAAAAATAGAGCTTCATAAATTTATAAAACTGACACTTGATAGGTGCGATAAAAATACTAAATATTGTATTTTTATCGTTAACGATGGATAAGTGTTTATTTGAAGTTCGCTCAACTATGCAGGAGCCAATGATGAGCACTACATCATCGACAACCATAAAACAGTCGGGCAATAAACTATTACTTTTGCCCGCGACATTGATGGTTATTATTTTTGTCTTTTTTATCTGGAATATACTTCAGGTATTACAAGATGCTAGATATGACACGCGTTACCTTGAAGCCACAGGTAACCTTAGGGTACTTGCTCAGCAGGTGGCAACGCACTCGCGAGAAGCATCTGAAGGGAAATCAGCCGCGTTTGATGAGCTTGAATTGAACAGAAAGAATTTTTCTAAAGAAATTAATGAACTGAAGAAGGGGTCGCAGGGTGTCCCCGCTTTAGCGCATATGCTTCGACGTGATATTGGTAGCTTAGACAAGGTTTGGACGCGAGTTGATAACGCATCAAAGACTATTTACGACAGTAAATCCCGTGTACTGTTTCTTCATGAGGTAGCGAGCACATTGAGTGCCTCCATTCCCGAACTGCAGCAAAAGTATAATCAAGTTGTTGGTAGTTTAATGAAAGGTAATGCACCGAGCGCCTTAACTGTTGAGGCGCAGAGGCAGACATGGCGAGCAGAAAGAATCGCAAGGAATGTCGATAAAATGTTACTAGGTGGAGAGGGTACAAGCTTAGCGGCAGATCAATTTAACAGTGATGCCGGCGCTTTCGGCGATGTACTCGAGGCGATGATAAAAGGGAATGCAAGCATGGGTATTCCGCGTATTGATAATAAAGAAGCAAGACAAACTCTGGACGAAATTAACGCACTTTTTCAATTCATTACAACCTCAGTTGATGACATATTTGAAGCTTCCCCTGATTTGATGAAAGTTCATGATGCCGCTGATAATATATTAGTGGATGCCCCCGTCCTGACTCAAGAAGCCAGCGAACTTGTTGAAAAAATTAACCACTTGGAAAGCGCTAGAACATTTAATAGCACAACTGCCATGTATTCTATTGGCATTATCGTGATTCTAGGTGCATTTATCGCGTGGATTGCTTTCTTTTCTACGCGAACCAGGCTTTCTGAAACGCGTGCTACCAATGATAAAAACCAGGAAGCTATTCTACGATTGCTCGATGAATTGGCAGATCTCGCAGATGGCGACTTAACAACAACAGCAACGGTGAGTGAAGATTTTACGGGCGCAATTGCAGACTCTGTTAATAATACAATTGATCAGCTAAGAATTCTGGTATCGCAGATTAATGATACTGCATTGAAGGTGTCTCATGCAGCAGAAGAAACGCAAGGTACAGCGCTTCACCTAGCAGAAGCATCTGAGCATCAGGCACAAGAAATAGCGGGCGCTTCGGCAGCTGTTAATGAGATGGCTGTGACGATTGATCAAGTTTCAGCAAATGCCGCAGAATCATCACAGGTTGCTAAAAAATCAGTACGAATAGCGAATCAAGGTGCGGAAGTCGTGCAAAGTACTATTCATGGTATGGATACTATTCGAGAGCAAATTCAAGATACGTCAAAGCGTATAAAACGTCTTGGCGAATCGTCACAAGAAATTGGTGATATTGTATCGTTGATTAATGATATTGCTGATCAAACGAATATCCTTGCCTTGAATGCTGCAATCCAGGCATCGATGGCAGGCGACGCAGGCCGAGGTTTTGCTGTTGTTGCCGATGAAGTACAGAGGCTTGCCGAACGTTCTTCTGCGGCCACTAAACAAATAGGTGCGCTCGTAAAAACTATCCAGTCTGATACGAATGAAGCCGTTATATCCATGGAACAAACGACATCAGAAGTGGTGCGAGGTGCACGACTTGCACAGGACGGTGGTACAGCACTCGAAGAAATCGAAAGCGTATCACAAGAACTCGCCGACTTAATTCAGAATATATCAAATGCCGCTAGACAGCAGGCTGCATCGGCTGGCCATATATCCAATACGATGAATGTTATCCAAGAAATTACTCAGCAAACCAGTACAGGGACAACTACAACGGCGCGATCTATTGGGAACTTGACAGGCATGGCAACAGAGCTGAAGAGCTCAGTTGCTGGATTTACCCTTCCCGAAGAGGCAGAAGCTGTTTAATACAGCTTCATTGCTTTATGAATTGGGTATTACAAACTCCCGAACTGTCTGACGCAGAATTTGCAGATTGGCAATGCTTGCTTGAACAAAGAACGGGAATATCATTCGGAAATCACAAGCTGATTTTGCAAACGGGGTTAAATCAACGTATGCGCGAAGTAGGTTGTGCGGATTATGGAACGTATTTTCAGCGAGTTCGTAGCGGGCGATCTGGCGCTATCGAGTGGGAGTCCTTACTCAAGACGTTAACGGTTAAAGAAACGCGTTTTTTTCGAGATCCAGATGCATTCGATTGTGTTAGGCAATTTTTATTCGATAGGCTGTATTCTAGAGAAAATGAGGCTATAGAAATATGGAGTGTGGCCTGCTCAACTGGCGAAGAAGCATATTCATTGGGCATGCTGGCTAATGATTGCATTGAGAGTGTTGGCGCTGAACGATTATTTGGCGTGACGGCAACAGATATTTGCCTTTCATCCCTCAATACAGCAAGGCAAGGTATATATGCAAAGACAAAGGTTGACCGGATAGATCCCATTATTCGACGACGTTATTTTTTAGAAGATAACGAAAAGTTTCTGGTCGATAAAAAAATCAAAGCGCGGACTTGTTTTGTACAGGCGAATATTGTTAATCCCTCACACATGCTATCGACAAAAATGGACGTAATATTTTGTCAGAATGTTTTGATTTATTTCAAACGGTGGCGTCAGTATCAGGTGCTTGATAAATTGGTAGATTGTTTAAAGCCTGAAGGTATCCTTGTTGTGGGGTACGGTGAAGCCTCCGGCTGGCAAAATAAAAATGTTGAGCGCTTCCAGGATGGGAACGCTAATGCTTACATAAAAAAAATTCAATAGGAATATGCCAATTTATGTCTGATAAACGACGATACATGGCGCTGGATTTAGTAAGTCATGAGATACAAGAAACCTTAAATCAAAGTCTTGTCGATTTGGCAGGTTTCATCGAGAATCCAAGTGATACAACTAAATTACGTTTTGCGTTAACTTACCTTCACCAAGTTGCAGGCACGTTGACGATGATTGAATATCATGGTGCCGCGTTACTTGCGAAAGAGATTGAAGGCTTATTTGATTTTATTTTAATTAACAATCCTTCAAAAGCCAGTCTGCAGAACATAATGAATACTGCAAAGCAATGTATTAACGATCTTTCAGTACACATTCTAAAAGTAATTGAGACGGGTGATGAGGCGAGTGAGGCATTGTTAGAGCCTTTAAATCTCATACGAAAAATCAGTAAAAATACAGAAGAAGAATTTACGTTATCAGATTTTTTTAACCCTGAAATTGAACCTAAGAAAATTGAACTTTCTGCAAAGCCTTCAGTGAATTCTGAAGAGTTTCCGATAATTGTAAAAAAACTACGGATACACTTTCAGCGCAGTCTATTGGCACTATTAAACAATAACGAAATAGGAAAAAATATCGCGTTAGTACACAAGCTTGTTGAAGCTTTGTGCAAGTCGAGCAAGGCAACCCCTAATGAGGCTTTTTGGCAAGTTGCTTTAGGGGTGACGGACGTGTTACAGCATAGCAACGAGGCTTTGAGCCTCGATAATAAAAAAGCATTGCGCCTCATTGATAGCCAATTTAAATTATTGGAAGAGCTTGGCGTTAAGGGACTTTATCAATCTTGCGATGAACAAAAATTTAAAAGCTTATTATATTTTATTGCTACAACCGAGGAGCCAACAGATAAAGTTAGAGAGCTTCGGAAGACATACAACCTTGCGAATGCATTGTTACCGAAACAGAATGATGTAGCATCTATTAAATCCGTTAGTCATGGATTCCAATCACTATTTGAATTAACGCACGAAGACTTCGTTGCTGCACAGCAATCGATCGTCGACTATATGGCACAAAATTTAGATGCTCAGCATATAGCGCATATTCCTGTTCTCTTTACCGAGCTTTCATCAAGATTTTCGGAGGAACCATTCTCTCGTTTACAACCTCTTTGCTTGGCTATTTCTGATATTGTTAGAAGGCAATGTGAAATGAAGTCAGAGCCTGATACGTGGCCAGAAGTTGACTTGGTTGCAGATATTATAAGCAGTGTGAATTACTATTTAGAATGTATTAAGCGAGAGGAAACGAAAAATCTGCAAGGTATTTTAGACAAAGCTACAGAAACGCTTAGCAAGCTTCATTATACAAAAGATGATGGAGGATTTGTTTTCCGGGGTGAGCCAGAGTCATTAAAAGTTGAGTTAACAGAAAAGTCACAAGGCGATTTACAGCCTCTACTGGTACCCGTAGATATAGACGAAGATATTTTTGATATTTTTCTTGAAGAGGCAGGTGAAGTCACCGAGGAACTATACGCCTTGCTGCCTACGCTTCAGATGAACCCTTCTGATGCACCTATGTTAGCGGATGTTCGTAGAGCATGGCACACGTTGAAAGGTTCTAGTCGAATGGTAGGTGCCGACCAACTTGGTGAATATGCATGGGCAATTGAAAATATGCTCAATGAAATAATGAGCACAGATAATACACTCACGGATAAACATTTTTCCATACTGCAAAATGCGATGGAGCAATTGCCTGGCCTTGTTAAAGCGCTAGCGCAAAAAAGCAGCATTAACCCCAACTTATTATCGAGCATTATATATCGTGCCCAACATTATGCTGAGCAGCCAAGAGTAGATACATCCGAACCGGTCAGGTTTAGTGAGGATTTGAAGCTAATTTCAGTAAGTGTCGAAGATTCCCTTCCGAGTATGGAGGAGGAAACAGAAGTTAGTAAAGAACTCCAATCGATTTTTCTGGAGGAAGCCGATACGCATCTTGGTGTATTTATTGATTTTCTTGCATTGATAGATGAACAGCAAGACATTAAAGTCAGTGATGATTTACAACGGGCGTTACATACCTTAAAAGGCAGCTCGCATATGGCGGGTGTCTTGCCTGTTGCAAAGTTAGTCACCCCACTAGAGTCACTCATCATGCAGTTGAGTTATTTTAGGTTAAGCCTTGATCAAGAGACTCTACAGCTTTTAATGCGATCTGCTGATGAATTGACCTATACCCTAAGTACAATAAAAGAGGGCGGGCTGTGTGAGTCAACAAGGCTAGATTCGCTCATTTCTGAGCTGACAGAAATGCAAAGTCGTAATAAATTTACCGGGAAAACTTCTGGGAAAAATCATTACCAAGTACTTCTACAGGCTGGCATTGAACATCTAGGTGTGGCGAGTGATCAGTTTAGTGCAGCACAGAAAGAAATCTTTGACTCGCATCATCAAGATAAGATTATAGAGGCGATGAATGCATTATCAGAGGCCGCTGAGAGCTGTGGTGTACCTGCAATAGCCATTTTTACCTCTACTTTATCTGAATTCTATCAGCAAATTCATAGTGCGCAGATTTTTGATGAAAACGTTGATTTAGCTGTAGAAGCACATGACATGCTGGAAGATATGTTTGATGTGTTTGCAGCGCATCAGAG
This sequence comes from Pseudomonadales bacterium, assembly GCA_965248335.1. Classification (GTDB taxonomy): domain Bacteria; phylum Pseudomonadota; class Gammaproteobacteria; order Pseudomonadales; family DT-91; genus CAKMZU01. Next base: position 129,512 of record CBDFIY010000002.1, read on the forward strand.
CCCTGTGTTGAATGAAGAATTTTTGACAAAGTTAAAGCCGAAAGATAAGACTGAATCTATACACGTTGATAAGTCGTATGGTGTCGATGATGCCGTAATACAAGATATCAAGAACGCTGATCAAGATATTCTTGTACTGTTTTCAGTTGAGGCGAGTACCTTACAAAAAAGTATCAATGGCCTTTATCGTGCGGCCTCGGTTGGCGAGAATCTTACAGCATTAAAACATGCGTTAAATACCTTAAATGGCGGGGCTCGCTTAGCTCAACTGCCGAGTATTGCTAATATAGCATTGGAATTTGAACAGCAGTTAGAGCAAGCTAAAACAAAGGATGACGTTAATACAAGCTGTTACGATCAACTAGCCGCCTCTTTGCAACAAATTAATCTTGCCATTGATCATTTAATAAAGTTTGTTTCCACTCAACTCTCAGACACTAATGTAGTGGAAAAAGATGCGACAGCAGAGAGCCTATTACCAGAGACTGAAGAGAGTAGTACGCAACAAAATCCATTGTCGACGGCAAGCAAGGTATTTCAACTAGACTGGAAAAAACTTGCTGATGAATGCGAGCAAGCGGATGCAGAGACTTTGGTATTTTTTATTGAAGAGGCAGAAGAATTAGTTGGCCAGCTCGATGATTCTCTTCAGCAGTGGCATGAGCAGACTAAATCCATTGAGCACTGCGCAGCCGTTAAACGTATCTTGCATACGTTAAAAGGGGGAGCCAGGCTTACCGAGCTATCGGTGTTTGGTGACTTTACGCATGAATTTGAAAGTATGATTGAGGTGAGAGAGTTTGATCATTCGTTTGATGATGATTTTTTTGCGTTGCTTCCTAAGTATTTTGATACCTTACAGAAAATCCTCGATGTGATTATACAGGGCGGTGTAATCCCTGATTTTACCGATACTGCTTTTTCTGAAGCGGATACAGTTGTTATGGCACCGGCATTTATCGGGCACCACGATCCGATTGATGTCAGTACCTTAGATGCAGACCTTGTCATATTATTTATTGAAGAGGCAGAGGAACAGTTTGAAACGATAGACATGAGTTTATCTGAAGTTCATGAGGGTAATGGTCAGCAAGCTATCGAACAGTTGAAGCGTGCGTTACACACACTAAAAGGTGGCGCAAGGCTAACTGGCGTTACCGGCATTGCTAATATCAGCCATGATTTTGAAACCTTTGTTATTCAATTTGAGCGCCAAGCAAAATTCGATGATTCTTTCGTTAAAGGGGTTCAGCAATATCAAGAAGAGCTTGGAGACAGTATTGCTCAAATAAAAGATGCTGTTAAGTTTACGCAATCTAACACGGTGCAGGAGGATATTATTACGAGTAAAGCATCTGATCAATTAACGCAAACAGCGATAGATGCCACGCAAAACTTCTTCGAGCAACTTAACAAGAAAGGAAAAAACCAAAAATCTGAACCCATTAAAATTTCAGCTAATCTTCTTGAAAACCTGATTAATCTCGCAGGTGAAAGCAGTATTGGCCGCTCACGTGTTGAGGAACAAGTGAGTAATATTAACTTTTCAGTTGACGAAATGGATGCAACCGTTGATCGACTACACGGGCAATTAAGGCGACTTGAAATAGAAACCGAGGCTCAAATTTCATTTAGACAAGAGCAAGTGGTCAGTGAAGGGCAAGAGAATTTTGATCCTTTAGAGATGGATCGTTATACACATATGCAGCAACTCTCTAAATCTTTGATCGAATCGGCATCTGACCTTGATGATATTAGCGAGACTATCGACGACAAAATGCGAGACCTGGAAACATTGATTGTGCAGCAGTCTCGCCTTAATTCAGAAATGCAAGAAGGCTTGATGCGGGCTCAAATGGTGCCTTTTTCACGTATGGTGCCACGATTGAAGCGAATCATTCGGCAGACTGCAACGGAGCTTAATAAGAAGGTCTTCTTTTCTGTTGATAATGCCGAGGGCGAGATGGATCGATCCATCTTAGAAAAAATGATCGCCCCTTTAGAGCATATGCTGAGAAACGCAGTAGATCATGGTATCGAGTCACCTGAAACCAGGGAGAGGAAAGGTAAAGACCCTAAGGGAAAAATTACGCTTTCATTGACGCGAGATGGGGGCGAAATTTTGTTGAGGCTCTCGGACGATGGAGGAGGTATTAACCTTGAGGCGGTTAGAGCATCGGCAGAGCAACGTGGATTGTTAAAACCTAATACACAGATTTCAGATCATGAAATCTGTCAGTTTATTTTACACCCAGGGTTTTCCACCGCTAAAAAAGTTACTCAGATTTCAGGTCGTGGCGTGGGAATGGATGTCGTTAATAGCGAAATCAAGCAACTCGGTGGAAGTGTCGAGATTAATTCAACGGCACAAGGCAGCGAATTTCTTATCCGCTTACCTTTTACTGTTTCAGTTAACCGTGCACTGATGGTTTGTATTGGTCATGATACGTTAGCGATCCCTTTAAATACGATTGAAGGCATTGTTCGTATCAGCCCATTTGAGTTAGAAAATTATTATAAGCCAGGTGCACCACTGTTTAACTATGCAGGGCAGTCTTATCACCTGAGGTACTTAGGAAGCCTTTTAGATAAAGGGCAGCGGGTACACCTCGATCGAATTGATCAATCGGTGCCCGTTGTGTTGATTCGCAGTAATGAATACTCCTTTGCTGTACAAGTTGACCGTTTATTAGGTAGCCAAGAAATTGTGGTGAAGTCTTTAGGTCCGCAATTTTCGATGGTAGAAGGCCTAAGTGGTGCAACCGTTTTAGGTGATGGAAGCGTGGTCATTATTCTTGATATGGCATCACTTATTCGTAGTGATATATCGAAAGACCTTTCGGAAGCCGCAACAGGCGAGTATAGCCAAGAAGCGCATACAAACGATGTAGAAAATGCATTGTCTGTGATGGTAGTGGATGACTCTGTTACCGTGAGGAAAGTAACTTCGCGCTTTTTAGAGCGTATGGGAATGACAGTGACACTCGCCAAGGATGGCTTGCATGCGATAAACCAATTACAAGAAATGGATGATTTACCCGATGTCATGTTATTAGATATTGAGATGCCCAGGATGGATGGATTTGAGGTTATTAGTCGATTACGTCGTAGCGATAGGCTGCAACATATCCCTATTTGTATGATTACCTCGAGAACAGGAGAAAAGCACAGGCAGCGAGCATTAAGTTTGGGTGCGAATGAGTATTTAGGGAAGCCGTTTCAGGAATCGATTCTGCTTGAGACCATTCAAACGCTCACCGAACCTGCGATGGTTTGAGTTTATTTTGAGGGTAGGTGCGTGAGAAAAAAGATAGCATTGGTTGCTGATACACGAGATGCATTGAATCAGCTGACAGCTATTGTTGCGCCTCTAAAGATAAGTATCGTGGGTGCATATACACAGTTACAAACAACCGACTGGAAGCAACGTCCTGCTGATTTATGGGTTGTTGTGAGTGAAAATGTCGATGATGTGTTTAATCAACTCAGTGAAGAAACAGATTCTCCCATCTTACTTGCTGATATATTTCCGGATCGTGCAGATAAACACCTGTATCAAAATTGGTGTGCAAACCTTGGTGAGAAAGTTGCTGAAATTATACTCCCTGCAGCTTCTAAATTACCAAGTCTACAGAGGCAGGAGTACAAAGACATTTGGGTGATCATAGCATCTGTCGGAGGCCCAGAAGCAATTAAAACATTTTTCTCGCATATCTCCTCGAACATTCCAGTAGCTTTCATTTATGGCCAGCATATTGATCAGAGCGCAGCTAGAAACCTACTTACCATTATTAATATGAATAGCGAGCTGCATGCTTTTTATGCTGAGAATGGCAGTACATTATGCGCAGGCGGCGTGGCTATTTTTCCGCCAGATCAGCTGACACGGCTTGATGAGCGTGGCAGTTTACATGTGAGTGAAACACTTGCTTGGCAAATGCCTTATACACCAAATCTTAATCAAATTATTGATAACGTGGCATCTCATTATTTATATCGTATGGGCATTATTGTGTTTAGTGGCATGTGCGACGACGGTGCTCATGCCTCGATTAGAGTGGCCGAACTTGGTGCGCCGCTTTGGGTTCAGAATCCTGATGAGTGTGTGAGCGCTTCAATGCCCGAATCGGTTATTAAAAGTAACTTAGTTAGCTATATTGGGGATGCAAAAAGCCTCGCTAAAAAGTTAAATAAACGGTATTTATTGTAGAGGAAATTATGGCTGAGGCGACGGAAGACATGATCATTGCACTACTTTGTCAGCAAAGAAATACACCTTTACTGATACCTAATATCAGTGTTGCTGAAATCGTCGATATACGCACAATTGATTACCAGAAAAATTGCGAAGAGCAGTTTGGGATAGCTGACTGGAGAAATCAACGTATCTGTATAGTCTCTATTGATGGCCTGCTTGATGGTAGAAAAGATCTTGTGTCCGATCAAGCTAAAATCGTCGTAATGCATACATTATCATCGCAGGCAAAAACAAAGTTTTATGGCATTATTATCGATGAAACGCCAAGAATGATAAAAGTAACGGTCGATGACCTGCAACCCGTAGATGAAGATAGACCGGCATATATACAAAGTTTTTCTCTTTTGGATGGGCAGAAAGTAGCTATTCCTAACTTACAATTCATTGAAAGTGTACTGCCGTTGCCTGAATCCGCCTCTCAATGAGCAAGCTGGGCGTTTTTTCTCTCGCAATGGCTAATAAAACTGCTGACCAGCCAATACGAGAGCACGCCAAAGACAATATGCCCTAAAGATTGACCCAACAGTAATCCATCGTCACCGTAATAATGGCTACCTATATAGACAAAAGGGATCGTGCCAATCGTCGCTTTGGCCCAATTTATGACCGTTGAGTAGTGTGGTTTTCCCATGTTATTAAAAAAAGCATTGCTTACGAAAGTGATACCTACAAACATAAATGCTAAGCAAAGATAATCGCAAAAAAGTAAAATTAAACCTTTTGAATCCCCCGTTGCTCTAAATATGTCGATTATGAAGTTAGCGCCAGCATTTAAAATCAGCCACATAATAATGACGTAGCTAACGATAAATAAATAAGAAAATCGTATGGTTTGTTTGATCCGCTCATAATTTGCAGCGCCTAAGTTTTGCCCAATAATAGGCCCGATAGCACCGGATAAGGCAAACACCACCGCAAACGCGACAGGAATTATTCGACCAATAATTGAAAATCCGGATACGGCTTCATCGCCATAATTCGCCATTTTATAGACAATATAAGCATTGCCTGCAGGCGTTGCGAAATTTGTCAGTACGGCGGGTACTACTAGTGGAAGCAATTTTTTTATACCCGAAGGGATATAAGAAAGAGGTATCTTAACAATAAAGTGATACTTGAATAGAAGAAGGGATAGTGCGATTAAAAACATGCATACGATAGAAATTGCTGAGGCAATGGCTGCACCTTTGACACCTAATTCAAAATAAAAAATAAACAGGGGGTCTAACAATCCGTTTATCAGGCTCCCTCCTAAGGTAACGTACATAGACGAATGTGCCGCCCCCAAGCCTCTTAGCGCAGCACTAAAGCACAATGCGAGCCCCAAGAAAGGAATCACAGGAACAACAATCTGCAGATATTGTTCAGCGTAGATTGCAGTGAGACCTTTTGCATCAAGTAGCATTAAGATTTCATCGGTGAAGGGATAAATAAGGCTTGTAATGATGACCGTCATGACCAGCGTAAAAAAACTGGCTACCATGAACTCTTCTTTCGCTTTGCGGTATTTTTTTTCGCCTATAAGCCGGGCTAGAACAATCCCTGTTCCAATTGACAGCCCAATACAAAAAGACGTTGTGAAAAAGGTAACAGAGCCTGCAAAGCCAACAGCGGCAGCAAGCTCGGACTGCCCTAAAATACTAAGGAAAAACATATCAATAAAATCAACAAGGAAGATGCCAATTAAGCCAACTGTGCCCGTTAATGACATCTTTAAAACATGTTTAGGTATGGATCCTTCAGTAAATAATGAGCGAGTTGATAGAGGTTTGGGCATAAGAGAAATAACACGCGTTTAGAAAAATAATGACTTTCGAATGATATAGGTAATGTCTATCTATGGCTTTCAATTTCTTGAGTCTTATATCTGAAGTGATATTAAGAGGCTGTGGTATTCTGACGGTGAGGTTTAGTACAGCCTATTTTTCGGCTTCAGTAAGGTTTGTATTGCGGGTTTCGTTAGGGTAGTTGAATTGTTGTTACGATTTTTTCGTTGCTGTAGCCGCAAGCAGAATATTAGAACAGGAAAAATGTTCTGAGCGGGTACGTGTTGTCGGTGACAAAGTGATAGAAGTCTTGATAGACTAAACCGTTTACATGGGTATAGAGATTGCTATGTGTGCGAGTCAAAGGAAAGCAACGCTTTTTGTTATTTCTGCGCCATCAGGTGCGGGTAAAACCAGCTTGGTGAAGGCATTAACGGCTGATGATCAAGGCCTACTTGTATCCATTTCGCATACGACACGCACAAAGCGAGACAGTGAAGTAGATGGGAAGGACTACCATTTTATTGATGAAGCTGCTTTCTTGGGTATGCTTGGGCAGGATGCTTTCCTTGAGCAAGCCTGTGTTTTTGATAATCATTATGGCACGTCAAAGGCATGGGTTGAGGGAACGCTCGCTAAGGGTGTAGATGTTATCTTGGAAATTGACTGGCAAGGCGCGCAGCAAGTCGCTGGAAGAATCGATTGCGTGATGATTTTTATTATTCCTCCGTCGATAGAGGTGTTACAGCAGCGGCTTAAAAACCGTTCAGAGGATAGCGATGACATCATTCGTCGCCGTATGGAAAAAGCAAAAGATGAAATTTCTCACTTTGATGCATCAGATTATCTTGTCGTTAATGATGAGTTCGATAAGGCATTGCTGTCGCTGAAGTCAATTGTGTCGGCTGAGCGTTGCCGAACCAATATCCAGAAAGCTGGCCAGCAGACTTTGATAGAAAACCTATTGAAATAACCCGTTGTGCACATTTTTCGAACGTTGTGAGTAGCAACATGGCAAGCTTTGACGTACAATTATCTTTTGCTTCACGTATTTTGGGTTGTTTTATGGCGAGAATCACCGTTGAAGATTGTTTAGATAAAGTTGACAATCGTTTTGAACTGATCATTGTGGCTTCAAAAAGGGCGCGCCAAATCGCAACAGGTGGACATATGCCGCTTGTTCCTGAAGAAGGCGATAAACCAACCGTGATTGCTTTGCGTGAAATTGAGCATGGACTTGTCACCGTTGACGGTATAGAAAAAACGGAAGAGGAAGTTGACGGCATTTCCGCAAGCAGCTTTATTTGATCGCCTTTCATCTATTCTTAGGCTATCAACGCTTATTTTTGAGCTAGCCTCTTTTCGGTTCAGGAAGGGGTAAATGCTATGTTGTCTATTCTCGATCTCTCGAAAAAAATTACTCTCTACTTAACAACTGAACAAGTTCTTCAGGTTAAACGCGCCTACTATTATGCTGAACAGGCGCATGATAGGCAAATTCGCCGTAGCGGTGAGCCCTATGTTACCCACCCTTTAGCCGTTGCCTATATTCTTGCAGATATGCGTATGGATCATGAGAGCCTTCAGGCTGCCATGCTGCATGATGTTATTGAAGATACAGGCATTTCTAAAGAAGCGCTGATTCAACAGTTTGGCGAATCGGTGGCTAATCTTGTCGATGGCGTAAGCAAGCTCACACAAATAGAATTCACCTCTCACGCAGAAGCTCAAGCAGAAAATTTCCAGAAAATGGCCATGGCTATGGCTAATGATATTCGAGTTATCCTCGTCAAACTTGCTGATAGATTACACAATATGCGCACTATAGGTGTGCTTAAGCCTGAAAAGCGTCGGCGTATAAGCAAGGAAACATTAGAAATTTATTCGCCTATTGCTAACCGCTTAGGCATGAATAGCATTCGCATGGAGCTTGAGGATTTATGCTTCTTTGGGATTTATCCCATGCGCGCATCAAGAATTCTTGCTGCACTCAACAGCATTAGAGGAACACGGGAGACACTCGTTGAAAAAAGCCGTGTCATTATCGAAGAGCACCTTGCAGCTGAAGGCATTAAAGTTAGAGTGTTTGGTCGAGAAAAACATTTATTGAGCATTTATCAAAAAATGAAAAGCTCTCGCAAATCTTTCAAAGAAATTATGGATGTCTTTGGTTTCCGTGTGATCGTTGATAACGTGGATACCTGCTACCGCAGCTTAGGTGCAATGCATGCATTATTTAAACCTGTGCCTGGTCAATTTAAAGATTATATCGCCATTCCTAAGTCGAATGGTTATCAATCGTTACACACTATATTGATAGGCCGGCACGGCATACCGATTGAGGTACAAATCCGCACGGAAGAAATGGAAGGCATGGCAAATAATGGCATTGCTGCGCATTGGCTTTACAAGCAAGGTAATGATTTTTCAGAACCTGTGTCACGCAGTCATAATCGTGCAAGGCAATGGGTACAAGGCCTACTCGAAATGCAAGAGCGTACGGGGAACTCGCTTGAATTCATTGAAAACGTAAAAATAGATTTGTTTCCTGATGAGGTCTATGTTTTTACACCGAAAGGTAAAATACTGGAGTTGCCTAATGGCGCAACGGCCGTTGATTTTGCGTATGCGTTGCATACTGAGCTCGGAAGCCAATGTGTTGGCTGCTATATTAATCGCCGTTTATCTTCGTTATCAGAGCCCCTGCAAAGTGGTCAAACTGTCGATATAATCACCAGTGTGAACAGTCAGCCTAACCCTGTTTGGCTAGATTTTGTAGTAACAGGAAAAGCACGGAGCAGCATTCGACATATATTGAAGAACCAGCAAGCGCAGCAATCGATAGAACTCGGCAAGCAGCTGCTAGAAAAAGCACTATCAGGCTTTGACGCTAATATCGAAACCTTAGATAAGCAAGCGGTGAAGCAGCTATTACAAGCTATGCAGGCAACGTCTTTAGATGCGATTTATGAAGAGATAGGCATAGGTAACCGAGTCGCCTATTTAACCGCTAAGCAGCTTTTACCTGACAATGAATCGCTACCTGCTGAGCCAGATAGCTCAGGCAAGCCTTTAATGATTAAAGGTACGGAAGGCATGCTAATAAAATATGCGAAATGTTGTCATCCCTTGCCGGGTGATGCCATTTTAGGACATTTTCACATAGGCCGTGGCGTGATTGTTCATACTAGTCAGTGCGTGCAGGTTAGAGAAGTAAAGCGGAAAAAATTAAAGATTTTAGAGTTGGCCTGGAATGATCAGGTGGAGGGAGAGTTTGTTGTGCCAGTGAGTGTTGAGATACGGCATCAGCGAGGTCTTATTGCTACTCTTGCGACTAAAATCAATAGCCTTGATACAAACATTGAAAGTATTAATGTCGTCGATATTGATGCGTTTAATAGCCGAGTGGATATGAATATCAGTGTGAAAGATCGTATTCATTTGGCCCGTATTTTGAGGCATATCAAAAACATCAAATCGGTCACGAAAGTGAGCCGTGTCAAAGTGACCAATTAACCTAAAAGGTTTAGATTATGTCTTTAACGGCGATTCAAACTGAGCAGGCCCCTTCTGCTCTCGGCCCTTATTCACAAGCCATCAGGGCCGGAGATATGATTTATCTTTCAGGTCAAATCCCGCTGGAAGCAGCCAGTATGCAGTTGATTGAAGGTGATATAAGCGCGCAAACCCAGCAGGTTTTTAAGAACCTACAAGCCATTGCAGAGGCGGCGGGTAGCCATTTGGCACAAGCAGTCAAGATTAATATTTCCTTGACCAACCTTGCAGACTTTGATGCGGTGAATGCCGTCATGAAGCAGTTTTTTAAAGAACCCTACCCCGCAAGAGCCTGTGTTCAGGTCGCCGCTTTACCAAAAGCAGTAGATGTTGAAATCGAAGCGATTTTATATTCACCCAGTTAACGTTTTTATAAGCCATTTAAAATAATAATGATTTATTTGATTTTAGGGATAGCCTTTTTAAGCCTTGCTTTGCTGCCTAACTGGTGGGTTAAGTCAGTAATAAAAAAGAGCAATGATGAAAGGGATGATATTAAAGGCTCGGGGGAGGACTTTGCTCGCCACCTTATTCATCGTTTAGGAATGGATGATTCCGTACAGGTGCAGGGGTCAAGCCTTCCTGACCATTATGATCCTGCAAAAAAAACCGTTTACCTGTCACAATCACATTGCCAAAAAAAATCGCTGACAGCCGTGGTTATCGCGGCGCATGAAGTTGGCCATGCTATGCAAGATTATCAGCATTACAAATGGTTTGATCGACGTGTGCGGTTTGCTAAATTAGTCTATTGGGTGGGAATGATTGCACCGGTCGCCCTAGCTCTGGCTCCATTGTTGTTGTTATTAACAAAATCTCCTTTGCTTTCAGCGGCTATGTTGGGTTTGGGTGTATTATCGATTTTTTTGCAAACGCTTTTTCATCTACTGACATTACCCGTTGAATTAGATGCGAGTTTTAATAAAGCATTGCCTTTGTTGCTCGATGGGGGCTATTTACCAAAAAGCCAAGACTACCGAACAGCAAAAACCTTGCTGCGGGCAGCAGCTTTTACTTATATTGCTCAATCATTATTTAATTTGTTAAACGTTGCCTACTGGATACGGCTGTTAAAACGCTAATATACGCGTTAAATGACTTTAAAAAATCAAATAAAAATAAGATATTGCCGTGGCCGCAAGATATTCATTTATTTCCTATGCACCTTTAGTGCCTGCATTGATTTGCTATATTGCTTTTACCCATTACTTTTATGGGCAAATTGGCGATGATGGCTATATTTATTTTCGGTATGTGGCGCGTGCCATTGATGGCTATTTTGGTAGCTGGTCAGATCAAGTAGCACCGGCTGAGGGGTATTCTTCACCCTTGTGGTTTTTGCTGCTCACCTTTTTCGCCAAGCTGGGATTGAATGTAGCCGTGACGGCTAAATCTCTAGGGGTATTATTTAGCGCGTTGGCATTAGTGGGGACATCACTTTTGAGTAGGGCATTAGGGGCTTCCCGCTTTTCTGCTGGCGTTGCTTGTTTTCTGTTAAGTATTAATGCGGGGTTTTATTATTGGTCCACAGCAGGGCTTGAGACACCTTTCTATATTGCGTTGATGGTTTTTGTCGCATTATCGTTAGTTACCGAAAGGTATGTACTTTTAATGCTTGCGCTGGTAAGCGTGGCTCGCCCAGAAGGCCCATTTTTAATGATAGCACTGCTGATTAGTTATCAACTGGTAGCGGTACGCCGTTTATCTAAAACGTCATGCTGCCTCGTTTGCGTACCTTTTCTTGCTTGGTTTATCTGGCGACTCACCATGTATGAGCTGCCTTTACCTAATACCTTCTACGCTAAAGCGACAGGCAATCTTGCTGAGCAAATAATAAGGGGCTTTATTTACTGTGCGCCAATTTTATTGCTCTGGCTATCGTGTTGGTTTGTTTGGCTGAAGCAGTCTGATAAAAAGATAATGATCGTTTTAGGTGTAGCCAGTTGGTTAATGGCGCTGATTGTTGTTGGTGGCGGTGACTGGATGCTACATTTTCGGTTATTGCTACCTGTGCTGCCTCTGCTGTTTGCAGTGATAGTGGCTCAGTGGAATTCACAGATGAAGATAAAAACAACAATACTTTTTATAAGTTTGCTACCGTTATCACTACTTTGTGTGTTCCCTAAAGATATGCAGCTCGCTTTTTTAGGCCAAAGTTTAGACAAAAAATTGTATCAGGAAGGCACGATGACACACCAATCGAAAGCCTTGGCGCAAGTGATTAAGCAGCGTTATGTCGAGGATGATCTGCTCATTGCGGTTAATCATGCTGGCGCATTGCCTTATTGGCTTAATGATGCAGATTTCATCGATATGGTCGGGTTGAATAATAAAATGATTGCGCAAGCAGCAGGGCAAATGCATCAAAAATATGATGTCGATTATGTGTTTAAAAAGAAGCCCGATTTGATTGTGCTGAATACACGCGTTAAGCCGTTTACTAATAATGCAGTTTATCACCCTGGCTATTGGCAAGGTGAAACAGCACTGGTGAATGATGCCCGATTTTATGCCCATTACCGTTATGCGGGTATCAGTCAACATTGGCAATGGCGGATTCAGCAGCCTTTTGTTTGGCTTTACTCCGGATTCTCGGACTCCTGGATTTTGGTTTTTGAACGAATCAAACCGTCATAAGGGAATATGTTAATGATTGATCAGCTAAACCATCTTTCGTTGATGCGGTTTCGTATTATCCGAGCTGCACTGATGACTTTTATCGCAACGATTCCTTTTTATGTAACCGGTGTTAATTACCTTGCTTACTATTTAGGTTTTCTGCTTAGTTTTGTCGTTATCGCTGATTTGGCTTTATCAAAAAAAACAATCGCTTTTAGTAAGCAGCTTTTTAATCAAAGGCCCATTGTTGCGCTGATGTTGTTAGGGTGGATTATCAGCTCAATAGTGTCGTTAGCATGGGTCTGGTTTGATGATGCGTCCTCAACAAGGCAATTAGTAACGAGTTTTTTACGCCATTTATACGATCTGAATATTTTGGCATTTGTCATCGTGCTGTCTCGGCTGATTTTTATTAAAGTTATTAAAGGGCGGGATGTGTTTATCTCATTAGCCTTAGGCTTTATGTGCATGATAGCTATTCAGGTCTTTATGTATCATGGCCTGCCGATTGCTGCTGACCTTTGGTTTTCTGAGCCGCCTTTTGGACCACATATTAGAGATCAGGGGAATCTTGCCTGTGTGGTAGCGGTAAGTTTTGCTGCATGGTTTTTGACGGATAAGAAAAAGGCATCAATAAAGTTGGTAATGATCGGATGCTTGTTTTTGATCGGCTTTAGCTTTGTTATTTGGTCTGGTGGTCGCATGGCTATGTCAGCGACAGCGATAACACTTTTTTTTCTTGCGCTTTTACACCTTTTTTCTACGCGTGAAAAACGATTTTTACGGCTTTTCGTCTTACTTGTTTTGATGGGGTGCGGATTTCTGATTGCTGAGAAGTTCAGTGTTTACCCTTGGAATGGCGTGACGCGTATATTTGCCGATACGCCACAGGCAGCAACGATTGATTTGAGTCAGGCGCAGGCCATAAATCAGCTGACGACTGGGCGGCTTCAGATGTGGACGATGTCAGTAGATGCCATGCTAGAAAGCCCATGGTTTGGGCTTGGCCCTTACGGTTATTTTTTTATCCCAGAGCGCGTTTATGACGATCAACCGCATAACTTCATCATCCAGTTTTTGGTTGAATGGGGGGGCGTGGGTGCGAGCTTGATGCTTTTACTCATGCTGGTTTTTGCGTGGAGTCTGACCAAGCAAGTGGTAAGGATGCGGAAAGTGCCAGACGTTGATTTGGTGATGGCGGCTTCTGTCATTTGTGTTTTGACTTTGCACGGGCTAACAGGCGGGACATATTTTAAAATCCAACCCCTTACCTGTTTAGCCGTGGCTTTTTCTGTTGTGGTTGCAGAGATTTATCGCACCAAGCTGAAATCGCCTCAGTAGTTTTTACAGGACATATTTGTTTTAACGTTGATTTCTTGTATGTCGCCATTCTGTGCGGGGAAACCTTTAAATAAGCCTTTAACCAAATCAGGAAAGACCGGTGCAATGAAAGGGCATAAGTTCTTACTGATCACCTTAGAGGTATATAGCTGACGAATGTTTTTTGAGTTAAGACTTTTTGCGTCGAAGATTTCAATGGAAAGAACATGATTATATTCTTCATACGCGACAGTAGTCATTCCCATCATCGCATATCCAGGTGTTGGGTAACCTGGGATGATGAGCGAATACTGGTTAAAACTGTCATAGCCATAGATAGGTGTTGACACAATTTTCGTGCTGCCCGTGTCGATGCCATAGTTGATCACAGCAACCATTTTTGCAGCTTTTAATGAGTTTACCGTTTTAAACCCATGCTGATTGAGGCCTTCTTCTATGTAAGGTTTAAAGGTTTTAAATTCTAGCGAATCGTTGGTTTCTTTATGTGCTGAGACAACATAGATTGTATCCCCTGGTGTGAAGACCGTTTCATTATAGGTGATGCGATTCATGCGCATGTAAGAGGTGCATCCTGCAATCCAAATTAGTGCGATTAGAAAAAAATATTTTTTCATAAATCTTCTCTGTGGCTGCCATAGATGCTTGCAGTGTAAACAAAGTACACTTATAAAAAAACAATCAAATTGATAATTAAGGATTGTCCATGGCATCGAAGACGAGTTGGTGGGTGTATATCATAGAAACGCAGAAGCAGAAGTTTTATACAGGCATAACGACGGATATAGAAAGGCGTTTTTCAGAGCACTTGAGTGACCCATTAAAAGGTGCAAAATTCTTCCGATTGGATAAGCCAAAAATCATTGTTTATAGAAAGCAATGTGCAGACCGAGCAAGCGCCTCTGTGCATGAGGCCAGTATAAAAAAAATGTCACGAAGAAAAAAAGAATTACTGATACAAAACAAGCATTGATTTTACGTAGGGAATAGACTTACGCCGAACTAAAAGCAGGAGAAATTGTCTTATGGCTTATATTACTCAGAGGACAGCGTATGAAACATTACAGGTTTTTTTACAGGCTACTTTTCCTGGCGGCAGCATCTATTGCCTTATCAACGCAAGCCGGTCGCCTTAGCTTTAGCTATACGTTATCTCAGCCTGCAACAAACATCTCCCCTTTTTCTAATATCAGTATCCAAACTGATCATACACACGATGTCACCATGCGATATGATGGATTAAAAGTAAGATCAACAACTGCCAAAGACCTTAGTTATTATGAAGAATATTTCTCACAAACACCGGTGATGTCTGCCAATTATTTTGCCGACGGTATGGCACGGGATAAAGCGAGAATTGACTCGGCATTTGCACTGTGGGACGGACGGTGGGCAAAATCACCTTTTACTCAGGAGCACTTTCAGGGCGGATTCTTGGTCTACTTCCAAGATAACGAAAACCCTTTTGCCCACTTGGTCGATGGTTTCATTAGCAACGATTACTTAAAAGAAATTCTAGAAGATGGCGTTGATGATTTTGAAGACCACAAAGGTTTGCTAGGTGAGTTTAAAAGTACAATTTCCCGCTTGATTGGCGATAACAACTCACAAGGTTATTCACAAGCATCCCTTGATTTTACTGGTGCCAATGTTGGCTTTTTTGTTAAAGATGAAAAAAGACTTCAACAATTAACTTTGCTGCAAGATACGTATATGCATCAGCTGAGTTATCTAGGATATAATTGGGGTCTTGAGAATTTGTTAGGGCGAACGGTGGCTCAGGCGAGTAAACCCGTTCTTGCGGTAAACTTCATTAAAGCCTATGAAGCCATGGGCTATTATCCCTTCAAAATGAAAGAGAAAGTTAAGTTTGGCGTCGACAAAGAAGAAGTCGAATTTGTTCACTTTCTCAAGCCGGTTAACCCTGTTCAGGCAACTTTTCGCTTTAAAAATACGCGAGAGAACATTGAGATCGATATTCACCTGATGTCCTATTTTAGTACGTCTAAAACCTTCAAGTTACAAGTGCTTCATGAAGACGAAAACGGAGAGGAAAAGGTGCTTTATAATCATGTTTATGACTTAGCCGCTACAGCGCCGTTTTCACTGTTGTTGGATGTAGATAAAAAGTATGCAAAACAGCTGCTTTGGTTAAAGCTTGTTGATGCGGATGGCATTCTAGAGCCTTATCTCATGCCCCTACGCGTTAATAGTACCGATTAACGGACTAACTTTGTAGAAAAAGCCGAGTTTAACACTCGGTTTTTTTATGCATGCTTGATTCTAAGAGACGTATTCTAAAATGAATAATCGTTAATTGTTTGTTTGGCTAATGTGTTTTAAAGTTCAGATCAACAGGGAAGAAAAAAATAAGATAGAAGCCATTTTCATTTTGTAAATAGTCGCTAGTTACAATAATTTATGCAGTGATCGTGCAATAAGCACATACCCAGACTTAATAAATTCTACGGCTTAATAAGTGCTAACACACTTCACATAATGAAAAATATATCGAGCAATCCACTATTGAGGAACGCAGGTTTATGGAAAATGTTTTTGATTATATTGTTGTCGGCGCAGGTTCATCAGGTGCGGTATTAACCAATCGCTTAGTCAAGAAAGGTTTTAGTGTATTACTGATTGAGGCCGGCCCCAAAGATAAGCACCCAATGATACGCATGCCTGGCGGTACACAAGAGGTGATCAAAAGCCGCAAGTTAAATTGGTACCTTAATTCAGAGCCTCAAAAACAGCTAAATAATCGAACACTTATGCAGCATCGTGGAAAAATGCTCGGTGGTAGCAGTAATCTGAATGGTATGGTCAGTATTCGTGGGAATGCACAATGCTATGATGAATGGGCAGCTTTAGGGAATGAGGGGTGGTCTTATAAAGATGTGCTTAAAAACTTTAAGGCCATTGAAAACTGGTGTAACACAGATAATAAATATCACTCTAGCCAGGGCGATCTGCCGATTAACCTAACATTGGGTGATAACCCTCTGTTTGAAGAGTTTATTAAAGCAGGGGAGGCATTAGGCCTAGAAAAAAATGACGATTTTAATGGCGAAAAACAAGATGGTGTAGGGCGTTATCATGCCAACATACAAAGCGGACAACGGTTTGGGACATCTACAGCTTTCCTTGATCCCATTAAAAACTTCCCTAATTTAACCATTGAAACAGATGTTGAAGTTGAAAAGATTTTATTCGAAGGCAATAGAGCGAAAGGTGTTCGCGCTAAGAAGAAAGGAAAGGTAATAGAATTTTTTGCATCCAAAGAGATTGTTTTATCGGCAGGAAGTTTAAAAAGCCCGCAACTATTGATGGTGTCAGGTATTGGGGAAGTCAGAGAACTAGAAAAACACAATATCCCTATTGTTGCTGACCTTAAAGGTGTAGGGAAAAATCTACAAGATCACATTAGTTTTCTTTTTAATTATTACTGTAACGAACCTATTACCCTTAATGGTGTAGCAACAAGTATCGTTAAGCAGATTAAAGTTGCCATTGATTACTTTTTTTTCAAAAAAGGATTGGGTACTCAAAACTCACTGGAGGTCGGTGCATTTTGGCGCTCTAAGGAAGGATTGCAAGCACCTGATACACAGCTGCACTTTATGCCTGGGCTTATGTATAGTATGACGGATAAGCTACCTAAGGATCACGGTGTTAGCGTTAGAGCATGCTTGTTAACCCCCAAAAGCTCGGGGCATGTGGGTATTCGAAGTGCTGATGGAACGGATGACCCTAAAATTGATTTTAACTTTTTAGAAAATGAAGATGATACTTCGGTATTGATTAATTTGTTTAAATTTGTCCAGCGTTGGATGCACCATGAATCATGGCATGGTTTACTAGGGACGGAAGCAAAAGGGGCGGATGAGGCTAAGACGGATGAAGAAATTATGGCATTTATCCGTGAATACATCGAAACAGACTACCACCCTGTAGGTACCTGTAAAATGGGTAATGATGATTTAGCCGTTGTGGATAACCAACTACGCGTTAGAGGCGTAACAGGTTTACGTGTTGCTGATGCATCCATCATGCCAAAAATCATCCGAGGAAATACAAATATTCCATGCATGATGATCGGAGATAAAGCGGCCGAATGGATAACGAATGCTTAGTTTTAGGTATTAACACGTGCGTTGGGTGAATTTTAGTATTGGAACCAAAAGGCTATAAGCCTGCCAAACGCATGCATTATTGACTTTGGATACTCGAGCGAATTTCGCTTTGTGAAGTGCGCCATGCAGGCATGGCTGAATTTTTGTGTTGTGTGGGCTCTTTACAGCGCTTTCCAAGGATTGAGTAGTACGGAGGTAGTCCACATAGGGTAATAGCTACCTCTGTATTAAGCAGTCACTTAAATTAAGCATGTTGACACACAGGATAATCAGGGCCTCCTAGCACTTTTTGATCAGTGCATAAATTGACCGGAGAAAAGCATTTTCTCTCTGTATTTATCATTAATTGCACACCCCATAACTCGATGTTTCATACCCTTTTTGCTTTGATCATTAAGTGTTAACAAATTCATACAGTGACGCTTTATTGTAGCAATATTGAGCCCAGCGGAATGAAGCTGGCAGTCATCTTCTTTAAAAGTAACATCTAACCGCCAATGCAGTTTATTTTCTATTTCCCAGTGTCCCCTAATGGCTTTCGCCGCATGCTTTGCATCAGGAGAGCGTGAGCTAATATACCAGGAAACTTCTTTAGACTCCCCTTTATTTGAAGACCGATGCCGCTCAACACGCACAGCCGAACTCAAGCCGCTCCAAGGTTTAGCCTTATCTACCCAGTCTGTTAATTCAAAGTGCTGATATTTCCTTATCTCTAATCGACCATGCCCTTTATTCGCCTCCTCAAAATATGAGGTCTTATTTTCTTCATAACCATCACGTTCAAGCTTGTGATGAAAAGCTTGGATTTCTTCCAGCAACCCCTGCTGATTACCTTTCAGTTGCAGAAAATAGTCAGCTTCTTTTTCAATAATCTTTTTTGCGATTTCTTTTTGGCATCCCATCGCATCAATGGTAATAGTGGCATTTTTTACCTCAATTCTGTCGATAAGCTTCGGCAAAGTTTTGATTTCATTTTTCTTTCCTTCTGATTCGAGGGCACACAGCGTCAGGCCTCGGCTTTGAGACCATGCACTAATAACATGGATGGCTTCTCGACCATTGTGCCTTGTTCCTCGCATCGTTTTGCCGTCTAATGAAATAACATCTCCTGTAGATTCACCCTGCAAACTTGAAACGAATGTCGTAAACCCTTCAATCAAATCTCTTGGTCTTATGCATGCAAGTAAAAACCGTAATGTTTCTGCACAGGGAGCAGATTCGATATCTGTATGCTTCTGCAGCCAGTCAAGCTTCATAGCTGCAAAATTAGACATGCTGTTAGGGCTATCATAACCACTTATTATTGATGAAAAAACGATTAGAAGGAGGCTTTCAAGGCTGTGTTTTTGATTGATGCCTTGTCGCGGATCTCTTATTGAGGCTGTACATGCAGATATATTCATGGTGTTTGGATGGCAGAAAACTATCTTTGACAATAGGTATGAGAAATTGACTATTTTAATATTGAATTTTTCAAGGACTTCGTATTATATGACAGCTTAAACTTTGTACTGATCAAAAAGTGCTAGGAAGCCCTGACAGGATAATACGTTTTTACTGCTCGAACTTGACAATAGTCCCCAATGCGACGGCAACCAATTTTTCACCATCATCATTCTCAACGAAGATTTTACATTCACATGTGGCTTGCCTTTTTCCTGAAGATAACACGGTGGCCTTGGCGATAAGTTTTTTGCCGATAGCGGGCTTTAAATAATTTATTTTATATTCTGAAGTAACTACATCAGGGCCTAAAACTGAACCGCCAGCAAAGGTAATAGCACAATCGGCTAAATAGCTTAAAACACCGCCATGAATAAACCCATTATTCTGGTTGAATGTTTTCTGAGTGATCAGAGTAAGCTCGGAAGCCCCATGACTGATGGCGGTTAACTCGCTTCCTAATAAAACACTGAAAGTTTGGTCTTTTAACAGTTTGTTGCCGAATTCAAGTGGAGTAAGCACCATAATTTTTACCTGTAGCCAGCGTTTTATATATACCCATCGCTATTGAAAGTACTTGATTTATAAAGAGTAAATAATCATAGTGCGCAGATGCTGAAAATCGACCTGACAAAAAACGAAAAACTTGCACTGGAATTGCGTCATAAGCAAGCAAGAGACAGTAGAGAAAGTGATCGTTTGAAGGTCGTTTTGTTGCGGTCGGAAGGCTGGTCGACAAGAATGATCGCTCAGGCATTAAGAAAAGATGAGTCCACGATTGTTCGGCATCTTAATGATTACCTAAATGATGAAAAGTTATTATCAACCAATGGCGGCTCCAAAGGTTACCTAGATAACGAGCAATCTCAGTTGCTGGTTACTCATTTGTCAGGAAAAATATATACCCAAGTGAGCCAAATTGGTCATTATATTAAAACAACTTGGGGTGTGCAGTTTAGTGTTTCAGGGCTAACCCAGTGGTTACACCAAAAGGGTTTCAGCTATAAAAAGCCTAAAGGCATTCCACATAAGTTTGATGTTGAAAAACAAGCGCAATTTATTGAAAAGTATGAAGCGCTAAAAGCTGAGCTATCAGAGGGTGAAGCCTTACTGTTCATGGACGCAGTTCATCCAACTCAAGCAACAAAAATCACATCGGGATGGATCAAAACGGGTGTCGATAAACCCATAGAGACCACGGGAAGCCGGACACGACTCAATATAATAGGTGCTATCGAACTCACCCATATAGAAGAAGCTATTATTGGCCAATATGACACCGTTAATGGCGATTCGATTATTGAATTTTTCCATAAAATACGAGCACATTATAGTGAGAAGACAGTGCATTTAGTTTTAGATGGAGCTGGCTATCATAAATCCAAGGCTGTCCTGAGCGCTGCGGACAAGTTAGGCATTAAACTTCACACCTTGCCACCATACAGCCCAAATCTAAACCCCATAGAGCGGCTGTGGAAGGTGATGAACGAAAAAGTCAGGAATAACCAGTACTTTTCCACGGCAAAGGATTTTAAAAATAAAATTAGCGAGTTTTTTGAAAAAATACTACCTGAAATTGGCGCTGATTTAGGCAGTAGAATTAATGATAATTTCCAACAGCTAAATCGCGCACCTTGAAGTCAGTTGGGTATAGAGCAGTGTTGGCAGAGTTCGTTGAGTTTTAAGCAGATAAATTATGGCTTGTTCAATATAACAAGTGAACTGTTTATGAGAAATAAGTGCTATTAAAGTAAGTGATGAATTTTTCTATTTTCATTAAGAAAATAAAATAAACCTGTCTATATATTGATGTCATATTCTGAGAGGCTTTCTAGAGTTGATATTTCAGTCGTACATAAGCGTCTTAATGGATTCAGACTAATAGCCTGGATAAGAAAATGTATATGCTCAGCCGGCCTAAAATCCAGTCCTTATGTATTTTGGAGATTCCTACGAGTATTTGACATCTAATACGACAATCACGTTAACCCTCAATGAAAATTTTACTGATTATCGATGGTTTAGGTTTTTTGGTATGGCTTTCTTTTAGCACAATATAAGGGGTGATGTTATGAGAGGTTCCAGCAATCTGAGTGCCTTTACCTTGGCCATGATGACAGTTGCTGTCATCGTAGCCGAGGAAGCGATGGGGGAAACATCTCACCTGCTATTTTTCCCACTGCTTAATGGCCCCGACGCTTTTGCTTTCTTAGGCGGGATTATTTTGCTGTTTGCGGGTGTTGAGGTGCATGCTGTACATGCCCACGAGCTGGCTAATCCAAAACGTCAGTATCCACAAGTTGTGCTTTTATCTTTAGTTGTTGTGATTGTGCTCTTTACGCTAGGTTCAATGGCGATCGCTGTGATGATCCCACCCGGTGAAATATCTTTAGATGTTGGCTTGATGCAAGGCTTTACTGTAGGTCTGAAGCATTTGCATCTTGATGCGCTGATTCCTGTTATGGGATTGTTAGTGGCTTTTGGGGTGGTGTCGTCTGGATTGTAGGTCCATCTAAAGGGCTGCTGGTAACGGCTAAAGAAGGCCATATTCCCCCTTTGTTAGCCAAGACAAATAAGCATGGAGTACAGGTTAATATTCTTATTATAAAGGTATTATCGTGACGGTTTTATCGAGTCTTTATTTTGTGCTGGATAATGTATCGGTAGCCTTCTTCTTATTATCATCCATGACGATTACTTTGTATCTTGTTATGTATATGTTGATGTACGCAGCCGTTATAAAGCTTAGATACAGCCAGCTAGACCGTGAGCGTCGATACAAACTGCCCAGCGGTATGTTTGGTGTTTGGGGCATTGGAGGTGGTGGATTTATTGGGGTACTTTTTGCTTTTGTCGTTGTCTTTTTCCCGCCAGAAGTGCTTCCTATTGGCAATCCAGCTCAATATGTTACCTTGGTTGGTGGTGGTATCATTGTATTTTTAGCGGCGAGTTTTCTCATTAGTTATTTTAAGAAGCCAGAATGAAAAAACGCCAAGATAGATACCAGTGAGTAGTGAAAACATACCGAAGCACAGCCTGTTTTACCTGGAAAAGTATCCATATATACCCATCACACTTGAAGATGCAATGGCGTTGGCCGCTCTCACTCACCCTAATCACTTGCTGACTGTAAGCTCATGGGGATTCGCTCGTTTTCCGCCTTCTTGCACCTCCAATTCCGATGGGTATAAAGGCAGAGAATAAAATACTAATACGAAAAAATAAAATAAAGTATCGGTTTTTGATGCACTGACTTGTTCGATAAACCTTCTTCCTAATAAATGCTAGGTTGGCTCTAAGCAACAGTTTTAATTATTGTGATAAGGGATTTGTAGTATCATCCCTTTTTCATCATTATTTAGGCCAGTTATTCTTGTGGCAGACACGCAAAGCCAAATTATTTTGGCAAACTCCTCGCCCGATATTCCTGAAGTTTTTTATTCTATTCAAGGTGAAGGCCCAGAAACGGGAAGGCCGAGCATCTTTATCCGGCTGTCAGGGTGTAATTTATATTGTTCTTGGTGCGATACGCCTTATACCTGGAATTTTAAAGGGACATCTTTTGTTCATGAAAAAGATGTCAAATACAAAAAAAAGGAAGAGCAAAGTAAGTTATCGATAGAATCATTGGCACAAGAGATTAGAAAATTTCCCTGCCATAATATTGTGGTGACAGGTGGAGAGCCTCTTGTGCAGCAAAGCCTCATTGCTCAGTTGAGTGTTGAGCTATCTGTGGCTGAACGTTATACCCTCGATATAGAGACAAATGCGACAATAATTCCCGCGCCCGAGTTGGATGCCTGGGTATCTACCTATGTGTGCTCACCAAAGCTTGAGAATGCCAATATTCCTGAAAAATTACGTATTAAACCCGAATCGATGATGTGGTTTTCTCAATCCAATAAAGCTTATTTCAAGTTTGTTATCTCAAGTATTGAAGATATGAAGGAAGTAAATAACTATGTTGAACGATTTTCACTGGCTAAAGGGCGCGTTTATCTTATGGCGAAAGGGGCGGACGAGGCATCTTTGAATGAGACACAAGATCAGGTTGTTGATTACTGTTTAGAGCATGGGTATAGATTAAGTGATCGTCTTCACCTCCGGCTTTTTGGAAGTAGCCGAGGGACATAGTTATTAATTTACCATTAGTGCTTGGTTTTGGTTGATCGAAGCGTAGTTTTTATTTATAGCGTTTGTTAAGAACTTTGTTTTTTTTACTTTGTCTAAACCTAGCAAAATTCGCATAGGTTTAGCAATGAAGCTAATAACAATTTGTTTGCCTTTATTTATTTTCCATCATTTTACTCTGTGTGCCAATGCGTCGACCCATGTTGAGTTTGTTCCTGCGGGAAATACGCTTTTAGAGAGAGCGGAATTTAAAAAAAGAATTATTTACTTGCTTGTTGGTGCTTCAATCGCTGCGCTCAGTGTCAAAGTGCTGTCTTCAACTTATCAGTCAATAAGTAAGAAAATGACATGGAAAAAAATGCTTAAGGATCTCGATAAAGATAACGCTAAAGACAAAAAGAAGCTGAATGCGGAAGTGGGCCGCTTTATGAAAAGAAATGCAATGTCATTGATTTTTGATGAGATTCTCCAAGAAACTCGCTTGGTCAGAGGCGATGAAATACTGAGTACCAGCTATAGTTGTGGCGCAGACCTAGAGCCCGGCAAGGCTTACTGGAAAAGTTTAAGTGATAACGGAACGATCTATGGGTTTATCAATGAAAAAGGTGGTACAGCAATTGTTAACGATCAATCTTAGCTTAGGACTAAAAATATACACGTTAAAGGGTTCCGCCTAGTTGAATTGAAGTATTAATATCCGGTAGTTGTATCTCTTCATATTGCTGGCGTTTCTGACTCCATGCTACCCATAAGAAAGGCATGTCATCTTCCCAGATAACCTCAAGCGCTTTGGGTTTTCCGTTGATAAGTTCGGTGACACGAATAGAGAGGTGATTAAATGAATGAGTTTCATTTAAAACCCAAGGGGTATTCGTTTTCCGTAAAAGCCCCATCAACTGCATACTTAGATAACTGAAATGGCCCGAGAAGGTTTGGGCGGATAAAGGTTGGCTATCTAGTTGAAAGCCGGGATCAGCCGTTAATATTATCGTATTTTTATTTTTTCTTTCGACTTGCATGGGGTGAAAGTCGCTGGCTAAAATACGCAATGATGCAGGCAGTGGAAGCTGTTTACTCGCTTGTTCATGCGCAAAAAATGTCAGCCAGAAAGGTTTATGCGCATTCAAAAATACCACATGCTTATTAGCGGTATCAAAAGGTAAGCTTGATTCGCCGCGATCAAGCTGATCAGAAAATGTGATGGCAGAGAACATATAAAGACTGACAACGAGTGCCACCAACAAATGCATGAATGCTAAAAAGCTTACCGTTGGCCAGGCGAGTATTTTCTTAACGCCTGTAAACGCTTTATCGCAGGTGAAAAAGAAAAGAAAAGCCATAACCACGGAGAAGCCAATATTCGGCAATAACAAGGTTCTTGAAGGTAAGGCAATGGTTAGAGCGGGAATCAGCGACAACATGGCACCGACAAAAAAGAAGCGTAATGTTTTATCCGATCGTAAAGGTTGCCAAAGTAAGCTGACCAATAAAATAAATAAAGCAAGGCCTGCAAAAAAGAAGCCTTTTTGTATATCGAGACTTATTTGCCCCGACATCACATCAATGCCCGAGAAAAGCTCAAAAAAACGCGTGGGGTAGAGCGTTAATGCGCGATGAGTAAATGCTGCTAAATCATTAGACGGATCAACATAAAAATCTAAGCCTTCAGCACCGAAGCCTGCGTTGATATAGAAAAAACGCCAGACCACAGCTATGAGCGCAAAAGGTAAAATAGCTAAAAAGCGTGTTCGCCAAGCTCTTTCATCAAACACGAGCACGTAGGCGGCAAGATACATGCAAATGCCAATGGCACCCTCAGCCGTAAGAAAGCTTAACCCGAGTAACAATAAGCTTAATCCATACCAGATTTTCGAGGATACGCCTTTGTGGTAAGCAAAAAGGCAAAAGAATCCGAGGGCAATAAGCATCAGCATACTGCGGGAGGCAATCCAGCTTGTGACATGGAATGTACTGACATCAAGTATTACAAAGACGAATGCTAAAAGCGCGATGGGTTGCTTAACCCCCAACTGCCTGAAACACAAAAAGATCATGCAGAGCCCCAGCAAGTACCACAGCATATTCATGGCATGCATGAGGTGCGTGTTATCAGGCCAGAGTGCATAATCAATAAGATGTGTGGCGGTAGCGAGCGGCCTAAAAAAATGTAATTTGGCATCGGCGC
Source organism: Pseudomonadales bacterium (assembly GCA_965248335.1). Lineage (GTDB taxonomy): Bacteria > Pseudomonadota > Gammaproteobacteria > Pseudomonadales > DT-91 > CAKMZU01. The sequence continues at coordinate 154,940 of CBDFIY010000002.1, forward strand.
TAGTCCACCAAGGTAAGATGCCGTATTCTTTAAGCGCGGCATAGTTAGCGGATCGAGGGTCAAAAAAATTAAACTGATTGCTGAGTAACGCCCAAGGCTCTCCAACGCCTAAGCCCTTGAGTAGGCCTTTTTGTTCCAAAGCCGGCTCGCCAGTAAAGAGTGCCGCATGAATATAATCGTCAGCATAGAGGCCGCCCTTTAATGTATTGCCAGCATGTAAAAGCAAAGCAAGCGCAAGCAAGGCAAAAAAAGCATAGGGCGAGTAAATAAAACGTTGCCAGAACGATCGGTGGGTTTTCACTAACGACTCTTTTATTGTTTATTTATTTATGGTCGGTTAAAGCGGCTTGTAATTGGTCAACGGCGGCTTGCGGATCAGCAGATTTTCCAATGGCGCTGATTACAGCAACACTCCTGATACCTGATGAAGCTACCCGCTCAACATTCGAGGTATCTATACCGCCAATGGCTGTGAGCTGATAGTGATTCTGCAATAAGCTGACCCATGCTTGCAAAGTATTTATGGCGATTGTGTGATGGGCTATTGCCTTCGATTGCGTTTCAAAAATAGGGCCGAAAGCGATGTAGCTTGGGGCATGTGCATGCGCTTTAGCGATTTCGTACCAATTGTGGGTGCTTAGGCCGAGGTGTAATCCTGCTGCGTGTATGGCGGCTAAGTCTGCTGAAACCAAATCTTCTTGGCCTAAATGAACGCCAAAAGCCTTGTGTTTGATAGCCAATCGCCACTCATCATTAATAAAAAGCGGAATATTTTGCGCGTTTGCCAGGGCAACGGCCTCTTCTACCAACTGATCCGTTTTGATAGGCGTTACACCTTTAACGCGTAGCTGGAGCGTATCGACACCAAGATCAAGGGCTTTCTTAAGGCTTTCAATGCTATTAACCAATGCATAAAGGCCGAGAGGGCGGTCAAGTGTTTTAAATGAAAAGGCCTGTTTCGCTTTACCAAAAAAGGGAAAGGCTTTGAGCCCATCAGGAAAATGTGTATGTTGAAAAGCCGCTGGGTTTTGCAAACTTACAGCAGGTAGCATCAAACCTTGATTAATATAGGCTTTGGCTAAAACCACGGCATCAGGGGGTGAATAAGCTAATGCTAAAAAGGCAGCTATCGCGCTGCTTAAGCTGCAGCCTGTGCCGTGTGTATGCGGTGTAGAAACAAAAGGCGAAGAGAGTGTTTGCACGGTGTTTTGATGCACAAAAACATCGGTTGCGAAAGGGCTTCCACAGCTATCGCCACCTGTAATCAGAAGAGCCAGTTGATAGCGTTTACTGATTGCCAAGGCAGCTTTATCAAAGCCGAGTGCCTCGATATCTTTAGCAAAGAGCTGCTCGAATTCGTGCCTGTTGGGTGTGAGCACATCAATGTAAGGAAGTATCGATTGAAAGCCTGAGGCGTCATCGATGAGACTACCACCACTGGTTGATGCCATTACAGGATCACAAACAACTTTTCCGCTAAAGGTAGCCAGCTTCTGAGTCAGCCGCTGCAGCAATTTTTCGGAACCTAACATGCCAATTTTAATGACATCGGCAGGCAGTTCGTCAGCTAAACTTTGCCATTGTGCATCGAAGGACGCTAACGTGGTTTGGCTAATATGCTGAACGCTGCGACTGTTTTGTGCCGTGACAGCGGTGATGATATTGCCAAATTGTACGTGTAAACAGCTGAAGACTTGATTGTCAGCTTGTATGCCAGCACCGGCACTGCAATCAGAGCCTGCAATCGACCAAACAATGGGTTGATGTTTATTCGCTGAAGGCATGATGCATGCGCTCTATGATTGGTGCCAAAAAGGGGTGCCGATAACAGGTGTGCTTGGCTTGGCCGTTTGTTGCTCGCCTGTCGCGCCTGCGAGATAACCTAATCGACCTGCCTGAACGGCATGACGAAAAGCGGCGGCCATCTTAACAGGGTCGTCAGATTGCGCGACAGCGGTATTGAGTAAAATGGCGTCGAATCCTATTTCCATGGCTTGTGCAGCGTGCGAAGGTAAGCCAATACCGGCATCAATCACGAGGGTCGATTGTGGAAATCGATGTCGAATAGCTTCCAATGTATAAGGATTCATCAAACCTTTTCCTGTGCCGATGGGCGATCCCCAAGGCATTAACACCTCGCACCCTACATCTGTTAATTTTTGGCAAAAAACCAAGTCATCTGTGCAATACGGGAATACAGCAAAGCCTTCTTTGATCAAGGCTTCTGCGGCAATAACGGTCTCGTAAGGATCGGGTTGCAGGTTATAGTCATCGCCGATCACTTCAAGCTTGATCCAGTGGGTGTTGAATAACTCGCGTGACATCTGCGCTAAGGTGATGGCTTCTTTGGCTGTATGACACCCTGCTGTATTGGGCAGTAATTGTTTGTTTAAGTTTTTTAATCCCTGCCAAAATTGCGCGCCTGCGGCGGCTTCGGGTGATTGTCTCCGAAGGCTTAATGTAATTATCTCAGCATGTGATTCGGTGATAGCCGCTTGCATAATCGCAGGCGAAGGGTAAAGCGCGGAGCCGATGAGTAACCGGTTTTGAAGGTGCGCGCCATAGAAGTTAACCGTGTCTTGCATCTTAGCCGCCTTGTATTGCCGAGAGAATTTCGATGTCATCCTGATCATTGATCGCGTGCGTTTCAAATTGTGCTCGAGGAACAAAGGTCAGATTGATGGCGACAGCCACTTGTTGAGGGTTGTAACTTAAGGCGTTCAGTATACCCATCAACAACGTATTCCGAGGGAAGGATTGCGCCTCACCGTTAATTTTAAGTGTTAGCATATATCCATCCATTCGTTCGTAGAGTCCTTGACGATATCAGGCCATATGCCTTTATGCGGTAGGGTGTTAGGTGGCGATGAGTTAGATATCGAGGCGTTAGATGGCAAGCCCAAAGTAGCAAGTGTCTGCTCAACAACGGGCGGGGCTAAGAGGTAGCCATGACGATGAAGGCCATTGATGGCGAGGTAATCTTTATCTTGAATGATTGCCGGTAAATGATCATCAAATGCCGGCCTGCAGCGAGCATCCATTTGCAATATTTCTGCTTCAGCGAACCCTGTATGAAGACTATAAAGCGCCGAGAGAAGTTCGAGCGAAGAACGTACCGTGACCGGTGCCTCTGATGCACTTTCGATCTGCGTTGCACCGATAATATATTCATGGTTTGGGCGAGGCACTACATAGAGTTTATAGCGTGGGTGCATTAAGCGCACGGCATGTTGAAAGTTAACTTCTTTGGCGCGAACGCGCAGTACCTCACCACGAACACCGCGCAACTGAGGCAGGGTTTTTCTGGCACCAAACCCCCGGCAGTCAATGAGGGTTTGGGCGTATTTAAGCTGAGGGTGTTTGAGAAGTTCAGCTTTTGTATCCGGTAAGCGTGCTTGAATACATTCGCCACCTAATTGTTGAATGCGGCTAAGCAGTGCAGCAAATAAAGCTTGGTTATCAAGATAACCTTCATTGGGAAGAAAACACCCTTCCGTAAAGTGGCCGAGACTCGGCGTTGTAGCCTGAAGGGCTTCTGAATTCAGCGGCCGGTAATCTGTTTTTGCGATGAGCGGATGATCGTGCATTTTTTTGAGTAGCCGTTGGTAAAGCGGTTTATCCTGCTTATGGGCGACAATCACCGAACCTTTGAATGAAAAATCAATGGGCGTGGAGAGATGGGCATTTAAATCTTGAAGCCAATTGTGCCAAAGGTCGATACTCTTTTTACCTTGGGTGTAGAGTGCAAACTCACCATCAAGCACCTCAGAGACAGGCGCAATCATCGCCGCAGCGACAATCCCAGCACTTTGTTTGCCATCCAGATTTTGGTCGAAAAGCGTGACGGTTTGCCCCGCTTCGAGCAATCGCCATGCGAGTAGTCGGCCTAATAAGCCGGCACCCACGATGGCAAAGGTTTTATGTTCCAAGCGCATTACGAAATACTCTGATAAATCTCGCTACCGGCGGCTTTAAATTCTGCCGATTTTTGTTGCATCTCTTCATCAAGATCAACCATTTTGATAGTGTCACCTTGCACCTCGTAACCATTTTCTTTGGCATACTTTCGTACATCCTGAGAGATTTTCATGGAGCAGAATTTAGGCCCGCACATGGAGCAAAAGTGCGCGACTTTGGCAGATTCCTTCGGCAATGTTTCATCGTGGTACGAACGCGCGGTATCTGGATCAAGCGCGAGATTAAACTGATCATCCCAACGGAATTCAAAACGTGCTTTAGATAACGCATTATCACGCAATTGTGCGCCGGGATGCCCCTTGGCTAAATCGGCAGCGTGCGCGGCGATTTTATACGTGATAATCCCTTCTTTAACATCGGCTTTATTCGGCAAACCTAAATGCTCTTTTGGTGTAACGTAGCAAAGCATGGCGCAGCCGTACCAACCAATCATCGCCGCACCAATACCTGAGGTGATGTGGTCATAGCCGGGCGCAATATCCGTGGTTAACGGGCCAAGCGTGTAGAAAGGCGCCTCGTCACAATGCTTGAGCTGCTCGTCCATGTTTTCCTTGATCATGTGCATGGGTACGTGCCCTGGGCCTTCAATAAAGCACTGGACATCATGTTTCCAAGCGATTTTTGTTAGCTCGCCTAATGTGCGTAATTCGCCAAATTGAGCCTCATCGTTAGCGTCAGCGATAGAGCCGGGGCGTAAGCCATCGCCTAAAGAAAAAGTGATATCGTAGGCTTTCATGATTTCGCACATTTCATCAAAATGTGTGTAAAGGAAGTTTTCTTTATGGTGAGCCAAGCACCATTTCGCCATGATAGAGCCGCCGCGAGAAACAATACCGGTCATGCGCTTTGCTGTGAGTGGTACATAGCGCAGCAGAACGCCCGCGTGGATGGTGAAGTAATCAACACCTTGTTCAGCTTGCTCAATCAGGGTATCTCTAAAGATTTCCCATGTCAGGTCTTCCGCAACGCCATTAACTTTTTCAAGGGCTTGGTAAATCGGTACTGTGCCGATGGGTACGGGCGAATTACGCACAATCCACTCGCGCGTTTCGTGAATATTCTTGCCTGTGGATAAATCCATGATGGTATCCGCGCCCCAGCGAATGCCCCAAGTGAGCTTTTCGACTTCTTCTTCAATGGAAGAACCTAGTGCTGAGTTACCGATATTGCCATTGATTTTGACGAGGAAGTTCCGACCAATAATCATGGGTTCTAATTCAGGGTGATTAACGTTGGCAGGGATAACCGCCCGTCCGCGAGCCACTTCGCTACGAACAAATTCCGGCGTGATTTCATCAGGAATGCTGGCACCAAAACTTTGCCCGGCTTGCTGGGTCGCAAGCGCCGGATATTTAGTGGCTTCAGCGCGCGCCATATTTTCTCGAATGGCGATATATTCCATTTCGGGGGTGATGATGCCTTGTCGCGCATAATGCATTTGTGTGACATTTTTGCCCGATAGTGCACGCAATGATTGTTGCTTGAGATCAAAGCGTAAATGATCGGCTTTAGGGTCGGCAAGGCGCTCTTTGGTGAAGTCAGACGACTTTTCGGTAAGGGATTCCGTATCTTGGCGTTCTTCAATCCATGCGTGGCGTAGGGGGGATAAGCCTTTTTTGATATCAATGGTGGCGGATGGGTCACTGTAAACGCCAGAGGTATCGTACACGCGTACCGGCGGATTTTTATCTACCTTGGACTCATCGTTAGGGTCAAGCGGTGTATCCGCTAAGGTGATTTCACGCATGGGTACTTGGATATCGGCACGCGAGCCTTCAGCATAAACTTTCCTGGATGAAGGAAAGGCCTTTACAGATTCTGTATCTACTTTTATGTTTTGAATGTCAGTCATCCTGAAGCGCCTCGATTAGTGATCAAAGTTGCATTGTCAGGACGTATCAAGCGAAAAAACGCTAGGATATGACTTGTTGCCTACGCGAGCATAATCTCGATCAGGTCTTACGGGTCTTTCTCAGCCGATCAAAAAAACGGCACCCCGACAAGCAAGCGCGATGGTAAATGTTTCTTCTGAAGAATTCAATACCGTGCGTGCAGGTCTGGTTATCGCGCTCATTCGTGCAATGAATATTGTAAGCGCTTTTGAAGAGCGGTGCTGATGATTGTGCGTTATGCAAAAAGTGTAAATAGATGGCATGCGCAGGTATTTGTAATTTTTTTTGAATTTTTAAAAAAATAGCCATCAAATGAGACCCTAATGAAAAAAGAAAAGGCTCTCGTTCATGGCAATATATCGCTCACTATTCCCCTTGTTGCTGTTATTCATTATTTCCCTAAATTTATGCGCCGCAACACGAGAAAAAAATCAATCTTGCGCAATAGGAAGTAGGATGAATTTTCTTATATTTCAACTGCTTGTTCTTGGAGAGGATCAAAAGGAAAATGAAATATCCAGCTATGCAGCAGCACATGAAAAATGTACGGCTGAATCTTGTCACTCACCAATTCCGCCAGCTAAGCTTGTTGAAATGGAAGCATTCTTAAACGAAAGCTAACGATAATTTGGATTTGTCGTCGTTATACGGAAGAAGACCATGCTCTTTACGTGTCAGGGTATAGCGATTAGTTATTTAAAAAGTTGATTTAATTGTCGGGAAATTGTTCGCCGCTTGAGTAGCAATGGATAAATAGGCGCATCATTTGTGCTAATTGTTGCTAAATTGCAGGTAAATCAATTAAAAAGTGATGAACATCATGTTATCGCGTTTCTTCTCTCATTCACACCCACTTTGCTGCGGTAATATCCCGCACGGCGTATTTATATCTTTTTATTATAAAAAATCGACGAGTACGTTGCATTCCCAGCATTATAAACCACTCTATTTCAAGGTAGTCCTTATGAAAGCATTTGTTTACACGTTTCTCGCCATCACGCTTTGTCAGTGGGCGTTTAGTCACCCTTCTCATGATGATGACCATTCTGGCGCGCATTACAACGAAAAAGTGCAAGTAGAAAACGTACTGCAAAGTTCCAAAAGTTGGGATGGCGGAATGCTGCCTGAATACCCCGCTGGCCAACCAGAAACCCAAGTTTTAAAAATAACCATTCCTGGGCGTATGCGTTTGCCGCTTCACTATCATCCGGTCATTAATACAGCTGTTATGATCCAAGGGCATTTGAGAGTGACGACTGAAAATGGTGTGTCAAAAGAATTTAAAGCAGGAGATGTTTTAAATGAAGCGGTGAATACGCGGCATTTCGGTGAAAATATCGGTGATGAGCCTGTTGTTCTTTATGTTTTCTATGTCAATGTTGAAGGGGGAGAGCCTATTACCGTGCGTGGTGACTAAACATTGATGCGTTAGTTTTTTGCAAAAGGGAAAATTGTTGTAGTTAGGAAGGGAAAGCAAAAAATCCGTCAGCAAGGCCTCTGCTGACGGATGGACTGATAATTAATTAGTATTCAATAAGTGCAATAGCGTGACGAGACTTGCTCCTATGGTTTTCATCACCAAATGCCTTGGTGTAAATGCGCTCAGGCTCTATACCAAAATCATTGACCATGATGGACTTAAGGGCTGCAGCACGGCGTTGGGATAGCTTCATGTTGTACGCATTGGTGCCTGAGCTATCTGAATACGCAAAGATTTTGATTTTTGCATCAGGATGATTTCTCAGTACTTTGGCGGCTGCCTGTACAGAGGGTGCATCAAGATTAACGATATCCGTTGAGTTTAGCTTAAAAAGAACATCAACACTTTTTACTTGCTCTTTCGAATCGCCTACGTTGACGGGCTTGCCAAATCGAATCATTAATCCCACTTGGGCGATGGCATCAAGGTTCTCTTGGCTAAAGCCGTAAATGCCACGAACATCGCCTCTAACGCCAATCATGTCGTTAAACATGTATTGTGCACCCACACCGAAGTTGACACCGGTATCTTGTAGTTTTTTAAAGCCATCGCCTTTTTTCGCATTTTTGGGATCGTTGACGATCCAGCCTAAGCCAACAGGAATATAGAAAGAGAAGGCATTTTCGTAGATGTCATTAAAATAGTACAGGGCATCAACATGCAAATAATTGTAGTTGGTACTTTTCTTATCACTGACTTTTTTGCCGGCCTCTAGGTGTGATGCTTTGATGTCAAATTTTGTGTAGTTGTCGGCTATTTCTATCGCCATGAAACCATCAATTTGGTAGCCAAGAGAAATGCCGTAATCTGCTGCGTTGTCGAAATCAACCTTCAGATCTTCTTTTTTGTACTCTTTCTCAAGGTGTTTATAATGATGCATTTTCTGCGTCATGTGAAAGCCAGCACTTGGCACCACATAAAAACTACCGCCGTCGAGATCATTGAGGAATGCCTGCGAGGATGCGGCTGCTGCGAGAGTGCAAGCGGCAACGGCTTGCGGAATAAATTTTTTGATGGTTTTGTTCATAGTTACGGCTTAATCACTTGAAGGTCTGTGGAAGTTGGAAAAGCCATCAGCGAAAAAGCTGATGGCTATAGGGTTTTAATATTCAACAACAGCAACGGCGTGGCGATCTTTACTCATGCCTTTTTGATCGCCGAATGCTTTGGTGTAGATACGCGATTCGCTGACACCGTACTTGGTCATCAAAATATGCTTTAAACTATCCGCGCGACGTTGTGAAAGCTTTAAGTTGTATGCGCTAGGGCCAGATTTATCCGAATAGGCCATGATTTTGATATTGGCATTGGGGTTGTTTTTTACCGCCTCAGCCAGTGCTGCAATGTCCGGATCGCTAGCATTAACGACCTGCGTTGAATTCAGCTTAAAGCGAATGTCTGCAGATTTTATGCCGTCATTAGCCGCCATGCTGTTATTGACGCGTGCGGGCATACCAAAGCGGAATACCGCGCCAACTTCAACGATGGCGTCGACGTTTTGTTCCTTAAACCCGTAGAGGCCACGTACATCACCACGTACACCGAAGTTCTCGGTAAACATGTACTGTGCGCCTACGCCAATGTTAATGGCTGCATAATTCACGCTTTTGAAGGCTTTGCCTTTGTCTTTCTTAGGTGAGTTATCGACCCAGCCTAACCCCACGGGGATGTAGAATGAAAAGTCATTCTCGTAGATATTACTGAAGTAGTAGACACCATCAACATGTAGGTAGTTGAAGCGCGTTTTCTTCTTAGTCTCTCCGCCTGCTTCATATTTTTCGACAATGTCAAATTGCGTATAGTTATAGGCAACTTCTATCGCGATATTACCATCAAGCTGGTAACCGCCTGCGATACCAAAATCCATGCTGTCATCAAATTTATACTCTTTAACAGCTGTGTCATGCTTTGCTGCATCCTTGTAGTGCTTAAGCTTTTGCGTCATGTGGTAGCCAGCACTTGGCACCACATAAAAACTACCTTCATCCATAAATGCTTGTGTGGAGGCTGCGGTTATCAGTGCACAAGCACCAATAGCCTGAGGGATTATACTGCTCATACGCTTTTTCATAGTATCCACCATAATACTGTTTCAAATGTGTGAAGAAGCATACTCAACAGTCACCTGGAGTAAGCCCCCATTTTTGTTTAATAGTTTTTTTTGTATGAAATGCTTTGATAGTTGAACCGTAGATACTTATAACGGCAGATCTTTATTTCAATAGGCCGATAACAAGCAGCTTATTTCATACCTGTGAATTCATAGACAGCAAAAAATGAATGGAGTTCATATAAATGAACAAATTTCATAAAAAAGATAAATGTTTTTTAGGTGGTATTTAGTCAGGTTTTTTTTATGAAGACACGAGAGTTGTGTGTGGATTTTGCATCTAACTGGACAGATTGATCTTCCGTGCAACCTCTTTCGATACAGACAAAGCGTTTGTAGTGGTTGAGGGTATCTTTCATGGTGTTAGCGAGTGCTTGGTGAGGGTTCCAGATGATGCAGCTACGGCAGGTTTTTGACGATATGGCGAGCTTGTTGAGTGTATGAGCGATCTGGGTTTCGGGTGCTTCAGGAAAAATACGATCAACTTCTTGCGTAAAAAATATATCGCCTTCCTGTACTTTTTTCTTGTTTGCGTCTGCGCTATCGATATAGGTTACGCCATCTAACCCCTCTACCTTAGTTGATGGCAGATTAAAGGTGACGAAGTAACTGTGCAGGGCATAGCTATACGTGAGTGTTTTATCAGAGAGATTAGTGAAGTTAAAGTCAATCTGTAGTTTGTCTGATAACGTGAAAATGATTTCCGCATCAAAGGGATAGGGGTAAAGATCGGGTGTGTTTGCACGATAGCTAAAGCGCAGTGTGATTTGTAATGCATTGCCTATATTAGCGATAGCATGAAGCTGCCAAGCTTCTTGGCGAACAAAGCCATGTTTGGGCTTTGAGGCGTCCTCTTTGTTCACGCCAAACCAAGGAAAACAAACAGGGATGCCGCCTCTGGTTGGGCTATTTTTTTTAAAATCGGCCAATGGGCTAAGCCATAGCCAGGGCGTATCATTTTTAGGCGTAAACTGAATAAGCTGAGCGCCCTGGAGTAAAATTTGGGCATCAAACAAGGGGTGATCAATCACCAATACCGGCAATGCGGAGGATGTGTGGCGGTCAGGGTAGAGTAGCGATGTATTGCTCAACGAAAGCGTATTATGGGTTGCTATGAGCTGGTAACACTTGGAGAGTTCGTCGTGAGTCATGCCGCTAAGCCAATGCAAATAATCATTAGCTTAGCAGGCTAAGAGGCTATTGAAAAAGTTTACTGATCGCTGGCCATAAACCATAGAGAATCACTGCCATGACACCGAGTGGGCAAAAAACACGGATGGTGGCATACCAGCAGTTAAACTGAAAATAGCTGAGCGTAGAGAGCTGTGTTTTTGCAATCTTTCGTTTCATCACCCAGCCGACAAAGATAGCAATTAACAAGCCACCGATAGGTAAGAGGTATTGGCTGGTGACGATATCAAAAATATCAAAAATACCATCAACATAGATGCAAGCAAGGCCGCCTACCCATACTGTCAAACCAATCAGCATCGCGCCAAAGGTGCGATTCATGGGTGTTTTTTCACTGAGCCAAGATAAAGCCGGCTCAATTAAAGAAACAGATGAACTCCACGCAGCAACAGCAATGAGAACAAAAAAGGCGGTACCAAAATACACACCGCCCGGCATGTTACCAAAGGCAATGGGTAAGCTTAAAAACATGAGTCCCGGCCCTTCTGAGGGTGTAAGGCCGTTGGCAAAAACTAATGGGAAGATAACCAGCCCAGCCATGATGGCAACCAAGGTATCTAAACCTGCGATAATGAAAGCCGTTTGAGTAATGGATGTTTTTGAATCCATATACGAGCCATAGGTCATGATGGCACCCATGCCGAGACTTAATGAGAAGAAAGCTTGCCCCATGGCCATTAAGACGATTTCGGGTGTCAGTTTTGAGAAGTCAGGGTCAAACATGAAATGGAAGCCCTGCATGAAGTGACCCGATTGAAAGCTGTAACCTAAAGATACAGCCAACAGGATGAATAGCATCGGCATCAAGACTTTGATGGCGTTGCCTAGACCTTTATTAACCCCGAAGGCTAATACACCCACGGTTAAAAAGGTAAAAACACTGTGCCAGACGAGCTGAAGTTCTTTATTGGCCATCAGCACGTTATCGAGGTAGTTTTCAACAAAAGCAGAATCAACCCCTGTAAACGTGCCTTGTGCAATCGCACCGATGTAGTTGAGTACCCAGCCTGCGACCACACTGTAAAAGGACATGATCAATAGTCCCGCAGTAATGCTCATCAGGGCAATAATAGCCCAAAGCTTGCTTGCATCCGAGTCTCGGCTGGCCTTGATCATGGCGCTAAAGGGGTTGCTGTCTCCGTGGCGGCCGAGCAAGGTTTCGGCCATGAGAATAGGAATACCAATGATGACAATGCAGGCTAAATACACCAGAACGAACGCAGCACCGCCACTTTCTCCGGCAACATAGGGGAACTTCCAGATATTGCCCAAACCAACGGCTGAGCCTGTTGCTGCCATGATGAATAGCCAGCGGCTATGCCAATGATGATGAATTTTGTTCACCATAACTTCACCCCAGAGAAACAATAAGAAGTGCCGCATTATATGCTAACTTGGTCAAAAAGCATGGGGTTAATGAAAATTAATCTATGAGACTTTTATCCTCCAACATAAGGAATTGCTCTACAAAGTAAAAGGTTTTGTATGCTGAATCCATGCCAATGACGCATTTTAGCGTGATAAAGAGGGCGGGAGGGCTTTTAATCGAGGGGGAGTCAGTTACAATGGCGGCCATTTTTTAAGCAAAGCTCAACTTTTAGGTGTTATAAGTGATAGAGAAACGTCGGAACATTGCCATTATTGCCCATGTTGACCATGGTAAAACTACTCTAGTGGATCAGCTTCTTTCGCAATCAGGTACGCTCGATCGTAAAGACCAAGGTACCGAACGTATCATGGATTCAAACGACCAAGAAAAAGAGCGCGGCATTACTATTCTTGCCAAAAACACTGCCATTAAATGGAATGATTACGCGATTAATATCGTCGATACACCAGGACATGCTGACTTTGGTGGCGAAGTAGAGCGTGTGATGTCGATGGTGGATTGCGTTTGTTTACTCGTTGATGCACAAGATGGCCCGATGCCACAAACGCGTTTTGTGACACAAAAAGCGTTTGAGCAAGGCCTACGCCCGATCGTTGTTATCAATAAAATTGATCGCCCCGGCGCACGCCCTGATTGGGTTATGGATCAGGTTTTTGACCTCTTCGATCGCTTAGGTGCAACTGATGAACAGTTAGATTTCCCCGTTATTTATGCCTCTGCTTTGAACGGCATTGCAGGCGATGACCCAGAAAATATGGCAGATGACATGACGCCACTGTTTCAAATGATTGTTGACGAAGTGCCAGCACCGGATGTTGATGTGGATGGCCCGTTCCAAATGCAGATTTCAGCACTCGACTACAACAGTTTTGTAGGCGTTATCGGTGTGGGGCGTATCAGTCGTGGTTCACTTAAGCCTAATCAGCAAATCATGGTTATTGATAAAGACGGTAATGAACGGAAAGGTAAAGTACAGACGGTTATGGGCCATTTAGGCCTTGAACGTATTGAAACTGATCTTGCGACAGCCGGTGATATTGTCTGTGTGACAGGCGTTGAGAATTTAGGTATTTCCGACACCTTATGCGACCCTGAAAACGTTGAAGCGTTACCGCCTTTAAGCGTGGATGAGCCGACGGTCAGTATGACCTTTATGGTTAACAACTCGCCTTTTGCTGGTCAAGAAGGCAAATTGGTGACCTCAAGAAATATCAAAGACCGTTTAGAACAAGAATTGATTCACAATGTTGCCCTGCGTGTTAAGCAAGGCGATAGCGCTGATAAATTTGTCGTTTCAGGCCGTGGCGAATTGCATTTATCCGTTTTGATCGAAACCATGCGTCGTGAAGGGTTTGAGTTGGGTGTGTCTCGTCCTGAAGTTATTCAAAAAATCGTTGATGGCAAATTACACGAGCCATTTGAATCCATGATGGTGGATATCGAAGAGCAGCATCAAGGCAAAGTGATGGAAGAGCTTGGCTTGCGTAAAGCCATCATGAGTAACATGGAGCCGGACGGTAAAGGCCGAGTTAAAATGGAATTCATGGTGCCTTCGCGTGGCTTGATTGGCTTCCGTGGATTGTTTTTAACCTTAACCTCAGGCTCTGGCATCATGACGTCGGTATTTGATCACTACGGCCCTGCGACTGACAGCCAAGTAGTTTCGCGTCAAAACGGCGTGATGGTTTCCATGGTGAACGGTAAAACAGCAGGCTTCTCTCTGTTTAACTTACAAAGCCGTGGGCGAATGTTCTTAGGTCATGCGGTAGAAATTTACGAAGGGCAAATTGTTGGCTTACATTCACGTGATAACGATCTGGCGGTAAACCCTTGTAAGGGTAAGCAGCTCACCAACGTACGTGCATCGGGTACGGATGAAGCGTTAACGCTGACACCACCTGTGACGCATACGCTTGAGCAAGCGCTTGAGTTTATTGAAGATGATGAATTAGTGGAAGTAACGCCTGCGAGTATTCGTATTCGTAAAAAATTGCTGACTGAGAATGAGCGGAAACGTGCAGCTCGCGGCAGCAAGTGATCTGAGTATAGGTCATACCAAGCAGGCGTAAGCCTGCTTTTTTTTAGTCTTTTATTTTCCAAATTTTCTTTGTGGTTGTATAAGAAAGGCGGTGGAGAGCCTCTACCAATTACTCTGGTCCACGTGAGCATCTCCTGCTTCAGTTAACATGTTTATTGCGTTCTGTTTTATCTGAGATTTCTCATCATCTGTATATTGAGTATTAGAGCCGTATCGTATTGATCCTGGACAGGGGGTGGAGGTTAGATCTCTCTGTATAGTCACTGTTTCTTCCTCCGAGGTGTTTTCATCAAAGCTCTCAAAACAGACCCACTATTTGAGTATTACGGTCAGGGGTGATATACCCGTGAGATAATGGTAAGAAAATAATACACATGGTTACGGTAAGTATTGCAGAGAGAAAAAAGTTAATCGTAATAAAGTACCCGAAAAAAGTAGATGTTATATATTTACACGCGTGAGAGCAGTGTGGTTAGTGTTTGGTTTACGCTATAAGTTCAGTTTTATGTTGGGTAAGTGTAATGCGTATAGTTTTACAGCGAGTGACAGAAGCCTGTGTGAAAGTTGACGGGCAACCGATAGGGCAGATTGAGCAAGGCTTGCTAGTCTTTTTGGGTATTGCTAAAACAGATACCGAGGCCACAGTACGAAAAATGGTGGATAAATTACTGAAATACCGCGTATTCATCGATCCGGATGACAAAATGAATATGAGTCTTCGGGATATCGAAGGAGGCTTGTTATTAGTCTCACAATTTACATTACAAGCGGAAACGCAAAAGGGTTTACGGCCAGGCTTTAGCCAAGCCGCTGCGCCTGATATGGCCGAGCCACTTTATCAATATGCCATTACGTATGCGAAATCTACCTATGCAGAAAAACGTGTGCAGCAAGGCATGTTTGGTGCAGATATGAAAATCGCGTTGGTGAATGATGGGCCTGTGACGTTTATTCTTGATGTGAATTAAGCGAGAATCCTATTTTGCTAAAGATGGATATACCCATCGCTATTGAAAGTACTTGATTTATAAAGAGTAAATAATCATAGTGCGCAGATGCTGAAAATCGACCTGACAAAAAACGAAAAACTTGCACTGGAATTGCGTCATAAGCAAGCAAGAGACAGTAGAGAAAGTGATCGTTTGAAGGTCGTTTTGTTGCGGTCGGAAGGCTGGTCGACAAGAATGATCGCTCAGGCATTAAGAAAAGATGAGTCCACGATTGTTCGGCATCTTAATGATTACCTAAATGATGAAAAGTTATTATCAACCAATGGCGGCTCCAAAGGTTACCTAGATAACGAGCAATCTCAGTTGCTGGTTACTCATTTGTCAGGAAAAATATATACCCAAGTGAGCCAAATTGGTCATTATATTAAAACAACTTGGGGTGTGCAGTTTAGTGTTTCAGGGCTAACCCAGTGGTTACACCAAAAGGGTTTCAGCTATAAAAAGCCTAAAGGCATTCCACATAAGTTTGATGTTGAAAAACAAGCGCAATTTATTGAAAAGTATGAAGCGCTAAAAGCTGAGCTATCAGAGGGTGAAGCCTTACTGTTCATGGACGCAGTTCATCCAACTCAAGCAACAAAAATCACATCGGGATGGATCAAAACGGGTGTCGATAAACCCATAGAGACCACGGGAAGCCGGACACGGCTCAATATAATAGGTGCTATCGAACTCACCCATATAGAAGAAGCTATTATTGGCCAATATGACACCGTTAATGGCGATTCGATTATTGAATTTTTCCATAAAATACGAGCACATTATAGTGAGAAGACAGTGCATTTAGTTTTAGATGGAGCTGGCTATCATAAATCCAAGGCTGTCCTGAGCGCTGCGGACAAGTTAGGCATTAAACTTCACACCTTGCCACCATACAGCCCAAATCTAAACCCCATAGAGCGGCTGTGGAAGGTGATGAACGAAAAAGTCAGGAATAACCAGTACTTTTCCACGGCAAAGGATTTTAAAAATAAAATTAGCGAGTTTTTTGAAAAAATACTACCTGAAATTGGCGCTGATTTAGGCAGTAGAATTAATGATAATTTCCAACAGCTAAATCGCGCACCTTGAAGTCAGTTGGGTATATACCCATCTTCAAGGGTGATCGGTATATATTGGTTGAACTTAGTTGATGATTTGATAACAAACAGTTAGTTATTAACGCCTGAGTCAACAGAACCTAAGTGTCCATGTCAAAGAAAGTTTTTATTTTATCCCTTGTAATGAGTGCTTGTGTTGATGCGGGCTATACTTCTCCCTTCTCGCCATGGGTAGCTACAGCCTTATCTTGCTTGTGCTGCCCATGTTTTGCTTACGATGACTGTCGTCAGCCAAACAGGGATCAAGATACTTGCAGCGCTGAAGCGCAAGGTAAGATTGTTACAGAGGAACCTGATGGAGGCGCTAGTAAAAAACCTCTGATACTAGGCGGGGGTTTTGGTGCGCCTTCAGTTGTTATTGTAGCCGATGGCAAACATTAACGTACACGACGACAACGCAATGAAACTGGGCACTCAAAGAAAGCAGTTACCCTTTGTTTTCATGCGCAATATCAAAAAGTTTAACCACTTGCACTTCGTTTTCATGTGCTAGTGGTTTTTCACCAAGAACAGGCTGGTTGACTCGCGTTTTAACTTCTTTTTGATTTGGCTGGTCACTCAGCTCTTCTTTAAAGCCACAGGATACGCATTCACGAAAACGCACCTGCTTCTCATCATCAAACATCACCAACTTATCCATCTGGTGACATTCAGGGCATGTTGCCCCTGCAATAAAACGCCTTTTCATTTTTTGATTAAACCTGAGTGCCTTAAAAGGGCGCTAGTATCCGGTTTTCTTCCCATAAATGCAAAAAAGGCCTCGTCCATAGGGCGAGATGCACCTTGTGAGAGAATTTCATTAACGAATGTCTGCCCTGTTTTTTTGTCAAAAATGCCGTTTTTTTCGAACTGACTAAACACATCGCTTGATAAAACTTCAGCCCATTTATAGCTGTAATACCCTGCAGCATAACCGCCAGCAAAAATATGAGAAAAACCATTTTGGAAGCGATTTGACGGTGGGGGCATGAGTAGAGACGTGTCACGCCTCACCGAATCTAACAGTGCCTGAACTTGGCTTGTATTGGGTGCCTCTGTTAGGGCATGCAGTTTTATATCAAAGATTGCAAATTCAAGCTGTCTGAGCATGGTGTAGCCTTGGTTGAAATCACGGGCTTTTAACAGCGCATCTAGCAACTCTGGTGGGAGTGGTTTGTGTGTGTCAATGTGCGATGAGATGAGAGAAAGCACTTTAGGCTCCCAGCACCAGTTTTCCAGTAGCTGGCTCGGCAGCTCGACCGCATCCCACTCGACGCCAGAAATACCGCCAATACCCTGAATATCAACGGTCGTTAACATGTGATGGAGTCCGTGGCCAAACTCATGAAACAAGGTTTGTACTTCTCTATGAGAAAGCAGCGCAGGTTTCCCTTTTGCACCCTGACGAAAGTTGGTTGTTAAAAAAGCGACGGGGATTTGCTGTGCTCCATCTTTAAATTGGAAGCTGCTTCTCGCACCACTCATCCAGGCGCCTTGTTTTTTAGCATCGCGAGCATAGAGATCAAAATAAAATTTAGCGATAACTTTTTTATTTTTTTCTACCTGAAAAAGTCTGACATCTTTATGGTAGGTATCAAAATGGGTAATTTCAGTAATATGGATATCGAATAGACGATTCACGAGTGTGAAGAGCCCTTCAAGCACTTTATCTGCCGGAAAATATTGACGAATGACCTCCTCAGAAAGAGAGAAGTATTGCTCACGATACTTTTCACTAACGAAGCCGAAGTCCCAGGCTTGTAAGTCAGTAATCCCCAATGCCTCTTTGGCAAATGCACGTAGGGTCACTATTTCTTTTTCAGCGAAAGGTTTGGTTTGTTTACCTAAGTCATTCAAGAAACTGAGAACTTCAGGTACGTCTTTTGCCATTTTAGCGGCGAGAGAATTATCTGCGTAGTGATTAAATCCGAGCAGATTTGCAGCGTCGAGCTTGAGCGCAAGTATCTCATCAATAATCGTTGCATTATCAAATTGTTTGCCCTCTGTGCTCTGATCAGATGCTTTGGTGTTAGAGGCGGTATAGATTTCTTCGCGGAGTTCCCTGTTTTCTGCATAGGTTAAAACGGCGTGTACGCTGGGATAATCAATGCCAAGTAAATACCCTTTTTTATGGCTGTCCTCTGCTTTTTGCTTAAAAAGTGCAAGGTTCGCTGCCGGTATGCCTTTAAGAATCGTGAGATCTAAGATGTGCTTCTGGTAAGCCTTGGTTGCATCGAGGATATTATTATTAAAGCGTTGACTAAGCTCGCTTAAGCGCATTTGAATGGTTTTGAAGCGTGTTTTATTTTCCGTTTTAAGCCCTACGCCCGATAAATTAAGATCCTGCAGTTGAAGTGTTACCCACCGAAGTTGTATGGGTTTTAAGCTTAACGATTGAAGGGATTCAATATGTTGAAAAAGAGCCGTATCTTGTGCGGCTTCAGTATAAAAAGCGGAAAGTTTTGGCAGGCAGGTTTCATAGGCTTTACGCAAAGCCTCAGTATCTTTAACGGCATTAAGGTGGCTAATAGGCGAAAAGAAATCATTAAGGTTTTTATAAATGGTCTGTAATGGGTAGGCAAAATTATTCCAACTCACGGACTCAATCGCTTTTAGTTTATTGAGCTGGACACGAGAGTCGTCGAGTAATCTGTCGAGGTCTTTTTCAATGTTTACAGGGTTGATTGTCGTAAATGTGGGGAGGTCTTTAATCATGCGCGTTTTTGCCTTTTTGTTTTTTACGAAGAGATCAGTCATCAGTTCTTGATGAGTGCGTATTTGGTGTTCAGTGATGACTCCCAGATTAGGCGGAGGTGTAGGAGGTGTGTCGAACATATTAACATCCTTGTTTGGAAACCGTTAGATGGCGGTGAGCAAGTACACCATCTCAAAAGGTTTGTCTGGTAATAGATTCTACCTTCGTCACTCTCTCGAAGGTTGGAATCCAATGACTATACCCATCGGAATTGGGGATGCAAGAAGGTGGCAAGCGAGCGAATCCTCATGAGTTTACAGTCCGTAAGTGCCGTGGGCAACGCCCTTGCATCTTCAAGTGTGATGGGTAAAAAAGGCATAAAACTAAACCCGACAGCCAGATTAAAATGATGTACTAGGTAAGTACATTCAAGCTGGCTGGTTGTTTCATCATAGCTGGCGCATAATGCTTTGCATATTTAATGGAGCTAAGTTATGGCACATATCGATAATGATTATTCTATTCGTTCTTTTAATGGGTTGAAACCAAAGATTGGTGAGCGTGTATTTATTGACCGAACAGCTGTTGTGATTGGCGATGTTGATATTGGCGATGATAGCTCTATATGGCCACAATGTGTGTTGCGTGGCGACATGCATAGCATCAAGGTAGGTCAACGTACCAGTATTCAAGATATTACGCTTTGTCATGTTACACATGCCGGGGAGTTCAATGAGGAAGGGTATCCTCTAGCGGTAGGTGATGATTGCACCATTGCACATCACGTTACCTTGCATGGCTGCACCATTCATAGCCGTGTTTTAATCGGCATGGGGGCAACCGTTATGGATGGCGTTGTTATTGAGGATGACGTGGTGGTTGGTGCGGGCTCTTTGGTGCCACCGGGCAAGCGGCTGGTGTCCGGTTTTTTATACGTTGGTGTACCGGTGAAGAAAATACGACCGCTAACCGATAAAGAAACAGCTTTTTTCACTTATTCAGCAAATAATTATAGAAAACTGAAAGACAAATATTTATCACAGGATTGAGGCTACTGGTTTTCGACAGGCTTTAGTGATTTCTAGAGCCCATGGGTTACCTTGCTTAATGAGAGCCTGTAAGCCAGCGTCTTGTGTGTGCGTGTTGAAGAAGTGGCAAAGCTGCTTCATGGCCTCTTCAGGGTTAAATGCCGTTTTCTGATTAGTGGTAATCAGCACCGGTAAAAATTCAATCGTTGAAAATTTGCGCATTATATCTGCCGCATGATTAAGGTGTTTGATCTTGTCATCCAAGAAGACTATTTGATTGTGGATAGTGCAACAGCTCGATGCAAGTAAATGTTCAAGCGCCTGACCTTTCGTTTGGCTCTGTCCAATGGTATACAGACCTTCTTTGATAAAAAATTTCACATTCTTTGTTGTATTAATCGGTGAAAAACGGATGTTAACTTTTTTCAGTTGACCTAGCGTTACGTCAGCAACATTTGGACCTCTTGCTGTAAATCCGAGTACTGTTGCCCCGTGATTTTTTAAATGCTCAATCCAGCTTGACAGGGCTTCGTCGGTGAGTACAAGGTTGATGTGTTTGTACAATTCAGTGAGTACGGGGTCTATATAATCGCTAGCTTGTTGGACAGTGATCCCTTTTTCCTTTGCAATGTGCGCTTTTAGGAAATAAAACATGTCTGATGTACCTAAAAACTCGCCAGGCTTTTGTTTGATTAAAGTTTCATCAAGGTCGAGTAAAATTAGGGTTTTTGATAAGTCGGGCTGTTTTGTTAGTTGTGCCTCCATTTGCGTTACAATGTGATTGCTGCTGATACGAAGTATATTGTTATTCGGCGGTGGCGGCGCCGCTTGCGATAAACTGGCACAAAGTAGCGACAAAAATAAAAATGTTTTGACTGGAAGTGTGATACAAGCCGGCATGGCGATTTTTTACCCATAAAAACTTTACGACTGATTGGAATCAAATTAAGAAAAAGAATTCAATATTTTTTAATGTTAATAATTATTTTGTGATTTCATATGAAAAGGTGTGGCGACGTCCCGAGATTTCAAGCAATAAATCTTATTGAGCGGGATGTATACCGATCACCCTTGAAGATGCAAGGGCGTTGCCCGCGCTCGCTCACCCCGATCATTTACTGACTGTAGGTGATCGGGGATTCGCTCGCTTGCCGCCTTATTGCATCTCCAATTCCGATGGGTATATACCCTATGTAACCATTTTAAAAATATTCTCAGCCTTTAACAGTAGTGGGTGTAAATATGCCAGGTTTCTTGATTGCTTGACCATTTTTTGGTTCTGGTCTTTTTGTTTTGTAAGCGCACACTAGATGATACTGTGCGTTAATTTATGCACCTATTGTTGGTTCAAGAAAAATTTTTTAGAGGGGTTTATATGAGGGTGGCTAATTTTTTAATGTAAAAAATAGAGCGAGAAAGAATAAGTTTATTTATTTGTCGTGCCATGAAAATGTTGTTGTTAGTAGTAGGCAGGTTTGGCTTGCGCGCACGGGTAGAGCAGATATGGATATCGAGGATGGATGAAGAACTCGCGACAAAAAATATTTGTAGCGAGTTCTAATGTACTCGTTGAAATTATAGTGAGTATACTTGAGTGATAGGTGTAACAGGCGTTTTTTGGTTAGTGTAAATTTTCTCTTCTAGGGCATCGGTTGCTCTATGAATTGAGCTTACAGTAGAGTAAAAATAAGCACCGGCACCTACGATGGCAGCAATTCCTCCAACGGCAAGACCAATCGCAACAGCGATAAGGGTTTTACCTTTTGCGCTTTCTTTCGCAGCTGCTTGAGCAGCACTCGTAATACCCTCGTGTGTCAAGTTGGCAGCAGCTTCTTGTTTAGTAATGAATCCAGCTTGTTTAGCAGATTCTGCCGCTATGTGTTTGCTGAGTTCATCGATGGTTGAGACGTTTAGATAGAAAGCTTTTTCGGCCGCTATATATTGAGTTAGCTCTTTAGATGTAGCCAATTTTGCAATCTTGGCTTGCTCTTCTGCGTAGACTGTTGAAACCAACTGTTTAAAGCTTATAGAGTTGTTCGCTAAACTCTCTTTTAATAAGTCAGCGATTTGACTAGCATTAAGCGTGTCATGAGCATTGGTCATTATGTTTGCAATCTGCTGACTGGAAAGCTGGCTTGAGTCGTTTATAAGCTCAGAAATTTGAGTGCTGGAAAGGTGCTTGATATCAGCGATAAGTTTGTTTGCATGATCGGTTGTCAAAGGCAAAGGCGTTGAGCTGTCTAACCATGTATTGGCTTGGTCGCTGGTGATATGGCCGTCATGTGGTGGAGTCACTTCCTTAGGTGGAGTCACTTCCTTAGGTGGAGTAATTGTTGTTTCTTGGGTAGCAAAAACTGAACTCTGAATAAGAAAGGCGGATATTAATGTAAAAATTGATATATACTTTTTAATCATTTTATAGATTTCCAAAAAATAGTAGAAGGTTTTCACGCGCTAAACATTTACTTTTATAACGTGCACGTAGTTATTGTGTGTTTTTTGACATATATCTATATAGAAAAGTTTCATTAAATTTTTCTGTATTTTATTGGTTCTGACAGGGCTTCCTAGCACTTTTTGATCAGTACAAAGTTTAAGCTGTCATATAATACGAAGTCCTTGAAAAATTCAATATTAAAATAGTCAATTTCTCATACCTATTGTCAAAGATAGTTTTCTGCCATCCAAACACCATGAATATATCTGCATGTACAGCCTCAATAAGAGATCCGCGACAAGGCATCAATCAAAAACACAGCCTTGAAAGCCTCCTTCTAATCGTTTTTTCATCAATAATAAGTGGTTATGATAGCCCTAACAGCATGTCTAATTTTGCAGCTATGAAGCTTGACTGGCTGCAGAAGCATACAGATATCGAATCTGCTCCCTGTGCAGAAACATTACGGCTTTTACTTGCATGCATAAGACCAAGAGATTTGATTGAAGGGTTTACGACATTCGTTTCAAGTTTGCAGGGTGAATCTACAGGAGATGTTATTTCATTAGACGGCAAAACGATGCGAGGAACAAGGCACAATGGTCGAGAAGCCATCCATGTTATTAGTGCATGGTCTCAAAGCCGAGGCCTGACGCTGTGCGCCCTCGAATCAGAAGGAAAGAAAAATGAAATCAAAACTTTGCCGAAGCTTATCGACAGAATTGAGGTAAAAAATGCCACTATTACCATTGATGCGATGGGATGCCAAAAAGAAATCGCAAAAAAGATTATTGAAAAAGAAGCTGACTATTTTCTGCAACTGAAAGGTAATCAGCAGGGGTTGCTGGAAGAAATCCAAGCTTTTCATCACAAGCTTGAACGTGATGGTTATGAAGAAAATAAGACCTCATATTTTGAGGAGGCGAATAAAGGGCATGGTCGATTAGAGATAAGGAAATATCAGCACTTTGAATTAACAGACTGGGTAGATAAGGCTAAACCTTGGAGCGGCTTGAGTTCGGCTGTGCGTGTTGAGCGGCATCGGTCTTCAAATAAAGGGGAGTCTAAAGAAGTTTCCTGGTATATTAGCTCACGCTCTCCTGATGCAAAGCATGCGGCGAAAGCCATTAGGGGACACTGGGAAATAGAAAATAAACTGCATTGGCGGTTAGATGTTACTTTTAAAGAAGATGACTGCCAGCTTCATTCCGCTGGGCTCAATATTGCTACAATAAAGCGTCACTGTATGAATTTGTTAACACTTAATGATCAAAGCAAAAAGGGTATGAAACATCGAGTTATGGGGTGTGCAATTAATGATAAATACAGAGAGAAAATGCTTTTCTCCGGTCAATTTATGCACTGATCAAAAAGTGCTAGGAGGCCCTGATTGGTTCTGACTGTCTTTTATGGAAGGTTTCTCTTGTGCGAAGTTTTGTAGGGTTTGTGAATAATAGTTTTTTTATTTTTAAATTAAATTAAATTTTAATGTTTTTAGTGTGTGTTTAATTTTTTTATGTTAAGCCTTGCTGGCTAGGTTCTGTTGACGTAGCGCATCTGGGGTATAATCAGCGATTTTATAATGATGAATCACATACATTTAACTGATGAAGAATGGCTAAGCATCTACAGTATTTTGAAGCAAATAAATGGCATCCGTGTTGGTAATCAAGAGAAAACAAAGCGCTTTGTGAATGCTGTATTATGGATTCTACGTACAGGTGCCCAGTGGCGAAATTTGCCTAAGGGGTTTGGTAATTGGAATAGTATTTTCAAGCGTTTTTCCAGTTGGTGCCAGAAACTTGTATGGGATAAGCTCCTTTCATCAGAGAGTCAATCGGCTGATTTACAACATGTTTCTATTGATAGCACGGTTAATCGGGCACATGCTTGTGCGGCAGGAATGAAAGATAGTAACGCAAACAATGAGGCTCTTGGTCGATCAAAAGGCGGCTTTGGAATAAAGGTACATGCCGTGTCTGATGCGTTAGGTTTGCTACTCAAATTTATTCTAACTCCGGGACAAGATTCCGATATTGGTCAGGCTGAAAATTTAGTGGAGGGCATCGATGCTGAAGCAGTTTTAGCCGACAAGGGATACGATTCAAATGTGTTCGTTAATTTCCTTACTGATAAAGGCATTGAAGCGGTAATACCACAAAAATCTAATCGAAAGGAGCCAAGATCATGTGATTATTGGCTATATAAGGAACGTCACGGTGTTGAATGTATGTTTGGTAAAATGAAACATTACCGGCGGATGGCGACAAAATATGAGAAAAAGGCAACAAATTACATGGGTATCCTTGCATTTTGCGCCACATTACTCTGGTTGAGATGAACGTCAACAGAACCTAGTAAGGCTTATTTTTTTTTGGTTAATGCTTTTGAAAAAGATAACTTGTGTGCCTAAGGATTTTCTCACTCAACGGTCATTATTCCGTATTTGGTGGCGGGGGTGTGGTTATATTTTATATGTGCAGTTAGTTATGCGCTTCGTTGGCTACGCTCATAGGCCATTCGGGTGAGTATAGCCATTTCTTTCAGCCCGATAGGTGCTCCGGATAGGTCTGTAGTTTCTGGCGAAAACCGAAGGATGTTATCTTTGACAGATGTAGGGTTTTTTCTTTGTTTCCAGTGCTCTCTATAGTCAGTTAAGTACTCTTTAAAAACAGGTGAATTTGGTTGTATGGCTTCGGCTAATATTGAGGCAATTTGAGGCCTGTTTAATATTTCGACGTTTTCTTCGGCGTTAATTTCGTTTACAAGTTTGTTAAATTTTCTTGTTCTATAATTTTTTTCTTTAATAGACGTAAGGATCGCCCGTGTATCCCTTAAATCGTCACCCCCTATATTTGGGTGTTTGAAAGTAAGATAATTAACTGCTGAGCAGGCGAGTGATGGTATCTTTATAACGTAATGTATAAAGATATCGACTGGTATGGCTCCTACTAGGGCTAATGAGCTTGCAGCCCCTTTTAGAATTCCTTCGCTAATTGCTTTGTTTTTATCATGAATAAGTTTGTGATTGCTTTTAATTAAAGCTTTCGAAAAGCTTCCAAGAACCACGTCACCAGCAAATGCAATGGGTACTGCTGGTACGTTAATAAGGGTGACACCAATCTTTTTGGGAATGGAAACGTTTTTATCTTTTCTTATGCGATGGTTCCACTTGATGAGGTCGCTGGCATAGGATGCAGTTCCTGAGAGTTTCAAGTGATCTGCTATTCCTGTCTTTTCAATGATGCCCACATTTTCGATTATTTGTGTGAGGTGCTCTCTTGATGTATCTGGTTCAGCGAAAGAAAAAATACAAATAAATAGTAACAAGAAAGATATAAAGATTTTCAATTTAACTTTACCTAGTAATAAAAGAATAATTGACTGCATGTTTATACTAATAAATAAAATTAAATAATCAGTAAATATTTTTATTTACATAAATAGAGATATTTATTTTTTAATTAAAGCGCATCTGTTCAATGAAGCGTGTACTTTAGACACACTTTCTTTTATTGGTTCGCATCTATGAAGGAATGTTAATTGAATATAAACTTGAGGATATTACGAGATCTTTTTAGGAGGGTAAGCGTGTAGCATTTATCGCTTTGATTTCATTGTAGTATGCGCCTTAAATATTGAAGGATGGGTTTTGTATCGGGCGTAACGCCACGCCATAGACGAAAAGATTCGGCACCTTGGTGTACAAGCATGCCAAGGCCATCGGCAAGTTGTGTCACGCCTTGTTCTTTAGCCCATGCAAGAAATGGCGTTAAATCTTTTGCGTACATCATGTCATAGCAACGCGTTTCGGGAGAGAGAATGGCGGCGGGTAGATCTATTTTGTCGCCCTGCAAGCTGGCAGATGTGCCATTAATAATGATATCAAAAGGGAGGAGACCCTGAAATGATTCGATGGCATGAAGGCGAGGGTTGTTAAAAACCTTCGTGAGCGCTTGAGCTTTTGAAAACGTTCGGTTTGAAAGGCTGATTGATGCGGGCATTTCATCCAATAAAGGGCCAAGTGTGCCGCGAACAGCACCACCGGCTCCCAGTATTAGCATGCGCTTATTCTTTATTTCCCAGCTATGGGTTTGTTTCATGTCATTAACAAGGCCTGCGCCATCGGTGTTATCGCCGACAATTTCTCCACTAGGCTGGAAGATCAGCGTATTAACCGCTTGTGCTAACTTTGCGCGTTCAGTGAGTGTATCGGCGAGCTGAAAGGCTTCGAGTTTAAAAGGCACAGTGATATTGAGGCCTTTGCCGCCAGATACTTGGAAGTTATGTATTGCAGCTTCAAAGGCATTGGGTGCGATGAGTTCTTTGGTATAGCTTATATCTTGCTGGGTTTGCTGTGCAAAAGCGTGTTGTAACTCAGGTGATTTACTGTGAGCGACAGGATTACCAAATACCGCGTAGCGATCGATCATAGCCAGTCCTTAGGGTGTTGTAAGACATCAAGTAGGCGTTGCTCGGGGGAGTTAGGCTCAACTTGCCAGTTGTAATCCCACTTTACGAGGGGAGGGAGTGACATCAGGATGGATTCTGTACGCCCACCGCTCTGTAGCCCAAAGAGTGTGCCTCGGTCAAAGACAAGGTTAAATTCAACATAGCGGCCACGCCGGTGTAGCTGGTAATCCCGTTGCTGTTCAGTAAAGCTGAGGTTTTTACGTTTTTCAAAAATCGGTAAGTAGGCAGGAATAAAGCTATCGCCAACGGCTTGCATGAAGTTAAAGCTTTGATCGAATCCCTCTTCATTAAGGTCATCAAAAAATAACCCGCCAACCCCTCGCGCTTCACTGCGATGTTTGAGATAAAAGTATTCATCACAGGTTTTTTTCATGGCTGGGTAGATATCTTGACCAAAAGGTGTGCAGGCGTCTTTTGCTGTTTGATGCCAATGGATGGCATCCTCATCGTAAAGATAATAAGGCGTTAAATCATAACCACCGCCAAACCACCATACAGGTTCTTCGCCTTCTTTTTCAGCAACAAAAAAACGTACATTGGCATGTGTTGTCGGGGTAAGTGGGTTGTGAGGGTGAATCACGAGAGAAACACCCATGGCCTGAAAGGATCGGCCAGCCAACTCTGGCCTTTGTACGGATGCGGAAGGCGGCAGTTTGTCGCCAAACACATGTGAGAAATTCACGCCGCCTTTTTCAATATGCTGGCCGCCGGCTAAAACGCGACTGATGCCGCCGCCGCCTTCCTCGCGTTGCCATTCATCTTTGATAAAGGATGCTTTACCATCGGCTTTTGCTAATGCTTCACAAATAGAGGTCTGTAGATTAAGTAGATAGTTTTTTACTTGCGCTATGTTGATCGATTGCACGGACTAGCCCCTGATGACGTCGCCTGTTTGGAAATGAATGATTCTACTGGGCTTTTTATCACAGCCGATAGCGCCTTGGCAAATAGGGAGGCGCGGAAAGTAGTGGGCTACTTCATCGCGGGATCGTGCTGCTGGTAACCCAGATGTGTTGGCAGATGTTGAAACAATGACTTGATTAAACGTTTCGCAGAGTGCTTTAACTGTAGGGTGCCCGCTGACTCTGACAGCAAGCAAGTCATGCTGCCCTGTAATCCAGCGCGGAACAGTATCGTGATTAAAGGGAACGAGAAAAGTCGTTGTGCTTTCTTGCTGTAATCGATGGATGGACGCGTTATCTAAGGTAGTAAAAGGTAGGAGCTGCTCTGTATTTGCTGCGAGCAAGATTAACCCTTTATCAACTGCACGATTTTTAAGTGCAAGCAGTTTCATGACTGCCTGCTCATAAAAAGGGTCGCATCCTAGCCCCCATACCCCTTCAGTGGGGTAGGCGATAACCTTTCCCGCTTTTAATGTTAAAGCGGATTCCTCGATAGTTAGCGTTTGCACATTTACTGGAGTTTGCTTTGTAAGGCTCTGTCTTTTGCAATCACGGCTTCAGCCACCTCGGCACGTTCGTCAATTAATAACTGGTGAATATCGGGGTTACTGGCACCTATGATTTGCGTGGCCAGATAGGCTGCATTTTTTGCGCCCGCTTTGCCGATGGCAACCGTGGCGACAGGAATGCCGGCAGGCATTTGGACGGTGGATAATAATGCATCAAGGCCGTCAAGTGAGGCGTTAATGGGCACGCCAATGACAGGCTTTAATGTCGTGGCAGAAACCGCCCCTGCAAGGTGCGCAGCCATGCCTGCGGCGCAGATGAATGCAACGCAGCCACGTTGGTCAGCATCTTTAACGTAGGTGTGAGTGGCTTCGGGCGTGCGGTGCGCTGAGGTCACTTTGACTTCGAAGCGAACG
This sequence comes from Pseudomonadales bacterium, assembly GCA_965248335.1. Classification (GTDB taxonomy): domain Bacteria; phylum Pseudomonadota; class Gammaproteobacteria; order Pseudomonadales; family DT-91; genus CAKMZU01. The sequence continues at coordinate 183,566 of CBDFIY010000002.1, forward strand.
CCAAATTTTTTCAGCACATTGAACGCTGCTTCCATGACAGGAAGGTCTGAATCAGACCCCATAAGAATGGCAACAAATTGATCGGCCATAACAAACCCTTATCTCTACTTATCTGTGAATTTAAAATAAGCGCGATATTCAATCAAAAAGACACGGATATTGCAACGTTTTGAGCATAGCGTAATGAATATTTAATGGGGGGTTTTCGGTAGGCGTCATAAAACGGAACTAACTTCTTTTAAGTGCAACTAAGTAGTTTAATTGCGTCTGTAGAGTACGTTGGTTTCTTTTAGTTGTTTTATTTAAGTCATTTTTACCGTGTATACCCATCGGTATTGGAGATGCAAGAAGGCGGCAAGCGAGTGAACCCCCATGAGCTTACAATCAGTAAGTGATTGGGTGAGCGAGCGCGGCCAGCGCCCTTGCATCTTCAAGAGTGATAGGTATATAGAGTGAATTTACTGAGGTGCAGCAACCATGAATGATCGTGAAGAGGAAATGCAATACGCAGGCCTCGGGCCTTTTGAGGTTAAGAATAAGCTGATCGAAATGGCTGGCAATCACTCTGAGAGAATGATGCTCAATGCGGGGCGGGGAAATCCCAATTGGGTAGCTCTGGAGCCACGCTATGCGTTTATTGAGATGAATCGATTTGCTATGCAAGAAGCTGAACGCGATATATTTCGTCCGGGTATCGGAGGCACACCAGAGAAAGAGGGCATCATTGAACGATTCGAGATTTTTCTTGAAGACAACATCCGCTCTCCGGGTGTTTCGATGCTGAAGCACGCTTTCGCCTATATCCAAAAGGATCTGAATATAGATCCTCAAAAATTCATTACTGAAATGGCCGATGGTATTTTAGGGGGTCACTACCCTGTTCCTGGGCGTATGCTAGCCTGCAGTGAACGCGTTGCAGGTGCTTATTTGTTTCAGGAAATGTCTGGCTCTGTACGTGAAATAGGTAAATACGATATTTTTGCCACAGAGGGTGGCACAGCAGCAATGACCTATATTTTTCATACGATGATGGAAAATAAATTGCTAAAGAAAGGTGATAAAATTGCACTGGGCGTGCCTATTTTTACGCCATATCTGGAAATCCCTGAATTGAATAATTTTGAATTTGTGGAGATGAATGTTGTACAAACGTTAGAGTCTGGGTGGAAGTACAGCCCAGAAGAAATAGAAAAACTTGCCGATCCATCAATTAAGGCATTTTTTCTCGTTAATCCTTCAAACCCCACATCTGTGGCGATGCACCCAGAAACATTAGCATGTGTACGGGAGCTGGTTGAAACGCGTCGTAAAGATTTGATTATTGTGACCGATGATGTGTATGGCACATTCGTGAACGGGTTTCAGTCGCTTGCCGCTGTTGCACCAAGAAATACCATTTTAGTGTATTCGTATTCCAAATACTTTGGGGCAACAGGGTGGCGTCTTGGTGTCATTGCCATTGCGGAAGATAACGTGATGGATGAATGTCTGCAGCAGCTATCGGATACAGAAAAAGCAGAAATCCATGAGCGTTATAAGCCCATCTCATTAGCGCCCAATAAGATGAAGCTGATCGACCGTATGGTTGCTGACAGCCGTACCGTTGCGCTGAATCATACGGCAGGCCTATCGACGCCGCAGCAAGTACAAATGGTAATGTTTTCACTTTTTTGCTTACTGGATAAAGAAGGTGTATACAAACAGCATTGCCAGAGTATTTGCCAAGAGCGTTACCACGCATTGTATAAAGCACTGGGTTATGAACCTTCAGAAACCCCCTATAATGCGCATTATTATACAACGATTGATGTACCGGGAATTGCCGAAAATCGATACGGGAAAGCATTCCGTGATCATTTGGCGAATGAACATCCACACATTGATTTTGTCTGGCGCTTAGCGAAAGAGCGTTCCGTTGTATTGATGGACGGCAGTGGTTTTGCTGCACCGAACATGACCGTAAGGGTTTCACTCGCCAATCTGCCTGAGGAAGCCTACCCCCATATCGGCACATCAATCAGCGAACTGCTTGCTGATTATTATGAGGAGTGGCAAGCCAGCCAGCCATCAGACCAGGGCGATGTTTGATGTCGTAAAGCGGGTAATACTACCCCTAGGGTTACTTTTACCGTCTGTTATGCCGTGGCTAGTGTGCTTCTGACGCTGTGGAGGCCTGTGATGGTCGGTGTGGTGACGAAAAATACAGTACCTTAATCCTTTTGCTGAGATGTATTTTTAGATAGAGGAATAGTCATAGGTGTGATGTTTGCCTCTGAGGGGGAATGTGAGCACGTTTTTGTTGAAAAGGCTACTTGAGGAGGCTCTGGGAATATACCGATCGCCCCTGAAGATGGGTATAGCTGCCAGCGATCAAAGAAAGACTAGATCTTAATAGAGCGGGTTTTGTTACAATGCATCACGATGAGCGACAAGGATGTTTGTTAGCCCTATAAAGAAATTGAGAATAATATGAAAAAGATTTTCCCTTTAATCGCACTTTTATTGCCTCTTACTGCTTTTGCGCATCCATCCCATACTCCTCATGAGCACCTATCCGTTGCTTTGTTTATTGGCGCAGCCTTAATTGCTGTTGCTGCTGTTTTTTATATCCGTCATAAGAAATAATTTTATAGCGATATAAAAAAAGCCAGCAAAAGCTGGCTAAAAGGTGTTGATTTAAGCGGTCACTGATTTATGAAGTAGGCGGTTGCTTGTTTATACCGATCACACTTGAAGATGGGTATAAACACGTTCAACCGCAGGCTTTATAATTCGTTAACTACGCAATTTCCTTCAAAATAATAGGCAGGCCGTCGGCTGTTTTAGGGAGCGGGAAAGCTTCATGCTTAGGCTTGTAACCTTCTGGTAATGTCCACTCATACTTCAAGATGAATTGATGCAAGAAGCATTTCACAATCATGTTGGCAAAGTGCATGCCGATACATTTATGCGCACCACCACCAAAAGGCATATAACAGAAACTGTGATTTTTATGCTCTTCGCGGCCTTCTGCAAAACGCATTGGGTCAAAGGTATGCGGGTTTGTCCAGAATTCTGGCATGAAATGGTTGTAGACAGGCGGAACAGAAATCACAGTATTTGGCGGAATACGATGGCCGCCAATGGTAGTTTCTTTGATGGTGCGTCGCTGCATTAGCGATACAGAAGGTGACATACGCAAGACTTCTTTAAACACGAGTTCCATTAATGGCATGTTATCGAGATCTTCGTATTCCAGCTGAGCTTTGTTCAGGTTGCGTGATTCTTCACGAATTTTATCCTGCCACTCGGGGTTTTCAGCAAGTTTCAGTACAAGCTGGTTAAGTGTGGATGTTGTGGTGTCATGCGCTGCAAATAATAAGAAACTGGCTTGTGGAATCAGGTCTTCGTTTGGAAAAAAATCGCCATCGTCCATTTTTTCTTTAGCCATGTGAGTCAACATGTCTTGGCCTTCACCCGCGCGACGAATAGGGATGGTTTTTGCAAAATACTCTTCAAGGTATTTGGCACCTTGCTTACCTTTATGGAATTTAAAGCCCGGTACATTGACTTTGAACGCACCCATTAAGCCTTTTTCGGAAATATTCAAGAAAGCTTCGTTGAGTTTATCCATTTCAGGGCCGAGTTCTTTAACGCCGATAAATACGGTGGCACCGACATCCAGCAAGATTTTCTTAACAGAAGGAAAGAATAAAAAGTCTTTTTGGTTTTTCCATTGCGCAAGGTTGGCTTCAAATAAAGGGTTCATTATGTCAACGTAACCGCGCATTTGATTGTTTTTGAACGCGGTTTGGAACATGCGGCGTTGTACTTTATGATCGTTAAAGTCACGCAGTAATAGTGCTTTTTGGTAAAAATGACCGAGTGAGTTTTCGTAACCCATTTGCGCCGAAAAAGTTTTCTCACGATCAAGGTAAATTTGTTGGTAATTATCAGCGCCGACAACGAGTATAGAGGGCTGGCCTGCAATTTTTATTTTAGAAACTTCGCCGAAACGGTGATAGTTTTTATCGATAAAACCGTAAAGATCTTTAACAATATCAATAACATTCGCTAAGTAGGGTATTGGCCCATAACTGCCGGGAATGTGATCGAGATTCGTACAGTCCGGTTCGTTGACGTAATCCATTGATGTCGGTTGAGCTGCCATAGTGGTTCTCCTGTCGTAACTTCGGTTTTTATTATTGTTATTTGTGCAATAGCCATTGAAATATCTTCTCCTGAAGATAAGTTGCAATGACTCTGAAGCGTTTTTTCCCGAAAGCCTGATGTTATTTTTAAAATTAACGTTATTGATGATCAGACAGATTTTATTATTTGTCGATCGATCGTTCGAAAGCAATGAGAGGAAGTATACGCATTTTTAGTAAAAGTGAAATATTGTTTTGAGAAAAATGCCGGAGATTTACCGATTTTAAACCGCCTTTTTGCTTTATTGAGCGATATTTGACTGATAGGATAACTTTATTAACATCTTGTCATGTTGCAGCCTTTTACCCTATATAGGCGCTGAATCTAGGCGCTGAAGCAGGAGTCATGCATGTTACTGTGTTTATTGGTTAATACAGCGTTAGTCGTATCATGTGTCTTGGTGCACTATGGGTTTTTAGCTTGGGTTTCTTTAAAGATTGATACGTTACAACGGCAGCGGCGAATTTTCCTTTTAATTCATGTGTTTGATGGTTTGGCAGCACATATACTGGAGATTTTCCTTTTTGCGTTGGCCTATTATATGATGCTCAAGCATTTTGGTGTGGGGCATTTACAAGGTGCTTTTGACGGCACTTTTTTTGATTGTTTTTACTTTTCCTTTACGACATATACATCATTGGGTTTTGGTGATATCACACCCGATGGCTGGATTCGGTTCACCGTAGGTGTTGAGGCCTTATTAGGCTTAATGATGATTACGTGGACAGCATCCCTGCTGTATTTAGGCATGCAGCGGCAGTGGAAGCTGGATATCTTAGAAAAACACAAGCGAGTGAAAGACTTATAGATGAGAATTACTTTAAAACAATTGCGTATCTTTGCCGCTGTAGCGCGGTTTGAGAATATGACGCAAGCCGCCGAAGACATAGCTTTAACGCAATCGGCAATGAGTATGGCCCTTAAAGAACTCGAATCGCAGCTAGAAGCACCGCTGTTCCATCGCTACGGGAAAAGAATCAAGCTCAACCCCAAAGGTGAGGTATTGCTGCCTAAAGTATTACAACTTTTACAACTTGCCCAAGAGATTGAATATGATGCAGGTGTAGAGGATCTCGCAGGGTTATTACGTGTGGGAGCGTCAAGTACCATTGGTAATTATTTAGTACCCGCTATTATTGCAGATTTCTTGAAGAATAATTCGCATATTGATATCGACCTAAAGGTGGGAAATACGCAGCAAGTGATACAGGATGTTTTGCATCATCGATTGGATATAGGTTTGATTGAAGGCTTATGCGATGAGCCTCAAATTGAAAGGACGCTCTGGCGTCAGGATGAATTGGTCATTTTTTCATCCATTAATCACCCCCTAGCTCAAAAAGATGTTCCTAGTGATGAGGATCTAGAAGAGGCACAGTGGATCTTGAGAGAGCATGGTTCTGGAACGCGTGAAATTTTTTCTTATGCGCTCAGTGAGAAATTTCAGCCGACTAAACGAATCTTAGAGCTGGGTAATACAGAGGCGATTAAGCAAGCCGTTAAAACAGATTTTGGCATCAGCTGTTTGTCCAAATTAACGATCGCCTCAGAGATAAAGCATCATGAATTAACGGTGTTAAATACGCCCGGTATTAATTTACGCAGGCAGTTTTTTATTATCAAAAACAAATCGAAAATAAGCAGCCAGCTAGCTGCCGCTTTTGAGCAGGCGCTGTAACGCATAGGCTAAAAGTTAAGTATGTAGGTTTCGATCAAAAAATAGATTTTCGACAGTTTAGTGAGAGTATCTCCCATACTCAAAGAGAGAGCCTCTTGGGCACCTTACTGAAATTCATGAATTTTATAATTTATCTCATACCTTTTTTTAAGAAATAAACCAATTATTTACGCTTTTTACTGTCCAAAATAAGAGTAAACATTTTCTTTGACTAAGTATGAAGATAGATAATACGGGCTGCCCCCAGTGCGGCGAATTCATTGCTGACATCAGTTTGTCTCTGCATGAGTCTGCTTATTGCCCGCGTTGTAAGTATCGTTTAGCTGCTTTTATTGAACATCAGCCGCAAAAAATTATTGCGCTATCACTGACAGGCTTAATGTTATTTGCCTTTTTGATGGTTTTCCCCTTCATGGAAATAAATTTCAACGGATTGACGCATGAAATATATATTACCGATACAGTAAAGCAGCTGGTGTTTTTTGAGCACCCTTTTGTCGCCCTTTTTTTCTTTATGGGTGTTCTTGCCTTGCCTTTTATGTTTTTTCTAGGTGCTCTTGTGTTGTTTTCTCGAATCAGTGTTAGCACACTTTCACAACGTCATCGATGGTTATGTCGACTTTTGTTTTCCTCAAGAGACTGGCTGTTAGCGGATGTGTTTCTTGTGGGTGTGTTAGTCAGTCTTGTTAAGATTGGTGCGCTTGGACAGATAACATTGCATGTGGGTTTTTATGCTTTTTCTGCGTTAATTTTGTGTTTGGCAATGATCTACCTTGTGATGGAAAAAGGCAGTACATGGCAGTATTTTCCCTATCGAGAGAAATATGGCCGAGGTAAAAGAAATCGTATTTGTAAACAGTGCCATGCGTTAGGTGATGAAAATGAGCGTTGCCTACGCTGCGACACGAAGATAAAGCCACTAAAATTTCACCACATGCTGCAAACTTGTTGGGCATATTTGCTTACGGCATTTTTGCTCTATATCCCCGCTAATTTATTGCCGATCATGATAACGCGCGCGCCGGGTCATTCGAAAAGATCGACCATTTTAGAGGGCGTATCTTTGCTATGGGATTTACATTCGTATGCGATCGCTCTGACTATTTTGGTGGCGAGTTTCATGATTCCTTTAGCTAAAATGGGCGTGTTATGTACATTGTATTATCAGGCAGGGAAAAGCAGAGTAAGGCCAAGATGGTTAATCCAAAAGCAAACCTTTTGGCTTCATGTCACACACCTTATTGGCCGTTGGTCGTTTATTGATGTGTTTGTCGTCGCATTATTGGTTGCACTTGTACAATTGAAGCAGGTGGCAACTATTGTGCCGGGTCAGGCGCTTCTACTTTTTACTGGTGTTGTTATTTTAACACTATTTTCCGCACAGGCCTTTGATGCACGAGCACTGTGGCGACATGATCAGGCTTGCGCATCATGAAGAAGTCTGCTGAAGCAACGGTGGTACGTAAACCACGTAACTTTTCCTTTATTTGGCTTATCCCCTTGGTAACTGCCCTTATCGGACTTGTTGTTTTTATTGATTATCAATTAAGTCGTGGGCCAATGATTACGCTGATTTTTGATCAAGCCGAAGAAATTACGCCAGGGAGAACCGAGCTAAAGGCCATGGATGTAAAAGTTGGATTAATAAAAACGGTTGAGCTCAGCAAGGATTCAAGAAGCATTATTGCAACAGCACAAATGGATAAAACAGCCGATCAAATTATTTGTGAAGACACACAGTTTTGGGTAATTAAGCCGCGTATTACGCGGGATGGGATATCAGGTTTAAGCACATTGCTATCAGGGGCTTATGTGAATGTTCAACCGGGTATAAAAAAGAGCGATACACGCAAAAAAAAATTCAAGGTTTTAAAAACGCCGCCCGTTGCAGGGCCTGATGTGAAAGGTTTACGTATTATGCTTGTGCATAATCAAATGGGAAAACTTGATGTAGGGGACCCCGTCTATTTTAAAGGCTTCACGGTAGGGCGCGTTGAGTCAATGCGACTTGATGTACCTAGTCAAAAAGTCGTTTACAAATTATTTGTTTATGCCCCTTATGATGTTTTGATTCATGAGAACACTCATTTCTGGTTATCGAAACCTTTTGATTTAAACATCAGCGAAAGCGGGATTCATTTGCAGTTAGGCTCGCTCGATAACTTGCTTTTAGGCGGGGTGACGTTTGATTTTGTTGAGCAGCTGCCACCTGGGAAAAAAGTGACGCAAAATAACAAGAAATTTGTGCTGTATAGCTCAGCAAGGCAAGTGCAGGAACGTTATTTCGGTCAGTTTACTCGGTTTGTGATGTTTTTTAATGAATCGATCCGAGGTTTGCAGCCTATGGCGGCAGTTGAATACATGGGCATACGCATTGGTAGTGTTTTGCAGGTTCCTTTTAATTTCCATGACCCTTTAACCTATCCAGAAAGACCTATCCCTATATTGGTAAGTATAGATCTTGGCAATCTCAACAAAGAAGCCTTGGATAATAACCCGAAAGTATCACAGGAACGGATGCAAACCCTCTACCAGCAAGGGTTAGTCGCAACATTGCACCCGAGTAATTTAATCACTGGGCAGTTAGTGGTTGATTTGAGTTTTCAGGAAAAAAAGGGAAATTTCAAGAACGATCGATACCAGGGATATTTGGTATTCCCGACGAAATTGAGTAGCTTTACCCAGCTACAGAAAGAAATTTCAATGTTTGTTGGCTCGCTGAAAAAGATATCGGCAGATGGCTCCTTTAAGAAAATAGATAAAGCTGTAGAAGGGTTTAATCGATTCCTGACAACGGGCAGTCGAGTGATGAAAGACCTTGATGCCATACTCAAAGCACCGGGTGCTAGAGAGCTTCCTGATTCGTTAAATGTCTTGTTAAATAACCTGCATCAGATATTGCAATCGTTTAGCCCAGATACAAGTGAATTCAATAACCTGCAAGATGGCCTTTTGCATTTGGACGATGTCATGATTCAGTTGGCGCCGCTGTTGGAGCGATTAAACCAAAAGCCGGATGCGTTGATTTTTGGGGGAGCTGCGGCAAGTGATCCGGTACCACGAGGTCAATCAAAATGACAATTAGGCGATGCTTTTGGGCGATAGGTTTTTTCCTTTTTGGTTGTACGTCGATTCAACCAAAATATTATCACTTGCCAAACATTGTTAATGAAAAACAGCGATTGGTGTCGCAGCCGTTACTTATTGTTGACCCGGTGAAGCTTGCCCGGTTTTTAAATGTTCCGAATATGGTTTATCAAATGTCAGAGACCACATATGGCTACGCACAACATCATCTATGGTTACCTAATTTAGGTGATCAGATTACTGAATACATGATTCATGCGCTGAGACGCGTTGATGATAGGTATTGGGCAACACGTATATCAGAAGACGCTTCTATGCAGGCTTCACACCTTCGTTTACGTTTTGAGCGGTTTGATTTTGACCGTGATGGCATGGCGACCATTCAAGGCGAGTGGCAGTTCTTACAGTCAGGTAAAGTGATGAAGAGAGATGTTTTTCTTTATCAAATGGACTTAGCGGGTAAGGGTTACGATATGCTGATAGTGAAGCTATCAGCGTTGCTTGATGAGTTAGCGGAGGAGGTTTCTCAAAACATTAGAATATAGTGTTTTATATCGATCACCCTTGAAGATGGGTATATTAGGTCAATGTTGATTTTTAATCAGCATAGCAACTTTGACGGTATCATCAATATCTTCTGCATTGATATAGGCAATAGCACGAGGATTTGCTGCAATGGCTAATTTAACTTTTTCGGCATCGCCTATAATCGTTGGAGGCTTGCCTCGAGAAGAAAATAGCATACGTGCCCAGTAAGAGTTAATCGACCCATTCGAGCGGTTTAAAATCAGCCGATTGAATTCATGCCTAATCTCATCTTCATTCGTTTGGAGTGGCTTAACAGGGCTGCCGTCAGGGAAGGCTTTGGTTTTAGCCAGAAATATTTTTCGGATTTTGGTGAGTGTAAGCTGATTTTGATTGGTGATGTTCACGATGATAGCAATATCTGCTTGCACATGTATTGTATGCAACAAGCTGATACTAAACAACGTAAGGCAAAGCAGTTTAATGATGAAAACATTTAACATGCGAACAGCGGAAAATCCATTTGTGTGTTGTATAGTGCGTTCCTCAATTGAGGTAACGAAAGGAAACATTTTTAGATAAAAAAGGCTTCCTAGAAAACTATGACAAACACGCAGTTAAAATTATTATTTATACGAGCACGTCATTATTATCTAAATGGTTAGGTTTTTCAATCCAAATCCAATGGATTCATGCGGGAAGGCGAGGCGATTCGTAGTAGCGTATTTATCTGAATCTATGGAGCGGTTGGGGCTGGAAACCCTGATTGCTGTGACCAGCCCGTTAAAACTATATTTGCATGTCAACCTGGCTGATAACCTCAAGGCAAAACTCAGTGCATTCATTGCCAATCACATGCTGCTTATCCTTCGCTGGGAAAGGTAATAATTCAAGCCAGCGTTGAGCCAGCCATGATGCATTGGTTAAATCGGCATCAGGGTAAAGCTCCTGAAGCTTGGGGTTATCGGTTAAAAACCGATTATATTGTGTAGCGAGGCCCTGATATTTTGTATTCAGTGGGGCATCAGGCCATAAGGGCAGGTAAGAACAACTGCCTGTTTGCAGTCCATCGGCCTCAACGTGCGTGTTATGGATTTGTAGGTTTTGAATGCCTTCTACAACAAGTCCCAAAATGCCATTCGGTAAGACTTCAAAATCAATAATTTTAACGAGTGTTGCTATCGGATGAATACCTGATTGTGTCTCTTCTTCGGGCGTATCGAGGTGCATGCACATCGCAAAGGCGTGATCGCGTTGATAGCTTTCTTTTATCATACGCACATAACGTGGTTCTATGATTTTAAGAGGCAATCTTCCGCCCGGTAAAACATGCACATCTAAAGGGAATAAAGGTAAGTCATTTAATTGTGTTGCCATGATATTCTTCTTATTCTCGTTATCGTTGGCAGTTATTCTTGAATAAGATGTCAAATGAGAAAAGAGGAGGACAATAAGGCTTTGATGTATTGCCAGAATGATGATGAAAACTGCCTTGTAGAAGGCAGTTTTCAGAGGAAAAAGTACAGAGGCAGTTTACTGTGAGACAGTTACTTTACTTGGTCGGTAGTGCCAAAATAAATGTACGAGAGAGCAGGTCGAAAGCAGGATGACAAGGCTTCGTGCTTGTGGGTAGCCCGTATCATGGAGCAACGCTAGCAGACTGTTGATAACAAAAAGAGCAAAAAAAACAGTTTGTGCCTTCAAAGAAAGCCCTTGAGGTATGCGCAGACACAAGAAATAAGCAAGGAATACACTCAAAAAGCCAATAAAAGCACCAGCGAACACATCGATAGGCCAATGAGCGCCTACCCAAACGCGGCTAAGAGCAAAAGTTATACCGCAGGCGAATAGTAAGCAACGCGCCATGATATGTTTATAGTGAAACATAAGTAAGGAAACGCCAGCAAATACAGTAGTTGCATGACCTGAAGGGAAGCTCCCTTGCTTTAATACATGGCCAGTCAGGTAAAAGCTGTCAGTAGAGAGCACGCCTGCGGGTCTATACGCTTGAAAACTCTCTTTACCGACTTGTGACAAAATGCCACTGATGATCGCCGTACTGATGGTTAACCAAATAAGCCGTTGATCGCCTTTGTATAAAATAAAAATAACCATCAACGCAACGGTGGTGTCGCCCATAACGGTGAACATTTGTAAAAGCCAGCTAGGAGCAAAATGCGCTAAGGCATTGATGGGCATAAAATAGGCATGATACCCAAAGAAATAATAGCTTAATACTAAAAGTGTGAGTGATAAAAGCGTGAGTATAGAAAGCGCTTTAATCAGAGGGCAGTCGTTAAAAAAGGGTTCACTTTGAGCTTGCGCATTTTCTTTTTTAAAGCGCTGACTTGCAGAATGGACGTAATCGGAGAGCATTATTCTTTTACCTTAAACAAACGGACGCCACCTTTTGCGTAGATGGTTTCTAATGATAGTGGCGCAATAGCTTTAGCAAGCCTGTCTCCTTGACCTGCGCGCGTAAACACCCATTCAGACGCTTTGGGTAAGCGTTTTTCCGTGATGGCTTCACGGTAAACACTAAAGCTAGGCATGGTAATGCCATATCTAACGACTTTGGCATCGGCCGCTTTTGCAATCAATGCAGCTTCTTTAACCGGTGCCTGCTGGAGTGTGGCCAGCGAAGGCAAAAGGCTGTAGTAGACAAATATCGCCTGTAAAAGCCCTGCGTATACAAGTTTTCCCCATAAAGGCAATTTGAGCTTGTATGTAATCCAGATGAAACTGAGTAGCAAGGCAATTGCCGCAATATAGTAGGTCACTGAGAAGGCAGCCGTTGTTCCCTTGAGCATTTCCAGTACATAGTCAGGTGCATCGCCTTGATAATATTGGCCGATAATGGGGAGAAATAACATCAACAGAATGATGATAAAAGAAGGAAGCAAATAATACTGTGTGACCTTATATTGATGAGCGAGTAAGGCAAAGAGCAGAACAAACGGTGTGGCGGCATTCATCACATAATGAGGAAGTTGGGTATTGGAGAGAGAAAAAATAACAATGACAACCAGTAGCCATATAAACAGAAATGCCGTAAGTGGCTTTTTAAATAGGGTTTTGTAGTGTGTGAATGGGCGGAATAAACCACCACTAAATGGCAAAATAATCAGCGGAAAAACCAGCAAATAATAGTACCAAACGCCGCCATGCCCTTCTTTAGTCGCAGTAAAGCGCGATAGATTATGATCGATAAAAAAGCCTTTAAAGAAACCTATGCCCTGATCTTGATAAACGAGCCAGAGCCAAGGTAATAGCATTGCTAAAAAAATTATCCAGCCTATGGGGTTAAAGAACGCACGAATCATTAAACCTGTTTGTTTGATGTGTATAAAATAAATAAAACTGACTAAAAGCGGTATCGCAACGGCAACAGGGCCTTTGGCCAGCATGCCTAAGGCCATCCATAGATAAACGCGATAAATTAAAGGACGTGACGGCGATTGGCTATAGCGGTAGATATCAAACAGCGTGAGGCTTAAACACAAGTTCAGCAATGCATCGGCAAAGGCGGCACGTCCGACCATCCCGAAGAGCAAGCAGCTCATTAACGCAAAGGTCGCTATAAACGCACGGTATTTACCGGTAAATTGACGAGCAAAGGAAAATAAGGCGATAAGCCACAAACCGGAAAAGATGGCTGAGGGCAGGCGAAATGCCCATTCGTTCACGCCTAAGAGCTTCACTGATAAGGCTTGAAACCAATAAATGAGAATAGGCTTGTCGTAACGCGGCACGCCATCAAGGTAAGTGGCAGCATAATTACCTGAGGCAACCATTTCGCGTGTAGCTTCGGAAAAGGCACCTTCATCAACGTCTAATAACGGCGGGATACCCAGATTGAGCCCGATAACAACGATAAACGCCAAGCATAAAAAAACAGGTGAAAAAAGAAGCCTGTGTAGGCTTCGGTCAATCTCAATCATCGTTACTTACGTTTTTTTGTGGCTTGCGAGAGGTGAGCTTTTTTCTGAGGGTATAGCTTTTTTGGGAAGACGATTGGAAGTACACACGGCTCAGCATTTCGGCAAGAACACCTGTGGTTAAAAATTGCATAGAGGCAATGATTAAAAAGGTGGCAATTTGTAATAGAGGCCTGTGGCCAATGTCTTCGCCTATGAATATTTTAAGAAAACCCAAATAGGTTAGAAACACCCCGCCTAATGCACCGACAGCAAGGCCTATGATGCCAAAAAAGTGTCCAGGGCGAGCTCGAAATTTTAAGAAAAAGAATGCGAATAAAATATCAACGATAACGCGAAAGGTACGAGAAATGCCGTATTTTGATTCACCAAACTGGCGTGAGCGATGGTTAACCTTGGTTTCACCAATTCGGTGCGGTGAGGTGACGGTTGCCATCCATATCGGGATGAAACGATGCATTTCGCCGTAGATGCGGACTTGTTTGATAATGTCGGCACGGTAAACTTTTAAGCTGCAGCCATAATCATGCAACGTGAGCCCAGAGACTTTACCAATTAATTTATTGGCAATTTTGGACGGAATTTTACGGCTGTAAAGTTTGTCCTGTCGGTCATAACGCCAGCCTTGTAATAGATCAAGATCGCGCTCGACGAGTTCCTCAATCATTCGCGGAATATCTTTAGGGTCATTCTGCAAGTCGCCATCGATGGTGACAATGAGTTCGCCTTCTGCCTGATCAATGCCCGCTTGCATGGCTGCGGTTTGGCCAAAATTACGTTGTAAATCGATTTGTTTTACACGCGGCTGTTTAGCGTTAGCTTCAGTAATTTTTTGAGCTGTATCATCACTGCTGCCATCGTTAACAAGAATAAGCTCCCAGTCGTGCTCGGTCTTGTCGAAAACGTCGGTGATTTCATCAACAAGAGGGAAAACATTTTGTGATTCGTTGTAAAGAGGAACAACAACAGACACTGTGTAACTGGACATAACTAACCTGTAAGAAAATGATTCGGTTATTGCGAGGGCATTATTTTTTGATGGCTAAAATGAACCAGCCTACCGCAGCGGCCACTATATTGCTTAATAAAAGGAAAATATGCAAATTGATTATCGCCGCAATCAGTGCTTCGTGAAGGCTGCCCGTCGCGTACAAACCGGCAGCAAAAGCCGCCTCGTAACTGCCGGCAGAAGCAAAGCCATTAATCGGTAAGGTTGAGCTGAGATCGGCGGTTAAAATGCCGGTGGCTGCCGCAACAAAAGGGATAGCGGCAAAGGCGTTAAAGATCCAATAAAAGGCCATGAGCTTTACAGACCAGACAATGAGAGACAGGCTGTAGGTGGCGGCAACGGTGGTGAATGAACGGTACTGTGGTGGGTAGAGTGCTTTGATGTATTTGATGTGCTGGCAAAAGGGTAACATGCATAACCCAGCGAAGAGTATGATAACAAGGGGGATTTGCCAAACCCCTAATAGCGATTTTTGCAGCAAGACGAGCAGGAAAATCAAAACATGTAAATCAAAAAGCCGTATGCCTAACAAGACTTTTATGCTGTCTTTTAGGCTGATGGATAGCTTGTAGCGACTGAGCGCAGGCAAGACAATTTCGCCGAGTCGCATCGGGAAAATAAAGTTTGCCGCATTATGAATAAAGCTGATAGCTACGACGGTGAATGCATCAAATTTGGGGTGCCCGTTGAGCTGTTGGTAACAGTAGACTAAGCGTGCGCCACGCAAGGCATGGCTCAGTAAGGTGAGTGCAGAGCAGACAGCAAGTGTCAGTAATGGGAGTGTTTGCCACTGCTTGGCAATGGCTGTCCAGCCGATTGTTTTTTCTACCCAGATAATCAACCCAAGCGTGATAAGGCTGGCGAGAGTAACTTTAAAAAATGTTTTGATAGTAATAAGCCGGACTGTCTAAGTTGTTAAATATAGCGCGGCATTCTACCAAAGTTAGGGCATGATGCGGATATTTTTGTTGAAGCTAATACCGTTCAGGCAGTAAAAAATGCAGTATTGTTAATGCAGGCCGAGTATTGCGTTGCTCGCTCGGCCTGCATAATATCTCAAGGCAGGCTGCGTATCTTAAAGCCGGTTGAGTATCTTAGCGCCTGCTGTCGTGGTCTTTAATTGTTCTCGCCTTCGATTTCACGCATTAAGTCAGGCAGTGCTTCTTTAAATTCTTCAGATAAATTATTGGGGTCGCCCATAATGCGTTCAATCTTTTCCATTAATGAATCTACAGACCGCCCATTTTTAATATGCTCATCGACAATGGCGCTGAGTTCGAGCCCTTTTTCCTCGGTCAATACGTCTGACAATGCACGTTTAAGTTCATCAGGGCTTTCGGTTAATAAGGTTTTAACCTCATCAGTCACGAGTTCCTGCAGTGCTTCCACATCCTTCTGGTCCAGGTTGATATCTGGAAATTCAAACGGTTTTTTTATTTCGGGTGCTTGGATGGTAGCCCTGTGAGTAACGGGTTTTCTATTATTTTGAGCGGACGTTTTGCCCGTGCCGGATTGCTTGTGAGGTGAAATGCTCACATTGCTGTAGTCATCTTCTTCGGTCACTGTGATGCCAGCTGTGTCAGTGGCTTTTCGCTGAGGTGAAGCTTTGCGAGCTGTAACGATATAATCCAATTTAGGTACTTTGTTGAGCAGTAGTTCAGATGCCTTATTGGCGATTGTTTGGTAATAGATTTCACTGCTAACGATAGGCGGTGCAATCTTGTAATCCACTGCTGCTGCGTAGCCGAGAAGCAGCATGATAAAAATGAAAAAACCAAAGCAGGCATTGACACAGGCACCTAACAGCAGACGAGAAAAAGATTTTTTTGGTGCATCTTCTATGCTGGTGCTATGCGCTTTTGATGTTGTCGCGGTCCATATTCTTTTCGTGATGACGTATACGCCAACAAGAATGACGAGCGCGAGGATGATACGAATAAAAGGCAGTGGTAATACAGCACTTAAAAAACCGCTGATAGTAGGGAGTATAAGCGGTGTTAGCATAATGGCAGCATAAAGCCCGATACAGAAACACACTATTTTTCTAAAAAATACGCCGTGACCGGTATAAATGCCAGCACCGACAACGCAAATAAGAATGACCGCAAGCAGTGAAGTTAACAAATTTCCTCCCAGAAGCGATCTTAAGCCTTGCTGAATATTTGTGCAGATAAGGTCTTAAGAAAGCCTGTTATATAAGTGAGCTGACTATAGACAGCGGAGTTAATAAAAAATTCCAATATTTTTTAAACTATAGTCGATGATGAGTGAACGGGTAGGGGAATTGCTAGCGGAAACTCATCACTTGTTCGATAGACGATGCTTGTAACTTAATCATGAGTAAGCGATCTAAGCCTAAAGCAACGCCTGCGCAATGAGGCAAGCCTGATGATAAGGCAGCAAGAAAGGGTTTATCGATGATTTTGGGTGTTAACTGCCTACGTTGCCGAAGCAGGTTGTCATCTATAAAACGCTGTTCTTGGAGCTTATGGTCTGTTAGCTCATCAAACCCGTTGGCCAATTCAAGGCCTTGAATGTAAAGCTCAAACCGTGAAGCGACGGCTTGCCCTGATTCATTTTGGGTGATTTTTGCCAAAGATGCCTGTGAAGGCGGGTAATCATAAATAAAAACAGGATGATCGTGACCCAGTTGCGGCTCAATCACAAGGCTCATCAACGCGTTGAGCCAGTCATCTTTTGAGCCGTCAGGCAAGGATAAATCGATATGCTGACACGCAGTATGTTGTAGCGCTGCGGTTTCAATTGTCAGCGGGTCAATCCCGATATATTGCTTAAACACATCTTGGTAACTCAGGTAATCGAAGTGACTGAAACCCAATAAGTGTTCAATCAAGTCGGCAACCTCTTCCATCAGCTGCCATGTGTCAAACCCAAGGCGATACCATTCGAGTAGCGTAAATTCTTTGTTGTGGCGAGAGCCTGTTTCATCTTGGCGAAAGGCTTTACAGATTTGATAGCAGTCACCGATACCTGCAGCGATAAGGCGCTTCATGTAATATTCAGGTGAGGTTTGCAAATATTCGCCCGAGAGAAGTTCGAGCGATTCGATATAAGGGTCAGTGACGGTCGCCTCGCCAATGAGAGGCGTCTCGACCTCAAGCGCCTTGCGGTCGTAAAAAAAAGCACGGGTATCAGCAAGCGTTTGAGCGCGGATGTTGAGCGCAAAGGCTGACGCTGTGGGTTGCCACTGCATCAGTGAAAATCAGCCTTTTGCACGTGATACGTATTCAGATGAGCGTGTATCGATACGGATACTTTCACCTCGATCAATAAACAACGGCACCCGAATAACAGCACCTGTGGTTAATGTTGCAGGTTTTGATCCGCCTTGTGCGGTATCACCTTTGAGGCCGGGATCGGTTTCTACAATTTCCAGCTCAATGAAATTGGGCGGGGTAATGGCGATGGGTGCGCCATTGAATAAAGTAACTTCGTAGACTTCTTGCTCTTTTAACCATTTAGCTGTGTCGCCTACAGCGGCTTTATCTGCTTGGACTTGTTCAAAACTTTGAGGGTCCATGAAAAACCAAAACTCACCGTCTGTATAGAGATACTCCATGCTTTGATCCATGACATCCGCGCCTTCGAGTTTCTCACCTGATTTAAAGGTGCGCTCCCAAACGCGCCCAGAAAATAAGTTCCGTAACTTAACGCGGTTAAATGCCTGACCTTTACCGGGCTTGACGAACTCATTTTCTAAAATTGAACAAGGCTCGCCATCAAGCATAACCTTAAGACCTGATCGCAATTCGTTGGTAGAATAGGACGCCATGATTTTCGTACTCTGATTGGATAGTGAAACGTGATGTTAAAAAAGGTGCCTAATGATAGCGCGATCTGAGCCGATTTGGCAGACCCACGACTGGCAAACGGCATTAAAAGGCATGATTCGCTCGCTTGATGAACTTTGTGCATATCTCGATATTAGCCTGAGTGATTTGCCAGACGCTTTGCGTGCGGAAAAAGATTTCGCCGTTAAAGTGCCTTTGAGTTATTTGCGACGTATCGAAAAGGGCAACCCTCGTGATCCTTTGTTGTTGCAGGTGCTACCTCAGGCAGAAGAGATGTTGGAGGTAGTGGGCTTTACGGAAGATCCACTTGAAGAAAAAGCGTTCAATAAAGTGCCGGGGCTTATCCACAAATACCACGGGCGTGTTTTACTGATCAGTAATCCTTCCTGTGCGGTACATTGCCGCTATTGTTTTAGACGGCATTTTCCGTATTCAGAGAACACGCCAGGCTCGCAAAATTTTGCCCCTATTTTTAATTACATACAAGGTGATAGCAGCATTACGGAGGTTATTTTAAGTGGCGGCGACCCTCTGATGAGTAACGACAAGCAGTTGGGGGTACTTGTTTCAGCAATAGAGAAGGTACCGCATGTGAAAACGTTAAGGTTCCATACGCGTATTCCCGTTGTATTGCCTGAGCGAATCACACCCGCGTTTTTAACGCTCGTGCAAAAAACACGGTTGAAAGTGGTGATGGTAGTGCATGTGAATCATGTGAATGAAATTGATGCTTCCGTTGTTGACGCATTTAAACATCTGCAGCAATCAGGTGTGCGGCTTTTGAATCAATCTGTCTTGCTGAAAGGTGTTAACGATACAGTCAATGACCAAATTCTATTGCTCGAAAAACTGCATGAGGTGGATGTGCAACCTTATTATTTACATGTGCTGGATAGAACGAAAGGCACGGCACACTTTTTGGTTGAGGATGCGGAAGCATTGATACTTTATGAGTCGCTTCGCAGTCGTATTTCTGGATATTTATTGCCGAAACTTGTTAGAGAGGAGCCTTTTGATCGAGCAAAAAAAATGTTATCTAGCCGTGAAAGTGGTTAAGAAGCCATTGATTGGCGCTTAATTTTACAAGTTATGTTTATCAGATTCGACCTTTGCAGTTGTAGCGCTAAATGTTACTTTTCATCTTGGTTGACAACAGGTTTCCAGCGGTTGCTGTCATAAAGGGTGCTTATTCGTTTGAAATGATTTTGAGACTCTTCTGAATAGCTAAGCTCTTGATGGTTCATCTGGGTAATGATGTTAAAGGTTTTTAAGTTGCAAATATGATTTTCGATATTGGTAATGTTATCTTTTTCTATTTTTTTTCTCAGCTCTGTAATGTCTGAGGCTGTTTTCTGAAGTTCCTTGTGGAAGTCTTCTTGGCCGGAGCCAACTTTGTTGCCTGAGTCTTTTTGGGCATTATAGAGCTGGTGTATAGCTGTATTTATCCCTGCGTTGGAATGATCGAATTCATCTTTCTTTGTAAGGAAGTTGCTTAATGCGGAGAGGAGTTTTATGCCATGGTGTGTGTCGTCTGTATTAATGATAAGTTTTTTCTTGAAACCGTCCGTGGTATCTTGGCCTGTCATGCTCACGGGGGGCTCATTGATTGAAAACTCTATGAATTCAGGCGTCTGCAATCCATTTTCCAAATCAATATCAGCAGAAAATGAAATGGGCGTGTAAATGATTAATAGTTTTAGTAGTAGCTTCATCTTAATTGATGATTGAATAAGTTATTAAGCTAAATTTTTAGACTTTAAGTGGAGGATATTGTTCTTGTGTATCTCTAAAATTAGCATCTCCAGCTAGAAAAATATGAGTAAGTTGTTGATTTTAGATATGTAATCTCCAGATAAAAAATATTCTATAAATGCTTTTTATGAGAGTGTTGGTTTATATTAAAATCGAAGATTGTCGAAGTGCTTATGTTATAGTTTTATAAGCGCTTTAAGTTTCCTGAAAGGGTTGGGCGAACTGGCCGTACTTTTATCTAAGTGCCCAGTTGAGCCAAATCCTTTTTGAATGGTCAGTGGTGAAAAAGCTGGGGCTTTCGCAGGTTGGCTGGCGGTAGATCGTTGAAAATTTTAATCGTATCCTAGAATTAAAGGAGTAATAGACCATTTAACATTTTCCTGAAGGATCAGACATGTCTAGCGCTCCCTCATTATCACCGATGTACTCATTTCCAGGATGGATAGTTGATGATATTAATATCAACTGGAAGGCATCTGAAGCAATAGTCTCATTACGTAAAGATGGACGTATTAAGAAGATTAAATGCAGTCAGTGCAATCATGCGATGACAGTGGCTCGAAAAAAAGAACGCTTCGTACAGGATGTGCCGCTGGGAGGGCTCAAGGTGATATTAACCTTCACTGCCTGCCAAATGTATTGTTCTCGTTGCCATCGCTTTGAAACAAAAACGCCGCCGGGTTTAGGTGAAAATGCACAGGCGACGGATCGATTGAAACTCTATGTCAGTCGATTATGCCGCTATATGCCTTGTAATAAAGTTCCTGAGTTCGTTGCGATATCTCATGATACTGCTCGCCGATGGGATAAAGAGGTATTAATGAGGACATTGCCGAGCCCGAAGCTAGACGGTATTCGAGCTCTGCTTATCGATGAGAAATCAATTGGAAAAGGACATAATTATCTGACGGTTGTTTTAAATGCAGACACAGGGGAGGCACTTTTTATTGGTGAGGGTCAGCGAAAGGAAGCTCTCGATGGCTTCTTTGAAAGCCTCACGATAAAGCAAAGAGCATGCATACAATGCGTAGGCATTGATCGTGGTGGAAGCTATAAGTCATCAGTAAAAGCTTACTTACAAGCTGCCGATATTGTTTACGACAAGTTTCATATTGTCGCGAATTATAATGATGCGATAGACAATATTCGACGTAGAGAATGGCGAGAGGCTGAAGAAGGGGACAAGACCTTCATCAAGGGGCAGCGCTTTAATTTGTTCAAAAATGTAGACAATTTAACCCCTGAAAATAAAGCTGATTTAAGCGAATTGCTTGCAATGAATGAAGATTTAAACCAAGCCTATATTTTGAAAGATATGCTCAAACAGCTTTGGACTTACACCTACAAAGCTTGCGCGAGTACGTTTCTTGATAAATGGATAGGATTAGCAAAAGAGACAAATATCGCTGAACTGATTACGTTTGCAAAAGGGCTAAACCGGGCAAGAGATGGACTGTTATCTTACTGCGAGCATCGTATCACGAGTGCTAAAATCGAGGCATTTAACGGCGTCATCAAGCGGATTGTTTATAAGGCCTGTGGATATAACGACATGGAGTATTTGTATCTAAAAATACGTCAGGAAGCTATAAGGGAAGTAGCATTTTAAACATTACCAGCGTATGATGCCCTACCATTACATGTCTAAAGTTGTTTATTCTCTATTTTATTTATGCCCACTTCAATTGATATAGAACCTGAGTATATTTCTCTCTTCAAATTAGCAGCCAGGCTATTAAAAAACCCTGAAAAAAGACTTTTTATGGCTGAAGTTTCTGAAACCCTTTGCAGTGGAAGTGCCCGGTTGACTGAATCAACCTTTGGGTTTGGACGAAAGGCGGTTGCATTAGGGATCAACGAAAAAAAAACTGGGATGATCTGTTATGGAAATTATGAACCCTGCGGAAAAAATAAATCCGAGGTTGCACTGGTAGGCCTTGAAGATGATATCCGTAGCCTGGTTGAGCCTGAAAGCCAAGCGGATTCACGGTTAAGAAATACATTTGCCTATACCCGCATAACGGCCAAAGTTGTACGGCAGAAGCTAGTCGAGGAAAAGAACTGGCAAGAAGACCTTCTACCTAAAGAGCGAACCATTAGCAATATCCTGAATAGGATGGGTTATAAGCTCCGCAAGGTGCAGAAATCCAAACCTGAAAAAAAATACCAGAAACTAACGCCATCTTCGACAACGTCAACAAAGTTAGAGCAGAAGCCAGTCAACGACAAAACACGTTGCAGATCAGCATAGACTGCAAGGCTACTGTTAATCTCGGCGACTTTTCCGGAGCGGGTAAATCTCGCGGAGCAGAAGTGGTCCAGGCGCTAGATCACGATATGGCAGATAAAGATAAAATGGTGCCATTTGGGATTCTTAACCTAGATAACGATCAACTCCATGTTGTTTATGGACTCTCCTACAAGACGAGCGACTTTATTTGTGATGCACTGCAATTGTGGTGGGAGAATGTCAAAGAAGCTAACAAGGACAAAGATGAGCTGATTATTTATACAGACAATGGCCCGGAGAGTAATAGCCTGCGAACTCAGTTTCTTTTGCGGATGGTGCAATTTTCCAGTCAAACTGGGCTGAGAATCAGGCTGGTTTACTACCCTCCTTATCACAGCAAATATAATCCCATTGAAAGGCGGTGGGCTTTTTTGGAAAGCCATTGGAATGGCACACTTCTAAATTCAGTTCATGTGGTGGTGGAGTGGACAAAAAGTCTTGTGCATAAATGTAAAAAAACAATTGTTGATTTAATTGATAAGGTTTATACGAAAGGTGTAAGGCCAAGTAAGGAAGTGCTTGACGAGATTCAACCCCACATTACAAGACATGCCGAGCTGAAAAAGTGGGATGTGACTATACACCCAAACAAGGTATCTTCTTAAATGCTGCCTCCCTAACATGACCAGCCAACCTGCGAAAGCGCCAAAAAGCTTTCGTTATATTGGGTAATGAGTTTGCATGTGATATGCGTTTTTTTTCTTTCTCATCAAAATGTTGAAGGAAGTAGGTAAGTTGATTTGTGTTGTCAATTGAGCGTGTGAACTTCTCCTTTCCTATCGTGATTCCAGTGTTAATTGCAGTGTTAGGCGCGAGTTTTTTACAGGATTCAAAGATTGTTTTTATCGTTAAGTTAATAAGAGGCTGCCCGAAACTTTTTTTTAGAGACGCCTTCTTAGCCTTTTTGTTACCGGTGCTTAAGGCCTGTTGTAGCGCATAAAATCCATCTTCTTCACCTAAGTTTTTTTCTAAATTTCTAAGAGTCCGATTACGTTGTTTTTCTTCATCTGATAAATGTGTATCGCTGTATTCCTTTTTGAAGAATTCCCGTAATTCCTGTAATTCCTGTAATTTCTGTAATTTCTTTAATTTACTAGTTCTATTGCTATTCGTCTCCAATTCTTTTTCTTGTTCCGATATGTTTTCTAAAACATCAGGGAGGATAGTGTAGTCTTTATAAAAATGAAGTATCTCTGGATCCAATTGTTTTTTTATTTCATTGTATTCTTCAGTTGGAATTTTTAATGAAAAGTTGACGAGCTGTTTATTACTTCTTCTGCCACTGAGTTGCTGAGAGAAAATTTCCGTGAGGTCGGGTGTTGCATTAACAGCTGAGGAGAGGAATGCCGAAAAAAAAATTAACAAGACGACCTCTAGTGCTTTTCTGATAAAAAAGGCATGAAATCTCATCTCGTTGAAAATACCTTTTTAATGATTTCAGTTTGTTTACCCGTGTTATGCGTGGTTCTCAATAAAGTTATTGTAAGCATGAGGTGTTTCTTGCCTTGGCTACATATGTACACATAGATACCGGCGCAAAGTGACTTATTTTGGTGGGGGAATATGACTTTTAAGCTTTTGGGTGGATCAAGTAATGAGCAAATAGGTATTGATCGTCGAGTCATGAGAAAAGTATCCCTTAGCTTATAGATTAGTTTGCTAACAAAGAAGAAAGTTCGCTTCTCATCTGCCTTATTTATGTAAAACCCCAATTTCCTCATGACACCGTGCGGTATTACCTTATAATTCATACTTATTTGTTTATGATTCTGGAGTAGTTCTTGAAATCACTGGGTAGTTTTTTAGTTTTGTTGCTGATTGCCGATCTGAGCGTGGCCAAAAAAGATGATTGGCATTTTAATCCTTATGTAGGTTTCGATACGCAATATGCCTTTATCAAGGCTGATTCTGATAGCTTTAATCCGGTGAATGGGCGTTTTCGTATAGGCAGTTTTTTTTATAAAACCGTCGGTATTGAGTTTGTGTATGGCGGTATTTCGATGTCAGATTCAACGAAATACAATGTTAAGGTGTCGCTACCAGAAAGTATGACGGTCAACTTGCGGTGGGAATCACCTGCAGAGGCGAATCGTGGCTTGAGCGCGTATTTTTTAACAGGGTATGTCAGTAATACGTTGGATATCCAAAACTCTCAAGGCTACCCCGGAAAACAAAAATACAGCGGGGCTAATTTAGGCCTTGGTCTTAAACAAACCTATTTTAATTGGCTCGGTGTTTATTGTGAATACAACTATCAATATCTTAAAGATAAAGTGCGTATTAGCGGTGTTGCACTTGGCATGCAGATAGAATTTTAAGGAATATTGAGATGTTGAAGATAATTCCCTCCGTTTTAAAATGGGTTCCATTGTTCATAAGTCTGTGGTTTCTTGCCGGCTGTGAAGGAAACAGCAAGCTTTTTACGAATACCGTTGAGGCATCAAAACATGGCACTGTGTCGATTGAGTTAACCGCGAATAACCCCGCTGTAAAACCCATTATTGAAGTTAAACAAACCATGACATTTACTGTGGTAGCGATTAACAAAGCTGGCGAGCGCCTTACGCTAGATAACAATGAAATGAATGATTGGTCATTAGCTTGCTCCGCTGCCGGTTGCGCGACACTGGATCGGCACGGTGTGCTAACAGGTCAAGGCGATGGTACAGCAACAGTGACTGTCAACTATGCAGGTTTTATCGCCGATGCTGAAGTCGTCGTTTCAACGGCCAAGTTGACACGTATTCAAGTGAGCCGTATTACTTCGGGTACTACCATCGATTATTGTCGGAGCTATGCGCTGAAAGCAGAAGGCTTGTACGATGATAACACTACTCGCGTGATTACTGACCTTGCTACATGGAAAGCCAGTACTGGCGGGCAAGTATTGAAAGGCACTGATGGTACGATTAGTTTTAGCACCAGCGTTATTAACCCAGTGACAATAACAGCTACGCATGCTTCTTTTAATAGTACGCCTATTGATGGCGACGCGGATTTCACAGCAAACGGCGATGCCCCAACCTTAACGATCATTCCTGCAGGCGTTACTCGCGTATTTACAGGGCAAACCAAACAGTTCAGTGCCAATGCCTCATGGGTCACCAGCGGTGGCAGTGCGGATGTTACCAAAAATGCCAGCTGGGTAAGCAGCGATAGTAAATCTCTCGATTTTACTGGCAATACAACCAGTATCGTTGTTAGTCAGCGGCAGGATGGGTTGGCCACAGGCAAAGCCATAGGTACGAGTACGATTACTGCTGCTTGTGGAACACAAGCGAATGCGACGAAAGTTGTCAATGTGGATAAGCTTGAAGTGACAGGTATCCGTATTTTTAAAACAGGCGATATTTATGATTATGATACTGTTGGCCAGTATAAAATCAGCACTCAAAGCGTAGCGACTTTCCGCGCAGTGCCTGTTTATGCGAGCGGTGCAGAGCCTGATGCCTCTCAAGATATTACCTTTCAATCAAGCTGGTCGGCCTTCAGTGGTGAGACAGCTGATGTTATTGTCGGTAATTCCGTTGATGAGACGGCAGCCGAGGGAACCCGTAAAGGCGATATTCAAGGAAAAAGTGTCACGACAACAGATGGGTATGTTGTGATTAAAGTTATCTACGATGTGCCAAATAACAACGGATACAAACCTGAGACAACCTTCCAACTTAAAGTGGAATAACGAGGTACCTCTTTACGTGAGTGGCTGGCTTAATAAGTAGCCACTCATAGATTTTTCCCTCTAGTACATCATTTCACGGCAATTGTCCGGCAACGAATGTTTAACTTTGCAGTCAAATAAACTTTTTAAGTGTTTTATGACAGCAAAGTACAAAATCTCATTATCAGCCCCTGAAAAAGATTATTTACAAAGTTTATTAAAAAATAAGGGGGCCGCACAACACAAAAAGCAGCATGCACAAATTCTTATTGCGGCTGATGAAGGTGGGCCGAAATTAAGTGAAGAGGCTATAGCAAAAGTATGCGGTATATCTACACGAACTGTGCAAAGAACCCGTAAACGCTGCGTCGAAGAAGGTCTTGAAATAGCAGTAGAAAGTAAATTCAGTCACCATGGAAGAACAAAAGCTCTTGACGGCGAGCAACATGCACAGCTGATTGCATTAGTTTGTTCAGATTGCCCAGAAGGCCGAAGCCGTTGGACATTGAACCTACTTGCAGACAAGCTGGTTGAGCTGAAGATAACAGACAAAGTTTCAGCGTCAACTATCTGCCGTGAGTTAAAAAAAACGAACTGAAACCATGGCAGAAAAAAGAGTGGTGTATTCCTGCGTCAAAAAATGCTGCTTTCATTTGCGCAATGGAAAACGTCCTTGAAGTTTATAAGCTGCCTCATGATCCATGTATTCCGCTGGTCTGCATGGATGAAAGCTCTAAGCAGCATATCATAGAAACAAGGGAACCTATTCCCATGACGCCAGGCCAGCCAGAAAAGTTTGACACGGAATATGAAAGAAATGGTGTTAGCTCGCTGTTTTTGTTTTTTGCACCGCTTGAAGGGTGGCGAGAGATTTCAGTTACTGATACACGCACAGCGGTTGATTGGGCGCATCAAATTAAATGGCTTGTAGACGAAGTCTATCCAAACGCTAAGAAAATACGTCTGGTTATGGATAATTTGAATACACATACTCCAGCATCATTATATAAGGCATTTGAGCCAGCTGAAGCGCTTAGAATTGCTAATAAGTTAGAGATTCATTACACACCCAAACACGGCAGCTGGTTAAATATGGCAGAAATTGAATTCAGTGTTTTAAGTCGTCAATGCCTTAATCGAAGAATTCCTGATCAGGAGACTTTAGCTCATGAAATTTACGCTTGGGTGAATGCGCGAAACCAGCAAAAAGCCAAAATGGATTGGCGATTTACTACGGAAGATGCGCGGGTAAAACTCAAAAAACTTTACCCGACTATCCCTGTGAAATGATGTACTAGTCTATTTCTCTCAATACCTACGCATGACATCAAACAAACAAAAATCACACCAAACAGAATTTAGGTCTAGGCTTGTAAACAAATAGATTTTCACTGGCGCTGAGTATCATTATTGATGACGAATGATACAGCTTTCGGCATGCCATGCGTATTTAAGGGAATAGATATGTCGAAAAGGAATTTGTTGATAGGTTCGTGGATTGCCCTTTTGCTGGGATTGGGGCTAATGGGTTGCGAAGGCAACAGCAAGGTTTTTGTGAATACCGTGGATGCAGCCAAGCAAGGCACTGCGCGTATCAGCCTAGAAACGAGTAATGCACAAAGTATTGTTGAGTCAGGGCAAAAGGTTACTTTTTTGGTAACGGCCTATGATAATGCAAGTAAAGAACGGCGAGTCGATAGCCAAAAAATCGAATGGACGTTAGCTTGTGATGTAGAAGGCTGCGCCAGTATTAATCAAAAAGGCGAGTTATCAGCAGTATCCAAGGGTGATGTGACGATAATGGCCAACTACGGCGGATTTAAGGCCAGCGCATCAGTTACTATTTCGGAAGCAAAACTCGTTAAAGTTGTGATCAAGCTTAAAGCAGAAGAGCCCACCCTGGATTTTTGTCGCAGTTATGCACTGACAGCCACGGGGATCTATGAGAGTGAGCCCGGTATTGAAGATGAGCGTGATATCACAGGCCTCGCCAGCTGGCGTATTGCAGATGACTCAACAGGCAAGGCAAACGTCGTGATGGATGCCGAGAATAATGTTTTTGTGAGTATCAGCGGCGATGAGGAGATTACTATAGAGGCACGCCACACGGCTTTTAATGAAAAAAAAGTTGGCAAACTGAGACTGACGGCGACAGGCGATATGCCTTCGATTACGCTCTCGCCCGAAGATGCAACACGTGTTTTTACGGATCAAACGAAGCAATTTATCGCGATGGGTACTTGGCCTGACGGTAGCGCTGAGGTAACGAATAATGTGATTTGGCGCAGTGCGGATAGCAACTTATTGGATTTTATGGGTAACACCAGTGCGGTAGAAATTACCAGTCGGCAAGACGGGTTAGCGACAGGTAAAGTTGATGGCAGCACACAGATTTTTGCCAGCTGCGGAAGTGTTGACGTGCAAAAAGCAGTGACGGTGGTTGAACTTAAAGTCTCAGGTATCCGTATCTTTAGAGAA
This sequence comes from Pseudomonadales bacterium, assembly GCA_965248335.1. Classification (GTDB taxonomy): domain Bacteria; phylum Pseudomonadota; class Gammaproteobacteria; order Pseudomonadales; family DT-91; genus CAKMZU01. The sequence goes on from CBDFIY010000002.1 coordinate 211,987, forward strand.
GGCGATTTAGACGACAGTGATACGGTTAAGCAGCCTTATCGGATTTCATTAGGGCGTGTGGTGCAATTTAAGGCACAACCTATTTATGCGGGAGATGAACAGCCAGAAACGCCCGTTGATATCACCTATGATTGCGAATGGAATAAAGGTGGCGGCGATAATCCCGCCATTCGCGTCGGTAATTTGAATGACCCCACAGGTGGCACAGGTTCACGCCGGGGCGATGTGACAGGCGAGCTTGATACAGTGACGCCACCGGGGTTTACCGAGGTGATTGTGACCTATAAAAAGAAAAAGTATCAGGGAGAGTATCCTGAGAAAACGTTTCAGGTACTTGTCGAATAAGCGTGTTTGGTGTGTTTGCTTAGGCTGTTGAAATACGGCTATGTAAAGCGATGTTTTTTTTGCTTTATCTCCCTTCAGTGCAAGTATTTTTTGGATACCCGCCTTCGCGGGTATGACGCGATAAATCTGCACTGGTTATACCCCGCCGTCATTCCCGCGAAGGTGGGTCTCCATTACCCGAAAAACCTTTTGAAATGATATGCGAGTATATGTGCCATCTTGGTGGTAAAGCCGGTTTTTGCGATTTAAATGCTACGGGTTAGTTGAATTGAATGTATTCAAGTAGGCGGCGACATCAAGCATACGATTAGCATAGCCCCACTCGTTATCGAACCAGATAAAGAGTTTGAGCAGATGAGAGCCGCTAAGGCGCGTTTGAGTGAGATCAATGATGCAGGAATGTGCATCATGATTGAAATCAATGGAGGCTAAAGGTTGGGTGTTACAGGCTAACGTTCGGCTATTGCATTCAGCATAGCTGTGCAGTTGTTGATTAATCTCAGCGACCGATGCCTGTGTGTTGAGCTGGATACTGATATCCATGGCCGAAACGTTCACCGTGGGGATGCGAACAGCTTGTGAGCTGATCAGGCCATCGAGGTGAGGCAAGAAGCGTGAGATACCTTTGGCGAGCTCAGTATCAACAGGGATCATCGATTGGCTGGCACTACGCGTTTTACGCAAATCGGTATGGTGATAAGCATCAATGACCGGTTGATCATTCATGGCGGAGTGTAGCGTGGTGATCGAGGCTGCTGCAATGCCGTAGATTTCATCGATCAGCTTTAACACGGGGACGCTACCATTGGTGGTGCAGGAGGCGTTAGAAAGAATGCGATCTGAGGGTTCAATGGCTTGATGATTGACGCCGTAGATGACCGTTCGATCAACATCTGCATGAGCCGGATGTGAAAACAAAACCTTATCCGCGCCATGGGTGATATGTGTTTCTGCCTGGTATCTTGACGCGAAACGGCCCGTGCACTCCATGACAAGATTAATATCCTGCCAGTGAAGTAATTCGATCTTTTTATGATGCGACAGCGTAATGGGCTGGTTGTTGATCAGTAGCGTCTTATCATACAAGGCAACTTGCCCACGAAAACGACCATGGGTGGAGTCGAACTCGGTGAGGTGGGCGATGGTTTCGGCGTCAGCAGGCTCGTTGATGGCAACGATCTGTAAATCCTGATCATTGCCTTCTGCTTGCCTTTCATTGAGTGCACGCAAAACGCTACGGCCAATTCGCCCGTAGCCGTTAATGCCGATTCGAAACATAGTTACCTTAAATCGTTACCTTAACGTCATTAACCTAAAAAGTTACCCTAAGTCATGATCAAGTAGTTGCATGGCTTCTTGCAGGACACGCTCTTTTGTAAAGCCGAAGTGCTCGAATAAGTCTCCAGCGGGGGCAGACTCACCGAAGGTATTCATGCCAATAACACGCCCATCAAGGCCAACGTACTTGTACCAGAAATCCGCAATGCCGGCTTCAATGGCAATGCGTGGCAAGACAGATAAAGGCAAGACAGATTCCTTGTAGGCAGGGTCTTGGCGATCAAACGCTTCAGTACAAGGCATAGAAACCACACGGGCTTGCTTGCCTTCGGCGATAAGTGCATCGTAAGCGGCAATGGCTAAATCAACTTCTGAGCCTGTTGCTATCAAGATGATTTCAGGTGTTCCGTTGCAATCTTTTAAGATGTATCCGCCTTTAGCGACTAAAGCGACTTGTTCATCTGAGCGCGGTTGGCAGGTTAAGCCTTGACGAGAGAAAATCAGCGCACTTGGGCCATCAGTTTTTTCGATGGCTGACTTCCATGCAACGGCAGATTCAACCGTATCACAAGGACGCCATGTATCGAGATTAGGGGTGTAACGAAGGCTGGCAATTTGCTCGACGGGCTGATGCGTTGGGCCATCTTCACCTAAACCTATGGAATCATGGGTGTACACAAAGAGGGTGCGTTGCTTCATGAGCGCGGCCATGCGTACAGCATTACGTGCATATTCCATAAACATCAGAAAGGTTGCGCCAAACGGAATAAAGCCGCCGTGTAGCGCAATACCATTCATGATGGCGCTCATGCCGAATTCACGTACGCCATAGAACAAATAATTGCCTGATGCATCATCGGCAGTGATGCCTTTGCTGTTTGACCATAATGTGAGGTTAGAAGCGGCAAGATCGGCTGAACCGCCAAGAAACTCCGGCAGTAATTCAGCGTAAGCTTCAATGGTATTTTGTGAGGCTTTACGGCTGGCGATTTTTTCGCCCTTAGCTTGCGTTGCCTTGATGAAGGCTTCGGATTTTTCTGCAAAATCAGCGGGTAAGGCATCCTGTAAAACACGTCGCTCAAATTCGGCGGCTAGTGCAGGGTGTGCGATTTTGTATTGCGCGAAACGTGCTTCCCAGTCTGTTTGTGCGGATGCGCCTTTTTCTTTGGCGCTCCAGCCTTGGTAAACCTCTGTCGGCACATCGAATGCTTCGTATGGCCAACCGAGATATTTTTTGGCGAGAACAATTTCATCTTCACCTAAAGGTGCGCCGTGGCTGGATTCGGTGCCTGCTTTGTTGGGTGAGCCGTGGCCGATAATGGTTTGGCAGCAAATTAAGGTGGGCTTGTTGGTTTCGGCTCTTGCCGCAATAATAGCCGCTTTGATGGCTTCGGGATCGTGGCCATCAACCTTGGGAATAACGTGCCAGTTATAAGATTCAAAGCGTTTGGGTGTGTCGTCAGTGAACCAACCTTCGACTTCGCCATCAATAGAGATGCCATTGTCGTCATAAAAGGCGACGAGTTTGCCTAATCCAAGCGTGCCAGCGAGAGAGCAAGCTTCGTGAGAGATACCTTCCATCATGCAGCCATCACCTAAAAAGGTGTAAGTGTAATGATCGACGATATCAAGTTTGTCTTGGTTAAATTGAGCGGCAAGCGTTTTCTCGGCGATGGCCATGCCTACGGCATTCGTGAGGCCTTGGCCTAAAGGTCCTGTCGTGGTTTCAATGCCGGGTGCATAACCATACTCAGGATGGCCGGGTGTTTTTGAATGCAGCTGCCGAAAGTTTTTTAACTCCGAAATGGGTAAATCATAACCCGTGAGGTGGAGTAGAGAATAGATAAGCATGGAGCCATGACCGTTAGAAAGCACAAAGCGATCACGGTTTGCCCAATTTGGATCATTGGGGTTGTGGTGTAAAAAATCGTTCCAGAGCACTTCGGCAATATCGGCCATCCCCATAGGGGCACCCGGGTGACCTGATTTAGCTTGTTGCACAGCGTCCATGCTGAGCGCGCGTATTGCGTTGGCAAGTTGTGAACGAGAGGCCATGAAGATACTCCGAGGGGCTTGAAAAGCCGCCTATTCTCTCGCACTCAGTAAGGATTCGCAAATCTAGTTCGCAGGCGCTTTAGTTATATCGTTGATTCTGGGATCCAGCGCTTAATGGCTGGCGTGTACGGTATATGCCGATCGCCCTTGAAGATACCAGGGTGTTGGCCCCCCAATCACTTACGGGCTGTAAGCTCATGGGGATTCGCTCGCTTGCCGCCTTCGTGCATCTCCAATTCCGATGGGTATAAGTCATGCGATATATGTTGGGCTTGGATACGTATTTTTTTGCTATGTAAAACCAGAGGTATATGTGATGAATTTTGTGAAAAGAAAATCAAGCCTACATTTTTAACGAAGCGTTGGTTTAGCTATTACACTTATCTAGTGAGCATTAATGTAATGGAATACCATGAATATAATCATTCGTTTCTTTGTTAGCCTTATCTTGGTATTAAATGTGTTCAATACCAAGCTGTTGGCTCAAGAGCCCGTTTATAACGCCGAAAATCAGCCCTTAGTAAGAAAGAAAGCCGTTCTCGTGGGTATCGATGGATTGCAATTCGAGCAAATTAGTAAACATAACACACCAAATTTCGATCGATTAGTTATTCATAAAGCCTATACAGGCGGCATTGATAATTTTTCCAGCGAGCAAAATACATTCAGTGGGCCTGGATGGGCAACTGTTCTTACAGGCGTTTGGGCTAATAAGCATAAGGTAAAACGTAATGGCTCAGGGCATGCTGAATTTCCGAGTATTTTTATGCGCATTCATCAGCATGATCATGATTTAAAAACGGCATCTATTGTGCATTGGAGGAACCTGAACACGTCTTTTTTTAAAAATGAAATGTCCACTGTTGCGTATGTAGAAAGCGATTTAACTGATCAGCAGGTTACGGATGTTACGGTTGATAAAATACAAAAAGGTGCCGATTTTATTTTTGCACATTTAGATGATGTTGATCATACAGGTCATGAAAAAGGTTTTGGCAAAGATTACTCTCAGAGCCTCTTAATCGCTGATAAACAGTTAGGACGCATTCTTGATGCAATAAAAATATCACAAATTGAAAGCAGTACTTCTTGGCTGGTCATTATCACGACTGATCACGGTAGAGAGCTTTCTGGTTTTGGGCACAGCAAGCAAACATTGGAAGAAAAAACGATTTTTATTGGTTCAAATATACCGATGAATGAAGAGTCCTTGCAACCCTTAAAAACGAGCAATAATGATTTTCAAGGGCTATATGCGTATCCCGCTCAAACATCCATTGTGCCTACAATCTTAACGTGGCTTGATATACCTATCGATCCCTTTTGGCTTTTAGAAGGTCCTTCGCTTATTGGCGGGCTGACAATACGCAAAGTTATGCCTGGCAAGGATGCTACATTAGGCTGGTTCAGTGCCTTCGAAGGAGGCGCGGAAATATATAAAGATCGGGCGTTGGTGGCGACGGTTGATGCAGTAAAAGGCGAATGGTCAGATCCGAATCCGCCAAGCAATGATCCCGTTGACTACAGTATTATTATCGATGGGCAATCACTGTCTTACCGCTCAAAAGATTACCGTGGTATTCGGCGGTTACTTAAATGGCATGTGCTCGATCGCATCAGGCGTGCTTTGAATATCGCTTTATAACTGCACTCAAAAAAATGTGTAACATTAAATCAGCATCTGGAGATGCTACACTATGATTTTTGAGCTACTTGCGGTGCGCAATGAGGGTGATGATTTTCACATCCCAAAAAATCGGCGCATTTGGCTGTTGTTTAGAATATAAAACGTATTCATTGATCAGATCATCCATAAATTGGTCAGCTAAATTCTGATTCTTCCTTGCTAGAAATTTATATTCAGGTAACCATTGCTGGATAGCCCCTTTAAACGCATGCGCATTATCAAAAAACTTGCGGAGAGTTTCCTCATCAAGGGTATCAATAATAAAATTTTTCTCGTCAAGTAACTGCTTAATGTCAGATACTTCATAAAAAATATGCGTTTGAATGAAGCCTGTAAAATCAGATTTATATTGTGTCGATGCTTTTAAATTGTTGAGCACTTCTCGAAACAACATTCCTTCTTTTGCTGCACCAAGTGCAGTTGCGAGATAACCATTTGAAGCGAGGTTATTGTAGATGTTTTCTAGTACGAGCGGCATCTCTTCACGAGGAATCCAGTGCAGTGTGTAAACGCTAATGGCGAGATTTATTTTTCTTTCTGCCCAGAAGTCTTTAACACCACTTTGCGTTAAAGAAATAGTGCTCTCATTCCCAAAGCGCTTTTTTGCCGTCTCTACCATATTGAAAGAGAGATCATTTGCAAAAATATTTTGAGGCTTAAAGTGTTTTTGATACAAAGGAATATTATTGCCCGTTCCGCAGCCGAATACCCATAAATTTTCTATAGTTGAAGGTAGGGTTTTTTGGCCGATAAGCCGGACCGCTTCATTGGCTTGAGATGATGAGTTTTTTAAATAACTTTCGCCATTCCACTTATCTTGAGTTTCGGCGCGTAGCGCTAATAATGATATGACTAACAAACATTGTTTAAAACACATAGTACAACCACGTAATGAATTAAAATGTGTAAGAACGTATTTATAAGTAGAAAGTTCCATTTAGCTTGAATAGCAATTTATCTGTTTTTTTCTTTGCATGGTGTCGATACATTTGTGGCTTGCCTGTATAGGTGATGTGTAGATTTGTAGGTTGCCTTAATAACATGACAAAGGTCTTGTTATTCTGGGTGTTTATAAATAGAGTGATTAGCTTTACACAATACTTCGGACAGTTTTACGCAGCAATAACCCCGAAGTTACTCATGCTGTCATAAACTTGTCTGACTTTTTTATCATTTAAGTCAATTTTTAACTCGTTAAAAAGTCTCTGCATCATGTGCTGATTGAGTTTTCGCCGCTTCCATGATGCAATAGATATAACGGTTTCACCCTGTGTTCCTTTTGTTTTTCTGTCTTCAATTTTCATTAAATTTAGCGCAGTAAAGGATGCATTCAGTTGAAAGTTGATCGCCTCTTCATTGCAAGACTGGCAATCCATCAGACCCGTGTATTGTTTGGCGTCCCTAAAAACAAACTCAATCTGGAACCTTGCTTTGTAATAGGTAAGCAGTGTCATAGCAGCTAGATTGGTGTCCGTTGAATATAAAAGAGCGCGGCCTTCTTTATCGCCTTTTTTAAAAATTAACATGACCACCTTGATATCACGTTTAAGGGAAACTGAGTAAGCAACGGTTGTGTACATATGCGTTTTACCTTCATCAATCTCTCCTACATACTCAAATCGACAAAGATCAGCTTCTATATCGACTTTGCCATCGAATTTTTTGGGGCGCCCCTTGCCAGAATATTCTCCTTCGTAGAGCCATTTTAAACGGGCGTCTATGCGTAGCTTACCAACGATATGAAGACCTGCTTCGGCAACAGGGTTGACATATTTTATCTTCGTATAAAAGCTATCCGTAGAAATATAACGTATTCCCTTGTCTTTTAATGCTTTAGCCATACCAACAGTCTGCTCTGCATACAAGTCAGTACGAGACTTGCCTTCTTGGTCTATGGTTTGTTTTGCATCCAGCCCATACGCGGTATTTGATTTGAGATGGACAATGCTAAGCAATGAGACCTCAAGTCCTTTTTCAGCGGAGCCTGAACCACCGCTCCAGAAGTTCCCTAAACCTGAAGTGCACTTGCCGCTCTTTTTTACGAAACTTGCATCTATAGCTGCAATCCATTCATCTTCTTTCGGTAACTCGCTAAAAATGAGCTGATTATTAAAAGCTTTAAAGTCGAAGGATACACGATACCATCGACTAAAAGTTTTCTCGCACAAGCTTGAAAAACGACTCATATTGCGAAAATTTGCCTTGCCACGGAATACCATTAGCGTAATCAATAGCGCCCTAATGAATTTTTTTGTGGTAAGCAAATATCGGACATTGAATCTAAAATCTGTGAAATCAAATTTTGCATGAACTATTTTCAGTAAAAACATTCATAGACTTAGATTATCTCAAGTGGTTCAAAAAACTGTCCGAAGTATTGTTTACACAGATTGCTTCATTATTTGTTATCAAGGTCTACACTCGTAGGGTTGAGGCTGGAGTTCTTTAGTTATGCAAAAGCAAATTGCGGTTATCGGATTGGGTAAGTTTGGTACAAGCTTGTGCGTTTCGCTTGCTAAGCTCGGGGCTCAGATTCTCGCCGTAGATATGGATGAAAAGCCCGTACACAAGTTATCTGAGGTGGTTTCCCAAGCGGTGATCGCCGATGCAACCGATGAAGATGTTCTCTCAGAATTGAATCTTGTTGATTATGATTGTGTGGTGGTATCCATAGGCTCAGATATACGCGCAAGTATTCTTGTTACCATTATTTTAAAAGAAATGGGTGTACGTAGCCTTTGGGTCAAGGCAAAGGATAACTTGCATGTTAAGACCTTAAAAAAAATTGGTGCGGATCGTGTCATCAACCCCGAGCGTGATATGGCGATTCGTATTTCAGAGCAATTAGTGACTGATGGATTTATTGATTATTTGCACTTGCCTGATGAGATTGCGATTTATGCTTACGCCGTTGATGGAAAGAAAATTGGTACTTTAGTGCGCAATTTACCGTTTGATGGTGATATTCGATTACTGGCGATCAAGCGGGCGTCGAGCTTGATAAAAACATGTGAGGAAAATGAAGTTTTACAGGCAGGGGATGTGTTGATTATTGGCGGACAAAGAATCAAGCTCCAAAATTATTTATCGAAAGGCTAAATGATGCCTGCTTCATCGACGCAAACAGTCGCTAGCCGAGGGGGGAAATTTTTTTTTCGGCCAGGGCGATTCATCTTAAGTTGCTATGCCATTATTCTACTGCCCTCTACGCTTATTTTGATGACGAAGGTAGCCTCGATCACGGGGCTGAGCTGGATTGATGCGTTGTTCACGGCGACATCGGCATTAACGGTAACCGGTTTAGGTGTTGTGGATACAGGACAACACTTTACGCTGCTTGGTCACCTGTGGATGTTGTTGTTGATGCAGATCGGTGGCATGGGGCAGATGACCGTAAGCATGTTGATTTTGATTTTGCTTGGTCGGCGTATCAGTATGCGGGAGAGAGCTATTGTTCGCGAAGAGCTCAATCAACATCCTACCGTCGATGTAAGGCAACTTATTCGAGCGATTGCCTTGTTTTCCTTGGTGCTGGAAACGATTGGTACCCTGATTTTGTGTGTAGAATGGATTCCTCAGTTGGGTGTTGAGCGTGGTATCTATTACTCGGTGTTTCATGCGGTCTCGGCTTTTAACAATGCCGGTTTTAGCCTTTTTAGTGATGGATTGGCTCAATACACAGACAGTTTTCTGGTCTGCCTGACGTTGCCTTTCCTTTATATTGTGGGTGGCTTGGGGTTCACCGTTATTATTGATCTCATCAGTTATGTAAAGGCGCGGCGCTCTTGGCGGCTGAGCTTGCATACGAAGCTTGTACTTTGGACGTCAGCAAGCTTGCTGATCTTTGGTACTGCGTTGTTGTATTTTCTTGAAATGAACAACCCGCATACGTTTGGCAACATGCCAGGAGCAAGTAAGTGGTTAAATGCATTTTTCTTGTCGTCCGCAACGCGAACGGCAGGGTTCAGTACGGTGAGCCTCATTAATATGACGCATGCCTCGATGCTTGTGATGATGGTGTTGATGTTTATTGGTGCTGGCAGTTCATCCACAGGCGGCGGGATTAAAGTCAGCACATTTGCGATAGCCATCATCGCGACGCGTACCTTCTTACAAGGTGGAAAATCATTCTATGCATTCAAGCGAAATATTGGTGATGGTGAGGTACTAAAATCACTGGCTATTATCGTCGTCAGCTTTTTTACATTAATTACAGCAACATTCATTCTGATGATATCTGAAAAAGCACGTTTTGATGTGGTGCTCTTCGAGGCTATTTCTGCGTTTAGTACAGTCGGGTTAACGGCAGGCTTAACGGAGAACTTAACGGACGTAGGTAAATTTGTACTTGTGCTTGTGATGATCATTGGGCGATTAGGCCCGTTAACATTGGCGCTGGCTTTGATTCCTACAAAGCCTACTGCTGTGCGTTACGCAGAAGAAGATGTATTGACAGGTTAGTGAATACATTGTCATTGTGATGTGTGAATTTTTTTTTGGGCTCGGTGACTAAAAGTATTCATTCTTTTTGTCTTGAGTTGTATTAACGCATGCGTATTTCCTGGTTAGCTTTCGTAGTTGTGGTAGTTTTGGCTTTTCTACATGCTGAACGAAGCGTATCTGATGATGGGTTTACATCATGGGTGCAGCCAAAAAAAATAGGAAAAATAAAAAATGAAGAGGCTTTTAGGCAGTTTGTCAGAAAGTTACCCTCACAGCCCGTCAGTGGCCAGCAAGTCGGTAGGCATCATGGTTTAGAAGATTTTGTGATTAATCATGATGACGGGGCGTTAATGTTGACAGGCATTGCTGATGGGCATTTAGGGGATGACACGGCAAGGCATATAGCAAGCAAGGCAGGTCTATTTAAGCATATTCAAGCAAGGCGTGAAGCAATAACCCCAGAGTCGATTCAGCAAGCTTTTTTTGATTTGAATGAAGATACAAAACAATGGCGTGCGGGCAGCACGTTATCTATGCTCGCCAGTTTAAAAGATCAACCTTGGATCGTGGGTGCGCATATTGCCGATTCACCTATCGTCTTCGTCATGGAAAATGGTGACCTCTATCGAACAACAGACCATGATGGTGATAATGCAGAAGAGATGAGTCGGCTGCATCAAGCGTACATTGAGCAAGGAAAATATCTTGCATGGCACCCTAAAGTGACGAAGGATTTTGGGCGGCAAGGGCAGAATGCGGCTTTTAAACCGGTGCCTGATGTTTTTCGCTTTGAGAAAAAGGATGTTGCTTTTGCGCTGGTATTGTCGGATGGCATCACTGATGCCTTCAAGGCGAAGCAAGGCACTAAAAATGAAGGTGGCATGGTCGATGACTTTATCCAAAAAGCGTTGGTGCAAAGCCCAGGCGATAAATACTTCTCCGCTAAAGAAATCAAACGCCTTGCGCAAATTTATGCGGGTGATCATGCGGATGATATGTCGATTCTGATGCAAAAATTCAATGGCTCGATTAATGCAGCGTCGTATGATGAGTCTGAAACTATTCGATCGAGTATGCCTTTGTATATGAAGATTTCATATTTTTTAGCAAAATTTTTAAAGAGCACTTAATAAAATTCATGAGCATAGGTCAATGATTCCAATTTAATTTTGATCTTTTTATACGCCAAGCGGTAACGAAAAGGTCAGTACAAATACTTGAAGTATGCGCCTGTTTTTGAAGGCTATGTTCCTGTGTTTACTGGCCCTATTGCACGCTTCCGTTTAGGTGCCAGTAATATATTATCTTTCCTGATTACCCCTAAAGCTCAGCTACTGTTACACTTGCGGTCAAGAACAGTATCGTTGAGGTGTTCACATGTCTAAAAATACGGTTCAATTCCAAAAAGGCTACAGCCTTTCAGATCTGTTTAGAGATTATGGATCAGAGATGCAATGCGAAGCGGCACTCTTTAACTGGAGGTGGCCCAACGGCTTTACTTGTCCCGATTGTCACTCGACATCCTATTGCAAGCTTAAAAGCAGAGCCCTGTATCAATGCAATAAATGTCACCATCAAACATCACTAACGAGCAGGACTTTATTCGCAGGTACAAAGCTACCATTAAAGACATGGTTTCTTGCTATTCACTTACTCACCCAGTCAAAAACTGGATTATCGATATTGGCATTAAAACGCCAACTAGGTGTCGGGTACAATACGGCATGGTCAGTTAAGCATAAAGTCATGCAGGCAATGAAGGAGCGGGATGATAGCAAACCTTTGTCGGGTTTTATTCAGGTGGATGATGTTTATTGGGGAGGAGAGCAAAGAGGCGGAAAGCGTGGACGTGGATCTTCTAATAAAACACCCTACATCACAGCGGTTTCTCTTGATGATGAGGGTAAGCCAATTAGCATGAATATGAATGTCGTTGAGGGGTTTACGCTTAATGAGATAAAGCGATGGGCCAAGAGGCATGTAAAGGAAGGAAGCACTGTGATTTCTGATGGCCTTGCTTGCTTTAATGCCATCAAAGACGCTAATTGTACCCACAACAAATTTGTCACTGGTGGTGGGCCTGATTGCGTTAACCTCGAAGAGTTTAAGTGGGTTAACACAATAATCGGCAACATCAAAACGTCTATGCATGGCGCTTATCATTCCATTAGCCCAAGGCATTTGCCACGATACCTGGCTGAGTTTTGTTATCGCTTTAATCGTCGTTTTAATTTGAAGGCATTGCTTCCGCGGTTTATGTCCGTAGCGCTAAAAACGCCTCCAATGCCATATAAGTTCCTTACGATGGCTGAGGCTTATGGGTAATCAGGTTATCTTTTGTATTTTCTTTGGAAAGAAAATACCCTGTAGCTAAAGAAGAAATCCCTTGATCTATTGCTTTCCGTTTTAATTTGTCCCTTTTTTCTGGGTTACTTGTTGTTTTTTTCCAGTAGTCTGATTTGTCATAATCAGTATTCCCTTTTAATAACCCTGCCTGTAAAGCATAAGCTTTTGCTTTACTCTCATCGACATGGCTAATAGGCTCACGAATAATATTCATAAAGCTTTCTAAATGTTTATCACTTTCAGATGAAGCTAAAAGAATTCGTAGTAGATTTTTTGATTCTTTGGTATCGCGAACGGTGATGGGCTGACTCTCAGCAACAGGAATGAGTTGAAGATCTTCATCGGTGATGTCATTTTGAAGGGCGCCTCTTTGCTCAGGTGTAGCTTGAATAGCAAGCTGACCACCGAGGGTGAAGTTGTCATCCCATTGCGTTGTGCCATTTTGCGTTACCTCACCAAAAAATGACAATGCAAATAAGGCATTTTTAGCTTCATTAATTTCATTGATTTTTTCTTTCTTTACACTAGAGCCATATTTTTCATATTGCTCTTTTAGCTCTTTTACTGTTTTAGCGGAGTAATAATTTGTATCTTGGGAGGCGGATGGCGAATTATCAAAAGCCGAACGAGTCGACTTTAATTTTTTTTCAGCAAAGCTGCTTGGGTCAGCTGACATATTGTTAGCTTCCCATCCGAGATTTTCATTGTCTCTGGATGTTAGGGAAGTAGCATTTTAAACATTACCAGCGTATGATGCCCTACCATTACATGTCTAAAGTTGTTTATTCTCTATTTTATTTATGCCCACTTCAATTGATATAGAACCTGAGTATATTTCTCTCTTCAAATTAGCAGCCAGGCTATTAAAAAACCCTGAAAAAAGACTTTTTATGGCTGAAGTTTCTGAAACCCTTTGCAGTGGAAGTGCCCGGTTGACTGAATCAACCTTTGGGTTTGGACGAAAGGCGGTTGCATTAGGGATCAACGAAAAAAAAACTGGGATGATCTGTTATGGAAATTATGAACCCTGCGGAAAAAATAAATCCGAGGTTGCACTGGTAGGCCTTGAAGATGATATCCGTAGCCTGGTTGAGCCTGAAAGCCAAGCGGATTCACGGTTAAGAAATACATTTGCCTATACCCGCATAACGGCCAAAGTTGTACGGCAGAAGCTAGTCGAGGAAAAGAACTGGCAAGAAGACCTTCTACCTAAAGAGCGAACCATTAGCAATATCCTGAATAGGATGGGTTATAAGCTCCGCAAGGTGCAGAAATCCAAACCTGAAAAAAAATACCAGAAACTAACGCCATCTTCGACAACGTCAACAAAGTTAGAGCAGAAGCCAGTCAACGACAAAACACGTTGCAGATCAGCATAGACTGCAAGGCTACTGTTAATCTCGGCGACTTTTCCAGAGCGGGTAAATCTCGCGGAGCAGAAGTGGTCCAGGCGCTAGATCACGATATGGCAGATAAAGATAAAATGGTGCCATTTGGGATTCTTAACCTAGATAACGATCAACTCCATGTTGTTTATGGACTCTCCTACAAGACGAGCGACTTTATTTGTGATGCACTGCAATTGTGGTGGGAGAATGTCAAAGAAGCTAACAAGGACAAAGATGAGCTGATTATTTATACAGACAATGGCCCGGAGAGTAATAGCCTGCGAACTCAGTTTCTTTTGCGGATGGTGCAATTTTCCAGTCAAACTGGGCTGAGAATCAGGCTGGTTTACTACCCTCCTTATCACAGCAAATATAATCCCATTGAAAGGCGGTGGGCTTTTTTGGAAAGCCATTGGAATGGCACACTTCTAAATTCAGTTCATGTGGTGGTGGAGTGGACAAAAAGTCTTGTGCATAAATGTAAAAAAACAATTGTTGATTTAATTGATAAGGTTTATACGAAAGGTGTAAGGCCAAGTAAGGAAGTGCTTGACGAGATTCAACCCCACATTACAAGACATGCCGAGCTGAAAAAGTGGGATGTGACTATACACCCAAAAAAGGTATCTTCTTAAATGCTGCCTCCCTTAGTAGTTGCTTTGTTTTTTGTACGGCATTTTTAAAGATATCGGGTATCGATACCGAGTCGCCAATGATCGGAACTTTGTCGGACTGAATGGCCGTAACTTGATTCTTTATTCGAGTAGCAATAGAAAGTGGGCTACCTTCACGCACTTCATTAATCTCCCCGCCTATGTGCTGAAAATCTCCTTTTTTTGCTGCTCCTATTCTTAATAAATGTAACTGTGTTTTAACATTCTCTATGTCATTCTGGAGCTTGATAGTGGAAGGGGACTCATCACCGCTACCTGCCCAAATGGTAGGAATTATTAGGTATATGAAAAAGCTTATAAAGCGAGTGGCCATTTTGATCTCGGGAATGATAGTTAAAAGATGTTGGTGTGGGTGGGGGTTGGCTTTTGTAATGCTGGGTGGGGGTTGGCTTTTGTAATGCTTTTGCAAGTCTAAATAAAAATTCTAAAGTTTTATGTGTTTTTCGTTCTTGTATTTTTTTAGGTATCTACCGGACATTATTTTTTGTTTTGTTGTAAATAATGACTATGTTTTATTGATGTCTCTTGTAATATTTTTTTTATTTTTATGGGTGTATTCCTAATGAGACAGGGCCTCCTAGCACTTTTTGATCAGTGCATAAATTGACCGGAGAAAAGCATTTTCTCTCTGTATTTATCATTAATTGCACACCCCATAACTCGATGTTTCATACCCTTTTTGCTTTGATCATTAAGTGTTAACAAATTCATACAGTGACGCTTTATTGTAGCAATATTGAGCCCAGCGGAATGAAGCTGGCAGTCATCTTCTTTAAAAGTAACATCTAACCGCCAATGCAGTTTATTTTCTATTTCCCAGTGTCCCCTAATGGCTTTCGCCGCATGCTTTGCATCAGGAGAGCGTGAGCTAATATACCAGGAAACTTCTTTAGACTCCCCTTTATTTGAAGACCGATGCCGCTCAACACGCACAGCCGAACTCAAGCCGCTCCAAGGTTTAGCCTTATCTACCCAGTCTGTTAATTCAAAGTGCTGATATTTCCTTATCTCTAATCGACCATGCCCTTTATTCGCCTCCTCAAAATATGAGGTCTTATTTTCTTCATAACCATCACGTTCAAGCTTGTGATGAAAAGCTTGGATTTCTTCCAGCAACCCCTGCTGATTACCTTTCAGTTGCAGAAAATAGTCAGCTTCTTTTTCAATAATCTTTTTTGCGATTTCTTTTTGGCATCCCATCGCATCAATGGTAATAGTGGCATTTTTTACCTCAATTCTGTCGATAAGCTTCGGCAAAGTTTTGATTTCATTTTTCTTTCCTTCTGATTCGAGGGCGCACAGCGTCAGGCCTCGGCTTTGAGACCATGCACTAATAACATGGATGGCTTCTCGACCATTGTGCCTTGTTCCTCGCATCGTTTTGCCGTCTAATGAAATAACATCTCCTGTAGATTCACCCTGCAAACTTGAAACGAATGTCGTAAACCCTTCAATCAAATCTCTTGGTCTTATGCATGCAAGTAAAAGCCGTAATGTTTCTGCACAGGGAGCAGATTCGATATCTGTATGCTTCTGCAGCCAGTCAAGCTTCATAGCTGCAAAATTAGACATGCTGTTAGGGCTATCATAACCACTTATTATTGATGAAAAAACGATTAGAAGGAGGCTTTCAAGGCTGTGTTTTTGATTGATGCCTTGTCGCGGATCTCTTATTGAGGCTGTACATGCAGATATATTCATGGTGTTTGGATGGCAGAAAACTATCTTTGACAATAGGTATGAGAAATTGACTATTTTAATATTGAATTTTTCAAGGACTTCGTATTATATGACAGCTTAAACTTTGTACTGATCAAAAAGTGCTAGGAAGCCCTGCCTAATGAGAAAGCATAGACATTATTTTTTATTAGTATTATTGATGTTTTTTTTAATAGGTTGTAGCAGCTCGGGTGACAAGGCTATACCTGAGGAGGCGCCTTCCGTAGAAACACTTTCTGAAGAAAAAGAACCAATCACGGATGTTGATGTAAAGCTTCCCTCTAAAGAAAATGGGGTTAAAGAAGAATCAACTGTTGTCAGAATTACAATGGAAAAAACGCCTACTCAAGCGTTGGCAATAGTCACAAGATTTGAAATCACACCCAAGAGAAAAGACATCCCCTTAGGGTTGAGTCATGCGTTTACAGCAATGGCGACCTTCTCTGACGGTAGCCAAAAGGATGTAACAAATGCGCCCACTATTTATTGGCAGAGCGACGATGAATCACTTGCCAGGGTTGCAGGAGGGGAGGTTCAGAGCGTCGCTACGGGTTTGACCGCGATAAGTGCAAGCTATCAAGGTGTCGAAACAACGGCTCAAATCAATATCCTTGAACCCGCTATTACGCAGTTGGCAATCATACCGAAAAAAAGTGTTATTGCTTTAGGGAGCAGTAACCAATTCTCAGCATTAGCGACATTAACAGATGGCAGTAATGCCGATATTACAGATAAAGCGGGTATCGTTTGGGAAAGTGAAAATCGAGGCGTAGCAAACGTTTTTGAAGGGAGGGCGGAAAGCCGCTTTGAAGGCGATACGGTGATTCGAGTGAGCTATGAAGCATTTGAAGATACCGCAGAATTAACGGTGACGGATGCAACCATGACAGGCTTGAATCTTTCACCAAGCGAGGCGTCTATGTCGCTTGGTGAAACTGTCGATTTTAGTGCGACGGCAACATTCTCAAATGCTATAGAAGGGGATGTCAGTGGGGATTCAATGACCAGCTGGCGTAGCGATGCCGAAAAAATTGCTACGGTTAAGAACGGTAAAGTTGAGGGGGTGGGTGTTGGTACCGCGACGATTACTGTCTCCAGTAAATCATTTTCAAAGACGGCGACAGTCATTGTGACCGACCCTGTCGTTACAAAACTTGAAGTTACGCCTGAAAAAAGTGAAGTGGCCTTAGGAAGAAGTACAACTTTTACTGTTATGGCAATGTTCTCTGATGGGAGCACGGTTGATGTGACGAATAATCCTGATGTCACTTGGGAGAGTGCTGCAGAGGCGATAGCGACTGTTACTGAAGGTACGGTGCAAAGCGTAGCAGAAGGTGAAACGTCAATAAGTGCTACCTATCAAGGCGTTGATATCTCAGCGGAATTGATTGTGGTGGCTGCCATTATGACTAAATTTGATATTGATCAGAAAAACGAAGTCATTATTGTAGGAAGAAGCCAAGCCTTAACCGCGACAGCAGTCATGTCTGATGGCCAGACGGTGGATGTTAGCGATAAGCCTGAAGTGACTTGGGTTAGCGATAATGAAGGCATCGCTACCGTTGATAAAGGTGTAGTCCAAGGTGTAGCTATGGGGATAACAACGATCAGAGCAACCTACGAAGGCGTTAGGGTGGCGGTCGATGTTACCGTGATGAGCACAGTTACTGAGCTATCAATTACGCCTTATAGAGCACAGTTTCCTGTGGGTGTTTATCAAGATCTTATGGCGACAGCAATCTTTTCTGACGGTAGTCAGCGTGATGTTACCGCTGATGTGAGCTGGGCAAGTAGTAATAAGTTGGTGGTGATGGTCACTGGCGATAAAGCTAAAGCGCTGTCAGTGGGTGAGACGATAATGACCGCCAGTTATCAGGACATGACAACAACTGCAAACTTTAAGGTGAGTGAAGCAATTGATGTAACAAAATTAGAGGTTTTTCCTAAAAAAATATCAGTTGTTCGCGGTGGCAGTTTTAATCTAAGCGCAATTGCTACGTTATCTGACGGTAGCTCGTATCGAGTGACGCCAGAATTTTGGGTAGATTGGAGCAGCAGCGATGTGAAGCATGTTCAGGTTGATAAAGGAAAGGTTACTGGAACGCGTTTGGGTACATCAAAAATAACGGCATCTTTTCGCATTAATGCACAGACGTTTACTGATGACGCCGACATTACAGTGCTGCAAGCTAGCAGTGTAGTGGCTTGGGGTGAAGGTTTTGCTGATGTTAGCGACGATACTAAAGCGCAGTTAGTGGACGCTGTTTCTATTTCTACGCGGTATGGCGAAGCGTATGCTGCACTGAAGAATGATGGCACGGTTGTGACTTGGGGGCAGGATTATAGCGGTGGGGATAGTAGCGCTGTTCAAGATGAGCTGTTTGATATAGTTTCTATCGTTCATGGATCTGATGAGTTTGCCGCATTGAAATCAGACGGTACAGTGGTTGCGTGGGGCGGAGGCCAAGAAGGTGGGAGTACGGATTATGTGGATGGCGAATTACATGATGTGGTGGCGCTGTCTAGTGGTGGGTATGCACTTGCAGCTGTGAAGGCTGATGGCAGTGTCGTGGCTTGGGGTGAGTATTCTCATTCGCAAATAGACGAAGTGAAAGGCCAATTAGTGGATGTCGTATCTATTGTTGGAAATGGTTATGATGTTTTTGCTGCGCTTAGGAAAGACAGGCGGGCGATCATTTGGGGCAGTAACAACGATAACTGGGGTAATGAGAAAAATGTCATTAAGGCGCAGTTTAGTGATGTCGTGTCAATTATCGGGGGAGAAAATGCCTTCGCAATGATCAAACAGGATGGCCGTGCTGAAGCCTGGGGTGATTCTTATCATGGTGGAAATAGTTCTGGTGTTCAGAGTGCATTAGTCAATGTGTCTTCTATTACCGCAGGCGGCTTTGCATTCGCAGCACTAAGAAAGGATGGCAGTGTGGTTACATGGGGGGATCAGGATTACGGCGGGAACAGTGCGGATGTACAAAAAGACTTGGTTGATGTGATTTCTATCGCCGCTACTCGCAGTCTTTTTGCTGCCTTAAAAAAGGACGGCAGTGTTGTCACGTGGGGAGGCGGTCAGACTGGAAAGAATATGGGCCACAAGGGACAGACTTTATTTCAATCAAGTCAAACAGTGATGCGTTTGCAGGTATTAAGCAGGATGGCACTGTCGTGACTTGGGGAGAGGGCGATAGTAGCTATACGGATGAGATTAAAGACGACCTCATCAATGTTATTGATGTGATCGGTGCTTACAATACGTTTATAGCGATTAAAGCAGACAAGTAATTAAACGCTGTGAGTGAGAGCTGATTACATGATTATCTGTTTTTACATTATGCCGAGTACGCAACGTGTCATGTTAAGCGAATCAAAATACGGAGTAACCTATTCGTTTTAGATGAGTTAATATTTCAAGCATGCGTGTTCCAGCTGTAGTTTCAAGACCATTTGTCAGGTATATACCGATCACCCTTGAAGATGCAAGGGCGTTGCCCGCGCTCGCTCACCCCAATCACTTACTGATTGTAAGCTCATGGGGATTCGCTCGCTTGCCGCCTTCTTGCATCTCCAATTCCGATGGGTATAGATTCAAGCCCTCTTTAGGCGTGTAGTGCTTACCCTGATGGGCTATTACATAGGGAGCGCCTCCCAGTGTTTCTGGTTTGTCTCGATCAGGGACAACCTGATCATTCGCTATCAGCAATTCCGGCAGCAATTTTCAATCCCCTGACTATTAAAGTGATATGGCATATATCGACATTCTCTTCATCGAAGAGCTTCCTTGAGCTGAGAATAGGTATACCCATTAATGTGAATGCTGTCGTCAGATTATTTCTATAGGTCTGCGGAATATAGGGTTTAACGCCAGGCTTCTATATCAAAATATTTTGATATAGATATTTAGCTCTGTTACACTGCCCGTCATGCAAAATCAGGCACTTTCAATCAACGATGATCTAAAGGTCAGTAAAGCACAGCTGGCACAAAAGCTTAAAGCCTGTGCTGATCCTTTACGTCTGGTAATTTTACAGGTCATGAGCCGTGACTCATACAATGTGCAGGAGCTTTGCCACATCCTGTCTATTAAGCAATCTGCGCTCAGTCACCACCTAAAACTACTTGCCGATGCCGGTTTTTTAACGACCCGCCGAGAGGGCAATACAATTTATTATCGTCGTTTATTAGTGTCGATAGACGATCATTTTTATGCGTTTAGCCAATCGGTGAACGGGATGCTTGATGATTGCTTGTTCGAAAGTCATCACCTTGATGGTTTGGCGCGTGTTGAGCAAGATCGTATCGCCAGCTCCAAGCAATTTTTTATCCAAAATGCAAAAAAACTGCGAAAACAGCAAGATCTCATTGCTAGCTTTCCACAATATGGCGATGCGGTGGCCGCATTTATTCGTAGTATTCATTTGCCCAGTCGGCAGCATGCGGTGGAAATTGGTCCTGGTGAGGGTTTATTTTTACAGGCATTATCTCAGCAGTTTGAGCACGTTTCAGCCTTTGATATTTCAGCGCAAATGGTAAAAGAAGCGGGTGAACATATTGCTAGTCAGGCACTGAAAAATGTGCAGGTATTTCTTGGTGATGCACAAAAGGCCAAGGAAAATACGTCCAAGGCGGATTGTATCGTCCTAAACATGGTGTTGCATCATGTTGCTTCACCCAGCGATATGTTTTTAGCCTGTGGTCAGCTATTGAAAAATCAGGGTGGTTTGATCATCACTGATTTGTGTCATCACGATCAAGTCTGGGCAAAAACGTCTTGTGGCGATGTATGGCTAGGATTTGAGCCCGAAGATTTAAGCTTATGGGCTGCGCAATCGGGTTTAGCCGAAGGCGAATCGAGTTATTTAGCCCAACGTAATGGATTTCGTATACAGACGAGACATTTTTTTAAAATTGAGGAAGAAAGATGAGTCAATACACCCTGTTCACCTCTGAGTCCGTATCAGAAGGACATCCTGATAAGGTTGCAGATCAAGTTTCAGATGCTGTGTTAGATGCGATTATTGTGCGTGACCCTTATGCGCGTGTGGCGGTAGAAACCTTGGTTAAAACCGGTATGGCCATAATTGCCGGTGAAGTGAGCACAAGCTGCTATGTTGATCTCGAAGATATCGTTAGAAAAGTGATCAGTGATATTGGTTATACGAGTTCAGAAGTCGGGTTTGATGGCGAATCTTGTGCCGTATTAAATGGTATAGGTAAGCAATCTGTGGATATTAATCAAGGCGTTGATCGCGCTAAACCCGAAGACCAAGGTGCCGGTGACCAAGGTTTAATGTTTGGTTATGCGACTAACGAAACACCCACTTACATGCCTGCACCCATTTACTATGCGCATCGTTTAGTCGAGTATCAAGCTCAGCTGCGTAAGTCAGGCGAATTGCCTTGGCTACGCCCTGACGCAAAATCGCAGGTGACGATCAATTATGAAAATGGCGTACCGCAAATTGATGCCGTTGTGTTGTCGACGCAGCACGCGCCAACCATTGGGTTGGATGAGTTGAGAGAACAAGTGCTGGAGAAAATTATTTTGCCAGTGCTGCCCAAAGAGTGGCTACACGACGATACGCTTTATCATATCAACCCCACAGGAAATTTTGTTATTGGGGGCCCTGTAGGCGATTGTGGGTTAACAGGTCGTAAAATCATTGTTGATACTTATGGCGGAACGGCGCGTCATGGTGGTGGCGCATTCTCAGGTAAAGACCCCTCAAAGGTCGATCGTAGCGCCGCTTACATGGGGCGTTATGTCGCCAAAAATGTGGTAGCAGCAGGCCTTGCTGATCGTTGTGAAATCCAAGTGTCTTACGCGATTGGTGTAGCGGAACCAACGTCTATTTCAGTGCATACCTTTGGTACAGGCCATGTCAGTGATGAAAAATTAATACGCGCAATCCGTGAAGTGTTTGATATGCGGCCTTATGCGATTACCAAACAGTTGGATTTGTTACATCCTATGTATCAACTTACAGCGGCTTATGGGCATTTTGGGCGTGAGCCTTTTGAGCATACCTATAATTATTCGGTAGAAGAGCATGGTCAAAAAGTGGTGAAGTCATCAACTTTCACCGCATTTACCTGGGAACGCACCGACAAAATCAACGAACTGCGCACAGCCGCAGGCCTTTAATTAAAGAGAGCAGATAATGACAGCATTTACCGATTATAAAGTTGCCGATATTTCTTTGGCCGAGTGGGGCAGAAAAGAAATCCAGATTGCTGAAGGCGAAATGCCAGCATTGATGGCGTTAAGGGCAGAATACAAAGCCGCACAGCCTCTAGCGGGTGCGAAAATAATGGGTTGTATCCACATGACGATTCAGACTGCCGTGTTGATTGAAACCTTGATTGAACTTGGGGCAGAAGTACGTTGGTCTTCTTGCAACATCTTCTCAACGCAGGATCATGCAGCCGCAGCGATTGCCGCAGCGGGTATTCCTGTCTTTGCGTGGAAAGGCGAAACAGACGAAGAATTCTGGTGGTGTATTGAACAAACCCTTAAAACAGCCAAAGACAGCGATGAACTTTGGGCGGCCAACATGATCTTGGATGATGGCGGTGATTTGACACAACTCGCGCATGATAAATTTCCACAAATGCTGGATACCATTCATGGTATTACGGAGGAAACGACAACAGGCGTTCATCGTTTACTCGAAATGCTAGAAGACGGCTCTTTGAAAGTGCCAGCAATCAATGTGAATGATGCCGTTACTAAGTCAAAGAATGATAATAAATACGGCTGCCGTCATTCATTAAATGATGCAATCAAACGCGGCACAGATCATTTGTTAGCCGGGAAAAAAGCCTTAGTGATTGGTTATGGCGATGTGGGCAAAGGTTCTGCACAGTCGTTGCGTCAAGAAGGTATGATCGTACGTGTTTCTGAAATAGATCCGATTTGTGCCATGCAGGCTTGCATGGATGGATTTGAGGTAGAATCTGCCTACATTGATGGCATCAATGATGGAACACTTAGCAGTATCAATACCTATCTTTTAGGCAAAACGGATTTGATCGTCACCACAACAGGCAATGTAAACGTGTGTGATGCGAACATGCTTAAATCCCTAAAAAATGGTGCAGTAGTTTGTAATATCGGTCATTTCGACAATGAAATCGATACCGCTTTTATGCGTGAAAATTGGTTGTTTGAAGAAGTGAAGCCACAGGTGCATAAAGTGTATCGTGATAAAGCGACAGACGATCATTTGATTTTATTGTCAGAGGGCCGCCTTGTGAATTTAGGTAATGCTACAGGTCACCCAAGCCGTATTATGGATGGTTCATTTGCCAACCAAGTACTTGCTCAAATCTATTTGTGGGATGAAAAATTTGCAGATTTAGACGCCGATGTGAAATCGAACAGTCTTTACGTGAAGGTTTTACCTAAAAAGCTTGATGAACAAGTGGCTAGGCATATGGTTGAAGGGTTTGGCAGTGTGCTAACACGCTTAACCAATACGCAAGCCGATTACATCAATGTGTCGGTTGATGGCCCTTACAAGCCAGATAGCTATAAGTATTAATTGTCTGTAGGGCGGGCTTTCAGCGCCCGCCAATAAAAAATTAAAGTGGCGAATCGTGTTTAACTGATTCGCCTAAAAAAAGAAATACCATGAAAAAACGATTTAGCTTTGAGTTATTTCCACCAAAAACTGATGCGGGTATTGCTAAGCTGAGCACCACGATAGATGGTTTAAGCACGCTTAGCCCCGATTTTTTCTCGATCACTTATGGTGCGGGTGGCTCAACGCGCAAAAATACCCTGGCATCGGTGGAAATGGCGATGGCTAAAGGTATCGACGTTGCGCCACATTTATCATTCGGTGCAGATAGTGAAGAAGACATTTTAGCGCTACTAGAAAACTACAAAACCATCGGCGTTAAGCGATTAGTGGCTTTGCGTGGTGATATCCCTTCGGGTATGGGTGCTGCAAAAGTGGTTTATGCGAATGAACTCGTCAGCTTTGTGAAACAGCATTTTGGCGACCACTTTGAAATGGAAGTGGCGGCTTATCCAGAAATTCATCCACAGTCCGACAGTTATGACTCGGATATTTTTTATCTAAAGAAAAAACTGGATGCAGGTGCGAATTCAGCGATTACGCAATACTTTTTTAATCCGGATGCGTATTTTTATTTTTTAGACGCCTGTCAGAAACAAGGCATTGATAAGCCTATTTACGCGGGGGTTATGCCGATTATTAATTTCAAAAATCTGCAGCGCTTTTCGAATGCCTGCGGGGCTGAAATTCCTCGCTGGCTCAGTCATAAGTTGGATAGCTTAGGTGATGATAAAGCCGCGATTATTGACTACGGCACAGAGGTTGTGACAAAACTGTCTGAAACTTTGCTTGCAGGCGGTGCTCCCGGCATTCATTTTTATACGATGAATCAGCTGGAACCAACGCAAGCGATTTTCAACGCGGTGAAATAAAGCCATTATGAGAACACATCGCCTTTTTGTAACGCAGCCGCTCTCTTCGGGGTCACTGATTACGCTTGATGAGAAAGCAAGCCATTATCTGGGTAAAGTGCTGCGTGTAAAGGTTGGGCATTCTGTCAATGTGTTCAATGGCGAGGGGGGCAGCTTTGAGGCTGGCGTCTCCTCCGTCAGTAAAAAAACGGTGAGTTTGCAGCTAGGCGCGTTTAACCCAGAAAACAATATGCCGGCGCGAAAACTGCATATTGCAGTGGGTGTGAGTAAGGGCGATAAAATGGATTGGTTGGTACAAAAAGCGACTGAGCTCGGCGCGTTTTCTATTCAACCTTTGCTGACGGAATTTTGTGATGTGAAGCTCTCAGAGGAGCGGTTCCAGAAAAAAATTAATCACTGGCAGCAAATTGCGATCAGTAGCTCAGAGCAATGCGAACGTAATCTTGTTCCTGAAGTGCTTCCGCAAAGAAAAATGGACGATTGGTTGAATGAAGTGAGTGCGTTAGCACCGATATGGGTATTTCATCCAAGCGGCGACAAAACGATTAAAAATCTAGCGATACCTGATGAGATTGTTTTATGTTTTGGGCCTGAAGGCGGGTTTTCTGATAGTGAAATGCGTCAAGTAAAAGAGGGAAATGCCTGTGCAGTTAGTCTTGGTTCAAGGATTCTTCGTGCTGAGACAGCACCTTTAGCAACGTTGGCTATATTGCAGTATCTATAAGCGCCAGCAGCCATTAAACATGATTTTGTTTGTATCGAGATAAACGGTATGCTCTGTGAGTATATGGTCAATGCTTGAAGAATCGGTATGAGCTAACTCAACGCCGTGTTGGTATTGTGCAGTGTTATTTTTCGTATCAATATTTGCGATTTGTATATGGTGTAATGTTGTTTTTTCTATGCTTGTTTCTTGGCACTGTAAATATCTCAAAAGTTGTATAGACATGCCGCCAAAGGCATTCACAAAGCCTTGATCAAATGCTTTCATCTTTTTCCCATATTTATTACTGAGGGCATCTAACGCGGGTTTACTTTTTGTTTGATCAAGGTTGATAGTATCTCCATCAATCATGTATTTACATTCGGTTGTGGAACTTTCGGATGAAGAAAATGCGTGATTTCTTCGAAGGTCTTCACGCCATGTATCAGAAGTATTGTCGATAGATTTCTGGCTTTCTTCTGTAAAGAGCTCCTCAGCTTGTGGCAATTTTATTTTTTTATTTTTCAAGCAAAGGTAGTCTTCAAACCGGAATGGTTTGCTCTTTTTGTCTTGTCTTATTCCATGTTGCTTTGACGGTAGCGTTTGAGCTACAGCTATGAGGGGTTTTCTGAGATACTTATTGATTAAGTCGGAGCCACATGGCGACGCGTTTACTGCCTAGATACCGATAAGTAAACTAAAACTAATAACACCTACTGGCGGTGTTATTAGTTGTGGCATGTTAGGGGGGCAAGGTTTAGGCATGTGAAGTGGCTAGATATTATAATCAGCATCGCAATTAAATTGGTGATCCATATCAAGCGCGGGCTGCTCAACCTGAGGCTTTCCAACAATTCTTGCCGGCACGCCAGCTGCTGTTGTATGGGCCGGAATGTCTTGGAGTACCACACTGCCCGCACCGATTTTACAACCTTCGCCCAAGTGGATGTTGCCCAAAATTTTAGCGCCAGCACTGATTAATACACCATCGGCAACTTTAGGGTGTCTGTCGCCATGTTCTTTGCCTGTGCCGCCAAGCGTTACCGATTGCATGATGGACACATTATCACCGATGACACAGGTCTCACCAATAACAATACCTGTGGCATGATCCATCATGATGCCTTGGCCTAATATGGCTGCAGGGTGAATATCTACACCTAATTGAACTGACACACGATGTTGTAAATACAGCGCGAGATCTTGCCGGTTTTCTTGCCAAAGCCAGTGGGCAACGCGGTAGGCTTGAAGGGCTTGATAGCCTTTAAAATACAATAAGGGCGTCAAGTAACTGTCACAGGCTGAATCACGCTCGATCACTGCCTTTAAGTCTGCTTCAGCCGCATCAATGAGTGAGGTGTCTTTTAACGCTTCGTCGATAATGCAATGTAATTTGACGCTACTGGTGACACTGCAATGCAGCTTTTCACAAAGTAAAGCACTGAGCGTGCTCGCTAGTGTTTGATGGCTGATTATGATTTCATGCAGCATATCTTTAAGAAAAGGTTCGTTTTTTGCGGCATTCTCAGCTTCAGTTTGAAGTGTTTGCCATATATCTCGTTTTATCATGATTGAGCGTAGCTCTGGTCGTTTGCAGGCATGCGTTTGCAGGAAGTAAAGCTCGGTATATTACGGCATTTTTTCTTAGCTGTCGCTATTCAATATCATAGCGTATGCCCTGTGAATATTGTAGGAACTATACCGATCACCCTTGAAGATGCAAGGGCGTTGGCCGCGCTCACTCACCCCAATCATTTAGGGGCTGTAAGCTCATGGGGATTCGCTCGCCGCCTTCTTGCATCTGGTGGGTATAGATGTTTATTAACTTAAGGGCAATAGATGTTTGACGACGTACTGTAAGCGGTATTAGTTCCTTAAAATAGTTTGGGTTGGGCGTGTAAGCGGCAGTTTCAAAGAAACGACAAGTTAGCACTCGCGCCGCATAACAATTTTATGACGAATAATATCGTACAGCCAATTGAAAGCTAATGCATAAACGAGGAAGAATACCACAGCACCTAAGTCATAAATAAAGGCGGTGTAGAAATCAATATCCATCACCCACATGATAAGGGGCAGAGTGAAGATCAACATGCCTACTTCAAAGATAAAGGTATGGAAAATCCGTATTCCTAGCTTTCTTTGTAAGCGGTTATTGCCAAAGAGCTTATCAAACCCGACGTTATAGATATAGTTCCAGAGCATGGCGATAAGTGAAATAGCAATGGCCAGCCCGCCAAGGCTTAAGATATCTTTATCACTAATGAGCATTGCGATACCTGTGAGTAAAGCCAGCGCAATGATTTCAAAAATCACCATGTGAAAAATACGCTCTTTTATTGTCAAGCTCACACCTTTTTATTTACAGATTATTATTTTGAATCGAGCGCATTCTACAGGGTCGAAAAAGTAGCGATATCTTCTTGTCATGAAACTGTGGATAGAACGCATAATGTTGCGTATTAAATCAAAGTTTGTGACTCAGTGGTGGGTATATACCGATCAGCCTTGAAGATGCAAGGGCGTTGGCCGCGCTCGCTCACCCCAATCACTTACTGACTGTAAGCTCATGGGGATTCGCTCGCTTGCCGCCTTCTTGCATCTCCAATTCCTATGGGTATAGGCGCAGAAAATCAATGGAGAAAGTAAAACGTATGAAAAAAATGCGTCGATTAACCTATGCATTGTTTTTTTTATGCATCCCTTTAGTTTCATTCTCAGAAGGCAATCTCGGCAGTGGTGGAAAAGTTTATCTGCAAAAAGAAACCTATGCTTTACTCGGCAAAAATATTGCTGAAGGTGATATGTTTCCCGTTGTTGAACTGACATCACCGTTATCCGTTGTGCATACGATAGGGAACGATAAAGGTCGGGTATACGTGGTAGTGCCTAAGATAGGAACTTCTGTTTGTGATGCGCAAATAAAAGCGCTCAATGTATTTGTCCGTTATTATAAAGGGGTTGATATTGATTTCTTTGTGGTGAGTAGGGATGCACCTGAGGCGCAAGAAGTGTTTAAAAAAGAGAATAATATTAGCGACAAGGTAAAATTTCTTTCGGCAAAAACAGACAGTTTTGGTTTAGTGACGGGGACAGCTGTAGACGGTATTGATATGCTAGCTAGAGCGGTTTTCTTTGTTGATGACGAGGGACGAATCGGTAAAATTGTCCGTTATGAAGATATTCTTAAAGCCCCTGATGCCGGAGAAGAAATCGCTATTTTGTTAGGCTCGGAAACGTGCGAGTGTGATAAATAAGCGATTTTCTATGATTAATGTCTTGAGCGGCCCCGTCTTTATTTACGGATGAAAACGGATTTTCTAACAAGTTTTTTTAATGCCATCCAATAACTGCTTTATACGATCAAGCTTTATAGGCTTTTCAAGAAAGTCTGTCATTCCTGCATGGAGGCTGCGTGATTTTTGTTCTTCAAATATATGGGCAGATAATGCATAAACTGGTGTAATGATTTTGCCTTGCGCCTTTTGCGATCGATGAATGTCTATGGTTGCATCAAAACCATTCATCACCGGCATTTCGCAATCCATGAGTATGACATCAAAGCTTTCTTTTTTAACGGCATCAACGGCAAGTTGTCCGTTTGATACCATTTTATAGCTGTGGCCGAGTAACTCGATCATTTTGCTGATGACGCGACGGCTCACGTCATTGTCTTCAGCAACGAGAATATTTAATTTTTGGTCTGTTACGGTTGACTGTATTGTCTCCTTTTCTTTACTTTCTTTCTGTGCAAAAAGGTCTAATAGGGTGAGCTTGATCAGCTTTTGCGAGACAGGTTTATTTAAAACAGCATGAATGCCGGCCTCTTTCAAGCTATGCGTATCTGGCATAATACTTAGGCCCGTTAGCATGATAATAATGGGAGGCTCTTTACTTTCATCGAGAAGCTTTGTTGCAACCTGAAGGCCGTTCAGGTGCGGCATATCGTAATCAATAATTATGGCATCAAAAGGTTCCCCAAGGT
The DNA here is from genome assembly GCA_965248335.1 of Pseudomonadales bacterium. GTDB lineage: Bacteria > Pseudomonadota > Gammaproteobacteria > Pseudomonadales > DT-91 > CAKMZU01. The sequence continues at coordinate 241,077 of CBDFIY010000002.1, forward strand.
TGCGCTTGCCTCGAAACATTGCGAGCGCTTCCTTCCCATTATAGGTTTCTATTGCAGTCATTCCGAGACCTGTTGTTTGTTGGCGTAATACGCGACAGCAGGTACGGTTATCATCAATGATTAACAAATGTTTCTGTGAGAGCAAAGAGCGGTGCAAGTGTCTTTCTTGGGGTTCTTCTTTTACATGGGCAGGTTCTGTGAGTTTGAGCGCAAAATTAAATTCGCTGCCGTCGCCGAGTTTGCTTGTGATACTCAGTTTGCTTGATAAGGCTTTGAGATGTAAGTGCACCATGGACAAGCCACTCATTGAAGGGAGATTTTTTCCTGTTTGTATGTCTTTGAGTTTCTGAGGGTTAATGCCTTGGCCTGAATCTTTAACGCTGAAAAGGATTTCATTGTTGCTCTTATCAAGCGGTTGCACGTTAATTAATACTTCACCTTGTGAGGTGTGCGTAATTGCATTTTTAACCAATTGTTTCAAAACCTGACGCAGACGGTTTTCATCGCCATAAACAACAACAGGAATATCGTTATGGATATTGAAAATAAACTCAATATTTTTTTCATCGACAATAGGCCGGTAATCGTAAGCACATTCATCAATGAGTAAAGGTAATTCAAACAGTGTTTTTTTGGGGGTTTGGCTGCTGGCCTGTAATTGAATGTGGCTGCTGACTTCATTGATCTTGTTGAGCAGTTGTTGGCCTGATACGGTTATGGAGTCAATGAGTTCCCCCTGCTCGGCAGAAGCTGAAGCATTTTTTAGGAGATCCGCTATACCCATGATACCCGCAACCGGTGTTCTTAAGTCGTGGGTGATATTTTTTAAAATGGTTTGCTCTGACGGTGTTTTATTCGTGTTTGCAATGGCGTATAGGATTTCTCGTTGGTGGTCTCGGTATTGCATGTTGAAATGATTGGCGAAGAATATCAAGGTCAATGAAGATTCAAGCAAAAGAATAAATAAAACAAATGTCTCTGAAAGGTAGTGTGAGTGACTGACGTTTTCACTAAAAAATAAAGCACCAATCACGATACTGAGTGCAACAATTTTTATCAGTATAATGAAAAGCGCCATCCGGTCATTTTTATGTTGGTAACAGTGAAGCATGCCTGTAATAAACAAGGGGATATATAAAGCGTAAATACCCCATAAATAAGGCGAATAGCCTTTAAATGTAAATGCATATAAGAGGGCAAGTATAAGTGAGCAGGTGAGTATGCCAAGAATGGGTCGGCAGTAAGGGCGATGCAATGACCAGCTTTTTAAGTAGAAAAATAACTGTGCGGCATTTGCGCAGGTAATGATACAAATAATGCTTAAAATACCCAAGTAATTGATTTGCTTTAACCAATCCCATTGCAAGGGTGTATGAATTAGTTGTAAGCATAGAGAAGCAAAAAGTTGAATCGAAAAAAATAAAAAAAGCCATTCTCGGTAATACCAGAAGCAAATCATAGAGAGCAGAATGAAGCTAATAAGTGCGCCGAATAATATACCTAGCGCATAAGCGCTATGTGTTTCCTTGAGGTGGTGTGTTTTAGGGTCTACTAAGTTAATTTCCATGTGCTTCTTTTCTTTCAGGTACACCTGTACAAAAAAGACTTGGGTCTTTTGAGGTTGAAGAAGAATAGGCGTCAGGTAACTATCACTTTTGCTTTCGGTATGTAGAGCCTTCAAACCATTTTTTTCATCGAGCATGTAGATCATCACATGATTAATGTTATGGCTCACAATGTTTAGCCAGAGGTTGAGTTGATATGTATGGCTATTTCTGAGAGTAAAAGCTAACCAAATATGCTGACTAAACGTATTGAGTGCATCGGCTGTGTTGAGGTTAATGGGCGTGAGGCCGTTTAAGTGTCGAGATTCAAGGATGTTTCTTTTTGTAATGAGGTTTTGGGGGTTGTTGAGTACACCGATAAATTGGCTGAGAGGTGTCATGTCTTGTGTGCTGTTTACAACGAGTATTTTTGCTGAATAGCCGAGAGTGGGAAAAAATGATAAGACTAAAAAAAACAGCCAGCGATGAAGGCCAGCTGATAGGAAAGTGTTAGGTCTCCTCTCTTTCGATGGCGCGATAAGCGATATCCTTTCGATAGTAAACATCTTTCCAGTTTATCCGTTTAACCGTGTTATAGGCTGATTTTTGTGCTTCGCTGACCGAATTACCAAGGGCTGTTGCGCAGAGTACGCGGCCACCATGCGTAAGCACCTGACCTTTTTCATCAAGCGTTGCGCCAGCAAAAAAGACTTTGTTGTCTTCTGTGGCAGCAGGAATTCCACTAATAATATCACCTTTTCGGGCGGATTCAGGGTAATCACCTGTGGCAAGAACAACGCCGACAGCGCTGCGATTGTCCCACTCGATTGTTTCGTTTGCAAGTTTGCCCTTGCAGGCACTTATGCAGAGTTGAGCGAGGTCGCTGTTCAATCGCATCATGATCGGTTGTGTTTCAGGATCGCCAAACCGACAGTTAAACTCTAACACTTTCGAGTTTCCTGATTTATCAATCATTAACCCCGCATAGAGAAATCCGCGAAAGTGAATGCCGTCTTTCTTGATGCCATTAACGGTAGGTGTAATGACTTCATCCATGATGCGCTGATAAATCACATCAGTAACCACAGGTGCGGGAGAGTAAGCGCCCATGCCACCCGTATTTGGGCCTTTGTCACCATCATTTCGTGCCTTGTGATCCTGGCTTGTTGCAAATGGGAGTACATTAAGGCCATCGACCATAACGATAAAACTTGCCTCTTCACCTAGCAAAAGTTCTTCGATAACGACTCGACTACCCGCATCACCAAAACGATTATCCGACAGCATGTCCTGAACGGCGGCGATAGCTTGCTCCTCGGTATCGGCAAGGATGACGCCTTTGCCTGCGGCAAGGCCATCGGCTTTAACAACGATAGGTGCACCCATTTTTTTGATGTAATCTATAGCAGGTTGGGTTTCTGTGAACGTTGCATAATTCGCCGTAGGGATATTATGGCGAGCGAGAAAGTCTTTACTAAAAGCTTTGGAACCCTCAAGTTGAGCGGCTGCTTTATTAGGCCCGAAGCACAGAAGATCCTGAGCTTCAAAAAAATCAACAATACCTTCAACAAGTGGTGCCTCTGGGCCGATGATGGTCAGTTCAACCGCATTACTTTTAGCGAACTCAACCAAACCCTGGAAATCCATTGGGTCAATCTGGATGTTTTCGATATTGTGCTCAAGTGCTGTGCCAGCATTTCCTGGCGCAACAAATACAGTCTCGACATTAGGGCTTTGTAGAGATTTCCACGCCAGTGCGTGTTCTCTGCCTCCTGAACCTACAATTAATACATTCATAGTAAAAACCTTTAGTGTCTGAAGTGGCGCACACCAGAAAACACCATTGCAATATTGTGCTCGTTGGCTGCGGCGATAATTTCTTCGTCACGAATACTGCCGCCGGGTTGAATGATGCAACGAATACCGGCCGCCGCTGCATTATCAATGCCGTCACGGAAAGGGAAGAACGCATCAGATGCCATGACAGCGCCCTCTACGTCAAGGCCTGCATGCTCAGCTTTAATACCTGCGATACGCGCAGAATTAACGCGGCTCATTTGACCTGCGCCAATACCGATAGTTTGGTTGTTTCGTGCATAGACAATGGCATTGGATTTAACCATCTTGGCGGCTTTGTAAGCAAAAAGAAGGTCGCTAATTTCAGTGTCTGTAGGCTGGCGGGTTGAAACGATTTTTAGATCAGCTTGATCAACGAGCTGTACGTCTTTGTCCTGCACGAGTAGCCCGCCGCCGACTTTCTTTATATCCCACTGCGCTTTCGGTGGGGTGATATCGCCACAACTTAACAGGCGAACATTTTTCTTTTGCTGCACAATGGGCACTGCATCTTCATTGATGCTCGGTGCTATGATCACTTCAACAAACTGATTTTTGCAGATGAGATCAGCCGTTTCGGCGTCTAATGGGCGGTTGAAAGCAATGATGCCGCCAAAAGCAGATTCAGGGTCTGTCGCAAAGGCTTTTTGATAGGCCTCTGAGAGTGTGCTGCAACTAGCGATGCCGCAGGGGTTGGCGTGCTTAACAATGATACAGGTCGGTTCATCAAAAAGGCTAACCGCTTCCAGTGCCGCATCAGTATCAGCGATGTTGTTATATGACAAGGCCTTGCCGCTTAACTGTTTTGCGCTCGCAATGGTGCCTTCTGCAGGATGAGCTTCCGTATAAAATGCACTGCGTTGATGGCTGTTCTCGCCATAGCGTAAGGTTTCTTGTTTTTGAAATTGTGTATTGAATGTTCTTGGGAATACAGTGTCATCCTGCTCAACTTTTTGTCCAAGAAAATTAGCAATAGCACCATCATATTGGGCTGTATGTTCAAAGGCTTTGCAGGCAAGGTCGAATCGCGTCGCTTGTGTGGTTGCGCCGTCGTTATTTAAGAGTTCTTCCAGGATTCTACTGTAGTCAGTGTTGCTAACGACGACAGTGACATCACGAAAGTTTTTTGCAGCGGAGCGCAGCATGGTGGGGCCGCCGATATCAATATTTTCTATCGCGTCTTCAAGGGTGACGCCATCTTTAGCGACCGTCTCTTGAAAAGGATATAAGTTAACAACCACCATATCAATGGTAGAGATGTCGTGTTTGGCTAATACCTCATCGTCCTGCCCGCGTCTGGCCAAAATGCCGCCGTGAACTTTAGGGTGTAAAGTTTTGACGCGGCCGTCCATCATTTCAGGGAAGCCTGTATAAGCAGAAACTTCTGTGACAGGGATGTCATTGGATTGCAGCAAGCGGTAGGTTCCGCCAGTTGACAATAACTGGATGCCTTGCGTGTGGAGTGATTTTGCGAAATCAACGATACCTGATTTATCAGATACGCTGATTAATGCACGGCGAACCGAACGAGAGTCTGACATCGAAATTACCTGATGTGAATGTGGGGCTTAATAAGCAAGTAAGAATAAGGGTTAAAGCATGTCGTACTGTTTGAGTTTTTTACGGAGCGTGCCACGATTGACGCCTAGGATCTCGGAGGAGCGTGTCTGGTTATGGTCGGTGTATTTCATGACGGATTCAAGAAGAGGCGCCTCAACTTCAGCAATGACCATTTGGTAGACATCAAACACATCGTCATTCTTATCCAGGTGAGAGAAATAGTTCTCAAGCGCTTGAGAAACGCAGTCACGAATAGTTTGACCATTGGGAAGTCCGTTTGCCGGTACATTATCTCGGTCGTTGATTGGCTCTATGGATTCTGTAAAGGGGGTATTAAGTACAACGGCTTCTTGATTCATGCTACGTTACCTTTTTTCAAAAACAATGCGATTTGATCAATGAATGCCTGTTGAGAGTGGGTGGTCATTAATTGATTAAACGCTTTTTTATGGTGGTAGTTTATACCGAGTTTATCGAGGTACCAGCCGATGTGCTTTCGAGCGATCTGAACACCTTTTGACGAACCGTAAAAGTCGTGTAACAAGGTGATGTGCCGTTTAATGACTAAGCACTTTTCATGGAAATCAGGCTGATGGTACGGTTTTTTTTGTAGCCCAAAGGCTAGTTCTTTTATGAACCAAGGTTGGCCTTGGATGCCACGGCCGACCATTATACCCGCCGCTTTTGTGTAATCAAGCACCTTTCTGGCTTGTGTGAGATCTCCAATATCGCCATTGGCAATAACGGGGATGTTGATGCTCTGTACCGTCTTGGCAATGGTGTCGAATTCGGCGTATCCATTAAAACGGCAAGCCCTTGTACGGCCGTGGATGGCGAGCATCTGAATGCCACACTGCTCTGCGATTTTGCCAATACGAGGTGCATTGAGGTTTGATTGATTTGTACCTGTACGGATTTTCAACGTGACAGGTAAGTCCGTTGCTGTCACGACTGCATTGAGGATGGCTTCTACTTTATGTTCATCGGCGAGTAATGCAGAGCCGGCCAATTTTTTGCACACCTTTTTTGCTGGGCAGCCCATGTTAATGTCAATGATTTCGGCGCCGCCTTGTTTTGCGAGCTGCGCTGCTTCCGCCATTTGCTGTGGCTCGCTACCGACAATTTGAATGCTATGAGGCACACTCCTGTTTGCTGTGTGAGCTAAGCGATGGCTGGATTTACTGGAAGACCAAAGTTGTGTTTTAGCTGTCACCATTTCTGACGGCGTGAGCCCTGCGCCATATTCTTGGCAAAGCACACGCATCGGATAGTCACTGATACCGGCCATAGGGGCGAGTAGTACAGGGCTTTTCAGTATGTGGGAGCCGAGCGTAATCAAGGTGGTGTGTTTCCATCATTATAAAATCGCGCATTCTACCCCTTGTTTAACGGAAGGGGTAGCGTCTTTCTTGTTCGGGTATTTATCGAAATCGAAATAAGTAGGTAGATTTTAGTCAGGGATTGTTATCACGGCAAAAAAAAGGGTGAAATATTTCTGAGGTATACGCCGTTTTTTTGTTTGCTAGATAGTCTGCTTTAGGCTAACGCGATCGTTTTTCTCTGCGGCGCTAATTTGAATGAAGTAACCACTGGCTGTATTCCCGGGGTCGACGACTTCAATAGCAATATGTATGGGCTGTCTTTGAGGGAGTGGTTGGTTCGTGGCGAGATCGCCGCGTAAATAAGTTTTAGGCGGTAGTGGTCGGCCAGCGATGACACTCTGCTCTTGGTCGGTAAAAAATAGCTCAAGTGTTGGGAAGGGTTGGTCGAATGCGGCTTGATTAGTCAGTATTAAATCAACAATCAAAATCCCCTTGAGGTAAGGGTGTGACTTAACATTGAGATGACTGACATTGATTTTGTCAGTATCAATACGCGCGGGTATTTGGCAGTGGATATAGGTACATAACTTTGTATAAATCGGTCGCCACTGAGCCGTTTTACTGAGGTCGTCGAATTTGAAAAAAGCCATTTGCCCGAAGGCTGTTGCTATTAAAAGTAGACTTGCGCATCCGTAAAAGAAATTAGGGCCGAATTTACGTTTGTTTTTATATTGAAATTCAATAGGCTCCGCTTCTATGCGCTGCCTGAGATGATTTTTATTTTGCCCTGAGTCGGAAAGTACTGCCTGCTCTTCAGGCTTGAGGGTTAAATCATCAAGGTCAGAAAGGTCATCAAGTACATCGCTGGTCAGTGAGGTTATATCCGATGAGGGTGGTTTTTCTGTCGGTTGAGGTGTGGGCTGGATTGTTTTCTCTGGCGATGGCTCTAGTTCTTTTAAAAGATCATTCGCCCAGCCTTCATCTTGATGGTGGCTGTGAACCTCATCATCAAGCGCGCCAAATACATCGCTGTTAGTATCAACGTTGTTCAAGCTTGTAATAAAAGGATCTTGCTCAAAAAGGTCATTGTCATCGTCTTGGATGAGCTCGCCGTCACCCACAAAGCGAGAGGTGACGACTTTATCTTTCTGCCTGTTATCGATTGCCTTGAAGACTGTCATGCATGCGCCACAACGCACTTGCCCCTGTGCTGCTGCAAGTTGTTCGTCGGAGAGGGTGTATTCAGTGTGGCATTTTGGGCAGTGAGCGATCATGGCGAATTTTTTTTATAGAGTTCCACTATTGTGCGGATTTTTTTTTGTCTTGTCTTGTCCTATTGCGTGCATCTCTCGCATTTTCTTGATGATGGCAGTATGCATGCGAAAGTTATTTTCACAAAACGATAGTGTGTTTTAATTCTGTTTAGGTGATCTATGAGAAAAATATCTTTTATTAGTTTATGCTTATCTTGCCTATTCCTTTTTTCCTTTTTACCTTTGTTGCATTCAAGTGATGATGAGGAATCGATATGTTCAAACGAAAATAGGAAATTAAATTCTTCCGATGATTCTTCCGATGATTCTTCCGATGATTCTTCCGATGATTTTCCTGATAATCTTATTAAGACAGTTAAGCTTTTAGGTTGCGATGGCGTTAGCTTGGAAAAGAGCTGGGGGCAAACCTACCTACAGGATTTTTTAGGAAATGAAATTCCTCCATACGGAGTAACAGGGACTGGAGTGTTTACGAGTAGGTGTAAAGTGGCTGCTATTTCAGATATAGATGACGAAGCTGGTAAATGGACTTTTCGGCTGATTGCTCCACACAATTGCGGCCGGAAAGAGCCAGTGAGTGTCTATCCATCAACCGGTCATATTGAGGTTAATGAAAGTGATCGTATCTCTAGGCAGTTTAAAAAAGAGGAGGCAGATGAGTATAACGCTGTTAATTTACTAAGGCTTGTTGCCCCTTATATAAATATAGAAAATAAAACCGCTTTTAAACAGCAGCGCACTGAATCGGCAGATTCAAAATCATGGCTACGTGAAGTTGATGGATTGAAAAAAACGTCAGTTCATGAACAAATTCAGGAAAGCTTGAAAAAGGGCTAGAAAAAGCATGTTTTCAAAGTTGAGCGTTAGCTTATTTTTGTTCCGATTAAACAGCACCAGCCATCGAGTAATAGAGGTTCCTGAAAATCAAAGTTGTCGTAGGTATCAATGATGGTTCGCTGTTGTTCTTCCAGTAGTCCCGATAGAATGATAACTCCGTTAGGTGCGGTGAGTTCAGTTAAGATTGACGATAACCGTATCAAGGGGTTGGCAAGAATATTAGCGATGACTAGCCCAGCTGAAAAGCCGTAACTCTCTTGTGCGAGCAGTGCTGTTAAGTGGTCTTCTGCGATCCCATTTTTTTTAGCGTTGTCTTTTGTGGCGACAATCGCTTGTGGATCATTATCAATGGCAATGCCTTTTTCCGCACCCAGTAATAATGCGGCAATCGCTAAGATGCCTGAGCCGCAGCCGAAATCAATGATTGACTTACCCGTGAGTGGTAGGGTACTCAGTGCCTTGAGACACATAGCGGTTGTTGGGTGTGTGCCTGTACCAAAAGCAAGCCCTGGATCGAGCATGATGTTGGTAGCCGTCGGTTTTGGTGGTTTTGACCAGCTTGGGCAAACCCACAAATTATCCGCCATTTCAATGGGCTTGTAATGCGTCATCCATTCTCTTACCCAATCTTTGTCTTCGAGAATTTCGATACGGTAAGCGGGTAATGCTTGCGGGTAAGTGTAAGCGAGGTTTTGCATTAATGTATCGGTATCAGCAGCAGCATCGAACAGTGCCGTTAATACCAGCTCATCCCAAACCGGTGTTTGGTTCAGTTCGGGTTCCAATATTGGCTGATCCGCCGCGTCTTCAAGCGTTATGGAGAGCGCGCCATTATCTAATAATAAGTTTTCGAGCAGCTCTTGATTGCAAGACTGCAAGGTAAAGCGGATCTGTAGCCAGTTCATTAGGAAAGCCCGAGTTTCTTTTCAAGGTAATGAATATCAACGCCGCCTTCCATAAATCCTACATCTCTGACGAGGTCACGCTGCAAAGGGATATTGGAGTTAATACCATCAACAACCAATTCATCTAAAGCACCTTGCATGCGAATCAAGGCTTCTTCACGCGTCGCACCATAAGTAATGACCTTGGCAATCATGGAGTCGTAGTTAGGCGGTACGGAATAACCACTGTAAAGATGTGAGTCGATACGCACACCAAAGCCACCAGGTGCATGAAAGTGGTTTACTTTGCCCGGACAGGGAATAAAGGTTTTTGAATCTTCGGCATTGATGCGGCATTCAAATGCGTGCCCCTTAATAACGACATCGTCTTGTTTAATTGTCAGGGGCAATCCCGAAGCAATTTTAAGCTGTTCTTTGATGATATCAATACCTGTCACCATCTCGGAAACAGGGTGCTCAACCTGGATACGCGTATTCATTTCGATGAAGAAAAATCGGCCTTTTTCATACAAAAATTCGAATGTACCGGCCCCTTCATAGCCAATATCAACGCAAGCTTTGATGCAAGCGGCAGTCACTTCATCGCGGACGTCTTGAGGAATGCCCGGTGCAGGTGCTTCTTCTAGCACTTTTTGATGGCGTCTTTGTAATGAGCAGTCACGGTCACCCAAGTGGATGGCGTTACCTTTACCGTCGGAGAGAATTTGAATTTCAACATGACGTGGCGTGGTTAAAAACTTTTCCATATAAACCGTGCCGTCACCAAAAGCAGCTTTTGCTTCTGATTGAGTGATATGGATGGCATTTAACAGGTCGGTTTCTTCAAAAACAGTACGCATACCACGACCACCGCCGCCGGAAGCCGCCTTTATGATCACGGGGTAGCCGATATCTTTTGCGATAGCGAGCGTACGCGCGGTGTCTTCTGTCAGTGGGCCATTAGAGCCGGGTACGGTTGGTACTCCCGCTTCTTGCATAGCTTTGATAGCGGCCACTTTATCGCCCATAGTGCGAATACAAGCTGGGTTTGGGCCGACAAATTTAAAGCCACTTTCTTCTAGTTGCTCTGCAAAGCTTGCATTCTCCGCTAAAAATCCGTAACCGGGGTGTACGGCATCTGCACCTGTGACTTCACAGGCCGCAATAATAGAGGGTACGTGCAAGTAGCTTTGAGCTGAAGGCGCAGGACCAATGCAAACAGACTCATCCGCTAATCGAACGTGCATGAGGTCTTTGTCAGCCGTTGAGTGAACAGCCACTGTTTTAATGTTGAGTTCGCGGCATGCCCTTAAAATACGTAGGGCAATCTCGCCGCGATTGGCGATAACGATTTTTTTTAACATGATACGCCCCGATTAAACGATGGTTAGAATCGGCTGGTCAAATTCAAGTGGCTCACCATCAGCAACGAGAATTTCACCCACGGTGCCGGCTTTTTCCGCTTTAATTTGGTTCATCATCTTCATCGCTTCAACAATGCATAACGTATCACCAATCTTGACTTGCTGGCCTTTTGCTATAAAAGGTGCGGAATCGGGTGAGGGCGATTGATAATAAGTGCCTACCATCGGCGATTTAATGACATGGCCGACAATGGCTGGCGCAGCGGCTGGTACTGCCTCGGCTATCGGCGCGGCAGGCGCTGCAACGGGTGCAGGTGCTGGCGCATAAGCCATCGGCTGTGTAAATGCCGTGCCCGTGTTTCTTGAAATGCGAACGGACTCTTCGCCTTCTTTAATTTCTAGCTCGTCGATATTAGATTCTTCTAAGAGCTCAATCAGTTTTTTTACTTTACGGATATCCATAAGGGTTACTCTATTTACGTTGTTTGTTTGTGTGTTATCGCAGCTGTTAAGGCAAGGTCATAACCTTTTGAGCCAAGCCCAAGGATGACGCCTTCTGCAATATCTGAAAAATAGGAATGATGCCTAAAAGGCTCTCTCTGATGAATGTTGGAAAGATGCACTTCAATAAAAGGCAGGTTGACGCCCAAAATGGCATCGCGCAAGGCAATACTGGTATGGGTAAAGGCACCGGGGTTAAAAATCAAAAAGTCGGTGCTGTCGTTAAGCGTGGCGTGAATGCGATCAATCAGCGTACTTTCGTTATTGCTTTGTAGGCATTCAAGCGTAATGGAGGATTGCGCAGCGGTTTGAGTGAGTCGCTTATTGATCTGATCCAAGGTTTCTTTACCATAAACGGCCGGTTCACGTTGACCGAGCAGGTTAAGGTTGGGGCCATGTAGAACCAGAATTTTGTGCATGATTGATCCCTTGAAGGTTTTACCGCAAACGGTCGGTAAAGGTTTTATTTCAAATCCATTTTATTTTTGTGCGGAGAAAATATAAAGCTGAAAATGCCGCACTTGGGTAATAAAATACCCAAATGAATCAAAAAAGCAAGAGAAAGTTGAAAAAGTAGAAAGTAAGTGAATACTTACTTTTATTTAGGTGATTCAGAAGTAGTTAGGGCAATTGCCTTCAATACGATCGATTTTGTCAGTATTTGCGGCAAAATAATGGGCTCAGAGTTCGGGGTAGGAGGATAAAAGAGATAAAGCGGTACACCATTTCGACCATGCTGATTTAAGAACGTTGTGATTTCAGCATTTTTATTTGTCCAGTCGGCAATCATGTAAACAATATTGGCATCTTTAAATGCTTGTTGAATCGTTTTTGTGTTGAGTGTGGTCACCTCGTTCGCTTTGCACGTGATACACCAATCGGCCGTGATGTCGACAAAAACCCCTTGGCCTTGGTTTCTGAGTGCTGTGAGTGATGACGGTGTGAAGTCGACATGCGCAGGGTTCTTCGCTACATTTTGCTGAAAAGGGATGTAAAGAATGCTAAGTAAAACAACGGCGAGCGAGAGAAGTGCGAAGCTTTTGCCGACGGATTTGAAGTGTTGGTAAAGCCAAATACTGAGAGCAATGAATACACAACCTGCCACGGCGATGATCATGGCATCCATACCGGCTTGCTTGCCCAGCACCCAAAGCAGCCAGATGCCTGTTAAGTACAAAGGAAATGCAAAAAACTCCTTCAGTCGCTCCATCCATGCGCCAGGCTTGGGTAGGCAGTTACGCAATTTGGGGATAAAGCTGATAAGTGTTAACGGTAATGCCATGCCTAGGCCTAAGAAGACAAAGACGAGCAAGGCAATGCTGGGCGGTTGTGTCGCTGCAAAGCCGAGCGCGCCTCCCATAAAAGGCGCGGTGCAAGGGCTTGCAACAATAACAGCAAGAACACCCGTGAAAAAGCTTCCTTTTGTACCGCCTTTTTCGGTGAGGCCTTGGCCTGCACCCATGAGATTAGCGCCAATATGAAAAAAGCCGGATAAACTCAAGCCGAGTATAAAGAAAAGGTAAACCAATGAAATAATGAACCATGAATTCTGCAGCTGAAACCCCCAGCCAACTTGATCGCCGGCTGATCGTAAGCCAATCATTACTGCCGCAATAAGCGTGAAACTCAAAACGACGCCCAGCATATAGGCCAGCCCTTCTTTTTTATGGCTGCCGGTATTTTGCTGGGTGAGTTGAAAGGCTTTTAGCCCTAAGATCGGTAGAACGCAGGGCATAAGGTTTAAGATAAGCCCGCCTAAAAAAGCTCCAAGTAAAATGGTTAAAAGTGTAATCAGCGAGATGCCAGGCTGCTTGGCCGACTCGGTTGTTAAGTCTGCTGGTGCTTTTTGTGCATCGAATGCCACTTTGTCTATTGTCTGATAACTACCATCGGGCTGTATCGAGAAATAAACAGAATAGGGCGGGTAGCATAACCCTGCATCGGCGCAGCCTTGAGAAACAGCTTTGAGGTAAAGAGGTTCGTCGTTGAGTGCTAAGGGCAAATCTAATGTCACGCCATTATAGTAAACGATGACTTCACCAAAGTAAGGGTCATCTTTTTTGAGGCCGTTGTCAGCTTGCAGCGTTTTTTTATCCAAAAGCCCTTGGCTTGATGCATTTAGCCATTCAATTTTGAAGCCATGATGATAGAGGTAGTGTTTAGGCTGAATATGCCAGAGCACGCTGATCTGCTCATTATGATTGCTGGGGATAATATCGGTTTGGTAAGCTTCATCAACTGCTAGAAATGTCTCGGTATTAAAACTGTTGGATGACGGCAGAGAGAAATCTGTTGTGCTCTGAGCGGATGCAATGAGGAAAAAAAGGAATAAGCCGCAAAAGGGAAGAAACTTGTTCGGCATGGCTGCTCTCAGATCGTTGGTCAAAAAACTAAGCATAACCGCAAGCGCGAGGCTTGGGTATGCTTAGCTAAAGATTTAAAACAACACTGAGACAAGGTTTTTATTTAAGGCGTTTTATCTACCGAGGTTTCAAAATTCAAGTGACCAGCATTATTATTAACGGACTCGGTATAGAGTTTGTCACTGATGCCTGCTTTGGAAACATCGATCTGTAAGAGTGTGTCAGCGAGAAATGGCACGCCCCACTCAATGAAGACTTTGACGAGGCCCTTTATCACGCCCGTATTAATAAATACATCGATACCCCCACCACCAAAGATGAGATCACTCATGTGATTGATCGTGTATTCCGGCGTGCCGGCAATGGTCATGGTGACAAAACCATCGGCAACACCCAATGTGACGCCCGCTTTAATGTCAATGTTGATCTGAGCAAGCGGCGACCACGTACCATTCTTTTTATAGGAAACGGTCATCTCTGCACCACGGAAAGAAATATAGGCTTGGTCGGTGTCTTGGCCGTCGATAAAAAATTCACCGGGGCTGGATGGGGCGAGTACAACACGTATGTCATTGTCTTTACCCATGTCATCCGTAACGCCTGAACCTGTGTGCATTTCACCGTTCAGCATGGCAAGATGCGTAGCCCCTGTATTGTACATCGCGAGCAACCCTTGGTTGATCATGTTGGAGTTAACAACCACACCAAGGGATGAACCTTCATCAGCGGGCTTAGCTAATGCAGGCTTATCATTGACATAATAGCTACCAAGCGCAGGTGGGATGGTTTTGTCTGGAATAACGGTTGTGAGCGCAGCGGACATCTCAACGGTTAGGTTGCCGATATTGTCGCCATCGCCGCCGTTAGTGTCCATGCTTTCGACTTTGCCGAAAAAGTCCATTTGTGCACCGGTATCAAAATCAAAGCTTTTACCGAGTTTGAGTTCTTCCATGTTACGGTTGATGGTGTCTTCGACGATGCCTTTGATTAAACCACGAAGCATCGGTGATTTAATGATAGCACCCATAATACCTGTACTAGATGCCCCATCGCCTACTTCTCCACCATCTAATGAGGGGATAACGTCATGCATTGTAATAACATCTTTGCCGTCGAGCTTGTTGAGTTTGATGTCGAACTTGCCTTGATTGACGTTTAAGTCAATTGCAGATTGTACTTGTATGCGCTCAATGTACATACGCATACGCATATCTTTTACCGTGATGCCGTAGTTACAGCGATCCCAGCCAACGATGGGGCAAGGTATAGCTTCGGTAAATAAACCAAGAAATCCACAGGTCGCACCCCAGCATTCAGTGTAATCATGCATGTTGAGCAAAACTTCAATACCTACATTCTCTGAATTAGCATTGCCGTCGTTATCTTCCCAGCCACTTTCCAAAGGATCCATGAACATATCCATGGTTAATGGATAGGGTGAAGTATCGCCTATAGCTAGCGCTTTCATATTCATCTTGCCAACTTTTATATATAAGACAGACGCCGCAATTTTTATACCTATGATATCAATAGTTAGATTTTCTAACACCGGATCACCACTACCATCCGCATTCCCTGACTCCATGCCGCTGGCTTGCTCATTAATCAACGGAAGGAATTCGCCCAGCATATCTTCAGCAACACGAATATTGGCGACTTCATCAATGCGTTGGCCATCCGCTTTGTAAACATGTGTTGCTGTGTAGTCATTAGCATCTGTTGTCGTAAAGGTATAGGTATCGCTGACAGGCACTGAAAAGGTATGTTTTTTACCGTCAATCGATGAGGTAGAGCCATTTAATGTGGCTGATTTTATCGGGCTTGGGTCAATATACTCAACAGTGACGTCAACTTCGCCGGTACTCGCCTGCGAGCAGTTCTCACCGCTGGTAAAGCATACTTTTGTGATGCTGGGTCTTGAGCCTTCGGTATCGAGCATAAATATGCGAATCGCGCTATTAAACAGTGATTGCGGGTTGACGAGTAGGGTGTTCTTGCCTTGCCTGAAATAATCACGCATGCAATCTAAGGCAGCTGTTGCCTCTGTTGGGGTGAAGGTAAAGCAACTACTGAAATTTTGGCCATTAAAATAGACATTTAAAGGGATTTTAGTGCCTTTGGGGTAGACTATTTTGATGGGTTTGGCATCTTTGGCTGTCGCTTCTTTGTTGAGGATGACAGGTTTTTCTGGGTTGTATTCTGCAGGGTATTCAACGGTAAAAACTGAGGGAAATAAACCTTCAAGTCCAGGTACGCAGGCCGTTATAAAAAAGCCAGAAAAACCGACTAACGTCAAGGCGCGAAGTGCTTTATAGTTTTTCTGTCGTATTGTTTTTTTAGTAAGCGATAATATAAAGGGGTCGAAAAAGTTCCTTATCATACGGTGCATAAAGCCTCCGAGGCAGTAAGAATTTTGTTATTTTTATAGCGCCTTTTTAGGCAATCGAGATAGATCTCCCTGATCGAAAAACAGGCTAACATTAACTTCTTTTTAAGGTCAATAACCAAAAACTCTTTTGATGGTCAGTTATCCTATTCTGTCGGTTAAGTCATGATAGACGCGAACGTACGTCTGCCACTTATGCAAACACTGTTAACCCTGCTGCTTGTAACCATGCCACATAGGCTGGTCACTGAGGAGTAACGATCGGCCAAGTAAATGCGCAGCAACGGGGGATGTCATAAAGGTAAATGCAATGATACCTAAGGCGCGAGAAGTGACCGTGGTGTCTTGAAAATAAAGCGCCAAAGCAATCATGATAAACCCTAAGCCAAGCGTACCCGCTTTTGTGGCCGAGTGGATGCGAATGTAAGCATCCGGCATACGGAGGATGCCAAGCGCTGCAAAAAAGCTAAACAAGACGCCAATAATTAAGCAAGTGGCGATGAGTACGTGCATGGATAGTCACCTCTTATCCGGTTCTGGTTCGTTGTTCTCCTTACGGATTTTCGTTTGCCGCAAAAGGATAAAGCGTGCGAATGCAACTGTGCTTAAAAAAGCGACCAACGCCATCGTGATGGCAATATCCATAAAGGCAACAACGCCGCTAAAAATGGTAAGTACACCAATAAGCCCCATGGTCAGAAACGCAATCAAATCGAGTGCAACAACGCGATCGGCCAGAGTGGGGCCTTTGCATAGACGGATGAAGGCCAATGCGAGGCTGGCAAGCAAGCCAGCAAATGCAATGTTTATTGCAACACTGAGTAGCTCAGTCACGCGTGACCTCCAAAATACGACGCTCAAAAGTCTGTTTGATATTGTTAATGACCTTCGATTCATCCTGACTGAACATGGCATGCACAAGAAGAAACTTTTTGTCGGGAGAAACATCCAAGGTTAACGAGCCGGGTGTAAGGGAAACCATATTGGCGAGTAACATAATTTCCATATCGGAGGTTGCCGCCAAGGGTACTTTGATAATGGCAGGTTGGCTCAAATGCGTAGGGGTGATCACATCCCAAACAACCTGTAGGCTACTTGTCATCAACTGATAAAGAAAAACAACGAAGAGCTCAATGGCCGTTAAAAATTTGCGCCCGTAACTCGGTTTGTCACGAAAGGGTCGTGTTAGCGTGAGAGCAAAGAACCCCACGATAAAGCCAATGATAAAATCACTACTGCCATAGTGGCCGTTAAGTAGCATCCATCCGCCGGCAAGTAATAGATTCAAGAAAAACACATTCATGATTGTACCCTTCCTGAGAGAACGGCCTGTATGTAGTGATCAGGGGTTAATAATTGCGTACTTGCTGTTTGTACGAACTGGAAAATAGGTTCGACCACCAACCCAAATATCACCGATAGGATGGCAAGGCTTGCGATAGGCAATACATAAAGGCAGGTATCTGCACGGGATAGATTGATGGCTTTAGTTGCCTTGTTAGGTCGCGGCTTCCAAAAAGCCTCTGACCAGATCTTGGTCATCGAAAAAGTTGTCATAAGGCCTACAAACAAGGCTGTTGCCGCGAGCCAAAAATAGTCAACTTGTAAGCTGGCCTTAATTAAAAGGAACTTCCCCCAAAAACCAGAAAAAGGCGGAAAGCCGGCGAGAGAAAATGCAAGGATAAGAAATAGCAGGGCGATAAAGGGCGCTGATTGATAGTTACCGCCCAGCTGTTTTAAATCATCAGTACCATGTTTGCGCTCAAGGTAGCCACCGATCAGTAAGAGATCAGACTTAACAATCATGTTATGTATAAGGAAGAGAATAGCGCCAGCTATCGCCAGCGGCGTGTAAATAGCAAGCCCCATGATCATATAGCCAATTTGAGAAATGATATGAAATGACAAAATACGTTTGATACTGAATTGACTTGCCGCGCCCAAAACGCCGATGAGCATGGTAAAACCGGCAAGCCATATCAAAAGTGGCTGGTAGCCCGTATCCGGTAAGTTAAAAACCAGGGTGAATGTACGGATCATGGCGTACACGCCTACTTTTGTCAGCAAGCCTGCAAAAAGCGCGACAACAGCACCGGGGAGGCTGGGATATGAAGCCGGTAGCCAAGCAAATAAGGGGAACATGGAAGATTTAATCGCAAAGCCAAAGAGAAAAAGCCCCGATAATAAAATCATGGTCGAGGAGGGAAGGCTCATCACCTTGGTATGTAAATCAGCCATATTTAAGGTGCCTGTTGCCCCGTAGAGCAAGCCAATGGCTAATAAAAAAACCATGGTAGCGATAAGGTTTAAGATCACGTAGTTAACAGCGGCGTGAATTTGTTGTTTGCTGGCATCGAGCGTCATCAGACCAAAAGAGGTAATTAACATGACCTCGAAAAAGACATAGAGATTGAATATGTCGCCAGTGAGAAAACTGCCCATAATGCCAGCAATAAGGGTATGAATGAGCGCGTGATAAAAGGCGTAAGAAGGTTTTTTCTGCAAATCTGCCGTGCTATAAAAAACAATGGCAACACCAATGATGCTTGTCACGAACACCAAGACAGCAGATAAATAATCGGCAACAAAAACAATGCCGAAAGGTGCCTTCCATCCGCCAAAGTGTGTGACTTGCACGCCATCTTCTATGACCTCAATAAGGAGCGTTAGCGTTACGCACAGGTTTGCCAGCGCACCTATCCAGCTAAATAAAGTCGTCAGTCGCTTCGAGTAAATAGAAAAGGTTGCTGTTGATGCCGTCAGCAGCGGTAACAGAACGGGCAATACCAACAGCCATTGGCTCATGATGCCGAATCCTTTTCATGGGGGCTGTCAATATCCGCAGAGCCGAGAGTCAAGATGGCTCTTGCTGCAAGGAGCAACGTAAAAATCAGCAGACCAAAGCCGATAACGATGGCCGTGAGTATGAGCGCCTGTGGGAGTGGATTAGCAAAGCCTGCGACAGGCAGTAACGCATCCGCCGCAATGATAGGGGGCTTGCCACGCGTTAATCTGCCTGCGACAAAGATGGTTAAGTTGATCGCATTGCTGACGAGCATCATGCCGAAGAGAAAATGCAGTATATGGCGTTTTAGCATGAGGAAAACACCGCAGGCCGTCAGAACCCCTACGACAATGCACCAGATTACCGCCATTAGCTCAGCACCTCTTCAACATTCAGCAAAATAAAGAGGACAGCACCAAATACGGCGAAGTAAACGCCAATATCAAAGAGTATTGGCGTACCGATAGCGCCTACCCATAGCCCAGATAAAAAAGGGCGGCCTAAAAAAAGAGGCGCAATGCCGGAAGCCAGTGCGATAATAATACCGAGGCCTGCAAACTGTCCCGGCGGATAATGTAATCGGTTGCGGACATACTCTGGGCTTTCAGCCAGCATGAGTAACGCGAATGCAATGGTTGCGATAAGCCCCGCGGTAAAGCCCCCTCCGGGACTGTTATGGCCGCGCAGAAGCAGATACAGTGAAAATACCACCATCAGCCCTGTCACAATATGCGCGCTGGTGCGGAAGGTGATCGAGTTCATGATGTGCTGTCCTTTTTTTCCTCGTCTGGGTTTTTAGGTGTTGTACTTACTTGCGTTACACGTCTTTTCAATCGAGGCAATAAAGCTACCGCTGCAATGGCCGCAATGACAACCACCACGATTTCACCGAGCGTGTCGAATGCGCGGAAATCGACCAGAATGACATTAACAATATTACGACCATGTCCACCGCTCAAACTGTTGGTTGCATAGAAATCAGAAATATCGGTATTGAGCGCTGTTGCAGTGATCTCCCATAAAAGCAGCGATAAAGCCGCACCTATGGTGACGGCAACAAATGCATTGATGGCAGAACGCGATGCGCGATGCGACTTGACGACTTGCGCGGCAGGGATATGGCGCAAAACAATGGCAATGAAAACCACGAGCAAGATTTCAACCAATAATTGTGTTTTGGCAACATCTGGTGCGCTGTAAATTAAGAAAATAAGCGTATTGAGGAAGCCGATAACACCCAATGCGGCGATGGCGAGAAGTAAGGTTCTGGCATAGACAACGGCAAACGCAGCAATGCACAGAAAGACGGCTAATACTATTTCATAGTAATACGCATCGATAGGCTGAACGGGGATATCATTGATCTGATAAACACCAAAAGATAATAATGAAAGAAGGATGATAAAAAATTGTAAGGTGTATTTTGAAAGCGTACCGTGCTGAATAAATCGTGTTAATCGTTGCGAAAATTCTATGAGTCCGTTAATGATGTGCTGGAAAACATCTGTCGCTTGCGGTAAATGCTTGAAGAGACGATTAAGAAAAGACTGAATTGGTGTGTAGCTTAAATACATCCCTATGCCGATGCAGAGTGTGATAGCACTGAGAAGTAGCGGTAGGTTAAACCCACTGAATAAATGAACGGTATTCAGCGGCTGGCCGGGCAGCATGATTTGCATAGCAGGGTTAATAATCAGATCTTGATACCACTTTATTAAAGCCAGAGGCACCAGTACGGAGCCAATCGATAAGATAAGCGGCGGCACCCATAATAGGTAGTTTTGCTCTATAGGTTTGATTGTGGCGGCCTGAGGGTGATGCTTTTTAAAGAAAGGTTTAATGACGATCAATAACGAAATGGCTACCATCAGTGCATTGACCAACAGCATCACAACTGCCAGTAACGCATCAAATTCAAGCCCTGCTTTATAAATATATTCCTTGGAAAGAAAACCAAAAGAAGGCGGCAAGCCAGCCTTGGACGCGGCGGTTATCAGTGCAGCAATAAAGCTAATCGACAGCACTGTACGTAACCCGGCTAACTCACGGTATTCACGCGTGCCTGTTGCTTTGTCGATGTTACCTACCACCATGAATAAGCCCGCTTTGTAAAAGGCATGGGCACAAATTAAAAGTAAAGCTGCTGTGATGGCATAGCTGCTATTAAGGCCAAGCAGTAGCACTAATTGGCCAAGGATGGCATTAGTGCTGTAAGCCAGCATTAATTTTAGATCGGTTTGTTTGTAGGCCAGTATTGCGCACCAAAGTGCGGTGAATGCGCCAAAGATGCAGAGCGTGTAGAGCCACAGATCGCTTTCACCGTAAATGGGTAAGACCCTTGCTAATAAATAAACGCCGGCTTTTACCATGGTGGAAGAGTGCAGGTACGCACTCACGGGCGTAGGCGCAGCCATTGCGCCCGGTAGCCAAAAATGAAAAGGGAATTGGGCTGATTTAGTAAAAGCGCCTAACAGGATAAGTATGAGTGAGGGAATGAAGAAGGCATGCTGTTGAAGCGCTTGGGCTTGAGATAATACGGCGGTTATATTGTAGCTACCTGCCATTTCGCCCAATAAAATTAACCCTGCGAGCAAACATAGGCCCCCTGAACCCGTGATGAGTAAGGCTTGCAATGCATTTCTACGGGATAGCGCTTTTTCGTGGTTAAAACCAATTAACAGATAAGACGTTAAGGTTGTTAACTCCCAAAAAACAAACAGGAGCATCAGGTTGTCGGCCAATACTAGCCCAAGCATGGATAACATGAATAGAGTTAAATAAAGGTGAAAGCGTGCTCGGCCTTTATAGGATTTCATGTAGGCTAAGGCATATAATTGCACCAAAAAACAATGCCCAGTATCAAACCTGCAAACAGAATACTTAAGCCATCAAGACGTATGGCTAAATTGATATTAAGTGAAGGAATCCAAGGGTAAGAGAATAATGTTTGTGGTGGCTGGTAGCGCGCAAGGGTTACGAGCAATAGTAGGGGTAATATTGTCGAAATAGATAACCAGCAGACTTCAAGATTTTTTCGCATCTAAGGTCTTTCTGTCGATAAGGGCCATCGAATCAGTAGGTATACAGAGTAATCAGAGGGCCCCTCATCCCAAACGGCCGCATAAGGCGCCAGCTACAGTATTGAGTACGAAACCCAGATACTCTAAGTTTAAAGAGGAGAGACCCTCTGATTGCTCTACCCTTTTTGACAGTACTTAATTCAGAAAATTCCAATAAGGCGAAATGTTTTTATAGGTATAGTATTTTCGTGTTCCCTATAAAGATGTTAGATTGAGCGCTCGTTTCGTCTTGATATCGATTCAAAAAGAGGTTAAATGCTATGATTAATCGAGGTTTATTAGTTGTTCTGGCGTTGAGCCTGTGTACAGCTTTACAAGCGATGGAAGCT
The DNA here is from genome assembly GCA_965248335.1 of Pseudomonadales bacterium. Classification (GTDB taxonomy): domain Bacteria; phylum Pseudomonadota; class Gammaproteobacteria; order Pseudomonadales; family DT-91; genus CAKMZU01. The sequence goes on from CBDFIY010000002.1 coordinate 263,142, forward strand.
TCTCATGTTGAAGTCGAGGGTGCTTATGCACTTTTGCCTGCGCCGGGTCAAAAAAATACCGCGCTTTACATGAAGATTGAAAATCACAGCAATAAAACATTTACGCGAGTTTCTGCAGTATCACCTATTGCAAAAAAGATTGAGCTACATGAAATGACGCTAGCTAACGGTGTCATGAAAATGCGTAAAGTGATAAATATTCGCTTTAAGCCACATTCAACCCTGACCCTTGAACAAGGCGGCTACCATTTCATGGTGACGGGAATTAAAAAGCCGCTTGTTGAGAACCAGAAAATACCCGTTACCCTTTGCTTAGATGATTTATGTCAAAAGCTAGAAGTGAAGGTTGTGCACCCTTTAAGCGTTGAAAAAGAAACACAGAAACATCATCATTCACATCATTAAAACGGCTTTGGTTAATTGTTATGAGAGTATCTACATTCTTTAAAATAGCGGCTATTAGCTTGGTTTGTGTTGCTTTCGTTCTTTGGGCGATCGCTTTTTACTGGAGCCGTGAGCCTTCAAATCTTGATATTGAAGCCATAACAAAAAAAGAAACGGAATCGCTAAATGTTCCGATCGTGACAGGTGCATATACAACCACTGCGTTAATTGGTGTGATTGAAACCATTATTAATAAACCAGGAGGCTATATCAGTAATGATGTTTTTCCTCCCGGTGTTTTTATGGATAACACGCCAAATTGGGAATACGGTGCATTGATTCAAGTACGTGATATGGCACGCGCACTTCGCGATAATATGAGCCGGTCACAGTCCCAATCGAAAGAAGACATAAACTTAAGAGAATCTGAGGCACGATTAAATATTGATCATACGTCATGGGCGTTGCCGGATGCTAAAAAGCAATATGAGGAAAGTGTTGGGCAGCTAAGAATCTATTTATCTCGATTGTCTAAACCCTCGGCGCACGAAGCACAGTTTTATGCGCGTGCAGATAATTTAAGCTTTTGGTTATCTTTAGTAGAGTCCCGTTTAGGCAGTTTGTCGCAGAGGCTGTCGGCGAGCGTCGGGCATAAACGATTAAATACAGACTTATCAGGTGATACCTCTGCCAAGCAGTCGACGCCTGCCAGTAGCGATAACTACGTCAGAACACCGTGGTTGCAGATTGATGATGTGTTCTACGAATCCAGAGGTTCAACATGGGCATTAATTCAGTTGATGAGAGCAGTTGAAGCTGATTTTAAGGATGTGTTAGAGAAAAAGAATGCGCGAGTCAGTTTTGCGCAAATTATTCGTGAACTTGAAGCCAGTCAGCAGCCAGTATGGAGCCCTTGGGTACTCAATGGCAGTGGATTTGGTCTTTGGGCGAATTACTCACTCGTCATGGCTTCTTATGTCGCACGTGCAAATGCTGCGGTTATTGATTTGAGGGATCTTTTACAGCGAGGCTAATTTTGTTGGTATGGGGCGCTTATCTATTACCACCTTGAGCTTGTCGGTGTTCTATAACGTGTAACAAAGGCTAATGAGCGTAAAATGATGACCTTTGCGTATAACAAGCAGTACCCAACGGTTGATGCCCTTAGAGAAAAATCGAAGAGCCGAGTACCCCGTTTTGCGTTTGATTACCTCGACGGTGGCTGTAACGAGGGTGTGAATCTTGCTAAGAACACACGCGAGATTCGGGAGGTAGAGTTAATACCTCGCTATTTAAGTAATGATCAGGGTTCGAATATCAAAACAGAACTCTTTGGTCATACCTATGATGCCCCTTTTGGTATTTCGCCAGTAGGGCTGCAGGGGTTGATCTGGCCAAACTCGCCAGAAATTTTAGCAAGTGCAGCCTTTGAACATAATATCCCCTTTATTTTAAGCACGGTTTCTACGAGCAGTATTGAGCGTATAGAAACACTCACCGAAGGGCGAGCTTGGTTTCAATTATACCGGCCACGTGATGATCAATTACGCGATAAGCTCATTAACCGAATAGAACATGCAGGTTGTAAAGTATTGGTACTTACTTGCGATGTCCCGACCTTTGGTTATCGACCCAAAGATATTCGTAATGGATTGGCCATGCCGCCATCGATGACAATGAAAAATGTTATACAAATGCTTCTAAAGCCAAAATGGCTGTTAGAAACAATCAGGCATGGGCGGCCAAACTTTGAAACCCTTACGCCTTACATGTCGAGTGATCTCGATATGAAACAGCTTGGGGTGTTTATGGATGAGACATTTTCTGGTCGACTCAATGAAGCGGATATCAAACCTATACGAGACCGATGGAAAGGGAAGCTTGTGTTGAAGGGTGTCGCCAGCGAAGAAGATGCAGAAAAGGCCATTGCTTTAGGCGTAGACGGCATTATTGTCTCTAATCATGGTGGTAGGCAGCTTGATGCGGGTGAGTCAACGATTAAACCATTGACCAGAATTGCAAAAAAATATGGCGATCAGATACCTGTCATGATGGATAGCGGCATCCGTTCGGGGCCGGATATAGCGCGAACTCTAGCGAGTGGCGCTGCGTTCACTTTCAGCGGGAGATCTTTTATGTATGGGGTTGCGGCATTGGGTCAAAACGGAGGAGTTCATACTGTCGCTATGCTAAAAGTACAATTACAACAAGTTTTAGAGCAGTTGTGCTGTGAAAATATAAAAGATCTTCCTCGGCATTTGAACGCCGTTTAAGGCACATGCCGAGACCTGAGTAGCCATGTGCTGGCTTCGTAAAGCTGTTTTTTTTCTACGAGTAAATAAGTGTTATTGAATGCTCGCAAAAACTCAGGGTCAAACTTCCTGTGACCACTTATCAGCCAAATGAAATCAGGGCGATAGGTGTCTATTTGATCAAAAAGCCTATGGTGCTGTATGTTGCCGCAGGTATTGATATTGACGGTTATTGAAGATTGAAGCTGTCGAAAGTAATAGTTGAAGTAATCGGCTTCATAAGCACAGCTGATGACAAAAAGGCGAGTATTTTCATTTTTGCGTTGACGTATAACTTCTCTGGCTGCCTCTCTAAATTGCGTTTTTCCTATGCTGCTGTAATAGTCAGTAATAAAAAAAAGCTGAATAAACAAAGCGGCAATAACAGATGAGGCGATAATTGTTTTTATTCTTGGGTAGGGGAGTAAGAGAATCCAACGCGCTAGCCCAATAAGAAAAGCGGGCATAATAATCAGAAGATTTTTATTTGAAGCAATCGGTGTGGATAGGTACGATTTTATAAAAGCAAGGCCTAGAGGTAATAGAAACCACAGGTATAAAAAACCGCCAGAGGACGATAGCCGGTAATTATTTTTGTTTTTCTTGAATAAAAATAACAATAAAATTGTAAATATAAGTGGTAAACCAATAAAAAGTAAATTGTAAGAAAAAGCGAAATTAATAAACGAGAGAAATTGCATGATGCCGGGCTTTTTCATCCAGCTTGTGCTGCCACTTAGCTGGTCAAAAAATGCAGGGAGCCAAGGCGTATAAGCAAAAAAAAGTGCTAAGTAAATCAAGCCCGCTGCTAACCAGTGGTGCAAGTTTTTCTTATAATGAATTAAAAATAGGCATGCGATAATGCCTTGGCAAAAAACAAGCAGTAATCCAAAGTAATGTAAATAGCTTAAAATACATGCCGTTGTAAAATAGCTTGCTGTCCAAATCAGCGAGTAATTTTTTGAAGCGTGGATGCCTTGTTTAAATATGTGGATAAATGAATAACTACTGAGTATCGAAAATAATAAGACGAGAGAATAGGATCTTACTTCTTGGCTGTAGCTAATAGCCGGTAAAGAAATGGCCAGTAAGGCGGCAGCAAGCAAACCTTCGTTCTTTGTAAATAATGTTTTGCCTAGTAAATAAATCGCTGGAATAGATAGGCTACCCGCTAAGGCGGAGGGAAACCTCAGCCAAAATTCAGAGATTCCTATATACCGCTCAACGAAAAATAACAGTATTTGGTAGCCTGGCGGGTGAACGTCTGATGTTACGGCTTGAATGACATCGTTTAGGTGTGTTTTGTGGCTGTAAGACCAGCTGGCTAGTTCGTCGTTCCAGAGTGATTCGGTACTTAGCCCATAAAATCTTAGCCAGGTACCTGCGATAAAAATGACGGCAAACAAGGCTCCGTGAGAGGAAATTTGTGCGCTAATACGGGCATGATATTTTGTGGGGTATCTAGCCATCTTATCTCAGTGGATAAGCTCTGACTTTTCGTACAAAATTGCCTTCTACAGCAAGAATTTCAAAGGCAATGTTGCCGACTTTAATGCAGGCGGGCGCTTCGGGGAATGTTTCAAGGTCTTCGATAATTAAACCATTTAACGTTTTAGGGCCATCTAAAGGGAGCTCCCAGCCTGTATGGCGATTGATGTCACGAATGGTTGCTGAGCCCTGAATAATAATGGCTCCGTCAGTGGCTAGCTGAAAATCATCCGATTCGTCTTGTAGGTTGGATGTGAACTCACCCACGATTTCTTCGAGTATATCTTCAAGCGTCACTAAACCTTTTACCGAGCCGTACTCATCGACAACAATTGAAACGCGTCGTTTATCGCGCTGAAAGTTGATCAGTTGCATATGAAGGTTTGTGGTTTTTGGCGTAAAAACAGGGTCACGAATAAGCGCATGTAGGGCGGCCTTGTCAAAGACGACTTCCCCTGTGAAAAATCTTGCAAGATTTCGCATGTGTAAAATGCCAATGATGTTATCAATATCATCTTCGTAGACCGGCAGTCGAGTGAAATCACATTGCCGAATTTGTTCAAGTAGCGTGCTTTCATCCTGCGCAAAATCTAGCGCGAAGATTTCATTTCTGGGGACCATGATGTCCTCGACGGTGGCGTTTTCAATGTCGAGGATATTTAAAAGCATACCTTGGTGGTGACGAGGAATAAGATCACTCGTTTCACCGACAATAGTTTTCAATTCATCAATGCTGAGCTGGTCCTGCTTCGATTTCTCTGGGTTTATGCCGAAGAGTAAAAGAAGGGTGCGCGTAATGAGATTGAGTAGCCAGACGAGGGGGTAAAAAACACGTAAGAGGATCTTGAGTGCTCTTGTGAGGGGGAAAGCAAATTTTTCGGGGTAATAAGCAGCAATGGTTTTCGGCGTGATTTCGGCAAAGATTAAAATAATAAGTGTGAGTATGATTGTTGAAATGACAATGCCGACATCGCCAAAAAGACGAATAGCGATGATCGTGGCGATAGAGGAAGCGAGGATGTTAACGAGATTGTTACCAATCAGTATCATGCTGATTAAACGCTCAGGTTTATCAAGCAATTCGGCAGCACGCTTTGCAGACTTGTTTTGTCTGCTCAAGTGCTTAAGGCGATACCTGTTGAGTGATAACATGCTGGTCTCTGAGCCCGAAAAAAAAGCTGAGATCATAATAAGTGCGACGATCAGGCCGAGAAGAAAGCCCGTGGGTAATTCGTTCAAGCAAAAAATTCCTGCGTTTTACTGGAAGAGTTATCTTGCAGTATTGTCCGTGTTCGTTCAACGTTATTGTCGTTTTAATATGATTTCTAGAGCAAACTTTGAGCCAAAATAACTTAGCATAAGTACAATGAAACCTATGATTGTGAGTTTAGCTGCTGTTGTTCCACGCCAGCCAAATGCGAAATGCCCAAATAAGAAAAAGGCAAAAATGACCCATGCAAGCAAGCTCAATATTGATTTGTGAATCAGGTGCTGTGCAAACATGTCATCAAGGAAAATAAAACCAGAGAGTATTGATAGAGTCAGAAAGATAAAGCCGTAAATGATGAGTTCAATGAGCATTTTATCCATCGTTTGCAAAGGAGGGAGGTAACGAAAGAGCCCGTTAAAAGTGTGTTGCTTCAGAAAGTGTTCTTGGTAGGCCAATAATAAAGCTTGAGCGGTGGCCAGAGTTAGTAGGCTATAAGCAAGTACGGATAAAATGATATGCGTGATTACTCCTTGCTCCGATATGATTTTAGCGATTGGGCTTTGGATGAATAAGCTAGCTAAAATGCTGATGATAGTAAAAGGCAGCATAATGACAACAAGGTTAACGATGTCCATTTTTCGGCATAAGGCCAGCAGCGAGATAATAGAAATAACGGCAAAAATTAAAGAAGGGACTTTATAAAAGTCGAGTAGAAGGTGCGGCCCAGGGAACAGTGTTAATTTCACTGAAAAGATATGGAGTATGGCCGCAATAAAAAAAAGCACCAAAAATCCTTTTGGAACGATTTTCGTGCTGCCTTGTTTTATCTTGCTAGTAAGGTGCTTGATGAGCCAGAAAAAGCTGATCGTATACAGCGCGACAGTTGTCAGGCCAATAAATAGTTGCATAGTGATCAAGGTTGGCCGTAGTTGTCCGGTTGTTGAGAAAGTGTAAATGTCTGATTTGCGGGAATAATGAATAAAAAGCAAAAGATGCTTAATGTTTCACCCGTTATATTCCACGCTAAAGTGGTTTATAATAGTTGATTACTGAAGTAAAAAGCTAGTTTTCACATCGGCGATTTTTTTGCTGACATTAAGACTGCAGTATTTCCATGATTTAACCCATATAGAGCAATGCGTATGTTTGAGAACTTAACGGATCGTTTATCAGCAACGTTAAAGACGGTCACAGGTCAGGCGCGTTTATCAGAAGATAATATCAAAGCGGCTTTAAGAGATGTCCGTATGGCATTGCTTGAGGCTGATGTAGCGATGCCTGTGGTGAAGCAGTTCGTGGATTCGGTAAAAGAAAAAGCCGTGGGCGATACCGTACTCGCCAGCTTAAATCCGGGGCAGGCCTTCGTAAAAATTGTCCAAGGTGAACTTGAGGCTATTTTAGGGGCAGAAACTTCAACCCTTCAATTCAATCAGCAGCCACCGGCGGTCATTTTAATGGCGGGCCTTCAGGGTGCAGGTAAAACGACGTCTACTGCTAAGCTTGCCAAGTATTTAAAAGAGACGCAGAAAAAATCTGTCATGGTTGTGAGTGCGGATGTTTATCGCCCCGCCGCAATTGAGCAGCTAAAAACGGTTGCAAGCTCTGTGGGGGTGGCGTGTTTCCCGTCGGATGCCTCTCAAAAGCCAGTGGATATCGTCAATGGCGCAATAAAAGAAGCCAAGCTTAAATTTGCCGATGTGCTTATTGTCGATACGGCGGGTCGTCTTGCGATAGATGATGCCATGATGGATGAGATTAAGGCGCTCAATAAGGCCGTTAACCCTTGTGAAACGCTGTTTGTCGTTGATGCAATGACGGGGCAGGATGCGGCCAATACCGCAAAAGCCTTTTCCGACGCGCTGCCTTTAACGGGTGTTATCCTGACAAAGGCAGATGCAGATTCTCGTGGCGGTGCTGCTTTGTCTGTACGCGTTATCACAGGTAAGCCGATTAAGTTTATGGGGGTAGGTGAGAAGCTTGATGCATTAGAGCCATTTCACCCCGATCGTATAGCATCACGTATTTTAGGTATGGGTGATGTGCTTTCTTTGATTGAGGAAGCTGAGCAAAAGCTTGATAAGAAAAAAGCCGAAAAGCTCGCCAAGAAAATATCCAAAGGGAAAAAGTTTGATCTTGATGATTTCAAAGATCAGCTTCAGCAGATGAAAAACATGGGCGGCATTTCATCGATGATGGATAAAATGCCGGGTATGGCTGGTATGGGTGCTATGGCGAAAGAGCAAGTTGACGGCAAGCAATTCAACCAAATGGAAGCCATCATTAACTCAATGACTCCTGCGGAGCGGCGTAATCCTGATGTGTTGAATGGTTCCAGAAAGCGGCGTATTACGGTAGGTTCGGGTACGCAGGTTCAAGATTTAAATCGGTTGATCAAGCAGCATAAGCAAATGCAGAAAATGATGAAAAAAATGTCTCAAAAAGGCGGCATGCAGAAAATGATGCGAGGCATGCAGGGTATGATGGGGCAGGGCGGTATGTCTGGCGGCATCCCTCCGCATTTGATGGGCAATAAGAGAAAGTGAGGCTTTTTCGGCTGCGCTACGCCAAGCTTATATAATATCTTGTTAAAAAGGTTTCAATTGCGGCATTAATTTCGTAGAATGTCGCGCCTTTGAATTTGGGTTTGCGCTCAATATTTATACGATAAATCCGGGAATAACACATGGTAACTATTCGATTAGCTCGAAGCGGCTCAAAGAAGCGTCCTTTTTATCACATTACTGTGGCTGATAGCCGTCGTTCACGTGATGGTCGCTATATCGAGCGTCTAGGTTTCTTCAACCCTATCGCTCGTGGCCAAGAAGAAGTATTACGTCTTGACCAAGCACGTTTAGAGCATTGGGTTAAGCAAGGTGCACAATTGTCTGAGCGTGTCGCTAAGTTAGTGAAAAGCGCGCCAGCAGCAGAAGCCGCTTAACTTTTAATTCGATGAAGAAAACTGACGATTATCTTGTTCTTGCAAAAATTGTCGGTTATCACGGCTTGCAAGGTCATGTAAAAGTAAAAGTATTTACCGAATCTTTAGCAAGCTTTGAAGCGTATAAAACCTTTTATATTACTGTAGATGGTGCGCAGGTAGCGCTGGATGTTGAAAACGTAAAGCAGCATGGTCGGTCGGTTGTTGTTAAATTTAAGCAATATAACGATCGCACGCAGGCTGAGGAGCTGGGTAAAGCGCTGTTAGCTATACCTGCGGATGATCTGCCAACGCTGGATGATCACGAGTATTATTGGCGAGAGCTGGTAGGTTTGGTAGTGACATCTGATGACGGCTGCTTAGGTGTTGTCGATCATTTGCTAGAAACCGGTTCAAACGACGTGTTAGTGGTTAAGCCGACGGCCGACAGTTTGGATGATAGAGAGCGTTTATTACCCTATTTGCCGGATGTTATTAGAAAGGTAGACTTAACAGCTGGCAATATGATGGTCGTATGGGATAGCGAATTTTAAGTGCGTAAATGTCAATGAATTTTGCGGTCGTTACGATTTTTCCTGAAATGCTTGCGGCAATGACTGATTTTGGCGTAATTTCGCGAGCGATTAAGCAGGGTTTGATTTCGGTGCAAGGGTTTAACCCAAGAAATTACACCGAAAATCGGCATCGAACAGTCGACGATCGTCCCTTTGGTGGCGGGCCCGGCATGGTTATGATGGCAAAGCCTTTAGAAGCAGCCATTAATGAGGCGAAAGCGTCATTGAATACGCCTGCTAGCGTGATATATTTGTCACCACAAGGTGTGCCTTTTACGCAGGCGAAAGCGATAGCATTATCGCAGTTAGAGAATATTATTTTAGTCGCTGGCCGCTACGAAGGTATTGATCAGCGTGTAATTGATCATTGTGTTGATGAAGAAATATCAATCGGTGATTTTGTTGTCAGTGGCGGTGAGCTGCCGGCAATGATGGTAGTGGATGCTGTATCGCGCTGTTTGCCGAATGTTTTAGGGCATAGCGAAAGCGCAGCGCAGGATTCTTTCTTTGAGGGTCTGCTTGATTGTCCGCACTATACGCGGCCGGTTGAGTACCAAGGGGAATGTGTGCCAGATGTGCTTTTGTCAGGGCACCACAAGGCAATAAGCGAGTGGCGTTTAATGCAATCATTGGGTCAAACCTGGTTGCGCCGCCCCGACATACTAGAGCAATTGAGTTTAACAGATGAACAGCAGCGACTGCTTGCCGAGTTTCAAAGGCAGTGGCAAGCAAACAGCGAAACAGGAGCTAAATCATGAGCAAAACTAGCATCATTGAGAAAATTGAAACCGCACAAATGAGTAAAACACTGCCCGATTTTGGTTCAGGTGATACCGTTGTTGTTCAGGTGAAAGTAAAAGAGGGCGATCGTGAGCGTCTTCAGGCATTTGAAGGTGTTGTGATTGCACGACGTAACCGTGGCCTTAACTCCGCGTTTACCGTACGTAAAATCTCTCATGGCGTAGGCGTAGAGCGTACCTTCCAAGCATACAGCCCTTTGGTTGATAGTGTAGAAGTGAAACGTCGTGGTGATGTTCGCCAAGCGAAGCTTTACTATCTTCGTGAGTTGACCGGTAAAGCGGCAAGAATTAAAGAAAAGTTGGCTAAAAAGTCATAATCTTTTCGAAAAGCGCGAAAGCGCTTTTTTTATGTCAACATAAACGTCAAGCGACAAGATCGGCTGCATTTGTTGCTGGTTTATGTGGCTATTTGCATTCATGGCAATGAAATAAGGAACTCCCCCCAATTTAGTTGGTCAGTAACTGAGCGAAGATAATCATGCGCTCAGCTTTTTGGAATCGGCCAAGGCATTGTGCTACTTTATTGGGTGTTGGTTGCGATGTGTTATTGCATATCCTTACTTCACATCTTTTAAATGACGGTACAAATTTGGGTGTTGTTTAGTTTTCTGCCAAGGCATAGTGGCGTGTTTATTGTGCAAATATACAAATGTTGGCGACTGCTGATGGCGCATTACACGGCGCTTCATTTGTGCGCTTGGTTTCTTATACTTTGTAGAGAGATATAATCTATGAAAGCTGGTGTTTTACTCCTTATTCTCATGCTGTCTGCCGCGCAGTCTTTTTCTGCCGCAGCGAGCCAAAAAGAAACTGATGATTTCAAGAAAGCATTTTCTACGAAGCTTTCGTCAATTAATCCTGCATTTAAAATTGAATCTGTGACGCCTTCAGCGATGCCTTTACTTTACGAAGTGCAGGTAATCGATGGCCCTTTGCTTTATGTACATGCGTCTGGCGATTATATGCTAGCAGGCAATTTGTTTAGTCTGACAGGTGATGAGATTGAGAATTTAACGGAGAAGCGCGCTAATGATGCACGTAAAGTGCTGATGGGTGAGGTGAAAAAAGCGAAAGGCATTGTATTTTCTCCAAAGCCACCGGAAAAAATCAAAGCGAATATCTACGTGTTCACCGATGTGGATTGTGGTTATTGCCGCAAGTTGCATCAAGAGGTGTCGAAGCTAAATGAAGCTGGGATTGCTGTTCATTACTTGGCTTTTCCAAGGGCGGGCGTCGGTAGCGCATCTTATAAGAAAATCGCGACGGCTTGGTGTGCAAAGAACCCTAATGAGGTTATGAATAAACTTAAAAACCGTCAGTCAGTTGACATTATAGCGTGTGAAAATCCCGTAGCTGTACAGTATGAGTTGGGCAAAAAAATGGGCGTTAATGGTACACCTGCTATTTTGTTAGAAGACGGCACTTTAATTCCGGGTTATCGACCGGCTGAAGACTTAATTAAAATTATCTTGAAAAAATAGTCCGTAGTGACCCTTGAGAAACCTCCCGAAGCCTACAAAGGCTTGTCATTTGTTTGACAAGCCATCGGGCAGTGCTTAAAGTAGCCCTCCTTAATTTCACCAATATATCTTAGCTTTTTATTAATAATGAAGACGATGCCAATAAAAGGCATTGCGTGAACTTTTGAAAGTCCGTTAGTCAAATCTGTGTACGTTAGTTTTTTGTCAATTCCAAATCTGGAATTATAGCGTTGCAGTTAATTGGGTTACCTCCGGGCTCTTAAAATGATTTTATTACCGTTAAGGTATATGGTTCTGATGGTATTAGCGATAATACAAATTTCGCACGAGGACGTTGAGTTGAAACCAGTTAATATTGGCATATGTGGCCTAGGTACAGTTGGATCAGGCGTTTTTAATGTTATTCAACGCAACCGTACAGAAATATGTGCACGAGCAGGACACGATATTCGTGTCACCCACGTAGGCGCACGCCGAGATAACCCAGCGTGTGATTTATCACAAGTGATTGTCGAGCGTGACGTACTTGCTGTCGCTAAAGCGCCCGAAGTCGATGTCGTTATTGAATTAATTGGTGGGTGTGATATTGCCAAAGAGGTTGTGCTTGAGGCAATAAAAAACAACAAACATGTGATTACGGCTAACAAGGCGTTGATCGCTCTGCATGGCAATGAAATTTTTGCGGCGGCGCAAGAAAAGAACGTAGGCGTGTATTATGAAGCTGCGGTTGCCGGTGGTATTCCTGTCGTCAAAGCGATAAGAGAAGGATTAGCTGCCAACTCTATTCAATGGTTAGCTGGCATTATTAATGGTACAGGTAACTATATTTTAAGTGAAATGCGGGATCATGGACGCTCTTTTGACGATGCATTAAAAGATGCGCAAGCATTAGGTTATGCGGAAGCAGACCCCAGTTTTGATGTGGATGGCATCGATGCTTGCCATAAGCTTGTCATTCTTGCGTCTTTGGCTTTTGGTATTCCTTTACAGTTTGAAAAGGCATTTATTGAAGGCATTCGGCAAATCGAACCACTTGATGTTGAATACGCTGAAGAACTTGGCTATCGCATCAAGCATTTAGGCATCGCAAAAAGAACATCACAAGGCGTTGAACTTCGTGTTCACCCAACACTGGTACCTGATAAGCGTTTAATTGCGAATGTGGATGGCGTCATGAATGCCGTATTGGTCCAGTCTGATGCGGTAGGCCCTACTTTATACTATGGGCCGGGTGCAGGTTCTGAGCCAACGGCTTCATCAGTGATTGCTGATATTGTTGATTTGGCCCGTGTACTGGATGCAGAGCCTCACATGCGCGTTCCATCGTTAGCTTTCCATCCCGGCCTGCTTGATGTCGATCAAGTGGTTGCGCCTGAAGATATCGAGACAGCTAATTATCTGCGTATGCAGGTCGCTGATGAACTTGGCGTGATGACAAAAATTACGCAAATTTTGAGTGATGAAGGTATCAATATTCAAGCGATGATACAGAAAGAACCCAACGTTGGCGAAAGTAAAGTTGCGCTGATTATCCTGACTAACGCTGTTAAAGAGTCTAAGCTGCATGCGGCTTTAACAAAAATAGAAGCATTGGATTTCGTGGAAGGGCGTATCACACAAATTCGCATGGAATCATTAATCTAATCTTGTAGAGCCTGTGTGATTCAGCGCCACTACCTATAACAAAAGTCAGTTTCGAGGCCATTCGTGAAATACATTAGTACCCGCGGCAAAGCCCCCGCCTTAAATTTTGAGCAAGTGCTACTGACAGGCTTAGCTGCCGATGGTGGCCTTTATGTCCCTGAGACATTACCGCACTTTGATAAAGAGACGATTGATAGTTTTAAATCGTTGAGTTATCCCGAACTGGCTTTCGTTATTATTAAACCCTTTGTGGATGGGGCTATTAATGACACCGACCTCAAAGCCATTATCGATGAAAGCTATGCTGATTTTAGGCACCCTTCGGTTGCGCCACTTGTTCAGCTCGGGCACAGCGAATGGCTGCTTGAACTATTCCATGGGCCGACCCTTGCCTTTAAAGATTTTGCTTTACAGCTGCTAGGCCGATTACTTGATCATGTGCTTAAGAAGAAAAACCAAAAAGTGGTGATCATGGGTGCTACCAGTGGCGATACTGGCTCTGCAGCGATTGAAGGATGTAGCCATTCGGAATATGTAGATATTTTTATCTTACACCCGCATAAGCGTGTTTCCGATGTACAACGAAGACAAATGACCACAGTGATTTGTCCACATGTGCATAATATTGCCGTTGAAGGCAACTTTGATGATTGTCAGTCTATGGTCAAAGCCAGTTTTTCGGATCAATCCTTTCTCCCTGATGGAAAGCAGTTAGTGGCAGTGAATTCGATCAACTGGGCGCGTATCATGGCGCAGATTGTTTATTATTTTTATGCAGCTGTGCAAGTCGGTGCACCTGACCGCGAAGTTGGATTTTCTGTGCCAACAGGTAATTTTGGCGATATTTTCGCCGGCTATCTCGCGAAAAAGATGGGATTACCTATTAATCAGCTCATCGTAGCAACAAACAAGAATGATATCTTGCATCGTGTGCTGGCAAATAACTTATATGAGAAACATCCGTTAGAACATACGCTTTCACCCAGTATGGATATTATGGTATCGAGCAATTTTGAGCGTTTGTTGTTTGATCTTTTTGATCGTGATGGCGAAGCGCTTGCTGATTTTATGAAAAAATGTAATCAGGAGGCGGCTCACTTACCGGAAGCTGCCTTCGGTCAAGCGAGGCAGCTGTTTGATAGCTTAGCTGTTGATGACAAAGAGACGTGTGATGTCATTACTAAAGTGTTCGATGAATCCGAATATTTGTTAGATCCTCATAGCGCTATTGGTGTCAAAGCAGCAAGAGATGTTCGCCGCAGGCACGATATTCCTATGATTACTTTAGCGACGGCACACCCGGCGAAATTTTCTGAAGCAATCGAGAATTCAGGCTTAGCAACAGCGAAGCTGCCAGAGCATATGAAGCATTTAATGGACGACCCAGAAAGGTATACGGTACTGGCTGACGATATTAACGTTGTACAGGCTTTCATTAAAAAACACAGTGAGTGATGCCCGAACACGGGCTTGATTACGGCGTTAAAACATACGCATTTAGCCCTGAGGTATATCGGCTCGGCATGTTGTTCTATTATTTGGTACGGGCAATGCGCATAAAGTCATTTGGAAACCTTGATGCGGGTCTGAAGAGGCTTTCTTAATCGATGAAACAAATCATTAAACGTCGCTCTGCGCAGCATAATCTTACGGCAGAGCTCCCCCCTTTCTTATTACAATTGCTAGCCAGTCGTGGCATCACTGAAGATCAGCATTTATATCAGCGTTTAGCCGACCTGCCCGACCCATTTTTGTTAATGGGGATGGATAAAGCGATTGTGCGTTTGGCAAATGCATTCAGGAAACAGCAAAAAATTACGATCGTCGGCGATTTTGATGCAGATGGTGCGACGAGTACGGCACTATTATTGAAGGCTCTACCGGCATTAGGCTTTCAGCATATCAATTTTTTTGTGCCGGATCGGTTTGAGTTCGGATATGGCCTGTCGGTTGCTGCGGTACAAGCCTTACGGAATCAGTCGCCGGACATTATTATCACGGTTGATAACGGCATATCTAGCATTGATGGGGTTGATTTTGCCAACAAGTTGGGTATCGATGTGATCATTACTGATCACCATTTGCCAGGGAAGATACTGCCGGATGCGATTGCTATTATTAACCCTAATCAACAGCACTGCGAATGCCCAGCAAAAAATTTAGCGGGTGTGGGTGTCGCATTTCAGCTAGTGATAGCGTTACGTCAAGCATTAAAACAAATGCGCCTTGTTGATGGAACACAATTACCTAACCTTGCTCAGTATTTAGATCTCGTTGCCTTAGGGACAGTGGCCGATGTCGTTCCTCTCGATTTTTATAATCGTATCTTAGTAGGACAAGGTATTAAACGCATCCGTGCTAACCAAATGAGTGAGGGGATTCGCCAACTTTTACTCGTGGCTAAAAAAGATTATCGATTTTTAACCAGTAGCGATTTTGGTTTTGCGTTGGGACCTCGATTGAATGCAGCAGGTCGACTCGAAGATATGACGCAAGGCATCATGTTGCTCGTGACTGAATCAGAAGTATTTGCTAACGAGCTTGCTGTTGATCTGGATGCTTTGAATCATGCGCGGAAGCAAATAGAAGGATCGATGCAACAGGAAGCTGAAGAAATTATTCAATCCCTGATGGCGAAAGTAGAAACCATTCCCTTAGGTTTTTGTTTGTACCATGAAGATTGGCATCAAGGCATTGTGGGCCTTGTGGCTTCGCGCATAAAAGAAAAATACCATCGCCCAGTGATTGCTTTTGCATTAGATAAAACTGAGGATGGGGTTACATTGTTGAAAGGTTCTGGACGTTCGATTCAGGGGGTGCATTTACGTGATATTTTGGATCGGATGGCAACACAAAACCCGCAACTGATTTCGAAGTTTGGCGGTCATGCGATGGCGGCAGGGCTAAGTATGGATCATAAATATTTGGCTGATTTTTCGGTGGCATTCAATACAGTGCTAGCAGCTGTGGATAAACAAGTTTTTGAGCCAACGCTGTTAACCGATGGCGAGATAAACGAAAAGGATATGCACGTTTACACAGCTCAACAAATTAAAGACGTCATACCTTGGGGGCAAGGCGTGCCTGAACCTTTGTTTGACGGCAGGTTTCAAGTGCTGAGCCAGCGTGTTGTGGGCGGTAGCCATTTGAAATTAGTCCTCTTTGTTCATGATGCGAGCCAAGCCATTGATGCCATCTGGTTTAATTACGATATTGGCATTAATATGAGTAAGGGTGTTCAGGTGGTGTATAAAATGGATGTGAACCGTTACCGTGGTCAGCAAACATTGCAGTTAATGGTTGAGCAAGTTACAGCGTTAACAGAATGATATATACCGATCAGCCTTGAAGGTGCAAGGGCGTTGACCGCGCTCGCTCATCCCAATCACTTACTAACTGTAAGCTCATGGGGGTTCGCTCGCTTGCCGCCTTCTTGCACCTCCAATTCCGATGGGTATAGTTATGCTGATAGCGTGTATGATTGCTATAGTCTACTGACCGTGTAGCTAAAGACTTTAGCTCGCGTGAAGTCTTTTAGGTGATTCTCTTTTCTTTTACTTAAGGCAGTTTAGTTCCGACTATAAAAGCGATGGTTTATTGATTTAAATTAAACAACACGTATGCCCTAAAAAGGATAGGTTTATGTATATCGATCATGCTGTGATTTGGGTAGAGAGTGCAAAGCGTGCTCTCGATTTTTATGTCAATATGTTGGGGCTTGAACCTGTTCGAGAGGCAGAATTCTTAGCCGGTGACGCAGGCTTTCCGAGTGTGCGGATTAATGAAAAAACGATTTTTGATATTATGGAATATGGTAAGTCTTTATCACTTGTCCAGAAGTTTACTGGCTCGGGTGAAGGCGTTGGCGGGCTGCCTATCAATCATATCTGTTTATCGATGAGCCGTGATGAATACAATGCTACCATCGAGCGGCTTGAGGCTCACCATGTAAAGTTAACCTCTGCTGGAGAGAACGCTTTTGGTGCGCAAGGAAAAGCGGTTTATTCGACGTACTTTAATGATCCAGATAGTAACGTGATAGAGATACGGTTTTATGCAAGTTAAAATAAAATAGGTTCGATTAGCCTTCATTTCGTATACGCAGTCAGCACGGCCCCTTTTGGTCATCGAAATTTCTCATTTAACACAGAATGTGAAGTTGCTTATTTAGCGACAGTATGGCGGATTTACCTTTAAAAGAAGCGGCTCAGTTAATGATACTGGCCGTAAAGGTAAGTGGGTTTTTCAGGATTGACTAAGTAGGCTGTGTCGGAAATGTACTTTTTAAAGATCCTCTATAGTTTTGTTTCCCCTTGTTCAAAAATAGAAAACGACGATAATATTGGAAGCTCGGTTGTACTAAATGATGATGTTTAACCCTAGCTTTCTTGCTTTTATCTCTCGATAATTCCGGTATTTAATACCGATTAAATAGATTATTTATTAATGACCTTTTCAAAAGAAACATTTTCAGCACAAGCCAGTTTATATGCAGAAACGCTTAAGAAGGTAGATTTATCGGGCGATAAAATCGCCTCAAAAGAATTCGATGGTTGCACCTTCTCCGAATGCAACTTTAGCGAATCAACGTTTAAATCCTGCAAGTTTATCGAATGCCATTTTTTACATTGCGATATGAGTCTTGTTATGTGGAGCTATAGCAGATTCGTTGATTGTACTTTTGAAGGCTGTAAGCTTGTCGGCATTGATTGGACAAAAGCCTCGTGGCCAACAGTTTCTGGCTTGCCGAGTGTCAATTTTAAAACCTGCGTACTGAATGATGCATCATTTTATGGGCTTAATCTGCAAAATGTCGTGATGGATGATTGCAAAATTCATGATTGTGATTTTAGGGACGCGGATCTTTCTCATGCGGCTTTTTGTTATTCGGATTTAACCCATAGTCAGTTTGTGAATACAAACTTATCAAAAGCGGATTTTACAGAGGCAACGAACTACGATATTGATATCCATACCAATAATATCAAAGGCGCAAAATTTACCCGCTTTGAAGCAGTCAGATTGTTGGAGCGACTGGGTATTGAATTAGTTGATTAAAGCGCGACTGACAGGTAAATTTTTATGTGGAAGCCTTTTAGTGTTATAGCGCTAAAGGGCTATTTTTATTTTCCCTGTATTTGTAATCGTGCTACGAATACAGAGGATTAATGACGAAGAAACGGACATTGCTAATGTCACAAAAATCGCCACGGAGATGATTAATTCGTCCGAAAAATAAGGTTTAAACCCCCGCCTTCAGGCCTGTCTCTTTATCACAAATATCCAGCAATTCATAAGTTATCTGGAGCTTATTGATTCTTAATCTGTAATAAATTCAATAATTTCGCCCTTAATTTAAACTTTCTCTGTATATGAAGTGTCATACATGACCAAACATACAAAGGTCAGTAAATCATTAACAGCATACTTGATTCAAAAAAATGGGCAGAAGTAACCTTTGGAGGTGCAGATTTGGGTGATAAAAGACGAACAGATAGGCTGATTCATGTAGCCGCTGAGTTATCGGCAAATACAGGATCCTCTTTGGCTAGTTCATGTGCAGATGACTCAGCGGCGCTGCTTGGAGGGTATCGTTTTATTGAAAATAAAGCGGTTAAACCCGATGATATTGCTAAATCCGGATTTCAATCAACGGCAGTTTTATCACAAGAATCAAATTTACTGCTGGCTATTGAGGATTCAACAACGCTTAGCTATAAACATTCAATTGTTTCGGAATTAGGTGGATTGGGTGGCCCTAAAGATTCAACAGCCAAAGGTTTCTGGGTTCATTCAGTTATGCTTATGGATGCTAATTTGGAGAGAACTGTTGGTCTGATTGATCAGCAGCGCTGGATAAGACTCGGCAAAAGTGAGTCAGAAAAAGTTTCCCCTAGAAAAAGGCCTTATGAGGAGAAAGAAAGTTTTAAATGGCAAAAATCCTCAGAGAATATAAGCCAGAGACTAGGTGATCAGATAGCTATAACGATAAGTGTATGTGATCGTGAAGCAGATGTTTTTGAATACATCCAATACAAGATTGATAATGGCGAGCGATTTGTTGTCAGGGCATCGCAGAACCGGAGGCTGGTTGATGAAGATAAATGTTTGTTTGATGCGGTATTGGAAACGCCTGTAATTGGCGAGTATACGATAAAGATTCCACAGCGAGGGGGAAGAAAAGCGAGAGAAGCCAAGCTCGAAGTAAGAAGTAAACGAGTGACAATTCTGCCTCCTCAAAGGCCTGATAGTCAGTTATCCCCCTTGAGTGTTAATGTTGTCATAGCACAGGAAGTGGGTGCTGACTCGGATGAGAAATTATGCTGGATTCTTTTAACTTCCGAGAATATAGAGACCTTTGAATGCTGCCGTAAAATATTAAGATTTTATGAACTTCGCTGGGGTATAGAAGAATTTCATAAAGCGTGGAAATCAGGCGCAAAGGTCGAAGAGCAGCGTATGCAAAGTGCCGGCAATATGGAGCGAATAGCTGTTATTTTGATGTTTATAGCAGTAAGGCTAATACAGTTACGCGAAGCACTAATGAAGCCTTTCAGTGCAAATTTAGAGAGCGGGCAGAAGGGAAATGAAAACGCAGGAAATGAAAATACACCTGCGAATAAAGTTGTTTCTGCTGAAGAATGGCAAGTGCTTTGGTTTCTGAAAGAGAAAAAAACATTGCCTGATAAGCCACCAAGCTTACTTTGGTTTTTTCAAACGCTGGCAAAGCTTGGCGGTTGGTATGATTCTAAGCGAACTGGACGACCTGGATGGTTAGCCATCTGGAAAGGCTGTATGAAATTACAACTAGTCATCGAAGGGTACCGCGTAGGCCACCAATTCTATAGCAGGGAGATGTGATAAAGAGACAGCCTTCAGGCGGGTAGCTTTAAGCTAGCAGTTGCCTTTATGATACGGGCATGAAATACCGTTATGGTTCGCACACGAAATATAAGATTGAATATCATTTTGTTTGGGTGACTAAGTATCGCTATCAGGTATTAAAAGGCGATGTTGGACTGAGAGTTCGTGAGTTAATCAGGCAAACGTGTGAGTATTTAGAAATAGAAATATTGCGCGGCGTGATCAGCAAAGATCATGTACATTTGCTGATATCTGTGCCACCGACTTTATCACCAGCAGAGGTAATGAGGAGAATAAAAGGTCGATCATCGACTAAATTGTTTCAGGAGTTTCCACATTTAAAGAAAAGGTATTGGGGGCAGCATTTTTGGGCGAGAGGTTATTTTTGTGTGACGGCTGGAGAGCTAACTAAAGAGATGATACAGGAGTATCTGGAGCACCACTTTGAACGAAAATTTGATGATAATTTCGATGTTGAATGAGAGTATTTATTCGGCTTTAGCCGAAAAGCTGGACTTTCAGTCCGCAGTTTTTAACCCACCGTCTTTAGACGGTGGTTGTTAAGTGATATTTGATGGCGATAATAGGCGCGACGCCACCTAGAATCTGCCCTGTCATCATACCCGGTAAGGTGACTAGCCCTGTTGTGGACATTGACGCCAAAATAGGCGCAAAGGATTGTTTTATCGCCGCTTGTACAAAAGACAAGGAGGCTTGTTTGGGGGTTGCCCCTAAAGCCAGTGCGCCTTGATACTCGGCTTCTCTTTCTTTGAATCCACCGAATAGGCGTTGAAGGGCAATGATATTCCCGCTTAAACAATTACCTAACAACATGCCGGCTGTTGGGATGAGGTATTGTGCCATATAAATCGGCGTTGGTGATAACAAGTAGACTATGATCAGCCAGAGTAGTGGGAGCATACCCAGAGATAATCCCAATAGAACAGGCAAATAAAGAAACTTTTTAGGCAATTTAGCTTTGCTGATAATGGCACTGGCGCCTACGAGCAGCATAATAAGCAGCCATGCGATATTGATCCAAAGACTATCGAGTAAAAAAAGGTATTGTAGATAGAGTCCAACTAAGATGAGTTGCACTGTCATACGGATGACGCTCCATGTCACGCGTCATTCTTAGCTGAAAGTAGAACCCGATCGCTATAGGGATGGATAGTACCAACATAAATAGCCCTAAATGCAACCAGCTAATATATCCATTATGCAGCATCTTGTCGGTATAAAATGAAAAGCGTTGTAATAAAAACAGCCCTCAGGGTGAGTGAATAGTCAGAGCTTTTTGGGGCGAGAGGCGATGATAATTTAGGCCGCCTCTCTGAAAGTCTATTTTGCTAAAAGCCCTTTGCGGTTCCTTCTCGCCTTGAATCAGCAACGCCTAACAGTCGGCCTTTTTCAATGCGGATGGCATGTATGCCACTGGTGAGCGGGCGCTCTTGTATTTCGTGCCCAAGTTTGATTAATGCATTTTTTAAAGCCTGCGGCGTATCATCTTCAACGGTCGCTTCGAGTCTATTAGGGTTGCTGATGTGGCTGCTGTCAATAGCGTCCTCAAGTGTGGCATCTAAAAATAGGTGCTGAGCAATCGTTTTCGCAACATAAGGAATAATCCAGGAGCCACCGGGTGAGCCGATAATAAGCAGTGGATTATTGGCCTTGTCAAAAATAATCATCGGAGCCATTGAGCTGCGTGGTCGCTTTTGAGGTTCAATACGGTTTGCAATTTTTGAGTCATCGATATTTTTGGGTGTGAAAGAAAAGTCGGTCAGTTGATTATTAAGGATGAAGCCATCAACCATAATGCGTGAGCCAAACGCGTGTTCAATCGAGCTGGTCATGCTGACGATATTGCCTTGCGGGTCGATGATTGACAGATGTGTGGTTGAGGGCATGTTGGGTGATTTGACGCGAACATAGTCTGCATCCTCAATCACTCCAGCCTTGCGTACGAGATCGCTTGCTTTTAGTAACGGTAGCTGTTTTGTACGACGTGCTTGGAAGCTTTCAGACAGTAAAGGTTTCAAAGGAATTTTTACAAATTTGGGGTCAGCCATGAATTTATTTCTGTCAGCAAAAGCCAGTTTCGATGCTTCGATAAAACGGTGATAAAATGCAGCCGAATCATAACGCAGGCCGTAAAATTCTGGGGTTTTTGTAAGGATATTGAGGGTTTCTATAACGGTAAAGGGGCCTGATGATGGGGGCGGTGAGCCACAAAAGGTGTAATCCGCAATGGTTTTACAGAGCGGGCTTTCAACGGGGCTTTTATAGAGAGAGAAATCTTTTTCACTGAGCACACCTTTTTTCACGGGGTCATGTCTTACAGCCTGAACGATGTTTTTAGGGAGATCACTTTTATAAAAGTAATCGGCACCCTTATTGGCGATTAACGTCAGGGTTTTGGCTAGGGCAGGATTTTTTAACAGAGAACCAATGGGTTTTGGGTTGCCATTTTCTTGATAGAAATAAGCGCGTAGTGTCTCATTACTGATGCCTTTAGGGCTTTGTTTTAGCGCTTGTAGTGAGCTATGGAGCCGCTCTGAAATCATAAACCCTTTTTTTGATAGGGCAATGGCAGGTTCGAATAATGTTTTCCAAGGTAATTTACCGTAAAGTTTATGCGCGTTATTGAGCATAGCAATAATGCCGGGTACGCCTACGGCGTAGCCGCCGACAACAGCATCAAAGAATGGCATGGGTTTGTTTTTCTCGATAAGAAAAAAGTCTTCGTTTACAGCGAGCGGCGCTGTTTCTCGGCCGTTAAAGTGGGTAAGTTTTCGTTTCTTTTTATCGTAATGCAATAAAAAGCCACCACCACCAATGCCAGATGCTTGTGGCTCGACGAGGTTAAGCACTAACTGTGCAGCTATAGCGGCATCTACAGCGCTTCCACCTTTTAGTAGTATGGCAGTAGCTGCATCCGTGGCATAGGCATTGGCTGTAACCACCATAGCTGAAGAGCCGTTGGCTGTTTTTACGCCTTGCTTTACTGAGGCCACCTCAGGATGAATGTCATCCTCAATAGCCATGGATACTTGAGCGAGTACCATGACGCATATTATGCTAACCGCTAAAAAAAATGATGGGTTTAAGACGAAGAAAGTGTGTTTAATGCGTTGAATTTTTTCCATAATTCTTCTTCGGTTTCCATGTGTTTGGGGTCAAGGGGGATACAGTCAATAGGGCAGACTTGTTGGCATTGTGGATCATCGTAGTGTCCTACGCATTCCGTGCATTTAGTATGATCAATCTCGTATATCTCAAGGCCCTGGTAGATGGCATCGTTAGGACATTCAGGTTCGCAAACATCGCAATTGATGCATTCTTCTGTGATTTTTAGCGCCATAATTAACTCGGGAATTTAGCAGATAACGCGTTGAGCACATGTGGGTGCACAAAAGTGGAAACGTCACCTTGCATGCCGGATATTTCGCGGATCAATGATGATGAGATAAAACTATATTCACGTGCAGGCGTCAAAAAGATGGTTTCGAAGTCGGGTAGCATAGCCTGATTCATGTTAGCCATTTGAAATTCATAGTCAAAGTCGGTCATGCTGCGAACGCCGCGAAGTACGGCGCTGGCTTGGTAAGTTTTTGCCAGATCGACAATAAGCCCAGAAAATCCAACAACCTCAATATTATCAAGGTGTGAAAGTACGTTTTCGCAGAGGGAAATACGTTCATCAAGGGTAAACAGCGGCGACTTACTTCGACTGGATGCAATGGATAAAACAACCTTGTCGAAAAGCTTTGCTGCACGCTCGATGAGGTTGATGTGACCGAGTGTTATGGGGTCAAAGGTGCCGGGATAAATGATTGTTGTCATAAGTGCAAATTCTAGCTAAATAGTGGGGGCTAAACAACGACAGGCCGCATAACTGTGAATAAAAGGCTTCGTACTTGGCCAAACTGCTTTTCTCTGTGCAGTTTTAATGAGGAGTCAATTTGGGGTGCAGGGTCTGTTTTAGCTGTTTCGATGTAGATCCATGCATTATCAGCAATAAGTTGCCGTTTAAAAAGCGTATCCAGACATTCATTGATGAGTGCCGTATTACCGTAAGGCGGGTCAATGAAGATGAGGTCAAAAGGTTTATCGCAAGGCAGTTGTTTTAGCGTATCAGGAAGTGCGCCAGCAAACGTCGTGCTTCGGGTGTCACCGAGCTGCTTTAAATTGCCCTCAATTGTGCGACAAACGAGAGGCTCTGCATCCATAAAAGTGCAATGTTCTGCGCCTCGTGAAAGGCATTCCATGCCAAGCGCACCACTGCCTGTAAATAAGTCGAGGCAGTTTTTGTCAAAGATATCATTGGCTAGCCAGTTAAAAAGTGTCTCACGCGCACGAGAAGGCGTCGGCCTTAAGCTTTTTGTTGTCGGAAAAGTGATTTTTCGTCGACGCCATAAACCGCTGATGAGAGTAAAGTGGCTATAACTCGGCGAATTAGTAGGTGATTTTTTACGTTTCATTGTAAAATGTTTATTTTGAATCCCGCGCATGATACCACACCAAGGGTGTGTAGGTGTTATGTGCAACCAAAGGTTAATGTATGTCGAGCGAAGAAAAAAAAGGTTTTTTTCAAAGACGCCGTGAAGCGAAAGCCGCCAAGCAGCAAAGTGACATTGAGAGTCAGCAGGTCGAGCCGGATGTTGATGGTCTTAATGAAGAAAATGATGGTAAGCCCAAGCTTTTTTCGCGATTAAAAAAAGGTCTGAGTCGGACGGGGGGAGCCTTATCGTCAGGGATAGGTAATCTCTTTTTAGGGCAGCGAGAGATTGATGATGACTTGCTCGAAGAGATTGAAACTCAGCTACTTGTTGCTGATGTGGGCGTTGATGCCACGAAACAAATTATTGATAGCTTAGCTCAGCAAGTTGAGCGAAAAGAGCTTGATGATGCTAACGCACTGTTTGACGCTCTGAAAGTTGAACTTGCGAGTATTCTTCAGCCGAGTGAAAAACCACTCACCTTCGATGCAGTAAAAAAACCGTTCGTGATGTTGGTCGTAGGTGTTAATGGGGTAGGGAAAACCACAACCATTGGCAAAATGGCCAAACGCTTCCAAACTGATGGTAAGCGAGTGATGTTGGCGGCAGGCGATACTTTCCGAGCGGCGGCAGTTGAGCAACTTAAGATTTGGGGTGACCGTAATAGTGTTCCTGTGATCGCACAAGATACCGGCGCGGATAGCGCCTCGGTGATTTATGATGCGATACAAGCTGCGCAAGCGCGTGATATCGATGTTTTAATTGCCGATACCGCAGGACGCCTGCATAACAAAGATAACTTGATGGAAGAGTTGAAAAAAGTGGTGCGTGTCATGAAAAAGTTGGATGTTGATGCGCCACATGAAGTGATGCTGGTATTGGATGCCGGTACTGGGCAGAATGCATTGACTCAGGCTAAGCACTTTCAAAAAGTCGTGGGTGTAACGGGGTTAAGTTTGACGAAGCTCGATGGTACAGCAAAAGGCGGGATCATTTTTGCAATCAGCAAGCAGCTCGGTTTGCCGATACGTTTTATCGGTGTGGGTGAGCAAATCGAAGATTTACGCCCTTTTGAAGCACAAGAATTTGTGGATGCGTTGTTTGCTGAAGATTTTGCTTAATGGAATAGCGGATGATTAGATTTGATAATGTCAGTAAGCGTTACCCGACGGGGTTTGAAGCTTTGCAAAATGTGAGTTTTGAAGTGGATGCGCAGGAAATGGTTTTTCTTACGGGGCATTCAGGCGCAGGTAAAAGCACATTGCTGAAATTGATCACCATGATTGAACGGCAGACGCGAGGTCAGATTGTCATCGATGGAGAGGATTTGTCGTTAAAAAAGAACCGTAAGATTCCTTATCATCGACGTCAAATGGGGGTGGTGTTTCAAAATCATCACCTGCTTTTTGATCGTAGCGTGTTTGATAATGTTGCACTCCCTTTGCAAGTCATTGGATTTCCTGAGCGAGATATCGCACGGCGCGTGCGTGCTGCTCTAGATAAAGTCGGCTTGCTGGATAAAGAGAAGCAAAACCCGATTGCGCTCTCAGGTGGGCAGCAACAACGTGTGGGCATTGCACGTGCAGTGGTACACAAGCCTAAAATTTTACTGGCCGATGAGCCGACGGGTAACCTTGACGATGAAATCTCCTCTGAGATTATGTATTTGTTCCGACAGTTTAACCATGTTGGGGTTACGGTGATGATTGCAACACACGATCGCCATCTGCTTGATGTAAAACAGTGTCGAAATATTGAGCTAGATCATGGGGCGCTTGTCGGCTAGGGATGATATGTTGTCAAGGAAAAAGCCATTGAGTTCATCTAAAGTATCCGGCGCTGAGCGGCACGGCCTGAGTTTTTCTGTGCTCGTTCGTGCTTATTTTTTAGAGCATTGGCGGGTGATTAAGTCGACAAGTAAGAAATTAAGGGCGGCCCCTGTCGATACCTTTATGACGTGCGCAGCAATTGCTATTGCGCTGGCGTTGCCGGTAGGCTTTTACCTCTTCCTTAATAATATGCAAGCTTTTGGCCCTCAATGGGAGGGGCATACACAAATTTCTTTGTTTCTGAAGCAAGATAAAACAGAAGTGGACGGCCAGAAATTACAAGAAAAACTGATGCTTTGGCTTGAAGTTAATTCGGTAAATTTGATTTCCAAAGAAGCTGCTTTAGCTGAGTTTCAGGAAGTTTCTGGCATTAAAGACGTCGTTAATACGCTCGACAAAAACCCTTTGCCCGTCGTGCTTGAAGTGCTGCCTACACAGCAACATAAAACAGCCGAAAATGCTGAAAAATTGCTGAACAAGCTTCAAAAGGAGGCGGTGGTCGATATCGCACAACTGGATCTGGCTTGGGTGCAAAGGTTGTCTGTCATGGTGGAGATTGGACATCGTATTGCCTTGGGGATGATTTTGTTTTTGTCTGCGGGTGTTTTATTGGTCGTAGGCAATACTATCCGGCTGGAAATAGAAAGCAGGCGTGCCGAGATTGAAGTGGCTCAGCTTGTTGGTGCAACATCTGCTTTTGTGAGGCGACCTTTCCTTTATACAGGCATTGCTTATGGGTTTATTGGTGGGGTGCTGGCTATGCTTATTTTGTCCATCGCTTTATATTTCTTAAGTGAACCTGTTGCGGAGCTGTCAGGTTTGTATAATAAAACACAACCCATACTTACGTTAGGATTTTCAGACTCTCTTTCATTACTCTTCATGGCTGTTCTTCTTGGCTTTGTTGGGGCATGGTTGTCTGTGAATCGGCATTTAGAGAAGTTAAGTTCTGCCGATAGGTGCTAGACACTGAAGGTCTGCCTGTGTTTCTACGTAGGAACTTTATAGAGGGTAGCGCATCTAAAATGGGAGTGATAGAATCAAAATAATGCCTCTAAAAATAACGCTTCTGTTTTTAGAGGCATTATTTTGGAGAGAGTTAATGACTAAAGACATACAGATTGCCCGCATTCTATCTCCAGGTGGCGATCTTAATGCATATATTCAAAATATAAGTGTAATTCCTATATTAACAGTTGAGGAAGAGAAAGCCTTATCTGAAGCCTATTACTACCAAGAAGATCTTGATGCTGCACGGCAACTTATTTTGTCACATCTACGTTTTGTCATGCACATTGCTAAAAGCTATAAAGGGTATGGTTTACCCGTTGCCGACCTTGTTCAAGAAGGGAACGTTGGGTTGATGAAAGCTGTCAAGCGTTTCAATCCTGAAAAAGGCGTACGTCTTGTCTCCTTCGCTGTGCACTGGATCAAAGCTGAGATGCATGAGTATATCTTGCGGAACTGGCGTATTGTTAAAGTCGCCACGACAAAGGCGCAGCGTAAATTGTTTTTTAACCTGCGTGGCGCAAAAAAGCGTTTGCATTGGTTGAGTCATGAAGAAGCTAAAGTCATTGCTGAAGATTTAGGTGTTGCTGTCGCCGAAGTGCAAAAAATGGAAGGCCGATTAGCGGCGTTTGATTTAGGCTTTGATGGCCCAGATGATGATAGTGATGACGCCGTGGTACAAGCGCCTGCACTCTACTTAGATGATATTTCACAAGACCCTGCGTTACAGCTTGAAAATACCGACTGGCAAGAAAATAGTAAATTAGGTTTATATACGGCGCTTTCAGGTCTTGATGAGCGAAGCCGAGAAATTATTCAAGCGCGTTGGTTGAGTGAAGAAAAAGCAACCTTGCATGATCTTGCTGCGAAATATGGCATCTCGGCTGAGCGTATTCGCCAGATTGAAAAAAATGCAATGAATAAAGTCAAAGCGGCATTGCTCGTATAAATTAAATCAATAAAAAAAGAAAAGCCACGTAGTATGGCTTAGTATGCTTATGTGGATTATAACTTTCGCCGCCCTTGGTGGGTTTTTAGCTGTGTTGATGGGAGCAAGCGCTGACCATCTACTGAAAGGCAACCTTTCTTTAGATGCTTATTCGCAGATTCAAACGGCTATTGATTATCAATTTGTACATGCATTAATTTTGGTGCTAGTAGGTATTCTGCAGTATTTAGCGATACTGCGCCAGCGCTGGCTTACCTTCTCGGCTTGGGCGTTTATTGTTGGTCTTCTGGCTTTCTCTGGTGGGTTGTATGCACATGCAATATTTGCTCTCCCTTATATCGTCTACATTGTTCCTTTTGGCGGTTTATCCTTGATGATAGGCTGGCTGCTTCTTTTATTTTCCTCATTACCTACACGTTCCTGATGACTGAAAAAAAAATAATTAATCGAAAAATAAAGAGTTTTGTCTTACGTACGGGCAGAATGACGCCAGGGCAGGCGAGCGCTTATGAAGCTAAATGGCCGGTGTTTGGCTTGCACAAAGATGATGGGTTGCTCAATTTCTCAGACGTTTTTAATCGTGAAGCGGATACCATACTTGAAATTGGCTTTGGGATGGGTGACTCCCTGTATCAAATGGCACAGGATAATCCTAATAAAAACTATGTAGGCGTTGAGGTACATACTCCAGGGGTTGGCCGGTTGTTAAATTTGGCTTCAGAAGGTGAGGTGGATAACCTCAGGATTTTTGAAGATGATGCAGTGAAGGTTATTGAGCACTGTGTTCCCGATGACAGCCTCGCAGGCGTACAAATTTTTTTCCCTGATCCTTGGCACAAAACAAAACATCAGAAGCGCCGGATTGTACAGTCTGCTTTTATTCATCAGATTACAGATAAACTAAAGGTCGGCGGTTTTATCCATTTGGCAACGGATTGGGAGCATTATGCTAAGCACATGATGTCCGTATTGAGCGAGAATGAAGGCATAGAGAATCAGCAACTGGAGGGGGATTTTTATGAGCGGCCAGCGACTCGCCCTTGGACGAAGTTTGAACGCCGCGGTCAAAAACTAGGACATGGTGTGTGGGATTTGATGTTCAAAAAAAAATAATTAAAAAATAAAAATATTACGCAACAAAAATATATCTCTCTCTATACTTAGTTTGATCTCGTCGTATTTGTTGATCTGCATAGATGTCTTGTTTTTAATAAAACTAATAAAAAAAACAGGAGCCAAGGTGGCCGACTATTTTCCTTTTTTACCCTCCGGAGAAGCACCCGCTTTTTCTCATGTTGACGGTGGAAGTTTCTGGTTTTTACTCAAAGGTAATCATCAAGAGTTTTCTTTACAAAGAACTTGGGGCGATCTTGATGACATCCAGCGGGGGAAATTGATTGATGAAGCCCTGTTTTCTGAACGTTGCCATCATGCATTTAAACTATGCTGTGAAAGTAATAATTTACAGCGCATTGATCAAACCTTCATGATTGAAGGTTTTTGTTGTCATTGTGATATTGAACTTGTGCCTGTTATCAAAGATGTATCCATTGATATTATTGGTCACATGCAACTGCTTGGCGTGAACCCGTTACACGGATTAGATAAAGCACCCGATTTACAGTCTGTGCTATTACCCTTGTTTCACAATGTTAATCAGCGTATTGCTCAAACCATTAAATCGCTAAAAACCAGTGTTTATCTATTAAATAAAGCGGACAAAGTAACGACCCGTTGTTATTTTAATGAACTTGCAGATGCGAATATTTCTAAGATTGAATGCCTCGTGGACGATGTGAGTTTGTTCCATAATCTGATTCGAGACGATAATGTACCTGTATTAACGCAATTCTCACTATCTGCAATTATAGAGGATATTCAAATTTCTCGGCAAGGATTACTGAGTCAACGAAATATTACGTTAGCAATAGATATGGGTAATTTACCGAATCATTATGTCATTGGTGATGGCGACTATTTTATGATGTTATTGAATAAATTATTCGATTTGGTGATTTCATGGAATGACAGAGGGACTGTGCGTATTGCTGGGCAGATAGAAAAAATGGGCAGTGAAGATTATCAATTACATTTAAATTTCTATTCACACTGTCTTCGCTTGCCTGTCGGTGTTGAGGTCAGTGATGTAAATAATTTATTGTGCATGTCTAAAAAAGATCCACAAAAAATGAACGTACTGCCTTTACTGGATATGCTGATTTGTCGTCAGATTCTAAAAAATTTGAAAGGTAAAATTTCAGTGAGTCAGGTTGCAGCGATGGATATGAATATCAAACTGGGAATACCTATCCATATTCAGCCGTAGTCTTTTTGCATGGCATTTCTCGTACATCATTTTAAAAGATTTGTCGGGTAATGAGCTCCCGCGAAGGCGGGATAATAAAGCATAAAACTAAATCCGACAGTCAGATTGAAATGATGTACTAGTTGGGGATTAATTCTTATATACCCAACGCCCTTGCATCTTCAAGGGCGATCGGTGTATCAGCGCTTTTCACACATAGAGTGAAAAGGCGATGCTTTATTTAAATCCAATCCCTATCGGTAATCCGACATTAATAGCAAAAGCAATGCCGTTGTTTTTTTGTTGCCCAATCATGAATGAAAAGTCATAAGGAGTTTGATTAGAGGCAGAAAATAACTCGGGATAAAAATTAAAACGAAAACGAAAACGAAAATCTTCAGAGCTATTCATTAAGATTGACAGTGCCAGCTCTCCATTGCTTTCTAAAAAATAGCCTGAGGTCAATTTCCCTTTGATGTTGATTGGATCAGTATAAAAAATACCAGCAGAAAAAGAATGTGAGAAACGGCCTGTATCGTAGGTTAAGCCAATCATATTCATCATTCCTGTATAAAATAAAGGCCTTACATTGGCAAACTCGAATGCTTTTGGGCGAAAAATATAATTTAAACTAGCGCCGAATATCTGATTTTTGTGTATGTCGAAGGTGGGCATGAAGTGCCATGTAGACATGCCTGCATCATTGACTAGAAAGTTAATGAAATCAGTATTTACTCCTAAAAAAAATCCCGCTAAATCAAAGAAAAAGAGATCTGCAATGTGGTCGTGTGCGGAAATATCTCGATTGTTATTTTCATTGGCCTCATTACCAATGTGGGCAGCATAAGTAATAAGGAAGGCGAATGTTTTTTTCCACTGTAGGTTATAAGAATCGGCATATCCCATTAACTTATCCGTTTCATAAGCACTGGCGATGGTATGTAAGAAGATATTGGGGAGTACTCGTATGCTAAAGAATTCATCCGAAATAAATTTTCGCCAGCCACCTTGATTCTCAATGGCTTTGATTGGATTTTTGCAGAGTGATAAAATACTTTGATTGTTTTTTAAGAAATTATCCTGGGTGAAAAGATAATTATTTTGTGTGACATCAAATGCACCGTTGAAATAGTATTCAGCAGGATACCATAGCTGGTGACGGTTTTTGTTAAAGGTAATGTGGTCGTTGTCTGCAGCAGTAACCGAAAGTGTCAGCTAGCGATGAAAGCCATCAGCAATAATTTGTTGATAAGGTGTTTGGTCGGCATCTGCAGTAATGAATGATCTATAGAGAATTTATTAAAGGTAGTTGATAAAGGCACTATGGGGTAAAGGTACTTCTAAAAAGCCTTGTTTGAAAAACACGCAATAGTTAATGCATGCGTGCCATCAAAATCAGGTATGTAGGAGACCCTTTACATTTATCACTGGCATTTTTAAAGATTTTCCTCTGCAAATGCTGCAAGTCTGCTGCGCTCTATGCCGTTTACATGGATAACACTGGCATGACGAAAACTTTTCATCTTATCTACGCAATAGGTTAGCCCAGAGGTTAATGGGTTTATATAGTGGTTATCAATTTGAGCAAGGTTCCCGAGTATAACGATTTTTGAATTTTGCCCTATACGTGTGATGATCGATTTCAATTGGAACTGTGTAAGGCTTTGTGCTTCATCAATAATGACATAGCTATTATTGAATGATCTCCCCCGCATAAAATTAAGCGATTTGAACTGTATGTTCGCTTTTTGTTTGACGTATTCAATACTGCCTAGAGGTGACTCGTCTTCGCTGTGCAAAATCTCGAGATTGTCTTCAAATGCAGCTAGCCAAGGCATCATTTTTTCTTCTTCCGTACCGGGTAAGAAGCCAATATCCTCAGCAATGGGGGGCGTGGAGCGCGCAATAATGAGTTTGTCATAACGCCTTTGTTCAATGATGCTGTCCAGCGCATTCGCTAATGCAAGCAGTGTTTTACCTGATCCGGCTGGACCTGTCATGATATTCAAATCAATATCAGGGTTGTTTAATTGGAAAAGTGCCATGGCTTGCTCTAAGTTTCTCGGTTTTACGCCCCAGCAGGATTGCCGCATGAGGTATCCGTGGCTCATATCGCGGAGGTAGAGATAGGATTCATTCATGTTCTCAATATGGGCAATAAAGTTCTCATCATCCATGATAAACATACCTAAAAACGCTTTGGGTAACACATTACGAGGCACTTTATGAATGGTATTCTGGTTTTCCCTCAGTGTTTCAACTTCGCTGATAGATTCCCAAAAGCTACCTTCAAAGCGGTGATAGCCTTTCGAAAGCAAATTTATGTCATCAAGCACGCGGTCTTTGCGATAATCTTCGACTTGCTCAAGCCCACAGCCTTTCGCTTTGATCCGCATGTTGATGTCTTTAGTGATCAGACAGACGAAACTTTCTGGATGTTTTCTTTGTAGCGTCATGGCCACATTAATAATTTGGTTATCATTATTTTGTTGAGGGGAGTTGTTGATAAAAGGCCCTATTACCGATTCTGTAATGAGGTGGTCAGGATAAATGCTGAGCCTGCCATCTTGCTCGGGGTGTATATGCACGCCCGCTTGAATAGCTTTAGGGCTCGCATCGCTCACCAGCCTATCGATGAATGAAATGGCGATTCGGGCTTCTCTGCTAACGTCTTTGAGTTTCTTATCTTTAATGTTGTCTAATTCTTCTAGCACGGTCATCGGAATAACAACGTGGTGCTCATGAAATGATTGAATCGCTAAGGGATCATGGAGTAAAACGTTCGTATCAAGTACATAAATTTTTTGCATAGCGCCTCCTGGCAAACATGCGAGAGCAAGTTATACGGACTATTTATGATGGGGTTGGAGAAGTGACTATAAAAGTGATTTAGAAACCTTGTTATTGAGGGGGTGGCATTCCTTTGGATGACATTGTGATGAGAGAAAGAGGTTAAAAAAAAGATATTTATCCGTCCTTGTTTTGTCTTTATGCATTCAGCATAGGCGAAAAAGAACGGAGAAAAAAGTGCTGCTTAGAATTTTAATGTCTTTTGTAGTTCTTTGATGTATTCGAGCTGTTCATCTTGACTCAGTGCAGAGCCGATACTATCAGGGAGCTTTTCAATGTCAGGTTTTGCCAGTTTAAATCCTTGGCGGACTTGCTGACAGAACTTTTGATAATGCTGTTGGAAAATGGGGAATGTCTTATGCTCAGCATTGTTGGCGAGGAAGTACCAGCCACTACTTTTCCCTGCGTGGTAAACTGCGAGGTGTCGCCAGGGGAAGGTGGCTTTAGGGCTCGGGGCATGACAAGCCTCCATATAGGCGGAGCGTACTTCCGGTAGCCCAAAACAATCGGTCTCTTGCTCAGTATATTTGATGATGCCCCGGATAGAGGGTAGGTATTCAGAATTCTGTACGGCCTCTCTTGCTGCCAGTACGATTTGTTCGGCGGGATAGTAGCATAAGTGGGAATACCAGAGCTTTTTAGCAAAACGCAGTTTTTCGAGTGTCGGGAATGCCTTCGTGTATTGGTTGTGATACACCAAATCAAACTCTGTGAAAATTTGATCGATCGCTTTAAAAACAGACTCGCGATGCTTGTCAGATAATGGGGCGTTAGAGTCCTTCTGTCCAGCTTCTGTCTGTATGTTTGTCGAGGAAGCTTGCAGGCTGGATGTTGCCGACTCCAGCAGGTCTTTGCTGTTGCGCATAAGTATTACCTTGCAGTTGATGCTGATTAGCCCATAAATATTTCACATTTTGCAAAAATTTGGTGTTCCAGGAGCTTTGTAGTCGGCCGCTTTCTTGCCAATATAAAATGAACTCTTTGATACAGCTTTTGGCAAATGCTTCCTCTATGTGGGCGAGTTGTAAAATATCATAAACTTCGGGTGCCGGTTGCCAATCTGAAGCAATAGGCTTTGGTATCGTGTCGTATTTCGATGTACCTGTAAAAATCACCCATTGCCTTTTGACATGTTTAATAAAATTACTGCTCCACGTTTCTGTCACAGCCCCTTTTTCGCGCCAAAACAGAACAAATTCAGGAATGGCGTCTTCAATAAACGCTTTGCTGATACCGTTACGAATAAGAATTTCAACGGCATCGGAATGTGGATACCAATCTTGTTGCATGCTGGTGGCGCGTTTAGCGCTATCCTCTAGGAAATGTACCTCGGCCTTTTGTCGCTGCCAGTTTCTGACGACTTGCTTATAAAATTGCGCCGCCCAGGAGTGGCTGATTTTTCCTGAATCCACCCAAAAACGGACGAATTCGGTGACTTGTTGCTGAGCAAAGGTTTCGATGATCCCGTGATCTTGATAAAGCCTGTCGAGGATCGAGCGATCTGGCCGCCACTTAGGGGATATTCTGTTGGCACCTGACTGGGATCTTATGATTTTTTGGGGGGCTGTTTTTTGAGCCGGGCTTTGATGTGTGGTGTTCAGCGATGTATTAAATACCAGTTCATTGCTTTGATTCAACGGTGCGCTTTGTATTTCAATGAACCCTTGGTCATTGAGGCTTTTTGCGACGCGTTGACAGTCATGAATTTGCCAAAAAGGAAATTTCTGACAAAGCTGTTCCGCCTTTAATGCATAAGGTGCCTTTCCCATGATGGTCGCCGCATCTTGCAAAAACTGCCATAAAATGGCCTCCTCAAGCCCCATGCGCTGTGCATTCTCAGCGCAAAAAATGACGGTTGAGGCGGTATTATTGGACATCAGTAAAAACCATGGTTGACGATATTTTTATAGGCGGCTGTTTTTTCGCTGTAGTGTACGTCATAAGCGTAAGCCTTGCTACAATAGACATATTTTAGCAGCTGGGGTAAGCCGATGGCTAAAGTAAAGACAGCCTATGTCTGTAATGAGTGTGGTGGCGAACATGCTAAATGGCAAGGTCAGTGCAATGATTGTGGTCAATGGAATACGATTGTTACGTTAAAAATACCAGCAAGTACGGGGGCTGCGGAGACTGTGAAGCAAGTGGGTTTTGCTGGTGTGGGTGCGTCGCAAATAATGCCCTTGTCTGATGTGGACATTGAGCAACTGCCGCGAATTGGTACGACTATCGAGGAATTTGATCGTGTCTTAGGAGGTGGTTTGGTGCATGGTTCAGCCGTTCTCGTGGGGGGGCATCCCGGTGCAGGGAAAAGCACATTATTGCTACAAATTCTCTGTATGCTGGCTGAACGACATAAGGCGCTCTATATCACCGGTGAAGAATCCATGCAGCAAGTGGCTATGCGTGCTAAAAGATTGCAGCTGCCAACCGGCAAGCTAGCCATGCTGACAGAAACCAATGTGGTTGAGATTTGCCAAAAAGCTCAGGTACATCAGCCAAAAATTTTAGTGATTGATTCGATCCAAGTGATGCATATGCCAGAGGTTTCTTCGGCACCGGGTTCGGTGAGTCAAGTACGTGAGTGCGCTGCCTTTTTAACCCGGTTTGCAAAACAGACGCAGACGATTCTGTTTTTAGTTGGGCATGTTACCAAAGATGGGAGCTTGGCCGGGCCAAAAGTACTGGAGCACATGATTGATACCTCGATCATGTTGGAAGGCAGTAGTGATAGTCGCTACCGTACATTAAGGAGCATAAAAAATCGTTTTGGCGCAGTGAATGAAGTGGGCGTTTTTGCGATGACCGAAACAGGGTTGAGGCAAGTCAAAAATCCTTCGGCTATTTTTTTGTCGAGAGGAAAAGAGATTTCGGCAGGAAGTGTGGTCATGGTGATTTGGGAGGGAACACGCCCACTGCTTGTGGAATTACAAGCTTTGGTTGATGATAGCCCCTTTGGCAATCCGCGACGTGTAGCAGTAGGTGTTGATCACAATCGTATTTCTATGTTGCTTGCGGTACTGCATCGTCATGGTGGCATTCAAGCCGCGGATCAGGATGTGTATATCAATGTGGTGGGGGGCCTGAAAGTTTTGGAAACCAGTGCTGATTTAGCCATTTTATTGGCCGTGGTTTCTAGTTTACGAAATAGAGTGTTGCCAGAAGATTTAGTTATTTTTGGCGAAGTGGGGTTGGCAGGTGAGATTCGACCTGTGCCTAGCGGTATTGAACGATTACATGAAGCAGCGAAGCATGGATTCAAAAGGGCAATTGTTGCTAAAGCCAATAGCCCTCAAAAACCGATAGAGGGTATGTGTGTGCATGGCGTGGATCGCCTGTCAGAGGCATTGAGCCTCATGTCTGACTTGGAAAATTGAACTGCTCTTTTATTCTCGTGATATTTCAGTATTAGTTACTTCTTTCCACAGATGGTCATAAGCAGACCCACCTGTATAGCAGCACTCTCCACAGAGGTTTACACAACATGTGTGGTAAGCTCCGGGGTTGTATTCAGTGGCCTCGTTTAGTTTTGGTTGAGGCACCTCGTTTAAGGATGGGCAGCAGGCTAAAAGGCATTGTTCAAAAATATTGAAGTTTTCGAAGGGATTATTGGCTGTTTGCTCAGAGGGCCTTTCATGTCTGGCAGTAGCTACAGCATCAGGCTGGGTTACGATTGCTGCAGGGTCGGATTCATTCAGTTCTTGCGAAGAACCTTCATCGACTTCATCCTGTTTCTGCGATAAGCCTTGACCCTCTTTTTGCTGCTCAGAAGAAAGATTTGTTAGTTCAGTCTCGTCTATACGGTCTATATCGTTGAAGAGTTTTGTGGAAAAACCAAAACCACAACATGCCCCTCCTGCTGACATGACATGAGATGGACTGTTGAGTAGGGCTAGTATGAAAATTAAAAAATATTTCATAAATTTTGCCTGAGTACTTACGTATAGAGATTACTTCAGGTTTTTTTTGTTCAAAAATAGTTTATGTTATTTCATGGTTTTCAAATTTCTTTTTGTGAGTGCCATTTTCGCAGTAAGCGAGGGCGCAAAATAGGTGCTGATTATGGAGAGTAAACCTTTGTTGGGCTCTGCAAGGTAAGGGAATGTTTGCGAAGGTAAGTGACTTTGTAAGATGCCGTCGCTAATTGCAATGCCATGGCCGCCGTTGATGAGTAAAGTCATTAACTTATCAATAATATTCTCCCCAGGTGCACGGCCTCCACTGCGTGTATGAGATTGATTTCTTAATAATGAATTTTCGATCGAAAGATAACTGTGGTTGCTGAATGGCTTGCTGGTGTCGATAATTAAGTAATCATGAATAAGAAGGTTAATGAGCGTTGCTCTCCATGCTGGCTGCCAGTCAATAACGCCATCGAGTGCATCGTAGTAACGAATATTCTCTTCCATTCTTTTTTTGTATAAAATTTCGTGTGCAGGATTAAGGAGAAATGGTTTTTCGCTGTTATAGAGTCTTCGTAAATCCTCTTGCCCAGAAGCCGTCACTAAATGCGCGTTACTAATTTCTGGCCTTGCTGCGCGATCGATAATCTCAGTGGGTTGATTCTTCCCCCCTCGCTTTGCAATTTGACCCGCAACTGCAAGTAGGGGCTTATCGGCACGCTGAAGCACCTGTTTAATATCGATATCTAAAATGACGCTAAGTATATTCATGCGTGTTAGGTCATTCGTCGCCGTTGCTTTGGGTATTTGATGATTAAAAACGAGTGCTGAAAACCAAGAAGCACTGAATAAAAATGGATCGGCGCGTTTTCCGGCAAAAAGGTAAACGCCGTTGTGAGCATCAGCAAAGACCTGGTTAACGGGCGTGCTGGATGTTTTGCCTGAA
Source organism: Pseudomonadales bacterium (assembly GCA_965248335.1). GTDB lineage: Bacteria > Pseudomonadota > Gammaproteobacteria > Pseudomonadales > DT-91 > CAKMZU01. The sequence continues at coordinate 301,081 of CBDFIY010000002.1, forward strand.
GGCAGCAAACAGGTGATCGTGTGTGGGTTTTTGTTGTGAGGTGTTTCAAAAGTGCAATCAATACGATAGGTTTTACCTTTAGTCTTGATTGCAGCGGTTGTTCCTCTGCCTGATAAAGCAGCCTCTTTAAGAAGGACGCTGTAAACCAAGCGATCAGAGAAGTGGCCTTTACTTGAAATAAAGGGATAGCTGTTGAGAATAAGCGTTAGTCGATCGGGGTCGTTAGGGTTGATAAAAGCAAATACATCGGTGATATCTGCAACGGGGTTCTGTATGGAAATCTCGCCATCAACATGATCGCTGGCCTGTATGCTAGTGATACTCAGAAGGCAAGAAAAGCATAGTGAGGCGAAGAGATACGGATATTTTTTTATCATCTTTCTTCCGTGAGTTGCTAAAGGGATTTCTATTCTCCATGATTGATTGCCGGTTTTAAAGTGAAAACAAAGGGAAGAGGGGCAGGGCCAATGCTGTTTAAAGCAGAGATTCTTTGTTTTGAGCGGGGGAAGAGTAGAGAGAGGAAGCAATAAAGCTTGAATCTAGAGTTTCGTTGTTTCGATGAGTTGCGGTAAGTCCTTTAAAATAAGCCGCGTTTTTTTAATATCTATAACGTTAGATTCTTTAAGTTTCTTTAATTCCCTGCAAACAGTCTCAACACTTAATCCAAGGTAGTTAGCCATATCGGTTCTTGGGAAATTAAACTCAGAGCAATTATTTTTACCGATATTAAGTCGTTGGTTTATATTTATAAGAAATGTCGCTACTTTTATTGCCGCACGTGTTTTGTTAAGCATGGCGATGTGATTATTGCTGCGAATATATTCTTGTGTGAGTTTCTTGCTGAGGATTTGATAAGCTTCGCGATTAAAGTCATAGTCCTTGATAGATAGCTGTGCAATGGCGCTGTCGGTAACAGCGGCAGTGTTACTGCAATAATGTGTAGCTGCGAGGACTTCGAAGCCAAATATTTCTCCAGGGAGATGAAAGTCCGTGATTTGTTCGATTCCTTCAGCAGTTGTTCGATAGTTTTTAATGATGCCTGAGTAAACCTGATAGAGAGAGTGTGCTGTATCGTGCTGACGGTAGACGTTGGTTTTCTTACTTTTTTCCAGACGGTGCAACTGGGTATCGGCATCAATAAAATCTTCTAGCGATACCTTGTGGCTAATTTCTGGAGAATTGAAAGTAAGTGGTTGATTCATATGTTGTTTATTGCTTCATTATTAAAGTGTTTTTTGAGCGGCGCTTGCTGTTTCAGAATCTTTTAAGAGAAAGAAGTAAAGACTTGTGCTGATGAGAACGAGCCCAAGAATAACAAATGCGAGCGGCATCGGATGATCTTTTAGCATGATACCCGCAATAAACCCTGATGCGGACGCAACGCTCATTTGTAAAAAGCCAATCAGTGCTGAGGCTGTCGCTGCCATGTGAGGATAGTTTGTTAACGCTAAACCCATCGAAATGGGTGATACAAGGCCAATCGTGAAGGCAAGCATCAACATAGGTAAAACGATAGCCAAAGGGTGGTGCCAGTGTTCAATGCCTAGAATAAGCAGTAATGAGGCAATGAATGCGGTGCTAAGGCCGACTTTAAAGAAAAGCTGCCAAGGAAGTGAGCCACTCATTTTGGCGGTGAAGAAATTACCGATAACAAAACCTAAAACAATAAACATAAAGTATGCACCGAAGAGCATACGAGGAACGTGGTAATAGTCGATCATGATGAATGCGGCAACTGAAAGAAAGGCAAATAGCGGTGCATATAAAAATGAGCCGGTTAAAACACTTCCCATATAAATTTTGTCAGTCAGTAGCTTGCGCATATTGTTACTGATGTTGTTGAACGTAAAAGCTTGCGGTGTATGGAGTGATTCTTTAATACAAAAGAAAGTGATGAGCCACGTGAGTATGCCGGCCGCAGATAAAAACAGAAACGTCCACTGCCAAGTACCTAATTCGAGTAGTAGGCTGCCAATGGTGGGGGCCGTCACAGGCGCAATGGCCATAATGGATGACACGATAGCGAGTGCGCGGGTTGCATCTTTTGCGCTGAATACATCACGGACGATTGCTCGTCCTATGACAGGGGCAACACAGGCACTGATACCTTGAATAAAACGGAAGAAGATTAATTGCTCAATACTTGTTGCTAGCGCGCAAATAGCTGATGCAATAATATATAACCCAAGACCTACCAGTAAAAGTGGCCTGCGACCGAAGCGGTCTGATAATGGGCCGCAAACTAGGTGGAATAATGCAAAGCCGAGCAGGTAGCTTGAAAGTGTTAATTGAACTTGAGATAAGTCGGCAGCAAAAAAAAGCTTTATGGTAGGAAATGCAGGCAAGTATAAATCAATGGTTAAAGGGCCTAACGCAATAATGGTCGCCAGAATGACAAGCAATGATTTTTGATTCATTATTATCTCAATAAAAACAGCAAAGAAGCGCTTATTTTTTGTAGAATTATTGGCGTGCTGTGATGAGTGCGGTTGCGCACTCTATTGTAAACTTTAGGAAAAATGTTTTAGTGGCTATTTATTTTTTATGAGACATATTTCTTGAGTTTTTATTTAATGTTCTAACTCGTTGTTATCGGCAATTGGCTGTTCTCGTCACACGTTTTGATTGTATCTTTTAGGGTGTCGACAGCACGTAATTTTTTAGACAAAAGAGCAATGAGCGTAGTGAGGACAATCAAGCAGCCTAGTAGGCTAATCATTAGTGCAATCCCACGGCCTTGTCCAACGCCAAAAACTTCACCAAAAATAGGTGCCAGCCAGCCATTTTCTTGCATTGCAGGTTCGAAGACATGATCAGCTAAAGGGCCAACCAGAATGAACATCACACTTTGCGTAAGACCCAGAATAAAATTCCTCAAGCCAATAACGCGTCCTAGCTGAGTAGGTTCAATTTTTCGCTGAAACAACGTGCGGTTGTTGCTATCGAAAACAGGGTAGCAACACATAACAAAAAAACCACCGAGAGCAATCAGAGCAGGTGAGGTCATTATGGGTATAAAAATACAGCTAGCTCCTACGAAAAGTGCCATAAGTGTAATAATGGGGATGTGCTGCTGGACCTGTTTTAATGCAACCATCATCAAACTGCCAATAATGATGCCGCTACTTGCAAAGGATAGCGTCATGCCCATGGATTTAGCATCAGTAATGGCGAGCAACATGGGCTGTACAAGAATTGCCATGGCCATCGTTAAGGAAACAATGACTGCATAAAAAAGTATCAAACGATTGAGTGCGGGGTTTTTTAGCAAGAATTGCGATGTTTCTTTGAGTGAGGCGAATATGGTTTGTTGTTTGAGGTGAGTTTTTTCATTGTCTGAAGAGAAGGTCGGTTGTGGTACGCGGCAGATAATGAGAATCAACATCGCCACCACTAAGGCGACAAAATTACTGGCAAGAATGACGGTTAACCCAAAGTAAGTGAATAAAGTACCGGCAATGGCAGGTGTCGCGAGTTCAACGAGGCCCAGAGCCATTGCAATCAAGCCGTTGGCTCGTGAAAGTTGATCGCTGGGTACCATCAGAGGGATGCTGGCAGATATCGTTGGCAGCACGAAAGCAGCAAATACAGAGTTAAGGGTAACCAGACAGATGATGTGCCATGTTTTAAGCAATCCTTCGGAGACTAAAAAGTATAATAAACAAATGATAAAAAGCGTGGCGGTATTTGCCGCAAGTACGATCATTTTTCGAGGAAATTTATCAACGACAGCACCGGCTAAGGGGCTTAGTAGAAACATCGGCAAGATATTGGCCAGCGCGATGACAGTGTAAATGGTCGCAGAACCTGCTTGCTGAAAAGAAAAAACGCCGAGTGCAAAGCCTGACAGAGATGAGCCAAATAGGGCAATAACCTGACCGCTTAGCAATAAGCCAAATTGCCGATAGGTATTTTTAAGCATGTTATGTATTTATTATTATTATAATTATTATTACATCTTACCCTGTTTGTTTGGGCGATTGAATTCAGCGTTAAATAATCATTGAATACCTTGGGGTTAATCACCCCTTAGACAAAAGAATTTCATTTTTAGGATTTTCATCGGTGTCATTAAAGGGCGATAAAATGTGTTCGGTAATGCTGGAGTTCATTGATGGAATCTTTAATATCATCCATGGCGAGGTGCGCGCCTTTTTTTTCTAGGGAATCCAGGACTCCCGGTTTCCAGCGCTTAGCAAGTTCTTTGAGGGTGCTGACATCAAGATTTCGGTAATGAAAATAGCACTGTAAGTTGTTCATTGATTTCGCCATGAATCGGCGATCTTGGCAGATGCTGTTGCCGCACATAGGAGATTTACCTTCAGGAACCCATTGTTTTAGGAAGGCGAGGGTGCTGTCTTCGGCTTCTTTTAGCGTGGTTGAAGATTGTTTAATACGATCGGTTAACCCTGATTTTTGATGTTGCTTGATACACCAAGGGTTCATATTCTTAAGTACGTCTTCTGGCTGATGGATGGCATGAACAGGCCCTTCTGCAAGAATGGTGAGATCTTTGTCGGTCACAAGCGTGGCAATTTCAATGATGACATCAGTTTCAGGATCAAGTCCTGTCATTTCGAGATCAATCCAGATGAGATTATCGTTGTTCATAAGCTAAATCACTTTTGGATAAAATGGCAATGGTAGCTTATCTGGCGGATAAAAAGATATAATTCCACTTTATTACCTATAAACCGCCCGATCGATGATCGTGTATTTTTCATGCTGTACGGTTCGTCCAAGTAAACTTGCGAGAGATTTTTAATGATACACGCCTCCTTAACGAGAGTAAGTGCAGCTCATGGCTAAAAGACGACTGACCGATCAGCAGCGCGCTCGAATCAAGAAAAAGCAATCAGAACGTATTGATGATCAAGCACAAGCTGCTTCTCATTTGCTAAAAGGATTAGTCGTTGCGCGTTTCAGCCGCGATGTATCTGTAGAGATTCAGGAGGGTGAGCATGCTGGGCAAAGTCTTCGCTGTCATATTCGTGCAAATATTACGTCGATTGCTGTCGGTGACGAAGTTGTTTTTTCACAAACTAAAGACAATAAAGGTGTTGTGGTTGCCGTCTTAGATCGTAGGACTGAGATTTTAAGGCCCGATGGCTTGGGTAAGCTGAAGCCTGTGGCGGCCAATGTTGACCACATTTTTATTGTTATCGCGGAATTCCCTGAGCCACACCCAAATCTGATTGATCGGTACTTAGTAGCGGCAGAGAATGCCGGAATAAGCGCATCTATCATCGTGAATAAAATCGATCTAATCGCTCAAACCAGCCAAGCCATTGATCTTATGAGCGTTTATAAAAACCTTGGTTTTCCTGTATTTTGCCTCAGTGCAAAAACGGGCGAAGGTATGGCGACACTTCACGCTGCGCTTGTGGATAAAATCAGTGTTTTTGTCGGACAATCAGGCGTCGGCAAATCATCACTGGTGAATACGTTAATTCCCTCAGGTTCTGTAAAAGTGGGTGCGCTCTCTGAATCCGTTGTTAAAGGTAAACACACAACAACAACGGCAGAACTTTATAATTTACCCTTTGGTGGACGAATTATTGATTCTCCCGGTATTCGTGAGTTTCACCTTAATCACCTAACGAGAGAGCAGGTTTTTTCCGGCTATCGTGAGCTACATCCTTTTCTTGGGTTGTGCCAGTTTCGTAATTGCCAGCATGATCAAGAGCCAGGCTGTGCTGTTAATCAAAGCATTGATGAAAAAAAATTGGCACCAACGCGAATTTTAAGCCTCCGTTACATTCTAAATAATCAAGAAGATATAAATGGCTGAAAAAATCACCTCGACTAATTGTTGAGTTTTCATACAATACCGTTTCCTTGGAAAAAGATGCCGATTATGCAATCAACCCCCTCGATTATTAATCCTAGAGCACTTGATGCATTGCTTAGATCAGAGCCCGATGACGTGCTGGTTGTCGATCTCTGCCAGCAAAGCGAAGGCTGTGAGCTGCAATGTGTTCAAGGAGCCGTGCACCTTGACCCTTCAGATTTAGTTTTTGGTGATAAGCCCATAACAGGGTTGTTGCCACCTAAAGATGCCTTGCAGGCATTGTTCCGCCGTATTGGTCTACAGCCGGATACACATGTTATTGTTTATGATGATGCGCAGTCGACTTGGGCGGCGCGAATGGTATGGACTTTAGATATTGTTGGCCATGAAAAAGTGACCTTGTTAGATGGCGGGCTTGCGTGTTGGATCAAAGAAGGATTGCCGTTAGATTCTGCTTATGCGGAGCCAGCGCGCAGCGATATTAATATTTACCCCGAGCTGTCGATGATTGCGGATAAAGATTATATTCTCAATGCCATGAATCATAATCAGCTGACTGTTTGGGATGCACGAAGTGAAGATGAATATATGGGGGTAAAAGCCTTTTCAAAGCGAGCAGGCCATATTCCTGGTGCCATGCATTATGAATGGAAACGCCTCTTGGGTGAGAATGGGCAAATTCGGGATTTGTCCCTGATTCGTGAAGAATTGCTGGCAATAGGCTTGTCGCCAGATAAAGAGGTGATTACGCACTGCCAAACGCACAGGCGCTCATCGCTAACGTATTTTGTTGCGAAGAAGCTACTGGATTACGATAAAATTAAGGCTTACCCTGGCTCGTGGTCAGAATGGGGCAATATTGATGAAACCCCTGTAGCCAGCTAACCGCCTAAAATTTGAGAGATGTATGTTCGTTCAAAAGTTATTTTGTTTTTTACAATATGTATTACCGAAACACTTACTGTCGAGGTCGGCTGGTAAGCTTGCAGAAACGGAAGTTGCTTGGGTTAAAAACCCTTTGATCCGTATTTTTATTGATGCTTTTCATGTGGATATGACAGAAGCTGAGAGAGCAAGACCCGAAGACTACCGGAACTTTAACGATTTCTTCACGCGTGCACTTAAACCGGGTATACGGCCCATTGATCGGAGTGAGCAAGTGCTGACAAGCCCTTGTGACGGCACCATTAGCGAAATGGGCCATATTGATCATGGCAGCGTGATGCAGGCCAAAGGGCAGCATTATGCATTGATGGCCTTGCTAGCCGGTGATGCCGAATGGTGTAATCGTTATTTAGGTGGCCGGTTTATGACAATCTACCTTTCTCCAAAAGATTATCATCGTATACATATGCCGATCGATGGGAAGTTAACACGTATGACTTATGTGCCAGGGCAGCTATTCTCTGTCAATCAAGCGACGGCAAATAATATCCCAGGCTTATTTGCGCGAAACGAGCGTTTGATTTGTGAGTTTGATACACCGAACGGCCCGATGATCATGATTCTTGTGGGGGCAATGATTGTTGCCGCGATAGAAACCGTCTGGGCGGGGCAGGTAGCACCCATCAAACCTGAGATTAAAACAACAGATTACCTCGAGCAAGAAACGATTGAATTAGTAAAAGGGCAAGAAATGGGGCGCTTTAAGTTAGGCTCTACCGTGATATTGCTTTTCTCTGAAAATAGCGGTGAATGGGCAGAAAGATTATCAGCTGGCAGCGGGTTGAGGCTTGGCCAGCAAATTGGTTCTTTATAAACGATAAAAATGCTGATAGCCGATGGAAAAACTGACATCGGCGGATGATCCAACCGATAAATCTTCTTGAATGGCCAGTTGCCACCTATTTTTTCTTGTTTTCCGTGTAAAGCCGATAGTGCCCATGTGAGATTCACTGGCAGGTGTGGTTCGGCTTCTTTTAAATAGCGCGGAATGATAATCGTATTGAAGCGTAAAACGCCATTTTTCGTAGAGCCTGTAGCCTAAAGCGAATGTGCCAAATGTCACTAAACGCCGGCTTATCCAAGAGAAATACTGATACTTTCTTTGTAGCATCAGGCCATATTGTAGATCGAACTGCCAATCTTTACTTGCATATTGGTGCGATACAAAGTGGCTGGTCGCCAGCTTTTTATGTCCTAGAAAACGTGATTTCGATGCCGTATTAAGTTTGATGGTTGAGAAAAAAGCGTGTGCGCTTTTGTGGGTTTTAAAGAAGCGCCAGCCTGCACCAATGACAGGGTCAGCAAATCCGCTGCGAGGTGTAATTGTCTGCCTTTGCTGGAAACTGGTTTGGCTTTGTTGGTAGGTGATTTGGCTTTTTCGTTGATCATACAAGTGACGATCACCATTAGGCATCCCCCAAAAATGATGGTAGTCGTTGATGAAGTCATCTAAGAATCCTCCACCATAATGAATGTAGGGCAAATCAATATAAAACTGGTAGGTATCCTGATAGAATGCGAGCCTGTTGATAACAAGTACAGATTCAGTGTCGATCCAAAGCCTTTCATCAGCATCGCTTCGAGTCAGGAACCAATGATTACTGAGCGTTGTTGAACTCGCATGCGACAATTGTCGATGACTTGACCATTGCGGCGGCTCTAATTGTGGTGTAGATGCAATCAGGGCAAAAGGATTTTGGCTTTTAACTGAAAACCCCGCCATTGACGAAGGGATTAAGTATAATACACCTATGAGTGTAATTGGCATCAACTTGACAGCCAGTTTGAATATCATCATCCGTGACATATCCAAAGCAAGTTATGAATTGTAAGAACCGATTTTTTTTGTTAAGCATAGTTGTCGTCTTGTTATACGCAACCGGCTGTGGTCAAAAAGGCCCCTTGATCCTTCCTGAAAAGGCACAGCAAGCAGCTACTAACACTGTACAACAACCGAAAAGCGCGCTTTAGAGTGGATCGTTATTTATGAATGTATTTTCCTATAAAAATAATACGCTTTTTGCTGAAAATACGGCGGTTAAAAAAATTGCTCAATCAGTGGGCACACCCGCGTATATTTATTCTCGAAAAGCGATCGAAACTGAATTCGCGCATTATTTGAATGCTACTTCACCTCAGGATCTCGTATGTTATGCCGTTAAGGCAAACGCCAACTTAGCGGTCATTAATCTCTTGGCCAAAATGGGCGCCGGATTTGATATTGTGTCGGTCGGTGAACTTGAGCGTGTGATTGCAGCAGGCGGTGATCCGTCGAAAGTGGTTTTTTCCGGCGTAGCAAAAAAATCATCTGAAATAGCGCGTGCGTTGGATGTGGGTATTCATTGTTTTAATGTTGAATCAGAGGCTGAGCTTGAGCGTATAGCAAAGGTCGCGCAAACGAAAAAGGTCAAAGCACCTATTTCATTACGTGTGAACCCCGATGTAGATGCAAAGACCCACCCTTATATTTCTACGGGCCTAAAAGACAACAAGTTTGGTATTCATATTGATCGAGTGCTATCTGTTTATAAAAAAGCACAGGCTTTGTCGAGTCTTGAGATTGTCGGCATTGATTGTCATATTGGCTCTCAAATTATTGATCCAACCCCATTTATTGATGCCTTAAAACGTTTACTTGCAGTAATCGATCAATTAAAAGCAGAAGGTATAGCGTTGACGCATGTTGACCTTGGCGGTGGCCTGGGTGTGCAATATGATCAAGAAACACCACCAGATGTTGAAGCGTATATCCATCAGGTTAAAGACATGCTTGCCCCTTACGCGCTCAGCCTGATTTTAGAGCCTGGACGTTCAGTTGTTGCAAATGCGGGAATTTTGGTCACTGAGGTTGAGTATATTAAAGATAATGGCGAAAAACATTTTGCCATTGTAGATGCTGCAATGAACGATATGCTGAGGCCTGCCTTGTATCAATCATGGATGAAAATCGCTGAAGTGGATCAGAAGGACGGTGAGAAAAAAAGCTATGATATTGTAGGGCCTGTCTGCGAGAGCAGCGATTTCTTAGGTAAAGATCGAGCGCTAGCTATTTCCTCGGGTGATTTGTTGAGTGTGTTTTCAGCAGGTGCTTATGGATTTGGTATGGCATCAAACTACAATACGCGACCTAGAGCGTGCGAAGTCATGGTTGATGATGATCAATACCATGTCATTAGAAAGCGAGAAACACTCGTGGAATTGTTTTGCTCAGAAAGTGTACTACCGGAATAGTCATGCAACCTTCTTCTTATACAATGCGCCTTAACTTCACAAAAATGCAGGGTGCAGGTAATGACTTTGTGGTGCTGGACTTTGTTTCCGAGCGTAGAGAGGTATCTGCTACTTTTATGCAAGCCCTCGCTGATCGCCATTTCGGGATTGGTTGCGATCAAATACTTGTCGTGGAGAAAGCCGATAACCCTGTAAACGATTTTAAATACCGTATTTTTAATGCTGATGGCTCAGAGGTTGAGCAGTGCGGTAATGGCGCACGATGTTTTGCGCGATTTGTGCGTGAAAAAGGACTCACCGATAAAGACACCATTTCGGTTGAAACCAAAGGCGGCGTCATCATTTTGCATGTGATGCCAGCGGGTATTAAGGTCGATATGGGTGAGCCAAAACTTTCACCTGAGCAAATCCCTTTTAAAGCGGAAAAACAAAAAAAAACCTATACTCTTAGGATTAATGAAGAGGCCTTTGATATTGGTGCGGTGTCGATGGGTAATCCGCACGCCGTTTATCAAGTGAAAGATATACAAGGCGGTGAGTTTGAGCGGCTAGGCGCATTATTTGAAGGCCATGAAGACTTCCCTAAAAAAGCCAATGCGGGTTTTATGCAAATTGTTGACCGAGGTCATATTAAACTTCGCGTTTTCGAACGTGGCGTAGGTGAAACCCTAGCATGCGGTACAGGCGCTTGTGCTGCGGTTGTCACCGGAGTTTTGGCGGGGCAGCTCGATGCAAAAGTGGTGGTTGATTTGGCTGGAGGGCGCTTGATCATTGAATGGCAGGGTGTTGGACATTCAGTTTTTCAAACGGGGCCTGCTGAGTTTGTATTTGAAGGAACCATTTCGATCTAGAAAGGACAGATATGACAACGAATATCGACACAGATATTGAATCGCAAAGCGCGGAGCAAATCGAAGCCTATTTACGGCAGCACCCTACTTTTTTTATTGAGCGCGAACAGCTGTTGTCAGAACTCTATTTTCCTCATAGTAATGGCTCTGTAGTTTCTTTGGTCGAGAGACAGGTTAATTTATTGCGTGAGCGCAATATTGAATCACGTAAAAGATTGAATCAGTTTGTCTCGCAAGCAAAGACAAATGATGAGCTGTTTAAGAAAACGCAGGCGTTGGTTTTAACTTTGCTAGATGCAACGTCATTGAACGAATTGATTAAAGGCTTTAATCAATGTGCGTTATCGCAGTTTGATATCGATGCTGTTCAAGTATCGCTCTTAAACGATAAATTTTCTCAAGCTAACCAACTGCAAAAGGTTGGTCGCGAAACGCTTGCCGAACGTTTGCCTTGGGTTTTAGCGATCAAAAACAGTATTAGCGGACATTTTAGGGAAGAAGAATTAACGCTGCTTTTCCCGCGAGAGAAAGGCATTAAATCCGCGATTGTTTTGCCCATTAACCATGAAGGCGGGCTACAGGCTATCTTGAGCTTTGGGAGTTATGATAGTCGTTATTTTGACGCAAAAATGGATACGTTATTTGTTGAGTTTATCGCATCTGTGTTGAGCCGGCAGCTGACAAAATATCAAGATTGAATATTTGGTTTTTGCCTCACGAGTTGGTATTCAAACAAGTGACACTCTATATCGATGACCCTTGAAGATGCAAGGGCGTTGGCTCGCTTGCCGCCTTCTTGCCTCTCCAATTCCGATGGGTATATACAATAAGAGAATGTTAAATGTTGTGAATTCTGCTAATTGATGTGGATTTGCAAGAGGTATGATTAAAAACTCAAGAGACAAAAAAAGGCGCATTAGCGCCTTTTTTATTAAAGCCTGAATTTATTTCTGGCTAACAAACTCAGGGTAAGCTTCCATACCGCATTCGTGGATATCAACGCCATCAGACTCTTCTTCTTCGCTGACACGTAATCCCATAACAACTTTAAGGAGTAACCAAACAGCGAAGCTTGCTGAGAATACCCAAGCAAATATGACTGCTGCACCGACTAGCTGGCCGCCAAAAGATGCATCTGCATTGGTCACAGGAACAACCATAACACCGAACAAGCCAACAATACCGTGAACCGAGATAGCGCCAACGGGGTCATCGATTTTAATTTTATCCAGTAATACGATACTGAACACGACAATTACGCCACCGACCGCACCGATTAGCGTTGCTTCAAGTGGTGTAGGTGTGTGAGGTGCTGCTGTGATGGCAACAAGACCCGCAAGAGCACCATTTAATGCCATGGTTAGGTCTGCCTTGCCGAATAAGATATATGCAACGATGAGCGCGGCAATCAATCCACCTGAGGCAGATGCATTGGTGTTCAAGAAAACATTGGCAACTTCATTAGCTGCTGAGATGCCAGATAATTGCAATGTTGAGCCACCATTGAAGCCAAACCAGCCCATCCAGAGAATGAAAGTACCTAAGGTTGCTAGTGGTAAGTTGGCGCCAGGGATTGCTCGTACTTCGCCATTTGATCCGTATTTCCCTTTACGAGCACCTAGCAAGATAACGCCAGCTAATGCTGCTGCTGCACCTGCCATGTGGACGATACCTGATCCTGCGTAATCGCTATAGTTTAAAGCAAATAGACCAAACACTTCTTTGCCGCCCCAAGTCCAGCTGCCCTCTAATGGATAAATTATGCCTGTCATGACGACGGCAAAAACGAGAAATGCCCAAAGTTTCATACGTTCGGCAACAGCACCGGATACGATAGACATCGCCGTTGCGACGAAAACAACTTGGAAGAAGAAATCGGCTGCGCCCGAATACTGCAAGCTTGAACCTTCATCGCCTGCTAATAATGCTGCAGAGCCTTTGATAGTATCTGCAATGCCTGCGTCATTCATGCCGCCAGCAGTGGTTATACCTTGTAAGAAGTAGCCGCCAGTGCCGTACATGATTTCGTAACCACAAATCAAATACATGGTGCAGGCGATTGCAAACAACGCGACATTTTTGGTGAGAATTTCCGTGGTGTTTTTTGCTCGGACAAGGCCTGCCTCAAGCATGGCAAAGCCAGCTGCCATCCACATAACCAGTGCACCACACACCAGAAAGTAGAAAGTATCTATTGCATATTGCAATTCGAAAACCAAGTTTTCCATTGATTACCCCTGTTTGGCCAAATCACTGGCCTTGTTATTAATTTTTAATGCTTAATGCTTAATGCTTAATGCTTAATGCTTAATGCTTAATCGTTAAATAGCGTCTACGCCGGTTTCGCCGGTTCTGATCCGAATAACCTGCTCAAGCGGAGAGACAAAGATTTTTCCGTCGCCAATCTTTCCTGTGTTGGCGGCCTTGCTGATGGCATCAATGGTTTGATCGAGCATTTCGTCGCTGACGGCAACTTCTATCTTCACTTTAGGAAGGAAATCTACCACGTACTCTGCGCCGCGATATAGTTCGGTATGGCCCTTTTGACGGCCAAACCCTTTTACTTCGCTAACAGTGATACCTTGAACACCTATTTCTGACAGTGTTTCACGAACGTCGTCTAACTTGAATGGTTTGATGATGGATGTGACAAGTTTCATAATGTACCTCTTGGTCTCGGTAAAATGCTTGGAGGCTGTCTCGCACTATAATAGGCGAGACAGTTAGTCGGCCTTTTATAGACTGAAGGTCTTGCTTACGTCAAGCACGATGTAGCCAGTACCTGTGTCGGCAGTAGTTTTTCCTGATTTATCTTTTTGTGAGAATTTTTTGCCGAGTGTTACAGACATATCAAGTGTGGCGATCTCACCACCTGCGCTAATTTCTGCGTAATTGTAAGAATCTTTAGCGTCTTTAGTTTGCTCGTAGCGGCCAACGAGAGCACTAAAAACATCACCTGACCAGCTCACGTCATAGTACATGTAAGGTGTTGTATTACCTTCGTAAACGTGTTTCCAACCGTAGTATGCAGAAGCTGCAAAACCTTTATAGCCGATGCTTCCACCTAACTCGTCTTCGAATGTAGATAGATAGTTAGCATTATAAGTATAGGTATAAGCGGTATACCCCAAGCTAAAATTAAGGCCGTTATCAAATTCCGTGCCATAGCCTAAATAATAATCAACTTCGAGTCCAGTGCCTGAATTCCCAGTTTCTGAACTTGCACCAGCATCCATAATTGCCCAAGAACCTGCATAGAAACCAGAATTCTCATAATCGACACTTGCATAAGCACCAGCGTTTCCGATCTGCGAACCACGGTAGATGTAGTCGGAGACAAAGCCAGCTGTAGCTGTAACGTCAGCTGAGCTAGGCATGGCGATACCTGTTGCTAGAGATGCAAACGCTAAACCGCTTAATAATTGTTTTTTCATGTTACTTCTTCCTTCGTTATCATTGGTTGAGCCATGCCGTATTCTAAATCACCGCATAGGAATGGCTCTTCTTTTTGTTGTTAGTTTAAAACGCCCTAAATCATCCCTAGTAAACTGGATGGTGACAGTCATAAACTGTAAGCAAGTATGTTGCCAAAAGGCTTTTTTTCAAATAAAACGCTAAAATAAAAGCGATTTTTTTCTCGTGTTAGGATTGAGTGAGCCGTTACGCACTTATTTAGACCGATATTTGTTGTTTGGTGCGCTTTGTGCACTAAAATTTGTCATTTGTGGGGGCCAGATTAAAACATTTGATTTTGTTGTTTATTCCACGGATTATGTGAACTGTACGATTAATGAGATATATCATGCCCAATATTCCCTTGCCTCCTTTTAATAAGGAAGCGCTACACAACCTGATTGACTCTGCAAGTAAGCTTTTGCCATCCGAGCAGTCGCGTGAAGATGTGCAGCAAAATATACAACTACTACTACAAGGCGTTGTTTCCAAAATGGATTTAGTGACCCGGGAAGAGTTTGATGCTCAAACGGCTGTTTTACATCGATTGCAAAAGCGCGTTGCCCTACTTGAAGAAAAGTTTGCTGAACTGGAAAACAAATAACCTGCCTGTCAGCATGAGCTGGCCTATCATCCCTGTTTCTCGTCAGCCTATTTCTTGTCAGTATATGATGAATGAGGCAGGCCTTAAGGTTTATACCGATCACCTTTGAAGATGCAAGGGCGTTGGCCGCGCTCGCTCACCCCAATCACTTACTGACTGTAAGCTCATGGAGATTCGCTCGCTTGCCGCCTTCTTGCATCTCCAATTTCGATGGGTATAGCGCTGTTAGGCATTGGACTTTTATGCTGGTTGGTCGACACTGCCGGTATGTATTCTGTGCCACAATAAAAAGTTATTGATCACGACACAGGATGTGTATGAGTATTGCGATTATAAAAACCCGTGCTTTGCAAGGATTAGAAGCCCTTGAGGTGACAGTAGAAGTACACCTTTCGAACGGGTTGCCTGCCTTTAGCTTGGTTGGCTTGCCTGAAACGGGCGTGAGGGAAGCTAAAGACCGTGTGAGAAGTGCCATTATCAATAGCCAGTTTGATTTCCCATTAAAGCGTATCACTGTTAATTTGGCCCCTGCCGACTTACCGAAAGAAGGGGGGCGATTTGATCTCGCTATTGCTTTGGGGATTCTTGAGGCGTCTGGCCAATTACCGCAAAATAGCACAGAAGGTATGGAGTTTTTAGGTGAGCTGGCATTGACGGGCGAGTTACGGCCTGTCAGAGGTGCATTAATTTCTGCGATGGCGTGTCAAAAGGCGGGGCGTTTAATGATACTGCCCAAAGACAATGGTGCCGAAGCGCAGCTTGCTGTGGGCGACCATCAACGTGTTGCGCAACATTTATTGGCATTGACAGCACACCTGCATCAGGTAAAAAAACTCTCACCAGCTGCAAAGCAGCCATCGACACAGGCTGCTTTAAGCTATCTGGATTGTAAAGATATCAAAGGCCAGCATAAAGCGAAGCGTGCCTTGGAAATCGCCGCTGCAGGTGGGCACAACTTACTCTTTTGTGGGCCACCCGGATGTGGTAAATCAATGTTAGCTTCACGATTGCCAAGTATTTTACCGCCCATGACGGATGAGCAAGCCTTATCGCAGCTCGCGATTCAGTCTATTTCAACATCCAGTTTTAACAGCCAGCATTGGCGGCAACGCCCATTTAGAGCGCCGCACCATACAGCATCAACCGCTGCGATTGTCGGTGGCGGAAACCCGCCCCGTCCCGGTGAGGTTTCATTGGCGCATGAAGGTGTTCTTTTTTTAGATGAGCTGCCTGAGTTTCAGCGTAATGTGTTAGAGGCATTGCGAGAGCCGTTAGAAAATCGGCACATCAGTATTTCACGCGCGAGTCATCAAGCGGTATTCCCCGCTAGCTTTCAATTGATTGCAGCGATGAACCCATGCCCTTGTGGCTATCATGGCGATAGCACACATGATTGCACGTGTTCTGTGCAACAAATTCAACGTTATCGTAAGAAAATATCTGGCCCATTGTTAGATCGCATCGATATCCACCTAAATCTTGAACCGACCCCTTTAGTATTATTAACATCAAAGAAAATTGCCAACGAAGAAACATCAATAGTGGTTCGTGAGCGTGTGTCGCAAGCCTTTGAGCGACAAATACAGCGGCAAAATAAAATGAATGCCGCATTGTCGGGCGATGAAATTTTATCTATAGGCTGTGTGACGGATGAGGCTTTAGATTGCTTGCAAAAAACAGGCGAAAAGTTAAAGCTATCAGCGCGAGCTTTGCAGCGTGTTTGCAAGGTAGCGCGAACCCTTGCCGATCTTGATGCCAGTGAGCAGGTGCAACCGAAACACGCTTTTGAGGCGTTAAGTTATCGGCAGTTGGCATCAGCTGTTAAACGCCCTGTGCGAGCTTAGGCAGTGTGATGCTGACGTTTAAACCGCCGAGATCACTGTTGGATAAGTCTATACGGCCCTGATGATGTTTAACAATTGCATCGACAATGGCTAAACCTAACCCGTATCCGCCGGTGCTTTTATTTCGACTGCTGTCGAGTCGGGAGAAGGCTGCTAACATATCCTTCTTATCGCCCTCCTGAACACCTTCTCCATCATCTTCTATGCTTAAAAAAAGTCCGCCATTTGATGTGTTCAGAGTAGCCTTCAGATTCTTTTTTGCGTACTTAAAGGCGTTATCGAGCAGGTTTCCGATTAAAATCTGTAAGTAAAGCCCGTCGCTTTGGTAGATAACAGTTTGCGCTGTTGAGAAGCTGCAATTCTTGCCGGGGTGCAAAGGGGCTAGAGCGTTTATTGTTGTCTTCATTAGCTTGGTTATGTCTATGTTTTCTTGGTTTTTAAATGCATCGAGATGATTGAGCTTAGCGAGCGTTAGTGTTTGATCAACAAGATAGGTGAGTTCATCAATGTAGCGGTGTGTCTCTTGTACTTGTGGGTCATGGGAAAGATGATGTTGCAGCTCAAGGAGGCTGAGCGACAATTGTATTTTGCTAATGGGGGTACGAAGCTCATGTGATATTGCACTCATCAAAATATTTTGTTCATTAAACATTTTTTCTATATCGCTTGCCATGGCGTTGAATCCAAGAGAAAGCTTATCGAAGGGGGCTGGCATCTTTGTGCCTATGCGTGTAGAAAATTTACCTTGTCGCCATTGTGTGTTGGCTTCAAGTAATGTATCGACATGTTTATTGATGCGTTTGACCAAGATCATTAGCACAGCAGCGAAGAGTAGCAGAAGGCAAACGAAAGTGATTTTTAAGCTGGATATCAAGTTTTGCTCACTGGGTTCTAATTCGATTTCTGGAACCTCATCTTGCAAGTGCCGGCTATCATTGCCGGGTTCATCTGAATGATCTTGAATGATGAGCCATTGCTCTTGGTGAGTAAGTGGTATGAGGGCGATAAAGTGAGGCAGGGTTTTATCTTCAAAGATTTTGATGTTGTTGATGGCTTTAAGATAATTTGCTTGCTGCGATATTTTATTTACCTCGGCGTTATTCACTTTTCGGATATTGAAATTGCTATTTTGCTCAACGTGCTTGAGCAAGGATGCCGGTATGTCGCCTGTTCGTTGAATGGCATGCAGGAGGGGTGTCGCAGCTTGTCTGGCGTCCCTATAGAAATCCCGAGTGGCAGTACTGTTGTCGATATACGTCATAATACCAACAAACAATGCGGCGATTAAAAGTAATGTCGCTAGGATACTGACGTAAAGCTCCATAAAAAGTGAAGGTATAATTTTTTTTAGCATGTCTGCTCGCTAAGCTGGTAGCCTTTCCCTCTTACGGTGATGATATGTAAAGGTGTGTGCTTAAGCTTTTTGCGTAGCGCTGAGATGTGCATATCAATGGAACGATCAAATCCATCATAAGAAAATCCCCGTAATTGCTCGCAGCACTCTTCTCGTGTTACCAAGCAGCCGGTATGCTTGGCAAGCAATGCCAGTAAGTCAAATTCGGATGTGGTGAGGCTGACGGGTTGCCGCTGGAAGTGAACTGAGCGAGCACTGAGTGATAAGGCTAGATCATTAATCACTATCTCTTCTGACTTATGAGACTTTATAGCGCTTCTATTTAAAATAGCTTTAATGCGGGCTAAAAGAATGGGCGGTTTGATTGGTTTGGTGATGAAATCATCCGCGCCTTGCTGGAAGGCTAAAATTTCATTCATATCATCGTCACAGCCTGTCAGCATTAAAATAGGGCCTTGGTAGAAATCCCGTACAGCTTTACATATCTCAATCCCGTTTTTGTCAGGCAATAAAATATCCAGCAAAACCAAATCAGGTTGTATATCACGAATGAATGCAATCGCAGACTTACCCTCGTGACATAGCGCAACGCTGTAACCTTCGCTTTCAAGCAATAGCCGAGTTAGCCGTGCAAGATCCATGTCATCTTCAATAAGCGCAATCTGCATCGATTTGTTCATAGAGAGCCCGAGGTAATAATAAGACGGCAGTATAAAGAAAAATGCGTATAAATTAATCGATAGCTTACAAACCTTTACAAAGCCTGACTAACCTATACGTAAATGGAGAAGGTGGTTAGATAGACTCAAGGGTGAAGTCATCGAAAAGGTTATAATAATGAAAAAATCCAAAAAAACTTTATTGAGCTGTTTAGCAATTGGAATATCGCTATCGGCTTGTGTGGATAATACGAAGGTGAAGGTACCTCCTAAGAATCAGGTCTCCTGTGCTGCTGACATTAAATCCGGAAAGCATTTGGGCATTAAGCCGTTACCGGACAACACACCTGCAGCCTATAAAAAAGCCTATTGTAAATATACAGATATTGTTGCACCCAATGGCAAAGCCATTAAGTTTTATGCACAAGATCAAATTTCTAATGAGCAAATGGTGCGAGCAAGGCGCATTCTCGAATTTTACCTGACACCGGTAAAAGATTCGGAACAGGGCAGCGCTAAAACAGCTATCGCTAATGCTATGGCGTCAAGTGGCGCAAATTTAGTGTTAATGAATGGCTCAGATGATGGGAAAAACCCTGTCACTGTACAAGGCCAGCCTTTGTATGACACGGAGTTAGTCACAGAGGGGGCAACGGCTTATATCAATAATGATTATGAAAATCATCGGGATGCAGCGTTTGAAGAAATCCTGCATATGATGCATGACTATGGCATTGGAACGAAATCGCAGGCAGGTGCGAACAAAGACTACAGCAAGCAGATAGATGCAGCGACAGCGAATGCCATGATAAAGAAAATTTGGCCAACGGCCGGCGTTGATGCACGTACCACAAGCTGGATTGAAGAGCTAAGAGGAGAGGGGAGTTTATCTCAAGAATACTTAGCATCAGTGATAGACAGCTATTACGGCTACTGGGGGGCGTGGACAGAAGGCAATGGCGGCATGCGAGGTATTTATATGGCGAAGACGCGTGATGAAGTGAAAGCGAGAGACCCCATGGGCTATGCAGTCGTTGAGAAGTATTTCAGCCCAAGAGTGACTTATCTTGCTCGAATCGATAGTGGGTTTATGGGTACCTTTAGCATGATGTTTGATGCAAATAAACCGTATACGCATAAGTCGCAATATCTTGTGAATGCTGAGCTTACGGGCGATAAGAACAGCAACCTGCTCGGCAATCAGTATGATAATCAGCTCATGGGTAATGCGGGTAGCAATATACTTGATGGCCAAGCGGGAACAGATACGGTTATTTTTAAAGGGAATTTTAAAGAATATATTGTGGACGCTCAAAGTGGGATAGTAACCGATAATAAGTCGAACCGTGATGGTGTAACAACACTGAAAAGTATTGAAGTCGTTGCTTTTAAAGATAAGACATTTTTGTTATCAGGTGGCATATTGGCAGAAAAAAATATCTAGATTGGCTTGTCGTTTTTCTTGGCCTCTAAGATAGTCCCTTATTTAAGATTTTGTGAACTGAACTGAACTGAACTGAACTGAACTGAACTGATGTGATGTGATGTGATGTGATGTGATGTGATGTGATGTGATGTGATGTGATGTGATGTGATGTGATGTGATGTGATGTGATGTGATGTGATGTGATGTGATGTGATGTGATGTGATGTGATGTGATGTGATGTGATGTGATGTGATGTGATGTGATGTGATGTGATGTGATGTGATGTGATGTGATGTGATGTGATGTGATGTGATGTGATGTGATGTGATGTGATGTGATGTGATGTGATGTGATGTGTGATGTGATGTGATGTGATGTGATGTGATGTGATGTGATGTGATGTGATGTGATGTGATGTGATGTGATGTGATGTGATGTGATGTGATGTGATGTGATGTGATGTGATGTGATGTGATGTGATGTCACAATACTTTCTCATTTTTTTGCGTAGGTTATATTTGGAAATCTGCCAGAAAAAAGGCTTGTTTTTGAATTGGTTGGAGTTTATGTGGTCTATAAGGATAGACGTTTTAAAATGTCTATCTATTCTTGTTCGTTAGTACCCTTAAGGAAAATTTAAAAAGCGGACAATAGGCAGTGTTATATTTATTAAATAATGAGAGTGACATATTGTTAATTTTTTTGTGAATTAAAAGCTGCCTTGTAATAAATAATAAAGGCAGAAAATTTTATGGTGATATTTTGAGGGCATGAATTGAAAAAAGGTAAATGCGTTACTGGGGCGGCGGCTGTAAAAGCTGGTGCAGCGTTGTCGGGTTTGGTATGTTCTCTGCCTGCACTTTCTGCACTATCGAATCCTAATTTGTACAATGACCTGCCTGATATCATGCATGTGGCTAAACAAGCTGAACACGCTGTTGATGTGTATTATGAATCTATAAAAGGAGATAATACCCTAAATGATGAATTACTGGCTATGCACTTATCTGGGTTTGGATTGTGGGTTCCCCATAAGCATGCCCATATTGAGCCATTAACTCTGCCTGTCGAAAGCTTTATTTATCATGATGGTCATCCGGCACTAGAAACTAAATACTGGCCTGTGCATGAAATAGAGGACTATTTGGTCAGTCATACGAACATGCGCCTCGTATCTAAGAGTTAGGTTTATGATGAGCAGAAGAGGGAATTGATTCCTGTTGAGTTTAGATTTCAAGAAATGACTTTGGATATGGTTGCTGCAATAGATTTTAGCTTGAAGAAGGTAGGCGAATTTTGTAAACAGGGGGTGTTATTACCATTCCTTGGTATAGCAAATGTACATACGGATGTGCTGCCTAAATCTCATGATGTTAAGGATGATAACACTCCTGTAGAAATAAATTTCATTAATAGGGGAGGGGGTTTGAGCAGTGTTTCAAAGAGGAAGTATTTGTTAAGTGATGAATTTTCTGATGCTAGTTTTGTACAAACTACTTTTCCCATGATAGATGAAGGTTGTGATTATAGTGAATGCTGGTCTACTTGCATTAACCCTAATGGTGATAACTATCACCCAGTAGTACACCAAAGAGTTTCCTCATAGCGAATGCATCTTTTAGCTGCCTAGGTCTCATTGCCCATGATGCATGTTGGTGTGCTTTCTTATAGAATGGCGCTCTTTTATCTTGGGTGTGGGTGCGAGCATTGAGTGAGTTTTGTGTAGGGCAGCGTTGGATCAGTAATACAGAAGCTGGGTTAGGTTTAGGTGTTGTGCTTGGCGTACAAGATAGGCGTGTTGCTATATGTTTTCCAGCCGTTGATGAAGATCGTGTTTACGCCATTCAGTCGGCACCTTTGAGCCGCATTATTTACAAAGTTGACGATCAGGTTAAAGACAAAAACCAGCAGCCTTTAACCATTCTAGATGTGCATGATAATAATGGGCTGATGTTTTATAAAGTTCTTAACGACGCGGGGGAGGAAGGTATTCTTCCTGAGATGGATTTAGATGCCTTTGTACATTTTTCAAACCCTTTAGACCGTATGTTATTCGGACAAATCGACCCGCTTAAATTCTTCTCGTTAAGGCAGGAGACACGGCAACTTCAGGCCGAATATCAACAATCCGGTGCATTAGGGCTGATGGGGCCTCGGGTTCAGTTGTTACCGCACCAGTTGTATATTGCTGATCAAGTTGCGAAAAGACAGCACCCACGTGTGTTGTTAGCCGACGAAGTGGGCTTGGGTAAAACGATTGAAGCAGGCCTTATTATCCATCAGCAGTTACAATCCGGTGCTGCTGAGCGTGTGTTGATTGTGGTGCCCGATAGTTTGTTGCATCAGTGGCTGGTAGAAATGCTCAGGCGGTTTAATTTGTCTTTTTCTGTGTTGGATGAAGCTATCTGTCACGAGTTAGCGCATGAACAAACCAACCCTTTTGAAACTCGGCAGCTGGTTCTTGTTCCGGGGACATTCTTCGCTGAGCACCCAGAAAGGGTGGAACAAGCCTTGGCATGCTCTTGGGATTTAATGGTTGTCGATGAGGCGCATCATATAAAATGGACACCCACCGAATCGAGTATTGAATATCAAGTGGTGGAGAAATTAGCGCAAATTGCTAAAGGTGTTTTGTTATTAACAGCAACACCTGAGCAGCTTGGCGTAGAAAGCCATTTTGCGCGCTTGCGATTGTTAGATCCCGATCGATATTTTGATTTGACACAATTTATTCAAGAGGAAAAATCATTCAAAGTGGTTAATGCGCTTGTTGATGATTTACAGGTGTTAAAAGAAAGCGATGAGGATACTTTACCGTCTCAGTTAGCAGACTACCTCAGTGAGCAAGAGCTAGCAGCGATGACAGACCTGTTTAATAACGGTGAGCGCGAAGCGGCATCCGATCAAGCTATGAATGCATTGTTAGATCGCCATGGAACAGGCCGCGTTCTGTTTAGAAACACAAGGCATACGGTAACAGGCTTCCCTGAGCGGAAGTTACATACCTACGCATTTCCTGCGTTAGATATTACTTCAGGGGCTACAGATATTCATGATGCGTTGTGCTGTGAGAATGCTTTAGGCGATACTTGGCTGCAGGACGATGCCCGCGTGGATTGGCTGGTTGACCTGTTACAGGGGATCCTCTTGGGGAAAAAAGTGCTGTTAATTTGCGCGCAAGCGAGCACGGCAATGGCTTTAGAGGAGTTTATTCGGACACGTCACGGGATAAAATCGGCGGTGTTTCATGAGCACTTAAGTCTTGTTGCAAGAGACAGAGCGGCAGCGTATTTTGCCGATCAAGAGGAGTCTGCACAAATTCTTATTTGTTCTGAAATTGGTAGCGAAGGTCGAAATTTTCAGTTTGCAAGTCATATGATTATGTTTGATTTACCGTTAAATCCTGATTTGTTAGAGCAGCGAATAGGGCGGCTTGATCGTATTGGTCAGCAACGAGATATTCACATTCATGTGCCTTTTTATGAAGGTTCTTCAACGGCGGGCTTGCTGCAATGGTTAGATCAAGGGCTGAATGCCTTTGAACAAACTTGTGCCATCGGACGAAGTGTTTATGAGCAATTTGAATCAACACTATTGCCTTTATTGCTGCAGGCAGATGATACGGCGGCATTCAGTCAGCTGATTGAAGATACAAAAATCCAAGCTGATCAGTTGCGGCAAATGATGCAAGAAGGCAGAGATAAGCTGCTAGAGCTGAACTCTTGCCGGCCGAAAGCTGCAAGTGATGTTATTGATCGTATTGTTAAAGCCGAAAAGCGTAAGGAACTCGAAGATTATATGGAAGATGTGGCGGATCAATTAGGCATTGATATTGAATCGCATGACATAAATTCCATTATCTTAAGGCCCAGCGAGAATATGCGATGTGGGTTATTGCCAGGGATGAGAGACGAGGGGGCAACATATACCTTTTCAAGAGATAATGCTTTATCGCGAGAAGATTTAGGTTTTCTGACATGGGAGCACCCAACGGTGGTTGCAGCTATGGATCACGTGTTGAGTAGTGAGCACGGCAATACAGCAGTCGCCACGATTAAACTGAAACCGTTGCCACCAGGTACATTGCTGCTGGAAACCATTTTTCGCGTCAATAGCATTGCGGCAAAGCATTTGCAGCTACACCGATTTTTGCCTGCGCAAGCAACACGGTGTTTGGTGAATATGGAAGGTAAAGATTTAAGTCACATCCTGACGGAAGAAAAACTGGCTGAGCTGGTAAAAAAAGTGCCTATCATCAAAGCGCAGGCGCTTGCCAAACAAGGGCAGGGCGCGATTAAGGCCATGGCTGAATTAACGATGAGTGTGGTTGGCGAAAAAATGCCTACCATCAAAGCAGAAGCATTAAAGCAGATGGAGGATTATCAGACACAAGAGCTTCAGCGGCTCGAAGCACTTGCACAGGTCAACCCTAATATTCGAGAAGATGAACTGACAGCAATAAAAGTGGAGACGGAAGCGCTGCGTACAGCCATTACGCATTCTGAACTATCTCTGGATGCCATACGTTTTATTATGGCCGTTTAGTCGGCGCACTCTTTTTGTGTGCAGGCCCCCATGTTTTTCCTGGAGTCTAGGTTTGTTATGCTTTAGCGACTTGGCTGGGTAATTATATCCAGCTCATTTCTCGAAGGGCCGATTGATTCAAGTTTATCTATGGCCCTGTTTTTTAAGTTTTCGGCAATCGTTATCCCTTTTTTATACCCTTCTTCACATTTTTTCCTATGATTTAAACAAGTGACAATGCCGGCAATCACCGCTACGCCGATGATTCCGGCAAAGCTGATCATATGAACTTTTACTTTTGCTTCTGAGGTTTGTGAAAATGCGCAAAAGCTACAGAGCAGTATGATTGAAATGAACGTTTTTTTCATGGCGCGGGCATCCGACAAAGAAGTCTACTAATTAAGAACTACACATTTAACTTGAGTTCAATCTTTGTATTGCGAGGTATGCATTTTCTAATACACTGAGAGCTTCATCAGATTCTTAACGTTGCGTTGTGTTTATGGAATTGCTTCAATACGCTCAAAGAATAAGAATAAAAAAATGAAAATTTTACTGTGCCACAATGCTTATCAGTTGAAAGGTGGAGAAGACCATGTCGTGGCAGCAGAGCACCAGCTGCTACTTGATCATGGGCATGAGGTTATTTTATGGACGTTGGATAATGATGCGATAGCGAGCGTTGTAGGTAAAATAAAAACAGGCCTCCGTGTCAGTTACAGCGAATCATCGAAGCATGAATTGATATCCCTCATACGAAAACACCAACCTAACATTGTACATGTTCATAACTTTTTCCCGTTGATGACGCCATCGGTTTATGATGCGTGCCTAGAGGAACGAGTGCCGGTTGTTCAAACATTACATAACTATCGTCTCTTTTGTGCTAATGGGCTTTTACTACGAAAAGGTAAGGTCTGTGAGCTGTGCCTAGGTGGCAACCCTTATCAGGCTGTTAAGCATCAATGTTATCGTCATTCTGCGTTGCAGTCGTTTGCGGTCGCCCGCATGATTCACCGGCATAGAAAACAGCAAACCTTTGTGGGTAAAGTGTCGCGGTTTATCGTCTTAACAGAATTCGCCAAAAAGAAATTTGTTGAATATGGATTGCCAGATGAAAAAATAACGGTAAAACCCAATTTTCTCGTTGATCAGACTGTTACTAGTCAATCCGTAGTGAGAGATCCAACAGTATTGTTTGTTGGCCGCCTGAGCGAGGAAAAAGGCATTGAAACCTTGTTGTCGATAGCAAAAAAGAGTGATTTGACAATTAAAGTGATTGGCGGTGGGCCGTTACGCGACCAGGTTCAATCCTGCGCTGCAATTGACTACCTTGGTGAACTAACCAAAGGGCAAGTGGCGGAACAAATGAGAAAAGCAGCTGTGCTTGTGATGCCTTCGATATGCTATGAGGCTGGTTTTCCACTGGTGTTAATGGAGGCAATGCAATCGGGTTTGCCCATTGTTGCCACTGATCTCGGCGGCATGGCAGAAATTATTGAACACAACAAAACAGGTCTGAAAGTCCCTAGTAACAATCCGCAAGCTTTTATTCAGGCTATCAAGTCTTTGATGACGGATAAAACACGCTGGCAATCAATGAGTGAAGCCGGTAAACGATTGGTTGATGATCGCTATCGTGCAGAAGAAAATGCACGACAATTGCTCGCTATTTATAAGGACGTTATTAATGAATACCCGTAAAACCGTCATATCAATGACGGTTGATGTGTTGGATATCCACGGTTTGATCGAGAAAGCCAAAGGGTGGTTATCCACAGGGCGCGGGCATTATGTCTGCGTTTCAAATGTACATATGTGTATTGAGGCTTTTGATAACCCGGATTTCAATCAGGTTGTTAACCAAGCGGATGCGATTGTGCCTGATGGCCGCCCGATTTACTGGGCGCAAAAATGGCTCGGTGCGGAAGGTGCTTCACAAATAAGGGGCTTTGATTTAACGCATGCTTTTTGCCAATTCGCACAAGCCAATAAACTCTCGGTTGGTTTTTATGGTTCCAGTGAAACGGTGCTTTCTGACCTTCAGAAAAACCTAAAGAAACAGTATCCACAGTTGCAAGTGGTCTATGCGCATTCGCCGCCTTTTCGTGAGTTATCCGATGAGGAAAAACAAGACACCCGGCAAGCCATCACTGATAGCGGTGTGCGATTTCTTTTTGTGGGGCTTGGCTGCCCAAAGCAGGAAAAGTGGATGGCAGAAAATAAATCCACATTAGGGTGTGTTATGTTTGGCGTGGGCGCTGTTTTTGACTTTATCGCAGGCAATAAAAAACATGCACCAACATGGATGCAGCGAGCAGGGCTAGAATGGTTGTTTCGACTCATTGATGAGCCGAAACGTTTGTGGCGTCGTTACTTAAGCACGAATCCAAAATTTATTGCGCTTCTCATAAAGCAAAAAATAAAGCAAAAGCTATTTGGCTAGGGAATAAACGTGAAAAAAGTTGCCTTAATCACAGGTATTACAGGGCAGGACGGTTCTTATCTTGCGGAGCTATTGTTAGAGAAGGGCTATGAGGTACATGGCATCAAACGCCGCGCATCCTCATTCAATACCGAACGTATTGATCATATCTATCAGGATTTACACGAGAAAGATGTCACCTTTAAACTGCATTATGGCGATTTGAGCGATACCTCAAACCTAATTCGCATTATTAAAGAAGTGATGCCACATGAGATCTATAATTTAGCGGCACAAAGCCATGTGGCGGTGAGTTTTGAATCCCCTGAATATACAGCTGATATTGATGGCGTGGGTACAGTGCGCCTGCTAGAGGCCATTCGGATTTTGGGTTTAGAAAAACATACACGTTTTTACCAAGCGTCAACCTCTGAGCTTTACGGTCTCGTGCAAGAAGTACCACAAAAAGAAACAACCCCTTTTTATCCACGCTCACCTTACGGCGTGGCAAAAATGTACGCCTACTGGATTACAGTGAATTATCGCGAAGCGTATGGCATCTATGCATGTAATGGCATTCTATTTAATCATGAATCTGAGCGACGAGGGGAAACCTTCGTGACGAGAAAAATCACGCGTGGGGCGGCGAATGTGTCTCTGGGGATTGATGAATGTTTATATATGGGGAATGTAGACGCAAAACGAGACTGGGGACATGCTAAAGATTTTGTGAGGGCGCAATGGCTGATGTTGCAACAAGAAACACCGGAAGACTTCGTGATAGCAACCGGCGTGCAGCACAGTGTTCGGGAGTTTGTTGAGTTAGCGTTTCAGAATGTAGGCGTGACCTTGACGTGGGAGGGCGCAGGCAGAGAAGAGATCGGTAAGGTGCAGGCTATTACTGATAGCAAGCTGGTTGCTCTTGGGGATAATGCACTGACGATAGGGCAAGTGATTATTCGTATCGATCCCAAATATTACCGCCCCGCTGAAGTGGAAACGCTTTTAGGTGACCCTTCGAAAGCAAAAGAAAAGCTGAATTGGCAAGCGGAAGTGACGCTTGAGATGATGGTCGATGAAATGATCACTCACGATGTCGATCAAGCAAAACGCCACTTGTTACTTGAGAGAAAAGGTTTTCAGGTCAACACTATAAAAGAATAACAATGAAAAATAAGCCGGAAACATGATTAACAAAGACAGTAAGATTTTTGTAGCAGGGCATAACGGCATGGTTGGCTCGGCCATTGTCCGTCAGTTGCAGAGAATGGGGTTTGAGCACGTGTTGACTTGCAATCGACAAACCCTTGATTTAACGCAGCAAGCAGCCGTTAAGCAATGGATGGAAGATAAGAAACCGGATGTTGTGATCATTGCAGCCGCCAAAGTAGGGGGTATTCATGCGAATGATACGTACCCTGCTGAATTCATTTATAACAACCTGATGATTGAAGCAAATCTCATTCATAGTGCTTACGAAATCGGTTGTGAACAGCTGATTTTATTAGGCAGCTCTTGCATCTATCCGAAGTTTGCCGGGCAGCCTATGCAAGAGCCCGCATTATTGACAGGTATTCTGGAGCCCACCAATGAAGCCTATGCAGTGGCAAAAATTGCGGGTATCAAACTCTGCGAATCCTATAACAGACAGTATGGAACCGACTTTCGCTCATTAATGCCGACCAATTTATACGGCCCTAATGATAATTATCATGAAGAAAATAGCCATGTTATCCCCGCGTTGATTCGTCGATTTCATGAAGCAAAATTGGCGGACAGTGATTCCGTGGCCATCTGGGGGAGCGGTACACCGATGCGCGAGTTTTTGTATGTCGATGACTTGGCTCAAGCCTGTATTCAATTGATGCAAGTTAAGAAATCAGCCTTAGACAATTTGGTTCAGCCGATGCAAAGCCATATCAATGTGGGGACAGGTGTTGATGTCAGTATTGCTGAATTAGCCCAGCAGGTTAAACAGGTGGTAGGTTTTACGGGAAGTATTGAGTTCGATGCGTCAAAGCCTGATGGTACACCGAGAAAATTGTTGGATATATCGCTCATTAAGCAATTAGGCTGGGTTGCGCAAACACCATTGTCTACAGGATTGTCACAAGCCTATCAGTGGTTTTTAGCCAATACTTATAGAGAATAAAGAGCAGAAGTAAGAGAAAGATACACTTGCGCGTGAGTAGCAATGCAAGTGTCTCAAAAAAGGAATTTTTACAACAATAAAAAAGGTTAAACGTGAAAGACTCAGGGGTTATTCGTAGCCACCAATGGCTAGTGAGCTTACTACAGCGCTTACTTGATATAGGCATTATTTTTGGCTGTTTATCACTGGTAACGCTTTTGCATGCCAGTGCGATCAGTATTACTGACCGTGGTTATTTGCTGGCTGGAATCTTAGCTTCCGGGTGTTTTTATATGGTGGCGAGTCATCTAAGGCTTTATCGATCTTATCGTTCGGCAAGTCTTAAAGAGCCGATACAGTTAGTTATTCAGGCATGGTTTTTTTCGGTAGCTGTGTTGTTTGCATTATCCTTTGCACTTAAATCGACGGCTTATTTTTCGCGGATTGCGTTGACACTATGGATAATATTAACGCCTGTATGTTTTGTCGCCTCAAGATTCTTGGTGCGAGAAGTGTTAATTCGTTTACGTGTTAATGGACGAAATACACGAAAGATCGTCTTAGCCGGTAGTGGAGAACAAGCCCATCAATTTTCCCAGGAAATCAGTAATAATCCTTGGATGGGGTATGATCTTGTCGGCTTTTATGATGATGGCGTTCATAAAGAGCCCCCTCTTGCCCATTTAGGCAATCTAGACTCGCTTGTTGATTTGGCAAAAGCGAATCAGTTTGATGCCATTTATATCGCGCTGCCGATGAATGATTCAGACCGAATCCGTAAACTTGTTAAAGCGTTGAGTGATTGCTCAATCCCTGTGTTTTATTTACCTGACTTATTCACCTCGCACTTGATGGGTGGAAAGATTACCCGCGTGGGTAATTTGACGAGTGTCAGCATTTATAACAACACCTATGATGAATCGGGTGCCCTGCTTAAGCGTATAGAGGATGTGCTCTTATCTACATTGATTCTTGCGCTGGTTGCGCCTTTGATGCTGCTCATTGCTTTATTGGTGAAGCTGACCTCAAAAGGCGCTGTTATCTATAAGCAAAATAGGTACGGCCTTGCAGGAGAAGCCATACAGGTTTACAAATTTCGTACGATGTTCTTTGACGATGAGCATGTAGAAGGTAAAAGTGAGCTTGCAGGAGAGAATGACTCGCAGAGTATAAAACAAGCAACGCGATTTGATGAAAGAATTACACCGCTCGGGCGATGGCTGCGGCGAACGTCATTGGATGAGTTGCCGCAGTTTATAAATGTACTACAAGGTGGTATGAGTATCGTTGGCCCAAGGCCGCATGCGATTGTGCATAATGAGCAATACAGGAAAACTATCGAAGGCTATATGCTGAGGCATTTAGTGAAACCTGGGATAACGGGCTGGGCGCAAATTAATGGCTGGCGAGGCGAAACGGATACCCATGAGAAGATGGAAAAGCGTATAGCCTTTGATTTAGATTATCTTAATAATTGGTCGGTGGGATTTGATCTGAAGATTATTGTATTAACAATTTTCAAGGGTTTTTTGAATAAAAATGCGTATTAAAAATGTATATACTCATCGGAATTGGAGATGTAAGAAGGCGGCAAGCGAGCGAACCCCCATGAGCTTACAACCCGTAAGTGATTGGGGTGAGCAAGTGCGGGCAACGCTCATGCATCTTCAAGGGTAATGGGTATATATCCATCTTCAAGTGTGATCGGTATATTAAAGGCATTGGCCTCAATGCCTTTAGTGTGAGGCTTAGCTTCTTAGCAGGCTAAGAATTTCTTCGGTTTTCGCTTGCATCAAAACCGTATCGTGTTTGCTTTCTACATTAAGCCGGACAACAGGTTCTGTGTTAGATGAACGTAAGCTGAAACGCCAGTTATCAAATTCAAAGCTAATGCCATCGGTGTAATCAACCTTGATCGCTTTCGGTTCAAACGCATTTTTTACTTTCTCAATGGCAGCTTGTGCATCATCAAGTTTACTGTTGATTTCACCGCTACAAGGGTACGCTTCGACCCGCTCGCTAATGAGAGTAGACAAGCCTTTACCTGTACTGGAAACAAGCCCTGCTACGAGTAGCCACGGGATCATGCCACTGTCGCAGTAGGCAAAGTCTCTAAAGTAATGGTGAGCACTCATTTCGCCGCCGTAAATCGCATCTTCTATGCGCATACGCTCTTTGATAAATGCATGCCCCGTTTTACTTTGGATAGCTTTACCGCCAGCTTTTTCGACGATATCGATGGTGTTCCATGTGAGCCGTGGATCGTGAATCACCGACGCATTTTTTTCTTTCTCTAAAAATGCTTGGGCGAGTAGGCCAACAATATAGTAGCCTTCAATAAACGTGCCTTTTTCATCAAACAAAAAGCAACGGTCAAAATCACCGTCCCATGCAATGCCAAAATCGGCATTGTGTTTAACAACCGCCTCTGACGTGGCGGTACGGTTTTCTTCGAGTAATGGGTTGGGTACGCCATTAGGGAAGTTGCCATCTGGTTCGTGGTGAACTTTGATGAAGGTGATTTGTGGAAAAAGCGGTTCGAGTAAATCGATGACCGTGCCTGCGCCGCCATTACCTGCGTTAACGACAAGTTTTAATGGTTTGAGTGATTGAGGTGCGGCATAGTTAAGTAAATGTGCTGGGTAGGTTTCAGAAATATCCAGATCAACCATTTTCCCACGCAGTGCCTCGGCGACAGGTGTGAAGTTGTTTTCCTCGGCTTTGGCCTGAATATCGAATAAACCTGTATCCCCACTGATGGGTTTGGCATCTTCGCGGACAAACTTCATGCCGTTGTAATCCTTCGGATTATGGCTGGCGGTGACGGCAATCCCTCCATCAAATTTATAATGGAAGGTGGCAAAATAAATTTGCTCTGTGCCGCTCAAACCAATGTTATAGACATTGACACCTTGATCCATGAGGCCTTTTGATACGGCTTCACAAAAAGCAGGGCTGGTCAGGCGAATGTCGTAGCCGACAACGACTTTTTTTGGCTTGATGATTTGTGCATAAGCGGCACCGATACGATAAGCAATATCTTCATTGATCTGATCGGGGATGCGGCCGCGCACATCATAGGCCTTAAAGCAGGTGAGTTTGTCCATGACGAGTGCCTTCTATTTATTCTGCAGAGTAGATATTTTTATAGCAGTAATTGGTTGCTTCCACAAAACCGTCAACACTGCCACAATCAAAACGTAAGCCTTTAAATTTGTAAGCGAGGACAAGACCCTGCTCGGCTTGTTTTAGCAATGCATCGGTGATTTGGATTTCGCCATTTTTCCCAGGCTGGGTGTCTTTGAGGATAGAAAAAATATCGGGGGTTAAAATGTAACGACCAATAATAGCAAGATTGGAGGGCGCTTTATCTTGCGTAGGCTTTTCGACCATGTCTTCAACGCGGTATAAGCCGTCTTTCATGAGTTCGCCCTTGATGACGCCGTATTTATGCACTTGATCTTCGGGTACTTCCATAATGGCAATAATGGAACAGCGAAACTGCTCATAAAGTTTGACCATTTGCGCCATAACGCCATCACCTGCTTGGTTGATACACAGGTCATCGGACAGAATAACGCCGAAAGGGTTGTCGCCAATCATGTTTTCTCCTGTCAAAATCGCATGACCTAAACCTTTCATTTCACGTTGCCTTGTAAAAGAAAAGCAGCCTTGATCAAGGACGTTACGGATAGAATTCAAGTAGTCTTCTTTACCTGTTCCTTTAATTTGGTGTTCCAGCTCATAGCTGATATCAAAGTGGTCAGCAATGGCACGCTTTCCGCGACCTGTGATAAATGAAATATCGGCCATGCCCGCATCGATGGCTTCTTCTACACCATACTGAACTAAAGGCTTATTGACGACAGGTAACATTTCCTTCGGCATAGATTTGGTAGCCGGCAGGAAGCGAGTTCCATAGCCTGCAACAGGAAATAAACACTTGGTGACCATTGAAAATACCCTTTTTCTAATTGTTGGTTTTGATAGATAAACTTAGTCAGCGCGTAACTTTATGAGATCGGTCTTTTTTCTGCAAGCGGCTTATCGATATTCATGGAATTTTAAGCGTGCGAAGAGGGAGGGTGAAAAGCAGGTGGGAATAATGTTACTATCGCAGAATTGCTCAATTTTTCAGGATATACATTGTAGCCCTATGACAGATACTCATTTATTTTCAGAAAAGGGATCTTTCAATAAAGAAGATCTCATAGCTTGTGGTCACGGCGCGCTTTTTGGCCCAGGGAATGCTCAGTTGCCAGTTGATAATATGTTGATGATTGATCGTATCGCATCGATCAATAAAAATGGTGGATTGAATAAAAAAGGTGAAATCATTGCGGAACTGGATATCACACCAGACCTCTGGTTTTTTGATTGCCATTTTCCAGGCGATCCCGTGATGCCAGGTTGTCTTGGGCTTGATGCTATGTGGCAGCTGCTGGGGTTTTATTTGGGGTGGAAGGGCAATCTCGGGCGTGGTCGTGCGCTAGGCGCAGGAGAGATAAAATTTACGGGGCAAGTGTTGCCTACGGCTAAAAAAGTAACCTACCATTTGCATATAAAACGCCTCATTGAGCGTCGTTTAGTGATGGGTATTGCTGACGGTGAGGTTCACTGTGATGGAGAGATGATCTACAGTGCAAAAGATCTGAAAGTGGGCTTGTTTCAGGCAGACGCAAACGATTAATCAGTTTCAAATTGGATGATTATGTTGATTGAGAATTTACAAAGAGGTTTATTATGAGACGAGTGGTTGTCACAGGTCTTGGTGTCGTATCCAGTATTGGCAATAACGCAGAGGAGGTGTTGTCTTCACTCAAGTCAGGCAAGTCCGGCATTAAATTTCAGGAAGCGTACAAAGAGGTAGGCATGAGAAGCCACCTTGCGGGTAGCGTAAATATTGACTTCAAAGAACACATTGATCGAAAGACACTTCGCTTTATGGGCGATGCAGCAGCATTTGCGCATATCGCATTGACGGAAGCTGTAAAAGACTCTGGATTGACTGAGGAACAAGTCTCCCATCCACGTACGGGGTTAATCATGGGGTCAGGCGGTGCGTCTTCGGCTAACCAGGTTGAAGCCGTGGATATTTTGCGTGAAAAAGGTATTCGCCGTGTAGGCCCTTATCGCGTTACTCAAACGATGGGAAGCACTATTTCTGCTTGTCTTGCGACACCTTTTAAAATCAAAGGCGTGAACTATTCTATCTCTTCAGCATGCGCGACCAGTGCGCATTGTATCGGCAATGCAATGGAGCAAATTCAACTCGGCAAACAAGACATCGTCTTCGCTGGCGGTGGTGAGGAAGAGCATTGGACGTTATCTTGTTTGTTTGATGCGATGGGCGCATTGTCTACTTCTTTTAATGATACGCCAGAAAAGGCGTCTAGAGCTTATGATGCAAGCCGTGATGGTTTTATTATTGCAGGCGGCGCTGGCGCATTAGTGATCGAAGAGCTGGAGCACGCAAAAGCACGTGGTGCGAAAATTTACGCTGAGTTAACAGGTTATAGTGCCACGAGTGATGGTTACGACATGGTTGCTCCTAGTGGCGAAGGCGGCGAACGTTGTATGCAGCAGGCGCTCGATCAAGTCAATGGCCCCGTTGATTATATTAACGCACATGGTACCAGTACCCCCGCTGGTGATATTCCAGAGCTTAGGGCGATGAAAAATGTGTTTGGTGAGAACTTGCCAAAGATTAGTTCAACAAAGTCACTGACAGGGCATTGTCTTGGCGGTGCGGGTGTTCAGGAGGCGATATATTCTTTGATGATGATGCAGCATAACTTTATCACTGCCTCTGCAAACATCGAAAAACTCGATGATGAAGCTGAAGGCATGCCGATTGTGTTGAAAACCATTGAAGATATTAAACTTAATCGCGTCATGTCTAATAGCTTTGGGTTTGGTGGCACCAATGCTTCGTTGATTTTTGATCGTTACGAGTCGTAATTGCCGCTTTAAATTAGGCCATTACAGGAGTCTGTAGCGGCCTAATGTCTTTTTCATGAAACTTATTAGTGGCCTGAAGCCCTTTCATATAACTTATTAGTAGTCTGAGGCCACTTCTATGTAACTTGTTCGAGTTACTCGTCGTAGAATTTTTTTATTGTGCTGTTGATGGCGGCACGCCATGGACGTTGATGGATGCCAAAGGTATCCAGAAGTTTTTGGCAGTTCAAAATGACAGCTTCAAAAAAGAAGCGCTGCTGCTCTGCATCGTTGTGCGTAAATAATATATTGTTGGCATTAATGGCTGGATTAAAGTTGGCTGCCTGAGTAAGAATAGTTTCAATAAAGTGAAAACCTATCGAGGCATCTGAGCTGCAGTAATGATAGATGCCGAAGTGTTTGTCGCTGAGAGGCAGTTGCAAGCATATTGCCAATAGAACGCGGGCTAGATCACTCGAGACGGTTGGGCTACCTTTGCCTGCACTATTTACGGTGATCATTTTATTTTCTGTCGCATAGTCAATCACTTGCGTGAGGAAGTTGTTCTTTTTATGGGAAAATAACCAGCTTGTCCGAAGAATAACAGAGCGTGGGTTGGCTGTAATAGCCTCATTTTCTAGCTGCGCATAAAAGTGTCCATACTGCGTTTTTGGTGATATACCATCGACTTCCTCGTAGTTGAATTGTTCGCCGGAAAAAACAGCGGCGGTGGATAAAAAAATAAAGGGTGTGTTGGTTGATGCCGCAGCTTTTGCTGCTTGTGATACAGCTTGTGAGAATATTTTCTTTTGTTTGGCTGTTGAATCATGCCTGAGTCGTGCCAGAAACAGCGTCAGGGTGGGTTGACGTTCAGTGTGTAGTGTTAACGCATGATCGGCAGAGATATGGTTTAATTCGATGTCGATGGGTTCGATGCGGCTTTTTGCGAGTTGCAGGAGATTGTCCGATAAAGCACTGTCATCATGTATCACCAGTAATTGCATTCGCTTATTTCCCGCCGCGTATAATGCCGAGATTATACACCCTCTGATTAGAAAGAGGATAGTTTAGCAAGGTACGCTGATAATAAGTGGTTACCAGCAAATTCCAGAATAAAGCGTTTGAGTCGTTAACGGCTTCGGCAAACGGGCTAAGTCAATGATGTGCATGTCTTTGGGTGCATTTCGAACAATATCTTGCGCGTAGCTTGTCTGGTGGGTGGCCACAAGGATATCTGCATCATTATAAATCCGAGGGATACTGTCGGTAAAATCTGCTTTTATGCCTTTATAGTCCGTAGATTCAAGCTGATTGATCTGGTGCTGGCTGATATAAGGGTCGAAGCACAGTACTTGGTAGCCTTTATTTTTAAGTTGTTTGTAGAGTATAAGTGCAGGGCTTTCACGTAGGTCGTCAGTGTTGGGTTTAAAGGTTAATCCGATCACCGCGGCAGTTTTCTTATTACAGTCATCAATGAGCTGTATCGCATGCTGGATATGTGTTTCGTTGGATGCATTAATATGGCTGATGATGGGGAGCTCAATGGAGAGTTGCTTAGCCATGTGCGCGATACCTCGCGTGTCTTTTGGCAGGCAAGAGCCGCCGTAGGCAAAGCCAGGCATTAAATACGTCGGTGAAATATTTAAGTGTGTATCTTTGCAGAAAATTTGCATTACTTCGTGGCTGTCGACCGACATAGCTTTGCAGAGGCGCCCAAGTTCATTACCAAAAGATACTTTTAATGCGTGCCAGGTGTTATCGATATATTTAGTAAATTCAGCCGTTTTGATAGAAGTGACGAAACATTCCCCTTCAACGTTCCCATAAAGGCTTTTAACGATATCGGCACTTTTAGGGTCTGAAGAGCCTATGACAGTTTTAGGGGGATTGTAAAAATCTTTGATTGCCGTACTTTCACGTAAAAACTCGGGGTTGAAGCAGGTGCCGAAGTCAATATCTCGTTTTTTCCCTGATGCTTTCTCGATAATGGGGATGAGTAGGTCTTCTGTGGTTGAAGGGGGGACGGTACTCCTAAAAACCAAAACATGAAAGTTGTCTTTATCGCGTAATGCCTGCCCTATGGTTTCTACAGCTTTTTCAAGGTAGGCGGTATTGCAGCTGCCATCGTCTGCGCTTGGCGTGCTGACACTAATGAGTGTAACGCTGGTTTTGAGGATGGCGTCGCGAATGGATGTGGTTGCAGAAAGCTTGCCTTTTTTATGCGCGCTATACAATAAATCATCTAGCTTGTTTTCAAGAATGGGTGAAGTGCCGGCATTGATGAGCTTGACTTTGTTTTCGTCAATATCGACACCAATGACATCATGGCCCATGGAAGCAAAGCAAGCTGAAGAAACCGCGCCGACATAACCAAGGCCGATGATGGAAACGTTCAGCGGGCATTGTGCGTGGTAAATCTTTGCTGAATGAGTCTGTGTGTCGTCGCCAATATCCATGTGTGGAATTGGCGATTGTTCATTGTTCTTTGAAGGGTCGTTTGCGGTTTCTTGGCGAGTGCTCATATTTTTCATTTTTTTAGAGTCAGTTTTTTAGTGTCTGCCTTTAAACTTAGCACTCAAAAAAATAAAAAAATAAAAAAGTAAAAAAATAAATATTACACTTTAATGTGTAATTCCTTAAGGAGCTTTAATAGAAGTCTAAAGTTGGTTGGTGGTTTTTTTAATTTTATTTCTTTTTGTGTTGTTCTGATGAGTTGTCTGAGTTTTTGTATGTCGCAATCTGGGTGTTCGGCAATGATCTGCTGAAGTGCCTCAGGGTCGTTTGCAATCAATCGGTCTCTGAGTTGTTCGAGTTTTTTGAGCTCGCGGCTGAGATTTTTTCTACCATATTCCCATTCATGAATGGTTGTTTCAATATGGTCGATATCCATGTCGCGCATAAGCTTGCCAATGTACTGAAATTGACGTTTTTTCGCGATATTGCTCTTAATGCGCTTAAGCGTTTGAATTGCCTCGTCAAGCTTTTCTGGGATATCGAGTGACTGATAGAGCTTGTCAGGGATAATGGTTAACGTCTCTCCCAGTTTTTTTAATGCATCCAGTTCCTCTTTTACCTGAGTTTTGCTTTTATAGTCTGGGTCATCTTCATTAAGACGAGACTTTTGATTTATAGATAAAGCCATGTGACTAACCCTAAAAATGTGAAGAAACCGATGACATCAGTGAATGTCGTTAAAATAACATTGCCTGCAAGTGCTGGGTCGATACCAAACTTTTTGAGCACGGTTGGTAGTAGCGTCGCAATGATGGCGGCGAGTACGAGGTTCAGCACCATCGCAATACCAATAAGATAAGACAGTCTGAGATCTTGATACAATATGGCCGTGGCTATCGCGACAACAACAGCCCAGATAATGCCGTTGAGGAAACCAATGATAAGCTCCCTATTAAAAAGCCATCGGAAATTATTTCGTCCAATTTGCCGTAGTGCGATGCCGCGGATAACCAGTGTGAGAGTCTGGCTTCCAGCGATACCTCCCATGCTGGCAACAATGGGCATGAGTACGGCGACGGCCACAACTTGTTCAATGGTATGCTCGAAAAGTTTAATGACAAGAGAGGCTAAAATACAGGTGATGAGATTGATGCCTAGCCAAACGTTACGCCTCGGTGCGGTTCGTTTAACGGAAGCGAAAGTATCTTCTTCATCGCTTAAACCCGCCATGCTTAAAATGTTGTGATCGGCTTCATCACGAATAACGTCTACAACATCGTCTATGGTGATACGGCCTAATAAAACACCCTCGTCTGAAATGACAGGTGCGGATACCCAATCGTGACGTTCAAATAAAAGCGCAACATCCTGTTCAGGCATAGAAACAGGAATGGTGGTGATGTCCGTAATCATGATCTCACGTACAGTCGTGTTGGGTGGGCTGACGAGAATACGAGAAATCGGTAGTAGGCCAATGAATTTATCTTTACGATTGACGACAAAGAGCGTATCTGTCGATGCGGGCAATTCACTGTGTCTTCGTAAATAACGTAAAACGACATCGAGTGTGATGGATGCTTTGACAGCGATTAGCTCTGTCGACATCAAACCGCCAGCGGAGTCTTCAGGGTAGTTGATAACCCTTTCTACGCGGTCTCTGTCTTGCTTATCCATGGATTGCAAAACTTCTTGGATAATACGATTGGGTAAGTTTTGCAGTAAATCGGCTATGTCGTCAGATTTGAGTCCTTCGGTTAAGGCAACGACTTGATCAACATTCATCGATTCGAGAAAGTCACTTTGAATATCTTCACTCAAAAAAGGAAGGATTTCCCCTTCATGCTTGGTATCAACCATACGCCAAAGCGTTTGCCGAATTTTGGGGGGGGAGGATTCAATTAAGTGAGCGACATCTTGGTGGCTGAGCGTGTTCAGCATTTTAGCAACGCGGTTAAAACTACCAGAATCCAGCGCATTGTTGAGCGTTTCTAAATGGTCTTGCGTATGGCTTTTGCGTTGTGTTGTGTCCATGATGATTACGCTTACTTTCAGGTCTGATGTACTGGGAAAGAGAAAAACCTAAAGCTATGCTCTTGAATCCTTAAAATGAGGGCTACTTATATTGCACAAGATATTTTGCCAAGAAGTATGCAGCTTTAAGCTATTAATTTTAGCAATAAATAACGGTGCTGTATTTAGCAAATTTGGTGTAATTATGCAGTGAGTGCCAGCCGGTGCTCTCAAGATGATTACATGAGAGAAATTATGCATCGTTAAAAGAGTTTTTTTAGCGCCCAAAGAATGTGTTCTTTTGCGATGGTGTCTGTATCTGGGTGTTCAAATTTTGATGATAACGCTTGCTGGGTAGCGGCTGTCGGTGATGAATTTCCGAGGCCAATAGCCATATTCCTTATCCATTGCTGATAGCCAATGCGACGGATAGGTGAGCCCTCAGTTTTTTTGAGAAACTCCTCTTCGCTCCAATTAAAGAGCGTTAATAATTTTTCGCTATCGAGATTGTGCCTCGGAGAAAAGTCTTGTTCTTGTGTTGACTGATTAAACTTATTCCACGGACAAGCCACTTGGCAGTCATCACAGCCATAAACGCGATTGCCTATTTTATCGCGTAACGCGATGGGAATACTTCCTTTGTGTTCAATGGTTAAATAGGAAATACACTTGCGTGCATCTAAAAGGTGGGGGCCTTTGAAGGCATCAGTGGGACAGCTCGTCAAGCAGGCTGTACAGCTGCCGCAATGGACGTGATCATTGGCGGCGTCAGCTTCAAGAGGGAGGGAGGTTAAGATTTCACCCAAGAAGAAGTAGGAGCCGGCATTTCTGTTGATGAGTAGCGTGTTTTTTCCAATCCAGCCCAGCCCTGATTTTTCTGCGAAGGCTCTTTCAAGCACTGGTGCGCTATCAACAAATGCGCGTTGTTGTAGATGAACCTCTGCGAAGGCTTCAACTTTTTTGGCAATACCCGCTAAACGTTTTCGTATTAATTTATGATAATCTCGCCCAAGCGCATAGCGAGAAATATAGGCCTTATTGGTAGATGCAATGATATCTGGCATGCGTTCGCGTTCATGCTGCGGCAGATAATCCATGCGGAAACTAATGACGCGTACAGCCCCTTCAACTAACTGTGCAGGGTCGAGTCTTTTCCCTTGATTGCGCTGCATATAGTCCATTTCGCCTTGGTAATTTTCAGCTAGCCACTGCGTAAAATGCGATTTATAGTGATCGAGGTTGCAATCCGTAATGCCGACCTGCTGGAAGCCTGCTTCACTTGCCCATGTTTGCAAGTGAGATTTGAGTTGTTTGAGTTGTTTTTTTGATGGCATGACAAACATTGAGGGTGAAAAATGATGCAATTATATACAGCTGAAGACAGTAGACAATGCGATAAGTTGATCATTTCAGGTGGTACCCTCGGTTTTACCTTAATGGAACGTGCTGCTAAAAAAGTATTTGATGCCTTGATGGATTTACAAGATGAAATGCCGCTGCCTGTCGTTGTGCTTGTGGGGGCAGGAAATAATGGCGGAGACGGCTTGCTTGTTGCTGCACTTATTCGAGCTGAGGGGCAGCAAGTGACGGCTGTCTCATTAAAGCCCTTAGATATGCATTCAGATGATGGCAAGCAAGCGCTTGAAGTTGCACGTGCTCAAGGTGTAAACCTACAGTTATATGATGCAAATTTTGACTTTAATGATTGTATGGTGATTGATGCCCTTTATGGCACTGGATTAAATAGACCGTTAAGTGCGGTTGAGCAGGCGTTTGTTAGGCGAGTGAATCAAGCGAATAACACCGTTTTGGCCGTTGATATACCTTCTGGGCTTTGTGCGGATACTGGCTTTATCGAAGGCGCAGCGATAGAGGCGAATAAAACCATCAGCTTCATTGTCAGAAAACGCGGCCTTTTTACGGCGAATGGACCGGATTGTTCAGGAAAACGCTATTTTTTTGATTTAATGTCATCGGATGAGGCAGAAAAACAACGTTACCAGCAAACACTGTTAAAACTCTCTGAGCCAGTTGATGTGCTCTCTCTGGATATATTGAAGCAACAGATTCCGCGACGGAAAAAGAATACACATAAGGGGTGTTTTGGTCATTGTGTCTTAATAGGGGGTAACTATACGATGGTAGGGGCCATTGTGTTGGCGGCTGAAGCTTGTTTGCGCGTGGGTACTGGGCTGGTGACAGTGGTGACTCGCCCGAGCAATCAAACGGCGATACAGGCGCAGTTACCTGAGGTAATGACAGCTGTGACACAAGATGAAATAGAGCATGTGTTGGCGCAAGCAACGAGTATTGCTATTGGGCCGGGGTTGGGTGAAGATAATTGGGCAAAGGCGTTATTAGCCAAGGTTTTACATGTTGGTAAGCCACTTGTCGCGGATGCCTCCGCATTAAATATACTGGCTGATGATGAGAAACTTACACGGCAATCTTCGTGGGTTCTTACACCGCATCCAAAAGAAGCAGCAAGATTACTGGGTATTTCATCAAGTGGAGGTGTGCAGAAAGATCGATTTACAGCACTCAGCGCGCTGATAAAAAAAATGAATGCGGTTGTGGTTTTGAAGGGGTGCGGCTCACTGGTCAGTGAGGGCAATAAAGTCTCCTTATCTTTATCAGGAAATGCAGGTATGTCCGTGGCGGGAGTGGGCGACGTGCTAACAGGTGTGATCGGAGGACTGCTAGCTCAAGGCTATCCTGCCTTTTTTTCCGCACAGCTAGGCGTTGAGCTTCATGCTTGTGCAGGCGATAAAGCGGTTGAGCAATCAGGTGAGATTGGGTTATTAGCCCGTGAGCTAATGCCTCTTATAAGAGGGTTAATGAATACGTGAGAACGCTGGAATTTAAAGCATTAGATGAACCCGCTTTGGTAGGGTTGGGGCAAAGGTTGGCAAAACACTTGGATGTCCCCTTAGTGTGTTTTCTCTCTGGTGATTTAGGCGCCGGGAAAACGACATTCTGTCGAAGTGTAATACGGGCACTCGGTGTTCAAGGCGCTGTGAAAAGTCCTACCTATAACTTACTCGAAGAATACGAGGCCGACATGAAAATTCTGCATATTGATTTATATCGATTGCAAGATCCTGAAGAACTCGATTATATCGGCATTCGAGATTATATAGATAAGCAAGCACTTTGGCTGGTTGAGTGGCCGGATAAAGGGCAAGGCGCAATTCCTGAGGCAGATTTAGTCATTCAGTTGAGTCATCAGGGCAATAGGCGCTCCGTGCGACTTGACTTCTTATCAAGCAAGAGTTTTTCTCTGTGCCAGTCTATGGGATAGGCTAGACTTATGCGCAACCTTTTATCTGAGTGCGTTGAGGGAGGTAGTTTAACCATGCTGCAATTTTGGGGTGTGATAGGATAATTTTTATGTGTGTAGGTAGGGTACTGATTGACGCGGTGTTTTTTATCTTGGCGCTAAGTGCGCTGAGCACGTTGAGTGTGGCAAGTACAACGATCAGTGCCGTGCGTGTTTCTCATTCAGATGCGGGAGCAAGAATCGTTTTTGATATGAGTAAAGCCACTGACCATAAGCTGTTTAAATTGCAAAACCCCGAGAGGCTCGTTATTGATATTGATGATGCCGCTTTACAAGCAGATACAACGAAGATTGATTTTAAGCATACACCTATTAGGACTATGCGGTCGGCTAAAAAAGATAAAGGTAATATTCGTGTCGTTTTCGATCTGACAAAATCTGTCAAAACGAAGAGCTTTTTGTTGCCGAGGAATGACGAGAATATTAGTCGTCTTGTGGTCGATTTACTTTATCAGCCTGAGGCTGCAGCTAGAGAAACAGTGACAACTTCATCCATAGAAAACCGTGTAAAGATTAAAAGAGATTTGATTGTTGCGATTGATGCCGGGCATGGTGGCGAAGACCCAGGTGCGATAGGGGTTAATCGTAAGCACGAAAAAGACGTGGTGTATGAAATATCCAAACGGCTCGTGAATCTATTGGATGGGCGAAAGGGTTATAAAGCCATCATGGTCAGAAAAGGCGATTATTTTATTCCCTTGGCAGAGCGCCGAAAGATTGCAAAAACGAAAAATGCAGATATGTTTATTTCCATTCATGCAGATTCTTATACCCACAAGAAGGCGCAAGGTGCGAGCGTATATACGTTATCCTCAAAGGGTGCCACTTCTGCAAGCGCCAAATTCTTAGCAGAGCGAGAAAATAAGGCAGATTTGATTGGCGGTGTGAGTCTTAGTGATAAAGATGATGTGCTGTCATCTGTGCTGGTAGATTTGTCTATGACCTATAAAATGGAGTCGAGTTATGATGTGGCTGAGGAAGTCTTAAAGCACTTGGGCCGGGTTACAAAATTGCATGGAAATCGTGTAGAAAAAGCAGCGTTTGCTGTTTTAAAAACGTTAGATATTCCTTCAATTCTCGTCGAAACAGGGTTTATGTCAAATCCGAGAGAAGCAAAGAACTTATCCTCCTCACGTTTTCAGCAACAGATGGCAACAGCTATTTTTAATGGTGTAGACGATTACTTCAAAGAAAAAGCACCTGCCGATACTTACATTGCCGCAACTTTTAGGCATAATCGCGCTGTGATTTATGTGGTTGAGCGTGGAGATACATTGTCACAGATAGCGCTGCGCTATAATGTACCCATTTCGAGTCTGATGGATTTTAATAGTTTACGGAAGAAGACACTCGCTATTGGTCAAACCTTACAAATCCCAATGAATAATTAACGGCAATTGCCAAATCTAGCTAACCCATAAAGTTTCCTCATGTCATCCATTGAAATTTTAAGCCCAAGGCTTGCTAATCAGATTGCAGCCGGTGAGGTTGTTGAACGTCCTGCTTCTGTATTGAAAGAGGTACTTGAAAATGCCTTGGATGCGGATGCTGATCAGGTTGATATCTCGATTGAGTCAGGTGGCGTAAAAAGTATTAAAGTTCGGGATAATGGTCGAGGCGTCGATAAGAGCGACTTGCGGCTGGCATTGAGTCGGCATGCAACGAGTAAAA
This sequence comes from Pseudomonadales bacterium, assembly GCA_965248335.1. Classification (GTDB taxonomy): domain Bacteria; phylum Pseudomonadota; class Gammaproteobacteria; order Pseudomonadales; family DT-91; genus CAKMZU01. Next base: position 345,735 of record CBDFIY010000002.1, read on the forward strand.
TCAAAACACTTGAAGATCTTGAATCTGTGGCTACTTTAGGTTTTCGTGGCGAAGCATTGGCGAGTATTGCCTCAGTCTCCCGTTTAGTGATGACCTCCAATGCGAAAGAAGATAGCAGTGAGGGTTGGCAAGTTTTTAGTCAAGGCCGGGATATGGAAACAGAGCTGAAGCCCTCGGCACACCCTAAAGGCACCACTGTTGAAATACGCGACCTATTTTTTAATACACCAGCAAGACGTAAGTTTCTCCGTAAAGAAAAAACAGAACTGAATCATCTGCAGGAGGTTTTTAAACGGCAAGCTTTGAGCCGGTTTGATGTGGCCCTTAGCTTCGCTCATAACGGAAAGGTTCTTCATCAGCTAAAACAGTGTCAGAATCAACGTGATAAAGAGCAGCGCGTAGCTAAAGTTTGCGGCGCTGAGTTTATGAATAATACCGTTTTTGTTGAGGCTGAAGCCGGCAGTATGCGATTGTCGGGCTGGATTGCACTGCCGAGTTTTTCAAGAAGTCAGAACGATTTGCAGCATTTTTATGTAAACGGCCGAGTTATCAAAGACAGGCTTGTGGCTCATGCCATAAAACAAGCATACAGTGATGTGATGTATCATGGGCGTTTCTCAGCGTTTGTTTTGTACCTTGATATTGACCCTGATGAGGTTGATGTCAATGTTCACCCCACTAAGCACGAAGTAAGATTCAGGGAGTCTCGTACTATTCATGGTTTTTTATTTCGTTCTATTCATCGCGCATTAGCCGAGGTGAGACCCGAATCGTCGGCTGTTAGCGATGCAGAGGAAGTACTGGCATATAACACGTCTGAGATAGTGAGTGCCCCGCAAGTTGCGTCTGGCGCTATAACGCCTGTTCAGTCGGGCATTGATTTTTCTGCAGCAGAAACGAATTTTCAGCCGACAGTCTATGCCTCATCTTCGCCATCTGGCGATTACTTATCTCGCGTTAGGCAGACCCAGCAAGGGTATAGTGCGATGGCAGCTGTGCCCGTTGAGGATGAAGCTGATATGCCGTCTGATGTACCCCCTTTAGGCTTTGCTGTGGCGCAGCTACACGGCGTTTTTATTTTGTCTCAGGCGAAAGATGGCTTGATTGTTGTTGATATGCATGCAGCTCATGAGCGGATTGTTTACGAGCGAATGAAGGCGTCGGCTGAAGGTGAAGGTATACGTTCACAACCTTTACTGGTTCCCCTTGGGATTTCTATGAGCCAGAAAGAAGGCGATATTGTTGACGATTACCATGAAGAATTTTCACGTCTGGGTTTTATTGTTGAGCGTGTAAGTGAAGAAAGTGTTGTCGTTAGGCAAGTGCCTACGCTGCTCCATAAAGCTGATATTGAGCAGCTTGTGCGTGATGTGATTGCGGATGTAATACAGCATGGTGTGAGCGACCGAATTCATCTGAAAACCAATGAAATATTATCAACTATGGCCTGCCATGGATCGGTGAGAGCTAACCGGCAGCTTACGTTGAGTGAAATGAATGCGTTGTTGCGTGATATGGAAAGGACGGAGCGAAGTGGTCAGTGTAATCACGGTCGGCCGACATGGACGCATATGAGCATGTCTGAGCTTGATAAACTCTTTCTGCGTGGGCGGTAATAGATCATGACGAATACTTTTTTATTGCCGCCGGCCTTATTTGTTATTGCTCCTACCGCATCGGGGAAGACAGACCTAGCGCTTCGTTTAGCGCAACGCTTTAATGGTGAAATTATCAGTGTGGATTCAGCACTTATATTTCGTGATATGAATATAGGCACGGCAAAGCCTACAAAGGACGAACTCGCACTTTGTCCGCATCACCTCATAGATATTAAAGATCCCGCTGAGATTTATTCTGCATCTGACTTTTGTAAAGATGCACTTTTATTGATGCAAAATATTACGTCACGCGCTAGGTTGCCTATTCTAGTTGGGGGTAGCATGATGTATTTTCAGCGGTTGCTTCGTGGTATGAGTTCACTGCCGGAGGCCAATAGGGCCATTAGAGCAGAAATAGAAAGTATTGCGCAGGAGAAGGGGTGGGTTGAGGTGCATCGGTTGCTCGCAGAGGTTGATCCGGTGTCTGCAAGCAGAATTAATTCCAATGATCCACAGCGGTTACAGCGTGCGCTTGAAGTCTATCAAATGACGGGCGTGACTATGACTGAGCACCGCATAATTGAAGAGAAAAACCGTCAAGCATTTCCTTATGATGTGTGCCAAATTGCACCTTCTTTTGTAGAAAGATCGCAGTTACATGCAAAAATTGCTGAACGATTTGAAGTAATGTTGTCAAACGGCTTCGAGGGTGAAGTAAGTAAGCTGCATGAACGAGCTGATTTAAACTTGTCTTTGCCGTCAATGAGGGCTGTCGGATATCGTCAGATGTGGATGTACCTTGATGGGGCTTATGGATATCAAGAGATGAGGGAGAAATCGTTAGCTGCTACACGACAATTGGCTAAAAGGCAGTTTACTTGGCTGAAAGGTTGGCAGAACCTAAATTGGATCTATACTGATGCAAATGGCTGTTCGATGAATAAACATAAACAACTCGATAACATAGAACGCGAAGCTTCTAGCTTGATAGTAAATCATTTTGGTGATCGTTTATCTTCTTAAACGCCCTATAATAATTTGGTAGCTAAGCTTTATTTAACGCCGGAACGGCAAAATAAGGAGAACAAAGATGTCAAAGGGGCAATCCTTACAAGACCCTTACTTGAACGTGTTACGAAAAGAGCGCGTACCTGTATCCATTTACCTCGTTAATGGGATAAAACTCCAAGGACAGATCGAATCATTTGACCAATTTGTTGTTTTACTGAAAAACACTGTTAGTCAGATGGTTTATAAGCATGCGATATCAACTGTCGTACCTTCACGGCCAATTAGAATGCCAGCTCCTGAACTCTCCATGGAAGAAGAGTAACGGCCGACCTTGGTGTGAAAAGCAATAATAATCTAAAACTTATTTATAGCGGTGCTATAAATATTTTTTAGATTTCCTATTTCTTGTTACATCCAGTTTACTTATATCATAGAATGGCATAAAAATTAGCTTCGGAGAGAGTATTGTTTTTTGATCGCGCTGAAGGTGGTGAAAAAGCCGTTCTTGTACATGTCGACTTAGCGGTCAAGCAAGACAGTGAAGATGCTGACGAGTTTGTCTTGCTCTGCATTTCTGCCGGCCTTGCTATCTGCGATATTCTTTCAGTTTCCGTTCGTGCGCCTCAAGCAAAAACGTTTATTGGTGCAGGAAAAATGCAAGAATTGGCGGCACTGGTGCAGGGGTTTGATGCCGATGTCGTGTTGTTTAATTGTATCTTATCGCCAAGCCAGCAAAGGAATATTGAGGCAATTGTTGAGAAGCGTGTAATTGATAGAACGGGTTTAATACTGGATATCTTTGCACAGCGAGCGAGAACACACGAAGGCAAGTTGCAGGTTGAGTTGGCGCAGTTGCAATATGTGGCTACGCGGCTTATTCGTGGTTGGACGCACTTAGAGCGGCAAAAGGGCGGTATCGGATTAAGAGGGCCGGGTGAAACTCAGCTGGAGACCGATAGACGTTTGATTAGAGGCCGCATTAAAAGTATTCAGCGGCGATTGGAGAAAGTAAAAAAACAAAGGCAGCAGGGGCGCCGATCCCGGGATAGAGCCGAAGTGCCGACAGTTGCGGTTGTTGGTTACACTAATGCTGGGAAGTCTACATTATTCAACCAGCTGACGGATGCAGATGTGTACGCTGCTGATCAGCTGTTTGCAACCTTGGATCCAACGCTGAGGCGCGTTATTCTACCTGGTTTTGGCCCCATTATTCTCGCAGACACAGTGGGATTTATTCGGCATTTACCGCATAGGTTAGTAGATGCGTTCAAGGCAACGCTCGAAGAAACCGTGGAGGCAGACCTGCTAGTGCATGTTGTTGATGCTGCTGCTGATGAGCGGCTTAGTAATATTGATCAGGTCAATGATGTGCTTAAAGAGATAGGTGCGGATGAAAAGCACCAGCTAATGGTCTATAACAAAATAGATTTGTTGGCGAATGTGTTGCCAAAAGCAGATTGCAATGATGAGGGTGAGGTTGAAACAGTTTGGGTTTCAGCAAAAGAAAAGCAAGGTTTGGCTTCTTTGTCGATTGCTATCGCAGCCAAGTTATCATCTTCCATGTGGCAAGGTATGCTTTGTTTGCCCCCTTCGCTTGGGGAATTACGCGCGCAACTGTATGAACGGCAGGCGATTATAGAAGAAAATTTTGATGCGCGTGGAAATCAGTTATTGCAGATTACTATCAGTAAGAATGAAATAAACCGATTAGAAAGACGTTTAAACATTGATTGGCAATCTTTAGTTGTTGATAATGAAGCTTGATGTTCGTTAGTGTCGGTGCAGTTTAGTGTGTCGACATTGTACTGTTTTGATGTTTTTGTAGATTTTACAGAGAGGAGATGCCGATGGCTTGGAATGAGCCCGGAGGTAATAAAGAAAAAAATCCTTGGAATAATGAGGATCAAGGCCCGCCTGATTTGGATGAGGCGTTTAAGAAGTTTAAGCAAAAGTTTGGCGGTGGCGGCAAGAAGGGTGGTGGCAATAACGGCTCCCCAGACTTACCATCCATCAGCGGAAAGATGGTGATTCTTGGGCTTGTTATATTGGTGCTTGGGTGGTCTGCATTGGGTATTTACCAAATAGATCAACAAGAGCGAGGCGTAGTTTTGCGTTTTGGTAAATATTATCAAACAGTTCAGCCTGGATTAAACTGGAATCCGGCTCTGATTGACTCGGTCACTAAAATTAATGTGACGCGTGTGAGGTCGACGGGCTGGAAAGGCATGATGTTGACTGAAGATGACAATATCGTGCAGATTGGAATGTCTGTTCAGTGGACGGTAAAAAATCCTAGGGACTTCTTATTAAATGTGCGTGATCCCGAGCTCTCATTAAAGCATGCAGCAGAAAGTGCTTTACGTCATGCTGTTGGTGGATCTGAGATGCATCAAGTCTTGACAGAAGGTCGGATGAATATCGCCATTGAAGTGCAAGAGCGGTTGCAGTCATACCTTGATAGCTATGGTGCGGGTATTTTGATTGCTAAAGTGAATATTGACGATGCGCAGCCGCCTGAGCAAGTTCAGGCAGCTTTCGATGATGTCATTCGTGCGAAAGAAGATGAGTCTCGTTTAAAAAACCAAGCCGAAACTTATCGTAATGGTTTGATACCAGAGTCTCGTGGGTATGCTATGCGTCAAATGGAGGAGTCTAAAGCCTATGCAGGACAAGTTGTTGCTGAGGCTACGGGTGAGACCAAACGTTTTATCGCATTAGCTGCCGAACATGAAAAGGCACCTAGAGTGACGAGAGAAAGGCTTTATCTTGATAGTATGCAGCGTGTTTTTAGTAATGTATCTAAGGTGCTAACAGATACGGATGGCGGTAGTTTAATGTATTTACCTTTAGATAAAATGTTTAAAGAGGGTGGGTATAATCAAGGTACAGCGCCGGCTTATACTGACATACCTTTGACCAGATCGAGTCCTGCTGCACCTGTAAGCGGTAGAGTCTCGCATCGCTCTTCAGTAAGGGAGACAAGATAATGCAAGGAAAAAGTACGGCTATTGTTGTTGTTATCCTTATTGCTTTATTAGGTTTGGCGAGTAGTGTTTATACCGTCAAAGAAAACGAAAAAGCGGTCAAGTTAAGATTTGGTGAAGTTGTCGAGTCTAATGTGCCGCCAGGTATTCATTTAAAAATCCCATTCGTCAATCAAATTAGAAAGTTTGATGGTCGGGTTCAGACTCTTAATGCCAGCCCTGAGCGGTATTTGACGATCGAAAAGAAATCACTGATTGTTGATTCGTACGCGAAGTGGCGTATATCGAACGTGCAAAAATTCTATACTGCGACTAATGGCGATGAAATGCGAGCTAACGCTTTGCTGTCTCAGAGAATTAACGCTGGGTTGCGGAACGAATTTGGGGCGCTTGATATGCATGAGGTGGTGTCTGGTAAGCGTGATGAGCTGATGGAATCGTTGACGAAAAAGATTAATAAAGTCGCTCAGGATCAGTTTGGTATTGAGGTGATTGATATCCGCGTGAAGCAAGTTGAGCTTCCTAAAGACGTCAGGCAATCAGTCTTTGATCGTATGAATACTGAAAGGGAGCGAGAGGCGAGGGAGCATCGTTCGCGTGGCAGAGAAATGGCTGAAGGTATACGGGCGGCAGCGGATCGCGAGAAAATTATTATTGAATCAGATGCTTATCGAGATGCCGAGATCATTAAGGGGGGAGGTGATGCGGCGGCTTCGGAGATTTACGCGAATGCCTACAAAAAGCACGCTGAGTTTTACTCTTTTTGGCGGAGCTTGAAAGCATACGAGGAAAGCTTTAAGGATAAAGCTGATATATTGGTTGTGAAGCCTGACGGTGAATTTTTCCGGTATTTTCAAAATAAAAAAGGTTTGTAAAGTTCTCGTGCAGTTATGAGCAAACAGGTATAATCCACCAAGCCGGCAACTGTCCGGCTTTTTTGTGTTTTAACTATCGGTAGTTGGGGCTAATCGCTATGGCTTTGAGAGTTAACACTGTAGGCTCTACATCATCAAACCTTAGATCGCGCAATCATCGAGAAAGAGATGAAAACACAAAATCGTTGGCTTCTTCCTAAAGGCGTTGAAGAAATTCTTCCAAAGGAAGCTTGGCTTATAAAACAATATGAGCGGAAGATACTTGATTTATACCACTTATGGGGTTACGAGCTAGTCATCCCTCCTATGATTGAATATCAAGAATCTTTGCTCGCCGGCCTTGGTGCAGACGTAGATCTTTTGAGCTTTAAAATGATCGACCAGCTTTCAGGGCGAACACTTGCCATTCGTGCAGATATCACCCCACAAACTGCACGCATTGATGCCCATAGCTGGCGAAAGGCAGGGCCAACTCGGCTTTGTTATAGTGGTACGGTATTGCACAGTAAACCTAAAAATGCGCTGTCATCAAGAACCCCCATAGAAATGGGCGCTGAGCTTTATGGTGATGCCAGTGTTGCGAGTGACGCTGAAATAATCAACTTGATGTTATGCTCTATCCGTGAAGCAGATATTAACGAGATGTATCTTGATATTGGTCATGTTGGTATTTATAGAGAGTTGCTGGCTCACCTAGATTTAAATACTAACGATGAAAACGCCTTGTTTGACGCCTTTGATCGTAAGGCTGAAACTGAAATTGCACAATTACTTTCGTCGTGTAAAAACCAGCGTATAGCTGAGATGTTAAAAGGCTTGTTAACGCTTAGTGGCGATATTGATGTACTGCAGGAGGCCCGCGTATTACTAAAAGATGGATCTAAGAAGATACAAGAAGCCTTAGATTATCTTCAACGCGTCATTCAAATTGTTAAGAAAATAAATCCAGATGTGAGCATTATGGTGGATTTATCGGAGCTTAGAGGTTATCAGTATCATACGGGACTTGTCTTTGCTGCGTATATTAATGGTACAGGGCACTCGATAGCTAATGGTGGACGCTATGATGGTATAGGTCGCTTGTTTGGGCGGGATCGCCCCGCAACAGGGTTTAGCATTAACGTAAATGCATTAATTACACAGATTGTACAAAAACCAGCAGACGAAGTGATATTAGCCCCGCCTGTTGACCAAATCGATGAAGAGCTAGCTTGTGTGATGAATGATTTGCGTAAGCAGGGTAAGCGGCTAGCGCATCGTTTGACGCAAGCAGGGAATCCTCAATTCTGCAAGAAGCAATTGATGAAAGTTAATGATCAGTGGCAAGTTATTGATCTTTAAAAATTACGACAGTTAGAGAAGATAAAAAATGGGTAAAAGTGTTGTTGTTTTAGGAACGCAATGGGGTGACGAAGGCAAAGGGAAAATTGTAGACCTTTTGATGGAGCAAGCAAAGCTTGTGTCACGCTACCAAGGTGGTCATAACGCAGGGCATACACTCGTTATTGACGGTGAGAAAACAGTGTTGCATTTGATCCCTTCTGGTATTTTAAGAGAAGGCGTGACCTGCTTGATTGGAAACGGTGTGGTGCTCTCACCCGAAGCATTATTTGTTGAGATCGAAAAACTTGAAAAAAAAGGCATTCCTGTTAAGGACCGACTAAAAATCAGTCCATCGTGTCCTTTGATATTGCCTGTGCATGTTGCGTTGGATGTTGCAAGAGAGCATGCAAGAGGCAATGATAAAATTGGTACTACAGGGCGTGGTATTGGTCCCGCGTATGAAGATAAAGTGTCGCGTCGTGGCGTTCGTGTCGGTGATCTTCTAAATGAAAGCATTTTTGTAGAAAAAGTGACGGAGTTGATGAAACACCATAACTTTTTACTCGAACATTATTACAACGTAGAGCCCGTAGATATACAAAAGACCATTGATGATGCGTTAGCTATGAAAGCTGCTATTGAACCCATGATTGCTGATGTTACGGCCTTATTACATGGTGCAAGAGGGCAAGGCGAAAATATTTTATTTGAAGGTGCACAAGGCACTTTGCTCGATATCGATTTAGGTACCTACCCTTTTGTGACGTCGTCAAATACAACAGCTGGCGGCGCGTCAACAGGTACGGGTGTAGGCCCACTTTACTTGGACTATGTGTTGGGAATAACCAAAGCTTATACTACGCGTGTAGGTTCAGGCCCTTTTCCTACAGAGCTATTCTGTGAGATGGGTAAGCATCTGGGTGAAAAAGGTCATGAGTTTGGTGCGACTACAGGGCGTGAGCGTCGCTGTGGCTGGCTGGATGCTGTGGCTTTAAAGCATGCAGTGCAAGTGAATAGCGTATCAGGTATTTGTTTGACAAAACTTGATGTCCTCGATGGCCTTGAAACATTAAAAGTGTGCACGGGCTATGAGTTGCCGAATGGCGAAGTCTTTGAGCACGTCGATGTCGCACTGTTTGATCAAGTGAAGCCTATTTATCAAGAGCTATCAGGGTGGAGCGATGTGACTTTTGGCGCTAAATCAATTGAAGCTTTGCCTCAGGCAGCATTGGACTATATTGCGTTTATCGAGAAGTTTGTTGGTGTGCCCGTCGATATTATTTCTACAGGGCCTGATCGTAATGAAACGATCATTAAGCGAGATTGCTTTCAATAGCACTATCCTCGCAATATCAAGCCTAAGGGGTGACCTTTCACCCTTTTCCTTATTTCCTGTTTCTCTGCCTCTTATTTAATTAAGAGGGTACAGCTTTTGTCTGCAATCCAAGATTGCGCTGAACCTATTCTGCTATAAAAAGTCAATATTCTGGGTATGCCTAGGAAATCTTAGTGTAGAGAACAAATGATGAAGCTCACTTTGTATAAAATTATTCTTATTACCTCAGTAACCTGTATTTTTAATCTAGTACATCATTTCACAGCAATTGTCCGGCAACGAATGTTTAACTTTGCAGTCAAATAAACTTTTTAAGTGTTTTATGACAGCAAAGTACAAAATCTCATTATCAGCCCCTGAAAAAGATTATTTACAAAGTTTATTAAAAAATAAGGGGGCCGCACAACACAAAAAGCAGCATGCACAAATTCTTATTGCGGCTGATGAAGGTGGGCCGAAATTAAGTGAAGAGGCTATAGCAAAAGTATGCGGTATATCTACACGAACTGTGCAAAGAACCCGTAAACGCTGCGTCGAAGAAGGTCTTGAAATAGCAGTAGAAAGTAAATTCAGTCACCATGGAAGAACAAAAGCCCTTGACGGCGAGCAACATGCACAGCTGATTGCATTAGTTTGTTCAGATTGCCCAGAAGGCCGAAGCCGTTGGACATTGAACCTACTTGCAGACAAGCTGGTTGAGCTGAAGATAACAGACAAAGTTTCAGCGTCAACTATCTGCCGTGAGTTAAAAAAAACGAACTGAAACCATGGCAGAAAAAAGAGTGGTGTATTCCTGCGTCAAAAAATGCTGCTTTCATTTGCGCAATGGAAAACGTCCTTGAAGTTTATAAGCTGCCTCATGATCCATGTATTCCGCTGGTCTGCATGGATGAAAGCTCTAAGCAGCATATCATAGAAACAAGGGAACCTATTCCCATGACGCCAGGCCAGCCAGAAAAGTTTGACACGGAATATGAAAGAAATGGTGTTAGCTCGCTGTTTTTGTTTTTTGCACCGCTTGAAGGGTGGCGAGAGATTTCAGTTACTGATACACGCACAGCGGTTGATTGGGCGCATCAAATTAAATGGCTTGTAGATGAAGTCTATCCAAACGCTAAGAAAATACGTCTGGTTATGGATAATTTGAATACACATACTCCAGCATCATTATATAAGGCATTTGAGCCAGCTGAAGCGCTTAGAATTGCTAATAAGTTAGAGATTCATTACACACCCAAACACGGCAGCTGGTTAAATATGGCAGAAATTGAATTCAGTGTTTTAAGTCGTCAATGCCTTAATCGAAGAATTCCTGATCAGGAGACTTTAGCTCATGAAATTAACGCTTGGGTGAATGCGCGAAACCAGCAAAAAGCCAAAATGGATTGGCGATTTACTACGGAAGATGCGCGGGTAAAACTCAAAAAACTTTACCCGACTATCCCTGTGAAATGATGTACTAGTGATGTCTGTTAATGCCGCTCAAGTGGATCAAAGTTCCCTAGAGCCTATTTATGATAGCTTGGCAGAAGGCTATGGCGCATCACAGACAATACCTATAAGGGCAGCGGTTGATGATTATAGTGTTTTTCAATATATAAACGTTGATGGGAAGAGCGTGCTGGATCTTTCGTGTAAAGACGGACACTTTGCACGTCTTTTTTTGAAAGAGGGCGCAACAAAGGTTGTTGGATTTGCCCCCTCCAAGCATTTGATAAATATTGCCGTGAACCTAAAGAGTAAAGGCGATAAAGAAACATATTTTTTAGGCGACATATTTTCTATTGGAAGTGCAGTTGGTGAATTTGATTACGTAACCGCGATTTTTCTTTTTCACTTTTCTGATAGCGTAAGCAAATTGGAAGAAATGTTTGAAATAGCCTTTCAGCGATTAAAGCCGGGAGGAGAGCTTTTAGCAATAAATGAGAACATTTCCCTAGCTAACCCGAATGTAAAAAAAGGCTATTACCATAAATATAATTATGAAACAGTTTTTAGGCAGCCTATCAATGAAGGTTCTATTGTTGATGTGAAAATGTTTAATGAAGATGGGTCTACGGTATCGTTTAGTGGATATCACTATTCGTTTGATACCTATAAGAAGGCTGCAAAAAAAGCGGGATTTGAGACCTTGGAGATTTTACCGTTATTTGTTTCACCTGAGGCGGTGGAGCAAAGAGGGGAAGTCTACTGGCAAGATTTTTTGAATAAGCCCAATACTGCTATCCTTTTGGCGAGGAAGCCACTGTAGGTGGGGTGAAACGCTGCCCAGAAATAGGTCGGGAAGAAGGCAGTATAGATTATAGATATAGGGGCAGGCAAAAGCGCGAGATTAATTCTATTTCGCCTGTCTAATGCAATTAGCTTAATTTGAAGAACTAGTTATATGGGTTGGGCTCAGTAGGGTCTGGTCGAGTTTTAAAGCGCTTATGCACCCAAAAATACTGGGTAATATCATTCTCTCTCAGTGATTGTTCCAGCGCGTGATTGACGGTGCGTGCATTCATTTCATCATCTGTGCTGACGTCATCGCCAAAAGGTGCTGTAACCGCCCCTACAAATCGCGTGTCTTCCCCTAAGCCTTCACGAAAGTGAGAGAAAAAGACGACTTTCGCACCTGTAAGTTTCACGAGCTTGCCAATATTCGCCAAGGTGGCTGTTTCAACGCCGAAAAAGGGAGCAAACACAGCGCCTTTACGGCCAAAGTCTTGATCCGGAGCATACCAAACGATATGGCCTTCTTTTAAACGCTTGATCATAGAGCGCATGTCTTTCTTTTCAATCATGCCTGAGTAATAAGGCGAGCGGCAATCAATCATGGTTTGGTTAAACACTTTATTGCTTTGTTTTTTATAGACAATATCGACTTTTTTAAATAGGCCCATCACGCGCCCGGATAAATCGAGTGTGGAGTAATGCGCACCAATAATGATGACGCCCTGGCCTTTATTTGCATCGAGTAGAATGTCGAGGTCTTTAATCGTGCTGCGAGCGCGAATGTCGGCATCGTCAGCCCACCAGCTGTAGAAGGATTCGAGTGCACCTAGTACGGTGTTGATGATGACAGCACGCGTCATTTTATCTCGCTCTGCTTCTGTTTTATCGGGGAATGCCATTTTAAGGTTAACTTCCACGATGTGACGGCGTTTTTTTGCGACTAAATAAACCAGTTTTCCTAGCGCAATGCCAAATTTTTGCCAGACAGGCAGAGGTAATCTGACAAGGCATTTCATCAAAAATAGGGCGGCTATGACAGGGTAATCTTTTAATAGAGTTGAGAACTGTTTTTTCATGCGGCGCATTATAATTGCAGTTTATTTTTAAAGATAGGGTTTCCATTTAGGGGTTAAGCTGCGATTTTAATTTCTTCCTAGCACTGTTATAGGCTTTTATACCGATCACACTTGAAGATGCAAGGGCGTTGGCCTCCCAATCACTTACTGACTGTAAGTGATTGGGGATTCGCTCGCTTGCCGCCTTCTTGCACCGCCAATTCCGATGGGGATAGATGCGTCACTAATTTATTTGGTTTTTCTATTTTAGCCAGTTTATAAGAAGGCTTATTTTGTATGCTTGCGTAGAAACTATCCTTAAACTTGATATTTGTGAAATGAAATCGCTTGGTATCTTTATGTTTATTAAGTTATTAGGATCTCTCCCATTCTTGTCCATGAATGCGGAAAAAGTATGAAAAGTAAACAGGGGAATAATAGTGCGTAGATCTTCATGAAAATTGAGGCTACGTGTGGGATGCATTACAGTTATTTTAGTTTAAAAAATCGGACGAGTTCCCACTTTTTAGTGTGTTATTTCTTTGCCTGTTAACCGAAAGAAAGTGGCGTTGATTGAATAATTACTCGTGTGGGGTGGTCGAGTAAATCTTGGAGTGTGTACTGCGCTAAAAAAGCAAAATAAGTTTTTTGCGCCTGCATCAAAAGGGGCTTCAAGCGGCAGACGTTATTAATAAAACAGGGCGGTTCAGCGCAATTGATCGGGTCTAATGTGTTCTCCATTTCCTCGATAACCATATTTAACCGAATGGCTGTTGCATCGACTGCAAGCGCAATGCCACCATTCTTACCACGAGTTGATTTAACCCAGCCAATAGTAGCCAGTTTATTGACGATTTTCATGAGGTGAGGTTTCGATAACCCAAAGGTATTAGCAATGTGCTGAATGGTGGTTTGCGCCTCTTTCATGCTGGCCAAATAGATGAGTGTGCGAAAAGCGTAATCAGTATGTTTGGTGAGCTGCATAATTATTGAGTTTCTTTATTGACGGTCGTAAAGATACATGTAGAATGCATGATTGAAAAGATTCATCCAATATATATCTTTAAGGCGGTTCTATGTTAACACAACAAACCATCCAGACAGTGCAATCAACTATTCCTTTGCTTGAAGAGCATGGGACAGCAATCACAAGCGCGTTTTATCAAAAATTATTCACGGATTATCCCTTCCTTAAAAATATGTTTAATCAAACAAATCAAGAGAAAGGCAAGCAACAAAGAGCATTGAGTGATGCTGTCATCGCTTATGCTAAGCATATTGATAATCTCGATGCTTTGCTGCCTACCGTACGTCGTATCGCTAACAAGCATGTCAGTTTAGGTGTTAAAAAAGCGCATTACCCTGTGGTTGGGAAGGTGCTTCTTTCTTCTATTCAATCCGTGCTGGGGTTAGAAGATGGGCATCCTGCACTTAAAGCGTGGGCAGAGGCTTATGGTTTGCTCGCAAATGTACTTGTTAGTGCTGAAGATGCGCTGGTTAAAGAAAAAAAGGATCAGGAGGGTGGGTTTGAAGGATTTAGAGATTTCTATATTGAGAAAATAAACGATGAAGCAACAGGCGTTAAATCATTCTATTTTCAGCCCTTTGACCTTGAACCCGTCCCCGATTTTTTGGCTGGTCAGTATGTGGGGGTGAGAGTGCAAACACCTAATGACGGGCTTTCCAAAATTCGCCAGTACTCATTATCAAAAAAAGGATCTTTGCGGATTACGGTTAAGGCTGAACCCAATGGCGTAGTTTCCAATCATCTTCATACAGCAAAAGTTGGCGATGCCGTACAGCTACAAGTGCCTACGGGCGATTTTATTCATCATAGGAAACATAAAAAAACGCTTTTTATTGCCGGTGGTGTTGGAATAACACCTTTGATAAGTATGACGCAGGCTGCGATTGATGAGGGCTGTAAGAAAGATGAATTACTTTTTATTCAGTGCGCAAGAGATGCGAATCATCAAATCTTTAAAGAAGATTTCATGCAGTGGGTAGAGGAGGAAAAAATTCAACATCGGCTCAGTTTTTCTGAGTCAGATGAGGGTGCGCATCGAGGGATTATTGATGAGGAAATTTTATCTACGTGGTTGAATCAAACTGGCTTTTCAGCGAGAAATACCGAGGTTTATTTTTGTGGTCCTAAGCCTTTTATGGTATTGATGAGTCAACTTTGTCGAGGGTTAGGTTTTACTGATGAACAACTTCACTACGAAGTTTTTGGTCCGACAGAAGTGCTCTGATTTTTAGCGGAAAGTTTGGCTTGAATAAAATCTTTTTGCCTTAGGTATAAAAGGTCGCTAATTTTACGAACGGTATATTCTTCGTATTTGTCGATCTTTTGGTCGGCATAGGCGAGCTGCCATAAGCCTTTAATGATTTCACAGCGTTCATCGTAGTCAAATTGATCATTGATCACGCGAGTAAATTGGTAAACATCATTGGAAGATTCGGCCGAGGTTCGGGCTAGATGAATGATTTCATCAACCTGTATCTCGGGAAGGTTTAAAAATTCTATCAAGAATTGCTTAAGTGTAGCCAGTTCTGCATGATCAATATGATCATCGGCGATCATGATCTCTATCAAGAGAGCAGCCACTGCAAGTTGATTGTTTTGTTGGGTTTCTTGCAGCTCTTCGTTTGCATGAGTGTCAAAAAACGCTTTGATGGCCTTTAGCATTCTCTTGTTTTCTCTAGTATTGTATCGAAACGATATAGCTCTTTTTGCAACGCTTTTAACAGGGCGTCGATTTCACCTGTATCATCGGCGAAGTGGGCAAGCGCATCCGCATTTTTATCATAGTCATCCAGAGGGATTTTTCCAGACTGCGCTGCTTTCTCAAAAAGCGGTAAAATGCTGAGAATTTTTTGGCGAATGATGCCTTTCTCTAGCGGGTGCTGGGTGCCCTGTGCATAGAGCTTAAAAATAGATAAAACAAATAGGCGCATTAATAACGACACGTTGCTTTGTTGGTTTGCTAGGCCGTTATTCAAGTGCTTTATTATTGAAGGATCTAGCAAATGTTCAAAGGGAATGGATTCGGCAAGCAAGGGAATAACCTGCTTGAGCTGACTTATATCGATGCGTGTAAAATCCACATCCGATAAGTCTTTTTTTGCTGTTGCAAGGGCAGCAACAGCGATTTTTTGAAAGTTATCTTTGTGTATATTCAACAATTAACTCGCTTTTGAGCTGGCGTGCTTTGCTGCACGACGACCAGAGAAAATGCAGTCGGCAATGGATAAACCACTGACATAACCACTGGATGCAATGCCTACAGCTGTTCTACCGATAGCGTACAGCCCTTTAATGGGTTGGTCCTGATTATTCATGACTAGGCCAGAGGATTCATCGACGACCAGTCCACCTAAGGTCAGCGAGGGGCAGGGAACAAAAAAGTAATCGTATGAGGCATTGATGGCATAAAACGGCCCGTTACCATCGATGGGTTCCACGAAATCCTTGGGTTTTCCCATTGGGTCTTCTGCATCGCTATTGGCTATGTTGTTATAGTCTTCGATCGTTCGTGTTAATGCATCTGCGGGAATATTGAGTTTGCTGGCTAATTCACTCAATGAGTCGGCTTTTTTGCGATCAAACCAAAGATAGAAAGCACCTAGCAGCACATGAAACCATAAACCTTTTTTGATCGATAAATCTTTATAGGCGGCTTTGTAGAGTTTTTCGTTAAGGATAACGTAAGCTTTGCCATCATGATGTTGCATCATTTGGTCACCGACTTGTGCACCATAAAGCATTTCGTTACAAATACGTTTACCGCTTGGCCCTACTAAAACGCCTTTAGCAAAAGATGCCGGAGGGTTGATAAAGCGCCAAGCTGATGCGTTATCCATTTGGGCAACTTTTGCATCTAGTTGCATAGCGAGTTGAATGCCGGAACCGTCATCGGTGAGCGTACCCAGAGGGCTACCCCCTAAAAACTTCGGCGCGTATTCTTTTATCATGGATTGGTTCATGTAAAAGCCGCCCGTGGCGAGAACAACACCTTTGTTGGCTTTGATATAAATGCTTTCCCCCGTTGATTTTTCAATGGACTCAGCAAGAGATGCCAATAAGTTAAACAGCGGCGGCCAAAATAATGCCATATAGCGTAGTGCGATTTGTAGCGTGCCCATCAGTTTATGAAGTACTTTGCCGGTAAAGTTGGTTTTGACTTGGGTTGCTTTAAAGCCAATAACATCACCTTCGTTATTGGTGATGAGAGCAATAAGTTTGGTGTCCGTTAATACATCAACGCCACGGTTAACAACGGCATTTTTGAGTGGTTGGTAAATCGCCTTACCTGAAATGCCAGGGCGACGCCCACGGTGGCCACGGGCGGCTGGTGTTGCATCGTCAGTATAAGGTGGAAAGGATTCATTGCCTGAATAATAAAAAAAGTAATGATCTGGCGGATAAGAGGTTTTAAAGGGACAAAAACTGGCTTCAAAAGGAACGCCGTTGTCCTCCATGAAGTTGAAGTTGTCGACACTTTCGTTGCAGAATTGCTTTAGGGTATCGTCACTGACCACGCCCTTCACTTCATGCTTGAGGTAGTTAAACATGTTTTCTGGGGAGTCTTCTACGCCTGCTTCTTTCTGAACGCGCGTGCCGCCACCGGCATAAAAAATGCCACCTGATATATTGGTAGCACCGCCGCCGGAGAAGCGATCAATGACTAAGGTGTTTAATCCTTGATCGTGTGACTCTATGGCTGCTGCTGCGCCAGAGCCACCAAAGCCTGCGATGGCTAAGTCGGTTTCATAGTCCCAGAGGATGTTATCTTCTTTGTTGAGAATAATAGCAGGTTCAGTTTCAGGTATTCGAAACCGAATTTTATCAATCAGCGCACTAAACATAGGCCGGCAATGCCTTTCGTTGTTATTGGAATGAAAAGAGACCGTATTCTGTCATAAAAACCAAGAGGGGAAAATAGCCCTCTTGGTTACAAATGTTTCACGCGATGCTCCCTTCAATGTTTCACCACAAATGAACACGTTTCTCAGGAGTTATGTACATTTTGTCGGAAGCCTTCACGTTAAAAGCTTTATAAAAGGCTGGCGTGTTAGATAAAGGGCCATTCGTACGGAACTCTGCAGGTGAGTGAACATCTGTGGCGATCTGGTTACGCAGCGCTTTATCGGTTTTTTTGACAAGCCAAACTTGCGCCCATCCGATGAAAAAACGTTGTTCTCCAGTAACCCCATCCATGATAGGTGCATCTTTGCCGTTGAGTGAGAGGAGGTAGGCTTTATGTGCAATGGTCACACCGGTTAAGTCGCCGATGTTCTCGCCTAAGGTGAGTTCGCCATTGACATGAAGACTGTTAAGCACCTCGTAGCGATTGTATTGTTTTACTAACGCCTTGCATCGGGCCCCGAAGAGCCTAAGATCTTTTTTTGTCCACCAGTTTTTCATGTTGCCCTGGCTGTCGTATTTAGCACCTTGGTCATCAAAGCCATGGCCCATTTCATGCCCGATAACTGCGCCGATGCCGCCATAATTAACGGCATCGTCAGCATGTATATCAAAAAAAGGCGGTTGTAATATGGCAGCGGGAAAAACAATCTCGTTCAAAGCCGGGCTGTAATAAGCATTAACCGTTTGTGGGCTCATGCCCCACTCCCAGCGTTCGACAGGTTTGCCGAGTTTGTCTATTTCTCGCTTTTGGTAAGATGATTGTGTGTTGATAACGTTAGCGACTAGGTTTTTTTGAGATATATTAACTTGGCTGTAGTCTCTCCATTTGTCGGGATAACCGATTTTGGCGACGAACACATTGAGTTTCTTACGTGCCTTTTCTTTGGTCTCGGCATCCATCCATGTAAGCGTATTAAAGCTTTGTTCGAAGGCTTTGCGTAAGTTTTCAATCATGATTTGCATTTTACGTTTGTTTTCTTCAGGAAAAAATTCTTTGACATAGGCTTTTCCCACAAGCTCGCCGAGGTGAGTGTTGACTAAAATAACTGCGCGTTCCCAGCGTGGTTTTTGCTCTTTTTGTCCATTGAGCTGTGTACCATAAAAAGCAAAGTTCTCTTGTGCAAAATTATCACTGAGTAGGGAGGCAAAGCTGTTGAGAAGTTGCCATTTAGCGTAAGTTTTCCAATCATCTAAGGAGGTTTTCTTAAAAATCGCATCAAAATCTTTTAGATATGAGGGTTGTGATGCAATGAGATAAGTCACGTTTTTTACGCCAAGGGCATTAAGAAAAGCTTTATAGTCGAATGTTAAACCGAACTTAGTTAAGTCGGCGAACTCGATCTTGTTGTAGGTTTTTTCTGCATCGCGATTATCAACTTGTGACCACTGTATTTCTGCAAGTTGATGCTCAATGTTAAAGATGGTGTCAGTTTTCGATTTGATGTTTTTTTGTTTGGTGAGTGTCAGCATATTGCTGATGTATGTTTTAAGTCCGGCACGTAGCTCGACAAAACGTTTATCGTTACTTAAGTAATAGTCCCGATCTGGTAGGGATAGGCCACTTTGCCACAGGTACAAAGCATAGATTTTTGAGTTTTTCTTGTCGGCATGTACATAGTGCACAATGGGGGAGTCAGCGCCAATGATTTGTGCCTTAGCAAAATATTCAGCCAGTTCGGTTTTGTTTTTGAGTGCATCGATGACAGCAAATTGTGCTATTAAAGGTTTTACTTTGAGATTGTTAATGCGTTTAGTATTCATAAAAGACTGATAAAGGTAGGAAACTTTTTGCGCTTCACTGCCTGTTTTGAGATTCTTATTGTTCGCGAGCCCATGGATGATGCCATTGACATCCTCTCGTGCCTTGTCAATCAATGTATATAAAGCGCCAATCGAAGTTTTGTCATTGGGGATTTTGTGGTCTTCTAGCCACCTCCCATTGACGTGCAGGAAAAAGTTATCTTGTGGTCTGATGTTTTTGTCAATGTTTTTTAGTGCAATGCCAGCGGTTGGGGGTGGCGATGTGATAGGGGGTATGTTCGATGCCGAAAATGTCAGTGCGCTCAAGGTGAGCATGGTAGTAGCAACAAGATTTCTCATGGGGTTCCAATTTTTATAGCAGCAAAAAGGTTTTGATTAAGGTGTTGGTTAATTAGTTCCTGCAGTAAGAGTAAAGCTAAATGGCATTTCATGCATAGATATATACCGATCAGCCATGAAGATGCAAGGGCGTTGGCCCCAATCACTTGCTGATTTTAAGCTCATGGGGATTCGCTCGCTTGCCGCCTTCTTGTATCTCCAGTTCTGATGGGTATAGCTTAATCTTTTAATGAGATTTATAGGTCACTTCTGCACTAAGAAATATAAAAATATCTGGTGAAACGATGGCCCTTGACTAAGCTTATAACAGATAAATTATCCATAGAAAGGTGTGAGTCATGAGCAAGGATGCTAAAGATTTACTCGTTGCAACTGCATATTTTAGTGTGGTCGCTTTTTTTGCATGTGTTGCTATTTATCATTGGGGGGCGGCATTTTCTCTCTATTAAAAATGTAGAAAATCCGTCTCTGAACTTAGCAGTAATTAATCCGGATAACAGGATTTGTAGCGATAAAAAATTATGAACGAAGGTTTCCGTCTTTAATGCCTGAATTGGTTGGCGCAAGCCATTCTTTATATTTTCAGTATAGGCACATTTTAACCTAACTTTATTATTACACTGTTTTGGGCGTGGTTTTTCTTTGTTGGGTTATTGTGGGAGTGATTCTAAGGTATCTCTATTGGATCGCATCCCGCTAGTCAAAGCTTGTTGAAGACTGTTAAAGTACGCTTATTTTGGCCTCTCGCATGAATCAACTCAATCCTCAACAGCGGCTTGCCGTCAAAGAAATTTCGGCCCCTTGTCTTGTTCTTGCAGGCGCAGGAAGTGGAAAGACGAGCGTTATCACTAAAAAAATTGCCTACCTTATCGATGTTTGTGGTTATAGCGCGGCGAATATTGCTGCCGTTACCTTTACAAATAAAGCCTCTAAAGAAATGAAAGAGCGCGTGGGTAAGTTACTTGAAAAGAAACAAACACGTGGCCTGATTGTTTCTACTTTCCATAATCTTGGGCTTAATATTATTCGTAAGGAAAGTAAATTTCTTGGTCGAAAAGCCGGTTTTTCTATCTTTGATGCCGAAGATGCAAAAGCCTTAATCAAGGAGTTGGCCATTCAGCAAGGCGATATAGATATTGATTTGGTGGATTTTCTACAGCAAGCCTTGTCGACATTTAAGAATGATATGGTGACACCCTCGACAGCTATTCAGCAGGCACAAAATGCACAAGAGGTGATGATTGCTAACCTTTATCAGCGTTATTGTGATGCTCTCGAAGCTTATAATGCTGTGGACTTTGATGATCTGATTGGCTTACCTGTGCAGCTTTTTAAACAGCACCCAGACGTACTTATCAAATGGCAGCAAAAGATACGCTATTTACTCGTTGATGAGTACCAAGATACTAACTCCTGTCAGTATGCGCTTGTTAAGTTATTGGTAGGCAACAGGTATGGGCTTACTGTGGTGGGTGATGATGACCAGTCAATCTACGCATGGCGAGGTGCTCGCCCTGAGAATCTTGTGCAATTACAGCAGGATTTTCCTTCCCTCACGTTGATTAAACTCGAGCAAAACTACCGATCAACGGCTGTTATTCTGGATTGTGCAAACCAGTTGATTGCTAACAACCCGCACACCTTTGAAAAAAAATTGTGGAGCGACTTAAGCTATGGAAATCCTATTCGTGTGATAGCGACTGCAAATGATAAGCATGAGGCTGATCGTGTGGCTAATGAGATCATTGCTTGTCGTTTACGGTTTCAAAATAAGTACAGTGATTATGCAATTCTTTATCGGAGTAATCATCAGGCGCGCGTGATGGAATTAGCCTTACGTGCCGAAAATTTACCTTATAGCATCAACGGCGGGTTGTCATTTTTCTCACGTACTGAGGTGAAGGATGTGATGGCCTACCTACGTTTATTGGCTAATCCCGATGATGACAATGCCTTCTTGCGTATTGTCAATGTACCTCGCCGCAAGATAGGCACATCAACACTACAAGCACTCGCGATGCATGCAAAAAAGCATGATTTAAGCTTGTATGATGCGACTAATCACTTGGCTTTATCAAGTGTGTTGGCAGAATCAGCGGTGGAAAATTTGCGTGATTTTCATGACTGGTTTCAAGATTTAATGAAGGCTCTTGATGAGAGAAATCCACTGGAGGTTGTGAAGGAAATGGTGGATGAGTCAGGCTACGAGGCCTGGCTTCATGCTAATAGCGCAAATTCTGGCGCCGCACAAAAACGTATGGAAAACGTGGGTTTTTTGATTGATAATTTAGAGAATGCATATCAATACGAACAAGAAGAATCTGATGAAGCAACCATTAAAGATGCGATAAATCGGTTGGTTTTAAGAGATATGCTGGAAAGGCAAGCTGAAGAAGAAGAAACAGATACCATCCAGATGCTAACGCTGCATGCCGCGAAAGGGCTTGAGTACCCAACGGTTTTTATTATCGGCTTTGAAGAAGAGATTCTTCCACATAGAAATAGCATAGAAGCTGATGATATTGATGAAGAAAGGCGTTTAGCCTATGTGGGCATTACACGAGCACGGGAGAATCTTGTTATCTCTTATGCCAATAAGCGTAAGCAGTTTGGCGAAATGGTTGATACAACGCCAAGTCGATTTATCGAAGAGCTACCTAAAGAGCATTTGCAATTTGAAGGTGTTAACGAAAGCGATAGCGCACTTAATGTGCAGCAAGGTAAAGAAACGCTTGCTGGACTAAAAAGTTTATTGGACGATTTTTAACGAGCAGTGCTTCTGGTCTTAAATGCTAAGCCATAAGGATCTTGGGTAGGTAGATATTATGCGGTTATTACACACCATGTTGCGTGTTACTGATTTGGATGTGTCCATTCAGTTTTATACCGAAATCCTGGGTATGCGCTTGTTACGCAAAAAAGATTACCCTGAAGGTCGTTTCACTTTAGCGTTTGTAGGGTATAACGAGGAAGCTGAATCAGCCGTACTGGAATTGACGCATAACTGGGGTGTCTCTGCTTATCATTTAGGTAATGCCTTTGGTCATTTGGCGATTGAAGTGAGTGATGTGTACAAAGCCTGTGAGGCGATCAGAGAGAAGGGCGGGGAGATAACGCGTGAGCCAGGGCCTATGAAGCATGGCTCGCGAATTTTGGCTTTCTGTAAAGACCCTGATGGCTACTCGATAGAGCTACTTAGTTAAAAATATCTTCCCAGTTAACGTCTGTATCTAATGGTTTAGCATTTTCAAGCTGGGGGATGCGGCTTTCTCTAAAATACTCGAACATGGTGTTCGGTTGGCCTGGGCTTGCTCGCGTACCGGTCGTTTTGTCGATTAAAACACTGACAACCCCTTCGGGGGCTTTAAGTGGTACGTGTGGAAAGCCTTTCAATGCTGGGCGCATAAAATCTACCCATATCGGTAAAGCTGCTGTACCCCCATACTCCCTGTTTCCTAGGTCACTGTTATCGTCAAATCCGACCCAGGAAACTGCAACTAACTTAGGGTGGTAGCCTGAAAACCATGCGTCAGTAGGTCCATTCGTGGTGCCTGTTTTGCTGCTGATATCTGTTCGTTTAAGCGCTTTTCCTGCGCGCCACCCAGTACCTTTTTGAGTAACGTCACGCAAAATACTATCGACAATAAATGCATCTTGTTTTGAAATGACACGCTTTGCGTAACGATAAGTGTTTTTCGCGGTGTAGTTAAGCGAGTCGGTGACAATGTCCCTAGCTGCTAGGTTGGAAATAAGTTGATCAGACGAATTTTCCACACCTGTATTTTCCATGCAAGCTTCACAAGCGATTGCAGGGTTGGATTCATAGACGGCGTTGTTCTCGCTGTCCGTTATTCTTTCGATTAAATAAGGCTCAATTAAAAAACCACCATTGGCAAATACAGCATAAGCACGGGCTGTTTGTAATGGAGGGAAAGAAGCTGTACCTAAAGCGAGAGATAAGTCATGGGGTAGTTCTTTTTTCTTGAACCCAAAGCGTGTTGCATAATTTCTCGCATAGTTTATGCCGACCTGTTTAAGTACACGAATCGAAATGAGGTTTCTGCTACGGTAAAGCCCTACTCTTAACCGTGTGGGCCCAAGAAATCGCCCTCCATCATTCGTTGGCCGCCAAGTGTTCTCAAGGTTGTTATCATGAAATACAATAGGCGCATCATTGATAATGCTGGCAGCTGTCAGTGATTTGCTGATAGCTGATGCATAAATGAAAGGCTTCATGTTGGAGCCCATTTGCCTGCGTGCTTGCGTAGCGCGATTGAATTTACTTTTGTAAAAATCATAGCCGCCAACCAATGCCCTTATTGCACCGTTATAAGGGTCTAAAGCAACCAGTGCGCCTTCAATGTCAGGTATTTGGCTTAAATGCCATTGACCGTCATTTTCGGTGACTCGAACCAAATCACCCACAGATAAAATGTCGGCCGTATTTTTAGGTATTTTGCCGCGTTGATTTTCATTGATATAAGGTCTTGCTGTTGATAAACCGTTATCCCACAGTATCTCAACTTGCCTGTTATCTTGAAGTTGGATATAGGCATTAGTATCGTTAACAGCGATAACGATGGCAGGCTGTACATGGCCGATCCTCTGTTCTTTCTTTAAGCGTTCTTCGATAGTCTTGCCTGAAATATTATCGAGGCGGGCTGTAGGTGGGCGGTAGCCGTGGCGAGCATCATAGGCCTCAAGGCCGGTTTTGACGGCCTTATCTGCTGCTGACTGCATGGCGGGGTCGATAGTTGTGTAAATGCTATAGCCATCATTGATGGCATCCTCACCGAGCAAGCTGGCAAGTCTTTGCCTTGCCATCTCTGCAATATAAGGCGCATAGGCCTCTATCTCTACGCCATGTTTTTTTGCTGATAAATGTTCACTAATAGCCATATCGTATTGGTCTTGAGAGATATGTCCAAGTGTTAGCATACGCAATAATATCCAGTTCCGCCTTCCTAGGGCTTTTTCAGGATTACGGACGGGGTTGCTGCTTGAAGGTGCTTTGGGTAAGCCTGCAATCATCGCGCTTTGTGCAAGTGTTAACTCATCTAGCTGCTTTCCGTAATAAACTTGTGCGGCTGCAGCAACACCGTAAGAGCGATTGCCTAAAAATATTTTATTGAGATAAAGTTCGAGTATTTTATCCTTGGTGAGCGTTTTTTCCATCTGGAGGGCTAGGAGCATTTCTCGTGCTTTTCGAATAACAGTTCTCTCTGGCGTCAAGAAATAGTTCTTAGCAACTTGCTGGGTGATGGTGCTACCGCCTGTTTGTACGTTGCTCTGAGTAACGGCCTCGTAAAAGGCGCGAGACAGGCCTTTGATGCTAATGCCGTTATGTGAATAGAAGTCTGCATCTTCTGCTGAGAGAAAGGCTTCTTTTAGCTGCTCTGGAATTTCATTCATCGTGACTGGCGTGCGCTTTTTGTCGCCAAATTCACTAATTAATAAGCCGTTGTTGGTATAGACCCTAAGAGGGGTTTGTAGTTTGATGTCTGAAAGTATTTCTACTTCGGGTAATTTTGGCGTTATATATAAAATTGTGCCGCTAATAGCGATAAAAATAGCGCTGGCGGCGGCGAGTGTGACGTAGATTATATATTTGATGGTTTTAAGCATATTTTGTTTTCGTTTGTTTTATATTCTGAGATGCAAGATAAAAATAACGTGCCTAAAACTTTAGGCAATAAGAAAAGAAATAATAAAAAACGTTGTTGCGGTATTTTATTGAGCCTGTAGAGCGCTATAGGTTAAAAAAAAAACCTTGAAGAATCTATACATTTTAGGGGTCATTTTGTGATTAGCTTTCTGAATAAGAAACGTCTGCCTATTTTAGGCTTGGATATCAGTTCGACAGCGGTTAAGTTGCTTGAGCTTAGTGATAATGGCGGTCAGTATCGTGTAGAAAGCTATGCTGTTGTGCCACTGCCTACAAATGCTGTGACAGAGAATAACATTAATGAGGTCGGTAGTGTTGCTGACGCTATTATTCAAGTACTCGGCAAATCGAAAACAAAATTGAAGCAAGCGGCTGTTGCTGTCTCAGGTTCTGCGGTAATTACAAAGATGATTGAGATGTCTAGCGGTCTTTCGGATGAGCAGATGGAACTTCAGGTAAGCAATGATGCGGAGCAATATATTCCTTTCCCTATTGAAGAGGTAGCGCTCGATTTTGAAGTTCAGCGTGAGTTTGAAGGAAAGGAAGGGCGCGTAGAAGTTCTTCTTGCTGCCTGCCGTAGAGATAATATAAAAACCCGAGTAGATGCTTTAGATGGTGCTGGTTTGAATACCAAAGTTGTTGATATACAAGCATATGCGATGGAGCGCGCATTTAAATTGGTGAAAGCACAGTTTGATGATCATGATGAGCAAACTACCGTTGCTATTATTGATGTAGGTGCACGGGTGACTACGTTGAATGTTCTACAGGGTGATACTACCGTATATAGCCGAGAGCAAATTTTCGGGGGACACCAGCTCACTGAGGAAATTCAAAGGCGCTACGGGCTTTCCCATGAAGAGGCGGGTATTGCTAAAAAACAAGGCGGCTTACCCGATGATTATGAGCAAGAAGTTTTGGCTCCGTTCCTCGATGCAATTGTTCAACAAATTATTCGCTCATTACAGTTTTATTTCTCATCAAGTGAACACGAAGAGGTAGATTATGTCATGCTAGCGGGCGGCGTTGCCTCCATGGAGGGTGTGGCTGGGCTTGTTCAAGACCGCTTAGGTACGCCTTGCTGTGTGGCAAATCCATTTTTAAATATGTCTATTTCTCCGAAAGTGAATGCTATGGCGTTAAGCAATGATGCGCCCGCACTAATGGTTGCTTGCGGCTTGTCGATGAGAGGTTTTGAATAATGGCAACAATCAATCTGCTACCTTGGCGCGAGGAGCGGCGAGAAGAGCTTAAGAAAGAATTTTTAATCATGCTGGTCATTGTTGCGCTTCTCAGTGCTGGCGTTATTTTCTTATGGCAATCTATGTTGAATAGCGCTATTGACAGTCAGAGCGCCAGAAATCAAGTATTGCAACGCAGTATTAGTCAGCTTGATGAGCAAGTTAAGGAAATTAGTGCGTTAAAAAAACGTAAAAAAGAGTTGGTTGAAAGAATGAAAGTTATTCAATCCTTGCAGGGTAACCGGCCTGCGATTGTGCATATTTTTGATGAGATCGTCAGAACTTTGCCTGATGGTGTCTATTTCAAGTCAATTTCTAGAAAAGATGATCAAATAATTATTAAAGGTGTGGCAGAGTCGAACAATCGTGTATCAAGTTTGATGCGTCAGTTAGATGCATCGGAGTGGTTCACATCACCGAACTTGCAGGAAGTTAAAGCCAGTAAAGAAATGGGTGGCAATGGTAATGATTTTGAGTTGATTGTTGATATCATTTCTCCTGAGTCCGAAAAAGATAATAATATAAAGGGCTGATTCATGAGTATAGCGGGCAAAGTTGAAAGCTTTAATAGCCTCTTGGAAGAGGTTAAAGAATTTGATTTCGAAGAGTTATCGTTAGATAACCTAGGCACTTGGCCAGATTTTGTTAAAGTGGCTATTTTTATTGGCACGTTCCTTTTAGTTATGGGGGCGGGTTACTATTTTATCGTCAGTGATCTGATAGCAACAAATGATCGCGTTGAGAGCAAAGAAATACAGCTGAAAAATACTTTTTCAAGAAAGGCCTTTATGGCAGCAAATTTGAGTGCCTACCGAGAGCAAATGATAGAAATGCAAGAGTCATTTGGTGCGCTAGTAAGTCAACTGCCAACAGATACAGAAGTACCAGGATTACTCGAGGATATCACTACAAAAGGTGAGGTTAGTGGTTTAGAGATTAAATCGATCGATCTTGATAGTGAGATCAGTAAAGAGTTTTATGTACAGCTCCCCATCGATATTGTTGTGAGCGGCTCTTATCATGATATGGGCGCATTTGTTAGTGGCGTGGCGAGTTTACCGAGAATTGTAACGTTGACAGACTTCACGATAAGCCCTGCTCATAAAGGCGCAGGAAAAAGAGGAAACACTGCTTTGCAGATGGATATCAAAGCTTATACCTACCGCTATAAAGAAAGTACTGATACTAGCAAGCGTAGATCAAGGGGTTAAACGAATGAATAAGAAAAACACTTTGATGCTAGTTGCGTTTGCTGTTTTTTTAACAGCTTGTACAAGTAATGATTACAGTGATTTATCCAGTTTTATGGCAGAAGTTAAAGCAAAGCCTATAGGGCAAATTGAGCCAATCCCAACATTTATACCTTATGAACCTTTCGATTATAGCGTTTCTCAAATGCGTAGCCCCTTCGATCGTCCGGTAACCATTGAGAATCTCGTTCAGCTGTTTCCTGTGTCGTCTATTGAGCCTGAGCCTAATCGAGTGAAAGAATTTCTCGAGCAATTTAGCATTGAGTCGATAAATATGGTTGGTACTATTGAACAGAAAGGTCAGCGTTGGGCATTGATTGATGACAATAACGGTAATGTCCACTTTGTTAAAGAAGGTAACTATCTTGGTAAAGATCACGGCATGATTCGAGTGGTCAGTGAGAGACACGTGCAATTAATGGAAATTATTGCTAACGGTGTAAGTGGATGGGTAGAGAGACCAAGAACCATTGAGTTGGTTGAGTAACCAAAAGTACCAGTAGAACGATAATAACAATACGAAAAGAAAGAGAGAATCCTGGCAATGACTCGTCAATCAGCAATAAAATTTTTGCTAGCCTCTAGTGTGCTAGTTCTATTCATTATGCGCGCTCAGGCTGGTGTCAATATTATTGATACTGAGTTCAATACACTGCCGGATAGCCGAGTGAATATGGTATTCACTTTCGATGGTGTGGTACCTACGCCTGCGATTTATGCAATTGAAAATCCTGCACGGATTGCGCTTGATTTTGCTGAGACAAAATCAAAGCTTAAGAAGAAAAAATTTCTTTTGGATATGAATAATGTCCAAAGTACCGTTGTTGTTACCTCTGGGAATAGAACACGTGTTGTTATTAACTTGTTGAGTCTTGGTACTTATGAAACAAAGATCGAAGGTAATCAATTAATTGTAGATTTGGGTAATGGGCAGCAGTCATTTGTTGCCAAGGCTAAGTCTGCTATTGGTCAAAGTCAACAAAGCAAAGTGCCGCATTATGATAGCGCAAGTGTAAAAACCATTGATTTCAGGCGTGGTGATAACGGTGAAGGGCGTTTAGTTGTCGAGCTTAGTACACCTTACGTTGATGTGGATAACCGCCTTGAAGGTAAGGATATTCGTTTAAGCTTCGGGAAAACACAATTACCTAAAAAATTACAGTTACGCTACGACGTGTCCGATTTTTCAACGCCGATCCAGTGGGTTGACGCAAAGCAAGCGAATGGCTCGGCCGAGCTCATTATCCGACCTTCTGGAGAGTATGATTATTTAGCTTATCAGTCGGGTAGCACCTATGTATTAACTGTTAAACCCCTATCACAGGAAGAAATAGAATCGAAAGAAAAAGAATTCTCGTTTATTGGTGAAAAGCTGTCTCTTAACTTCCAAGATATTGAAGTTCGTTCGGTTCTGCAGTTGATTGCAGATTTTACTGATTTGAACCTTGTTGCGAGTGATACAGTTACGGGTAAGATCACATTAAGATTACAAAATGTTCCATGGGATCAGGCTCTGGAACTGATTCTTAAAACGAAAGGGCTAGATAAACGTCAAGAAGGTAACGTTTTAATGGTCGCGCCTGCGGTTGAAATTGCACAGCGTGAGCAGCAAGAAATACAAACGAATAAGCAGCTTGAAGAGCTTGCGCCCCTGCAAACTGAATTTCTTCGAATTCGTTATGCTGACGCAAAAAACATCAGTGACCTGCTAACTGGCAAGTCAGCGGGCGGCGAAGGTGAATCAGAAGCCAGTACCGGTCGATTGCTGACCGCGCGCGCTATGGTTGTGGTTGATGAGCGTACAAACTCGTTATTAATTACAGAGACAGCGAATAAACTGATTGCCATCAGAAAGCTTATAGAATTGGTGGATGTACCTGTTAAACAGGTGATGATCGAAGCACGTATTGTTGTAGCAACTTCCGATGCATCAGAGGCTTTGGGTATTAAATGGGGCGGCTTTAACGGGAAGACCGACGGTAATGGAAATACCATGCTTGTTTCTGGCAGCGATAAAAGCCTTGTCGATATCTCAAATGGTGACAAGGTGACAGTAGGCAATATTGTAGACTTGGGTATTGCTGATTTAGGCGCAACGAAGATCAGCTTAGGTTTTCTTTCAGATAATGGTCTACTCAATTTAGAGCTGTCTGCCATAGAAAATAGCGGTAATGGAGAGGTGCTTTCTCAGCCTAAAATTATTACAGGCGATAAACAAAATGCTAGTATTAAAGCAGGTCAGCAAATACCCTATGAGACAACCGCACCAAATGGGGGGACAACTATCTCATTTGTTGATGCTGCACTTGTTTTGGATGTGACACCGAATATCACACCAGACAATAGAATTATTATGAAATTAAAGATAAACCAAGATTCCATTGGGCCTGAGACCAGTAACGGTATTCCTACTATTAAGACCAACCAGCTCTCAACAGAAGTATTGGTGAACAATGGCGAAACGGTTGTACTTGGTGGTGTGTTTAGTTCAACTGAGTTGCAGAGTGTTTCCAAAACACCATTTTTAGGTGA
Organism: Pseudomonadales bacterium; assembly: GCA_965248335.1. Taxonomy (GTDB): domain Bacteria; phylum Pseudomonadota; class Gammaproteobacteria; order Pseudomonadales; family DT-91; genus CAKMZU01. Next base: position 375,852 of record CBDFIY010000002.1, read on the forward strand.
TATCCCTTATCTTGGTAGGCTTTTCAGGAAAACAACAATGAAAACGAAGAAAACAGAGCTATTGGTTTTTGTGACACCTAAGATTCTTACTGAGAGTTTAGTTGAGTGAGCGAAAGGAATATTGTTTTAGTGGGGCCGATGGGTGCCGGAAAGTCGACCATTGGCCGTCAGCTAGCAAAATCGCTTTCCTGTGCATTTCGAGATATCGATCAGCTGGTTGTAGAGCAAGCCGGCGCTGATATTCCTTGGATTTTTGATGTTGAGGGTGAGGAAGGTTTTAGGCAGCGAGAGACGAGTGTGTTGCAGGCCGAGTTGGCTTGTGGAGATTCTAGTGTGATTGCGACAGGAGGGGGGGTTATTAAGCAAAAAGTTAATCGTGATCTACTGAAAGCGCGATCCTTGGTTGTTTATCTTTATGCGGATGTTGAAACCCAGTATGAAAGAACGCTAAAAGATAAAAACCGGCCGCTGCTTGCGGTGAATGACCCTAAGAAAAAGCTCACCGAGTTAATGGCTATAAGAGCCCCGCTGTATAAAGAGGTTGCAGATATTATTGAAGCTACACATTCAAAGAGTGTCACTGACGTGGTTGAGAATATACTCGATCACTGGCAAAACATATCTTAGCCATCTATACCTATCACCCTTGAAGATGCAAAGGCGTTGGCCGCGCTCGCTCACCCCAATCACTTACTGATTGTAAGCTCATGGAGATTCGCTCGCTTGCCGCCTTCTTGCATCTCCAATTCCGATGGGTATAGAATCCCCTTCTTATTTTTAAATCAATTGAGATAAAGGCATGCAGCTAACTGTTGAGCTATCTGAGCGAAGCTACCCTATATATATTGGGCAACACATTCTTGATGCAAGCAGGTTTGAGCCGTTTGTAAATGCTAGAAACGTATTAATTGTTACCAATCCAACAATAGCGCCATTTTACCATTCGACACTGCTATCAGCGCTAACATCGGCTAAGCAGGTTGATACTGTCATGCTTGAGGACGGAGAACAATTTAAAAGCATGGTGAGTATTGAACGTATTTGGACAAAGGCACTGGAAGAGAAACTTAACCGCTCAAGCGTGATGATCGCCCTAGGGGGTGGAGTGCTGGGTGATATGACGGGCTTTGCTGCTGCTTGTTATCAGCGCGGAATTGATTTTATTCAAGTGCCAACCACATTATTGTCTCAAGTTGATTCATCGGTGGGGGGTAAAACAGGCATTAATCATCCTTTAGGTAAAAATATGATTGGTGCTTTCCATCAACCGAAAGCCGTTGTCATTGATACGTTGACGTTAGACACTTTGTCAGGGCGAGAGGTCGCAGCCGGTTTGGCTGAAGTTATCAAATATGGGCTTATTGAAGACGTCGATTTTTTTGTATGGATTGAAAGTAATATTGATGCGTTAGTTCAGAAAGACCATAAAGCACTTAGCTACGCTATACGGCGATCTTGTGAGATAAAGGCAAACATTGTTAAGCAAGACGAGACAGAGCAAAGTGGGGTGCGCGCGCTACTCAATTTAGGTCATACCTTTGGGCATGCCATTGAAACACTCTGTGGTTATGGACATTACTTGCATGGTGAGGCAATCGCTATTGGTACATTGATGGCGATAACGTTGTCAAATAGTGTAAATAAGCTTGATATACAAATACTTGAAAGAACGGTATCGCTCTATAGAAAAGCGGGGCTACCTGTTACGGTTAAAGGTATCGACAGTTTAGATGCTTTTTTGGCTGTCATGTCTGTCGATAAAAAGAATGTAAATGGCAGTATTCGCCTCATTTTGCTCCGAGAGCTTGGAAAAGCTTACTTAACTGAAGAGTACGATGAAAAAGAAATGCATAATGTAATACGTGGGTTTCTTGATAAATAGGCACACTTTTGCCGATTTTTTTCGATTTTTGCTGCATTTCCCCAAAAAAAGGATCAAATATTTAGCTAAATATTTGTCCTTCATACCCAGTCTATGTAAAATGTCGTGCCATTTTCAGGATGAATTGTGCGAAATTTGTACACTTGAGAATAAGAACTAAACGGAGCCACGATGAGAAATGCTATGCAACACGGCTTATATCGCCCAGAGGATTTCAAAGATAACTGTGGATTTGGCTTAATCGCTCAAATTCAAGGCTTGCCAAGCCACGATTTATTACAGAAAGCGATAGAGTCATTGACGCGCATGACGCACCGTGGCGGTATTGCATCCGACGGGAAAACCGGAGATGGCTGTGGCATCCTAATGAAAAAGCCTGACGGTTTTTTCAAGGCTATTGCGAAAACAGAGTTTGGTATTGTTCTAGACGGGCGTTATGCCGTCGGTCAGATTTTTTTAAATCAGCAGGAATCTCTAGCAGAGGTTGCGCGTAAAACGTTAGAAGATCACCTTGTTAAGCAAGGTTTAACGGTTATTGGTTGGCGTAAAGTACCTTTCGACTCGACTATCTGTGGGCGTATTGCTGCAGAATCTTTACCGCAGATAGAGCAAATATTTGTTGCCGCTAACGGCCTTGATGACCAAGATTTTGCTCGCGCCCTCTTTATAGGGAGAAAGCTCGCAGAAAAAGCATTGGCTTCTGATGATAACTTCTATGTGGTGAGCTTACAGGCCGACGTTATTGCTTACAAAGGCTTGCTCATGCCGGTTGATTTACCAAAATTCTATTTGGATCTTGCTAACCCTGCATTAGAAACGGCAATTTGTGTGTTTCATCAGCGTTTTTCTACAAACACCCTGCCTAAATGGCCGTTGGCGCAACCTTTCAGATTGCTTGCGCATAACGGTGAAATCAACACAATTATGGGTAACCGAAACTGGGCTGATGCAAGAACCGATAAATTTGAAACTGAGAGTTTGCCAGATATTCAGGCGTTAAAGCCATTGGTTAATCGTACAGGTTCCGACTCATCGAGTTTAGATAATATGCTTGAAGTGTTGTTAGCGGGCGGGATGGATTTATACCGTGCAGCAAGAATGCTTGTTCCACCGGCTTGGCAGAATATTGATACCATGGACGCTGACCTTAAAGCTTTCTATGAGTATAACTCCATGCATATGGATCCATGGGATGGGCCTGCAGGCATCGTATTAACAGATGGAAAACGAGCGGTATGTCTATTGGATAGGAATGGCTTACGACCGGCACGATATATTATCACTAAAGACGATTACCTCGTCTGTGCGTCAGAGGTTGGCACCTTTAATTATCAACCAGAAGATGTGGTTGCTAAGGGGCGAGTGGGGCCGGGCCAAATTCTCTCTGTGGATACCGAAAGCGGTAAGGTTTTGTTTAATGCGGATATTGATAACAATCTAAAAAAAGCAAAACCTTATAAAAAATGGTTGAAAGAAAACGCGCTACGTATTGAAGCAGACCTTGACGGTGATGCTATTCAAGAGTCTATTGATGAGAATACGCTTGATGTATATATGAAGCAGTTTCAAGTTACCTTCGAAGAGCGTGATCAAGTGCTACGCCCTGTAGCTGAGTCAGGGCAAGAAGCTATAGGTTCAATGGGTGATGATACGCCAATGGCTGTATTGTCGAAAAAAGAACGCCCAGTTTATGATTATTTCAGACAGCAATTTGCGCAAGTAACCAACCCACCGATTGATCCATTGCGTGAAGCGATTGTTATGTCGCTAGAAACTTGCGTAGGTAAGGAAATGAATGTTTTTACCGAAACAAAAGAACATGCTCATCGAGCCATTTTAAGCTCACCTGTTTTGTCTAAGTCGAAACTTGATCGATTGCTAAACATAGAAGACCCAGCGTTCAAATCAATTGTGCTCGATATAAATTATGATCCGACATTAAGCGATTTAAAAACAGTTGTTACGAGCTTGTGTTTGCAAGCGGAAAAAGCGGTTAAAGCAGGTAACGTGATTCTCGTTTTGTCGGATCAAATGATTGCCGATGATAAAATCCCAGCGCCAGCGTTACTTGTCACAGGGGCAGTTCATCATCATCTGATTAAAACAGGCTCGCGTTGTGATGCTAATATTATCGTGGCTACAGGTTCGGCACGAGATTCTCACCAGCTGTCTGTGCTGATTGGTTTTGGTGCAACAGCGGTTTACCCTTACCTTGGCTATGCGGTACTGAATGATTTGATTACCACAGGTGAGATTTTAGGTGAACCTAAAGATATCTTTAGCAATTACCGTAAAGGTTTGAATAAAGGCATTCTTAAAATTCTTTCCAAAATGGGTATTTCAACAATTGCAAGTTATCGTGGCGCACAACTTTTTGAAGCTGTAGGTATTGCGCAAGATGTCGTCGATCTTTGTTTTGTTGGCTGTGAGAGCCGAATTCAAGGCTCAAGCTTTCGCCATTTAGAAGATGATCAAAAAGCATTGGCGAGTACGGCATGGAAAAAACGTAAGCCGATATCTCAAGGAGGGATTCTGAAATATGTACACGGTGGTGAGTATCATGCTTACAACCCAGATGTTGTTCAACTGTTACAGCAAGCAGTGAAAACAGGGGATTACACGGATTATGAACGCTATGCTAACGAAGTGAATAATCGCCCAATCTCATCACTACGTGATTTGATGCACCTCGATACAAGTAATTCTATTAATATTGATCAGGTAGAGCCTATTGAAGCCATTCTAAAGCGTTTTGACTCCGCAGGAATGTCGTTAGGTGCTTTATCACCTGAGGCACACGAAGCTCTAGCCATGGCAATGAATAGTTTAGGTGCACGTTCTAATTCAGGCGAGGGTGGTGAAGACCCCGCACGTTTCGGTACGGATCGCGTTTCTAAAATCAAACAAATTGCTTCTGGGCGTTTTGGTGTGACACCACACTACTTAGTGAATGCTGAGGTCTTACAAATAAAAGTTGCTCAAGGGGCGAAGCCCGGAGAGGGTGGTCAGTTGCCTGGTGGTAAAGTGAATAAGCTGATTGCACGCTTACGACACTCTGTTCCAGGCGTCACACTGATTTCACCGCCGCCGCATCATGATATTTATTCCATCGAAGATTTAGCACAACTTATCTTTGATCTGAAACAGGTGAATCCAACTGCACTTATTTCAGTAAAACTGGTTTCAGAGCCAGGCGTCGGGACGATTGCAGCTGGTGTAGCGAAAGCCTACGCTGATTTGATCACAATTTCAGGTTACGACGGTGGCACAGCAGCAAGCCCATTGACATCGATTCGTCATGCTGGTTCCCCCTGGGAGCTTGGCTTAAGTGAAGCACAGCAAGCATTGCGTGGTAACGGCCTACGCCACCAAGTACGGGTACAAGCAGACGGCGGTATAAAAACAGGGTTAGATGTGGTGAAGGCTGCGATACTGGGTGCAGAAAGCTTTGGTTTTGGTACTGCGCCTATGGTTGCCATGGGCTGTAAATACTTGCGTATTTGCCATTTGAATAATTGTGCGACAGGTGTTGCCACACAAAACGAAAAGCTCCGTGAAGAACACTTTATTGGTAATGTTGAGATGTTAACGAACTTCTTCACCTTTGTGGCGAAAGAAGTGCGTGAATGGTTGGAAAAGTTGGGTGTTGCAAGTCTGCAAGAGCTGATTGGGCGTACAGACCTGCTGGTGGTGATTGACGGTGATAGCGATAAACATGCCAATCTTGACTTGTCAGCCATTTTGGGTAATGACTTGGTTGACCCACAAGCGCCGGTTTACTGTGAAGTTGACTCAAACGACCCTTATGATAAAGGCGAGTTGGCAGAGCGTATGCTTGAAGAAACAAAGGGTGCGATCCATCAGAAAGCCGGTGGAATATTTAACTATGATGTATCCAACTGTGATCGTTCTATTGGTGCAAGGTTATCCGGTGAAATTGCACGTGTGCATGGCTTTGATGGCTTAAAAGATGCGCCGATTCAGTTAAAATTGAAAGGCACAGCGGGACAAAGCTTTGGTGTATGGAATGCACAAGGCTTAATGATAGAGCTTGAAGGTGACGCGAATGATTATGTCGGCAAGGGAATGGCTGGCGGCGAACTCGTTATTTATCCACCTAAAAACAGTGCTTTCAAATCCCACGAAGCATCCATTATTGGCAATACATGTTTATACGGCGCGACTGGCGGTAAGTTAATGGCATCCGGCACAGCGGGTGAGCGTTTCGCCGTGAGGAATTCAGGTGCTAAAGCCGTTATCGAAGGTTCCGGTGATCATTGTTGTGAATATATGACAGGGGGTGTCGTCGCTGTACTGGGTGAAACAGGTTATAACTTTGGTGCGGGTATGACCGGGGGTTTTGCTTATGTGTTAGATCTTGATCGAACTTTTGCGGATAAGCTGAACCGTGAGCTAGTCGAAATCACACGCATTACAACAGAGGCTTTCGGCCCTTACCGAAACCATCTGGAACAGATTATTAGCGAATTTGTTAGTGCAACAGGAAGTGCATGGGGTAAAGAGATTCTCGACAACTTCGATGATTTTATTAACAAGTTTTGGTTAGTGAAGCCTAAAGCAGCGAGCCTTGAAAAGCTTATGGCTAATTTAAGTAAAGCTGCCTAGTCGAGGAAGAGATAATAATGAATAAGCCATTAAATAACCCTTTTCAGTTTATCGATGTTGAGCGACACGATCCGAGCAAGAAGGCTATCGATGTTCGTAAGAAAAATTATGTTGAAATTTATGAGCCTTATGTCCAAAAAGAGGCGAAAGAGCAATCACACCGTTGCTTAGGGTGCGGTAACCCCTATTGTGAGTGGAAATGCCCGGTTCATAACTTTATTCCTGACTGGCTAAAGCTAGCTTCTGAAGGGAATATCCTCGAGGCGGTAGAGCTGAGCCATAGAACCAATACGTTACCGGAAGTGTGTGGGCGTGTTTGTCCACAGGATCGTTTGTGTGAAGGCGCGTGTACGTTGAATGATGGGTTTGGCGCCGTCACTATCGGTAATGTTGAAAAATACATCACCGATACGGCATTTGCTATGGGTTGGCGACCGGATATGTCGCAAGTTGAAAAAGTCGGCAAAAAAGTAGCGATTATTGGTGCAGGCCCCGCGGGCTTGGGTTGTGCCGATGTACTGATTCGTGCGGGTATGGATGTTGATGTTTATGATCGGTATCCAGAAGTTGGCGGTCTGCTTACTTTTGGTATCCCAGAATTCAAACTTGAGAAATCGGTGATGAGCAATCGCCGTGAAGTCTTTGAGGGCATGGGGATTAAGTTTCATCTCAATACTGAAATCGGCAAAGATATTGCATTTGAGACGTTAATGGCAGATTACGATGCTGTGTTTTTGGGTATGGGTACTTACAAATATATGAAGGGTGGGTTTACAGGAGAAGACTTGCCTCAAGTTTATGAGGCGCTGCCCTATTTGATTGGAAGTGTGAATAACAACTTGGGCTTTGAGCAAAAAGACGTTGACTTTGTTGATCTGAAGGGCAAAAAAGTCGTCGTTTTGGGCGGTGGTGATACGGCGATGGACTGTAACCGAACGGCGGTACGCCAAGGTGCTGACATCGTGAATTGTGTGTACCGTCGTGATGAAGCGAACATGCCTGGCTCTAAGCGTGAGGTAAAAAATGCCAAGGAAGAGGGCGTTAATTTTTTATTCAATCGTCAACCATTAGAGATTATCGCTAACGAAAAAGGTGATGTTTCAGGCATTAAAGTGGTGGAGACCGAACTGGGTGAGCCTGATGAAAATGGTCGCCGTCGCCCTGTCGTGATTGAAGGTAGTGAGCAGATCATTGAAACTGATGCAGTAGTTATCGCATTCGGTTTTCAGCCAAGCCCACCTGAGTGGCTAAAAGATTTTGATGTGCAGCTAAATAACTGGAAGGGCATTATTGCTGAGGAAGAGCAGGAGTTCGCCTTCCAAACCACAAATGGCAAAGTTTTTGCAGGTGGTGATATGGTGCGGGGCTCAGATCTCGTTGTAACTGCCATCTGGGAAGGAAGGCAAGCGGCTGAAGGTATTCTTAATTACCTGGACGTTTGATAGTTATTTGAAATTTGCATTTAAAAAGCGATAAATTTGCTTGGGCTCTGTTTAGAGCCCTTCTTTTACTTTCCCTCACACCTCCTTTATCATGCGGTATTTTCATTAATTGAGCTGCCATATGACTTTAAAAAATGATCGTCTAATAAGAGCATTATTGAAACAGCCTGTTGATAGCACCCCAGTCTGGATGATGCGTCAGGCGGGGCGGTATTTACCTGAGTACAAGAAAACACGCTCACAAGCCGGTGACTTTCTTTCATTGTGCAAAAATACAGATTTTGCCACCGAAGTGACTATGCAGCCTTTACGCCGTTATGCCTTGGATGCAGCCATCTTGTTTTCTGACATTTTGACTATACCTGATGCAATGGGCTTAGGGTTATATTTTGAAGAAGGCGAAGGGCCAAAATTCCGAAAAACAGTTCGTTCTGAGAAAGACGTAGCCGATTTACATAAGGTCGTGGTTGAGAAGGATTTAGGCTATGTCACCGATGCTGTTGCATCGATAAGCCGTGCTCTGAGTGGTGATATTCCCCTGATTGGCTTTTCCGGCAGTCCATGGACATTGGCAACGTATATGGTTGAAGGGCAGTCTACGCGTGATTTTCATCAAGTTAAAAACCTTGCCTTTAATCAGCCAGAGGTGATGCATCAGCTGCTTTCTATTCTCGCAGATACGGTGATTGATTATTTGAACGCACAAATTAAATCGGGTGCGCAAGTGGTGCAAATTTTTGATACTTGGGGCGGCGTTTTAAGTCATAGTGCTTATCAAGAGTTCTCCCTTCACTATATGACTAAAATTGTTAGCGGTTTAATTCGTGAGCATAATGGCATGAAGGTGCCTGTCATCCTGTTCACTAAAAATGGTGGATTATGGTTAGAGGCTATCGCTGAATCTGGGTGCGATGCGCTGGGGCTAGATTGGACAATAGATATCGGTGCAGCAAGGTCTAGAGTTGGGCAAAAAGTTGCACTACAAGGCAATATGGATCCTGCAATCCTCTACGCGAAGCCGCAGCGTATACGAGAGGAGGTGAAGGCGATTCTAGAAAGTTACGGTAAGGGCTCTGGTCATGTGTTTAACTTAGGGCACGGTATAACACCCGGTGTTGATCCTGAAAATGCGGGTGTTTTTATTGATGCAGTACATGAGTTTTCACCAAGTTATCACTCGTGATAGCCAGCCTCTGACATAATAATCAGATTTTAGTGGGTTGCTGTCATATCAACCCACGATTCACTGCTTACTCATCAATATCTAAAGTGTTCCAAATTTCATCCACGCGATCTTTTACGCGCTTATCCATCTCAATAGGCTCACCCCATTCGCGATCAGTTTCTCCTTTCCATTTGTTGGTGGCATCTAATCCCATTTTGGAACCTAGCCCAGAAACAGGCGAGGCGAAATCGAGGTAATCGATAGGGGTGTTATCAAGCAAGGTTGTGTCGCGCGTAGGATCCATGCGAGTGGTGATGGCCCAGATGACATCTTTCCAGTCACGAATATTCACATCGTCATCGGTGACGATAATAAATTTGGTATACATAAATTGCCGTAAAAAGGACCAAATTCCGAGCATTACGCGCTTGGCATGACCGGGGTATTGCTTTTTAATACTGACAACGGCGAGTCGGTAGGAGCAACCCTCTGGGGGTAGATAAAAATCGATGATTTCGGGAAACTGCTTGATCAGGATAGGAACAAAAACTTCATTCAATGCAAGGCCTAGTATCGCAGGTTCATCAGGTGGTCTGCCTGTATAAGTGCTGTGATAGATAGGGTTCTCGCGGTGGGTGATGACCTCGACAGTAAAAACAGGGAATCGCTCTACCTCATTATAGTAACCCGTATGATCACCAAAAGGTCCCTCGTCGGCCATTTCATCAGGGTAGATAAAGCCTTCTAAAATAATTTCACTCGTCGCTGGGATATTGAGATCTGAAGTGAGTGCCTTGGTGAGTTCAGTTTTCTTGTTACGGAGAAGTCCTGCAAAAGCGTATTCAGAAAGCGTGTCAGGGACAGGCGTGACCGCACCTAAAATAGTAGCTGGATCAGCACCAAGGGCGACACAGACAGGAAAAGGTTTACCGGGATTTTGGTCTTGGAACTCTTGAAAATCCAATGCACCGCCACGATGTGATAGCCAGCGCATGATGAGCTTATTTTTGCCTATCAGCTGTTGGCGATAAATGCCTAGATTTTGGCGTTCTTTGTGAGGCCCTCGCGTGATCACGAGTGGCCAAGTGACTAACGGGCCTGCATCTTTCGGCCAGCAGGTTTGAATAGGGATGTTATGCAAATTAACTTCATCGCCTCTTTTAATAATTTCTTGGCAAGGCGCTGAGTTAACCATTTTCGGCCCCATGCTGAGTACTTTTTTAAAGATGGGCAATTTGTTCCATGCATCTTTAAACCCTTTGGGTGGGTCGGGCTGCCGTAGGAAAGCTAAAAGTTCGCCGATCTCTCTCAATGAGCTGACTGATTCTGCCCCCATTCCCATAGCTACCCGTTTTTCTGTGCCGAATAAGTTACACAGCACTGGCATATCGAACCCAATAGGATTTTCAAATAAGAGAGCAGGCCCACCTTTTTTGAGCGTACGATCAGAAATTTCGGTCATCTCAAATTTGGGGTCAACAGGCTGCTTTATGCGCTTGAGCTCCCCTTGTTTTTCAAGTTGCTTAATGAATTCGCGCAAGTCTGCGTAGGCCATAAGGTAACCGTATGAAAAGAATAAAAGGGGAGTGGGAGTTTACCTGTTTAGCGTGCGAAGGGACAAGGTAAAGGGAAGTAACTCAAGCAGGTCATGACTATTCGCCCGCCTGAGTTGTGGTGTTATTTGCTGCGTTTCATAGAGCCGAAGAATTCGGCGTTAGACTTGGTGTCACGTAGTTTGTCGATCAAGAATTCGATGGCTGCACCATCGTCCATCTCATGAAGTAGCTTACGCAGAATCCACATGCGTTGTAGCTCGTCTTCGGTGGTAAGTAAGTCCTCACGTCGCGTGCCTGAACGGCGAATATTGATTGCGGGATAGATACGTCTTTCTGCGACTTTACGTTCGAGGTGAAGCTCCATGTTGCCAGTACCTTTGAATTCCTCAAAGATAACCTCATCCATTTTTGAACCCGTTTCGACAAGGGCTGTAGCAAGAATGGTTAAGCTGCCGCCTTGCTCGATGTTTCGTGCGGCACCAAAGAAGCGTTTAGGGCGCTCAAGCGCGTGTGCATCAACACCACCGGTTAGTACTTTTCCTGAGCTAGGCTGGACGGTGTTGTAGGCACGGGCTAAACGTGTGATTGAGTCGAGTAGGATGACGACATCTTTTTTGTGTTCAACGAGACGTTTTGCGCGTTCGATAACCATTTCGGCGACTTGAACATGACGCGCGGGTGGTTCATCAAAGGTGGATGCGACGACTTCAGCACGCACAGAGCGTTGCATTTCGGTGACTTCTTCAGGGCGCTCGTCGATCAGTAATACAATGACGAAGCATTCGGGGTTGTTTCTTACAATACTTTGTGCCATATGTTGCAACATAATGGTCTTACCTGCCTTGGGTGGCGCAACGATCAAGCCACGCTGACCTCTGCCGATAGGGGCAACAAGATCAATAATACGGCCGGTTAAATCTTCACTGCTACCGTTGCCTGCTTCAAGCAGTAGGCGTTCGTCAGGGAATAGCGGTGTTAGGTTTTCAAATAAGACTTTGTGGCGTGAGTTCTCAGGTTGTTCAAAATTAATTTGATCAACTTTTAATAAAGCGAAATAGCGTTCTTGATCTTTAGGTGGGCGGATTTTTCCAGAGATGGTATCGCCTGTGCGTAGATTGAAACGACGAATTTGGCTAGGTGATACATAAATGTCATCAGGGCCTGCTAGGTATGATCCCTCGGCTGAGCGTAAAAAACCAAAGCCGTCTTGCAAGATTTCTAGGATGCCATCACCGTAGATATCTTCACCGCTTTTAGCGTGTTTTTTTAATATAGAAAAGATAACGTCTTGCTTACGTGACCGAGCAAGATTGTCAAGTCCCATCTCAGAGGTAATATCAAGCAATTCAGTTATAGATTTTGTTTTAAGATCCGTCAGATTCATAGAGTTTTTGTAAAAGGAGTAGGAGAAAAGTTAAGGGGTTTGGGGAGTGATGCGAGATTTTAATTCTTGGAACTATAATAGCAGTGACAACACATAGATCAAGTAAATTATTGAATATTGCTCAGCATTATTTATTGCGTGCTGAGCAAGCGCTGAAAGCCTTATTTTGTGGAGGATTCAATGAATTCGATCAGTTGGGTTTTTGATAAGGCGCCCACTTTTTGAGCAAGTATTTCGCCATCTTTAAATAATAAAAGTGTCGGTATGCCTCTTACGCCATATTTAGCAGGTGTTTCACTATTTTCATCAACATTAACCTTGGCGATTTGCAGCTTGTCTGCGTACTCCACTGATAGTTGATCAAGTACGGGGGTGATCATTTTACAAGGGCCACACCATTCTGCCCAAAAGTCGACGAGGACAACATTGTTATTTTTGATGACATCTTCTTCAAAAGATGCGTCTGTAGTATGAATGATTTCAGCCATAGGAATATCTCCAAGGGAATAGTGGACAAGAAAAGAAAATAAACCATCTCATATATAGGGGGTGAAAACAAGAATTCAAGGTTGGCATATGTATCTTAGGGTTATAATTATTGAGCACCAACAGTTTCGAGCAGTCCTTTAAATAGACGTTTTTCGCGGATTTCGGGTAGTTGGATATGTTGGTATTGGCTGGATTGACTATTCCAGGTCATCCAATAGTAGTGATTGCTGTCATAAGGATATTTAAGGGTGATATCTAACTGCGTGACCTGATTTTTCTTATTTAAAGCGTTTATCGTGATTGTATAGGCATCGAAGCTATGACGGTTGCCAATTTTTTCTTTGTAGTGACCTTGATAGAAGAACCCGTAGAAATCGTAATCCCTTGGTAATAGTTGCCTGCCCGTACTATCAAGTTGCTGTTGCACTTCTTTGCCTGTGAGAATGAGTCCGTGCGGGATATCAACACGCAAATGGCGAGATGACAGCGTTTCTATGATCAGGCTACTTGTTGCTGGTGCGATCTGCTGAATTGATGCAGCGAGTGGTTCACGGTAGAAAGTTGCTTTGTAAGGGTAAAACATCAGTCGGAAAGGGTCGGCAGATTGTAGAATGATCAGATGCTTGTTTTTGATGTTGGTTGGTTCGAAGCGGTTGTAGTTTTGATTCGTGGTGCTATGGCTCATCAAGTTTGTGTTCGCTGCCAATAAAGAGGTTGTCATAATAATGAGAGGCGAAATCAGTAAGTGCAGACAAATAATCAAGCATAAAAGAACACGATAACTATTACGGCCAAACTTACTCTTTGCAATGCGTGTAGCGGGTGTGAATAGCAAATGTGCAAAAATAGCTGCCGTGGCCAGATGGGGTAAAACCGTAAATCTTGGCGCTGTAGCCGGAAGTGCAAGGTAGGGTATAAATGAAAATAAAAGAGCGCAGAACCAAAACCATAAGGCTCTCTGTTGGATGCGGTAACAAGCGAAACACAGAAGTACGATGAGTGTAAAACCAAAAAAGCTTGTATAAAGAGAGCCGACAAATCCTTCAATCCCCGTGAGGCTGTTCACTAATAGCAGGGGATATTGTGTGAAGCATTGTAAAAAGAAATCGAGAGGTTCGTTGAGCGGATCGAGATAATTTCCCACATCTGTTGATCCAAAGCCTGCCATTATGTAGCCGACTTTCCATAGTGCAATAAGGCTTAAAAACAATAATAAAATGGCGATCTTTATTGGAGTCTTGCGTTTATCAAGAATCAAAAGGTAAGCGAGAATAAACCCAAATGTCGTGATGCCTGCTTCTGCAGATAAAATGCTCGCCGCAAAGCATAGCAAGCTCAGAATGAGTGAAGAAGGTTTGCCGTAGGAGCGCTGAAGGAAAAAAAGGCTAAGGGCTGTGAATCCGATAACAAGGATAATGTTACGTGAGGCGAGCCAAGTTAAAGGAAAAATCATGGATACGTCAATAAAGAAAAGAATAAAGGCTGAAAATGCTAGCCAAGGTTTGGGTTCTAGTGAGCGGTAAAGGAGGAGTGCTGCAAGATAAGCCAGTATGAGTAAGAGCAAGGATGTTGCATGCATAAGCGTGAGCGAGTCAGGCCAGAGCTGGTAATCTATCCAGTGGGTTAGCGAGGCGATGGGGCGGAATAAATGTAATTTCGCATTGTCATTAATCCACCAAGGAAGAACGCCGTATTTTTTTTGAGCATCAAATCGAAGTTCATTTGCATCAAAAAAGTTGAATTGATTGGTAAGTGTAGCGCTGAGCGTCTTTTCTTTGGGTGTAATTCCTAATCGATCCAAGCTGGGGTTGGAGAGGAAAACAAAACGCTGGAGGTGGTCGTCAGCGCTAAACGTTTGGCCAAAGATAAAGCCAAGATGAATGATAAAAGTCGCAAGTATTAAACATACTGGGATATAAGGTTTCGATAAAGCTTTTCTGGCAATCTGTCGAATATGACGCGTCATAATTTTAGAGCATTTTCTTGGCGTAGAATGTATGTAATGTTTAACAATTTTTCACCCTAGTATTTGCTGAGGTTCTTCAATGTTAGTATGCTCAGGCTCTTTAGTTTTTGAATAATAAAAAAAGCATGAGAGTTGATACGTTAGGATTTTACCGTTTTTTTGCTGCGATCATTATTGTCGTGTATCACTTTCGTTTCGTGCCTCCAGAATACCAGATTGGATTAGCTTTTTTTTCGGTATTTGATGGGGTGCATATGGTGACGTTCTTTTTTGTAGTGTCGGGGTTTGTAAATTATCTTGCATATGCTGGAGGCAAGCAAGAAAACGTTAGGTTGGATGTACGGCGATTTGTCGTATCACGTTGCGCTCGGATTCTTCCGCTTTATTGGTTTTCATTTTTTTTGAGTGTTGTATTTCTTTGGTTGTTGGGTGATCCACCAGACGGGGTGATAGCATTTTTGCATTTTTTTCTTTTACAGTCATGGTTTCCTGAGTATGTTCACCAGTTGAATTTTGTTTCGTGGACTTTGTCGGCAGATTTATTGTTTTATGCGCTTTTTCCCTTGATGGTTTTTTGGATGCATCATAAGAAGGTTTCTTTAGCTCAGGTTATAGTGGTTAATGCGATTATCTTCATTGCGACGCAGGTAGTGTTATCGAATTTGTTGAGCGATGTCGATTATCAAGAAGGGTCTTCTCTAGCGCATGATTTTATGTATAAATTTCCTTTGTTCCACCTTACAAGCTTTATGCTCGGTGCGCTGTCAGGTTTGTTAGTGACGCGTTATCAGTCATATATCTCATTGTTTAAAAACAAAGGAATCGTGTATGGGGTCGCCATAATAATTTGCTTGATGCAGGTGTTCGGTAAAAATTTGAGCCTAGCCCTAGGCTGGGTTATTGATACACCTTCAAGCTATGCATTGTTATTCGCTGTTGCCTTATTAATTATGTCTCAAGCGCAGGGTAGGTTAAGTCATTTTTTAGGTTTGCCTATTTTCCAGTATTTAGGCAACCTTAGTTACAGTATTTATCTTTTTCAGATATTTGTTTGGCTGATTTACAGTTCTCTTATTGTTAATCATTTACCAGAGATGTCTGCTGTTGGACACTTTTTTTGTGGGTTAGGTTTACTGTTACTTACTGCCGTTATTTTTTATCACGTGATTGAAGAACCTTGCTATGCTTGGGTGCGTTCAAGGTTCAGCCGTAAAAGTAGTGCGCTAATAAATAAGCCTATGAGCTAGTTTGAGAGGGCCATGCCAAGACTTAAAGCCTCAGTTTCGTGTGACTTATGAAAGAATTGTATTAACTGGTCTTCAAGCATAAAGCGCTTATCGAGAATTTGCCCTGCAGAAGATAATGCCGTCTTGATTTCGGCCATGCTGAGGTTGTTTTTCCCGTCAAATTTGGCATCTAGCGCGACAAACTCATCCGTTGTATCCGTAATTTTTGGGTAAATTTCTTCCATGAGTGAGAGGTTGTCATCGCCAAACAGCTGCGCTTCTTTCAACAGTTTCTCATATATTTCAAAGTGCCCTGTCGATATGTAATCAACAAGTTGCGCACAAAAATCTTTAAGTTCATTAAGGTTTTCTAGTGAAGGCGGAAGGTTTTCTTGGAGTTGACTAAACTGGCAAAACCGAATGATGAGAGATTGACGGCTTTCTAGCCACTGCTCGACAAGTGTTTCGACTTCGAGGAAAACAGTTTTTTTTGTGTTTTTGTCATCTGGCATGGTGTGATCCTAATTATCCGTAAAGTAAATGGCGACCATCCATGGGTCATTTCTAAGTACCGTTCACTATTCTGCCCCACTGGGGTGGCTACCGTCAAATAACGGTAGGTATATTTAATGTTGACGCTGGGTTAATGGCATCTGTCTAGCTCTATAGCGGCGGGCTTCCTAATGATCTGGTAAAGGCAGAAAATCGTGATAGTGATGAAACTTACAAGTGACCATTCTGCAATATTTAAGCCTAAGAATGACCATACTTCTTCTGCGCAATTGCCATCTCCTACAAACATAGCCGTGATCACATCTACCATCGGGAACTCTGCGATGATATAGGAAAGATCTGGGCCGCAGGCAGGGACTTGGTCTTTAGGTAGGTGCTGTAGCCAGATTTGTCTAATGGCGAGTGCGGCTCCCACGCACGCAGGAATCATCAGTAATATATAGCTCTTGAGGTAGTAATGACGAGGTTTTGAAAAAAGGTAGGCAACAAAAGCAATAAGGGTGATTAGAAGGTAGCAAACCCTTTGTGTCACACACAATGGACAGGGAATGATCTGGTAGTAATATTCAAGAAAGATACCAGTGCTCAAAAGGCACAAGCAGGCAAGAAATAAATAGAAAAAGCCGGCTTTGTGAGAGAACAATGCGGTTGGGTGACTCATGTTTACCTCAATCAATATTGCTTGTAGTAATTCACTAAATAATCGGCAAAAGGCAAGGTGTCGGTTTGCTCTAATGTGCGTTGTTGCGCTAAAGAGTTCGCTGCTGCAGCCTTAAAGGCATCTAAACTTGCATCTGACAAAGGTTTTTTAAGGAAATAATCTTGCCAGTCTTGATTTTTGCGTTTCATGAGTTGGGTATGGTCGCCATATTCTTTTAATGCGTCAAGTATTTTGGCTGAGGGTGTTAGTGCGCTGTTTTGTATTTTGTCTTGTTGTTTACGCAAAACGTCTTGATAAGGGGTCTCTGCTTGTAACTTGTCGAGCAACTCTGCTATGGGTGTGAGTGTATTGAGTAGCGATTCCCCCCAATTGTTAAAGCTAGTAGTTTGTGATGGGTTTGACAGGTCGTGTAAAACGAGGTCTTCATTACGGCCTTCATGAATGACACGCGTTAAATTATCTTGGGCTTTATTGCAGGTATCACTTGTGAAGTCTGGGCTATCTTCAAGTAGGCAATAGAGTAGCAATAAATCTAAAAAAATCAGTGTTTCTTCATCGATGCCCATAGGTTTGAAGGGGTCAATATCCACGCAACGAATTTCGACATATTCTATGCCCGCACGATTAAGGGCGTTGATGGGGGCTTCACCCGAGGCGCACACGCGTTTTGGTCGGATCACCCCGTAAAACTCATTCTCAATTTGTAAGAGTGACGTGTTGAGCTGTTTATAATGGCCATCCTCGTCAGTAAGACCTATCGCTTCATATTCAGGGTAGTTTTCTTTGATAGCCATTCGTAAAGATTGGGTGTAGTTCTCTAAGGTATTGAAGCAAATATACAGTGATCTTTGCGCTTCGCTGGTATAGCCGATGTCACTCATGCGTAATGAAGTTGCATTGGGCAGGTAGAGTGTGTTGTTTATTTGATGAAGGTTGGCATGCAGTTTATGGTCACTGGGCAAAAAGCTTTTGTCAAAAGCCGGAGATGCACCAAAGAGATAGACATGTAAGGGTGCAACCCGGTGAAAGTTACGCATAAGGTTGAAATATTGGTCCGTTTTAAACTGATCGTGAGGCTGATGGTTGCCGAGGTATTTTTGGTAGTGAACAAAAAACTTATCGCTCATCGAAAAATTGTAATGGATGCCACTAATAGTTTGCATCTCTGAGTTATAGCGATTACTTAAGCCTTGCCTATAGGCGGTTTTCATTTGCGCAACATTGGATGAGCCAAATTGAGCAAGGGGGATAGCGGCTGCTTCGGGTAACTCAGTTGGCATACTGCCAGCCCAAAGCGTTTGATTTTCTGTATCGAGCTGTTGGCATGTAAATTGATGAAGCTTGTGTAAATCGTAAAGACAGGTGTCGATACGCGGGTGCACCTGCGTGATAAATTCGAGCTGTGCTTCAGAAAAATCTGTGGTGATTTGTGGGTGACAAAGTGCCGAGCCTAAAGCCTGCGGATGTGGGCTTTGAGACAACTGCTGCCGCTCATCAACACGTAAACTTTCTCTCTCTATTCCTCGGAATTGAGTGGCGAGTGCAGCTAAAAAGGCAGGATCTTTTTCGATGCAGCGGAGCTTGTCTTGATAACTGGTAGCCATGTACGGCCCCTTTTATTAAATTTTTGGCTATTTTGCCTTGACTGAGTGTGGGGTGCAAATAGAAGTTTTTAAGGTATGGCGATGGAAGATAACCTAAGGTCAACGTATCAAGGGTGCAGATTCAGGGACGGAGTTTGTCTGAAAGCTACACGAAACTTTTCCTTTTAATGGCCGTCACACAACAGGTAGCCTTGTCAGTAATTTTAATGTACGTAACAAAATAACTGAATGCTCCGGCTACCCGTGTATTTGTATGCCAAAGGTAAAATATTATGCCGGGAACATTAACACTGAGAGAAATGCATGCAGATGAAGTTCAAACGCTTGTAGATTGGGCCAAGAAAGAGCAGTGGAACCCAGGTACGAATGATGCTTGCATGCTGTATTCTTCAGGGAAAAGTTATTTTGTTGTCGGGCTGGTTGATGACATTCTTGTGTCGAGTATTTCAGCATCAGTTTATGACTCAGGCTATGCCTTCATTGGGTACTATATTGTAGAGTTAGAAAACTTGCGAGGGTGTGGTTATGGTATGAGGGCGTGGGAATATATGTTCCGCCTTCTAGAAAGTAAGGGCATAAAAAAATTTGGTCTTGATGGTGCGTTTGATCAGATCAAGAATTATGAAAAAAGTGGCTTCACATCTGAGTATTTTCATCGAAGATATTGCTATGAAGTCAGTAAAAATGAGGCTAGGCCCAGACAAGTTAGCCTTGTTCCGCCCTCTGTAGGCGCGCTTGCTGCGCTTGATGAGCAATACGTTTCGGAATCTCGTCAGGGTTTTATACGAGCGTGGCTATCGGTAGATTTTGAAAAAAAGCATGCGTCGATTCTTGATAGCGAAGGTGTGTTGGTGGGTTATGCTGCTTTACGTGCAGCAGACAAAGGGTACCGAGTAGGCCCTGTTTACGCACAGAAGGTAGAGGATGCGATTGATTTGATTAAGGGCCTGTGTGCAGGCCTTCCTGAAAACGTTGCTGTGTATATGGATATACCTGAAAAAAATCCCAATATGGTAAGGTTTATTGCATCCCTTAAGCTTGAGCCTACGGGGTTTGATTGTATGCGTATGTATAAAGGGGGCGCGCCTTTCATTAAGATTGAAGAAGTTTATGCAGTAATGACCTTGGAAGCTGGCTGAAGGTGCAATCGTTATTATTAACGTAATGCTGAAAAGTAAGCGTTCCCCCAAAAGACCTTGGCGTGAAGTAAAAGGCGTGTTACTAATGCTTGGTGAGCTGCTAGGCGTTGTGATGAGGCGAACATTCGTCAATGAACCTCCTCAGTGATACTTGTCAATGTAACACTATGATTAGTCACCATTTGTGCGTCGGTAATACTTTTTGCATCGATAATAGGTGTGCGTGCTTCATCTTTGGCTATAATCGAAAAAAGAGAAATCCCAGCATATAAGGCGATAGGAAAAGCTGTAGCTCCCACTGCAGTACCAATTAGTGTTGATGCAGGGTGCTTTTTAGGCGAGCTATGTTTTTTCGCTACCTTGTATCCCATGTAGCCTCCAGTCGCTGCACTCGCCACGCCGAGTCCTGCAATCCCAGTGTTTACAGCAATATAAGTTGCTAAAAATGCAGAGGCAGGCTGATGGGCAAGTAAACATACCCAGATTAAAAAAGAATTTTTATCCTGTACATTACCTCGATGCTCTTTTTTTTTGGCGGTTAACTAATAGAGACAACCAATAAAATATATCATTCCAACAATTAACAAAACATCACCCAGAAGAGCGTATCTAAAAATACGGTTATAACAAATTTATGACTTGTAGGGTTCTAGCAGGCAGCATGTTTTTCTTAGTCGTCACTGTGCGCCACAAAATCCTCTATTTTTTGTGATAGTCTTGAGTCCTTGTTACACAAGCCCTATTATTAACTTAAGTCTGCTTATGTTTACATGCGAAAAGATATCCACCCAGTGTTCACGAACATACAAAGGGTAGAAGCAGTCAACTGGTTTCACTCGTAGAACTGATAAACGCGATGAAATACAGCGGCTTATATCAAGGAGTCGATGAAAACCGAAGTCTTTAAGCTTATTTCAACGGCGTGAGGCTTCATACTTATTATCAGAAAGGCTTTTTAGTTGAGGAAAAATGAATGCAAATAAATATTAGCGGTCATCACCTAGAAATTACCTCCCCTTTACGTGATTACGTAAATAACAAGTTGGGAAAAGTTACTCGTCACTTCGATAACATTACCGATGTACATGTCACTCTAACCGTTGAAAAACACAGACAAAAAGCAGAGGCAACCATACGATTCTCAGGTGGTGAGGTCTTTGCGCAAGATGAATCAGACGATATGTATGCGTCCATCGATGGATTGGTTGATAAAGTAGACAGACAACTTGTCAAACATAAAGAAAAGCAGGCACATAAACGCTAAATAAGCGCCATTAAATAAAAATATCACCTCTCAAGCAAGAACCTTGTTGTGAGGTGATAAGACGTACCATAAATCCAAAAAGAAGAAAAATGTTTGGAGCGGATATAACAAAATATAGTATTGGTTGCGTTATGATAAAATATATAGTTTACGGTGTGCCTAGGTACGAACACCCTCGCTACTTAGTCCGAATACTCACTTTTGATTCTTGTTTTGTGTGTTATGAATATCCATAACTGCAGGTTTTTTTATGATTTTAGATAGCATTCTTACCCATGATAGAAGCCTGTGTAACCTTGAACTTTCGAGCAAAAAAAAAGTTTTTGAGTTTATTGCTGATTTTTTATCCTCTTCTTCTGATACGCCATTGAAACAGCCAGATCAGCTTATCGAGCTTCTTAATACCCGAGAAAGACTGGGTACAACAGCTATAGGCAAAGGGATTGCAGTTCCGCACTGCCGATGCCCTAAGATAGACGAGCCCTTGGGACTACTTATCACGCTTGATAAGGCCATTGCTTTCGATGCCCTTGACGGACAAAAAGTCGATATTATCTTTGTACTGATGGTACCAGAGAAAAATCATGAGCAGTATTTATCCATGCTGACGTCATTGGCTGAACTTTTTGATTCCATTGACTTCCGTAACCAAGTCAGAAAAGCTGAATCTAGCGAAGAGCTTTTTTATGCCGCGCTTAACTTTGAGAGGCTACACGAGCATGAATCCTAGAGATAAATCGACATGACAGCTTTGTTTACGTTAGTTATCATTAGTGGTAGATCAGGTTCAGGAAAGTCGACCGCGCTTAAGGCTCTTGAGGACAGCGGGTTTTATTGTATTGATAATCTTCCTGCAGATCTTATTCCCCAACTTACCCAATCTATTAGCGAAAAAATTCAACGTGTTGCCGTTTGTATTGATGCAAGAAACCATACCAGCAGTATCACAGAGTTCATCTCTGTCATCAAACAGCTACCTGATACTGTTAATACCCAAGTGGTGTACCTTGATTCCAGCACGCCTGTTTTAATTAAACGTTTTAGTGAAACGCGCCGAAAGCATCCGCTTAGCAACGACAGCATGCCCCTTAAAGATGCGATTCTCGAAGAAAAGAGAATCTTGGAGCCTATCGCCGCTATTGCCGACTTGCACATCAATACCAACACCATGAATGTCAATGAACTTACCGCATTGATCAAAAAACGGCTGTGCCAACTTCAAGAGCCTAATAATCAAGATATAGCGATTCTCTTCACCTCTTTCGGTTTTAAAAGCGGTATCCCGATAGATTCTGACATTGTGTACGATGTTCGTTGCCTGCCTAACCCATTTTGGGTGCCTGAGTTACGTGAGTTCACTGGGTTAGAATCACCCGTTCAAGGCTATTTGAGTGAGCAAGATGATGTCACACAAATGTTTAGCGATATAAAATCTTATTTGGAACGCTGGATACCGAAGTTTTCTGCAAATAACCGTAGCTACTTAACCATCTCTATCGGATGTACGGGAGGCAAGCATAGGTCCGTGTATTTGTCTGAAAAGTTGAAAGAACACTTCAGTAAGCAATTTAAAAATGTGCAAATACATCATCGTGAGCTAAATAAGCTGCAAAAGAAAAATACAGATTTATTGTAGGTTCTGCTGATTTATATACCCATCGGAATTGGAGATGCAAGAAGGCGGCAAGCGAGCGAATCCCCATGAGCTTACAGTCCGTAAGTGATTGGGGTGAGCGAGCGCGGCCAACGCCCTTGCATCTTCAAGGGTGATCGGTATAGAGCCTAATGTACGGTTTCTGCTTGCTTAAATTGCTGTAAGCAAGCAGTGTATCTCATCGATGCTAGCGTTATTTTATGCAATAGATAAGCGCATCTAAGCCTGCATGCGATAGCGAAAACTGCGCCTTTTTCTTAACAATCGGTTTTGCCCAAAAAGCCACCCCCATCCCTGCTTTATCAAGCATCAATAGATCGTTAGCGCCATCACCGACAGCGATAACTTGATCTATCGTAAGTTGTTCTTTTTCGGCAATTTCGCTGAGTAAGTCAGCCTTTTTCTCTGCATCAACAACATGGCCTTGCACCATGCCTGTCACTTTACCATCAACGATATCAAGCGTATTTGCCTGTATATAATCAAAGCCTAAATGCTTTTTCAGGTGCTGCGCAAAATAGGTAAAGCCGCCTGAAAAGATCGCTGTTTTTATGCCTTGGTTTCTACAATAGGCCATCAGGGTTTCAACGCCTTTTGTTAAGGGAAGATTCGCCGCAATATCTTCAAGCACGTTTTCAGATAAACCTTCAAGCAAACTTAAGCGCTCGGCAAAGCTTTGTTTGAAATCTAACTCGCCACGCATTGCACGTTCGGTGATTGCACTCACTTGCTCGCCAATACCGTATGCCTTCGCTAGCTCATCGATCACTTCGCATTGAATCAAGGTTGAATCCATGTCAAAACAAGCCAGCTTCCAAGCGGTATGATATTGCTGATGTGTCTGTAAAAATCCATCAACGGGGAACTGTTCTGAAAGCTTTAGCTGTGCTTCATGGAAAGCGGCTTGATGAGTCAGCTCACCTGATAAAGAGAAGACCAAAGCGGTATAGGGCAACGCTTGCGTATTATTTGTAGAAATACACGCGATAGCTAAACCCTGTGCCTCGAGCAAATGTGTGATTGCTAACAGTGCTCCTACGCTATATTGCTCTGCAATGGTTGTAAAATAATAGTTAGCGCGATCAAAGATTGGCATTACATCGCAAGCATCAATAGCTTTTTGTTTAATGGGCTGGTTGAGCGTTAACTGGCAACTGTTATCAACAGCGTCATAATTAAACGCAACGAGTAAAGCATCGAGGGGTAAAAGGGTTTTCAACGCCTCAAGGCTTACACCTTGATCGAGTTTCAAGGAGAAAGAGTGTGTTTGCATCATCGTTATTTCTTATTCTGTGGTTACTTGATCTACTTTTTGGAAGCCGCGTGGCAGTTTATTACCTCGACGACCCCTTTCGCTATGATAGTGTTCAAGCTCTTGTAATTTAAGCTTCAAGTTTCTTTTTCCTGCTTTAATGAGCAGCGTTGTCTCTTCCGTTAAAACCACAGCACCCAGCATATATTCTTCTCTGCTCGCCACTCTGGTTTGCGGGATATTAATGATTTTATTACCTTTACCTTTATTGAGTAAGGGCAGTTCTTTTGCAGGGAATACCAGAAGCCTTCCTTCGTTACTCACTGCAGCGACGAAACTTTTCTCGATATTTGAAGCACGAACAGGTGTGAGTATGTTTGCACCCTTAGGAATGCTGACGGTAGCTTTCCCCGCTTTATTTTTTGTCATTAAGTCAGCTAGACGTACAAAAAAACCATAACCCGCATCGGTGGTTAATAAATAAAGATCATCGTCATTACCCATCATGCAGCCCATTACATGAGAGCCTGACGGGGGGTTAATTCGGCCGGTTAAAGGTTCGCCCTGACCTCGTGCTGATGGCAGTGTGTGCGTAGGTAGCGCGTAGCTTCTTCCTGTTGAGTCTAACACCACTAGTGAATGGTTAGATTTACCTTTTACCGCATATAAAAACTTGTCGCCGGATTTATACGATAAGTTTTCGGCATCCACCTCGTGTCCTTTTGCTGCTCTAATCCATCCCTTTTCAGAGACAACGACAGTGATCGGGTCAGAGCTTAATAAGTCGGTTTCACTGATTGCTTTTGCTTCTTCGCGAGCCACAATGGGTGAGCGACGTTCGTCACCGAACTCTTTGGCCGAGGCTTGTAATTCTTTTTTAACTAAGGTTTTTAGGCGGCGGTCTGAAGATAAAACACGTTCAATGCCTGCTTTTTCTTTATCAAGTTCGGCCTGTTCTGCTCTGATTTTCACCTCTTCTAAGCGCGCTAGCTGACGTAGTTTGGTATCTAAAACATAGTCCGCTTGTATCTCGCTGAGCTTAAATGCAGTAATCAGTGCTTTTTTCGGCTCATCTTCTTCTCTGACAATACGAATCACTTCATCGATATTGAGAAATGCCAGCAACAAGCCTTCCAATAAGTGTAATCGCTTGTTGATTTTATCCAGCCTGAAATTCAAGCGTCTTTTTGTCGTATCTAATCGAAAATTGACCCACTCAGTGAGGATCATCAATAAATTTTTAACCTGTGGCTTGCCATTGATGCCAATCATATTGATGTTAACGCGATAGCTCTTTTCAAGGTCTGTTGTGGCAAACAAGTGGCTCATGATCGCATCGCAATCTACCCGATTTGATTTCGGCTCGATGACGAGGCGAGTGGGGTTTTCATGATCCGACTCATCACGCAAGTCGGTGACCATTGGTAGTTTTTTAGCCTGCATTTGGTGTGCGATTTGCTCCAGTACTTTCGCTCCAGAGGTCTGATGTGGCAGTGCTGTTATAATAATATCGCCATTTTCAAGGGTGTAGAGAGCACGCATCTTGACTGAACCTTTGCCATTTTTATACATGGCGTTCAGTTCAGCTTTTGATGATATGATTTCGGCTTCTGTTGGGTAATCAGGGCCTTTAACATCTTCGAGGATATCTTCAAGGGTGACCTTTCCTTGATCAAGAATTCTGATGCAGGCATTCACGATTTCATGCAGGTTATGTGGCGGTATATCTGTGGCCATCCCGACGGCAATACCGGTCGTGCCGTTCAATAAAATATGCGGCACACGGGCAGGAAGAATTTTAGGCTCTTCTAAAGTACCATCAAAATTAGGCTGCCAATCTACCGTACCTTGGCCGAGTTCACTTAATAAGGCGCTAGAAAATGCGGTTAAACGTGACTCTGTGTAACGCATGGCGGCAAAGGATTTTGGATCATCGGGCGCACCCCAGTTTCCTTGGCCATCAACGAGGGGATAACGATAAGAAAAAGGCTGCGCCATTAATACCATTGCTTCATAGGCTGCCGTATCGCCATGTGGGTGGAACTTGCCGATCACGTCCCCTACGGTTCGCGCTGACTTTTTGTGCTTGCTGTTAGCGCTTAACCCCAGCTCACTCATCGCATAAATAATACGGCGTTGAACAGGCTTAAGGCCGTCGGCAATGTGCGGAAGAGCGCGATCCTTGATGACATACATGGAGTAATCAAGGTAAGCCTTTTCCGTATAATCTCTGAGTGAAAGCTGCTCAATGCCTTCTGCGCTTAAATCAACCATTTACCCTGCTCTGAGTAGTCATCCAGTAAGCTAGGCAGTGTATCTATTAGCCCACAAGCTTTCCAGCGATGATAAAATAAAATCATTTTAAGGGCGCTAAAAGCTGAGATGAGGTTAATAAATATCAATACCTCGTGCTTAAAATACTCAGCATAGCAATATTCAGCGATTTTTTGGCAATTTCGCCTTAAGTCGGATTCTTACAGGGTAGGAAGAGAGGATAGAAATAGAGGGTAGAAAAATAGGCCTGCAAACATTACTCGGCTAAAGGCATGAAATTTGAAGGGTGTTGTCACACAACATCTTTGATTGAAGTACGACCTTTAAAGCCGTTTACGTTCATTAGAGGGAGGCATAGCCATAGACTCTCTGTATTTAGCGACGGTTCGCCTCGCGACATTAATGCCTTGCTCTGTTAATAAAGCGGCAAGTTTACTGTCACTGAGCGGTTTTTTGGTGTTTTCTGCGGCGATAAGTTTTTTAATGATAGCGCGAATGGCCGTTGATGAGCATTCACCACCTTGCTGGGTAGAGACGTGGCTGGAGAAAAAATATTTGAGTTCGAAAATGCCACGAGGTGTATGTATGTATTTGCGTGTTGTCACACGTGAGATAGTGGATTCGTGCATGTCGATACTTTCGGCAATATCATGAAGAACGAGCGGTTTCATCGCTTCATTACCGTATTCCAGAAAGCCTATTTGGTGCTCTACAATTTTGGTGGCCACCTTCATTAAGGTTTCATTTCTGCTTTGCAGGCTTTTAATCAGCCATTTAGCTTCTTGAAGGCTATCTTTGAGATAGTTATTATCTTCGCTATTATCAGCACGTTTGATCAATCCAGCGTACTCACTATTGATGGTTAACTGTGGAGAAAAGTCGTTATTGAGCTCAATAACCCATTGGCCGTTGATTTTTTTTACAAACACATCGGGCGTAATATATTCGGTTGGGGTTGAGTCAATCAAGTCGCCGGGTGTGGGTTGTAGGGATTGAATGAGTGATATGGCTTCTCTTAAACGGCCCTCTTTGAAGCGCGTTTTACGTCTAAGTTGTGAGTAATCATGGTGGGCGAGTAGGTGGATATGTTTGTTAATGATAAGCCGTGCATCGTTAACAAAGGGGGTGTTTTCTGGAAGCAAAGATAATTGGAAATCAAGGTATTCTTTAAGGTCTTCACTGCCAGCACCAGGGGGTTCAAACCCCATGATCAAGTGCCTGACTGCATCAAAATCTTCAACGTCTAAGTCGGTATCGGCTTTTATGTTATTGAATAGCTCTTCCGGTGTTATCGAAAGAAAGCCGCTAGGTTGTATGGCATCGATGATAGCAAGCGCGATAGCTCTATCGGAATCTACAAGGCTGATCAGGTTGAGTTGCCAGTAGAGTTGATCTTGGAGCGTTTCTGCTTTTGTATTTTTATAATCAAAGTCGACATCTTGGTCGGGGTTTGATGAGAGGTTGGGTGTTTGTGGTTGGTAAATGTCATCCCAGTGCGTATCGAGGGTCAGATCATCCGGTATGGTATCTTGCCATTGATCGTCATTTTCTAGCTTTGCTTCTGCCTGTTGGTCGGAGGCAGTATCCGTTTGTTTTTCTGGTACTTTGTCAGAGGGATTCTCAGGCTCATTATCGTCTACCATTTCTAGCATGGGATTTGAGTCAATGGCGTTTTGTACTTCTTGTTGAAGGTCTAAAGTCGAGAGTTGAAGTAATTTAATCGCCTGCTGAAGTTGAGGTGTCATCTTCAGTTGTTGGCCGATTTTTAATTGGAGCGACTGTTTCATAATTAAAGAAGGTTTAAAGCCCCAGAGGGAATGATTGGTTACAGTGTATCGAGGCTTTTTTTAAGGAGCAACAAAAAATTGGCAGATAAATTGCCTATCGGTGTTCTTGTTATTTAAAGTTTGAATTGGCTACCAAGGTAAGTGTCCCGGACTTTTTTGCTGGATAAAATACTTTCTGCGTTGCCGTGGGCAATAATATGACCCTCACCTACAATATAAGCTTGCTCGCAGATGTCCAAAGTTTCACGTACATTGTGGTCAGTGATTAAAACGCCGATATCTTTATTTTGTAAGTGGAGAATGATTTGTTTGATGTCGTTAATTGAGATAGGGTCAACACCGGCAAAAGGTTCGTCGAGTAAGATATAATTCGGATCAATAGCAAGCGCTCTCGCAATTTCTACACGTCGTCGTTCGCCGCCAGATAGCGCCATGCCTTTGCTTTTTCTGATATGAGTAATGTTGAACTCTTCCAGTAGGTTCTCTGTCTTTTCATGCTTTTGTTGGCGCGATAAATCTTTGCGTGTTTCAAGTACGGCTTTGATATTGTCTTCAACGGAAAGCTTACGAAAGATAGATGCTTCTTGAGGTAAATAACCAATACCTTTTTTGGCACGACGATGGACAGGGAGTGCCGTGATAGACTCGCCGTCAACATAGATTTGCCCTTTGTTTGAAGCAACAATACCAACAATCATGTAGAAGCAGGTTGTCTTACCTGCGCCGTTAGGGCCAAGCAAGCCAACGATTTGGCCACGCTCTACATCGATAGAAACGTCTTTGACAACTTCGCGACCTTTGTAGCTCTTTGCTAGATTTTTAGCCGATAAACCCATAGTTTGTTTGCGCCGCTAGTGTTGAGGGGTAGGTTGTTTTGATGTTGCTTGCTGTGGTGTGGGCTGCTTTGCTCGCGGAGGAATAACTATATTGACGCGAGAAGGCTTATCGGTAGATTTGTTGGTGGTTGGGTTGGCTCGCACTTGGTCTGAGTCTGCAAGGTACTCAATGAAATCACTTTCCATCATCATTTGTTCACCTTGTTTGATGCGAGCATTGCCTTTTAATGTCACGGTATTTGTTTTTGCTGTGTAGGTGATGGTATTGGCTCGGCCGCTGATTTTCTCTTTATCCGGTTTCGGCTGTTGCTCGAAGTAGGCTGTATTACCTTGAGCAATAAGGGATATTAGGTCGCCACCTTTTGAGGTCTGCATTTCAATACGGTTTGCCTCAAGTTTAATGGAGCCTTGGTTAAGTTTGACATCGCCTGTGTAGACGGTCTTACCGGTCTTTCCGTCATGCTTGAATGCATTGGAGGTAATATGCATAGGCTGCTCTCTGTCTGACGTGAGCGAAAATCCACTCTGGCTTAACCACGGCAAAAAGAATGTAAGGAGAGCAAAAAGGGCATTAATGGCGTAACGATTCATAAGAACTTTCAATATTCTGGTGTAACTCCAAGGTTTCTTTGTCTAAATCAGCCGTTAAGCCTACTGCCCGAATGTTTCCTTGTGGCGTTTTCAAGTAGACAGGCTGCTTAGTTGAGACAATATGCGTATCGACATTATAGTTTAAACGCGATGTTTGTATTTGCACTATACCATCTGTACGTTTAATAAGGACATGGCCAATGGCTGAAAAAACATCGGTTGCTGTATCGTATAGCCCTTCATCGGCGGTAATTTCCCATGCTTTTTTGAGGTAGACAGAGGATCGAGGTTCTAGCATATTAATAGACGCGCTATCCGTCATCTTTGTGGTTAAGGGTGATAAGAGCTGATTCTTGATCTTGCCTTCGGGGGAGAACTGCTGCATATCAGCCCCTTCGATATAGGTTTCGATGACGGGAGGTGGCTTCTGAGCGTTAAACTGCCGAGGTTGCTCCAAGAGTACGCTAAAGAAATAAGCGATAACGCAGAGTATAACTGCGACAAGCAATATAAGTAACTTATTCAAGTTGCCGCCCTTAAGCAACGCCCGCTTTTAGAATGTCATGAAGGTGGACGATACCCCGGGGTCTATGGTGAGCGTCAACAATAACAATAGCCGTTATTGCTAAATCTTCCATAATGTTAAGCGCTTCTGCGGCTAATATGTTGTGTTCGATGTGTTTTCCGTCTTTAGTCATTAAGTCTGTGATGGGGAGGTGCTTGATATCTGCATCCATATCAAGGCAGCGGCGAAGATCGCCGTCAGTAAAGATGCCGATGAGGGTATCGTTATCATCGACAACCGTGGTCATACCCAACCCTTTCGCTGACATTTCGACAAGGGCATCTTTGGCTAAGGCATTTTCATTGACCTTAGGTATTGTTTCTCCTGAGTGCATCAG
The DNA here is from genome assembly GCA_965248335.1 of Pseudomonadales bacterium. Lineage (GTDB taxonomy): Bacteria > Pseudomonadota > Gammaproteobacteria > Pseudomonadales > DT-91 > CAKMZU01. The sequence continues at coordinate 406,065 of CBDFIY010000002.1, forward strand.
ATCGAAAACTTTTAGCAGTAATCGCCGGCCGAGCGCACCGCCAGGGTGAGAGAAGGCAAAATCTTCAGCGGTGAAGCCTTTTGCATCCAGCATAGAAACTGCAAGGGCATCGCCCATAGCGAGGGCAACGGTTGTGCTCGTTGTAGGTGCAAGATCGAGAGGGCAAGCTTCGCGTTCAACAGATACATCCAAGTGCACTTCAGATGCTTCGGCGAGCAGTGAGTGGGGATTTCCCGTCATGCTAATCAACTTAACGCCTTTACGTTTGATCAGAGGTACAATGGTGAGGACTTCAGCGGTTGAGCCCGAATTGGATAAAGCCAAAACGACATCAGCCGATGTGATCATACCTAGATCGCCATGACTGGCTTCTGCTGGGTGAACAAAAAAAGCGGGCGTGCCTGTGCTCGCGAGAGTCGCGGCGATTTTTGTACCAATATGCCCCGATTTCCCCATGCCGGTGACGACGACGCGGCCCTGGCATGCCATCATTAGCTCACAGGCAGCACTAAAGCTATGATCGATACGTGCAGCTAATGAATCAATAGCCTGAGACTCCAGCTTGAGCGTTTGTTTAGCCGAAGTAAGTAAAGCGTCTTGCATGTTGTTATATCTTTAATTGGGAAAAAAGAATGGCGTAATATACCGCATAACCGGCAAGAAGCAAAAAGCCAGCGCTTTTGCCAAGGGGTTTTTTCAGTAAATACAAGCATAAAAGGATGAGGAAAAAGCCGCCGGTTAGTATCGACATCATCAAGAAATCTCGCGTCAAGACTGCAGAGTCCAATGTGTTGTGGCTTACAAGCCCCGGCATGGCCAAAACGACCAGTAAGTTAAAAATATTTGAGCCAATGACGTTGCCGAAGGTTATATCGTAGTGACCCTGACGAGCGCTTGTGATGGATGCTGCTAATTCTGGCAGGCTGGTGCCTAAGGCTATCACCGTCACGCCAATGATAAGTTCTGGAATTTCAAATGCATGCGCAATATGAATGGCACCTTCTACTAATAATTGCGCACTGCCAACAAGTACGATGAGGCCTACGACAAAGTAGAGCCAGGCTTTTTTGGTTGAGAGACCTGTCAGCTCGTCTACTTCTTCGTTAATTTCTTCCGACTGGTTGCTTTGTTCCTTGTAGAGATAAAACAAGTAGCCTGCGAGCAGAGCCAAGAGCACAAGGCTTTCTAGTAAGGTGATTTTGTAATCAAAAAGGATGATGCCAGTAGCGAGCATGGCTGTAAATAATAAAGGCAGGTCAATGGTCAGTAGCCGTTTACGAAAAGGCATAGTGACTAAAACTGCCGTTATACCTAAGACTAATCCAATGTTGGTAATGTTTGAACCTATGGCATTTCCTACGGCGATATCACTACTGCCGTCGATTGCTGCAAGTAGTGATACCAGCATTTCCGGAGCAGAAGTACCGAAAGCTACGATGGTTAAGCCAATCATAAGCTTGGACATGCCTGAGTTATCGGCAATGGATGCAGCCCCCGCGATAAATTTATCGGCACTCCAAATGAGCAGTGCGAAGCCTGCGATAACATAAGCAATGGCAAGAAGCATGAGAAACCTTTTTATTGTAAAAGACGTTGGTAAATGTCGCGAATCATGCCAAAAAATGGCGAGATTGAATAGGGGTAAATTAAAACGCCTCACCGTTTGTAGGGAGCCGGGTTTTTTATATTGTTTTTTGTTATCTGAGCGGGCCTTTGCAGCTTTTTCAAGTAGCAAGGGCTTACTGCAGAAATTAGGTCTGCGAAGAGCAAGATTGAAAATTTATGTTTTGAGGATTTAAAGCCTATTTAAACCATTAAACGCAGCAATTCGATAAGCTTCAGCCATCGTAGGGTAGTTGAAGGTAGTATTAATGAAATACCGAATATCATTGGCTTCACCTTTTTGCTTCATGATGGCTTGGCCGATATGAATAATTTCTGTTGCTTCATGGCCAAAACAATGAATACCTAAAATGGCATAAGTTTGGGCGTGGAAAAGAATTTTTAACATGCCGGCTGTTTGGCCGCTGATCTGTGCACGAGCGGTGTTTTTGAAAAATGCACGACCCACCTCGTAAGGAATTTTGAGCCGTGTTAATTCTCTTTCTGTAGCGCCGACTGAGCTGATTTCCGGGATAGTATAGATGCCCGTGGGAACGTCATCAACACGATTGTCATCGCCGCCGCCTGTGATAACGGAGGATGCTTCAAACCCTTGGTTATAGGCGGCACTTGCTAAACTTGGCCAACCAATAACATCACCGACAGCATAAATATTATCTACTTTTGTTTGGTAATTCTCGTCGACATCTAGCTGCCCTCGATGGTTTGCGGTGAGTTTTACGGCATCGAGGTTGAGGTGGTCAGTATTCCCCGATCGACCATTACACCAAAGGATCGCATCCGCTTTAATTCGCTTTCCGGATTCTAAATGTAAAAAGACATGTTTGTCGGTGGTTTCAAGCTTTTTATAGGTTTCTTGATGCCTTACGGTGACGCCGCGTGTCATCACATGGTAACCCAGTGCATCAGATATCTCATCGTCGAGAAATTCGAGAAGTCGCGCACGTGTATTGATCAGGTCAACTTTGATACCCAGGTTGGAAAACATGGATGCATATTCGCAACCAATGACACCTGCACCGTAAATGATGAGACGCTTTGGCGTGAAGGGCATACGTAAAATGCAATCACTATCAAATACGCGAGGGTGATTAAAATCGATATCATCAGGCTGGTAAGGGCGAGAGCCAGTAGCAATGATAATATGTTCTGCGCTAATTGTGGTGCCGCGTTTGTTTGCTGCTTTATATTCCACGTGGTGGTTATCAACAAATTGGGCTGCACCGTAAAAGTATTGAATCTTATTTTTAAGAAAGAACCGAGAGCGCATGCCAACTTGTTGGCGGACGACATCGGAGACATTACTCAATAAATCTTGATACTCAATGCGTTGCTCAAGCTTTAAGTGTGGTGTGACGGGGTTTTCCTGAAAACGTAAGTAGCTACTAATCGCTGAACGCAGTGCTTTCGAAGGGATAGTGCCGGCATGCGTACAATTACCGCCAGGTTCGTTTTGATTGTCAATAACAGCAACACGCTGATTTTGTTTGCTGGCATTAATGGCTGCGCTTTCCCCTGCAGGGCCTGCGCCAATGACAATCAAATCAAAATCATAACTAGACATAATGTACCTTGATGAAGCAGAGATGCCTTGCTAATAAGTTTAACAGGCTTTAAGAAAGCCGCGATTTTACCATGTAAATGACCTGAAGTATTGCTTGTATAAAAGGCTTGAAGAGTGGCAGGTATTAAAAAGTACGAGAACCCGTCGGCGTTTTTTGCGGGATGAATTTTACGAATTATCTTTTCAAGCTAAATTGTTTTCAGGGAGAGCGACTGTACTTACTGGAAGCTTTTGACGTAAAAATAAAAACAAGGAAGATTATAGATGAAACGCCAATTCTTAACTATGTTGATGCTGGTTATGCTGCTAGGCAGTTTTTCCGTATTTGCGGGGAAGCCTGTCAATGTCAATAAAGCCAGTGCGCAAATGCTGGCAGAGTCATTAGAGGGCATTGGTGCCGTAAAAGCAAAGCAGATCGTCGATTATCGAATCAAGCATAAGCTTGCTTTCAAGACGCTGAACGACCTTGGAAAGGTGAAGGGCATTGGGAGTAAGACATTAAAAAAGAATGCGAAATACATTAAATTTTAGAAAGAGATTAAATGTTAATTTGTAAGTAGAAAGACTCATAGCATTTAGCCCTCTCTCTGGCTAAATGCTCTCTTATCTGCATGATCTATACCCATCGGAATTGGAGATGCAAGAAGGCGGCAAGCGAGCGAATCCCCATGAGCTTACAGTCGGTAAGTGATTGGGTGAGCGAGCGCGGCCAACGCCCTTGCATCTTCAAGTGTGATGGGTATAAAGCTGTTTCATCAGGAAGTTTCGCCAGTCATTTAGTAACAGTAAAAAGACCGCCATCTTGACTTCACTTTCAAGCGGATTATTAAAGTCAATTTTGTTATCTCGCTGATCTATGGGGGCGTCAAGTGTACTCAGCCCAACAATCTTTGCTGTGCTTTGCGTGAGCTGTAAATAGTAGCTATTGGCACTGACTTGATAGTCATCTAGCGTTTTGTCAATCAGTCGGCCGCAATAGTGGATTAATTGATCAAGTGCGGCGAGGTCATCAAAGTAGTTGTGTTTTAACCAGTACCCGAACAGCTCGTAGCCCTTATCAAAATCGAACTGGACTGTATCCTTTTCATCATAAGTGAATTTGTAGTGCATAACTTTGTCTTTTTATGAGGATGTTGAACGTATGCATCGATACTGCGGTCTAAGTGTGATTTAGCGACCACCAATATAATAGCGTTGCGGGTTTGGGGAGTTTACTATTGCGTCTTACATTTTGTCATTAGTTAAATAAAAATCTCAGAATTTGCTTACCGTTGGAGAGGCCTCATTGAATATGAATATCCGCCCAGAAGTTTCTCATGATGTTAATTCGATTCATGATGTCACCGTAGCCGCTTTTCTTAATGCCGAGCATACGGATCACACTGAGCAATGGATTGTTAAAGCGCTTCGTGAGTCAGGTGTATTATCCATCTCGCTGGTTGCAGAAATAGTGGGTGAAGTTGTAGGGCATGTTGCTGTATCGCCTGTTGCCATATCCGATGGCGCAATGGGTTGGTATGGGTTGGGGCCTATTTCTGTTGTGCCGGATGAGCAGGGCAAGGGTATAGGTGCTAGGTTAATGAACCAAGCAATTTCAAAGTTAAAAGACATGGGTGCGAGTGGCTGCGTATTGCTTGGCGATCCAAATTACTATAGCCGTTTTGGTTTTAAGGCGACTAGCCGTCTCGTGCTTCCAGATGTGCCGCCAGAATATTTTCAGGCGCTGTTATTTAAAGGGGGCTACCCTGAAGGCGTTGTTTCTTATCATGATGCCTTTTTAGCAAAGGGCTAACTTGGCAAAGCCTTAATAGAGTTGAGTCTTTCATTCTGGCTATTGATTTTTACGGTTCTTCACGGTGATAGTTTTACTAATGTCGGTGATTTATTTGCTCTACGAGCTACACTTAGGAACGCTGTTAATCGATAACATGTTTGATGTGCAATGATACTCATGATAAAAAAATACACTATTTATGCAATGTTGATGAGCTTGTTGAGCATTAGCGAAGTGATGTCTCTGGGCGATAAATGGTTCTCCGCATACGCGTTGAAGTTGCCAGTAACGACAAGCCTTAGCTTTCTTGTTAAGTCGCCGGGTGAATCAACCTATCTTATCTCTCATCAATCTGATGCGTTTAGGCCGCCTGCGAGTACCTTGAAAATGCTAACAGCGCTTGCCACGCGTCTTACATATAATGAGAATCATGTGTTTACAACAAACCTTGAGGTGTTAGGGCTCAATGCCGTTTTACGTTTCTCGGGCGACCCCTCTTTACAGGAGGAAGATTTATTTGCATTGCTTATTGCCTATAAGAAAAAATTTGGTTCGAAGATTCGTGGCGATTTACTGCTTGATGCGTCGATTTTTAATGGGCATATATGGGCTGAAGGTATTACTTGGGAGAACCTAAGCGCTTGCTATAGTGCACCTTCAAGCGGTTTAACATTAAATGATAACTGTGTTTTCGCACGACTAAATTCACACCTGTCCGTAGGTGCGGTAGCAAAAGTGGAATTACCCTCTAGTCAATCCATGATTGTATCGAGCGATGCAAAAATAGTCACAAAAGAAGATGAGGGGCGGCTATCTTGCTCGCTTGATGCATCGTTTGCACCCTTGAATCACTATGTTGTTTCAGGCTGCGTAGCGCAGACGAGTAGACCTTTATCGCTGAGATTTTCCGTGCAAGACCCGGAGGCTTATACCAAGGCAAGAATTACAGGCTTGCTAAAAAAAGCCAATATTACATTGGTTGGGAAAATCAAAGTACAGAAAGTAAAAGCCGGTAAATGGGTTGCCGCGCATGATTCGCAGCCAATTAAAGCGTTACTGGCAGATATGCTGCTTGAATCCAATAATTTAACGGCGGATCATTTCTTTAAGCTTTTAGGCGCGCAATACTTCGCGCAACCGGGCAATTTTCAAAATGGCGAAAAGGCGGTGAAGGCCATTCTTAAAGAGCGTGCGGGTATCGATTTATCTTCGGCCTACCTTGCTGATGGTTCGGGGCTATCACGCAATAGTCGTCTTTCAGCGAAGCAGATGATGCAGGTGCTTGAATATCTTTATACGCATGACAGTCAGCTAAATTTGGTTTCAATGTTACCCGTTTCTGGTTTGTCAGGTACTTTGCAATACCGTGATAGCGTTAAGGGTGATGCGTTAGCGGGTCGTATTCGGGCTAAAACCGGCATGATTTATTCGACACACAATATGGCTGGCATCATAGAAACAAAAGCGGGTAAGCCATTACTCTTTGTGCAAATGGTGACTGATTATTTACCTGATAATGAACGAGAAAAGCCCTTCGAACGGAAAGAAACCCGTATAAATAGTTTTGAGAAAGCTGTTTATACGGATTTGATTCAAGGGCACTTGTCATTGAGTCAGCTTGTTAAGCCTTTGTCTGCTGGCTGAGTTGTTGGGTGCCACGGATAATAGATTGAACCACTTCTGGTGCCGCGAGTGTGGATACATCACCGAGATTATCTAAATCTTTATTGGCAATTTTGCGTAATATACGGCGCATAATCTTACCTGAACGAGTCTTGGGGAGTTCATTAACCCACTGAATATGACTCGGCTTTGCGATAGGGCTGATTTCTTGAACGACGAGCTGGGTGATAGCTTGTTTTAAATGTTCAGAGCCTTCTATATCATTAAGAGGCTTGACGAACGCATAAATGCTTTCGCCTTTGATTGGGTCTTCTACACCAACCACAGCAGCTTCGGCGATGTCGTCATGTAAAACAATCGCACTTTCTATTTCTGCGGTTCCTAATCTGTGGCCTGATACATTGAGTACATCATCTACGCGGCCTGTAAGCCAATAATACCCATCTTTATCTCTTTTCGCGCCATCGCCTGAGAAGTAGTAACCTTTGAAAGGTTTGAAGTAGGTGTCGATGTAACGTGAATGGTTGCCATGGAGTGTACGAAGCTGAGATGGCCAGCTGGATTTTATGGCCAGTATGCCTTCCGCTTCGCCGTCAAGTTCTTGGCCATTTTGATCAAGAATGACAGGAGCAACACCAAAAAAGGGGCGGCAAGCGGAGCCAGGCTTAGGTTCTGTTGCGCCAGGGGTGGGGGAAATCAAGATGGAACCTGTCTCCGTCTGCCACCAAGTATCAACAATGGCGCATTGCTCTTTACCCACCTTATGGTAATACCATTCCCAGACCTCAGGATTAATGGGCTCGCCCACCGACCCCAGTAAGCGTAATGAGTTTCGTGAGGTTGTGGCTAGATAATCATCCCCTGCAGCCATTAGCGAACGGATAGCCGTTGGTGCCGTATAAAAAATGCTGACATTGTAACGATCGACGATTTCCCAGCAACGGGAAGCTGTCGGGTAGTTGGGTACGCCTTCAAAAATGAGCGTGGTCGCCCCATTCGATAGTGGGCCATAAACCATGTAGCTATGTCCCGTGATCCAGCCGACATCTGCTGTGCACCAGTAAATGTCGTCGTCTTGATAATCAAAGATATAATAGAAACTGATTGTGGCCCCGAGTAAATAACCTGCTGTTGTATGCAGTACGCCTTTAGGTTTGCCTGTTGAGCCAGACGTGTAGAGGATAAAGAGAGGGTCTTCTGCATCCATCGGCTCGATATCGCAGGTTGTTTTTTCGCAAGAGACGGCTTCTCGGTAATCAATGTCCCGCGCTGAAGGATTAATCGGTGCGCCAGATAGATTAAGTATGATGCAGGTATGAACGTGGGGGCAGTCTGAGAGTGCTGCGTCAGTGTTATCTTTTAATGCGGTTGTTTTGCCTGCGCGCTGACTAATATCCGCAGTGATGAGTGCTTGGCAATCGGCATCAATAATACGCTCTTTGAGTGATGCGGAGGAAAAGCCGGCGAAAACAACACAATGAACAGCGCCGATACGTGCACAGGCGAGCATGGCATAGACTGCTTCAGGCGCCATGGGGAGATAAATACAAACACGATCACCTTTTTTTATGCCGCGTGATTTGAGTGCGTTAGCCAACTGGCAGACTTCATCATGCAGCTTTTGAAAGCTAATGGTTTGTTGCTGTTTGCCATCGTCACTTTCAAAGAGGAGTGCGGTTTTGTTTGCATTGCTTTCAAGGTGGCGATCAATGCAGTTGTAGCTTGCGTTGAGCTTGGCCCCTTCAAACCATTTGACTTCATGCGTGGTTGTGTTTTCGGAAAACACGTTTTCCCAAGGCGATATCCAAGACAAAAAGCGTGTGGCTTGATCTGCCCAAAAGGTTTCTGGTGTGGTGATTGATGCCTGATAAAGTTCAAGGTAGGCATTTTGGGTTAAATGCGTTTTTGCGAGGGTGTTTTGTGCGATAGGGTAAGGTTCGATGTTCATAGAGCAGCCATTTGGTTTTCAATTAAGAGAACCATAATAGCTGATGAAGTTCAATAGATTAAAAGGCTTAAGCAACCTGAATAGGGATAACATTGTTTGTGTGGCTGACCGCATTTTTTTCGGTCATGTAGACGAGTTTAGGCTTAAAGTTAACAAGCTCTGCTTCGTCGTATTCGGCATAAGCACAAATAATGACACGATCGCCAACGTTTGCTAAATGGGCTGCGGCGCCATTAACAGAAATAATGCCTGCGCCCTCTTCGCCTCGAATAGCGTAGGTCGTGAAGCGCTGACCATTTGTAATATTATAGATTTGGATCTGTTCAAACTCTTTGATACCCGCGAGATCAAGTAGGTCACCATCAATACCGCAAGACCCTTCATAATCAAGCACCGCATTTGTTACGCACGCTTGATGCAATTTTGCTTTTAGCATCGTACTTCTCATCGAACTTCTCCTTTACAACACTCAGGGATTGCCGGTGGCTAATTATTGGTCGCGCATTATGCCCCAAATTCTTTACCTGTTCAATTGCAGGCAAATATTGTCGATAAGCCTTGTTTTTCCGAGCGCTGCGGCTGCAAGGATCACGATGCTTTGTGTTTCATTCGTGGCTATTTTAAGGGAGTTTGCATCACAAATGTTCAGATAGTCTACTGTAAGCCCTTGTTTATTAAGTTTTTCTTTTGATTCTTTTTCTATGTCGTTAAAACTTTTTCCTTTAATAATTTGATCCAGCATATTTCTGAGCGTTGCATGAAGTTTGGGCGCTATGTCCCTCTCTATGCTGGATAAATAATTATTTCGTGAACTCATCGCGAGGCCATCTTTTTCACGGACGATGGGGAGGCTTAAGATTTTTGTGGGAATTTGAAGGTCATTGACCATCTTTCTAATGATGGCGAGCTGCTGATAGTCTTTCTCACCAAACACATTGTAATCAGCCTGCACAATGTTAAAAAGCTTGGCGACAACGGTGGTTATACCTCCAAAAAATTGCGGTCTGCTTTTACCGCAATGATCATCACCGAGATCGGGTACAAGCACCTTCGTGTGAGATTCTTTACCTTCGGGGTACATGACCTCATCAGAGGGAACAAAAACATGGGTCACTTCAAGCTTGTTAAGCTTTTCTAAGTCTTCTTCTAACGTACGTGGGTAACTATCAAGATCCTCATTAGCGCCAAATTGTAATGGGTTGACATAAATACTGACCACAACATTCTCCGTATGCTTTTTAGCAAGGTGCACGAGGTCAAGGTGCCCTTGATGTAAATTCCCCATAGTGGGGACAAATGCATAGGCGATGTTGTTATTTTTAAGTGGCGCGAGTGCTGTACGTAAGTTTTTGATGTCGTAAAAAATATTCATGATGTTATTCGGTAAAACTATGCTCATGTGTTGGGAATGTGCCGGCTTTAACTGCGGTATGGTATGCGGTTATTGCTTCTTGCACGCTGGCTGTATCTGTTAAAAAGTTTTTTGAGAATTTGGGCGCTTTGGGATAAAGGCCCAACAAATCATGGAGTACCAACACTTGAGCCGTTGTAGAAGGACCCGCGCCAATACCAATGGTTGGGACAGAAACGGCTTTATCCACGCGTTGAGCAACCGATGACAATACGCATTCCATCAGGATCACTTGACTGCCTGCCATCTCAAGTGCCTCTGCATCTGCAACGAGTTGATCAGCTTCTTCTTGGGTTCTGCCTTTGATCTTATATCCCCCTGTTGTGTTCACTGACTGTGGGAGCAAGCCAATATGTGCACATACGGGAATACCGTTTTGAACCAGCGCTGTAACAATATGGCATAGCGAAGCTGCGGTGCCTTCAAGTTTTACCATGTGCGCGCCTGCCCGCATGATTTTTGCGGCATTGATAAGTGCTGTAGGGATGTCTAGATGAGACATAAAAGGCATGTCAGCTATAATCAAGCTGTTTTTATTGGCTCGACTGACGGATTCTGTATGGTAACAAATATGATCAACAGTGACAGAGAGTGTCGTTTTCTGTCCTTGAAGTACCATGCCTAGGGAATCACCAATGAGGATAGTTTCTATGCCTGCATCATTAATGATTTTTGTAAAGCATGCATCGTAAGCCGTGATACAGGTAAATTTTTCTTGGTTACGTTTAAACTTCTTTAAGGTGTCTACAGTGACGTTCATAGTGACATCTCAGGGGTAAATTCAGGGTTAAAGTAATGACGACCAGATTGTATGTTGGAAAGATGTTCAATCAATGTGAAGAAAGTGTCTGGGTTGTCGATAAAATTTGCATCAGCTGCATTCACAATAAGCAAAGGCGTGTCGTCATAATAATGAAAAAATTGCCGATACGCATCATTAACTTGTTCTAAAAACAGCGGATTGATCGATTCGAGGTGTGTATAGGGGGCTTTTTCCAGACGTTGTTGGATAGATAATGTTGGCATTTGTAAGTAAATGACGAGGTCAGGTTTCGGATGCTCGATTTTTACTTGCGCAAAGATTTTACGGTAAAGCGTGAATTCTTTTGCCGGTAGCAAGGTTTTAGCAAGGAAATAATCTTTTTCGGTGATGAAATCAGAGATATGTTTTGATGAGGGCTTGTCTTTTAAATGGTCGTTCTGTGTAGGGTGTAGCCTTTCAAATAAAAAATAGAGATGACTAGCGAGGGCGTTTTTTGGATTATGCTTAAAAAAAGCATCAATAAAGGGGTTTTTATCGGCATCTTCGAGTAATGTTTTGTAGCGTAACTTGTGAGCGAGTTTACGCGAGAACTCACTCTTTCCACTGCCAAGAGGGGCTTCAACGGCAATATAGTGGGGTATTTTATTGATCAGCGTTGCCTTAGACACCTTTTCACGAGCCACAGTTTTTTTATTATGCACAGGTTTTTCTTGATCGGTAACTTTAGGCATAGGCATCAATAGAGCTGAGCTGTTGCAAATCATTATTGGGTAGCGTGCTTAAAACCCCGGAAAGAAGCTGTCCATCAGGCAAAGTGAGCATCTCATCAATATCAAGTAGCGGTAATACGACGAAGTCACGGTGAGTGAGTTCTTTGTGAGGAATGATTAAGTGCTTCGAGTAAAGGGATGATTGGTTAAACAATAAAATGTCGAGATCTAATGTGCGCGCACCCCAGCGAATGGTTCTTTTTCGCTCATGCTGGTTTTCGATGTCGTGTAGCGAGGAGAGTAGCTCAAAAGGATCAAGCTGGGTCTTAAGTTTTACTGCACCATTAAGGTAATCCGGCTGGTCAGATGGCCCGAGAGGGGATGACTGATACCATCTGGAGATGCTTTCGAGCGTGCCAAGGCTGGAAAGCGCTTTAATGGCTTTGTGGATTTGCAATGGTGGTGAATCAAGATTGCTGCCGAGAGCAATAAAGGTGGTATTCATCGCAGGCCTCTTGCTGATGGTCGAACTATTTTTTTGGCGGGTTCCTTCTTCGCGGTTTTTTATGATAGCGGTTCGCCGACAGGTTGTCTTTTTTTAATCGATCAGGCGCTGGATTTTCTTCTTGGAATTTTGTCCACCAGTCGCCAAGCCCTGGTTCAATTTCCCCTGCTTGCTCACGAAGCAGCAGAAAGTCATAGCCAGCCCGGAATCGAGGATGTTCAAAAACCAGAAACGCTTTTTTTCCCTGATTGTTTGGAAGGCGGAATTGCAGTTCCCAGATTTCGCGCATGGCACTTTGAAAACGTTTGGGAATGCCAGTGAAAACAGATTGGTTGGCCATGACTTCTGTTGCTGCAAGATGAAGCGCTGCATGGGTAGGTGCTTGGTTTTCTTCATGGATTTTCATGGCGGCTCGTACGCTTGGCCAGAGAAAAACGGCATAAATAAATGCAGGTGTAATGGATTTACCTTGGCTTAGGCGGTCGTCGGTGTTTTTTAATGCTTGATCAACAAGTTTTCGTGCTGGGCTACCTTCTGCAAAGATGTCTGCATTGAAAAGAAGTGTATGCAGGAGATCATGTTCGCTCAGTTTTCTGAACGTGTTCAGCCCTTGACCTGATATATATAATTTTAAGGATTCATCAAAAAGACGGGCGGGCGAAATGTTTTTAAGGAGTGGTGCGTTGCTTGCAAATTTGTCGATAATGCTTGGGTCGATAGCAAAATCAAGCTTGGAGGAAAAGCGTATTGCACGGAGTATGCGCACAGGGTCTTCTTTAAATCGCGTATCAGGATCACCAATTAATTTGATGGTTTTGTTCTGGATATCGTTAATGCCGCCTAAAAAATCATAGATTTTGGCTTTTTCCGCATCATAGTAAAGTGCGTTAATGGTGAAATCCCGGCGTTCTGCATCCTCCTCAACACTACCAAAAACATTGTCTCTTAATAACATGCCATCCTTACTGACAGACGATATTTTTTTGTTTAGTGGTGCATCGCTTTGTTTATGCGAGCCTCTGAATGTCGTCACCTCAATGATCTCTCGACCAAAGCGGATGTGAACAATTTGAAAACGTCGACCAATGATACGAGAGTTTTTAAATATTGAGCGAATTTGCTCGGGGGTTGCATCCGTTGCAACGTCAAAATCTTTGGGCGATTTATTTAGCAGTATATCGCGCACCGCACCGCCGACAAGATAGGCTTTAAATGTTGATTTTTGTAAGCGTTCAAGCACCTTAACGGCATTTGTACTCACGCACTGTTGTAAGAATTTCTCGTGCTCTGAAGCATCGAGATAAGACGTTGCATTTATGGAATTGACGATTTTTAGCACAGTGGCAAACTTTGAGTTAGTTATAAAAATATTAACATTATGCGGGGATTGTTATCTTTGATGGCGATGATGTCAACTTAACATCATAAAGATAGGAGGTTTTATGGGTTTTCAGGTGGTATAACAGGAGCAAAATGTAATAAGGGAGGCAAGCCTCCCTTTAGTCCAAGCTGTTTTTATTATTATTATTATTGAATGTTATTATTATTATTATGATTTTATTATTATTTTTATACTTAGATAAAAGCATTTAATATGCCAAAAAGTTTAAATTAAGATAAATCAATAAGTTAAAGGAATTTCAAGGGTTCCCTTTAGGCTTTTTAGCTATGTTCTCTTACTTAAAGTAACGATTTTTGTTACGGGTAACAGTTTTTGAGGGTTACGCTTTTGCTGTTTTACCTTTAGTGCGCGGGATGCCTAAGCGTCGCCTTCTCTCCCATAGGCATTTTCGGCTGACACCCAGTTTTTGTGCGAGGGCTGTTTCGCTCATTTGATCCTGGTTTTCTAAAATGAATTTCTGAAAGTAGTCTTCAAGAGATAGCCCACTATCATTAGTTTCTTCCTTAAAGGTAGGGACTACCTTTGAGTCATCATTTAATGCGCTTTGATCGCCCATTAACACATTGAGGTCTACTAGCTCCATGTCGATTGCCAATAAATCTTGAGAGATTTCTTCGCTGTCAGATAAAATCACCGCGCGTTCAATGATGTTTTCAAGTTCACGAATATTCCCCGGCCAATTGTATGTCGTCAGCGCTTGTATGGCTTGCGGGGTGAAGTGGGCGGGCATTTTATGCATTTTATTGCACAGACGGAGTAGTGCGGCATTGCCAATTTCGAGGATATCTTTGCCTCGGTCACGCAAGGGCGGCAATTCAATTTGCACAACATTAAGCCGGTAGTATAAATCTTGCCGGAATTGCGCTTGCTGGCTAAGTGTCTTGAGATCTCTGTGGGTAGCTGTCACAACACGCACATTAACTTTGTGTGTTGTGACTGAGCCGATGCGGCGAATTTCGCCTTCCTGTAAAAAACGCAGTAGCCGTGCCTGTGCCTCAAGCGGCAACTCACCAATCTCGTCAAGAAATAAAGTGCCTTGATCCGCCGCTTCGATGAGGCCGATACGTGAAGTATTTGCTCCTGTGAAAGCGCCTTTTTCGTACCCAAATAATTCTGACTCGATTAAAGATTCGGGGATAGCTGCACAGTTAATGGTTAATAAAGGTTTGTGAGTACGCTTACTGAATTGATGAATAGCCTTGGCAATCAGCTCTTTACCGGTGCCAGTCTCTCCTTGTATCAAGATATTACAATCGGTTGGCGCTGCCTTTTTGACGATTTCATAGATCTGACGCATAGCTTTACAGCTTCCCACTAATTTGGGGATTTCAAGCGTTGCTTTATCCTTTGTTTTTTGCGTTTTTTCGTTGGGTTCTTCAGCGTCAGCTTCATTCTGTAAAATGATTTTCTCAACAGTATCCAGCATATTTTGATGATCGAAGGGCTTTGCAATGTAATCGACTGCGCCAAGTTTCATCGAATCAATGGCCGATTTGAGACTCGCGTAGCTTGTCATGATGAGGACAGGTGTATCGCCACTTTGAGCAATGAGGTCTGTGCCAGGTGCGTTAGGAAGTCGAAGATCGCTGATGATGAGCTGGAAGCTGTCGAGGTTGTAATTGGTTAATGCATCTTGAACGGATTCAGCTTCAGACACAGTGTAACCATGTGCCTCTAACAAGCGTTTAAGTGCATTTCTAATAATGACTTCGTCTTCAACGATTAATAATGAGGGCATAAAATCACTCTATTCAGCTAACGAAGGCGTACTCGCATAACAAGGTAATTCAATGGTAAAACAAGTGCCACGTGCTTGTTCTTCATCGATGGGGCTTTTTACGTAAATACTGCCATGGTGATCTTCTATAATACTGTAAACCAGAGAAAGCCCCAAACCTGTACCTTCGCCGACTTCTTTTGTTGTGAAGAAGGGTTCAAATATTTGTTCTTGAATCGCTTTAGGAATACCTGCGCCATAATCCGTCACCGTGATAGAAATAAGATCACCTTTTTGTGTGCTTTCAAGAAAAACCGGTGTGTCATTGTGAGCTGCAAACAATGCATTATTTAATAAATTAATGAAGACCTGAAGAATACGTTGCGCATCGCCTTTTATGTCATGTGTTGGCTCGATATCGTTATTGATCCGTTCAATAATGTCCTTATTTTCAAGTGATAAAAGGTGAATAGCATCTTCAGCACAATGATAAACATTAACTTTTTGAGTCAATTCATCAGGCAACTGAGAGCCAGCATGTGAAAAGTTAATGAGTGTCTGCAATATTTTTTTAATGCGCCCGGTTTGTTCAGTAATCATTTCTGATGCATCGTGAATGGCCGGTGAATCACTGTCGAGAGTTAGGTTCTGTGCAAGGCAAGCGATACCTGTGACGGGGTTGCCAATTTCATGCGCGACACCTGCTGCGAGCCGGCCAATAGATGCAAGCCTTTCGTTATGCAGTACTTCGTTTTCAAGGAGCACGGTTTCCGTTACCTCCTCGATAATAATGGTTTGGTTGCCCTCTTGAAAAAAACCTTGGTTATCCTTGGGCTCTGTTTTGAAAAAGGTAAACCAGCGTGTTTCATGGCCAAAGGTTAAAGGCACTTTGTTTTTGCGATTAGGGCTATTATTAAGAAAGTCTCGAATTTCATGTTGCCAAGGCTCGGTGATGATGGATATGTGCGCACCCAGAAGCGTTTCAGTTTTTTGGTTGGTGAGTTTTTCGAGTGATTGATTCCAGAGTAAAATTTCAAGGTCATGGCCGAGGGTGCATACACCTATGGGCAAAGCTTCAATAGTTTGTCTGTGATAACGTCTTAACCGGTCCAGCTCAAAGGCTAACCCTGAAAGGATGTGTTTATTCATTTCAAGATTTTGTTCAATCAGACGAATATCTTTATTGGCCGACCTTTCGCTACTGTAGGGCAAGTGTTCTGCGATGACTTGCCTAGATACAGTGGGCCCGTACAAAGCAGATAAGTGCGCTTCAACTTTTCTACGAAGCAGCCTTAGCGCAAAAGGGCGCGTTTCATCTATTGACATTTTAAGCTCTACTATCGAACGAGAGACTGCCTCGTGGGCAACCTCATGGCCAACAGCGGAGCTAAGGCGATCAACAAATTGCCTTGCAGAGCGAACGGCGAGTTTTTGTCTAACGGGTAAGCTTAAATTATCTTGCGAACATATTTCTGCCGCATAGTGTTGTTCTTGATCCATTTTCGAGAAGAAAGAGACAGATCCGAAAATAAGCATATTGACCCCAAGGCAGGCGGTTGAGGCAATAGTAAAATAACTGTCGTGCGCAAGGCTGAAAGACTGGATTAAAAAAGGCATCAACCCAAAAGCATCTTCACGCACCATAGGTAAGATAATAGCAAGAAGCCAGCAGAAAAAACCGGCCAAAATACCTGCAACAAGTCCAGATCTATTGCCTCGTGGCCAATAAAGGAGTGCAAGAATCCCTGGTAAGAACTGGCATGCTGCACTGAAAGCAGCAAAGCTGAAATTAGTCAAAATGGGCATTTGCTTGCTCCATTCCAATACAAGCATCGACATCAGTAATACAAAAACAAGCAGTAATTGTTTGATTAGACCTAAACGGCCGAAGAGCCGGATTTGGTTTTTCTTCGAGAAATACGGCAAGATTAAATGGTTAGCACACATGCCCGATGATGATATAGCAATCACGATTAATGAGGTTGCTGCGGCAGAAAGCATGCAGAAAAAACCAACCAGCATGACCCAAGGATTATGGTGAATAAACCCCAAGCTTAATGCATACAGGTAATCAGCACTTTTGATGCCGCTTGCTTGAGCCGCCCAGAGAATAGGTAAAATGGGTAGGCTAATAAGCAGAAGATAAGCGGGGAAGGCCCAGCTAGCCGTATCAATAGAGCGGCTGTTTGGGTTCTCGGAAAAAGTGAGGTGAAACAGGTGCGGAAAGGCGAGAGCCGCCGCAAAAAATATCACCGTTAACGTACGCGCATTATTAGAGATAATGGAGCTGTTTAATTGGTAAAGTTTGGCTGGGTTTGCATAGAGCCATGCCTCAAGGTCTGATGATCCATTGAAAATAAAAAAAAGTGCAAAAGCACCGAGGGTTAAGAAGCAAAATAATTTGATGAAAGATTGAACCGCTGTGGTGAAAACAAGCCCGTTATTGCGTTGCTGAGAGGTTGCTTGATGGCGAGAGAGAAGTAATGACAGCAGTGTGATAATGATAAAGAATCCCCATGCCCAAGGTCTGCAGTTCTCATAATCAATGGGAGCACTAGGGGGTTGTATGAGATAGATAGCGGTCTCTGCGATTTTGTCGAATTGTATCGCCATCAGCGGTAGAACGCAGACCATAACAAAGAGTGCAACAATAAAGCCGGCCCAGTTGCTTTCATAACGAAAGCTGAATAGATCTGCTAAAGAGCTAAGCCGGTAAGCCTTGGTTAACGAAAATAGTGGGCGAATGATGAGTGGCGAAAAAATGAAAAGTGCAGAGGTACCAAAGAAATAGGATAAGAATAAATAACCGTCAGTGTTGGCAACGGTAAGTGCACCAGATATAGCCCATGTGCCGGTATAGCCGCCGAGAGACAGCGAAAAAATCATAGGATGGTTAAGCAGTTTTTCTGGAATGTAACCTTTGTTGGCTGCAAGCGCGAGACCCATGATTGCCAAAAAATAAGTGGCCGCAATAATAAGAATATGACTCTCAGCGAACATGGTTATACTCGATTTTGTCTACGCTGGCTGATGTAAGCAAAGGTGATAACGACGGCCCAGACTAAAAAAGGGCGATACCATTGACCGTTATTGTTACTTACCCAGTCTTGAATAGTGGGTGCGAAGATAAACATAGCAACAAGCAACAATAATAGGCCACGGTGGATATGCACGAGAACGAGAATCCTGAAAAATAAACGCCTCTTTATATCACAAGAAAAACCTGAGAGCATCTGTCAGCAATGATTTTATGCGTTGATCTGTGATAGGGCGTTAATGCGTTCAGGTTGCCAGTGGTGTATGGCAAAATCGAGAATAGCATCAACATTTGATATGTTTGAGGGTGCCGGTGTGGGCTGGTTAAGCGCTGTTAATGCGGTAACGAGGTTAAAGCATGCTTGCTCGTTGTTAATGGGGGTAGCAAAGTTCTGTTTACTTAGCTTTTGGCCAGTTTGATTAACAATGATGGGTAGATGCAGATAGCTTGGTGGTTGCTCATTAAGCATACGGTATAAGAAAACCTGCTTAAATGTGGAATCTAAAATATCCATGCCTCTGACAATATGCGTGACGCCTTGATCAATATCGTCAACAACACAGGCAAGTTGATAAGAAAAGAAATTGTCTTTACGTTTGATGATGAAATCAAAGACTGTGCCTTCATCGAGCGATGGTGGGTGTTGTAAACCCTGTACGCGATCATGGAAATGCTCTACACCTTGACTGGGTACTTGAATGCGTATCGACGCCTCGGATCTTTGGTGGCGGTAATTTCGGCAGGCACCTGAATAGTGTGATATCCCCGTTAAGTTTTTGCGGGAGCAGGTGCAGTAAAAGCAACGTTGCTGATCGATGAGTTGCTGTAATACAGTTTCGTAGCGAGGAGTGCGGGTACTTTGATAAAGTACAGGTCTATCCGACGTGAGGCCGTGAAGGGCGAGGCTTTCGATGATATTATCCGCAGAGCCGTCAACCACGCGTGGTGCGTCAATGTCTTCGATGCGAACGAGCCAAATTCCGTTATGTGCTTTAGCATCAAGGTAGCTAGCAAGGGCGGCGTAGAGTGAACCTGCATGCAGCTCGCCAGTTGGCGAAGGGGCGAAGCGACCTATGTAGAAAGTTGACATAAAATAGAAAGGTCGCGAAATTTAGTGGTTAATATTGAATTAACCGCGCTCTTGTCTTTCTTTGATCTCTGCAAGGGTTTTACAATCGATACACAAGGTTGCTGTTGGGCGTGCTTCAAGGCGACGGATGCCGATTTCAACACCACAGGAATCGCAATAGCCGTAGTCGTCATTATCAAGGCGCTCTAGCGTTTGCTCGATTTTCTTGATGAGCTTTCTTTCGCGATCACGGGTGCGTAACTCCAAGCTAAACTCTTCTTCTTGCGTTGCACGGTCTGCTGGGTCGGGGAAGTTTGCGGCTTCGTCTTTCATGTGGCTGACGGTGCGATCTACCTCTTCCATCAACTCTGTTTTCCAGTTGTTCAAGATTTTAATAAAATGCTGAACTTGAGCTTCGCTCATGTATTCTTCATTTTTAGCGGTTTCGTACGGCTCAAAATTCTTAAACTGGTTTGATGATTTATTTGCTGGCATTGTCTGTCTCTAAATTACGCAATCGTTCGGATAACAATATTTCAAAATTCAAGGTATTGTTTCAACTTTTGGGTGTAGCCATAAAATTGCGTAAGTGTAGAACGAAATTTTCTAAAGTGGAAGTACTTCACGGCCTGTACAGGCATTAATTTCACGCAAATAGGGTAGGAGAGATTGAATAAAAGTATTGCTGGGCGTTTACTGTGACGCATTTTATTGGACGTTTGGCGGTAAGCACTTGTTTTGTGGCGTCGTCACTTGTTTTCAGGCCTAGGTAATGATTGGTTGTAGATCGTTTAAGGCAGTGAAGATTTCACCTTGCTCGCTAATATTGAGCTTAATGGGTTTGAGCACTTTGCCTAAGGAATAGTCCTTAAATAACTTCCCGATTTTAGACGACACAAGGGACGGCAACGTAGTTCCATTTTGGCAAGAGTTTATCGAACTTAATGGCCATGTTTTTTTTGAAGTCAGCAGCATACTTACGCCCAGTTTCAAATACTTTATCGATGATTCTTACGGCAACCTTAAGCCCTTTGGTCGTTTCAGTTTTTTCCATGTAGTGCTTTGCCATATCAACGGATTCCAGAGGAACGCCTTTGCAGGCTCGGGTCACATGAGGAAATACTCGATGCTCAATAGGGTTGTATTTTGAACAATAGGATGGGTAATGAGCAATGCGAATTCTCAAATTTAGCCTGTTCGACAGCGCCTGTAGGTCTTCTTTAAAAAGATAAGACGAGGCACTGTTACTGCCACCGCCATCACAGAGTATAAGTAGGTCGATTGAACTTTCATAATCCATTCGTCCCTGTTCTAGCCACCATAACTCAAGACTGTCACAAGCAAACTCACTCGTATCGCAGCTGGTATTCAGATGTACTGATGCTTCGTTTTTTTGTACATCATAAATACCATGAGGAATGACTTTGCCATCACTGCTACTGGGGAAATCGTGATCATTAACGATGGTTGGATCTACCGCATCAGTTATGCCATCACGATAGAATTTACCCAACAGTTCCTTCTTTTTCGTGTCGATACTTATCACTGGGTATCCAGCATCCAGGTATTCTTGCTTCAGTCTGGCAATGTTTTCAAATTGCTCATTACGGTCAGCATGCTGCCCCATTGTTCGCTTTTTTTGTGGCTTTCGTCGTCGATAACCATGATCATGAAGCAGTCGCGAGATAATGTTTTTATTAGCTGGAGTACCCAGCTCTGAGAGCTTTCGAGAAATATAACGACGAGACAGATTCGTCCATTTTACATCGCTCCGCATAGGGTCTCCAGCAGTATGATTGCAGAGTATGGTGAGAAAGTTTACAACTAATTTCGTATTTTTCTCGATCAGCCGTGTGCGTCCACCCCTTTTTTTCGCTGATGTTCAGTGTTCAAGTTTTCTGACTCCAAATCAACCATACCTCGACGAATAGTTTTCGGATCACAGGCCAGTAACTTCGAAATAAATTCAATTCCACCATGCCCAAGCTTTATCGCTTCTATCGCGGCATAGTGACGACGATCCCGCTCGTTGAGTGAGCGATAAAATCGAGCCATTTGAATTTCAACTGCTGACGAATAATTGTCCAAGATAATTTCCCGTAATCACTGCGGCTATTATCGATGATTCTTGACCTCATGAATAGGGAAGTTATTTAAGGACTATTCCTAAGCAGGGGCCAGCCACGCACTCGCCCGACTCGATGACAAATAAAGCGCCGTGTGTGGCACACTGAATCAGTACATTGTCGTGATCTAGAAATTGGTCAGGCTCCCAGTTAAGTTCGATGCCTAAATGCGGGCATTGGTTTTGATAAGCGAAAAGCTGATTGTTTTTATTGACGATGAAAAGTTCACTGCCACTACTCGTTTGATAACTCTTCGCAGCATCTATCGCAATATCATCAATATGCCCAATTTTAGTCACTCAATGCTGGCTCTTTTTTGTTGGCTTCTTCGTTTAGCTTGGTTTTAATGGCGTCAGGGATTTCATTCCAGTACTGATCTTCCAGTGCGCCATACAGGGCGTATAATAAAACTTTTGATGTTTTAATACCTCTTTCTTGAATGCGGCGATAAGCTTCAATCGGGCCGATTTCTTTTAATTTTTCGGGTGTATTGACGCCAATGGCTGTTAACCAATGCGCAGAAGTGTTGCCGATGTTTTTCAGTTCAAGTAGTTTGTCAGGCATGGAAGTTGTTTCATAATTATTATTTTTATCGCATAAACTATACCACTGGCGTATTAATAGGTACAGATCGTGACACCATTCACCGAGCAAGAAAAACGTGTACTTGGTCTAACTGCTGAGCATTTAGTGAGCCATGAAGAGTGCGGCAGCACATTTTTGCTTGAACCCGATACGTTGAGCGCGTTTAAGAAACTTAAGCAAGCATCGATTGAAGCAGGGTTTAATTTATCGTTGGTGAGTGCTTTCCGGAGTTTTGAGCGGCAAACGCAGATTTGGGAGGGTAAGCTCGATGGCACTCGAAAGGTGCATGATGATCAGGGCAATGCTTTAGATGTAAGCCAAATGACAACGGAAGAAAAGGTGGAGGCTATTATTCGCTTTTCAGCGATACCAGGGTTGTCTCGTCATCATTTAGGCACAGATATGGATGTGTTTGATGCGAGTGTGATGAAAAAAAATGAGGTGCAGCTTGAGCCAGCCGAGGTGGAAGCAGGGGGTATTTGCGCGCCCATGCACGTGTGGCTGGATGAGCAGATTGCAAGGGATCAGGCTTTTGGGTTTTATCGCCCTTATACGTCAGCGAGTAAAACGGTTGCGCCGGAGAGGTGGCATTTAAGTTACAGGCCTAAATCGGTTGAGTTGTTAACTTTTTTGTCATCAGGGTTAGTAGAAAAGCTTTGGCGAGTTAAAAAGCCAAAGCTTGAGCGCTACCTAGTGACGTATAACGAGAAATGGTATACCTATTTTTGCGAACAGTATTGATGGTGTTCGCTTTGTTCTTTTTTGAATTACTTATTGTTTTAGCGCGCGCAGGAACTCACTTGCCATAGTGGATTTGACTAAGGTTGCGGTACTCTGTTGTGGCAATATCATGGAATTTTTCTCTCTGGCCCAGCGCACTTTTCATTTTGTCTGCTAGGTCAAGAAAGGTCTTATTTAGCTCAGGTAGATCTTCTCGCTTGTCCTCATCTGGGTTGGCCATAGCAGTGAATGTTCGTACAAATAGGTTTTCCGCTTTTGCCAGAAGGTCTTTCGAACGCCTAGTGTTCTGGGACTTCGAGTAGTCGTATCTTCTATTATAGCTCGTTTCGGCTTCCTTGAACTGTTCGAAAAGAAGCTTGGTTACAATCTCGGTATGCAGCTTTGTATACTTTTTTACAGTAGGGTTGTTTGCCGCCATTTTGGCTATTTCTTCACGCTCGCTAGCCGTTACGTGATCCTTGAATGGTGTAGAGTAAATAGCAGGGATATTGGTGTCTGTCTCCATTACTTCTATAAGAACATTGGCGGCATCGTCGCTTGCACGTTGGTATGGGGTTGCCCCAAATCCGTAAGGGGCGAGCATAAGAAAAAAGAAATTAATAAGGAGGGGGAGTATATATCTCATGAGCTTCAATGCGTGATAAAATAGCTCTGATAGGACGATGAACATAAAGTTCAGTACATGAATCGCTAAAACCTAACTTCAATCCCTCTTTCAGCCATATAAGCCTTTGCTTGTGGAATGCTGTATTCAGCAAAATGGAAGATACTCGCTGCTAACACTGCATCGGCTTTGCCTTCCTTTACACCGTCAACAAGGTGATCAAGATTGCCTACGCCACCAGAGGCAATAACAGGCACGCTGACAGATTCACTGATGGTGCGAGTGAGTGTCAAATCAAACCCATTTTTCGTGCCGTCTCTATCCATGCTGGTGAGTAAGATTTCACCGGCCCCGTAGCTCACCATTTTTTCTGCCCAAGTCACAGCATCAATGCCCGTGGGTTTTCTACCGCCATGCGTAAAAATCTCCCAGCGTTCACTTTCACCGTCTTTGCTCACTTGTTTAGCATCAATGGCAACAACGATGCATTGTGAGCCAAAACGTTCGGCTGCTTCACGCACAAACTCCGGTTCAAAAATGGCAGCTGTGTTAATGCCGACTTTATCTGCGCCAGCATTCAGCATACGGCGAATATCTTCGATGTTACGAATGCCACCACCGACAGTAAGCGGAATAAAAATTTCGTCAGCGATTTGTTCAACCATGTGCACCGTAGTGTTACGGTTTTCGTTGCTGGCTGAAATATCTAAAAAGGTAATTTCATCGGCGCCTTCTTCGTTGTAACGCTTGGCGACTTCGACGGGGTTGCCCGCATCTTTTATATCGACGAACTTGACGCCTTTTACTACGCGGCCATTATCCACATCAAGGCAAGGGATGATTCGTTTTGCAAGTGCCATGGTGTTGTCCTTTATACTGACCAGTTTAAAAAGTTGCGAAGTAGTCTGAGGCCTGCAACATGGCTTTTTTCTGGGTGAAACTGTACCGCGGCAATGTTGTCTTTAGCGAGCATGGCTGAAAATGGGACGCCATACTGAGATTCACCAATAGCATAGGCAGGATCGGTTTCGACATAGTAGCTGTGCACAAAATAAAAGCGGGTATCGGATGCAATGCCATCCCATAAGGGGTGTTCTTGGGTTCTTTGTACGTGGTTCCAGCCCATATGCGGTACTTTAATAATGTCATCGTTATCAGTTGCATCTTGCGGGAAGCGTTTCACTTGGCCTGCAAAGTGGTTGAGGCAATCGACGCCTTGGTTTTCTTCGCTGTGCGAGAGTAGCACCTGCATGCCGACACAAATGCCTAGGAGCGGCTGTTTTTGTTCGATAACATGGTTTACCAAGTCAGGGATGCCATTATCGACAATGCTCTTCATGCAATCGCGAATAGCGCCAACGCCGGGCAAGATAACATGGTCGGCGTTATAAATATCTTGGGCGCTGGCGTTCACGGTGATATGTGTGTTCGGCGCGATGTGCTTAAGGGCGGAGGCAACGGAGTGGAGGTTTCCCATGCCATAATCGATGATAGCAACATGTTTTTTCATGGGAGGCTCTACAGGCAACCTTTCGTCGAAGGCATTTGGTTTAATGCGCGTTGATCAAGTGTCAGTGCCATGCGTAAAGCACGGCCAAAGGCTTTAAAGATGGTCTCGATTTGGTGGTGCGTGTTTTTGCCTCGGATATTGTCAATATGTAAGCTGACTTTAGCGTGATTAACAAAGCCTTGGAAAAACTCGATAAATAAATCAACATCAAAACCACCGACGGATGCGCGGGTAAAATCACAGTGAAATTCAAGACCCGGTCTGCCAGAGAAATCGATAACGACACGCGATAATGCTTCATCAAGTGGGACATAGGCATGGCCGTAACGGGTGAGGCCTTTTTTATCGCCAATGGCTTTGTCGAAGGCCTGACCTAGCGTGATGCCTACATCTTCAACGGTATGATGGTCGTCGATATGCGTGTCGCCTGCGGCTTTGATATCAAGATCAATTAAGCCGTGACGCGCGATTTGATCCAGCATGTGCTCTAAAAAAGGCACACCTGTAGCAAAGGTTGCGGCGCCTGTGCCATCAAGGTTGATAGCGGCTGTGATTTGGGTTTCGAGTGTGTCTCGAGTGATTTGCGCAGTGCGATCAGTCATGAGGAACCTGAGTAAATGGGCAGAGTTTATAATCGGATGATATAGGGCGAAGTATACAGGAAGTTAAGGTATTTTCATCCGTCGTAGGTCGCCTGCAAAGACATTTGCCTGAGAATTTTCTATCATGCGCTTTTTCAACGGTGGCAGAGAGGTTTATTATGCCGGTTGTACTCGAAGTGGTTTCCGAGCCTTCTGAGCAAGATAAGATTGATCTTAATAAAATTTATCAGGATTTTTCGGTGAATGCCGGCTTACCCTTGCTGGATGTAAAAGCGTTACCTGCGAATTTCAAGCTTTACGCTGGACGTTTTAATGCGCGCTTGTTGGGTGCTTTTTTGGTGGAAGAACGTGAGCAGCAGCTGATGATTCGCTATCTTTGCGTACGCAAAATAACAAGGGGGCGGCATGTTGCCCGTGAAATGTTGAGGCAATTTATAGGCAAGGTAGAGAAAGAAAGCTATTTAGTCGGTATTGAAACGTCTGAGGCATTAACGCAATTAATGACAGAGCTTAATTTTACGGCGGTGGGCAATGATTGGCGATTTGTACCAAAAGGCAGTGATTGAATGCGATGAATGATATTCCTGATTTCTCATTAAGGGTCTTTGCGTGGTTTGATCAACATGGTCGCAAGGATTTGCCTTGGCAGCAGAGCATATCACCCTATCGTGTATGGGTATCTGAGATTATGTTGCAGCAGACGCAAGTTGTCACGGTTATTCCTTATTACGCACGTTTTATGCAGCGCTTCCCCACCGTTGCACGACTTGCATCGGCAGAGATAGACGAGGTGTTACATTTTTGGTCGGGCTTGGGTTATTACAGTCGTGCAAAAAATTTACATAAAAGTGCGCAAATAGTTGTGGGTGAACATGAAGGGCTATTTCCGAGTGCGTTGGATGATTTGATGGCGTTACCGGGTATCGGTCGGTCAACGGCTGGCGCGATTCGCGCGATTGCTTTCAGGCGGCCGGCAGCTATTTTGGATGGCAACGTTAAGCGTGTTTTGGCGCGGGTATTTGCAGTGGAGGGGTGGTCAGGAAAGAGTGATGTGCTGGCTAAACTCTGGTCAATATCTGAGGACATGACACCTAGAAGACGTATTGCTGATTATACGCAAGCCATGATGGATCTGGGGGCGACGGTTTGTAAGCGGTCTAAGCCGCTGTGTGGCGATTGTCCGTTTCAAGATGTCTGTGTGGCGCGCAAGCGTGACGCTATTGCTCAGCATCCAGGGAAGAAGCCTAAGAAGGTATTACCTGTTAAGCAATCCTGCATGGTCGTATTTGTTTGGCGTGAAAAAGTGTTTTTGTATCAGCGGTCATTGGATGGTTTATGGCCGGGGCTGTGGAGTTTTCCAGAGTTTGAGGGTGATCAGCAATCACTTGTTAGCTGGGTGCAGGAAATGTTTGATTTTTCCGTCAATCAGGTAGACGAGTTTCAGGGGTTTAGGCACACATTTAGTCATTTTCATTTAGATATTACGATAAAAAAAATCTCACTTTCTCCGGCCTCCTCGATGCCTTTGTGTAAAACGCACTTATGGTATGACCCTCTGGCCCCGCAGGAGGTTGGGTTGGCAGCGCCCGTATCAAAAATTATCCGTCGCTTGATAACCGATGGTTAACGGCCTAAAGTGGCACGCAATTTTAGTAGCACGCAATTTTATCTGTTGGAGTAAATGTATGGCGAGAATGGTTGAATGTCGTAAATATAAGCAGTCACTTGAAGGGTTGGCTAATCCGCCTTACCCTGGCCCTAAAGGTGAAGATATTTATGCAAATATCTCTAAAAAAGCGTGGGAGGAATGGCAAGCTCACCAAACACGTCTAATCAATGAGAAGCAATTAAGCATGGTGGACCCTGAGGCGAGAAAATATTTGCAAGCACAGCAGCAGCTATTTTTGGCCGGTGAAGATTACGATCAAGCTGAAGGGTATGTGCCTGAGTCCGATTGATTTTTAGGCAGTGCGGCGCGCGAAATTTTTGTTTTATTTTTTCTTGACTCTTTTTAAATAAAAGGGTTAAATACGCGCCACTTATCCAAGACGCCCAGTTAGCTCAGTCGGTAGAGCAAGGGATTGAAAATCCCTGTGTCCGTGGTTCGATTCCGCGACTGGGCACCATTAAATTTCTCCGTAATACGCATTCTTTTTTAAATCCCTGACGTTTTTAGTGCTCCTATTTATAATTTTCTTTTTTTAAGATCACTTGTTTTTAAATCTATCGATATGCTTTTTTTTGAGTAAAGACAGGATTGCTTTTACTTTTAAGAAGCTTGATTTTTCTTTGGCGCTTTTTTCTGTAGCACAAGAATATCTGTCTTATCTAACGCAGCATTTTTGTGTGCCTTAGATTTCTTTGGGTATATTGTGAGGGTTGTTGTTGGGGGTATGGCTGTGAGGAAAGTTACGGTGTAGGCGTAGCTGGAGTGTTTGTGGCGGGATTCACTTGAAGGGGCCCCTTTTGTTAGGCCCGTTAAAGGCCGTATAAAGGGGGCTGAGGTTTTAGAGTGCTACTGGATGGTAGGTTGCTCTAAAGACCAAGTAGATTGTCTCATTAGGATAGGGAAAGCCTTTTCTTCCGTTTTGTGAGTATACTCATGCACTGTGTAAGCTTCATGGTTATGGTCTTTAGGTTCTAGGTTTTTATCCTTTAATAATTTTTTTCGTTGAGATGATTGAATGGTATTTTTAATCAAAATAGTACCACCGACCAAAACAGCTAATGTTGAGGCTGTTAATACCGCTACCATCCCTTTCTTTTTGGCTAAATCTTGTACATAGCTTTTTATAGAGCTTTTTTTCTCGCCCTCGGGAGGTGTTGATTCGGCGTGCAAGTTAGCCATTGATGATAGGATTGAAAAAACAATAGTGAGCGATAAGATGAATTTAGTCATTCGTTAAGGGTCTCCATATACTCGTGTCTAGAGTGGTCGGTTAAGGTTGAAACTGATGTTTTAAAAAAGCAGATTTTTTAGCCGTATACGAATTATCGTTGCTGGGTAAAAAAATTTAAAGCTATGGGCTAACGAATAATAAGCTTCAATTTCTGCTTGCTATATTCAGGTTCTCAAAATTAAAGTTGGTTAGTTTAATGTGTAAAGTACGTACAAATTAGGTTTTATTTCCTAAATACGAAAACAGAACAAACTTGATAGTACAGGCAATATTGACTCGCGTATTTTAAGAATGTTCATTTTTTATTTGTTTATTTATAAAGGTAAACAAATCTTTTTTTTGCTGCCTGGTTAAAAAGTAACCTAACTTTGTTCGACGCCAAATGATATCGTTTAACGTTTTGGCTTTCTCTTTTGTTAGTAAGTAATCAAGTAATGGGAGGAGTTGAGTGACGACTGTTTCTGAAGGGATGTTTGTGTTAGATGTACTAAAATCGACATACTCATAATGAGTGCTATTGATAGAGTCATTGTTTATTTGAATGAGCTTTTCTGAGTGAGTCCACGCTTTTGATGTTTTAGGAAGTTCTTTTTTTAAAAGGTGAATAACTTTCTCCGCCGTTTTTCGGTAGGATGTTATTTTCCCGCCATAAATCGAAATGAACGGCGGTGAATGTTTTTTGTTTTTTATTAAGAGACAATCTCTAGTTGTGTCTTTTAACGTTTTTTTGTCGTTAAATAAGGGGCGTACGCCTGAGAAGTGATGAGTAATATCCGATCGTTTAATCTGATGTGTAAAATAAGCATTAAATGAATCAATAAGGTATGTTTTTTCAATCTCAGAAATATGAACGCCTTCTTCTTGCATGTCGCTGATTTCTTCTTCTGTTGTGCCTATCAGCAATAAATTGTCTAAATAACTGATAACAAAAACAATACGACCATCTGAATTCTGTAATAAATAATTTTTCCGCGCCTTTAATGGGGATTGAATAATGATGTGGGAACCTTTAACCAATTTTATATTATGATTTGATGGATGGTTAAACCAACGCGCTTCATTTTTTTCTAGCCAAGGCCCAGTTGCATTTACGATAGTCTTTGATTTTCGCGTGAAAGAATTATGATTGAATGCATCATAAATAGTGACAGTCCATAAATTGTTGGCATATTTTATGTCGGTCACTTTACAATAATTATTAACCTCCGCGCCTCTTTTTTCGGCATCAAGTATATTCATTATCACCAGCCGACTGTCATCAACACGGCAGTCGGAGAATTCAAAACCTTGATGGATGCTACTGATTAAATCGGGGTGGTTTTTTAATTGGCAGGTGTGGCTTTTTTCTAGGGAATTTCCAAGATACAAGTGATCGTAAATGAAAAGCCCGATGCGAATAAGCCAGTTTTGTCGGGTGGGTTGCTTTTGAGGAATACAAAAACGAATAGGTTCTACAATATCTGGCGCAATTTTTTTTAATATTTCCCTTTCTTTTAGTGACTCTCTCACAAAGAGAAATTTATATTGTTCGAGATATCTGAGTCCGCCATGAATAAGTTTTGAGCTGTTTGAGGATGTGCCACTTGCAAAATCATTCATCTCGAATAATGCGACTTTTAAATTTCGCCCACTTGCATCTCTTGCTAAACCTGCACCATTGATGCCGCCGCCAATGATGAGAATATCTAGAATGTCATCGTTTGAAATCACGTTATCTCGCTACAAATTATTTGTTAAAAATACGCATAGGGTTTCATTAACTATTGCATGAGGATAGTTAATGTAAAGCCTCAAAGGTTGGTATTTATTATTGAGGTTAATAATAAATACCAACCTTTGAATGATTTTTATTCTATGGTGGGCTCTTCTGCTATTGTTGAAATATTATCGTAGGGAAAACGTTTGGGCCGAGTCCAATATTTGGCCATCCCTCCATCTCCATCAAATAGCTCTGTAAGTTTATCTTTTAATGTATTAATAGCGTTATTAGCCATCTTCGTTCTGCCGATCATAGGCGCAGTTTTAAACCTTTTTAGATGGTTTGGTAGAACTAACGATTCTTTAGGTTTTAAGCCAGCGCGCATTGGGGTGGGATATTCAGCATAATTAACGCCTTCGGCTTGGGAATAGCTTGTGGGGACTTTTATGGTCACATCCCATGAACTTTGCCACTCATGAACGCTGTTGGCAAAGTTTTCATTTGTTTGAGCTAGGCGAGTATTTTGATGAAGCGCTTTAAAATTTGGGGGCTCATGTGTGGGTGTTTCGGATGTAGACGCTATACCCGATGTACCCTCTTCCTCTAAGGATATCGACCCTGTTATTTCTGTCGTTGCATTACGCGCAAATAGGGCACCGCCAACACGTGATGCCCATTCACCCACTGTCGGTGCAATGGCTACGATGCCAGCTGTAGCTGCCAGTGCGCCGGTTACGATACTGGTATATTGCAAGGCTTTGGCTGCGGCTTTATTGCCCGAATCTAAAGCGGCTTGTGTGCCTATTAAAGATAAACTGGAAATCGTACCGGCTATGCCTGCACCTATACCTGCAGCGGCGGAGAGCGTGAGTGATGCACCCCCCGTTGGAATGGCGAAGAGGGTGCCAATAATACCGAGAATAGAAAACCCTGCGCCTAGCCCGTAGTTGACACCTTGCTGTGTAGAATGCCCCGTGGGATCAATGTTGGTGATAGGGTTGCCTTTTGTGTAGGCATAACGATTATCAATCATCCATTGATCGCGTGAGATAAATCGTTTGGTATTCAAGCTATAAAAACGGTTACGCAGATAGGTGAGGTGGGTATCGGCATCATTGAATTCTTGATTCCAGCCAAAATCATCTGAAGCGGTCAATGACGTTGCCCCTTCTTTGTGTCCGTACCCTTCATAGGTCGTGTAAGTGGGGTTGTTTTGAGCAACTGCTTGAGGTTTTATGATGAATGCGGTGTTGTGATTTGCTTTGTAAAGCTGATCAATACCTTCTTCTGTGATGGCTGCAATCAGCGTGCTTTTGTTATGCATAAAGCTTGTCCAATGATGATCTTTGAAAACAGAAGTGATTTGTTTTTGCGGTGTGTAATAAAAATCGCTATGTTGGCCTTTTAGTAATTTTTGACTTAAAAGGCCGTTGGGTAGATAGCGGTAGAATGTTGTGTTTTCTTGCTTATCAGTAACACGTAAGAGAAAGTCATTATCATCAAACGTATAGCGATTGCCTTCACCGTCTTGAATGAGTCGGCCATTCACGTCATAGGTCATGTTTGTTTGTGCATTTTTATCGCTGTGTTCGGTCGAGATGAGTTGATCCATTGCATTATAGTGATAGTGGATCAGTAATTTATGTGTGTCGGATTCACGATGTTCGGTGACTAAATTATTATTTCCATCATAGGTATATTGAATATGTTTGGAGGGTAGTTGGTGTGCGTTTTGCTCATGCGTATGCTGCTCATCAACCAGTCGATTGAGGCCGTCGTATTGATAATTGGTCTGTGTTGATTGATGAGTTTTCTCTTTCTTTTTAAAGTCAGTGATTTGTGAGAGTAATTCACCACGCGGCTTGTAGTGATAGCCTACTGTGTAGCTCAATTGTTCCCGATCAATCGCTGTTGTGCTTTTGGTGAGTAATCCATAAGGGTTGTATTGAAACTGAGTGAACGCTTTACCCTCATTGGTTAAATCCATTTCCTGTTTAAGCAACTGACCTTTTTTACCGTTGCTATCGATGCCGTAATGATAAATAACGCGGTTGTTATTTGACTGAATGGCTGAGAGTTTGCCGTTATCTTGGGCGTTATAGGTAAACGTTTGTGGTACGCCATTGAAGTCTTTTTGTTGAATGACCCGATCATAGTTGTCGTAGTGGTAATGAAGGGCGCGGCCATCAGGATAGTCCATATCGATCAACAGACCATTAGACGTATAAGTGTATTGAAGGCTTTGATCGTCGGTATCATGGCTTTGAGTCAATCGGCCATCTGCATCATAATGATGTTGTACCTCGTAATGTTTCTGATCGCGATACCAGCTATGATGCGTCAGTTGATCTAGCGCATTGTACGTGTATTGAAGGGTATGGCCATCTGGTGAGGTTGTTTCGGTGATTCGGTCATTTTTGTCATAGCGGTGCTGCGTGGTTAAGCGCGATTGTTCGTCGATGAGCGGTGTTTGTTCAGTGATCAAACGGTTGTCCGCATCATAGCGATACAGGTAACCTTCGTGTGTGGATTGATAATCATGGGTGCGTATCGTTTTTGTATAATTCACTTTGTTTTCGAATAAGTCATAGTGGGTATAGCGATCGACATGTGAACCATCAAAACTGATAGTTTCGTTGTGAGTCGGGTTCAAACTTGCGTCATACTGTGTGAGTGTCGTTTGTGTTTCGCTACGTTTAAGGGAATCTTTATGAACCAGATGGCTCTGTGTTTTTACGGTTTTTCCAAAAGAATCCTGTGTATGGATGGTTTCGATAAATTGATTTTGTGGGTCATTCTTGTTGTCGAAGACGGGGTAGTGCGAGGTTAAGGTTTCCATACGCCATGGTTTTTTGGTTCTTGTCGCTGTTTTATAGCCGTTTTCCGATGAAGTCGTGGTGAGTTGCTCATCGTCATAATGAATACACTTTTCATTACCCCAAGGGTCTTGAATTAACATGGGACGCTTTTGTTCATCGTAGGTTGTTGTGGTGGCTAATCCCAAAATATTCGTTGTTTTCACCACTTTTTGCCATGCGTTGTAGTGTTTTTGTTGCTGAGTACGCCATGCGCCTTTATGCCAGTCTTGGTTGTTAATTGGGCGGTGTGATGCATCATATTGTATGCGTGTTCTATGATTGAGGGGGCTTAGATAGGTGGTTATATTTGAGCCATCTTGCTGAAAATTTTGATAATGGGTGTAGGTGATATCACCCACAGGATTTTTGTGCATCACAGGCCGGTTAAGTGCATCGTATGTGAGAGCGGTGACATCCCCCATAGGTGTCATGGTTTTGACGCGCTGGCCGTTGCGTGTATCCAGTACTTGCGCATGTACATGACCTAAAGCGCTGATATGCTCGGTTGTTAGCAAGGCGTTATGGGGGTTGAACTGATAGCGTATTTTCCTCTGCGTTTCTTGCACGCCGAGCTGCCCTTTAGCGAGCCAACGTAGGGCAGTGCTTGTTTTTCTGCCATGCGTATCATAAGTCTCAGTCGTTTGCTTCCACGCCTGCCAATTATTCTCATGCTGATGATCTTTGAAGCGCTTTTTGATCAGTGAATGATTTTTCTTTGACGGTGATAATGTGTATTCGGTACGTAGCTGTTTTCCCGTTAGCTCGTCAGTTTTTGTCGATGTAGATAACAAGCTGTAGGATGAGGTAAAAAACTGATGTTCCTTGGATATTGTGGCAACCCATTTAGCATTTTCTCGATCGTAGACAAAGTGACGTTCGTCGGTTTTATTGCCGTATCGGTCATACTCAGATGTGATTTTATCACTCGGTATATAAGTCGATGTTGCCTCATGCCAGATCCAATGCGCTATTTCAGCGGGCTTGTCATAATTGGTTGAGCGACTGTACTTAAAAGGCGAAACAGCATATTGATAGGTTGTTTTCAGATAAGGCTTGGACTGATTTGTGGTGATCACCTCCACAGGTAAGTGCAAATAATTGTAATAATATGATTGATGGTGATACAGCGGATGTTCAGGGTCACCATTGGCTTGGCTAACTTCTACGGTATAGCGGAAGTGTTGATTGTTGCTATCCATCAGGCTATCGCCATCATCACTTAATGCGTAGTTTGGGTAGCCTGTGTAGTTATTACCTTTGGAGAAAGTGTAATGTGTTTCATGGTGTGTTTGATGATCCGCTTTGTCATACTGCTTAAATCCGATCACAACAGGCATGTTTTTTGTGGATGAGCCACTGCGGTAAAGGATGCTGTCGTATGTTAATTCTGTGATTAACCCCGAAGGAGTGTCGATCGTTCGGATAAGTTGATGATTATCTTGTTTGATATAGGTGAAGTGGAAATGCTGTTTGAGCGGGTTGATGATTTCAGTAACGCCTTTACTGCTCATGTAAATACGCTGTGTACGACCGTCAGGATAGTGCAAAATTATCGTATTGGGTTCGTAATCAAAATGATATTTATTACCAAAATTATCGGTGATTTGCGTTAGTCGAGCGCTTTCTAGATTGCTGACAGGCATTTGATAAGAAAAATGCACCGCGTTATTGAAGCGGTCAACGATAAGAACGAGTAACCCCTGATGCGTAAAATACTTGATACTGCCATCTTTCAGCGTGGCTTTATAACGATAAAATAAACCTTTATAGTCAGGTATCGCTTTTGCAACACCCTCGTCAATGAAAGCTGTACCATGCTGATTGAAATACTTTAACCCTGAGCCAAACGTTGTTTCATCGTGCCATAAAGGATCAATCAGCCAGTGCTTACCATTGAGCACTGCTGTTTTACCTGAAATATAATCTGTATCAAATGTCCACCCTGTCGGTAACCCAAACATGCCTGTGCGATTAAATCGATAGGTCAGATTAAGGTGAAAAGGCATGCGCAATCCGGGTGCATTGATCAGCGGGTAAGAAAAATTAAATGTACCGGTCGCCGTGTTGACGGATGCCTGAAATAGTTGGTTATGATTGTGGGCTTGACTATAACCTTCGCTTAGCACTCTCGGGATGCATAAGCAAAAGAGAGTCATCAATAAAAAGGGCGAGGTTAGGCATGTGCGCTTCATAGGCATTGCCTTGGTAGAAAGTTTATTTACTTTAAGCGTTGGATTAATAAAAATGAAGTTCGTTCGTGAATAGTGTAATTTATACGAATTTATTGTTATCAGGCGAATCAAAAAGCCATTGGTTTATTTACTGACGTGCATCAGCGCTCATATATACCCATCACACTTGAAGATGCAAGGGCGTTGACCGCGCCCCCAATCACTTACTGACTGTAAGCTAATGGGGACTCGCTCGCTTGCCGCCTTCTTGCATCTCCAATTCCGATGGGTATAACGTAGGTAAAGTTGAGATATTGAATAGCGGTGTTATCGTGTAGGGGGTGTATTGGTTAAAGAAATTCTTTTTGTATTAATGCCTGTATTTTTTCCAGATCCAAGTCCAAATGAAGCCTTTAAACCAGATTACTCTTATTGGCTTTGCTTGAATAAAGGTAATGAAAATAACAATAAAGGCTGTAATCAGTCTGGTTTTGGAAGTGATGAAAATTGCCCAAGTTGCAACGGCCCAACTAACAATAAACGTAGAAAAGTAAGTCTTGCTGATAGTAAAACGAAGAAAGGAAAAAGGCCCAAAAGTTCGCCAACTTAGTAAACATATTTATATTGATGTTAAAAATTCTCTACCCTACAAACAGGAAAGCGAGAAATAGGACATTTCACTGTGGCAGACTGTTAAACCCCATCATAAAACTATGCACACAAATGACAGCAATGGATTGAAAAAATATTTTTTTTGCTTTCGTTGCTTCATTATCTGAAAACCGGATTGCGGTTGAGAGCCACCAAGCGTTTATCACGGTTGTGGCGAGCAGATACCAAAGGCCAACAAACCCTAAGAAATAGAACAGACTACTCGTTACCCAAAACGCGGCAATGTAGAGTTTTATTTGAAAAAACGTTTTTTCTTTGCCAATGATAGCCGGTAATACAGGAATTTTTGCCGCCTGATAATCACGTAATCGGAAAATGCCGATTGCATAATGATGGGGCATTTGCCATAAGCAAAATAAAAGGAAGAGCAACCATGCGCAGAGATCAAGTCGATCCGTGATTGCACAATAGCCCATAACAGGGGGAAGTGCGCCTGAAATACTGCCTACAAGGGTGCTGATAGGCGTGCGACGCTTTAGCCATACGGTATAGGCTCCCACATAGATGATAAAACCCAGTAGACCTAAAAAAGCCGTCAATGCATTAGCGAGCCACCAGAGAATAACAAAGCCTGCAACGCCCAATATACCGGCATAGCCTGCAATGAAACCGAGGGTATGTTCTGTATGTACCAGTAAGCGATTTTGTGTGCGAGGCATTAATGCATCGATATCGCGGTCGTAGTAATTATTGACGACACAGCCCGACGCCACGATTAACGAGACGCCAATGATGACAGCAATGAGCACAAGGATAGAAAAGTGTCCTTGGGCGGCTAAGAAAAACCCGCCTAGGGCTGAGATTAAGTTGCCGCCAATGATGCCTGGTTTTGTAAGTTGGTAATAGTCTCTGAGCATTAAGAAAAGCTACATCATAAAATAATCAAGCGAGTGCATAATCCAAACGCTGCCGCCAACAACGACAAATATAATCACTAATGAAAAGGCAAATGCGACGAGATTCCAGCGTTGCTCGGGTGATGTGTCCATATGCATAAAGCAATAGAGCTGGACATAAATTTGTAAGATTGCCGCGAAAACAACAATAAGAATAACCGCAAGCTTAGAAAATGTACCGGCCATAACAACGCCGAACGGTACAATGGTTAAGAAAATACAAAGTAGAAAACCGATGATATAGGATTTAACCGTTCCTTGGGCGTCGCTGCCGTGAGATGCTGATGAACTCATTATATTGCTCCGAATAAATAGACAACACTAAAGACACAAACCCATACCAAGTCGAGGAAATGCCAGAACAAGCTGAGACACAAGAGGCGTGTCTTATTCGTTGCATTAATGCCCCGCCTTTGAACGTGAATCATCATGATAAGAATCCAGACTAATCCACAGGTCACATGAAATCCATGTGTGCCAATAAGGCCAAAAAATGCTGAGAAAAACCCAGACCGATCAGGCCCAAAACCCTGATGAATAAGATGGTTAAATTCCCAGAGTTCCATGGCAATAAAGCCTAGCCCAAAAAGAAAGGTGATCAGTAGCCACAATTGTATTTGAGCGATGCTACCTTTGTGCATACCAAGAATAACAAAGCCATAGGTAACAGAGCTAAAGAGCAGCAGAAAAGTTTCAACTAATACAAAGCTGAGATCAAAGACTTCCTTACCAGAAGGTCCATCTGCTGTACCTGTATGAATAACAGCATGAACAGCAAAAAGACAGGCAAACAAAATGCAATCTGTCATGAGGTAAATCCAGAAGCCAAAAACTTTGACCTCCCCCATGTCGTGCTGTCCGTGTTCTGAATGCTGAACCATTGAGCTGTCAGTAAGTGTATCAGCCTGCATATGCGGTCTCCGGTTTTTTCAACCCATGTTTTTCAAGTGCAGCTTTTTCAATTTTTTCAATTTCATCAACGCTTACGTTGTAATCCACATCTTCATTGAAACTGTGCCCAATCCAGCATGCGACGACACCGATAATGGCTAATATGGCTAACCACCAAATATGCCAAATAGCCGCAAAACCAAATACTGTGGCGCATCCAGCAATATACATACCTGCTGGTGTGTTTTTTGGCATGTGAATTTCTTCGTACTTTTGTGGGTAGGTATAAAGATCACCACGCTCTTTCATGTGCCAAAATTCATCGAGCTGTGACACCTCAGGCGTAATGGCGAAATTATAAAAAGGTGGCGGTGAGGACGTTGACCATTCCAGTGTACGACCGTCCCAAGGGTCGCCTGTGAGATCTTGATTGAACTGTCTGTCGCGGATGCTAACAAGTACTTGAATAACCTGGCAGACAACACCTACAGCAATCAATGCAACACCAATGGATGCAACAGTAAGGCCACCATGGAAATCCGCGTCGATATTTTGGCTTATGCGTCTTGGCATGCCCATAAGACCAAGCATGTAGAGAGGCGCAAAGGCTAAAATGAAGCCGGTTAACCAAAACCAGAAAGCACGAACGCCCCAGCGATCATTCAATGTAAAGCCAAAGGCTTTTGGGAACCAAAAAGAAAATGCAGCAAAAAGACCAAAGACAACACCGCCGATGATCACATTATGGA
Source organism: Pseudomonadales bacterium (assembly GCA_965248335.1). Classification (GTDB taxonomy): domain Bacteria; phylum Pseudomonadota; class Gammaproteobacteria; order Pseudomonadales; family DT-91; genus CAKMZU01. The sequence continues at coordinate 444,215 of CBDFIY010000002.1, forward strand.
AATGCGCGACAAGAAATACGGAACCATGAATAACAAAGTCGGCGGCGGGTACTGACATCAATACACCGGTTAAACCGCCAATAGCAAAGGTAACAAGAAACCCAATACACCAAAGCATGATGGAGTTATAGACAATTTTTCCTTTATACATGGTGAATAACCAGTTGAAAATTTTCACCCCTGTGGGTATCGATATAATCATGGTCGTGATACCGAAGAAGGCATTCACATTTGCGCCGGCACCCATGGTAAAAAAGTGATGAAGCCAAACAACAAAAGAAAGAAACGTGATGACCGCTGTTGCCCAGACTAAAGCCACATAACCGAAAAGTGGCTTTCGAGAAAAGGTGGCAAATACCTCACTAAATACACCAAAAACAGGAAGAACAAGAATGTAAACTTCTGGGTGTCCCCATGCCCATATGAGGTTGACATACATCATCATGTTGCCGCCGAAGCCATTGGAAAAAAAGTGGAAATCCAGATAGCGATCAAGGGTAAGTAGCGCAATAGTTGCTGTGAGTATGGGGAAGGCCGCTAGAATAAGAATGTTTGAGCAGAGCACTGTCCAGACAAATACCGGCATCTTCATCAGCGTCATGCCGGGTGCACGCATTTTGATGATGGTGACAAAGAAATTAACGCCGGTCAGTAGCGTGCCTATCCCCGATATTTGTAAACTCCATATCCAGTAATCGACCCCCACGCCCGGACTATATTCCAGCTCCGATAAAGGGGCATAGCATAACCATCCGCATTGACCGAATTCACCGATGCCGAGAGAAAGGTTGACGAGAATAACGCCAGCGATAAACAGCCAAAAGCTGAGGTTGTTGAGAAACGGAAAAGCCACATCACGTGCGCCGATTTGCAACGGTGTAATGATGTTCATTAAACCGACAATCATTGGCATCGCCACAAAGAAGATCATGATCACGCCATGGGCTGTGAAGATTTGATCGTAGTGGTGTGGATCAAGAATGCTTTCGCCGCCCGCTGACGAGATAAACTGCTGTGCTCGCATCAATACCGCATCAGAGAAGCCGCGAAACAGCATCACAAACCCAACGATGATATACATGATGCCAATTCGTTTATGATCGATAGAGGTGAACCACTCTTTCCAGAGGTAAGGCCATTTGTTGGTGAATGTCAAAAATGCCAGAAGAGAAACACCGAGTATTGCGACAACAATGATTGTGACAACAACAATGGGGTCGTGCGGTATGGCGTCAAGCGAGAGTTTCCCTAGCATGATTAGTATGCCCCTTTAGCGGCTTTGTGCTCACTGTGTTGGTGGTCTTTAGATATATGCTTCTTGTCGTGATCTTGGTGATTCATATCGTGATTTTGATGGTTTTCGAGTTTATGGTCTTGGCTGTGGTGTGCGTGCTCCCCCATATCCATAAACTTATCTATGGTGTCTTGGAATAAATGCGGTTTAACGGCGGAGTAATAGGTAACAGGGTGACCGTAAGGTGCTTTTGTCGGTGCTTTAGCCAAAGCGTTGTACTCATCATCCGTCAGTAACTTCAGCGGTGATTTTTTGACTTTAGCGATCCACTTTTTAAAATCATCGTCTGTTTTTGTCGCAATGGCGGTAAATTTCATATCTGAAAAGCCATGCCCGCTATAACCTGACGATATCCCTTTGTAGCGTCCCGGTTTATCGGCGAGCAAATATAGCTGTGTTTGCATGCCTGCCATGGTGTAAATCTGTGTGCCTAGGCGGGGGATGAAGAATGAGTTCATGACGGTATCGGAGGTTATTTTAAAAGCAACCGGTGTATCGATAGGGAAGGCCATCTCGTTGACTGTGGCTATGTTGTAATCAGGATAAATAAAGAGCCACTTCCAATCCAGTGAGATTACTTGAACATTAACCGCCGGTTTATCATGATCTATAGGTTTGTATGGGTCGAGCCTGTGCGTGGATACCCAAGTGATAATCGCAAGGATGGTGATGATGATAATGGGCACAACCCATACGATCCATTCAAGTTTTGTCGAATGCGCCCATGTAGGAAGATGCTCAGAACCTTTGGTCTCATGGTATTTCCAGAAAAAATACAGCGCCATGAAAATAGCGGGGAGTACCACAATGAGCATCAATCCAACAGCGACATAGATTAAGTCACGCTCAGCCAGCCCAATGGGGCCTTTAGGGTCTAAGAGCGCTGCATCACAACCCATGAGCAAGGTAAAGAGGCTAAACAGGATAGTGGCGGCAACTCGTTTGCGAGATGACATCGGCGCATTCTCTCTTAATATTTTCAGAAACTAAATGTTATGGGTAAACAGTAGACATCAAAGTGCTTTAGCTTAGAGGTGCAAACATAATGAAGGTTCATTGGTGGAGCGATAAATTTTCACGAAGTAAATAATAGCCTTGGTATGTAGGCTGAACGTTAAAACGCTCTAAGGTTAAGTGCTATTTTTGACGGGCTGAAGGGTATGAAATGGAATATGATAGCGGTGCACGCAAAAATCGTTGGGGGTGATGTTGTTAATAAGGCAGCCCAAACGTGGGGTTGCCTTAAAATATAATCAAATGATATGAGGCGCTGTGTTTTTAATGATCTTTAGAGGTATAGGTTCTTTCCCCAATCGGAACAGTGCCACCTTCACTTTCCAATTCATAATTGTAGATGGCCGCGTATTTCTCTAATGTTGTCAACAGCTTTTCAGGTAGGTCGTTACCATCTGACTCTGACTCCGGATGTGGATTGAGAGTAATAGCTCCAGGTATATCTAGAGATTCAGCTAACCCTTTTTTTATGTTCCCATCAATCATGATAGGCAGCGTACGGCTCATGTCTTCTGCGTCTACCAGTTCTTCTTTCGGTCCTTTGGTAGTCACTACGAGTTTTTCCACTCTATTTCCTGGGTTATTCAAAATATCATCTACGCAATAACCTGTACCATCTTTTTGTCTAGAGTCGTTGAGTGCGTTGGCCCCTACAAGGCTTAAGAAAGCTCTTTGAACTATAGGAGAGTAGCTCGCATTTTGGCTAAGCAGGGTATGTTTTCCTGCTTTTGGATTGTTAACTTGTTCGGAGCTTTTTCTTTCTGTGGTAGCCAACTTTATACCCACGGTGTCTGTGTTTGTAGGGTCTTTGTAGGGTAGTGAAAAGTAACCGAATTTCATTCTATTAATTGAGGTTGTGTCTTTGGGGGTAGTCTTAGTATCGTTGTTACTTAAGCCGTTGTAACTGTAAAAGCTTAAAGCCATAAAAAGTGAAAAATAATTTAATCTAATTGCATTCATAATTAATCCAAATAAAAAAGTTAAATAAAAAAATATTTATGTTGGTTCTGTATGGTAGCGTTATAATTATGATGAATGATTCGGCATGGTGCTGGTTAATTAATTCATATTGTTAAATAAAAAATGTGATTTTATTTATGTCTTAGCATAAAGAAAATGAATGATTGTTAGCGGTGAATACCTTGCCAGTCATAAGAAAAACAATGTGTTGTGTATAGGTATAAATATGGAGTGGTGGCTATAAAAATATCGAGCATCACACCGCTACATCTATACCCATCGCCATTGAAAATGCTTGATTTATAAAGAGTAAATTATCATAGTTCGCAGATGTTAAAAATCGACCTGACAAAAAATGAAAAACGCGTACTGGAATTGCGTCATAAGCAAGCAAGAGACAGTAGAGAAAGTGATCGTTTGAAGGTCGTTTTGTTGCGGTCTGAAGGTTGGTCGGCAAGGATGATCTCTCAGGCATTAAGAAAAGATGAGTCAACGATAGTTCGGCACCTCAATGATTATTTAAATGATGAAAAGGTATTATCCGGCAATGGTGGCTCTCAGGGTTACCTGGATGACAAGCAAACTCGGTTGCTGATCAATCATGTATCAGAGAATATGTATGCCCAAGTGAGCCAAATTATTCACTACATTAAAACAACTTGGGGTGTGGAGTTTAGTGTTTCAGGGCTCACCAAATGGCTACACCAAAATGGCTTTAGCTATAAAAAACCTAAAGGTGTTCCGCATAAGTTTGATGCTGAAAAACAAGCGCAATTTATTGAAAGATACGAAACGCTGAAAGCTGAGCTATCCCAGAGCGAGGCCTTACTGTTCATGGATGCAGTCCACCCGACTCAAGCAACAAAAATAACATCGGGATGGATCAAAACAGGCGTCGACAAACCTATAGAAACGACAGGAAGTCGGACACGACTTAATATCATAGGCGTTATCGAACTCACCCATATAGAAGAAGCTATTATTGGCCAATATGACACCGTTAATGGCGATTCAATTATTGAATTTTCCCATAAAACACGAACACATTATGGCGATAAGGCTGTGCACTTAGTTTTGGATGGAGCTGGGTATCATAAATCTAAGGCTGTCCTTGATGCTGCAAGCATGTTAGATATTACACTTCACACCTTGCTGCCATACAGCCCAAATCTTAACCCTATTGAAAGATTATGGAAGGTAATGAACGAGCAGCTCAGAAATAACCAGTATTTTTCTAGGGCAAAGGATTTTAAAAACAGAATTAGTGATTTTTTTGAAAAAACATTACCTAAAATTGGCGCTGATTTAGGCAGAAAAAGTAATGATAATTTCCAACAATTAAATCACGCATCTTGAAGTCAGTTGGGTATATACCGATCATCCTTGAAGATGCAGGGGCGTTGACCCCCCAATCACTTACTGACTGTAAGTGATTGGGGCTCGCTCGCTTGCCACCTTCTTGCACCTCCAATTCCGACGGGTATAGAAGGGGAGATTTTAGGGCGAAAAAATAAAGGCTGCTTTGTGTCTTTTTGTGTCTTATCGCATGCTTTAGTCATTTAATCATTGGGTTCCCATCTTTGCGGGAATCCAATGATTAAACCTTTTGACGTGATGTACTCGTTGACGGTGTTTTGCTCTATTGAGCAGATTTTATTCTGAAATTTACATGCGTGTTAATCTGTGGGCTACCTCCTGCCCAAGCTATGTTTAGAAGATCGATAAAGTTTAAAGGGCTTGAATTCTGCATAGAGACTTCACCTTTTTTGGCTTTATGGATATGTTCTACTGTTGCTTGAATCTCCTCAGGTGCTCCCTGGAGACGAATATTGTCGAGGAGTTTTTCTGTCGTAGGTAGGTCGTCAGGTCTCGTGCTGGCAACAAGCGCTAATAATGCTTTAGTTTTCGCGTCTGAAAAGTTAAATTTTTCTACAATAGGTAATAATGTGACGTTTATATTCGCTGGTGATGTGCTGGCATTTTTTCTGATATTAGCCATGACTATATCCAATGCTTTTATTTTTTCTTCGTCAAACGTTATTTCATTAATCACAGCATTGAATAGACAGGATGCATCTTTAGTTTGCACATTATTCGTTAATAATTTGACGGCTTTTACTTTCCCTTCATCGAAAGCAAACATGTTGATTATTTTACGTAATTGATCAGGCTCTTGCGGTGCTAAGGAATAGTCCTTAAATAACTTCCCGATTTTAGACGACACAAGGGACGGCAACGTAGTTCCATTTTGGCAAGAGTTTATCGAACTTAATGGCCATGTTTTTTTTGAAGTCAGCAGCATACTTACGCCCAGTTTCAAATACTTTATCGATGATTCTTACGGCAACCTTAAGCCCTTTGGTCGTTTCAGTTTTTTCCATGTAGTGCTTTGCCATATCAACGGATTCCAGAGGAACGCCTTTGCAGGCTCGGGTCACATGAGGAAATACTCGATGCTCAATAGGGTTGTATTTTGAACAATAGGATGGGTAATGAGCAATGCGAATTCTCAAATTTAGCCTGTTCGACAGCGCCTGTAGGTCTTCTTTAAAAAGATAAGACGAGGCACTGTTACTGCCACCGCCATCACAGAGTATAAGTAGGTCGATTGAACTTTCATAATCCATTCGTCCCTGTTCTAGCCACCATAACTCAAGACTGTCACAAGCAAACTCACTCGTATCGCAGCTGGTATTCAGATGTACTGATGCTTCGTTTTTTTGTACATCATAAATACCATGAGGAATGACTTTGCCATCACTGCTACTGGGGAAATCGTGATCATTAACGATGGTTGGATCTACCGCATCAGTTATGCCATCACGATAGAATTTACCCAACAGTTCCTTCTTTTTCGTGTCGATACTTATCACTGGGTATCCAGCATCCAGGTATTCTTGCTTCAGTCTGGCAATGTTTTCAAATTGCTCATTACGGTCAGCATGCTGCCCCATTGTTCGCTTTTTTTGTGGCTTTCGTCGTCGATAACCATGATCATGAAGCAGTCGCGAGATAATGTTTTTATTAGCTGGAGTACCCAGCTCTGAGAGCTTTCGAGAAATATAACGACGAGACAGATTCGTCCATTTTACATCGCTCCGCATAGGGTCTCCAGCAGTATGATTGCAGAGTATGGTGAGAAAGTTTACAACTAATTTCGTATTTTTCTCGATCAGCCGTGTGCGTCCACCCCTTTTTTTCGCTGATGTTCAGTGTTCAAGTTTTCTGACTCCAAATCAACCATACCTCGACGAATAGTTTTCGGATCACAGGCCAGTAACTTCGAAATAAATTCAATTCCACCATGCCCAAGCTTTATCGCTTCTATCGCGGCATAGTGACGACGATCCCGCTCGTTGAGTGAGCGATAAAATCGAGCCATTTGAATTTCAACTGCTGACGAATAATTGTCCAAGATAATTTCCCGTAATCACTGCGGCTATTATCGATGATTCTTGACCTCATGAATAGGGAAGTTATTTAAGGACTATTCCTAAGATTTTATCCTTTAAAAGATCGAGCACTCGAAACCTATCATCATCAAATGAGATTTCTTTGAGGATGTCTCCTGCTTCATTAAAGCTGATGTTGCCTATTGAATCTTTTAATGAAAAAACTGCAGATACTTTTCCATCATCAAAAGAAAATTCATCGATGATTTTAGTTAATGTCGTAGCAGAAATAGCACTATGTGAACCTGAAATTGCATTTAATAAATGCGCTTTATCGTCGTCAAATGTCACAGAATTCAATAGCGCCGGTATTTTCTCTGATGGGAAATAGTGAGAAAATGATAAATGATTAAAAAATAAAATAAAAAGGATTGCGGGTATATGTAGATTTTTCATATGATTTTTTTGCAACAGGTAAGGTTGATTCGATTTGGAAGCTTAAAAGCGTTGAGCGTTATTCTCTGAATTAAAGTTATGACTAGCAGCTAAAGAAAAAGTTTCGCCTTATGCCATCTGGCTAACTGTTATTTGACGAAAGAGGCTAACCTTCGCTGCTCCATAGTTGAAGTCATTCGTTATAGAGCATTCTTCGTAGGAAATTTATGGCTATGCGACCAGCTATACCCCTCGGAATTGGAGGTGCAAGAAGGCGGCCAGCGAACGAATCTCCAAGAGCTTACAGTCAGTAAGTGATTGGGGTGAGTGAGCGCGGGCAACGCCCTTGCATCTTCAAGTGTGATCGGTATAAATACCTGAAAACTTGACTCAGCTTAAATTTCTCTCTGATGATGCTAGCTATTTGATGCAGCAGTTCTACACTGTGCGCTCAAGGATAATCGCAATAAAAATAAAACATCGAGATAGTTAAACAAGGAAAAGCAATGAAAAAATTAACGGCGCTGGCATTGGTCTCTGTGGGGTCGATGGCTCAAGCAGATATCCTTTTTACTGCAACGGCAGGAGCCAATCTCTGGCAGGCTGAATCATCCGGTTATGTGGATGCTGTATCTCTCGATAAAGGTGGCCTTAATATTGATGCAAAGAGTAAAATGAACTTGTACGTGTCTTTCGAGCACCCAGTTCCATTTATTCCAAATGTGAAAGTAGCGACCACAAATTTAAATTTAGAGGGAAAGAGTAATCAAACAGTTGAGTTTCGAGGTGAGAGCTTCTCTGGCGATGCGGTGACAAAGCTTGATTTAAGTCATACCGACCTAACGCTCTACTGGGGGGCTCCTTTGCCTATCCCTTATCTTGATATCAATTTTGGTTTAACGGTTCGAAATTTTGATGGTGGTGCAGAAGTGATGGGTACGGTTAAAGATTCTACTTCTGGCACTGAAAGCACGAAAACGAAAGTGAAAGAATTCAACCAAGTGCTCCCCATGCTTTACGGCGGTGTTAAGTTAGGCGCGTTCTTCGGTGTTTATGCCTATGCTGATATGAACTACATCGGTTACAGCGATAATTCAATCAGTGATGTGACTGCCGCTATTGGCTATGAGCTTCCTGTCCCCGTTGTTGATATTAATCTTGAAGCTGGCTATCGTCAATTAGCACTTAAAACAGATATTGATAAATTTGTTTCTGATGTGGATATCAGTGGGCCATTCGGCGGCGTTAAGTTCTCTATCGGCTTCTAAAACAGCTAAAAATACGCCATAAAAAAATATCAGCATAAATGCAGAGACTACTTTATGCTGATTGTCACCTTAAAAATTTGAAAAGTTCTGTATAAATATTATGCTTGAAGTACTTAAATAAGTATTTTTTTATAATATTTCAGAGACTTTTATGTGGATTTTTTCCTTTAACGGGAATAAGTTTATATTTTTATTGATCTTTGTTTTCAGTTTTATTTCTGAGAAAGCCATTTCTACGCCTTCTGAAAACTGGCAAGCTGTTGACTCATCAAACTTCACTATTTACTTCAAAGCAGGCCACAAAGCGTGGGCAAACAAAGCACTCGAAGAGGCAGAGCATGCCCGGCATCTCGTATTAACCAAGCTAGGACAATCACTGAATAAAAAAGTCAATATTTATGTTATAGATCCTTTTGTCGGGAGTAATGGCTATGCACTGCCAAGCTCAGATCAACCTACGATGGTACTTTTTGTCACGCCGCCCACTTCGGACGCCTATGTTGGCCAAGGGTTTGATTGGCAAAAAATGGCCGTGTTACATGAATATTTGCACTTGGTACATCTTTCAGAAAAATACAGCAGTATCTGGACACGCCACCTTCATAACTGGATGGATGCAGGGCCGCATGAAAGGCTTTCTGTACCGGCATGGATAGCAGAAGGCTATGCGATTCACATGGAATCGAAGTTGACGCAAAAAGGACGATTGGATAATGAGTTCGTAAAAGCACTCTTTGATGAGTATGTCTCAAAAGGGGCTTTACCGAGTTATGCAGCATTGAGTGAGCCATCATCGAACTATCAGGCGGAGGTTGTTGCTCATGTGACAAGCGCGCTTTTTTTTCGGTGGCTGGAAGAAAAATTAGGCGCTGAAGATTTCGAAAGCTTTTGGTCCAGATGGCGAATGGAAAAGAACGGAAGTTTTGAGAAAATATTTTCTAATTTTTTTAATAAAGATGTTAAAAGTTATTATGGCCAGTTTATAGCGCTCTCAACTTACCAAGTTTTGTCATTGAAGAGCCCAGATTTTTTAGAAAAAAATAGCGATGCGGTATTAAAACAATTTGATCATACCGTCGCATCCCCTGTTTTAAGCCGAGATACAAAGCGGCTTTGTCTCGTAGAGGATGTTGTTGTTGGCCACCGCAGCGCAAAACGATTGATGATTTATGAATTTGTTTATACCGATGCGAGCGGAAAAAGAGAAGTACGAAAGCTGTATGAACAAGAGGCCATGGAGCATGCCAATATTTATGGCATTGATTGGCTAGATAGCAATATTGTTCTCTATTCGGCCTCTGATCGTAATGCCGAGGGAGAGTATATCGATAACCTGTATGCTTGGGATTTACGACAGAATAAAGTACTTATTATAAAAGAAGGCAGCCATATACGCCGTTTTGATGTGAGCTATGATAAAAAATACATTGCCGCTGAAAAAACAATGAATGGTCATTCTGATATTGTCATTGTGAAGGTAGCCGATTTATCAGAAGAAATTCCTTTGGTGCAAGGCGAGTTGGGGCAAGTGTTTGATTTTCCAAAAGTGAGTTATCAGGGCGATCAAATTGCCTACTTGCAACATGATGCAACAGTAAACTGGCAGCTGGTTGTTTACAGTTTTACAGAGAACAAAAAACAACTTATTCCACTGCCTGAAAATCACAGTTATGTGTCTCATCCTCAATGGAGTCGAGATGGGCGTTTTTTGTATTTTGTCGCAGGCGCTGAACGTGCCGTTGATTTGTACGCATACGATTTTTCAACAGGCGCACTTGAGAAAAAAACCCACGGGTATGCGCCGATTCTTTGGCCGCTGATCATCAATCAACAGGATATTTTATATTTTACAACGCATGCTGACGGGCATTATCTTATTGCTGACAAGCAATTGATTTTCCGCCATGCTGGCCCCCATGCATTGGCTGATCAAGCCCCGCCACCTGAAAAACCTACATACGATCAACGTTATCAACGCGCAAAGGGTAATAATCTGAATGCACTGATGTATAACCAGGGTCAGCCTTCGCAACCGCCACCTGCTTTTGTGCCGCAGCCAAAGGTCCCGATAAACGCTAGTAATCCTCAGCAGGCGGCGACCAATACAAGCCCTCAGCCGGTATATGCGCCTCAGCAAGTTATCCAACAACCCATAATTGCTCAGCCACAACCTGTACAAGTCATTCCACAGCCACAACCTGTACAAGTCATTCCACAGCCACAGCCGGTGTATATGCCCCAACAAGTTATCCAACAACCGGCCATTATTGCTCAACCTCAACAAATCCAAGCAGTTCCACAGCCGACAGTTATGCCTCAACCGCGACAGGTGCAAACACAGCCAACCGTTACCGTGCAACCTCAGCCCATACCTATAACGGCACAGCCAGTGAGGCGTGTACAAGTTGGGGCACCACAACAAGTGCCTGTTGAGCAAGTTCAGGCCGCCGTACCTGCTGAAAGTAAAAAGCCGCTAAATGCAAAAGAGCGTGCGTATAAACGATTCAATAAGATTAACCGTGAAGAGTCTAATGATATCGATAGCTTCCTAAATGCCATTATCGAAGGGCCCATTTTTGAACCAGAAAAAGTGGAGCAACCTAAAACCAGATCGACAAATGCACAAAGTCGCCCAAGCAGTGACTACCTTAATCAAACGCCGCCTGTTCAGGCCAAAGAGCAGCATCAATATGCAGACACTCATTTGATCCAGTATCAAAAAAGCACAAAGAAAAAAGTTTCGCATGAGAGTATCGATACGTTTTTTAATCAGCGAAGGCGTGAACATGTTGCAGACGTGTATGCCGGTAGGAATCCAACAAAACCGTTTGGTATTGGCGACTTTTTTGAAGGGAAAAGCAGTAAAGTAGCATCAAATGAAGAGACGGTGGATCGCCAGCACACGACCATTGGTATGTTTTTTCAGCAAGAAGTCACTAAAAAAGCCCGAGTAGCAGCACTTAATGAATCGGCGTTGGTTGTTGGCGTCAATTCGCTGCCTCAGCAGGTAAGCTGGTATCAGAAAAAGGTTCCTGCCTATGATCCACTTTCCAGTAAAGAGCCGCCTTTCAATTTCACCGCCTCTGATTTAACAGCAGGCGGGGCCATTGGCAGTAATTGTTGGGTAGATGTCGGTCGAAAATATCAGCTAGATGCTTGGTTGTTATACGGTATTGCAGAATCACGCAGTGGTTTAAACCCTATGAAAATCAGCGGAAAAGCGCACAAAAAAAACATGGGCATCATGCAAGTATCTTCGGCGCTATTATCGGATCTTGAAGACTTTGGAATCGAAGAAAAAGACTTACTCGACCCTTGCACGAATATTCATGTAGCGGCATGGGGCATTAATAATGCACAAAAAGAACAGGGGGATACCTGGTTGTCAGTGGCATTGTTTTTTGAAAGCGGCGATAAACAGAAAATAAAAGATACCGAAAAACGTTACGCTAAAAAAATGTTTGATCATTATCAGGCATTAGTGGCCAGCGTTAAGCCTGAGAGGGTTCAGTATGCGAACCTTCATGGCCCTAAGGCGAATCTATTTTTACATGATGATGCGCAACAGGCAGACGTATTTTTTATGGACTCACCGTTAAAATGGGGCAGGCGATTAACGCAGGCAATAACGGGTAGGCGTGAAGAGAAGACGCCATTAATAGCTATCCCTCGTGGATTAACAACGGTTTCTGAATCGCTCAATACGGTGATTCAGGCACAGAATTTAACATTTAAAGTGTGTAGTGCGTTTAAGAAATCAGCTTACGACAATAACGAAGCGGCAGTGGATGATTTGTACAATGCAGAAATTGAGCTGATTAATTTGAAGCGGAAGCAACACTTGACGCACATTGAATTCAAGGGTATCAGGCAGTGGATGGACGATACGCGTGGATTGATTGACGATGGTAAACGCACACAGCTAGAAGAAAATTTATTACCGCAAGGATTTTGCGAAAGCAGTTAGTTTTTAATCAATGTGATTCAAGGAAGAGAAAGTATGAAACCTGTTATCTTATCGGGTGGCTCTGGCACACGGCTCTGGCCTTATTCTCGTAGCCTCTATCCCAAGCAGTTTTTCCCCTTAACCGGCGACTGTAAGCACACCTTGCTACAAAATACCTGTTTACGTCTGAAAGATTCCAGTGTCGCGAATACCACACCGCTCATCATCTGTAACCAAAGTCACGGCTATATGGTATCTGATCAGCTGAAACATATTGGCGAAATTCACCCTAAAATTATTTTGGAGCCTGCTGCAAGAAATACAGCGCCTGCTGTTGCGATAGCGGCTTTTGAAGCGTTATTCGAGAATGACGGCGATTCTACGTTACTTATATTGCCAGCTGATCATGTCATTGATGATCAAGCTTCATTTAATCAGGCGCTTGAGCGTGCAGAAGCACTTGCCTTGCAAGACAAAGTGGTCACCTTTGGGATCAAGCCAAAAACGGCAGAAACAGGCTATGGCTACATCCAAACGTCACTCGTCGATAGCATTCAAGTCATTGATAAATTTATCGAAAAACCAGAAAAATCGGAAGCTGAAAGTTACCTCGATAGCGGCGATTACTTTTGGAATAGCGGTATGTTTGTGATCAAAGCAGAGATTTATCTCGAAGAGCTTAAAATTCATGATTCAGATATGCACACGCAATGTGAAAAAGCATTTAACGCCTCAAAACATGTGGATAATTATCTGCATGTGGATCTCGACGCCTTTACTGCCTGCCGTGATGATTCGATTGATTATGCCGTGATGGAAAAAACCGATAAAGGCGTGGTGGTTCCTTTGGATTCAGGGTGGTCAGATGTGGGTAGTTGGTCAGCCTTGTGGGACATATCCGAAAAAGACGACAACGGTAATGTGTGTCGTGGTGATGTGAAGTTTATCAACAGCACGAATAATTATATTCAAACCGACAAGCATCTTGTGGCGGTTATAGGGATTGATAATGTGGTGGTGGTAGAAACTGACGATGCGACCCTGATTGCTGATAAAGACCAAGTACAACATGTAAAAGAACTCGTTGCCGATTTAAAGAAAAATCATCGTTCAGAAACCGAATTACATCGGAAGGTACAAAGGCCTTGGGGCTATTACGACTCCATTGATGAAGGTAATCGTTTTCAGGTAAAACGTATCGTGGTGAATCCCGGCGAAGAGCTCTCGCTGCAAATGCACCATCATCGCGCTGAGCACTGGATTGTCGTGAAGGGAACGGCCATCGTGACGCGAGGTGAGGAAGAAGTGTTACTTTCCGAGAATCAATCGACCTATATCCCTATCGGCGTCAAACACCGATTAAAAAATCCAGGAAATATCCTGCTTGAAATCATCGAAGTACAGTCGGGAAGTTATTTGGGCGAGGATGATATTATTCGTTTTGAAGATGGGTATGGGCGCTGCTAAACGCGCCTTTACTTTGTTTTACTTTATGTCACTTCACTTCACTTTATTTTAGTTTTGTGTCGTTTCATCAAGACTTTTGAATATGCTCAATATTTTCGTTGATGGCTTCAAAGGTTTCTTGCGTGAAGACGATATCAATAAAATACCTGAGTGACGGTGCATCAATGACGCCGGCATAAAGCATAACCCACAGCACCAGATTAGATATCCAGAACCCCGTCAGGTAATTAGCCGCCCATTCTTTCTGTTTAGTTGATCCGGAAGCAGCCTCATACCCACGGTTTGACCATTTCTGCTTGTTGAGCCGAAAAACTGAATAAACTTTTAGAACAGAGTTAACCACTTGGTTGATATAGAGCAAAATAGGAAACAGAAAATAGACTTTGTCACTCCATCGAAACAGAAATATTGACAAGCCCATGCGTGAAAATGCAATCCAGATAATATAATTGATAAGGTAGTTGGACTTGACGAGGGCGACGGTAGAGGTTGCCAGCGCAGGGCTGATCAACATGGTCCACATAGAAATTCGCTGATCAAGTACGCACAGCCAAACAAACCAACCGATTTTTTTGGGGCCAAGATTGAGGGCGCGTTGCCCATTACGCAGCATATTACCTGACCAGCGCCTAAAGTTCTGGAACATCCGTAGGAGGCCGCTGCCCGTGATAACCTCAACGGTATATACGCAAACGTCAGGCACATAGAGGAGTTTGGCATCCATAAGCAGCATGTAGTACCAAGTACTCTTATCATCACCGGACAAAAACAAAAAACGTCCCCAAAGCCAATGCTCAAGAAAATCGGCCTCAAGCAAGCGGATCAGTTTTAAGTTTTTTAAGTGGAATCCCCTAAATGCAGACATACGGCCTGTTAATGTGAGTACTTTGCCCGATATAGAGTGAGACTGCATTGCTACACGACGTTGTGCAAATCGCATTTTCAACCAAGTTTCTAGCCAATAAGGGCCATAACAAACCACTTCTTCATTGGTGGTGACCGCCTGTAATTCTTTGTCAATGGAAAATAAGCTGGCTATTTTCTGGATAACCCCAGGGCCAAGGATAGAGTCGCCATCCATAAACACGATCATGTCATTATCATCTAAGTCGCAGCGTACCATCGCTCTAAGCACTAAGCCAATCGCTTGTCGTTTGCCTGTGCCATATTGGCGAATAATGGTCAGTGTTATGGGTAAATCATGGCCGTAAAATTCAAGATAATCCGAGACAAGGGTTTCATCCTCTGCAATGGAAGAACCCAACCAGATTTTAACGACTCTCCCTGATGTACGGGCTTCGTCGCAAATACTTCTCACCACGCGGCGAGTGGTATCACGATCCTCCATGTAGGTGGTCATCATGAAATGAACAGTGCCGTTGAATGGTGCGCGGTTCCAATCGGCGTCGGCTTTTTTACGCATGCGTGGATAAACAATCTTAGAATAAATTTCTGAGCGTACATAATGGTTAAACCACCATAAATATCGCCAAACACCGATTAAGCCTAGTGTGAGTATTACCGCTGGAATTTCAGGATCCCAAATACTGTTTGGGAAGTGGTTCATGCAAAAAATGAGGAATCCGTAAAAAATAAAAAGCTTATAAATAACTGTCCAGTTATATTTTTTACGGGTAACTTCAATTTGCCCGCTGTCGACAGAAAAATGCAGCGGCTTTTCTTTCTTTTTAAATGGCCC
This sequence comes from Pseudomonadales bacterium, assembly GCA_965248335.1. Classification (GTDB taxonomy): domain Bacteria; phylum Pseudomonadota; class Gammaproteobacteria; order Pseudomonadales; family DT-91; genus CAKMZU01. The sequence goes on from CBDFIY010000002.1 coordinate 459,690, forward strand.
GATCACTCGTCTTTATCCTTGGTGCGGATAAGGTAGGAGCGAACCGCTTTACCGACAAAGCCCTTTTGTATCGCCGTAAACATAACAATGGCGGGCAACCCATGTGGAAGCATTTCGCGGATTTCAGTTTCGCTGATACTGTGGATTTCTACTTTAACCAGTACGGTTCGTGCGAGTTCGATCCAACCAAAATTGATGGAGGCTTCGTCGCCTACGCCACCGGTGCGGTCTATTTTTTTCACCATGCCTTTAACGGTTTTATCAATGGCTGCAAAATAAATTGTGGCGGGTGTACCTACGTTAAGTGAAAGCACTTCATCTTGCGTAACATACACATAAACCATGCGTTTTTGGTCACGCTCGTAGAGCGCGAGAATATCACCTTGCCTGACGCTTGAACCTTCTGGAAAAAAGAACTCAAGAATTCGTCCATTATCAGGCGCGTAAAGTTCAAGATCTGATTTATGTTGCATAAAAACTTTTTTCTCAGATTTCGCAATTTCTTTTTCGCTTTTTAATTTATTTATTTCTACTTCGAATTCATTAGTATCACCGATTAAATTAGTGCCCGTAAAAAAATAGCCTCGATCAACTTCGGCAAGTATTTCTTCTTTTTTTTGTAATTCAACTTCAGATTTTTGTAATTTGTTATAGGCAAGCGTGAGTTTAGTGAGGGTATCATCAAGTTCGGTTTGTGAAGCAAGCTTGTCGGTTTTTAATTTTTTAAATCGTTGTACTTCTTTTTGTGCAAGCTTCATCAGTACTTTGCTTGCGGCGAGTTCTTTTTTAGATAGCTCCATTTCGAGTACCGCAAAATTAGCAAAATCATCCATTTTTTTGCGTTCAACGGCAAGCCTGTTATTTTGCGCTTCGAGTTGTGTATCGATTTTGCTGATTTTTAGGTCAGCTTGTGCAAGTTGGCCAGCAACGCTCGGGGCACTCATGGTAAAAAGGATTTCGTTCTTTTTAATGGGCTCATCAAGTTCGTAGTGCGACTCGGTGATTTTTCCATTGGTTGATGAAACAACTTTTTCGAGCCGTGCAAACATTACCGCACTAGAAACCTCAAGAACAAAGTAGTTGTAATAGAAAGTAATGCTGAAATAAGTGAGGAGTAATATACCTGCTAAACCATAGGCAACGGTTCGGACAATGTTTTTAACCGTCCAGCGGGAAAGCGGTACTTGGGATGCGGGGCTTGCATCGGGCTCAGTGGATACGGGCGTAATTGGCGTATCGATCCGAATAATGGCTTCACGAATGGATGTCATCGAGCCACGAACGAGTTCTTCCGTAAAGAAGGTTAAGAGATCGTGTTGCCGTTTTTCAAGGTCGACAAATTGTGCGCCGACTTGTGCAGTGATGGTATCGACACGCACAATTTTAGCGTGCGTTTTAAAGGCAACCTCAAAACCCTGGAAGGGGAGAGTAATCCCGGCCTCAACTTCGTCACCAATTTCGAATTTAACATCATGTTCGAGCGGTATTGAAAATCCGCCCAAGCTCCAGTTAATTGATTTTTGTGTGCGGCCATCGATCGTTATAGAAAGCGGCGCATTCAGCCTATGATGTAAACGATGACTTGGCCTTTGAAACGAAATATCCATATATCGAGTCTAAAGAAAGCAAGCAATAAGTATATGTGAAGCTTAGTCTATAAATTAATTTTTGACATTTATATATATACCGATCACCCCTGAGGATCCAAGTGCGTTGTCCGTGCTAGCTCACCCAATCATTTACGGGATGTAAGTTCGCGGGGAGTTGCTCGCTTGTCGCCTTTTGGTATCTCCAGTTCCAATGAATATAGGTTGTTTATTATCTATATTTATAACGAGTAATTTTATTATTTTTCTTAGTGAATATATTTATTAGTGGTTGTTTTTTTTGTGTAGATATATTTATTTTTTAAACTTTTAAAGGAAGGATAAATTATTTTTTATCGATGTTTAAATAAGAAAAGTTGGATTTGTATTTGTTTGTTTGTTTGAAAAGCTCTGGCTGGTCTCTTAGGGTGTTGATTCTGCGTAAGGCTTGTCTCATAATTCATTTTCAAGAATGCTCGTTCTGATATTATCAGAGTGATGCCCTTAGCATGATAATAAAGTGACACAGAAAAAAGGTAATACCCTGTGGCTAGAGCCCGTGAATTTGATACCGAACAAGCACTAAACAGCGCGATGATGTTGTTTTGGGCGCAAGGTTACGAATCAACATCACTCAATGATATTGTGACCGCTACAGGTGTTAGCCGCTATGGGCTTTATGATGAGTTTGGCTCTAAAAAAGGTTTATATCTTGCGACATTGCGTCACTATCACCAGCAGTTACTTTCGTCGGAAATGAGCTCTATTACGCGTGCTGATGCAACCATAAAGGATATACGTATTATCCTCGATAACCTCATCTATATGCACAAAAACGGTTTAGAGCACGGTTGTATGTTTTGCAATGCAGCCAATGAGTTCGCACAGAATGATGAAGATATAGCAGTCTTGGTACAAGAATGCTTTATGCAGGTAAAAGATTATTTTGCCACGGCTATTCAAAATAGCGTTGATGCAGAGATGTTGCCCGCCGAAACAAAGGTCGATACTGTTGCCGTTATGCTGCTTGGGTTGATGCAAGGTGGGGCAACATTTATTCGTGTTGGTATGCCTTTGGATATGATTGGCCAGTATATGCACTCAGCACTGGATGTTTTGATACCCATTAATTCGCGGGTGTAAAAAAAGGGTTTAGTCACCCCCAAGAATAATAACGATATAAGCACAGCAGGTGCTTTTTTTAGGAAGCTTACAGAATGATCATTCTGCTTTATAGGAGGTAGACAATGGATACTAGGAAAAACGCCAGTAGTGATGTGGTGACGAATCAACACCAGGGGAAAAGTGCCCGCTTTTCTAAACGCTTTGACGATGTGGGTGTTTCTATTGCTCAGTATGCTACTCGGCACCCTTGGCTGGTTTTATTGATGTGCTTTATTGTGGTTGGTGTCTTGAGTAGTGGCGTTAAACACCTCGCGTTTTCTGATAATTACCGCGTGTTTTTCTCTGATGAAAACCCAGAACTGATGGCCTTTGAAAAATTTCAGGATAACTATAGCAAAAACGATAATATCCTTATCGTTATTCACCCTAAAAACGGGACTGTATTTACGCCATCTACGATGTCAGCGGTAGAGGGATTAACCGATGCGGGTTGGAAATTGCCATTCTCTAGCCGGGTAGACTCAGTGACGAACTTCCAAAATACCTGGAGCGAAGACGACGACTTGATTGTCGAAGACTTGATTGTTGGTGCGGCTGAGATGTCAAATAAACAGCTGCAACGCATAGGTGATATTGCTCTGGCCGAACCTTTGCTGAATGGCAGTTTATTGAATGCAGATGCAACAGTGACGGCTGTTAATATCACCTTCCAGTTTCCTCAGCTTTCTTTGACAGAAGTACCGGATACCGTTGCTAAAGCGCGTGAACTGGTTGCACAATTTAATACTGACAATCCAGATCTAGAGGTTTATATCACTGGGTTAACCATGATGAATAACGCGTTTGCCGAAACGGGGCAGGCTGATGGGAAGCAGCTAATGCCCATTATGTTTGCGGTTCTTTTATTGATGATTTTCATCATACTGCGCAGTGTCAGCACGATCATCGCCACCTTACTTGTTATTATCTTTTCGACCTTTAGCACCTTAGGTTTTGCTGGCTTTAGCGGTGTAGAGCTAACCCCTATTTCAATGATGGCACCGATTGTTGTGATGACTTTGGCCATCGCTGATAGTATTCATATACTTTTATCTATGGTCGAGTTGATGCGACGAGGCATGAGCAAGGTAGATGCCATCATTGAAAGTGTACGTATTAATTTTCAGGCAGTGACATTAACCAGCTTGACAACCATGATTGGGTTTTTAGCGTTAAATTATTCAGATGCGCCACCTTTTTGGCATCTAGGTAATATGACAGCTTTTGGTATTTTGATTGCTTTTTTAGCCTCGATAACCGCGCTGCCAGCTGTCATGCGTTTATTGCCTTTAAAGGTGAAAGTGTCAAATCATCAGCAAGCCGTGAACCCTGTTGTAAAAATGACCGCTCAATTAGTGACAAGGCACTATAAGCCCGTTTTAGTGTTAACTGTGCTATTTAGCATTGGTATGACGAGTTTTATTAGTCGGAATGAAATTAATGATTCATTTGTTCGCTACTTTGACGAAAGCATCCAATTTCGTACCGATACTGATTTCACAACGAAACATCTCAGTGGTGGTTACTCGCTCGAATATTCTTTTGATTCATTAGGCGAGGGAGGTATTAATGAAACCGAATACCTTCGTGGATTGGAAGATTTTACGGATTGGTTGCGAATACAGCCAGAAGTCGATCATGTCGCAAGCTATAGCGATATCATCAAGCGACTGAATAAAAACATGCATAGCGATGAAGATAGCTGGTATCGCATCCCAGAAGATCGAGATACCGCTGCACAGTATTTGCTGCTTTATGAAATGTCATTACCCTTTGGCTTGGATATGAATAACCGTATTACGATGGATAAGTCTGCTTCGCGCTTAACTGTCACGCTTGGAGAGATGACAACCGTTGATACGCATGAATTTATTGATCGCGCCGATAACTGGATAAAAGCCAATTTACCTCACTCTATGCAAAGCCATCCGACTGGCGCGACGGTGATGTTTTCTAATATATTCACCCGTAATACCGAATCTATGCTGAGCGGTAATGTCTTAGCTATCGGCATGATTACGCTTATTCTTATGTTATCTTTGGGGAGCTTACGCTATGGGTTGCTAAGCATTATTCCAAACACGATTCCTATTCTCATCACCTTTGGTATATGGGGGGTTACGGTGGGTGAGGTCGGATTGGCAGCTGCTGGTGTCAGCGCAACAGCCTTAGGTATTATCGTCGATGATACCGTTCACTTTTTAACAAAATTTCTGCGGGCACGTAGAGAGTATGGTTATAGCCGAGCGGATTCTGTTCATTATGCTTTTAATATGGTCGGTAGTGCTTTATTGGCCAACTCTGTGATTTTAATAGCGGGTTTTGCCGTTTTGGCTTTTTCAGCTTTTAAAATCAATAATCAGATGGGTATGCTGACAGGCGTGGCGATTGCTGTAGCCTTGATTATGGATTTCTTATTATTACCTGCACTATTAATGCTTGGTAGTGACAAGGAAGTGGCAGCAGAAAAAAGCAATAATCCAAAGTCTATAACCTCTTCTACATGATTGGCATGGTTGATTTGATGACTTAACGAGGAGTATGTGTTTTTAGGTTTATTGCATTCTTTTGAAAGCGATTAACTTCTTGATGGCCTCAAGAAGTTCATAAAAACAGGGTGGGTTGTTCACCCTTTTTTATTTAGAGTGAACTTATAACGGTAATAGTGTGACCAATAAGCTTTGTCCTGTTGAACATATTATGATTTTATTTCGTTTCTATGTGTCTCTACTGAGCGCTATCTTCTTGCTTAGTTTCTACCCTTCGGTTTTCGCAATAGTAAAAAAAGAAGATATTATTGATTTTATTGCTACTAAGCTGATTCTTGCAGAAAATGACAATCTTAACGAAAATATTTATAGAAAAAGCGTTTTAGAAAGTAAACAAGAAGATGAAGATTCTGTCGTAGGGAGACATAATCAATTGGCTGATAGTATCTCTATAAAGATGAATGCCGAAGCCTTTAATCATGTCGATTCGCGACTTGAGGAAATCGTTGGTGAAGCTCTAGATGGGGCAGCAACAAGAAACTTAATTTTTGATGAAAATGTACTCGCAAAAAATATATATGATGTAAAAAAGAAGCGTTTTCCTAAATGGGGTTTACTAATTGAGGGGGATGATAGGCATGGATTGCAAGAGAAAAGGCAGAAAGCCACTCCTAGTTTTCATACCGCTGGCAAAGAAAAGACAAATAATAGGTTTTTGCCTTACCTGACACCGTTACACGCACTTCAAGCATCTAGCCATGAAGAAGATGAAGAAGCGGTAAAGGCGCGTGAGCAAGAGCGATTTTTTACTGCTAAACAATTAGTACGAGGAGATCGAAGAAAAATGCTTGGGAAGAGTAAATCTTAAGATATGTAATGGTCTAATAGCCCCAGACACTTACTGCCTGTAAGCTCATGGGGATTCGCTCGCTTGCCGCCTTCTTGCATCTTCAATTTCGATGGGTATATATAAATTTTTTATTATGAAAAAACCCGCAAAATAAGCGGGCTTTAATCAAGAGGAAGGTGTTGGTAGGTTTGTCTTGAATTAAAAAGGAATATCTTCATCAAAATCATCAAAGCCTGAGGGTGCAGCTGGCGCGGGCTGTTGTGACGATTGTTGAGGCGCGGATTGCTGAGGTGCAGATTGAGGCGCTGCTTGTTGAGGCGGCTGCTGAAAATTGTTGGCTTGTGGTTGAAAGCCCTCAGCATTGGGTTGATCATTGCGCGAATCAAGCATTTGCATTTCATTCGCCATGATTTCTGTGCTGTATCTGTCGTTACCTTGTTGGTCTTGCCATTTACGGGTACGTAACGAGCCTTCGATGTAAACCTTTGAGCCTTTCTTCAAGTATTGTGCAGCGATTTGACCAAGTTTAAAGTTCCCTCGATCCATTAATGCGATGCGATGCCACTCCGTACGCTCCTGCATTTGTCCGGTTTGCTTGTCGCGCCATGCCTCACTGGTTGCAACGCTGATATTGGTGACAGAGCCACCGTTTGAAAAGGTACGTGTTTCAGGGTCTTGGCCGACATTTCCGACAATAATAACCTTGTTAATTCCTCTGGCCATAAAATTCAACTCGCTGCATGATTGATCAAGTGGGTTGATTTTAGCACTGCCCTTTTTGTATTGCCATCATCGCCCGAGAATAGTGATAATGTGAAGGGTGTGGTTGAGAGTTTTCTTAGGGCTAGTGCCTTGTTATACTGCCTTTTTTATTCTTGGCCGTTTTATGCAATTCATCACCCTGCGCGGTGCTCGCACGCACAACCTCAAAAATATCGATTTAACCATCCCACGAGATAAGCTTGTCGTGATTACAGGGCTATCTGGCTCGGGTAAGTCGTCTTTAGCATTCGATACACTCTATGCCGAAGGGCAAAGGCGCTATGTTGAGTCGCTGTCGACCTATGCGCGGCAGTTTTTATCGATGATGGAAAAACCCGATATTGATCATATCGAAGGCTTATCGCCTGCAATCTCGATTGAGCAAAAATCGACATCGCATAACCCTCGCTCAACCGTGGGCACGATTACGGAGATTTATGATTACTTACGCCTGTTGTTTGCACGTGTCGGTGAGCCGAAGTGCCCAACGCACAATTTGCCGCTAGCAGCGCAAACCATTACGCAAATGGTTGATACCGTGCTAGAGATGCCAGAAGACAAAAAGTGCATGCTGCTGGCACCAATCATTAAAGAGCGCAAAGGTGAGCACTTACATTTATTTGAGAAGTTGCGTGCGCAAGGGTTTATTCGTGTACGTATTGACGGCATTGTTTGTGATATTGACGATACACCTGACCTCGACAAAAAGAAAAAGCATACCATTGAGGTTGTGGTGGATCGCTTTAAGGTGAAAGAGGGGATACAAACACGGTTAGCAGAATCGTTTGAGACGGCGCTTGAGTTGTCAGAAGGTTTGGCCACCATTGTGGATATGGATAAGGGTGACGAGTGTGTTGTTTTTTCGGAACGTTTTGCCTGCCCCAAATGTAGCTATAGCATTCCTGAATTAGAACCGCGTATTTTTTCATTCAACAGCCCTTTTGGTGCGTGCGAAGCGTGTGACGGCATTGGCATACGTCAGTTTTTTGACCCCAAACGCATCGTCATTAACCCCGATGCCAGCTTGGCTGAAGGTGCCATTAAAGGCTGGGATCGCCGCAGTGTTTATTATTTTCAAATGCTGCAATCCTTAGCCAATCATTATGGCTTTGAGACGACAACGCCCTATCAAAAACTCGGCAAAAAAATTCAGCAGATTATTCTTTATGGGAGTGATGGCGAAGATATTAGCTTTAGTTACATTAACGACCGTGGTGATGTGTATAAAAAAACGCACCCCTTCGAAGGCATTATTCCCAATTTTGAGCGCCGCTTTAAAGATACTGAATCACAAGCAGTACGAGAAGAATTAACCAAGTATATGGCCACATCAAAGTGTTCGGCCTGTGACGGTTCGCGATTGAATGAAAGTGCGCGCAACGTTTTTGTGCAGGAAGATAATTTACCGAGCATCACGCAGATGACGGTTGGTGATGCCAAGGCGCATTTCGATGGGTTAGTTTTCGAGGGCGCAAAGGCAAAAATTGCCGATAAAATCTTGAAAGAAATTTGTGAACGACTGACGTTTCTCGTGGATGTTGGCCTTAATTATCTGACGTTGAGTCGTAGCGCAGATACCTTGTCGGGCGGTGAAGCGCAACGGATTCGATTGGCCAGCCAAATTGGCGCAGGGCTTGTGGGTGTCATGTATATTTTGGATGAGCCTTCAATTGGTTTGCATCAACGCGATAATGAGCGACTGTTAAAAACCCTGAAGCATCTGCGTGATCTAGGCAATACCGTGATTGTTGTTGAGCATGATGAGGACGCGATACGTCAGGCCGATTTTATTGTGGATATTGGCCCTAAAGCGGGTGTACATGGCGGACAAGTGATTGCTGCAGGCGATTATCAGTCTATTATCGATTGCAAAGAATCGATCACTGGGCAATACCTATCGGGCGAAAAGTTTATTGCCGTGCCAGAGCAGCGCGTACCCTATGACAAAGAGCAAGAGTTGGTTTTATCGGGCGCAACAGGGAATAACTTACAATCCGTTGATTTAACCATACCTTTGGGGCTTTTTACGGCGATTACCGGTGTGTCGGGTTCGGGTAAATCAACTTTAATTAATCGTACCTTATACCCGATTGCAGCTACCGAGCTGAATGGTGCGACGACCTTAACGCCTGCGCCTTTTGAAACTATTGCGGGGCTTAACCTTATTGATAAGTGTATTGATATCGATCAAAGTCCGATTGGTCGTACACCGCGTTCAAACCCTGCAACATACACCGGTATTTTTACGCCTATTCGTGAATTGTTTGCAGGTACGCAAGAGGCAAGATCGCGCGGGTATAAGCCGGGACGTTTTAGCTTTAATGTGAAAGGTGGCCGCTGTGAAGCCTGCCAAGGCGATGGCGTGAGTAAAGTCGAAATGCACTTTTTGCCGGATGTGTATGTGACCTGTGATGTCTGTAAAGGCAAGCGTTATAATCGTGAAACATTAGAGATTCTTTATAAAGATAAAAGTATCGATCAAGTCCTTAAAATGACGGTTGAAGATGCGTTGGTATTCTTTGAGCCGATTCCTGCTATTGCACGTAAATTGCAAACGTTGGTGGATGTGGGGTTATCCTATATTCGTTTAGGGCAAGCGGCGACAACCCTTTCTGGTGGTGAAGCGCAGCGAGTTAAACTGTCGAAAGAGCTGTCTAAACGTGATACTGGGCAAACCTTGTATATTCTTGATGAGCCAACCACGGGCTTGCATTTTGCAGATATTCAACAGCTTCTTGATGTGCTTCATCACTTGCGTAACAAGGGCAATACCATTGTCGTTATCGAGCATAATTTGGATGTGATCAAAACGGCTGATTGGGTTGTTGACTTAGGCCCTGAAGGCGGCACGGGCGGCGGTCAAATCATTGCTGAAGGTACACCTGAAGATGTAGCGAAGGTGAAAGGCTCGTTTACCGGCGAGTTTTTAGCACCTTTGCTTAAGCAATAAATGCCCGCTGAGACGCCAAGGCTTATGTTAAGGCAGTGGAAAGAAAGCGATTTTCTGCCTTTTTCACAGCTAAACGCTGATGCGGATGTGATGCGGTATTTTCCTGCCTGTATAAGCGCCGAAAAAAGCCGCAAATTTTTCTTGGCAGCCCAAAAAACCATTAAAGAAAATGGGTGGGGGTTATGGGCGGTTGAGCGAAAGGCCGATAATCAGTTCGTCGGTTTTGTCGGCTTAAATGAACCCAGCGCGGCCTTGCCGTGTAGCCCTTGTGTTGAAGTCGGTTGGCGCCTTGCGAAAGCATACTGGGGATATGGCTATGCAACAGAGGCAGCAAAAAGCGCATTAAATTATGCCTTTGCTGAATTATCATTGAATGAGGTGGTTTCCTTCACCTCAACGACCAACAAGCCGTCGATAGCAGTCATGGCACGTCTTGGTATGGTGAATACGGAGAAGAACTTCCATCACCCAGCGATACAACCGGATAACCCGTTGTCTGAGCATGTGTTATACAAAATTACGCAGCGTCAATGGCAAGAGACGTGATTTCGCTGAATGTGAAAAAAGTGAAAAGTTTTTTAAAACACAGTAGCTGAACGAAGAGGTACGTTCAGCTACTGTATTTAACTACGGTGGTTAACTATTGAATAGAGAGCGAATGGATCTGACAAGATAAGAATTCATCGCCTCGGGCAACATAAGTGATATCGACCTCGTGGCCTTCTTCTATCGCTTGTAATGCGGCTAAATAAACGGTTTTCGTATCTGCCCAAAATTGACAATTATGGAAATGATCTGAGGTGGTGGGGTTAACACCCAGCATACGGTCATTATCCAAAATAATTAAACTGTGCAACCGGCCGCTGGCTTGCTCGTAAGCACGCATTTTCGTGATGTAAACGCCAGTGATTTCACTCGGGTCTGAGTACACACTTCCTGCGAAGGCTACGCTAAGCGAAAGAATGACTATATGTACTAAATTTTTCATCATAACCTCCACTTGTTAATCATCTTCTAATGCTAAATACCGAACTTTACAGGACGTTTCATCGTCGCCGTCACCCACATAACGCAAGCTGATGTGATGGCCTGTTTTTACCGCATGAAGAGACAGTAGCATAACGCTCTCGGTGTAAGTGGAAAGTACGCAGTCTTCATAAGTGTAGTGCGGGTTTGGGCCAACCTTTTCGTTGGTATTGATTTCGATATCCATTTCAATGGAGCCGTCACTTTTCTCAAGGGCCGTGACTTTTGTGATATGCGCGCTTGTGATGATCCCTTGTGTGCCTGTGTAGGGATTTGTCTCCTGATGCGCCAATGAAAACTGGCAAGTCAGAATTAATACGGCTGAAATAATGAGTTTCATAGCCATAACCTTTCACCTCCTATTCTATGAGAGAAAGCTCTCAAATATATTTCTTCTGCTTGAAGTATAGTTGCCTATAAGCGTTCATGAATGCGCGTGGCGCTCGTCTAGCTTGAGTTTGAACAAAAGCGTATTTTTTTTAATGGGTTAGCGATCGTTACGATTCGGTAAACTTAGATTTTGAGTGGCCCCTGTTTTAGTCAGTAAGCATTTTTTTGCTTAAAAATTATTATTTTTCAGTTTCTTTGTTTTCAGAGGTTTCGCCGACATCGTTTAAAGTATTGTTCATCTTGAGTGAATCTTTACCGATGAGGATTATTTCTTGGTTTGCCCGCCAGATGTTATTGTCATAAATACGATTCCAGTTTGAATCGTCGGTTTCTACAAAAAGGTCAATGGGATAACTTGAAATAATGATATTGCCTTTGATTTCATTGGCGAGTGACGAGGCTTTTTCTGGCCACAACTCGTAGGAACCATCATAGGCTTGAATCAGTATTTCAGGGTACCTTGCGCCACTATTTGCATTAAAGGCGATGACATTATTTTCAAAAATAGTGTGTGTTGTGCCGGTAAGCCTTATGCCATTTCGTTTGTTATTAAAAATATAATTATTAACAAAAGTGTTGTTGTTTGATGACCGAAGGTAGATACCTTCTTGGTCGTTTTCGTAGAAATGATTATTGATGTAAGTAATGCTATGCGCACCATTTTGCATTTTTAACCCAGCGCCTTGGTTGTAGCGGGATACATTGTTTGCAATCATGATTTCACGTGCATGGGTGATCACATTGAAGCCGTGCCTGGCATTGTATTCCGCCACGTTATTGACGAATCGTGCCTCCTGCACCATATCCAAGGTGAAGCCATCTTTATAGTTGTTTAGTGCGTAGCTGTCTTCGATCAGCATGTATTTGGATGGGCGTGTATCCATCGTCGCATGGGGGTCAAAACCATACCCCATACAGTTTCTATTGGTGATGCGCCGAATGGTGATGTAATCTCCCTCTCCGTAATAGCCGTATTTTTTTTCGCTGTCACTGATACCGTGTGTTTGATGCTCTTTATTGCCATCCACAATAAAATCTTCAATCGTGGCATGGTAAACGCGTTTTTCTTGGTTGCCTTTAACGAAGTCTTTTTTCATGCGGATGATGCCGGCTTTCCCCGCTAAGCTTTCTGAGTAATCCATCAGTTGAATAATCGTTGCTCGGTCGCCGACTCTGCCGGAGCCTTTAAGTGTTACATGATCCCAAACGGCTAACTGGGAGTTGATGTAATAGGTGCCGGGGTAGAGGAAAACCATGCCGCCACCTGCTTCCCACACTAATTTTAATGCCGTTTGTATTTCCTCTTCATCCGTGTCGCCATCGACTAGGTAATCGGGGTTATCTTCTGGGTCAGGCGATATAGTAAAAAATGACTTGGCAGATTGCCGCAGGTTTTCAACGTCGAAGGGTGGTGGGTCCACTTCAATAACGAGATCTTTTTTAACAAATGTGTTGATGGTGTTTTCGATTTGCTCTGTGGAAAATTCAGTAATATCTATGAGAGGAATGCTGTATTTCCCTGTAATGTTGCGATCAATAGATGTTTCAAGCCGTGTATCAAAACGATCCACTGTCACCTCTGAGGGGAGCGTTAATTTATTAAGCGCTGAAGTTAAATAAGGAGATAAATTTGATGTTTTTGGCGGCGTTGGTTCGATGGTTTCTTTGTCTGCTGTGGTGTTTTCAGCGGATGATTCAGATGGGTTTGCGTTATCATCATTTTCTGTTGTGGTCGTACGGGTTGTGTCATCAGCGGGTATTGCTGTTTCGGCTGGCGATTTCACAGGGATATCTTGCAGCTGTGATGTGCCCTCCCCATTTTTCATAGGTTTGCTGCTGTCAGGTTGGATAGATGCTACAGAAGACTGGCCGATAAGTTTTTGTGTGGTGCTTTTAATATCATCATTGTTTTTGATAATAAGGGCTTGATTATCAATGATAGTTTGTAATTTGTTTTCTATGTTTGTGGTTAAAGGTGTTTCTGTGTTTCCTTTTCCTACCTGTGCGTCTATGGAGGGCGTATCTTTTTTGGATGAACCACATCCGCTTATTGAAAGTAGTAAGAGTATTGCTGCAAAATAGAGATAAACTTTATTATCAAAGGGTTTCATGTGATTAGTATAAGTTAATATTAAGAATATATTTTTTAATTAAAAGTAAAAAATAATAAAAGTAATAAAAGTAATAAAAGTAATAAAAGTAATAAAAGTAATAAAAGTAATAAAAGTAATAAAAGTAATAAAGTTTATTTTTATGGTTGTCTTGTTGGCAGCTTATACCCATCGGAATTGGAGATGCAAGAAGGCAGCAAGCGAGCGAATCCCCATGAGCTTACAGTCCGTAAGTGATTGGGGTGAGCGAGCGCGGCCAACGCCCTTGCATCTTCAAGGGTGATCGGTATAAGTCATACAAGTTCCTTACCTTGTCCTATACTTTTCTAAAGATATTTTACATTCCTAAGGAGTGAAAAAGATGACGCTGGTAACGCATGATGCAGAGTCGAACTATTGGTTCGTGGACGCTAAAGGCGGCTGGGAAAGTGAAGATGTGCAGCATTTTCTCAATGCATCTTGCTGGGTATCTGAGACAGCAAGTGACCACGTAAAAGATGTAAAGCTGGGTGATTATATTGCATTAAAAAATACGTTATCTCGTGATGCCGATGTCTCGGCTATTATCGTTCTTGCCACAGGTATTGTCATAGAAAATCAAGGTGACGGGCGAACACTGGGTGTTGAGTGGATGCCTTTATATGACAAACCGCGCGAATGGCATTCTCGCGTTTTATCCGGCAATGACCAAATATTAAAAATGGATGAAGGCGAATGGATGAATGATTCATTGATTGCTTTTGCCTTCGATGAAAAATGGCATTATCGAAATGCGCAGGATTATATTAAGCATCGCTATGGCTGGACGAAATTCTACGAAGCTGTCGCATTAAAATTATTCGAACACCGTAACGATAGAGACGATTTAGTGGCTATCGTGCATGATATTACGCAAAAATTTTTTCATTTGCCGTCTTTTCTTGATGGTGAAGAGGGAAAAGATCTCGAACCGATTACGGATATTTGCCCTTTTACCGTGATGGGTATTTTTAACCGAGAGATGCCGGATAAAAACCGTCATGTCATTGCTGTAGAGCTTGCAAGAAAACTCGGTGTTGAAGAAGAAGCACCGCATACGTTTGAAGGCATTCCTATTTATCATCACGAGAATTGTTGTGTGTTTGGCAGTGAGAAAAATCGGAAAGACGATGATATTGAGCTGTTGTGGGATTTCTTTTATAACGCGCTACGTTTGTGTCACCAAGATGCCATTGAAGACGATAAAAAATGGTTTGAAGTGGCTTTTGATCGCTTGCTAGGCCGTAATAATATTGGCTGGAATGTCACTATTGGTTTGTTTTGGATTCAGCCTTGGCGTTTTTTGAGTATGGACAGCCTAACGCAATATTACATTGCCGGGACGTTAAATATACCGATCAGTAAAGTGCCGGAAGGTAATTTGTGTAAAGGGCGCGTTTATATTGAACTCATGGAGGAGCTGCAGCGTCGATTTCAATCCGTGCAAAGCCCTATTCATTCCTTTCCTGAATTAACAACACGGGCGTGGCTATTTCAAGACGAAGACACATCAGCAAATCCAAGGTCAGCGGATATTGACCTTGGCGAATTAGCTGCACGTGATGCCATGAAAAAAAACAGTAACGACATGGATATTTATTGGCTGGAACCGTTAATGGAAAAAGCGAATTTATTACAGCCGAGCGGGCAGAATGCCGTTTTAGCGGATACCCCATCTCTGCCCATCCGTCAGCCTATGCATCAAGAGGCAGATGAGGCGTCAGAAAAGGCATCGCTTGAGATAGCAAATATCGGCATGAGCCCAAGTTATTCGCTTGAGAGTATTCAGGAAGAGGGCTGTTTTTTGCCGATAGACACACTCAGCTTGCTTCTTGAGCGGCTAAAAACTAAAAAAAACCTGATACTGCAAGGGCCGCCAGGTACTGGGAAAACATGGCTTACTAAAAAACTGGCTTTTGCACTTGTAGGTTATAAGCACCCTGAATGTGTTCGTACGGTCGAATTTCATGCAAACATGTCTTATGAAGATTTTATTCGTGGTTGGCGGCCTGCAGGTGATGGACGATTTGCGCTGACTGACGGGGCATTTGTTGAGATGATTAATATTGCCAAAGCCAATCCTTCAACGCCGATTGTTATCATTATTGATGAAATTAACCGAGGGAATCCAACGGGTATTTTTGGTGACATGATGAGTTTGCTGGAGGCCGATAAGCGCGATGAATCGCATGCCATTGAGCTATCGCATAAAA
Organism: Pseudomonadales bacterium; assembly: GCA_965248335.1. Classification (GTDB taxonomy): domain Bacteria; phylum Pseudomonadota; class Gammaproteobacteria; order Pseudomonadales; family DT-91; genus CAKMZU01. The sequence continues at coordinate 475,249 of CBDFIY010000002.1, forward strand.
AATATATCGGTGAAAAATTTTTTATTCCTGACAATCTTTATATTATCGGGTCAATGAATGTGGCGGATCGTTCGTTGGCGATGATCGATATTGCGCTAAGGCGACGATTTTCTTTTGTCGCATTAACGCCAAATTTTGGTGAGAAATGGCAGCAATATTTGCACGACAAATACAAAATCCCTCTTGCGTTGTTAAAAGACGTTGAGCAGCGAATGACACAACTCAACGAAATGATCAGTGAAGACCCAGAGCTTGGAAACCAGTTCCGCGTTGGCCACAGCTACTTGACGCCCCATAAAAACGTTAAGATTGATGACCCGATCAAATGGTTTACCCTCATTGCCGAAACGGAGATTGGCCCTCTATTGCAAGAGTACTGGTTTGATGATCGGGATAAAGCTTACGAAGCACTCAAGCGTTTGTTGGCCGGATTAGATAATGCAGACGCAAACTGATGATCTAGTTTCACCCGAAACGCGCACGATTGATGGTATTCCCATCAATAATATTTGGTTTTTGATGTTTTATGCCTCGGATATGCTTAAACATCTGGGTAAGAATAAAATCGCTTTAGAAGCTCCACCTGATAATTTATTTGATTTAGTTGGGCGGGTGTTTTTATTGAAAGTTGAGCGCCGTTTAAAAATGGGGGTTAAAAGTCAGTATGTTGATCAATCCGCCATTATTAACCGAGTGCGCGGGCGTATCAATTTTATTGAAAGCGAAAGGAAAAATTTACCCCTACAGGGCAAGGTTAAGTGTCAGTTCAGTGAGTTAAGTGTTGATACACCGAGAAATCGCTATATTCGTCAAACGCTCGATCTGCTATCGAAGCGTGTGGATGACCCCGGTTTAATTAAGCGCGCTAAAGTCTGTATTCGCCTTTTAAAGCAAAAGGGTGTGGTGGGCCGAGCGCCGTCAACAAAGGATATATCGGGTGAGCATTTAGGGCGTATGGATCGTGATGATAAAGGTGTTTTGGATGCCGCTTATCTGATTCATGATATACAGATGTTGTCTGAAGACGTGGGTAGGCAAAGTTTACTCAAACCTGAGCAAAGCTCACCTTATATAAAACAACTATTTACACGCGCCATGATAGGCTTCTATCAGTATTCGTTGATGAACACTGGCTGGATTGTGGATGCAGAGGCTGCATTCAATTGGGGTGAAGAACCGGTCAGCGAATCGAGCCTTACCCCGCTAGAAAATATACGCTGTGATCTTGCATTGCATCATGCGGCGCGCGGTGAAAGCTATTTAATCGATACGAAGTTTCGATCCTTGTTAACTGACGAAGGTACGGTTAATGAGGCAGATTTGTATCCCCTCTATACGCTGCTTTCGACGCAACATAAAAATGGTATGCTCAAGAAGAAGGCGCGAGGATTGATTATTCGTCCAGCGGTGTCAGATGTGATTGAAGAGCGTTTGTTGATTAAAGGTTGTGAGATTCGTTTGTGTACGATTGATCTACGAGCAAGTGCCGTGGATATTCGACACCAGCTCCTGTCTCAAGTAATTTTTCAGTAGCCATCATACGCTATAAAAACGCCCCGTTCTTTGAGTGGTAAACTATTGAACAAAACGGTTTTTGCTCGAATATATTTTAACGTTTATATAGCTATCCAGTTCTTTTTTAAAATTTGTTGCTTCGTTTTTTGACAGGTTAGGGCCTACAAAAACACGATGATAGGGTGTTTTATTAACGTCAAGTGAGCGAATGTAAACAGGAAACCCTGCTTTAAATAATTTTTTCTGTTGTTTTAGTGCATTTTTAATATTTTTGTAACTCCCTACATGTAAGACAAAAGCATTCTTGTGCGCTTGATCTTCTTGGGGTGAGAGAAATTCCATTGAAGGTGGAGATAGAGCAGTCGTTTTGATGTTCTCTTCTCTAGGCCCTTTAACTGGGGTAAGGTAGCTAGGCGGATTGCTTTTTGGTGGTAGTGGCATGCGTTCTTTGTTCTGCTGCATGCGTTGCTCAAGTGCTTTTCTTTCGGCTGACGAAGGCGCTTTAGTCGGCAACTTTGCTTTCTTTTTTTTATTTTTTGATACATTAATCGGTGCTGACGGTTTTTGTTGCGCTATAGGTTGCATGATGCTGCCCTTTTTCCAGAGAGAGCCTGTCTTTGATGGAAATACCATTTTATCCATTAAGTCTTTTGGTGCTTCAATAAGTTCTTTTAAATTTTTAACCTTTTTTGGTCCGCCTTTTTTAAAAGGCTTCGATCGTTTTTTTATGGATTTTATGGTTTCTAGTTTTTCTTTTTTGATGTCTTGTTCATTATCCCAGGGGATAGAATATTCCGCCACTTCGGAGACCCACTCCGGGTTGACACGCTTTACGTATTTGCTGTTGTTGCAATTAGGCGGCTTGGGCGCACCTGCACAGCCAATAAAAAAGACTAAAGTAGTCACTATCCCTGTTTTTTTTATTAACATGTTGTCGACCTTGAAGAAAAATATGTCTATAAATTATAGATAATGTTTTTAAAATATGTGGTGGATGCGGTAATAAATATATTGCCATTATTTATAGTGAGAAGAATACCTGTATGAACCTTATATGGAGGATGTTAGTCAAATATAAGGGTGTAATTTCATTATACGTTTACATAAAACCAAGAAAAATCTATGCGCCTTAAACGAGTTCTTGTCTTTTTCTTGCTCTATTCGTTGAATGCCTTGTCGGATAATGTATTCGTGGTGACGGGGGTGACAGGCGAGGTCTCTAATAATGTCGCTGTTTACCTCTCATCCCTTGCAAAAGCCCGCAATGTGCCTGATTGGCAAATTCGAGAGCTGTCTCAGGAGGCACTCAGGGCGCTCGGCTATTTTCATGGCACATTCAACATCAAAAGAGTAGGCGCTAATAAGATAAAAGTTTCTGTGAATAAAGGGGAGCCTATTCTTATTGAGAAGAGTGACATTACGCTTCAAGGTGAAGCTATCCATAACATGACTTTTGTGAATGCGATTAAAAACAGTGGATTACATCCAGGTGAGCGACTTGATCAAGGGAAATATGAAGCGCTTAAATCACTTTTCAGTGATTTAGCGCTAAAACAAGGGTATTTTGATGCCAAAATACTGACATCTGAACTCGCCGTTAACCCTTCAATAAACCACGCCTTTATCCATATTATTTTCGACAGCGGCAAACGGTATGATATTGGTGAAACGTATTTCATAGGCAGTCAAATCAATGAACAAAAGCTCTATTCGCTCATTCCTTATCAAGTGGGTCAACCTTACTTGGCGGAAGATCTCGGATTACTTAATCAGCGGTTAGCTAATGTAGGCTGGTTTTCATCCGTTTATGCAGGCGCTGATATCGAGCAAAAAAGCGGGCGAGAGGTGCCTGTGAACGTAGCACTTGTTCCACAAGTCAAAAATAAAATGGAAGTCGGTGTGGGTTATACGACAAACCATGGCCCACGACTTAAGTTTAAATGGCGTAAACCCTGGATTAATTCATCGGGTCATAGCCTTAATGTTCAGTCAGAAATTTCGCAATATGAACCAAAAGTTCAGCTGGCGTATAAAATCCCTTTGGAAGATGTGCTTCATGATTATTACCAACTGATAGGCGGTATTCGTTATGTTGATGCGCATAATACCTTGAGTACGGATTTAAACGCAGGGATTGAGAGGCACTGGAATATCGGGCAATGGGATCAAGCTGTTTTCTTTCGTTGGTTGTATGAGGATTACAAACAAGGTGCCTTTGAAAAGGGTGTCGCTAATTTAGGCTTGGTGGGGATTAGCTATTCCCATGCGTATTTTTCACCAGGCATTGTGCCGAAAAATGCACAAAAAACATTTTTTTCTGTGGGGTATAGCAATGTCGCTCTAGGTGCAAAATCTCAGCTTTGGGATTTACATGCACGGCAAGGTTGGATACGAACGATGGCAGAGAATCATCGCATTGTTTTTAAAATGGAAGCAGGTGCGGCCATTGCACATAGCGTTACGGATGTTCCCCCCGCCTTACGTTATTTTATTGGTGGTGACAGCTCGTTAAGAGGGTATAGCTACGAAAGCATTTCACCTCGCGATTCAGAAAATAAACAAATAGGCGGCCAGTATATGGCAACGGTTGCAGCAGAATACCAATACCGTTTGGTGGGTAATTGGTGGGGCGCAACCTTTTATGATGTGGGTTCCTCTTGGACAAATGCGTTCTCCTTGAAGCGTGGTACGGGCATCGGTGTTCGTTGGGCATCCCCCATTGGTTCCATTCGGCTAGATATCGCTTGGGGGCTGGATCGTCCCGGAACGCCCTTTGAGATTCACTTAACATTAGGCCCTGAGTTGTGAGCATATTGAAAGGGGTTGTTGCATCACTGGCCGCACTGTTACTGATTGTTTGCTTATCTCTATGGGCGATGCTGAATACAGAGTTGGGATTAACAGCCTTACTCGCTTTAGTTGAAAAAATGGCACCTGCTTTTAAGGCTGATGACGTCAAAGGTAACGTTTTGGACGGGTTCGTTATTAAAGGTCTGAGGTTTGAAAACCCCACTGTACGTGTCAATGTTGATACATTGTCGAGTAAGCTTAGGTGGTCAAAGTGGACGCATTTTACTGTGCCTTATTTTACTGTCCAGACGCCTGACATTGTTATCAGCAGCTCAGATAACGCTAATATGGCTGCTTCCTCAAAACCTTTAGGGCGATTTAATCTGCCTGTCAGTATAGAGCTGACTTCGCTGATAATGACTCAGGCAAAGCTTCTGATGCCAGAAATGAAAATTTCCATGGCAGATTTTTCAGGCGGTGCAACATTTTCTGGAAGCAAGCTTTCGTTGACACCGATAGATATCAAGGGTGTCGATGTGCAGTTTGTTGCAGAAGATACCGAGACAAATAAGGCCGCTAAACAATCTCCGATAGCCTCACACAGGGTGCAAAAGACAACACCTGATGCGATTAAACTGACGTTACCTAAGATCACATTACCTATCGACATTCAGCTTGATTCGCTGGTTTTGAAAGATGCTTTATTTGATAAAAACAAAGCGTGGGCCATTAATCGCTTAGTGCTGAAAGCATCGACACAAGCGAATGATATAACGCTTAAGGCACTGGATATAGAATCCCCCTCGGGGAAAATAAATGCATCCGGTACATCAACTTTAGCCGGTGATTTTCCGGTTTCTCTATCAATAAATGCGCGTTATTTTGTCACGCCAAAGAGAACACAAAATGCGACGCTAGCACTTAATGGTTCGCTTAACGCGCTATTGTTTAAGGGGACATTAACGGGGGTTTCCGAGGCAACGTTTCAGGGTGAGGTGGATTTGACCGTTGACGATTTACCCTTTTCATTGATGCTTAACAGCCAGCAGTTGGTATGGCCTTTAGATAAAACACCGGCTTATCAACTGCTGAATAACCAATTAAGCCTTCGAGGAAAAATAACGGATTATCAAGTCGATTATCATGCGCAATTTAAAGGGGAAGCATTGCCAGAAGCCGATATCGCATTAAAAGCATCGGGTAATTTGCAAGAAGCGTCGGTGAAATCACTCACGCTTGATACGCTATCAGGGAAGATAGAAACAACGGCAGAGGTAAGATGGGCAGACAAATTATCGGTAAGTGCTGAGGTCAAGGTTGATGGTGTACACCCCGATAAACAATGGGCAGATTTTAAAGGCACGATTAACGGTGATGTGATATTGACACTTCACGAGCTGACGAATAGAAACATCGCATTCGCGGTCAAACCGCTATTATCGGGTAAGATTAATCAGCAGGGTTTGGGATTAACGGGTGCGATAACAGGCACGCTATTTGAGCAAGCTCCTGTAGAAATTAGCTTTGATAACGTTGATTTTCATCACGGTGATAATCAGTTGACATTGTCTGGGAAAATAAATAATCAGTGGTCGATTAAGTTGGATACCGCCTTTAAGGATTTAAAAGATTCTATACTCGGCGTTCAAGGCAATATCCATGGAAAGATTAACGTCACAGGTTCGAGAAATGCGCCTATCATGCGCTCGGATTTGGTGTTTGAGAAAATCAATATCAACGATACGATCATGATCGCTTCCGGCAAGCTGAATGGGCGCTTAAGTCTTGCTGAAAAAACGCCATCGGATTTAACATTCAACGCTCAGCAAGTCAGCGTTAATACCATGGATTTTGAGCAAGTGGATTTGCACCTCGATGGGCTTTTATCAAGGCATCAAGTGACTTTAACGGCAGAGGGTCATCCGCTAAGTTTTAAGGTGGCGGTTAATGGTCAGTTTAAAAACGATCAATGGAAAGGCATGTTATTAGCTGGACAGGGTACTTTTGGTCAAAAAACAGTGAAGCTCGATCGAAAGGTTGCTGTGTCGTGGTCGGCTAAAGGCGGTGTGAATATCGCCAAACACTGCTGGACGGCGCATCAGGATTCTCTGTGTCTGGTCAAGGATGCGCTCATCAATGACAGCGGGCATATCGCTTTAAAAATGACACGGATTGATCTCGGTGAGTGGTTACAGCCGTTATTGACGGATCATCAAGAACTCAATGCCATTTTAAATGCCGATCTTGCTATGGATTGGAAAGATAAACGCCTTAAAACGCTGGATGGCCATGCCGCTTTGCTGGCGGGTAGTTATCAGCAGCCCTTGAGTGGCACAGATTTTAATATCGGCTGGCAATCCTTTACTGTGGCGGTAGAAAACCATGGACAGTTGTTAAAAGGGCAATTAGGCATCCAGTTGACGCCAGAAGGCCGCATACAAGGCAACGTAAGCATTGATAGCGAGAAACAAAGCCCTACCCTGACAGGCAACCTTCAGATTACTCAGTTGACCCTCGATAAACTCAAGCCTTTACTCCCTTTTTATCATGAGCTTAGAGGCGACATAGACAGCCACATACAATTAGGTGGAACATTAAGTGATCCCGTTGTTAACGGGAATGTACGTTTAGTGAATGTCAGAGCAACGGGTGAAAATGCACCTTTTATCGTAGACAGTGGGCAGTGTGTGATTAACTTTGATGAAAACAAAGCCAATATCAATGCGGAATTCATGAATGAAGAGCAACCGTTGACAGTCAAAGGCGATATGACTTGGCGAACATTGGCAGATTGGCAGCTGACTGCGTCTATTTATGGTAACAAGTTGAAGGTGCAAGAAAAACCGATGGTGCGCCTAGAGCTTGTACCCAATTTATCGATCACCGCTAATGCGAACAGTGCAAATATTGAAGGCAAAGTGGATATTCCTTCGGGGTTGATTCAAGTAAAAAAATTGCCGGATACAGCGGTCTCTGTGTCACGAGATGAAGTTATCATCAAAAGTGGTACGCGTGCACGCACAGCGAAAGCAGAATCCACGTTTGAATTACAGAGTTTGGTGAATTTGAATATTGGTGATGATGTAAAAATAGATGCACTCGGGCTCAAAGCCAATCTCACGGGCAACCTGTTGGTGAAGATGAAAGGCAACCAACCCATGCTTTTTGGCGATTTGTTTATTGAGGATGGCACTTATCGTGCATTTGGGCAGGATTTGATTATTCAAAAAGGCCGGTTGCTTTTTAATGGCCCGCCCGACCAACCTTATCTTTCCATCAAAGCCATACGTAATCCTAAATCGGTGAAAGATGATGTTATTGCTGGTGTTCAAGTGACAGGGCCTGCTGATAAGCCAAAAATTGATTTTTTCTCTGCCCCGTCAATGCCGCAGCAAAATATTATTTCGTATTTGTTAACGGGGAAGGATATTGGTGAAGATACTGATGCCAATTCGGCGATGACTATCATGCTGATCAGTATGGGGTTGTCAAAAAGTAACCGAATGGTGAGCAGTATTGGCGATAAGGTGGGTATTAAAGGCCTCGCCCTAAGTACAGAAGGGGGCGGTGTTGAATCTCAGGTGACTGTCAGTGGTTATATCGCACCCGGATTACAAGTGAAGTATGGCGTAGGTGTCTTTAAAACCATTACGGAGTTTACGGTGCGTTATCAATTAATGAGACGTTTGTTTTTAGAGGTAGTCTCCAGCTCAGAGGATAGCTCACTGGATTTACTCTATCAATTTAGCTTTGGGCATGTCCAAAAGCCGGTAAAAGATCCATAGTTGCAGCCATACTAAGAATAAAAATAACGCCTCCTGATAGGATTAATAGGCCGAATGAAAAAACACCCCCCGGTGTTTGGTAAGCTTGCTGCCACTTGCCTGCTGCAATTCTCCTTCGAGAAACAATCGCCATACAGCAAGGTAGCCACAGTAGAACAATGACAAGCATCCCGGCGGCATAATTTAAAGCTAACTGAAAAAGTGCGGGTTTAAAAATAACTAAGAGGAGCGGCGGGGTAAATGTAAGAGCGGCTGAAAGACTCGCTTTGTTGTTCACTCGTCGAATCAATTTTGTATCCGAAAGATAATCTTTAAGCGATAAAGTTATCCCCAAAAAAGAGGTAATGAGCGCTAAATTTGCAAAAATATTCAACAAAGGTTTTGCATAGTCAGAAGGCTGAGTTTTACCAATCATGCTAAAAAAAAGCGCAACATCACTGCTGGAATGATGAGTTAAAAAGGTAAAAAAGCTCGTTTTACCCATGCGTGGGATAGAGCCTAAGCTAACGGTTAACCATAGAATAAAAATAACTAATGAAATAAAACTACCTATAAAGATGGTTTTCTTCATTTCGTGGATATCTTTATCCAGATAAATAAATAAGCTAGGAATAATCAGCTGGTAGCCAAAAATAAGAAAAATAATAGGTACGGCAATAAAAAAGAAAGGCCCGTTATTCGCCATATCGGTTAAGAAATTTATTTTGATGACCGGTAAAAATAACCAAAGGATAGCAACAAAAATAATGCCCTTCACGCTCATGATATAACGATTAACAAAATCTGTTGTGCGAGCGCCTTTGCACACCACGCCGGCTAAGATCAGTGTAAAAACAATACTGCACAGCCAATCAGGCGCAGGAATATGTATTTTATCAAGCATTAATTTAAAAATGGCGCTGCCGCCACTCAGGTAAGCGGCAGTGATTGAATACATTAATGTGATGTATGCCAGCAAAAAAATAAACTCGCCCCATCGGCCTAAAGTGAGGCGACACATGGAATCAAAATGAAGATCTTTGTTGTCTGGTATTGTGGCGAGCGTTTCTAATATCACCAGTGAGGAAAGCGCAGTGATCAAGTAACTCACGATTAATAAACAGAGTGTTGGTAAAAAACCTAGGCCGGCAGAGGATAATGGCAGTGCTAAAAGACCTGCACCAATGGTTGTACCCGAAAGGATGCATATACTGCCGAGCGTTTTAGATTTCATGGTTTATCATTTATAAGTCTTTTATAGCCCGCTTTTTTATCCATAAAATTTGAGGTGAGGGCGGTAAATAACTCCAAAAAAACGGGGTTGTTAATAGAGATAAGATAGAATATTAATCCAATAGTTCCCTGTTGGATTTAACTTACCTAGCGTTATTTGTAACGGATATATTTTATTTTAGGTGAAAGTTAAGAATAAATTCTTTTTTTGTGGCGCTATCGATAAGCCCTTTACATGGAAAAATCCTGATTTTTGCTGAATCGAGGTGAACTATTTTATAGGCATTTTTTTAATCGGATGTTTTTCCTTCTATCCAGTATTGGAAAATTCTGTCGATATTGCCATTTTTTTGGTTCAACGTGATCCAGTTGCGTAAATATAATTCAAAAGCCGGATCTTTCGGGGGAATGGCAAAAGAGACGGGAATTCGGGAAAGTTGTTGTTTGGGCGTTACGACTGAATACTCAGGATAAACCAGCGTCCAAGCCGATGCGCCGGCAGCACCAAATACCATGGCATCAATATCGTTGCTTTTCTCAACAAAAAAGCGTCTTGGTGAAGCCAGTATTTCGATCTTTGCTTTAGGGAATTTCTGATTGATGACTTCTTTATAAAACAAACTGCCGGGAATACCCAGCGTGATATCTTCTTTGGCTTGAAGCAAAGTAAGATCTCTGAATTTTTGACGTTTTTTACTTTTTACAACCAGCGCCATTTGTTCGTAGGTGTAAGGAATAGACAGTGCAAAATGAGCCAAGTTTTCTGCAATCATTGGTATGCCAGAGGCAAGATCAAGATAGCCCGATTTGAGTAGTGCTTGTGTTTGCGCATGTGTCACCTTGACGAACTCAATGTCAACGCGCATCTCTCTTGCCAGTAGGTGAATTAACTCAGCATCGAAGCCAACAAGGTACGCATGTTTATTATTAAAAACGAAAGGTAAAGAATCTGGGTAGTACCCAAATCGAAGGAAACCACGCCCTTTAATGCGTTCAAATGTATTCTGATTAAGTTCGGCAGGTATAATTTCAGGCGGTTCTTTAACGACTTTGTGACCAACAGGCTTATACATCAGTTCGCGGTCAATGAATTTTGCATACCCTTGGTATTGATGACTGATGACTTCAAACCCTCGGCTGATAGTATAGAGCAAGGTAGATGACAAGAGGAGGGTAAGACATGAAAAAATCACGGCTTTCTTGAGGTTGATGCGCCAGATACCCGCACAATAAACCGTGGTTAAGATCGTCAGCGCGACACAAAACATCGCGCCGAAGAGACCAGCAAGGTGACGAACGATAAGATTTTCACCAATAACAAATAAATCGAACAAGCCGGATGTGATGTTCATGGTTGCCAATAAATCAGGAATAGCGCCGTAATTTGAGTTAAATAAGTACACAACCCCTAAGACTGAAAGAAGAACATAATCCCCCCCTTCTAGCGGCTGACCATCAAACCAGGCAGCGAACACAATGAATGCGAGGCTTAAGAGCTTACTGCCAGTGGGTACACTAAAGCTGATGGGCGCAATAACCTCGGCTAGGTTATGCTCATTTTGCTCTGCACCTACGTGTTCGCTGATGAGGCATTTTACACGTTCGGCAATGATCGGGAGCACGACTAAAATGTGGCCTGTGACAAAAGCGGTTAGGAGCGCATCCTTGGAAACAGAAATTACTTGCCGATAACTAAAAGGGCTAAAAATGGCAATAAGCCCCGGAAGTACAATAAAGGTGAGAACGAAGGTTAAAAAAGTAGCGGTGACAATATAAACCACAAGCCCATCGATTTCTTCTTTACCAAGGCTTGCAGACGCATGCTGCGCAATACAAAACACGCCAAGGGGAGCGAGCTTAAGGATAAGGTTATTCACATTAACAATGGATTGCTGAACATCTTTAAAAAAGAGTAAGGATTGATTGCGATACTCAACCGACATAAAACCCACGCCTAAAAAGACACAAAAAAGCACAATCGCAGGGACATGCGTACTGGCTAATGAGAAAAATGGGTTACTGGGTATAAACAGAGATAATAGATCACGGCCTTCATTCGGGTTGTGTGTAAGTGGCGAATAAAAACTCGATGCCTGCCAATTAGGGAAGGCGAGATCGGAAAGAAAAATAAAACATAAAACAATGGCGGTAAGTAGTAGATAAATGCAGACGCCATATTTAACCAGTTTGATGGCAGTTTCTTTTTCCAAAAAGCCAATGCCGCAAATCAGGGAGACACAAATGTAGGGGATAGCCGTCATTTGTAAAAGCATGACAAAGGCTTTTCCGACAAGTTCTGTTCCAGGAACTGGATAGCCTAATAAATACCCTACGACAGCGCCTGCAACGAGTGAAATGATGATTTTCTGCGTCAGAGACACACGAAGCTCCTGCTGGAATAAGTGATAAGCATGTAAATACATGGGTATCAGACAGATGCCCTATGACTTAGTTTATTCAAGGTAGTGAATAAATATCAAAAATTCCATATAGAGATGCAAGTGATAATTATAGGATGAATTTTGAGTGGACGTTTCATTGCCGTATATACCGATCACCCTTGAAGATGCAAGGGCGTTGGCCCAATCACTGACTGACTGTAAGCTCATGGGGGTTCGCTCGCTTGCCGCCTTCTTGCATCTCCAATTCCGATGGGTATAAGTGTTACTTATTAGACGACAGATGAAGTCATAAAATATTCTATCGATGAATGTAATGCTTCACCTGAAGCTGAGAGATATATTATGAGAAAATTTTTATCAAGTTTTTTGCCTTTGTTACTTTGCGCGCTTTCGATCACCTATCTTCAGTCGGTGAATGCAGGCATATCTGGAATGACACCTGAGGATAAACTTAAAGCAATGGGCATAACACTTTACGAGCCGCCCCCCGCTTGTGCGAGTTATGTGCTTGCTAAGCGCGTCGGAAATCTTGTTTACCTTTCCGGAAGTGCACCCAAGGATCCAAAAACGGGCGAAATTAGCCGAGGTAAATTAGGCGTAGATCTCACCGCGAAGCAAGGCAATGAAGCGGCAAAAAATACAGGTATATTCGCCCTTAGCGTATTAAAACAAGAGCTTGGTGATTTAAGTCGAATTAAAAATGTCGTAAAAATCATAGGGTATGTCAATGTTGATCCATCGTTTACTGACTTGTCAGTCGTCGTGAATGGCTTTTGCGATTTAATGACAGAAGTTTTTGGCGACAAAGGAAAAAGTCCTCGATCGTCGATTGGTGTAGCCAGCTTACCGTATAACAAGTCTATGGTTATTGAGATAATCGTTGAAGTGACGGACTAGCGAGAAAATGGCGTTTATGAAAAGGGGTTACTGGCCCCTTTAGTGGTCATTTTCTTTGGTTCAGTAAACCAAGGAAAATGAGGCCGGTAACTTAGGTTCGGTGTGGAGCCTGAGTTACCTAAAAAATACTAACATAGCTGCCTCATCAATCACCTCAATGCCAAGGGCTTCAGCTTTTGTTTTTTTGGAGCCCGCCGCTGCACCTGCAATCACCAAATCCGTTTTTTTAGAAACAGACTTGGTCACCTTGGCACCCAGCGATTCGAGTTTATCGGTCGCTTCATCCCGGGTGAGGTTTTCTAAATTACCTGTAAGTACCACTATTTTACCTGCGAGCGCGCTATCGTGTTCTTTTTTAGCTTCCACGTCAGGCCAGTGAATGCCAGCTTCAATCAGCGCGTCGACAACGCCTTGGTTATGTTCGTTATTAAAAAAGTCTAAAATATGTTGGCAAACAATGGGGCCAATATCATCAACAGCAATCAGCGCGTCTTCTGAAGCCGTGCGGATATTGTCTAGCGTAAAAAATGCATTCGCTAAAGATTTTGCCGTCGTTTCGCCAACCTCCCGAATGCCTAGCGCGTAAATGAAACGATTAAGTGAGGTTGTTTTGGATGTTTCAAGCGCATTAATCAAATTGGTGGCGGATTTCTCTGCGAGCCTTTCTAGTGGTGCGAGTGTTTCTACATTGAGGTGATATAAATCGTCAATATGCGCAACAAGGTCTTTATCAACAAGTTGTTCAACGATTTTACTGCCAAGCCCATCGATATCCATAGCCTTTCTTGAAACAAAGTGTTCAATGGTGCGCTTCATTTGCGCTTTGCAGCTTAGCCCTCCCGTGCAACGGTAGGTCGCTTCGCCTTCAACTTTAGATAAAGGGGAGCCACAAACAGGGCACTGGGTAGGGAAGATGATCGGAACGGCATCCTGTGGTCTTTTGTCAGCCACCACAGAAACAATTTGTGGAATGACATCGCCAGCGCGCCGAATAATAACCGTATCGCCAATCATGATACCCAAACGAGCAATTTCGTCGGCGTTATGTAATGTGGCATTACTGACCGTTACGCCCCCAACAAAAACGGGTTCAAGCACGGCTTTAGGTGTGATTGCGCCCGTTCGTCCAACTTGGAATTCTACGGCTTTTAATTGTGTTATTTCTTCCTGAGCCGGGAATTTAAAGGCAATTGCCCAACGTGGTGCCTTGGCTACAAAACCGAGCTGATTTTGATCTTTGAAGTTGTTGACTTTGATGACGATGCCATCAATATCGTAATCAAGTTGTTCGCGCTGTTCGGTGACGTTGTTGATATAAGCCATACAGGCATCGATAGACTGTGCTTTTGCCATCAGAGGGTTGATGCGAAACCCCCATTGGTGAAATTTTTTCAGGGTGTCGAATTGGTTGTCAGGTAATTGCCCACCTTCGATATAGCCCGCGCTGTAGCAGCACATTTGTAAAGGCCGGCTTGCCGTGATGTTAGGGTCAAGTTGGCGCAAGCTGCCAGCAGCTGCATTTCTCGGGTTCATAAACCCTTTTTCGTTGTTCTTTTTTGCGCGTTCATTAAGGGCTTCAAAACCGGCTTTTGGTAAATAGATTTCGCCGCGCACTTCAAGTGTCGATGGCCAGTCATGGCCAAAGAGAGTCAGGGGAACCGAGCCTATGGTGCGCACGTTTTGGGTGATGTCTTCGCCCGTTAACCCATCCCCTCGCGTTGCGGCGCGTGTAAGTTTTCCTTTGATGTAAAGTAAACTGACAGCAATGCCATCCAACTTGGGCTCTAGAACATAGTCGATAGCGTTATCTTGTTTAAGGCGATCTTTAATGCGTCGTTCAAAGTCTTTGAGGTTATCGGCGTTAAACGCATTATCGAGCGATAACATGGGCAATAAGTGTGTGATGGTATTAAAACTGGCGAGAGGGCTGCCGCCAACGCGCTGGGTAGGGGATTGTGGGTCAATAAGCTCGGGAAAGTTTTTTTCTAAATCGGCGAGTGTTCTGAGTGCTCGGTCATACTCGCTATCGGGCACGCTGGGCGCATCAAGAACGTAGTATTCGTAATTATAGCGGTCAAGGGTGTTGCGCAATGCCAGAGATTCTTCACTGGCCTGCTCAAAGGTATCAAGGTCGATTGAGGTCATGTATCGGAGGTGAGTAATTTTCGTTGTAGGAAGTTTCTGACTTGTTGACGGTGGTATTCGAATTGTTGGTCAGTCAAGGCGCATAAGTTTTCATCTTTAATGCTTGCCTGAAGGTTGCTCGCCACACATTGTGCGGTTTCAATCATACAGGTAATGGCTTCGGTAGGGTTTTCAGGCCCAGGCAGGCAAAGCAAAAAGCTAACACCGGGTGTTTCTAACCCGTCAAGATGCTCGTTGCCAAAAGTACCTGGCTCAACCATGTTGACCACACTGAATTGAATGTCACCCTGACCCTGTTCTTTTTCGAAGCGGTAAAATACACCGTTAGACTGAAACCGGCAATCACAAGCATCTAAAATGGCTTTGAGTTTTTTACTGTTAAGCATGTTGCCCGAGGTGGCTAAGACATTAAGTAATATAATCTCTTCAGGTTGTTTAGGGGCTTCTTTTGGGGCGGTATTGTCTTGTGTATCAAGGTTACCAATGATGGGGTCAGCAGCAATCGGTACAGCATCATCAATGACAGACATCGCATCAAACTCAGGGGCTTGTTGCTCAAAAGGGTCATCAAATAATGGGTCGATGGCATAGGTTTCTTTGCCATCGGCTGAGTTGTCATAAGTTTTTACTGATGAAACATCATAGGCACTGGCGTCATCATGACCCGTGTCAGGGCGATGGTTACGTGCAGAACGCTTAGCACTACGTGATAATTTGACTTGGTTTTTGCGTTCACGTCGAGCACGTCTATAGCCATCAAGGGCAACGGCGAGCAACAGCAAAACGCCGATGACCATTAGCCAGTCCCTGATACTTAGATCCATGACATTCTCCCTATAATTTGGCTAAATATTAATCGTATTAATTGCATATTAGAATATTTTTTCATTAATATCACGCCTTAGAGTTAGTTTTGGAAGGTTAACCCCGAGAACGAGGGCGATTCAAAGGGACGCGAGTTCTGCCGCTTGTTCAACATCAACCGTTACCATACGTGACACACCTGGCTCATGCATGGTAACACCGAGCAGGTGTGAGGCCATCTCCATCGCGATTTTGTTATGTGTGATATAGATGAACTGTACTTGATCGGACATTTCTTGAACCATACGTGCATAGCGGCCAACGTTCGCATCATCGAGCGGGGCATCTACCTCATCCAGCATACAAAAAGGTGCTGGATTAAGCCGGAAGATGGAAAAAACAAGCGCGATTGCGGTCAGTGCTTTTTCTCCCCCGGATAATAGGTGTATTGTGCTGTTCTTTTTACCCGGCGGCTGCGCCATGATGGCAACGCCTGTATCTAAGAGGTCTTCGCCAGTCATGGTGATGTAAGCTTTACCACCGCCAAACACTTTAGGGAATAATTCTTGAATACCAGCATTGATACGATCAAAGGTGTCTTTAAATTTAAGGCGTGTTTCTTTGTCGATTTTCCTGATGGCATTTTCTAACGTGTTTAACGCTTTTTCAAGGTCTTCGTTTTGACTGTCGAGATAATTTTTACGTTCGGAAGCGACTTTGTATTCCTCGATGGCGGCGAGGTTGATGGCACCGAGCCGTGAAATGCGAGCGGCGAGTTTATCGAGGTTTTGCTGCCAGAGGGTTTTGTTCGCTTCTTCTGGCATGTTGGCTAAAACGTCCTGAATATTGAACTCGGCAGTTTCGAGTTGTTTTCTCAAGGTGTCACGTTTGACTTCTATGCCTTGAGCAGCAATACGTGATTTTTCAAGCTCAGAGCGAACGTCTGTATTTTTGTGTTGTAAGTTATTTCGCGTTTGCTCAGCGCGACGCATTTTTTCATCAATGGCTTCAACCGTGTCTTTTGCTTCGCCAAGTTCGTCTTCGGCAATAAGACGTTTGTCTAGCAGTACTTCAAGCTCGGTTTCTAGGTCTTGATCCGGCTGTTGTAGCTGTGCGATCTCGGTTTCTATGTGAGATTTACGGTTTTGTACTTGTTGCACCTGTGTTTCTATGCGTGATTTTTGTAAGTTGAGGCTTGAGATGTTGGCATTCAGTGATTGCTGCTGCATAAGCAGCTGATTACTTTTGTCTTTATTCTGTCGATATTGCGCACGGGCATGTTCAAGCTGCATGCGTAAGCTATCACGTTTTTCTGTGAGGCTTTCGCGCTGCTCAGCATCAGCTTGCATGACTTCAATGGCGGCTTCTATTAAGGCACGTGCTTCGGATAAATTTTCTTGTTCGAAGAGTAATTGCTCGTTGGTATCTTGGGCGTCACGAGATAGGCGTGCCTTGGTGTTTATCACTTGCTCGATTTTGGCTTTTTTAGCAAAGAGGTCGGATTCTGTTTGGCTTTTTTGTTGGTTGAATTGTTTAATTTGTTGCTGGCCGCTGTCTTTTTGATGCTCGATATCCGTTAATTGGCGCTGAGATTCGGCAAGCTGGTGTTGAAGGCTTTCTTGCTTTGCGGCGTTCTCACTGAGGGCTTGCGTGAGTGCTTCTATTTCCGTTTTTCGTTTGAGAATGCCTTGAGTGGCGTCATTTCTCGCACGTTTTTTTATCCAGTTTGCACCTACCCAAATACCCTCGCGGGTAATCAGTGATTCGTTCGCTGCGAGCTGAGATTGTTTGTTAAGCGCATCCTGTAACGAGTCGGCAATAAAAATACTGGATAAAAAGCTGGCGAGTTGTGCGTTGCCGTGTGTTTTGTCGAATAAGCATATGCCTTGGAAGTGGCTTGTATAATGAACTTCCTTTTCGCTAATCAAACAAATATCTGTATTCTCAAGTGCATCCAATGCACCTGCGTACACGGATAGGTCATCGGTACAGATAGCTTGTAAATGGTTGGCCAAAACGGTTTCTATGGCTTCTTCAAATCCTTCTTCAACGTTTAATGTGTCGGCAATTTTGGCGTTGCCGCTGAGGTTGTGTGTATCAAGCCATGCACTTAAACGGTCGTTGTCATCATCCATGGCCGCTTGTTGCAGTGCTTCAAGTGAGGCAAAGCGGCCTTTTTGTTGCTGGAGTGTGGCGTTAATTTGGTCAAGGTCAGTTGATTGTGCTTTATTGGTGTCTCTTAGTATTTCGATTTGATCTTGGAGGCTAAACTGTTTGGCTTCGTGTTCGAGAATCGTGTCGTTAATGCCCTCAACCGCCGCTTCCATTAATAGAATATCGTCTTCATATTCATGCTGCACTAACTGATCAAGTTCTTGTTGGAGCTTTCTTTGTTTGTCATTCAGACGAATAATGACGGTTTCTGAGTGTTGAATTTTCGACTGCTGAACTTCCACTTTTTGTTGTGCGGTGGCGGCACTACTATTAAAGGTATCCCACTCATCTTGCCAGTGTTGTAATTGGTCTTCGATATCCTGCTGCTGACATTCGGTATGCTCGCAAGCTTCGAGTGAAAGTTCGATATCGGGCGTTATGATTAGCAACTCTTCTTGATACGTTTCGAGCTTATCCTGATCTTCCACGAGTAGCAGTTGGTTTTCTTCAAGTTGCCTGTTTATATCGGTTAAATCTTGAGTCAGCCGTTGTTGACTACTTTTGTGGTTTTGAATGATTTGCTCGGCTTTCGCGATATCGGCACCAATACTGTAAAAGCGGCTTTGTGCGGTATTAAAGTGATCACGGGCACTGGTTTGGTCGGTCAGTAATTCTTCTACTTGCGCTTCAAGGGCTGTTTGTTCTGTAACGACAGCCTCGAGAGCTAAAGCGAGTTGATCGATTTGCGAGGCACCACTTTGGAAAATGTCGTCGAGTTCTTTCCATTGCAGGGTTTGTCGTTGGGCATTAAGTAGACGTTCTTCAGCTTTATAGGTGGTGTATTTTTCAGCGGCGAGCGATTGCTTTTGCAAATGTTGCAGTTGGCGTTCAAGTTCATCACGAATATCAGTTAAACGTTCAAGGTTTTCGAGCGTGCGTTTCATGCGGTTTTCGGTTTCACGGCGCCTTTCTTTGTACTTCGAAATACCGGCTGCTTCTTCAATAAACACGCGCAGGTCTTCAGGTTTGGATTCGATCAGACGCGAAATCATGCCCTGCTCAATAATCGCATAACTTCGGGGGCCTAGGCCTGTCCCTAAAAAGATATCGGTAATGTCGCGTCGTCGGCATTTTTGGCCGTTTAAGAAATATTGGTTTTGTGATTCTCGTGTGACACGGCGCTTAATAGAAATTTCGCCGAAGCTTGCGTATTCGCCGCCTATAGCGCCATCGCTGTTATCAAAAACAAGCTCGATGGATGCTTGCCCAACGGGTTTTCTGCCGCCGGAACCATTAAAAATAACATCCGTCATGGATTCACCGCGTAGGTTTTTGGCGGAGCTTTCGCCCATCACCCAGCGTACGGCATCAATGATATTGGATTTTCCACAGCCATTGGGGCCAACAACGGCTGACAGGTTGCCGGGAAAGTTTACAGTTGTTGGATCAACGAAAGATTTAAACCCAGCAAGTTTTATCGATTTTAGGCGCATAAGGAAATTCTTAAGTAAAAATAATTGCCTCGGCTACATCGATAATCGTTGGAGGCTGCGAAGGCCGTTTTAAACAACCTTTTCAAGTTAATATTTTATGACAATTCAACTATCAAGCAAGGGGTGTCAGACTAAAAGCTATAAACGACGCTTGCGAGGGCTTCGATATCTGTATTTTTTTTGTTTTCTGCCACTTCTGAATTGTGTTTGAAACCATAGGAAAGGCGCAATGATAAGCTGGATGTCAGACTGGAGCGAACAAAAACATTAGCGCGGGTGATGTTGTTGATTTCAGCGTATTCAAGAATGATCTCTTGACCTAACTCGGCGGACTTGGAGAATTTCCAGCTGAGTTTTTCGGCAAGGAAATACAGTAAACTATCATTGCCTTGGCTTGCATCGTCGACTTTTTCATAAATGCCGCCGAGGCCTGCTTCCGTTGAAAATGTCCAGTCTTTGCTATCAACAAAAATATGACCATAGCCGACAACGTAAGTGGCTTGATACTCAAAACCGCTAAAGAGATCCTTTGAATAAGAACCCCTGACAAACGCATAGGATGATTCGGTGATGGAACGATCAAGTTTTTCAGTAAAGTAATATTTTTCTTCGGAGCGAATACCGTTATTTTGGGTGTTGTCGGCCGCAAGGTGTAACGTGTTTTTCCAAGGCGCTTTGTCAAAGACAATACTTTGCCGGACGGCTAGGCTATTCTCGTTACTATTGCCTTTGGTGAATTTAAAACCAAGCTCTGTATCGCCCGACCAAACTTTAGGCGGTTTTTTTTCTTCGCTATGTGTGAAAGTAATGTTGACAAATAAAAACAGGATAAAAGCGATGATTTTTTTCATGGGTGAGGTTGCTTGATCAAAGTTAAAAATTATAGCGTTTAAATGGGTAACCGGGTAGTTTAAGCAGGGCGTTAATGTAAGCAACGATAAAACGTTTGGTTGCCTGAATAAGTGATCTGAATGAATTCCGAGCGTTATGTATTGTCTATACTTTCTTTAACGGTCGAAGAGTTTACAACGGTTCTTATGCGTCAGTCACATTCAGCGTCTTCTTTTACCGCATTGCTTCCGTTGATGGTGTTCCTGTTAAGTTTTTTAGGTGCGGGTCTGTATTTTATCCTGACGGATAACGCGCTTGGATTTTATGCCTTTTCGCCAGCACTTGCCACCTTACCTGCCATTATCCTCGCCGCTTTTTTGGCTAAATCGTTTCATCAAGATTTTGTTCAACCTTTTGTGCGGGGTGTAATGAATAAAAATGTGTGGATGATGTGCGGTATTTTTTTATTGGCGGGTGCATTTTCGGCGTTAGCTAAATCGAGTGGCGGTGTCAATGCAACCGTTAATTTTGGCTTAAGTATTATCCCTTCTTGGTTTTTGTTGCCGGGGCTTTTCATCATTACGGCATTTATTTCAACGGCTATGGGGACATCAGTCGGTACTATTGCAGCCGTTTCTCCCATTGCCTTAGGGCTTGCGCATTCTGCAGATGTATATTTGCCGTTAATGGCGGGTGTGGTGCTTTCTGGTGCCATGTTTGGTGATAATTTGTCGATTATTTCTGACACCAGTATTGCGGCAACGCGTACGCAAAATTGTAAGCCTCGTGATAAGTTTAAAGAAAACTTTATGCTGGCGGTGCCTGCGGCGTTGATTGTCATCGGGATATATTTTGCTGTGTCGCCTGTAGGCGTACTATCCCATTGGGGTGATTATAATGTGCTCCTTATCTTGCCTTATGGTGTTATTTTTGTCTTGGCAATTTTGGGAATGAATGTCTTCGTTGTTTTACTCAGTGGCATCATTGCGGCGGCCAGTTTGGGGTTTTTGTTGAGCGATTATAGCCTGCAACAAGTGGGCCGAGATGTTTTAGATGGCTGTTTGAGCATGAAGGATATTACCTTGCTGACGCTGGCCGTGAGTGGGTTGGGTGTCGTCATGGAAAAAGCAGGCGGGTTAGAGTATATCCGTAGAGCCATGAGCAGTATCTTCTCCCGTATTATTCAATCATCGACGGATAGGCATGAGTTGATAAAAGGAGAGCTAGCGGTAGCATCGTTGGTTTCTGTTTGTAATTTAGCTACGGCGAATAATACGATTGCCATTTTGTTGTCCGGTCGTACAGCGAAAGTGATGTCTGAGAATTGTGGCATATCGGCAAAACGAACAGCGAGCCTTTTGGATGTTTTTTCATGCATTGTTCAAGGCATGATTCCCTGGGGGGCGCAATTGTTATTACTGGGCGCAAGCTTTTCGCTATCGCCTTTGATGCTTCCTTTGTATTGTTTTTATCCTTTGATGCTGTGCTTGGTAACGTGCGGATTTATTTTCACCAAGAAATAACTTTGTAATAACGTCGATTTTTGTACAGTTTGTCGCGTGGCCTTGAAAGAACATCTTTCCTTGTAAGATATTTCCTGTTAATTGACGAAATAGGTATATTAATTCGGTCGATTTTAGTTTATATCTACTTTAAATACCGGATTGATATATATAGGCTGATGTATGAAGCGGAAATACCTTGTATATTTATCGCTGCTTATTCTTGGCTATTACTTCCTCGCATCTTGTGGCTCAGGGAGTTCAAGTCGAGACGGTAGTGCTCAGCATAAAAATGAGGTGCCGGAAACGGATAAGCACAAAAAAAAAGAAGAGGATAAAGAGAAAGTAACAAAAAACCTTGTTGCTATTCATCTTCTGCCGCTTGCTGCCCCTGTCGGGGGGGCAATGGTAAAGCTTCCGATAAATAGCCATCAACTTTTTAGCGCTCGCGGTATTTATAATGATGGCACCGCTGCTGATGTTACTCACACCGTTCGTTGGCAGAGTACTAATTCAGCTGTGCTTGCCATTCAACCCGAACAAATAAATGGTGTTGCAAGAGCGCAAACAGTAAGCAGCGGTAATGCGTCCATATACGCAGAAAAAGAAGGCATAAGAAGCGCCTTTTTTGAGTGCCAGGTGGTGCCTTCAGAGCTCCTTAAAATCGAGATTTTTATTGAGAAGTCTCCGATTGTTCATCCCGATTTTCCTCTTGGCATTAGAGCCGTTGGCTATTTTAGTGGTGAGATAAAAAAAGATATTAGCCAAGAGGTCACATGGAAAGGGGTATTTTCTGAGAGCATGGACGTGGATTTTGTCTTAGCGGAAGGCGGTGTCAACATGATCGTGTCGAAGCCGTTGATAGATATATTCCCGTATTTAAAACTTTCTGCTCAATATGCAAAAATACATGCAACGAAAAGAATTCTTCTTTCAAGAAAGAATTTAAGTGACATTCAGATTTTACCTGATTCGTTGAGTTTAGGTCATTCTGTTCTCACGATTCCTAAAGGCATAGAAAAGAAATTTGTGGCCACAGGTATATTTAGCGGTGAGTATAGCTATAGCATATCCGATGTTTCTGGCGTTACCGAGTGGCATAGTCAACACGCTGCTGTTGCAACGGTTCATCATGGCGTTGTTCGTGGTGTCTCAAAAGGCGAGACCCAAATTTGGGTGAGCGCTAAGGATAAAGTAAGCCACTCGATTATATTACGTGTCACTGAGCCAATATTGACGGGCATTCAGTTGAGCCAGTCGTTCATTATTCTTCCCGCTGGTTTTTCTGTGCCGTTATCTGTTTTAGCCATCTATAGCGATGGTTCAACCGTGGATGTCACGGCGTTGTCTGATTGGAAAGTCAGTTTACCCGATAAGCTGCAATTGCGATGGAGTGATAAATCGAGCCCAGTGAGTGTTTTTGGCCAAGAAAAGGGGGTATCACTTGTTGTTGCTGAATTCGGTGGGAAAACGAGTGAAGCACAAGTAACGGTAACCCATGCTAAGTTAGTTGGGATTCAAGTGACACCGCCTTATATATTTGGCATGCATGTTGGCGACTCAACAAGTTATTATGCAACGGGTATTTTTGATGATATTACGACCCTTGATCTTACACATCAGGTATCTTGGTCTCATAGTCGAGATTCAGAAGAATACTTGCCATTTACCTTTGATGGCAATATTGCTGTTCAATCACTGATGTTTGGTTCAGCACTTGTTTATGCAAAGATGAACGATATAGTCAGTTTACCGGCTTTTCACGGGGGTTCATTCCCAACTGAGCAGTTAGATTTATCCCCCAAACATCTTGAGCTACCTGTAGGGTTCTCCTCACCACTGGTGCTAAAAAGTATCATCGATGATGGAGAGCATCAAATTATCTTAAACGGAAAAGAGGATGTGCCATGGAAGATTTCCCAACTGGATGTGGCAGGTATCATTCATCGGAACGTTGTTGGCTTGACGGCGGGTTGGACGAAAGTTTCTGCTGCCCGAGGGCAGTATTCGAGTGAAATAACAGTGAGGGTGAAGCCTGTCGTATTGACAGCAATAAGTATTACTCGTAGTACGGAGTCATTGCCTGTGGGTTTTAGCGATTTATACCAAGCAACCGGAGTGTTTAGTGATGGCTCTGAGTACGATATCACGTCACATGTCTCATGGCGCAGCGATAACCCTGCCGCTGCAAGTGCAGCGTTTAATAGAATCACGGCAAGGCAACAGGGACAGGCGACTATTACCGCATCAATGGATGGCATATCAATGCGTGTTTTTCTTCAAACATCGCTAGCGAAACTTAAGTCTATTCAGGTTGTTCCGAGTTCATTGAGTATGCGCGTAGGTCAAACAAGCCACGTTAGCGCAATAGGCCATTTTAACGACGGCTGGAAATGTAATATAAGCGATCAAGTGACCTGGCTGAGTGACGACCCAACACATGCGAGTGTTGTTTCAGGCGAAATAACAGCTGCTAAGAAAGGTGATATTCGTGTTGCTGCGCATATTGAAGGGCTAATATCGAATGTTTCTGTTGATATCGAATGAGTTCATAGTGCTTGAAATTCGGTTGATCCTTAAGCGAACTAAATTTTTTGTATCATGAAAATAATTTTAGTAATAAGTGGTCTAATGTTCATGATATTCTGTTGATGCGCAACTGAATAGTAATAAAATACTCAGTGGTGCCATTTACCGCTATGATGATTTATAAATAAAGCGAAGGCGAAAATAAGGCAACTAACAATAGATAAAGAGGTGACTATGGAAACTCCGGTTCATTCTATTCATGCACTATTTGATCAGCTGGGGCTGGAGAGTACCCATGAGGGTATCGGCGATTTTATTGATAAAAATTCCCCTTTGCCTAATGATTTGGCGCTCCATCAGGCGGATTTCTGGAGTGAATCGCAAGCGAAATTTTTAAAAGATGCGATCGACGAGAATGCAGATTGGTCAGAAGTTGTGGATACTCTGAACGAAATGCTGCACCAATAGATTTTCTAAAAATCGATACCTTTTCTGGCCTTTACGCCCGCTTTGAACGCATGTTTTATTTCGTTGATTTCAGATACGGTATCGGCCAATTCGCGAAGTGCTTTGCCCCCCCCACGTCCTGTAACAACAACAGATTGATTCGCCGGTCGATTTTTTATGGCGTTCAATACGGTTTCTTCATCAAGGTACTTGTAGGCGAGCATATACGTTAATTCATCAAGAACCACTAAATGATTGTCGGCATTTTGTAGCTGTTTTTCGGCAACGTCCCATGTTCTTTTTGCGGCGGCAATATCACCTTCACGGTCTTGTGTGTTCCATGTAAAGCCTGTGCCCATTTGGTAAAAATCAACTTCGGGGTGTTTGTCGCGAATAAAAATCTCTTCACCGGAGAGCTGTTCGCCTTTAATGAATTGCGTAATTGCGACTTTGTATCCATAACCTAGCGAACGTAACACCATACCAAAAGCTGAGCTGGATTTACCTTTGCCGTCACCTGTAAGCAAAATAACAACGCTACGTTCGTTATCCGCTCGCCCGATATTTGCATCGACTTTGGCTTTTTGTTTCTCCATGCTGGCTTTGTGTTTGTCATTCTTTCGGCTCTCCATCGACAAAATCCTCTCGGTTATCTGAAGTATCATTGACAATTTCGATGATTGTGACAGTTTTTTCGGAAGAGAGCGAGCCGCCAGAAAATACTTCTTTATAGTGTATTTTGCGCTGAGGCTCGTCTACCGTTACGGCTGTTATACTTTCTGATCGACGTATATCATCCATTACGACAAACTTTTCCCAGACGAGAATGCCATCTTCAATAACTTTCCTAATAAAACCTTCTGTTGCTCCCTCTCCCTCTGTAATTTTATAGCTCATTCCAGAAAGCACAGGTGGAGTATTTAGCAGAAGCAGTGAAAACAAGAAGATGTTTATGCTGTGGGCTACTTTTAATTGCATGGTTAACACCTTCTACTATTATGGCTATAGCCCGTAATCGTAAGTCAGCGTAAAGAAGGCGGTGATGCCGGCGGTGTTGAACCCATTATTCACAACATACTCTTTGTCAAAAAGATTTGAGAATTTAAGCTTAGCGGTAAGTCCCTCAGCGCAACGATAAGCTGCAAAAACATCAGCTGTAGCATAGCCTGCCATTTTTACATGGCCGTAAGCGTAGCTTTTCGAGCGTGCTAAAAAGCTCACGCCCATATCGAGCCGATCGAAACTCTTGATGATGTCGACGTTTAATAAGTTTTTCGGACGGTACAATAACGGTAATTCGGTTTCAGAATCGACTGCATCAATATAGCTATAGTTTAGGTTGGTAGTGACGCTTTCCCATTGATACCCAACGACAAAGTCGAAGCCTTGTATTTGTGCTTTATTGACATTGACTGGGGAATACTTTGGCCCCTCATTAGCAATCAGGTCATTCATCTTATTAAGGTAGGCGTTAAAATTCCAATGCAGCTTGCTACTGTAATGACTTAAGCCCACTTCAAATTGACGGGATTTTTCGACATCAAGATTAGGGTTGCCTACATATAACCCATTCCAGCCAGTTGAATACAGTTCGTTAAAAGTAGGTGCTCTGAATGCGGTAGCATAACCAAATGTCAGCATTGCTTGCTGTAGGTCAATACCTACACTGATATTGCCTGTGGTGTGGCTGTTGTAGTCACTATTATCGTCATAGCGAACAGCCGCTTGTACTTTTAGATTTTCATATTGTGATTGTTGTTGGATGTAAACAGCATGGTTGTTTCTGTCGCTGACGGGATTGCCTTTTGGGTCTCGATAGGATGTTTGATCGATGGAATCTTTATAGTAGTCGATACCTAATGTTGATAATTGTTGATCACTCCAAGAAATATCGTTTTGCCAGCTTGCGCTTGTCCGTTTTGTAAAAAAATTGTCTTTTTTCATGATGCCAAGATGGTCACGTGCTTTGCTGTTGTCTCGGAGGTGTGCAATATTTAAACGGGTATCCCAAACTGATAAGAGATTTAAATGTAAATTGCCTGAATAATTTTCAAGTAGTTTTTTGTTATAAGGTTCTTCTGTGGGTACTGTATCGTAGTCGTTTTGACCGCTGTTTCTCAGGTAACTGAAGCTTACTTTACCTAGATCACTGATCTTTTGTGTAAGGCCAACATTAACACCAGAGTTTTTGAATGCATCATTATCGGTGCCGTTAGGGTAAGGCTCATTCGCTCTAGAGTCAAAACCGTCACTTTTTACATGCATCACATTGAGCTGAATTTTTGTTGAATCGGTTGCATTGAACGTTGTCGCTGCAGAATATTTTTGCGTGTTGTATGTGCCAGCTCCTGCTGACAAATAAACATTGTTGGGTGCATCATCACTTTCTGTGATGATATTGATAACACCACCAATAGCATCAGCCCCATAAAGAGAAGCACGCGCACCTCGAATCACTTCGATACGCTGTACTTGTTCAGGATCAATGTATTGTATAGCACTTGTCCCTGACGTAGCTGAATCCATTCGTTGGCCGTTGATGAGTATAAGTGTTTGCTTCGCGTTGGTCCCTCGAAGAAAAACCCCAACGTTGCTGCCATAACTCCCCGTTGTTGTGATAGACATGCCGGGTATGGTATTGAACAACTCAGGCATACTTTTAATCTGTAATTTTTGAATCTCTTTTTTAGTAATCAGGGTGACAGGCGCTAAGGTATCTTCAATCGGTTGCGGCGTCCGCGTACCAATCACCATGGTTTCTTCAGGTTTTTCCGTACTGAAACTGTAGGCATTTAAGGCAAGGCTTGCGGCTAATAGGCTTGCGGTATATTTGAGCGCCATAAATCATCCCCGATAAAATACTAGATGGGATGTTAGACACTTATAATACGAATTATATGCGTGAATCTAGAAATAAAGATTCTCGATTTTTATCGGTAATTAATGACATGTTGACTTGATAAGTCTCACGAATATTTTCTAATGAGGCAACGTCTTTAGGGTTGCCAGTGGCTTTAACTTTTCCATTTTCTAAAAGAACTAAGGTATCGCAAAAGCGCAAGGCGATATTTAGATCGTGCAAGCTAACAATAACGGTTTTTCCTTGCCTGGTGAGTGCTTGTAAGATTTCGATGACCTGCAGTTGATGATAAGGATCGAGTGAGGCAATGGGCTCATCAGCAATGACACACTCAGGCTCACCGGCCAGTACACGCGCAAGTAATACACGCGTTAACTCACCCCCTGAAAGGGTGTTAGCGATGCGATCTTCCAGAATTTTTGTATCTGTGTGCGTCATGGCGAGATTTATATGTTTTTGATCTTCCTGCGTTAAATCTGTGAAATATGATTGATAGGGTAGTCTGCCGAGTGCGATGATTTGTTTGACGGATAAAGGCCAAGAAAGCGATGAGGATTGTGCGAGGTAGCCTATTTTTTTAGCCCGTTCTTGTAAGCTAATGCGTTCTATGGGTTGATCATAAAATAGGTATTCGCCGCTGTTTTTTGTTAAAACGCCAGCGAGTAACTTCATCAACGTGCTTTTTCCTGCACCATTAGGGCCAATAAGGCCAATGAGCTTGCCTTCGGGCAGGTGTAAATTGATATCGTGAAGAAGCTGTTTTTTGTCGATAGAAACGTGGATGCCGTTGAGTGTCATCATCTTAATTTACTCGTCGGCGAAGATGGTAAATTAAATAGAGGAAAAATGGCCCGCCAATAAGAGAAGTAACAACACCGAGTTTTAGCTCTTGATTAAGTGAAATACGTTGCACAAGGATATCCGCAAAAAGTACAAGAACAGCACCGCAAAGGCCACTGATTAAAATAAGTTTGCTGGGTTGATAACCAACAAAAGGACGGCAAATGTGCGGCACAACCAAGCCAACAAATCCGATATTGCCGCATACCGCAACCGCAGAGCCAACCGTTAATGCTGTGGCGAATACAAGTTTGGCTTGTTCTTGCTTAAGGTTAAAACCCAAAGATTTTGCTGTATCTTCACCAAGTGACAAGGCATCTAAAAAGCGTGCTGAAAAAAACAAGATCACTGTGCCTATGAACATAAAAGGAAGCGCGACCAGTACATCATTCAGGCTACGATTATTGAAAGACCCCATTAGCCAGTAAACAATTTCACTCATGGCATAAGGATTGTTAGAAAAATTCAGCGCGAGTGAAATCAGCGAGGCAGCGACTGCATTAATCGCCACGCCAGCGAGGATAATATTGAGTGTGCTGTGGCTTTTTCCAGCGAGTAAAAAGATCAACACAATCGATAAACTTGCCCCTAGCATCCCGCCTAAAGGGAGCATAAACCAGCTGATACTGGCAAAGCCAAAATAAAGCATGATTACTGCACCGAGTGCAGCGCAATTTGTGATGCCTAAAAGATCAGGGCCAGCCAGTGGATTGCGTAGAAACCCTTGCATGACAGCCCCAGATGCCCCAAGCACAAACCCTACACTTAATCCTAAAAGTATGCGCGGTAAGCGAACCTGAACAAAAATAAGATTGATCAGATCTGCTTTGTCGGGGGATGCGTCAATAAGCGACAGTAATTCGCTATTAAAGGTGAGTAAGCCGCTATTGAGATTAACGTAACAGCAGATAACAATAAGGCAAATAAAAAGAAGCGTGGCGTGCCGTTTTAATAGAGCCATCATTACATTTCACGAATGGGTGGGAGAATTAGCATCGTATCGCTCGCCAGTTCAAATAAGTAGCGGGTGATGTTGTACTGATCCGCTTTACGAAATATTACCGCGCTGAATCTAACGAAAATCGAAGGGTAGGTCAAAACTATCTGCTTATAACTGATTGACGATTTGCTCCAGTGCCAATAGTGATCCAAATCCAGGGCAGCTTAGCAGATTGCCCTGAACAAAAATGAGTGTGGCGTTAAAATGCTGATTACTCAAAGCGGGGTGCGACAGCAACGCTTGTGCTTCTGAATGATTGCTATCGAGGTTATCTTCGATAATAAGGTAGTGCGGTTGATACCACAGAAGCTTTTCAAGAGACAGGTAGCCATGCCCCTCTATCCCCAGCTTGGCGGCGAGGTTGGTTAAACCGGCTTGATTAAGGATGGCTTGATAAATGGTGCCACCGCCATGGGTGAAGCCATTGGGTGCATAAAATAAAGCCGACTCATGCGGTCTGTTACGGACGCGTGATTGAATTTCTTCGAGTTGCTCATCCAAAGCATCAATAATCTGCTGGCCTTTGGCTTCTTCGTGAATGGCACTCGCGATAAGTGCAATGTTATTTTTTATACCCTCAAAGTTTGATGCATTCGGGATAACCACTGTTTCAATACCGGCATTTTTCAATCCGTGCAGTAAGTAGGTGTCTGAGTAGGGGCTGGCAAAGACCTTTTCAGGGTGTTTTAACAAAATTCTATCGAGTTGAGGTTGTATGGTTTGTGATTTTTTGACATTGCTCGCTAAGTAGTTGTAGTCAATATCTGCTGCAAGAGGTGAGTAGTAAACGGGTTGATTATGTGGGAAAAGCAAAAGGTATTGATCAGCACAAAGGTTAATGGATACGAGCGTTTTTTGTTGTGCCTGCGCATTGCTTTGGGTGTTGGCGTAAAGGGCATTTGTTAAAAAACAACTAGAGGTGAGTAGTAGAAAAATACGTAAAGGGGTAAACACAGTGACAACCTTTGTTGTTAATTCATATAGACCGATCGCCCTTGAAGATGCAAGGGTGTTGGCACCCCAATCACTTACTTACTTACTTACTTACTGACTGACTGACTGACTGACTGACTGACTGACTGACTGACTGACTGACTGTAAGCTCGTGAGGATTCGCTCGCTTGCCGCCTTCCTGCATATCCAATTAGACCAACTGTGGGTGAATTGGTTTTTGCTTTCATAAGCCATCTAGTAGGCTCTATGACGCTAGTAGGTGGGTGAATGTTTAAGGTGGAAATGGTAGCCCGTGATTTAAGGGAGTCGCGAAAAGGATTATATCAGATATTCTGATGGGGCAACTTGCCCCCGAGTACATCATCTCAATCCGGTTGTCGGGTTTAGTTTTATGCTTTTTTAGTCATTTAGTTAGGGATGATGTGGCGTGAGGGCGCCCGAATTGAGGATTGTATTTAATGGAAATGAAGCGTTTTCTAACTTCCTATTTGGTGAAGATATTGATGAGCAAGAGGCTGTACCGTTGAAAACTGCATTTCTTTAGAAAATTCAGTCGCGTTCTCTTCGATAACTTGGCAGGCCTCCTCAGGACTTATGCTTAATAAGTTTGCCATGTCTTGCATGTCCTGAGCGACGGATGATTGGCTCTGCGATGCGACAAGTTGATAAAAACTATCGATTTCTTCCTGCGTTTTAAACAGAAGGTCTTTGGCCGCATCAAGATCATCTTTATGTACTTTAAGAAACGCTGTTCTAAACAGGCTGAT
Organism: Pseudomonadales bacterium; assembly: GCA_965248335.1. Classification (GTDB taxonomy): domain Bacteria; phylum Pseudomonadota; class Gammaproteobacteria; order Pseudomonadales; family DT-91; genus CAKMZU01. The sequence goes on from CBDFIY010000002.1 coordinate 506,176, forward strand.
ATCAATGCCTTTATTGGCACAATAATCACTGCGTGCATTCATATTGGCAAGGTAAAATCCCATGAAAGTCGATGCGGCAGTGAGTCGTTTTTTCTTAAGTGTAGGTTGTTCTTCTAAAAGTTTTTCAATGTTTTTAATGGCTCTCTTCTGCATGGTTATTGATCTGGAATCATCACCTTCAGCTGTGTAAGTATCTTTATTTAACGCATCAAACTCGGCATTAATAAAAGCGGTATCTTGTTCTTGTGCGTGTTCTTTTTTAAGTTTTAAGTAAAAGAAGGCACTGGTAAGGCCAAAGATAATGATGATTAATGCTAAAAGGAGCCACTTTTTCATGTGAATACATACCCGACTAAAGTTGGATTGGAGCGAATAGTAATAACTATAGTTCAGGAATATTTTTTTTAAATGTATCGTTATTCTTTTGCCGCGCGGGGTTGGTTTACTGTTTTACATTTAGTCTGGCTCTTATGAGTAAAGATTATTCAATCCCTTATTCGTCATAATGACAGCGATCAATTTTTTATAAGGCATGATTGATTTATTTCTAAAGGGTGTTGGCCGCGCTAGCTCCCCCCCAATCACTTATTGACTGTAAGCTCATGGGGATTCACTCGCTTGCCGCCTTCTTGCATCTCCAATTCCGATGGGTGTATATGGAGTAGTTTTAATCAAAGCCTTTTTAGTTAAATTTTTGATCTGCTAAAATAAGTGAGCAATGAATTAGAATGTTTCCCCCGTTATTAAACTATCAGAAATTAATTTTTAAAGTGAATTTATTAATTATTCAGTTGAAAATTTTGTGTTAAATTTATTTGGTTGTAAGTGTTGAGTAACTAGTGAGTTTTTTATATTTAAAGCGTTTTATGGGATGTTCTAAGATGTTACACTATTTTATAGCACCACTATTTTTATATTTGTTGTTTTGCCCCAGTTTTATTTATGCAGATGAAGATTTATTTAAAACGGGCGAATTCGTGGGCAGAGTTTTCTGTGCAAGAGATGGTAATTTAAATCATGGGCCTGCATTACTTATGCACGCTACGACAGAATTTATTGTAATGTACCACGATGTTCCCATAACAATTAAAAATGGAGAGACTTTTTATGTTCACAAGCCATCGTGGGAGGAAAATCCTCGCGTTAAAGTTGTGTGTGTGGGCTGGCATGGAACAATTCGCCCGCCTCATGGGATGTAGAGTCGATGTTGTATTGTGTAAGGTTTTTCGAGAAATTTATTAAATTCATACCAAAAAAAACCCGCCGAAGCGGGTTTTTTTAACATCTAAAAAAAGAAAAAGCTTACCAGCCAGTTACTTCTTTCAATGCATCACCGATTTGCGCTAAAGAACGCACGGTTTTAACGCCCGCATCTTCAAGTGCAGCAAATTTCTCATCAGCAGTACCTTTACCGCCAGAGATGATTGCACCCGCATGACCCATACGCTTACCTGCAGGCGCAGTAACACCCGCAATGTATGATACAACAGGCTTGGTTACGTTAGCTTTGATGTAAGCTGCCGCTTCTTCTTCTGCAGTACCACCGATTTCACCGATCATAACAATCGCTTCAGTCGCAGGATCTTTTTCGAACATTTCAAGTACGTCGATAAAGTTAGTGCCTGGGATTGGATCACCACCGATACCTACGCAAGTTGATTGGCCGAAACCGTAGTCAGTCGTTTGCTTAACCGCTTCATAGGTAAGGGTACCTGAGCGAGAAACGATGCCGACTTTACCTGGCAAGTGAATGTGACCCGGCATGATGCCGATTTTACATTCGCCCGGGGTGATAACGCCTGGGCAGTTAGGGCCGATTAAACGCACGCCTAACTCGTCACATCTTACTTTGCACTCTTACTAAGTTCATAAATGTTATGACCCCTCACGTTCAGATGTAGAAAAAGCAACAATTTATTGTGATCTTGTATTTTTAAGAGGAATACGCCAATTATTTCTTATGATTTAGGCATACCGGTGTGAGCGTTAACTTTGCGCCAGGAGGTATGGTTTCTCCAAAAAGTGCTAATTTATCGCACAGTGAGAGGGTGTGCTCTATATTTTTTTGGGTAGAGATGAAAGAAACATCCACTCCACCCACGGTGACGGGCTTGATATGTAATGTAAGTTTTGCTAATAAAACCCACTCAGCAGGAACTGCGTTAAACCATTTTGGGTATATCATGACCATGCCGACATCATTAGATGTTGCCAATTGTGCCATCCAAGAAACGGTTGATGATGATTGCTTACGTTGTTTATACGCTTCATGATAAGCCAATCCCCAAAAATCTAGCACATAGTTGTCATTTTGATATGCAATCAACCCGATATCATTTGCACCAATGTTGCCTATGTTGTTTTCTTTAAGGAATCTTGCCATTTGAAACTGTTGAAGGTATATACCTTTTGATGCAGAAACTTGTTGTGTAAGCCCATTTATATATCTCTTATTCGCCCAAATAGATAGCAACCCCAGAATAATGAATATACCCATTTTAATCGTTGGTTTGAGTTTTGTGTTTGCACCATAAAATACATAGCCACTAACAAGCAGCATTATCCATGCATATATCCAAATGTGCATTTCGTACCTATTAAACCAGCCAAACTTCCCGCCAATTATGTGGGCGATGATTCCTACAATACTTGCCGCTATAAATGCAAAAATTTTCTTATTAGCATGACGGATTGTCATTGATATCGAAATGATAGATATGGCAATAAGAATTTGACCCTGCGGGGACGAAAGATTGTCTCTGGTGTTTTCAAGAAGTACTTGAATGAAACCGTTGTCATGCGTTGTGTTGGATTTAACCAAGATGGATGAGGGTAAAGGTTCTAAGCCTAAGCTTATTAAAAAATATGAAAAAGAGGATAGCAGAAGGGTTACACCTAGTATGGCTGCCGCCGCTATTTTCCATTGGCGTAAAAAAATACAATAAAGAATTGCACTGCCTGAAATAGCTAATAGTTCGTAACGTACTAATGGTGCAAGAATTACTGCATAGACAAACCATTTTGGTAAGATGTTTGTAAATATATGTTGAATTAATCCTTGAGTGATAAGAAGCGTAACGAATAGTGCCAGCACATGCTCCATGCCCGTTAGTGTCGTGCCAATAACATTGCTGAAAATGATAAAAGTAATAATATAAAATGCATTCGCTATAAAGTGTGTCGGGCGCTGATATGTATTTTCTAAAAGCAAAAGTATACGGCAAAAAATCAGTACCGAGCCTATCGCAAGAAAACCATTTATAATCAGGGGTGACCATGACGAAAAAGACATAGGGGCGAGTAATAGCGGCCAAATAATGCTAGAGGACGGAGAGGAAAAATCTGTGCTGTTTAAACCGTAGTGCCCTTGCCATATGTTTTCAGCCAGTGCTAAATGAATATAAGGATCATCTAGCGTGTAGACAAAATTTCCATTGTTCGAAAGCAAAATAGCAAAAACGTACAGGCTGATAATAATGAATAATGTCATTGCACTATAAAGATAGATTGCAGGCAGCTCACGGGCTCTATTTTGACTAGAAAGGCTAGTATTATAATATGTCATCTTGAAATTTACTGTCTCGAAGCTAGATTAGATGGTTAGACATCTGCTGCCATTTATTATGCTTTCCAAAAAAACCCCCGCATATAGCGGGGGTTAAAGAAAAGCGCTTAGCTACCAGCCAGTTACTTCTTTCAATGCATCACCGATTTGCGCTAAAGAACGCACGGTTTTAACGCCAGCGTCTTCAAGTGCAGCAAATTTCTCATCAGCAGTACCTTTACCGCCAGAGATGATTGCGCCAGCATGGCCCATACGCTTACCTGCAGGTGCGGTAACACCCGCAATGTAAGATACAACAGGTTTAGTCACGTTAGCTTTGATGTAAGCAGCCGCTTCTTCTTCTGCAGTACCACCGATTTCACCGATCATAACAATCGCTTCAGTCGCAGGATCTTTCTCGAACATTTCGAGTACGTCGATAAAGTTAGTGCCTGGAATTGGGTCACCACCGATACCTACGCAAGTAGATTGGCCGAAACCGTAATCAGTTGTTTGCTTAACCGCTTCATAGGTAAGGGTACCTGAGCGAGAAACGATGCCGACTTTACCTGGCAAGTGAATGTGACCTGGCATGATGCCGATTTTACATTCGCCTGGGGTGATAACGCCTGGGCAGTTAGGGCCGATTAAACGTACGCCTAGCTCGTCGCATTTTACTTTACAATCCAACATGTCTAGGACAGGGATGTGCTCAGTGATACAAACGATTAACTTAATACCTGAGTTAGCGGCTTCTAAGATAGAATCTTTACAGAAAGGCGCAGGTACGTAGATAACAGAAGCAGTAGCGCCTGTTTGCTCTACAGCTTCAGCAACGGTGTTGAATACGGGCAATCCAAGGTGCTCAGTACCGCCTTTACCTGGGGTTACACCGCCAACTAATTGCGTACCGTAAGCAATCGCTTGCTCAGAATGGAAAGTACCTTGTCCGCCAGTGAAACCTTGGCAGATAACTTTAGTGTCTTTATTGATTAAGATAGACATTGATGATTACCCCGCTGCCTTAACTGCTTGCTCAGCAGCATCTGTTAAACTGGTTGCTGCGATGATATCAAGGCCAGATTTCTTAAGAACTTCTTTGCCTAAATCTGCATTAGTACCTTCTAAACGTACAACAACAGGTACAGAAACGCCGACTTCTTTCACTGCGCCGATGATGCCTTCAGCAATCATGTCACAACGTACGATACCGCCAAAGATGTTTACAAGAACGCATTTTACTTTTTCGTCAGACAAAATTAATTTGAATGCTTCAGCAACACGTTCTTTAGTTGCGCCGCCCCCAACGTCCAAGAAGTTAGCAGGGAATCCGCCATGAAGTGCAACGATGTCCATTGTGCCCATTGCAAGGCCAGCACCGTTAACCATGCAGCCGATGTTGCCATCAAGTGCAACGTAGTTAAGGTCCCATTGTGCAGCTTCTGCTTCACGCGCGTCTTCTTGCGTAGGGTCGTTCATCTCAGCTATCGGTTTTTGACGATAAAGTGCGTTGCCGTCTACGCCTAATTTAGCGTCTAGGCAATGAAGGTTGCCGTCTTCTTTGATAACTAATGGGTTGATTTCGATAAGCGCTAAGTCTTTGTCGATGAAAAGTTGAGCAAGACCCATGAAGATTTTGGTGAATTGGCCGACTTGTTTTTTATCAAGACCTAATGCAAAGCCAAGTTGGCGACCTTGGTAAGGCTGAGGGCCTGTCAGTGGATCAACTTCAACTTTAAGGATTTTTTCAGGAGTTTCTTCTGCAACGGTTTCAATTTCAATGCCGCCTTCAGTCGATGCCATGAAAACAATACGTTGGCTAGAACGATCAACAACGGCGCCGAGGTATAATTCGTCAGCGATGTCAGTGCACTCTTCAACCAAAATTTTAGAAACGGGCTGGCCATTTTCATCAGTTTGAAAAGTAACGATGTTTTTTCCAAACCAGCTTTTAGCGAATTCAGCTGCAGCTTCGGGGCTTTTCACCAGCTTAACACCGCCTGCTTTACCACGGCCACCTGCGTGAACCTGAGTTTTAACAACCCACATGTCACCGCCGATCAATTTTGCTTTTTCTGCTACTTCTTCAGGTGTATCGCAAGCGTACCCCGTAGAAACAGGCAGACCGTACTCAGCAAACAATTGCTTGCCTTGATATTCATGAAGATTCATGTTGTCTTACCACTTTTATGGCATCAACTAAGATGCTCTTTTTGAAATCAGTAGGACGAACCCTACCCCCAAATGCCGACTGCTAAGAGAGTAACAGCCTTATAGCGGCGCGAAGATTCGCGGCGCTATTCTCTCGGATTTGCGTTATACGCGCAAATTTATTTACGTTTCTTACGATTAGCTTTGTGAATGGCATGGCCATGCAAGGCAAGAGAGGCTTCTTTTACAGCCTCAGAAACGGTTGGGTGACCAAAGGTCATCAAGCCAAGATCTTCAGCGGTTGAGCCAAATTCCATAGCGATGACTACTTCTTGAATCAGGTCACCTGCTGATGGGCCGATAATATGTGCGCCAAGAATGCGATCTGTTTTCGCATCAGCAATGATTTTTACTTGCCCGTCAGCATCGTTAGAGGCGAGTGCGCGACCATTTGCAGCGAATGGAAAAGCACCAACGCTGTACTCGACGCCTTCGGCTTTAAGTTGTTCTTCGGTTTTACCGACAGAGCCTACTTCTGGATGCGTGTAGATAATGCCTGGGATTGTGTCATAGTTGACTTGAGGTTTTTGCCCAGCAATACGTTCAGCGGCCATGACACCTTCCTCAGAGGCTTTGTGTGCAAGCATAGGCCCGCGCACGATGTCACCGATGGCATAAACACCCGGTACATCTGTTTGGCATTTTTCGTTAACGAAAATCAATCCACGCTCGTCAAGATTAACACCTGAATCGCCCGCTAATAAGTTATCCGTGACAGGCTTACGACCAACGCAGACGATTAATTTATCGAAAGTTTCTTGCTTGTCGCCTTCGCTATCACTGTAACTGACAGTCACTTTTTTACCTTTCACTTCTGTGCCGCTCACGCGTGCACCTAAGCGGATATCCAAGCCTTGTTTCGTGAAGGTTTTGAGTGCTTCTTTGGCGATGCCCTGATCGTTAGCGGGTAGGAAAGTATCCATGGCTTCGATTAAAACAACTTCTGAGCCTAAGCGCGACCATACAGAACCTAGCTCAAGGCCTATAACACCGGCACCGATTACGCCTAGGCGTTTGGGTACGGCATCAAATTCTAAAGCGCCGGTTGAATCAACAACGATGTCGTTATCAATCGGTGCCGGTGGGATCTCAACAGGCACGGAACCTGAAGCCAATATAACGTTATCTGCATCATAAAGCGTTTGTGAACCATCGGCGGCAGTCACTTCAACTTTTTTACCGGCCAATAATTTACCCGTACCTTTAAGTGTGGTGACACCATTGTGCTTGAATAAACCGGTAATACCTGAGGTTAATTGCTTCACAACAGCTGCTTTCCGCGCAATCATTTTGCTGACATCGATACTGACTTTGCCTGTTTCAATGCCGTGTACGTCTAGATTGTGTGCCGTATCGTGGAAACGGTGCGATGAATCTAACAGCGCTTTTGAAGGAATACAGCCAACGTTTAAGCAGGTGCCGCCGAGCGTTGCGCCGCCTTTTTCGTCAGTCCATTTTTCTACACAGGCTGTTTTTAAGCCTAACTGTGCTGCGCGAATGGCTGCAACATAGCCGCCAGGGCCTGAACCTATTACGATGACATCATATTTATCTGACATGTTAACTCCTGTTTATTCGTATTAACGATTACTTCGTTCCAATTTATACGTCGAGTAACATACGTGCTGGGTCTTCCAGCAAGTTTTTAATGGTGACGAGGAACTGAACCGCTTCTTTACCATCAATCAAACGATGGTCATAGGAAAGTGCTAAATACATCATGGGTAAAACAGTGACTTCACCGTTAACGACCATGGCGCGTTCGGTGATGGAGTGCATCCCTAAAATCGCGGCTTGAGGAGGGTTAAGGATCGGAGTGGACATCATGGAGCCGAATACACCACCGTTAGTGATGGTGAAGGTGCCGCCGGTCATTTCGTCGATGCCTAGCTTGCCGTCACGGGCTTTAAGGCCGTATTCACGGATTTTTGCTTCGATATCTGCAAGGCCCATGTAGTCGGTATCACGCAATACGGGCACTACCAAACCTTTGGGGGTTGATACAGCAACGCCTATATCTTGGAAGCCGTGATAAACAATGTCGCTGCCGTCAATGGAGGCATTCACAGCAGGAAAGCGTTTAAGTGCTTCAGTTGCTGCACGCACAAAGAAAGACATAAAACCTAAACGCGTTCCGTTGTGGGTTTTTTCGAATAAGTCTTTGTAGCGGCTACGAAGCTCCATGACAGGCTTCATGTTAACTTCGTTGAAAGTCGTCAACATTGCTGTTTCTTGGGTGGCACCTAATAAGCGTTCAGCGATACGTGTACGCATACGTGTCATAGGCACACGCTTTTCGGTGCGGCCATCGAGGTTCTGAGCGGTCTCAACCGGTTTAGCGGGTGTGGTAGGCGCTGCAGCTTTTGGTGCGTTTAAGGCAGCTTGTACGTCTTCTTTGGTGACTAAGCCATTCTTGCCAGAGCCTGCAACGGTTTTGGTATCGATATTGTTTTCTTCGGCAAACTTACGTGCAGCAGGGCTAACGGCAGCGTCAGCACTTGCTGTCGCAGGTGCTGCCTCTGCAGTGCTTTCAGCTACAGGTGCAGAACCGGCCGCGCCAGCTTCGAAAATAGCAATGACTTCCTCAGAAAGAACGGTATCACCTTCACCTTTGAGGATTTCCTTGATGGCACCATCTGCCGGAGCAACGACTTCCAAGACCACTTTATCCGTTTCGATATCAACGATGAGTTCGTCACGCTTGACTGCTTCACCCGGTTGCTTGTACCAAGTGGCAATTGAGCCATCAGCAATGGACTCAGGAAATTGGGGGGCTTTAACTTCTGTACTCATGTGGGTTCCTTACGTCTTATTGATTGCCGTCTAGGTTGTGTAAACCTAATGCTTCATGGATAAGTTGGGTTTGTTGTCGCATATGCAGTGCTGCATAGCCTGCCGCCGGTGAAGCGGAAGGTGCACGACCTGCGTAGTGCAATTTCACGTTCTCATCGACATTGAGAGCAGCTTGATAGAAACGGTGCCGTGAGCTGTACCAAGCGCCTTGATTCTGTGGTTCTTCTTGACACCAAACCAATGTCTCAAGATTTTTGTATGCCGACAATGCTTCATGTAATTGATTATCGGGGAAGGGGTACAGCTGCTCAATACGTATAATTGCTACGTTGTCGAGTTCAGTTTCGCGACGTTTTTCTGTCAAATCGTAATACACTTTACCGCTACAAATAATAGCGCGTGTGATTTTATCGTTGTCGAGCGCTTCCGTTTCTTCGATAACCGGCAAGAAGCTGCCGTTGGTTAATTCATCCAATGTAGACGTCACGAGTTTATGCCGCAATAAGCTTTTCGGAGAAAAGATGATCAGAGGGATGCGTAAATCGCGTTTTACTTGGCGTCTTAACAAGTGAAATGTTTGTGCAGGTGTTGTCGGTACGGCCACCTCAATATTGTGCTCGGCACAGAGTTGTAAGTACCGCTCAAGGCGTGCTGAGGAGTGCTCAGGCCCTTGGCCTTCATAGCCATGGGGTAAGAGCATGGTAAGGCCGCAGAGCCGTTGCCACTTGTGCTCACCGCTGGTGATGAATTGGTCAATAACGACTTGTGCGCCGTTAGCAAAATCACCAAATTGTGCTTCCCAAATAACCAGTGCATTCGGTGTGGTAGTGGCATAACCGTATTCAAAGGCAAGCACGGCTTCTTCGGAGAGGAAGGAATCGTGAATGGTCATTGGCGCACCCGAGTCGGCACAATGCTGTAGCGGGATATAGGTAGCGCCGTCTTTTTGACTATGGAGGACAGCGTGGCGGTGAGAGAATGTACCTCGGCCAACATCTTGTCCTGTTAGGCGAATCGGAAAACCTTCTTCAAGGAGCGTGGCGTAAGCCATGTTTTCGGCATAGCCCCAGTTTACTTCGGATGCGCCCGCTGTCATTTTTCTACGATCATCAATGATTTTGGCGACTTGACGCTGTAATACAAAGCCATCAGGGATAGTGGTCAATGAAGTCGCTAATTTTTGAAACGTGTCAGCAGGAACGGTTGTGTCACAGTCAAAGGTATGTTGGTGGCCTATGTAGCGTGCCCAGTCAACGAATAAGGCACGATTGGGTTCTAAAACGAGGCTTTTAGCAACATGCTCACCGTTATCGAGTGCGTCACGATAGCCCTCAACAAGCTGGACATTCTCTTTTTCGTCGATGACATTTTCTGCTATCAGCTGATGTGCATAAAGGTCACGCGTTGTTTTGTGCTGGCGAATAGCTTCATACATGAGCGGCTGTGTGCCGGAGGGCTCATCTGCTTCGTTGTGGCCGCGACGACGATAGCCAATGAGATCAATAACCACGTCTTTTTTGAATTGTTGCCTGAAATCAACGGCTAGCTGGGTAACAAAAAGTACAGATTCTGGGTCATCAGCATTCACGTGAAAGATCGGCGCTTGTACCATTTTGGCTACATCTGTGCAGTACTCAGTTGAGCGCATATCTTCTTTTTTACTGGTCGTGAAGCCTACTTGGTTGTTGATAACAATATGTAATGTGCCGCCAGTGCCATAGGCGCGTGTTTGCGACATTTGGAAGGTTTCCATTACAACACCTTGGCCTGCGAACGCCGCATCACCATGCATGACAACCGGTAAAACGGAATCGCCAATATTATCTTCGCGGCGATCTTGGCGCGCACGAACAGAGCCTTCAACAACGGGTGCAACAATCTCAAGATGAGAGGGGTTAAACGCCATGGCTAAGTGTACTTCGCCACCTTCTGTCATGACGTTGGATGAAAACCCTTGATGGTATTTAACATCTGCTGAACCAACGTATTGAACTTTGCCATCAAATTCAGCGAAAAGCTCTGAAGGATTTTTACCCAGAATGTTGACGAGCATATTGAGTCGCCCGCGATGCGCCATGCCAATGACGACTTCTTTGGTATTGTAGGCGCCTGCACGTTGAATCAAGGCATCCATCATGGGGATGAGTGATTCGTTGCCTTCAAGGCCAAAACGTTTTGTGCCTGGGTATTTGGAGCCAAGATATTTTTCAAGGCCTTCGGCTGCTGTTAGGCGTTCAAGGAGGTGTTTTTTGACACTCTCACTGTACGTAGGTTTGGATTTGACGGCATCCATTCGCTGTTGAACCCAACGCCTTTGTTCGGTGTCGACGATGTGCATAAATTCAGCACCTACGCTACCACAATAGGTGTCTTGCAGTGCTTCGTAGATTTCACGTAAGCTTGCTTCTTCTTTGCCTATATAAAGCTGACCGGTTTGGAAAACGGTATCGAAGTCGGCTTCAGACAGTTGATGAAAGCCTAGCTCAAGGTCTCGTATGGCTTCACGGGGGTGTAGATGTAGCGGGTCAAGGTTCGCGTGCTGGTGGCCTCGTTGACGAAAGGCACTGATCAACTGAACAACGGCAACTTGTTTGCGCTCATAGTCCGTTGCTTCGCCTGCATGTACTGAGGTGTTTGATGTGGAGGGGCGAGATCGGGAGCGGCCCAGATTTTCAAAGTGCTCTCGAATGGTTGAGTGCGGTACGTCTTGCGCTGAATGGCCTTCAGTCACCGGGAGTTTATCAAAATACTCGCGCCAGCTTTCAGGTACCGAATTGGGGTCTAAAAGATACTGCTCGTAAACCTGTTCGGCGTAATCAGCGTTGCCACCTGATATGTGTGAGGTTCGCCAGAGGCGTTCCATGATACCTTCTTGCATATGCATCGGACCTTAAAAAGAAGTATAAGAACTCAACGCTTGATGTGTCGTGCCTTGCAGGCTTTTACGATGGCAACAAGCAAGCTATTTAGAGTAGATTATTCATTAATATCACTGCTAGCAGAGGGTTCTGGCGCAGTACGCGCAAAATTAGGCACCCTAGGGTTAAAGCAGACTAAAAAGCCGCGATATTCTATCACCATCTAATTTTTTTTTAACGAATAATTTGACTTATTCGCACTTTTATTTCTTGCTTGTCTCTCTTTGGTGCCTTTTGATGGAAGTGCTCGAAATAAGTGCGCCCTGTCTTGTGCCGAATATGAGGGTTACTTTCTTGTGTATTGATGAATGAATTGTTTGATCTTGAGGTCAAAGCCTACCATTATTTGACACTGACTATGAGCGAGAGGCATACATGGAGACTTTTCTTTGGCACGATTATGAAACTTGGGGCGTTGATCCACAAGTAGACAGGCCTGCACAGTTTGCAGCGATTCGCACGGATTGTGATCTGAATCCTGTGGATGAGCCTGTGATGTTTTATGCGAAGCCGCCAAGAGATTGTCTTGTGCAGCCAGATGCTGTGATGGTGACAGGGATTACGCCGCAGTATGCCGATGAACACGGTCTGACCGAAAAAGATTTTATCAAAAAAGTGCGCGCAGAAATGATGCGTCCCAAGACATGCAGTGTTGGCTATAATAGTATCCGCTTTGACGATGAAGTGACGCGCAATACGCTTTATCGTAATTTTCACGACCCTTACGAGCGGGAGTATAAAAGTGGCAATAGCCGATGGGATTTAATCGATGTCGTCAGGCTTTGTTATGCCCTGCGACCTGAGGGCGTCGAGTGGCCTAAGGATGATCAGGGTTTACCCGTGTTTCGTCTTGAAAAACTCACCGAAGCGAATGGTATTGAACAAGTCGGGGCGCATGATGCGTTGGTCGATGTGCGAGCCACTATTGCGCTCGCCAAGAAAATCAAAGATCAGCAGCCAAAATTGTTTGCCTTTGCGTTATCGATGAAAAATAAGCAAAACGTGGCGAGGCAATTAAAGGTAGGCAGCTTTACGCCGATTTTTCATGTGTCGAGCATGTTTGGTGCGATTAATCATTGCTGTTCGATTGTGCTGCCTGTGGCTATGCACCCTACCAATAAAAACGAAGTGATTTGCCTGGATTTACGGCAAGACCCTACGCTTTTTTTATCGCTGGATGACGAAGAGTTGAAGGTCCGGCAGTTTAGCTCTCGTGACGAGTTGGCCGCTTTAGCGAAGCGTCGGGGGGGTGATATGCTCGAACGTTTGCCGATAAAAAATATCCATCTCAATAAATCGCCTATGATTGCCCCCGTCAGCAGCTTGACGGATGCACATTATCAGCGACTACAGATTGACCCAATAAAAGCAAGGCAGCATATGGAGGCGTTAGTGAGTGATAGGCAGTGGCTGCCAAAACTATTAACGCTTTTTTCTGGGCAAAGCGGTTTTGCCTCTGCGAATGATCCTGATCGACTGATTTACAGCGGTGGATTTTTTAAAGATCACGACAAACAGCTGTTTTCACACATTCAAAAATTATCACCTGAGGCGTTAGCGGCGCAGGTTTTTTCTTTTATAGATAGCCGTTTGCCTGAGATGTTGTTCCGTTACCGTGGCCGAAATTTTCCTGATTCATTGAATAAAGAGGAGCGCATAGCGTGGCAGCAATTTTGTCATGATCGTGTGCGGGATAAAGAAAAGGGCGCGTCGATTTGTATCGATGAATACCGAGATCGTTTGAAGGCCTTACGGGCAGACTCTTCACTTGCATCACAAAAAGTACCATTGATTGATGCGTTGGCATCATGGCTAGATGATTTGTCGATTGGTTCCTGAATTGATTTTGACCTAGTCAGTCTTTTACGTCAGAATCGCTCGCGTTAATAATAATCACTATGCGCGGAACTTTTATGAAATACACACTGGCCACCTTACTGGTGGTATCTCTCGCTTTTTTTGTCGGTTGTAAAAGCAACGACACATCCACAACGGCTACAAAACCGGCAATATTTCTACATAACGTCACTGATGCAGGCCAGCTGTATCTTGATGGTAGTACACGGCCTTACGGGCGTATTGATTACGGTACCTTTGGTAATGGCGCGATGTTGGCCGTGGGTAGCTGGAATTTACAAATTAAAGACGAAAATGATCAAGATAGCGCAGGTAATAAAACGCTATTGGAGCAAGATTTTACGGTTGCTGATCAAACTCAGGCTGCTATTTATGCGTTATCAGGAAGCCAAGCTGAAGGCACGATTAAATTACACGCGCTAAAAACTGCAGTTGATCCAGAGACCTCAAGTACCGCTACAACGGATGGTGTGATCTACATTAATGTTGCTAATATCCATCCGAAGTACACAGAGATTGATGTCTTTGTGCTTTCAGGTGCTGAAACGGTTGAGTCATCAGTTCCTGATGCAACGCTTGCTTACGGTGAATATTCTGCGGATCTAAAGCTTGAGTCAGCAACCCAGCGTTTTGTAGTGATCGAAAAAAATACGGGTGACACCTTATTTGATTCCGGTGAGAAAACACTAGAGGACAAGTTACAGCAGAGTGTGATTTTTGCGCAGGGCACTGCAAGCGAAGAATCGTTCAGAGCATATTACTTTTATGGTAGTACGTTTGATAGCACGGTTTGGGGCGATGGGTTAGGTAAAACACAAGTCCGTATTTTTAATGCGACAGATGAAGATTTGGTCAGTGTGAAGGCGCAAAGAGGAGCGGATGAAGAAAAAACGATGGCAACGGCGTTAAAGCCTCAAACAACGAGTAGCTATCTGGTCGATCTACCTGTTGGGCAATATCGGTTTCCAATCAAATTTGCGAATGATGCCACTGAATTTACTGCGACGTCTTATTTAGCTGCTGGGAAAAAAGAAACTATTATTGTGACAGGAAGTAATAGCGACAGTAATCCTTTAAAAGCTATTAAATTTTCAAATGATCAGCGTGTAGTTACCTCTAGAGCGTTAGTAACTCTTGTTCATGCGGCTTATGAACCAGATAAAGATAACTATGAGGAGTATGACGTTCACCTGACTACTGGAAATACAGAGGACCTTGACACGCGACAGCCAGAAATTAATAAGTTTGGTTTTCGGGAAGTGGGGAAAATTGAAAAGCTAGTAGGTGCTGGCAATACTACAGGTGTTTATTATAGTCTCAGTGTAAAAATAAAAAATAGGGAAGTTGCTTATAAGAATGATCTGTTATTGAAAGCTGGCGATCATCATCAGATTGTTTTAATTAAGACAGAGGGTGGTGTTGAATTAGTCTCTTTGCCTAACCTTTGATTGCCTATTCTAGGTTTTCCTGTGTTGCAACAATAAATCATTATTGTTGCTTCTTCTATCTTGCTCTTCTTTCCGTTGTTTCATTTATCTACCCTGCATAAAAGATGGCTCGCTATCTTAGAGTTAGGCATGAAGTAATTTTAAGCTTTATATTAACTGCGCCATCTGTTTTGTTAAATAGACATATCATGCTTTCGGCACCCTTTTTAGGTTTCCGCCTTCGCGGGAATCTACCCATCATCTTCTAGGTAGATATTTAAAATAAGCAAAGCAGTTATTTCAATAAAGCTATTTATCATCGCATAGTTTAAAACCTATAAGTTATTTAGCGATCTTCCATTATTCTGCTTTGTTGTTAATTTGTATTCTTGGCTCATAAAGATTTCACAATTTATGGTCATTTTTTTGTGCAAGTGGTATTTCGTTGTTCTGTATTTTGTTTTCGTTGTTAAAAATTAATGTTGGTTATTATACTTTTTTGGTAGTTTCTTTGCTGGTTCGTTTTTTAAAAATACTTATGTATCAATTTGTTATGAGTTAAAATTTAATATTTTCTGCTATTTTTAAGTTGTTTTGTATTTATATACTTCCTCTCTATTTTTATTTTTTCTGTTTTATTAAAAATTAATTTGTGATCTATACTTTAAAAATATTGTGCGTTATCAATTAAATTTAAAAAGTAAAAGGGATAATATGAAACCACTATTAGACATTCGAAGATTCTCGATGGGAGGAGGGCTTTGTGCTCAACAACCATTGAGTCTCTTTATCGCTACGTTAGTTATTATGAGCGCTTTCCTCTCCGGTTGTTCGAGTAAAAAGAAAACGAGCATTGCGCCAGTAGTGGCGACAACGCCTACGACAACGCCTACGACGACACCTAAAACAACAACACCCGTTACAAAACCTGTGACAACAGCTTTAGAAGGTGAAGAGCCGGCTGTGGGTGATTTGATGATCACATTTTCCACAACCAATGATTTGATGACGCATTATCCATCTTTTAAATTAGGCCTTTACGATATCGTCGCCTACGTGAGAACCAGTGATAACCTTCATAAAGTTTCACTCTATGATTTACAACCTGTGGCAACCACAGATTATACAAGCGTTATACCTTTAGAATTATCCCACCTAAAAGCGGGCAGCCATTTGTATCATGGTATGTTTAAAGCCCCGGCCGGTAAACTTGAATCATTGTCAGTTAAAGTTATAGGCGCTTTATCAAATGTCACGATTGGCAGTGATGCACCTTCGTTAATTGACGCATTTTTCTCAAGTTATACGCCGGGTGATGCGCGTGTTCCTGCGCGTGATTTTCCTGCTGAGGTGATCGCAACCGTTGCCGGTGATATCAATATTACCGATAAGAAACTGACGATGGTAAACATTGCCGTAGATATGAACCTTACGGCGAGCATGGAGCCATTACGTCATGTTGATCCCACGAGAATGTATGCATTATTTACACCGTCAATAGATGTGACAGAAAAAACCGGCAGCCTGGATATGAGTATTCATCAAGTTGACCTTGTATCGATGACAGAGAGCAGTATGGGTATGGGTGATGCGGAAGGCGTTGTGCTAACCATGAACTACACAAAAGCAGAAGGTGTAAAAACATTCGTGAATGGTGATGATGCATCATTTGCCGATGTAGCAGGGCTATATGCCATTGATATGATGGGTGCATTTAGCACATCTGCAGATGGGCATGCTTTTGAGATGAAGCACGCCTCGCTTGCTGCGTTAACAGAAGCCAATGCTGCATCTATTTATCAAGGTAAAGTCAGCGTTGCTGATGATGCTGTGACGATTTTAGGTACGCAACAAATGTTGGCGACAGATGAAGTCTCAATGATGGGTACATTACCTTTTGACGGTGAATTAGCGGGTGGAAAAGCCTCAGCGCTGGGCGTTAAAGACGGTGACATGGCTACTATATGGTCGGATGGTACAAGTGCAAAATTACTCAGTATGCCTATGGTAGAAGCTGAAGTTACAGAAACAGAAACAGAAACTCCGGAAACTGTAGCCAATAAGCTTGCTTTTGATCTGCATGCAACAGTCAGTTATACACCGGCTGATATCTTATCCATTGGTACATCCGCATCAACGGATGAAGCAATGACACTAACCTTAAGTGAAAGCCTTGAATGTAGTCATTACGTAAGAGATGTTACTGCTGGCGGTATGGCCAGTTGTGACAGTGCGTTGACAGCCATTGAATTTACAAAATCGACTGAAGGTATGTATACCTTGCATGAAACGCGTCAAGGCACAGTGGAAGACGTTGTGGTTGAGGTTGAAACAGAAGAAAGCACGGTAACTGAAACAGAAAACGAAGAAAATGCCGAAGAGGGAGAAGAGGTTGCAGTTGAGACTGAGACTGAAGTAGAGGGAATACGTGAATTCGCGTTAGAAGCTGACACCGTTCACCATTTTACTAATGCAGCTGATTTTGTAGCCGCACTTGAAGCACGTGTGAAAACCGATAAATACCGTTTAGCAACCTTTACTGCAGAGGGTACGGTTGACGCGACGACATTTAAGGTAGGCGCCATGGCGAAAGCAGTGATTTTGCAGCCGCATGAGATCTTGGATAACGACAGCGATGGCTGGATTACAGGCTTATTAGAAGATGAAGTATCAGATCCACTTGGCAGTGATAAAGGAAAAAGTATTGGCTTGTATGCGGGCTTAGGTGTGGCGGGTGTACTTGCCGTAGGCGCGATGGCTGCATTGGTTAAACATCTTTATGAGCGTAGTAAGCGGTTTTCATTCCAGCAGAAGATTGGTGTGAATATAGTTGATTCTGTAGAAGGAAACTTGAGCCGTATGAACATTAATGGTACAGATTCAACCTACATGTTTGAAAAAAGCGGAAAGCCTTATGCTGTCTCTGCAAATGATAATGGCGGTATTGTCGATAATAACGGTAATAAAGTGATGAACTTCAATGGTGAAATTGAGGGCGATGATACGGTAGCAAGGAAAGTACATGCGACGATAACACCAAATACGGAGCCCACGTTTTTTGATACTAGCGGCAGAAAGTTGAAATTATTTTCAGTAGAGGGCGATACGGTAGTTGAGAGAAAATTGACTTTATCTTTGGATAACGACATAGAGTTCGAAGAAAGCGGTCAAAAAGTTAAATTAAATATGAATGCACTCGATGAGTCTGTAGAGATAGAGGGTAAGAAATATTTGCTTTCACCTAATATGGAAATTGCAAAAACCCAGAAAGGTAACGCCAAGGGTTTAAGGGATATGTTTTTAGCTATGGCAGAGGACGGCCATTTCAACTCTGAGGAAGTTAAAGATCCAAAAGCTGTTGTTGACGTAGGCGATGATGAAAACTTCCCCGATACAGAGAAAAAAATAAAACGAATCACAGGTGGAATATCATTTGTTGATAGTGCAGGAACGCCAACGTCTGACTTTAAAGCTGAATTTACAAAGCGCGTAGGTGATTTCAAGAATGTCATTAAGCCAAAAATAGAGACAGAATACAATTCTCAAGAAAAAAAATATAAGATGACGGTTAACGGTAAACGTTTTGATATCGCTAAAGTGAAGTTGACAGTCGGTAATAAAGCTCAAGAGATTTCTGCCGATAGCATCAAAAATGGCGCGATAGAGATTAGGAAGAATAAATTATTCGTGACAATTTTTGAGCGTGGGCCACTTAAAATGAAATTAAACGTCGGCACCTTTGAGGGTGGGGCATTTAAACCAGGGCCAATGTTTAAGGATGTTGATATAACGGGTGACAATGGAGCATCTTTGAAAGCCGATATTGGTAATACCCTTAATGCTGAAATGACGCGAGTGGAAGGCGTCAAAAATCAAGCTGTTACTCTCAGAGCTGGGCAAACAGCCAGCTTAAGTACCTTTAAGCTGGTGCTAAGTAAGTTAGGGTTAAGCAGTGTAAAAACACCTTATATGAACACAGCTGCCGATACGCAAAGGCAAACCATGGTTGAGAGGGTTAGAAAGGCAGGTGCCAGTGTAAGCTCCATGGTTTCTGAAGGCTGGGCTAAACTTCGTAAGAAGTCAGGATCATATAAGATTGTTAAGTAAGGCGATCTATCAAGCCTAAGCAATTATTTATCAAGCCACCTTAGGGTGGCTTTTTTTATGTCAGTGCATTTTGATCCTTTTTTATGCCGAACGCTCAGCGAGCAACGCTTTTTTAAGTTGCAAGCTGTAGTCTTGCACTATTTTTAGATTTCCAACCCCCAGACGCCACAGCGCTTTTTTCAGCGGTTGGGCGTTTTCTCGTTGTTTTGATTGATAGTCGAATGTCACTGACTCTTGTTTCAGTACTGCCTGTGGGTCAGGAAGTGGGCAAGCAATGATGCGATCCAGTAGAGCGATAAGCTTATCGTCAAATGGCTCCTGTGAACTCAGTTCTTGATTAGCCGTATCGAATAGCGCGTGGTATTTCTGGTAAAAGCCAACGAGTGCTGTGGGCGGGATTTGTGTGACAAGGCGAATAAGTGGAATGAGCCTTTTTGCGTTGCTTGGATCGGCGGTAAGCTTTCCATTTGACGCATCTTTAACGGCTTTAAAGGGGGAAATTCTTTTTGTCACCAACAGGTGATCTGCTGGCAAATTACCTTGTGAGAGAATATTCACGTTAATCACGAATCGTCGAATAAGCTCATTCGGTGCAAGCCAAGTGAGAAGCTGTTGTGCATGTGTTGTGATAAATTTTTTGGCGATGTCATCACTGGCATCAAGTGAAATAACCGTTTTTTGAGGCGTGGGTGTCTTAGCTTGTGGCACGACAGGCGCTGGCGTCGGAATTTGCCGCTCTATCGGTTGTGGTGTTATTGCGACAGGTGTTGCTTCAGGTGCTTGCTCTGCCGGTTTTAATGCTAACCAAAGCACGATAAAAAGACCGATGGCGATAAGGATAAAAAGTACTTTTTTCATGGAGTAATCCGTTAGCCGTTGAGTATGCGGGCATTGCACAAGCAAGTTACATGACTTAAGTCATGTTGTATACCGATCATCCTTGAAGATGCAAGGGCGTTGGCCGCGCTTGCTGACCCCAATCATTTACTGACTGTAAGCTCATGGGGATTCGCTCGCTTGCCGCCTTCTTGCATCTCCAATTTCGATGGGTATAGGTTGTAGAGGTTTTATTTTAGACCTGAGTATTCCTCACAGGTTCTATCCATTGGCCCGTTCGCAAATAAAAACGGGGATATCACGGTCAGTGCGCGCTTGGTATTCATCGAAATCGGGGTAAAGGGTTAATAGGTGCGGCCAAATGGCGGCTTTTTCATCCGATGTGATTTGTCTCGCGCGGTAATTTTGCTTGATGCCATCGACCAAAATATCTATCGATGGGTTTGCCTTAATATTGTAATACCATACAGGGTTTTTATTCATGCCACCTTGTGAGGCAACAAGGTATTTGTTGTTGCCATGAGGAAGATGAATCAACGGCGTTTCGCGGCGCATGCCTGATTTTTTTCCTGTCATACCCACGAGGCAAATGGGATATCCGCCGGGGAAGTTTTTCATCAGTCGGCCGTTGGATTTTTTAAACACAAACACGTTTAAGCGCGTGTAGGCTTTCATGAAAACACGCACAATCGAGACCCACTTTTCCGGGATTTCTTGAACGTTTTCACGTTGGGTTTTGACATAATCATATTTTTTCATGGTTGTTCTCAATGATTAAGTAACGATAGGCATATTAGCTTAACGAGGCTTATGTAAAATGTCAGGTGTTTTGTTGGATTATGATGTGTTTTAGATACGCAAAAAAAACCGCAGCGGTTGCTGCGGTGGTTAGAAAGCTATCTGTGTTTTCTTATTATTTAGGTGCTTTAAGGTTGTCGTTGATGTCTGTTGAGTCGGGGATCGTCCAGCCAGACCACCAGTTGCGCTCCGTGTTATCCGTGTTCGGATCGATAGCACCGATATAATCTGTTTTGTCGAAGGTGAATTCTGTGCGTCCTTCGATGGGGTCGATGTCTATACCGCTACTCAAGCTTGTATGGTCGCTGTGACCAGCAAGCGCATCATCAAAACTGATTTTTTGAGCAATGTTAGTGGGTGTTCCTGCGTGGCTCGGGATAGCGCCAGTGCCGCTGTCTGCTTTAGTGGCCTTCAGAACCAACGGCTCGTTTTGGCAATCTCCTGTGATCACGTTATTAAAGGTGATTCTGGTGTTTTCGTCTCGGCCGTTATCGATACGGATGCAGTTGTAATAGTTGTCAACCAACGAGTTAGTCATATCGACTTGAACATCACCACGTAAACGCATGCCAGGTTGTTCGCGAAGCTCTTTCTCTCCAGCGGCCGGATTGTCATTATCGGTTCTGACCATATCGGAGCCGATAATAGTGATGTTGGCCAGTTTCGCATGTGTCGCTTTAACCGATTTATTGTCTGAGCTATTGGCTTCGATGCCGCGTGGATCGTTGCTGCCCGTAGGGTAAGCTTTATTTTGATCTTTAATGATAAGTACGTGTTGGATATGGCCTTGATAGCCTTCGTCAAAATCCAAATCGTCGTCGTCGTTATTCGTTAAAACTGCATATTTCAGGTTAGCTGTGCCACCAAACCATTCAATGCCATCATCAAGATTGCCGTGCACCTGAATGTACTCTAGCTTTGTACCGTGTCCTACGCCTTGTAATGTTAGCCCGTTAACTTCGTTGTTAGGCCCCGCTACTTTTCCGGCTTCAGCGATGCGAACATAGGTCATCACTCCGCTGTTGTCGGCTGCGTCTTCACCAGCAAAAAAGCCAGCACCATTACCGCCCTCACCTTGCACGTTACATGTTCCTGCTATGGAGCACAGATCATTCGAGCCGAGTGCATGATGTGGTGCGAAACCTTGAACGATGATGCCACCCCATTCGCCGGTGCCATCAAAGTTGTCGTCTTCAGAGCTAAATGTGATGGGTTTGTCTCTTGTGCCTTCGGCCATGATTTTAGAGCCACGCGTTATGACTAAGACGCCATCAGCGTCGGCTTCGATATTTACACCGGGTTCGATGGTTAGTGTATAGCCGTTGCTTTTAATTTTTTGTGCTTTGCTGGCATTCTTGATCTCACCGTTACCATTGCCGAGTGTGACGATGCCATTGAGCTGCCAAGGCGTGCCAGCTGTGAGCGTGATGTCCTGGTTTAATTCGCCTGATAGCGTTCGTTTTACGGGGTCGAACCCGGGGTTTGAAACGCTGCTGCCATCTGAGCTGCTATCGCTACCACAACCTGAAAGCAGCGCTGCAGAAATTGAACTGGCTAATAAAAGTTTTGTAAATTTCATAGCTATCCTAAATGTTATGTTTGTAGTTTATTAATGTTTTAAATGAGTGTGTATAATGCGTTTTTTTTATTTCATGAAAGCGATGTTTATGTGTCACTTTTATGAAATTAATGGTCTTAGAAATTCATGCCGACATTAACGCTAACGCCAACGCCGTCGTGATAAGATTCGATTGTTTTTCCCGCACTTGAGTACTGGGTTTTTGTGTCGAGAATATTGTTAACCTTCGCGGTAAAAGAAAAAGATTCATCCATTTCCCATTTGTAAACCGCATTAAGTTTGATGGCACCTTCTTCGATTTTATTGGCCTGTAATACCTCAACACGATGAATTCTGTCGCTGAAGTAGTTGGCAGAAAGACTGACCTGCTGATTCGTCGCAATATGGTCTACGCCAAACTGTAAATTGGCTAGCACATCAGATTGTCCCTGTAGTTGTCTTGTGCTGGGGTTGTTAAATTCGACCGCGCGAGAGGCTTGGGTAAGGGTGACTTCGGCATCAATATAGGAGACGTTACCACTGAGAAACCCCAACCAGCTGCCGGTATCGAAAAGCCCTGCTGCGAAGTCAACCTCAATGCCTTGCAATGCAGCAGATTCCTGGTTAATAAATGTATAGCCTTCACCCGCACTGCCCGAGGACGAGAACTTTGTTTTTTCGATGGGCGCATCGATGTTTTTAAGGAATAAAGCGATAGAGATGTTGGTTAGGTCGTCGTAAAAGTACTCTGCACGTAAATCCGCGTTTTGAATGTTTGATTGCTGCAGTTTATTGTTACCAAAGAAAAGGTCATCGGTTTCAGGATCATAAAACTTTGAGCTGGAGCGTTCCGTCATACCGGGCCTTGAAACCGTTTGGCTGACGCTGGCTTTAACCTGAAACTCTTCATTCAAGCGATAAGCTACACCGAAAACAGGCAGTAGGTCGTTGGCATTATGCGTGTTGTTTTGTCGGCTATCCGCGGAGAAATTTAAGCTTTGTGTGTTAGATTCAAAACGTGCACCTAGCGTAAAGTCGAGGTCTTCAAAGAGGGTCGTCTCTGACGAAAGGTAAGCGGCGTTGAGGGTTTCCTTGGCGGTATAGTTATCGCTTTTTGTGGTTTTGACGGTGGCGTAGATTTTTCCATCATCAAAGTTTTTATCGCTGAATATTTGCTCCATGCTTTTGCCGACGGCTTGAACACCATTGTCATTGAAACCAAATCGCGCCAACTTTGCATCTCGGTTTTTTTGATTTGTGTAAATACCCGCTTTTAGTTTTGTGCTGCCTATGTCGCCAATCGCTGTATCGAAGAGATAATTGATGGCTAAGTCGATGCTGTTTTCTGTCATGTCCGCATAACGCCTCTCGAGTGAGAAAACATTTGGTGCGCCACCTAAGATACTGTACTGGCGTCTATCCGGTTCGTGGCGGTGTGTTTGTCCGGCGTTGATCAACCAATTCAGGTTATGTGCTTGGTCAGCGAAAAAGTGTGACCCTGAAAACTGTTGCGACACATAGGTGTTTTCGATCCACTGCAAAATAATTTTTTCTTCCGAGCTTTCTTCACTTTTGTCATACAGTTTATCGACGCGGGTGGTGTCTGATGCTTGATGCAGGTAGATCGTTTTACTTTGATAGCTATTGTCAGCGCTGTCATCTTCGTAGCCCAAGGCAAGGTAGCCTGAGATATCTGTATTCGTGACGCTACGTTGATAAGTGCCTGAGATATGGGCGTTGTCAATCATGGCATTTTGACGCGCTTTTGAGGCATTGCTATAAGCGACTGAGCCGTAGGCTGATAAACTGCCATTGTCCATGTCAACACTGTCACCATAAGCATAAGAGAATGATGCATCAGGGCCTGCTTTTCTTTTATCGACATCATAAATGTGGTTGAAGTCATTGCCGAGACCTCGAACGCTCGAGCTTGTTCCTGGTTTGCCGAAGTCCGTGGCGTTATTGATAGACGACGGAAGCTTTCGAATGCCGCTGTCAAAACCTAATGCATCGGTTTTACTGCCTTTGTAAGTAACGTGTTTTTTGCCGGTAACGCCTGTCGTTAAACTGGTACCGATACTCAGTTTGTTGACGTAGTCGCCGGGCTTTTTCGTGGCGAGGTTAATCAACCCGCCTGTGGTGTTTCCCGGTAATTCAGGACGGTAGCTCTTTTCGATTTCAATGCCACCTAGAATACTGGCGGGGAAAATATCCAAGGCAACATCGCGGCGGGTAGGATTGAGGCTTGGCATTGCGCTGCTGTTCAGCGTCGTTGCAATAAATCGTCCTTGTAATCCTCGGATAACAGCGTATTTACTGCCCACAAGAGAAACACCAACAACACGTTTAATCGCATCGCCAGCGGCTGAATCACCGAAGCGCTCTATGGCTTCGGCATCTAATGTATCGATGACATTAAGTGCTGCACGTTCTTTATCTTGAAAGTCATTCTTTTTATACGTCCCCAAGATTTCTGTTTCTTCGAATGGGGTGGATGTATTGTCTGTGGTTTCGGATAACACGACTTGAGGGAGTGTTAGGCTCAAGGCGGCCAGCATGCTTTGTAAGCGGGTAATTGTTGGTTTCATGATCGCTTTCTTTTGAGTAACAAAGTGTAAGTTGTCGCTACTATAAAGAAAGATTGTGAGGGTTTTATAACAGAAATATGTCGAAATTATGACAAGTAATAGCCCGCTATTTTATCGTTAAGATTAACGGGCTATTTTTATAATAATGTGTAGGTTATATGAATGTTTTAGAACGTATGACGGTTTATACCGATCACCCTTGAAGATGCAAGGGCGTTGGCAGCGTTCGCTCACCCCAATCACTTACTGATTGTAAGCTCATGGGGGTTCGCTCGCTTACCGCCTTCTTGCATCTCCAATTCCGATGGGTATATACCCATCACACTTGAATATACAAGGGCGTTGGCCGCGCTCACTCACCCCAATCACTTACTGACTGTAAGCTCATGGGGGTTCGCTCGCTTGCCGCCTTCTTGTATCTCCAATTCCGATAGGTATATGTAGGTTGAATCATGTCGATTTTTTGCGCGAGATAATTAGTGGGCGAGATAACTATTGCGCGAGATAACTTAGATCTAGGAGGCCGACGGCCATTTGTTGATTGCGTGAGGCTAATTTTTCTCGCGTCTCTTCTTGTAGCGCTAAGCGTATTTGGCGAGTGTTCTTAATTCGCTTGATGCGTTCAAAGAATAAATGCGCTTCGCCGTATTGAAAGCGTAAGTAAACCAACCATTGCTTTATGAGTGCATGCTGATATTTTTCAGGGCAGTCTTTTTCGAGTTCGTTTAGATAGTGCGTTAAGAGTAAGCAGATATCACCCCACAAGAGTGGTGTCGTGGTCAGGTTTTTGGCGCGTAATGCGAGTTCGGGACAGGCCAGCAGGCCTCGCCCGAGCATAATGTCGGAGACACCCGTGATGTCGATGCACCGTTGTATGTCTTGTGTTGTCCACATTTCACCATTAGCAATCACTTTGATATTTGTTTTTTCATTGATGTCGGCAATATAGTGGTAATGGGCGGGGGGTTTGTAGCCTTCGACTTTTGTTCGTGCGTGTACGGTAACCTCGTGGGCGCCACCCGCTTCGATGGCTTGAGCGTTATCGATAGCGAGGCATTTGTCTTTGTAGCCGAGCCGCATTTTGGCGCTAACTAATATGTTTGGCGGTACATGGGTTTTTATACTTTTTACGATGCGGTAAATTTTTTCAGGGTCTTGAAGCAGTATTGAGCCGCCGCCTGAGTTGTTGACCGTTTTGGCGGGGCAGCCAAAGTTGATGTCGATGGAGGTTGCGCCTAGTGTGACCAGTTTCTGTGCGTTAGAAGCCATGAACTGCTCATTGTCACCCAGAAGTTGAGGCGTAACGAGTACTCTAGAAGGCGTTAGGCTTCCTCGTTTTACCTCTGGATATATTTTCTCCATCACGCGTGCAGGCAGTGTTTGTTGGCTAATCCGTATAAATTCTGTAACGCATCTATCAATGCCGCCTATTGCTGTGAGTATGTCGCGGAGTCTGTGGTCAAGAACGCCCTCCATTGGTGCGAGAGTAATTGATTGTGGTGCGAAAATCATAAAAATGTCTGTTATTTAGTCAACAATAATTGCTTACAAATTGGATTCTGGTAGAGTACGCTCTTTTTCTAACAGCCTGTGCGACACAGTTTAAGTAAGGTGTTTTTTTACATGCAGAATGATCTATTGGACCAAGGTCTGTTATTGATGGTTTTCGGTATGGGAACTGTTTTTGTCTTTCTTGCTATATTGGTTGTTGTCACTATCGCAATGTCCGCCATGGTAAAGCGTTTTTCCCCACCTGTCGACGTGCCCTCACAAGGCGTGCCGTCAACCCCTGATGGCGCTCAGCAGCCAAAAGCTGTCAGTGCAAAGCGAATGGCTATTATTGCCGCAGCTATCCAACAACACCGCGCTAAATAATAGACTACCCGAGGAAACCTTGGGCAGCCTCGTTTAATAATAAGGAACCTCTAATGACTCAATCAAATAAGCCGTTAGGTATCACTGATGTTGTGCTTCGTGATGCGCATCAATCGTTATTCGCCACCCGTTTGCGTTTAGACGACATGCTGCCCATTGCTGAAAAACTGGATCAAGTAGGCTTTTGGTCACTTGAAACTTGGGGCGGCGCAACCTTTGATGCTTGTATTCGCTATTTGGGCGAGGATCCTTGGGAGCGTATTCGTGCGTTAAAAAAAGCCATGCCTAATACGCCTCAGCAAATGTTATTTCGTGGGCAAAATATTCTTGGCTATCGTCATTATGCTGATGATGTTGTTAATAAGTTTGTTGAGCGCGCTGCTGTCAATGGTGTTGATGTTTTTCGTGTGTTTGATGCGATGAACGACATGCGCAACCTTGGGACGGCTATCAAAGCTGTGAAGGCTGTTGGTAAGCATGCACAAGGTGCGATGTCTTATACCGTGAGCCATGTGCATACGATGGATATGTGGATCAATATGGCTGCAGAGCTTGAGTTGCTAGGCGCTGACTCTATTTGCATCAAAGATATGGCGGGGTTGTTGAAGCCTTATGTGGCTTTTGAATTGGTAACCCGGTTAAAGAAAACAGTATCGGTTCCTATTCATATGCAGTGCCATGCAACAACAGGCTTATCGACTGCGACGGCGCTAAAAGCGATTGAAGCAGGTATTGATAATGTTGATACGGCGATTTCATCAATGAGTATGACTTATGGTCATTCGCCAACCGAATCTCTTGTCGCCATGCTGGAAGGCACTGATCGAGACACGGGTTTAGATCTCACTCTACTCGAAGAAATTGCCGCTTATTTTAGAGAAGTACGTAAAAAATACAGCCAATTTGAAGGGTCTTTGCGGGGTGTTGATTCACGTATTTTGTTGGCTCAAGTGCCAGGCGGTATGCTGACGAATATGGAAAGCCAGTTAAGGGAGCAGGGTGCTTCCGATAAATTTGATGCAGTACTTGAAGAAATCCCTCGTGTGCGTGAAGACCTAGGCTTTATCCCACTCGTCACGCCAACATCGCAAATTGTTGGTACGCAATCGGTGTTGAATGTATTAACAGGTGAGCGTTACAAATCTATTTCAAAAGAAACAGCAGGTGTATTGAAAGGTGAATACGGTGCAACACCAGCACCTGTAAATACTGAATTACAAGCACGTGTGCTTGATGGCGCTGAGCCTATTACTTGTCGCCCTGCGGATTTATTAAGTGATGAGTTGCCTGCACTTGAGAAAGAGCTAAAAGAAAAAGCGCAGGAAAAAAATATTGCGTTGTCATCCGGTGAACAGCAGATTGATGATGTGCTAACTTACGCATTGTTTCCACAAGTTGGCCTTAAGTTCCTTGAAAACCGTAACAACCCCGATGCGTTTGAGCCTGTACCCATTGCAGGTGCTTCCGCAACACAAAGCGATAACAGCGGCAAAGATAACAAGGGCGAAGGTGTGTATACCGTTACTGTTGAAGGCTCAAGCTACGTGGTGAAAGTTGAGGATGGCGGTGATATTAGTGCGCTCGCTGAAGCCGCTACAGCTGCTACGCCTACCGCTTCTGCTCCTGCACCTGTCGTTCAATCTACAGGTGATATGGAGTGGATTGCCGCACCGCTGGCTGGAAATATTTTTAATGTCGTCGTTAAGACAGGTGATACGGTGCAGGCCGGTGATGTTGTCGTGATTCTTGAAGCCATGAAAATGGAAACTGAGATTCGCTCTCAGCATGCAGGGGTTGTGCAAACGATTTCTGTGCGTGAAGGCGATGCTGTCGCTGTTGGCGATCAACTCATAGCTATAGCCTAAGGTGCCTTTATGGAACATTTATCGAATCTTTGGCTGAGTTCAGGCGTTGCGCAACTCGGATGGGGACAGGCAAGCATGATGCTGGTCTGTTTTGTATTACTGTATTTAGCGATCAAAAAAGGTTTTGAGCCTTTGTTGTTGTTGCCAATAGGGTTTGGCGGTTTGCTGGCTAATATTCCAGGCGCAGGCTTGGCATTTTCGGCGGTAGAGAATGCTGTGTATGCAGGTGATGTTGCGATTATCGACACTTTATCCCAGTTACTTGGCGGCACTTTTGAGAGTACCAAAGAGCTATTAAGCGCGTACCACAATGCGCCCCTAGCTGACCATGTCAAAGCCGAGCAAATAGCGGGTGATGCCGGGTTTAATAATGGCATGCTGTATAACTTCTACAGTGTGTCTATTGCCAGTGGTGTTGCACCTTTGGTGATATTTATGGGGGTAGGCGCGATGACCGATTTTGGGCCGCTACTTGCTAACCCTAAAACACTTTTTCTGGGTGCCGCAGCGCAGTTCGGAATTTTTGCAACAGTGCTCGGCGCTGTCAGTTTAACCACCATGGGCTGGATGGATTTTTCCATCGCAGATGCCGCCGCTGTGGGTATAATTGGTGGTGCTGACGGGCCGACAGCTATTTATGTGGCCAGTTTGTTGTCGCCTAAGTTACTCGGCGCTATCGCGGTAGCGGCTTATTCCTATATGGCTTTAGTGCCTTTGATTCAGCCACCCATCATGCGACTGCTAACCACCGAGAAAGAGCGTCAAATAGAGATGGTGCAGCTGCGTCAAGTGGGTAAGCTGGAGCGTATTTTATTTCCTGTGTCATTATTGGTTTTAGTCGCTATGTTCTTGCCAGATGCTGCGCCATTATTGGGTATGTTCTGCTTTGGTAACTTGCTGAAAGAGTCGGGCGTGGTGGATCGTTTAAGTGATACCGTACAAAACGCGCTGATTAACATTACAACGATTTTCTTGGGTCTGTCGGTGGGTTCTAAGCTCAGCGCCGATAAATTCTTAGATCTAAATACCTTAGGTATTCTTGTTTTGGGGATCGTTGCTTTCGGTATTGGTACTGCTACTGGTGTTTTAATGGCGAAATTAATGAACTTTTTGTCCACTTCTAAAGTCAATCCACTGATAGGTTCTGCGGGTGTGTCTGCTGTTCCGATGGCAGCGAGAGTCTCGAACAAGGTTGGACTTGATGCTAATCCGCACAATTTCTTGATGATGCATGCGATGGGGCCTAATGTCGCTGGTGTTATTGGTTCAGCAGTCGCTGCGGGGGTGATGATTAATTTAGTTTCACCTTAAGGGTTTATAGGCATTTATTTTCGGATAGGTGCTTATTCCCCCTGCAGTTAAATTACCTTGGAGCTGATACATTTTCGAAAAAACGTGTAAACTAAAGAAATAACGTTTTACACCCTTATTTAAAAAAGAGCTTTAAGGTTTTTCTGTGTCTAGAATATCCATGGCAACATTGGCAGCCTTCGGTGCTTCACTTGGTGAGCGCTTCCGTCGCCTGCCTGCAGAAAAGTGTCGATCTTTGGCAATGGTGGGTATTGCTTTTTTAGTCATTACTTTATTGGGTAATAATTTCTGGTTTTTCTTTTCCCCTGATGATGTGGCCATGCAAACGGCCGTTTCTGACATGTCCGCGCATACTTCAGCGCAACCCTCAAGCAAAACACGCCTTAATTATGATCAGATGTCTGGTTGGCAGATATTTGGTGAAGAACCTGCTGCTGCCTCTGCCGAAACAGACACTGTCTTGCAATCTGTGAGTGATAATATTGATGAGAATGCGAGCGCCACCAGTTTAAACATTCGCTTGGTCGGTATTATTAATGCCTCAAACCCCAAAGAAGGTTTTGCCATTATGCAGTTCTCTGGTGAAACCAGCCTGATTAAAGTAGGCCAAGTTATCCCTGTAGGTAACGATATATTTTTGGCTAAAGTGCTTATCGATCGGGTGATTATCAATAACCGTGGTACTTTCGAATCGTTAAAACTGTTTGATTCTGATTCGAAGCTGGATATTAAAAGAAGTGTCAAAAAAGTTGCCTCGTCGACAGGCAAGGTGGATGATAAGCGCAATGACAGGCGAGTTACTCAATTGATGTCGGGCTACAGACGACAGTTATTGAATGATCCTATGTCAATGGCGAATGTTATTCGTGTTTCACTGGCTACGGATGCATCCGGTGATGTGATTGGATATCGCGTCCGTCCTGGGAGTCATCGTAAACAGTTTGCTGAGCTAGGCCTTAAATCAGGTGATGTAATTACGGCTGTCAATGGCGTGAGTTTAGCCAACCAGCAAAATGCGATGCAATTATTTGGAAGCTTGGGATCGTTGACAGAGGCCACGTTTGATGTAAAACGGGGCAGTAGCCACCTTTCAATTATGGTTAATTTGTCTAACTAATGTTTATGTGTTTTACGCCATGTATGGAATTTTATTTTGAAAATGTTTAGTGCGAAGAGACTTTTTGTTTTAAGCCTTGTACTGATGTCTCCAGTAGTCTTGTTTGCAGCCGAACCTTTAATTCGTGAAGGTGAAGTACAAGGCATCGAAGTGACACCTCTGGTTGAAGAGGATAAAGAAATCACTTATACGTTGAATTTCAAAGATGCTGATATTAAAGAGCTGATTAAATTTGTCGCGGATATTACCGGAAAAACGGTGATTATTGACCCTAAAGTAAAAGCCACTATTGAAGTCATCTCAAATAGCGAAGTGGATGAACAGGAACTTTATATTCTTTTTCTTAATATTCTTGAGGTGCACGGCTTTGCAGCAATAGAAACGACGGATGCAAATGTAATACGGGTGATTCCTCAAAAAAATGCACGTACCAGTGCAATCCCCGTAATAAAAGGCGATACCACCATTGCAAACCCTGAGTATGTCACTCAGATTATTCCACTGAAAAATGTAAATGCTTCTAAACTTATCCCTGTGTTGAGGCCATTAATCCCGCAGCAAGGTCACATGGCTGCCTATACGGATACCAACAGTATTATTGTCACGGATAACGCTCATAATGTTGCGAAAATCGTCAAAATCATTAAGAACCTTGATCAGTCACCGCATAAAGATGTTGAAATCATAAAGTTAAAATTTGCCTCGGCTGATGAAATCGTCAAAATGGTCAACCAAATCAACAAATCATCGGGTAGTTCCAAGAGTCAGCCGCTAGAAGATAGCGTTGATCTGGTTGCAGATGATCGTAGTAATAGCGTTTTGCTGAATGGCACATTACAAGCGCGTGAGCGTATAAAAAAGATTATCCAAGGGCTGGATATTCAGCTGGCCTCGCGAGGTAATGCACAGGTTTTTCGTCTTCGTCACGCGAAAGCGAAAGAGCTTGCCCCTATGTTGTCAAAAGTTTCTCAGAATATGGCAAAAATGACGGTTGATCTAAAAACGAAATCAGCCTCACAAAAATCAGCAAGCATTGAAGCCGATGAGGCTTCGAACGCACTGATTGTGACCGCTCAGCCAGATATTATGGAAAGTTTAGCCGCATTGATTGCACAGCTGGATTTACCGAGGCAAATGGTGATGGTTGAGGCCATTATTGCAGAGGTCACCTTAGGCGACGATAAGGCATTAGGGCTAGACTTTTTGTTTGCAAGTAAGGATAGCGGTATTGCTAGTTCGAATGTAGGGGGGAATATCAAAAAGCTAGGCGGGGGTTTAACTACGAACGCTGATGATCAGGCAAAAGGGCTTATTAGCGGATTAGCGGGTATTATTGGTGGCTCTATTGGGGCTTTTGATTATAACCCGAATGGTAACTCCTTCGGCGCTATTTTAACCGCAATTGAGAATAACGGCGATTCGAATATTTTATCAACGCCCAGTGTTATGACGTTGGATAATAAAGAAGCATCAATTGTTGTCGGCAAGCAGGTGCCTTTTGTTACTGGTAGTTATACATCAACGGGAACAGGTAGCTCAAATCCCGGTAATCCCTTCCAAACCATAGAGAGAAATGATGTAGGTATTACGTTGAAAGTGACGCCTCATGTCAATAATTCTGGCGAGATCACGCTTGAAATCAACCAAGAAGCTTCCGAAGCGCCCGAGAGTAATACGGGTACGGTAGACTCTGCTCAGATGGTGACCACAAAACGCAATATAAAAACCACTGTACGTGTTAAAGATGGCGAAATTGTTGTTTTAGGTGGGTTGATCCAAGACAAAGCGCAAGAGATCGTTAAGAAAGTCCCTTTGCTCGGTGATATTCCTATCATGGGGCATTTATTTAAGAGTACGACGAGTATTTCACGAAAAACAAACCTTATTGTATTCATCAGACCCTCTGTGATGAAAGATTCGGCCAGTGTGGTGAGTTTATCGAAGAAAAAATACGAACTCATGAAGACACAACAAAAACTACAGCATGACAAAGGACTCGCCTTCTTTCCAGAAGCGCGCATACCTGTTTTACCTGATTGGGAAGAACAAATTAGGGCGCTGGAAGACAATGAAGCGGGTCACATGATGCCCGATACCGATATTCAAGCTAATTGATTGGCGAGGATATGATGGGAAAAAGGAACTCGGCAAACAGTAGCTCATTAGATATCGCTACAGGCAATGACCCGCTGACCGATTTGGCAAATATCGATGCTCAGGAAGGCCGCTCAGAAATAAATAGACCTGATGAAGATGCTTTAACGATGGGCGACAGCATCAACGAGCCCGATCAGCCCAATAAAGAAATGCCTTACCCTTTTGCTGCGAGTCATGGCATTTTTATTGAGCATGATGGTAGTGTTTATAAAGCGTATTACAAAAGCGGATTAAAGCCTTCGGCACTTTGTGAAGTCAGGCGTTTTGTTGGGCAGCCATTGGAATTAGTACATCTAGACGACAGTCAATTTCAACAGCGTTTATCGAAATCCTACCAACGCTCTGCTGATGAGGCCGTACAAGCCGCTGAAGATATGGGTGCCGATCTTGATTTGAGTCGCTTAGCTGATGAGATTGATGATTCCGGCGATTTGATGGATGCTGACGATGATGCGCCGGTGATTCGTTTAATCAATGCCATCCTTTCTCAGGCTGTTCGAGAGGGTGCCTCGGATATTCATATCGAAACCTTCGAAAATGATCTTGTCGTACGCTTTCGCGTAGATGGAACCTTATACGAAGTACTTAAACCGAAACGCATGCTAGCGCCTTTGTTGGTTTCGCGTATGAAAGTTATGGCAAAACTAGATATTGCCGAAAAACGTATTCCTCAAGATGGGCGTATTTCTGTGCGTATTGCGGGACATGCGATTGATATTCGTATGTCGACTAACCCTGTTGCACACGGCGAGAGAATTGTATTACGTTTGCTTGATAAGGATGCGGGTGCGTTACAACTTTCTCAACTGAGGATGAGTGAAGAAACTTTGGCTGGGTATAAGAAAACCTTGGCTGCACCCCATGGCATTATCTTGGTTACTGGACCGACAGGTTCCGGTAAAACGACCACGCTTTATGCGGGTTTAACGCATATTAATGAGCCGTCACGCAATATCCTTACTATTGAAGACCCCGTAGAGTATGTTATTAAAGGCATTGGGCAAACGCAGGTGAGTCAAAAAGTCGGCATGAGCTTTGCGAAAGGTCTACGAGCTATTCTTCGTCAAGATCCAGATGTTGTCATGATTGGTGAAATACGTGATCTCGAGACGGCAGAGATTGCCGTGCAGGCAAGTTTAACCGGGCATTTGGTTATTTCTACGTTGCATACGAATACGGCTATTGGCGCCGTTACTCGGCTGGCCGATATGGGTATTGAGCCCTTTTTGTTGTCATCATCTTTAATGGCTGTGATGGCACAACGATTAGTTAGAACCTTGTGTGAGCATTGTAAAGAGCCTATACAACCAAGCGAGATGGAGTGTACTCTGCTTGGATTACCTGAATCTGTCGCAAAAGAGACAACGATTTATAAGCCGAAAGGTTGTGATAAATGTAACAATCAAGGCTATCGTGGGCGTTTAGGTATTTATGAATTTATTGAGATTGATGATCACTTACGCAAAATGGTTCATGATCGTGCACCTGAACAAGAAATGCTCGAATATGCGCATACACAGGCGTTATCCATTCGAGATAATGGTTTAAAGCAAGTGCTGGCAGGCTTTACAACACTTGAAGAAGTACTGCGGGTGACGACGGAATAAACGATGGCCGCATTCAGTTACCAAGCATTAGATAGCTCAGGCAAAAAGGTCAAAGGGATTTTAGAGGGCGATTCTACGCGCCATGTTCGCCTTTTGTTGCGTGAAAAAAATCTACGTCCTATAGAAGTTAAACACGCACGGCAAAAACCACAACCACAAGGTAAATCAGCACCTTCATGGTTGAGTGGTTTTATGCGTGTAACCATGAAAACAGCCGAGCTGGCGTTATTTACCCGTCAGTTATCGACCTTGATTCTCTCGGGTTTGCCCCTGGATGAATCGTTGTCTGCGGTGGCACAGCAAACCGAAAAAGCAAAGCACAAAGCCATGATTCTGGATGTGAGAACCAAAGTGCTTGAAGGCCATTCTTTGGCTTATGCACTAGGGGATTATCCCAAAGTCTTCGATGCCATGTATCGTGCGATGGTGAATGCCGGCGAGCAGGCGGGGTTTTTAGGCGTGGTGCTTGAGCGCTTGGCAGATCACACTGAAAGCAGCCAATACATGCAGCAGAAAGTTAAATCAGCCATGATTTATCCAATCATTTTGATGGTTGTCGCGCTTTCTGTCATTACAGGGTTAATGGTGGGTGTTGTGCCTGATCTTGTGAAGGTTTTTACTTCAAGAGGTGCCGATTTACCGGTGCTTACACGAGGGTTGATCTGGCTCAGTGACTATATGGTTAGTTATGGGCTGATAACCTTTATTGGTATTGCGGTGGCTGTGTTCTTTATTCATCGTTTTTTGCAAACCCCAGCGCGGCAAAAAAAGATCGGGCAATTGAAATTAAAGCTGCCTTTAGTCTCAAAAATTGTACGTGCGTCAGAAACATCACGCTTTTCCAGCACATTGAGTATGTTGGTGGCGAGCGGCGTGCCCTTGCTGCAAGCAATAAGAATAGCGGCTGCGGTACTTGAAAACCCCGTACTTAGGGCGTTATGCCAAGACGTTGCGATGAGCGTGCAAGAAGGGGGAAGCTTCGGTAAAGCGCTGGGAAAAACGAATGCTTTTCCACCGTTATTTGTGCACATGGTGAGCAGTGGCGAGGCCAGTGGTGAGCTCGAAACCATGCTAGAGAAAGTCTCACAAAATCAAGAACGTGAATTAGAAATGACACTGACAGCATTGGTGAGTATTCTGGAGCCTCTGATGATCGTGTTTATGAGTACCATCGTCATGGTGATAGTGATGGCAATTTTGCTGCCTATTATGGATATGAATACCCTTGTTTAGCGTTTGGAGTAAGTAATGAAGCAATTATCAGTTAAGCGTGCAAAAGGTTTCAGTTTGATTGAAATCATGGTTGTCCTCGTGATCATAGGCTTATTAGCCTCAATCATTGGCCCGCGTATTTTAGGGAATGCAGAAGACGCACGAAAGAAAAAAGTCTTGGCAGATTTTGCCAACCTTGAAACGGCACTTAAGCTCTATAAATTGGATAATTATGTGTACCCATCAACAGAACAATCGCTAATTGCTTTGGTTGAAGAAACGTCGATTTCACCTACGCCTAAAAACTTTAAATCTGGCGGTTATATGGAAAAATTGCCTAAAGACCCTTGGGGAGGCGACTATATCTACATTTCTCCCGGTGATCACGGTGATATCGATATTTACTCCTTAGGTGCTAATGGGCAAGGCGAAGAAACCTTGATTGGTAATTGGCAGTCTGACGAAGAAAAGAAATAACGTTGCGATAAAAATAATCATTACTTAATAACTTATCGATAGTTTTAGCATGCGTGTTTACAATCAAAAAGCAGATGGTTTTACGTTAATCGAGTTGTTGGCTGTCTTGGTGATTGTAGGGTTAGCAGCTTCATTCACGTTCATTTCTTTAGGTAAAGGTTTTCGTTCTGAAAACCTTGATGTTTTTTCAAAGCAATTTCGAAATACGTTAGGCTTTGCTGCTGAAGAGGCAGTCTTGTTTCGGCGTCAAATCGGTGTGGTGTTTGATGTAGAAACGCTCGACGATGAGAATCGTTTTAGTTACCGCTTTTTAACGCTTGATGAAGACAGGCAGCGTTGGTTTGATGTAGAAGATAAAGACTTAAAGAAAGCACTTTTCCCAAGCAATATAGAGCTCTCGATAGAAATAGATGACGAAGAGTTAGTGATTGGCGGAAAGAAAGAAAACGATGTACTCGATACGAAAAACCTCGGTAAGAACAAACGAAAAACCCCCGAGGGAAGTGACGATGAAAAAGATAAGGAAAAAGATAAGGAAAAAGAAAAAGGCGAGAAGTTATATCCAGATATCGTCTTTTTCTCCAGCGGAGAAACACAAAAATTTGTGATAAAAATAGCTTCTCTTAATTCTCCTGAGAACGTTTATGAAATATCGGCCAACATACTGGGTCAGATCACGTTAAAAAAACCGGGCTCGCAGGATGGTGAATAGGCTCAAAAGAAAAACAGGTCAGAAGCAGCAAGGTTTTACCTTGATAGAAGTCATGGTCGCTGTGGCTATTATTGGTGTGGCACTTCCTGCCTTGATCATGAGCTTGTTAGGGCAAGTTGATAGTATTTCCTATGTGCGTGATAAAATGGAAGCACAGCTTGTTGCAGAAAACATCATGACGGAGCTTCGGATACGAAATGCGATGTCTGGCGAAGTGCCTAAAAAAGAAGATGGCACGAAAGACATGGCCTCACGCCAATGGTTTTGGGAAACAGATTTTAAAGCTTATCCACAAGATGAACTAAAAGATGTGTATGCTGCCGAGGTAAAAGTTTGGCTAAAAACCGAAGGTGCTGATGTAAAGACAGCAGAGGAAAAACCGTTGGTTATATTTTATGGTGCATTGTTTAAGCGCAAACAAGATCAGCAGCAGATTACACGCCCTGCACCTGAAAAATTCCCCTAAACGATGAAAGAGACGCTAGGCGCACGGGTAAAGCGACAAACTATGGTAGGTAACCCAGCTTTCAAGAAAAGAAGCATGCAATCAGGTTTTACATTGATTGAGGTTCTGCTTGCCATGTCGATTACCGTCATTGTTTCAGTCATTGCTTACCAAGCTTTAGACAGCGTGCTAAACATCGTGAAATCAGAGGAAGTACAAGAAGAAAAAATAAAAAAAATGGGGCTTTTTTTTACGGTCTTTAATAAAGATTTTCAGCAAATTGTGCCGAGGAAGGTGCGTAATGCGCAGGGGAATGGTTTCAATCATGCGCTTTTTTATAATAAAGAAGCAACACCCATGCTTGAGTTTACGCGTGGCGGTTGGGGTAATCCAGCCCCTGAGAATTTTCAACGCAGCCATTTACAGCGCGTAGCTTATCATTTGGATGATGAAAAACTGATCAGAAAAACGTGGCGGGCTGTGGATCGTTACGAAGATACAACATTCGATGAGGTGGTTTTATTAGAAGGTGTAACAGGCTTTAAGATGCGTTTTCTATCTAATAATAGCGCTGCAGCTCAGAATCAGAACACAGCTCAACAAAATGGGCAAAAATCAAAACCTTGGGAATGGGTCGAACAGTGGCCAGCTAATCAGCCAAAGCAAGGTAATCAGTATAATGCTCAAGGGCAAATAATTCCTCAGGCCGCTTCAGAGGCATTACCTATTTCTATCGAAATTGAACTGGAGGTAACGGACTGGGGCAAACTCCGGCGTGTGTATGAAATGGTAGGGGGTAGCTAGTGCGTCCACGTAAGCAGAAAGGCGCAGCACTGGTTGTCGCTTTATTGATTATCAGCTTAGTGACAGCAATCGCGGCAACGTCATCTTTACGCCATCATTTTACGCTGCGACGATTATCAAATCAGCTTAAAACATCGCAGGCTTACAGTTATTTAAGAGCCACGGAAATGATTGCTAAAAAAGCCTTAACCGCCGATTTAATGTTAGATGCATTGCAGGCGAATCGGTTTGACCATTTTCAGGAAATTTGGGCGCAAATCGTCCCGCCTTTTTTAATCGAAGGGGGATCTTATGGCGGTAAAATCATTGATTTGCAAAGTAAATTCAATTTGAACTTATTAGCTGCAAAGAATCAAAAACTGGGAGCCCCCAACCTCAAGAGAGTGCCTTTTACTGTGGAACAGGGCATTTTTATTCGATTATTGCAAAGCTATAACGACGAAAGTTTTGCTATTAGTAATGAGCAGGCGATGAATATTACTCGCGCGGTTCTGGATTGGGTTGACCCTGATACACAGACGAACTATAGCTATTGCGAAGACGAAGCCTATTCAGCCATTGAAAAACGAAAGCCGCATCGGACTGCCAATATGGCGTTTACAAGTGTCAGTGAATTACGCCTTATTTGTAATATGCCTGTTGAACTCTACACCCGCATGAAAGATGACTTAACGGTATGGCCACGCGAGGGGGGT
Source organism: Pseudomonadales bacterium (assembly GCA_965248335.1). GTDB lineage: Bacteria > Pseudomonadota > Gammaproteobacteria > Pseudomonadales > DT-91 > CAKMZU01. Next base: position 545,091 of record CBDFIY010000002.1, read on the forward strand.
AGCAAAATTAATGTGAATACAGCAGGCCCGCACTTATTACGAAGTATTGTTCTTACTCAACAACAAGTGAGTCAGCTAAAGACGGTGCCGACAGGTGACCCACTTCCTAGTTTGCTGCCGCTTCCTGAGGGAGAACTAGAGAGATTTCTGGAACAGCAAAAGAATGGTTTTACTACGGTAGCACAGGCCACTATGGCACTTGATTCATCTTATTATGGTTTTTGGCCGAATGCACCGCTTGCGTTATTTAGCGACTTCTTTTTATTGAAAGCGACAGCTGAATTAGATGGTTTAACTCAACACTATTTTAGTGTGCTTGACCGAAGGACAGATAATATTAAGGTTTTGTTCCGAAGCGTTGATGACTTATAGAGAATAGCACTCGCTTTTAGACTAAAATTAAATCTAAAACCCAGGTAATAGAATTTTCTGATGAATGTTTTTTTTAGGCGAACAACTGATGGCTTCGAATGGTTAAAGACATCCGATGAAGCAATAACAGCGGAATACTTCTCGGGGACGCTTGACGACATGGCAACGTTTTATGCGGATAACCCGACGCTGAACCAGTGGGTGATGGTAACCTCAGCGCTATCGACGATTTACCGTAAATTTACATTTACAGCGAAAGAAAAAAAACATATTGAGCAAGCCGTTCCTTTTATGCTCGAAGAAGAGGTTATTTCGGATATTGATGACTTGCATGTTGTCACCCATAAAACCGACAATCTCGAATTAGGCGTTGTTGCCGTTGAGAAGGATCAGATGGCTGCTGCCGTCAAAGCCCTCAGAAATAAAGGCATTGATCCGAGCTATTGTGTGTCGACCTACCACTTTCTGCCGTTATCAACAGCGGATTGGCTCATTGTGTATCGAGATAATGAATTTGTGGTTCGTTGTGGAGATGAACTTTTTGCCATTGATGGTGACGGTTTGGCTGTATTTATAGAAACAATGACGGAGAACTATTCTGAATTGCCGGATAGCATTGACTTAGCGACATTCTCGATCAAAGAAGAGGCGCAAGCTGTCGCATTCATGCCGGAAGTGATTAAGCCGTTGTTAAATTGTCGCCAAGAGGAGTACGGTAAGTTACTTCAGGAAAACTTGAAGGGCGCCAAAAAGTGGAACTTACTGACGGGGCGTTATGCGTCATCGGAGGGTCTAGTAGAAAAGCTCAAACCTTGGGTATGGGTGATTCTGGGTTTAGCTGTTGTGTATCTGATTGATTTGGGGTTAACCGCTATGCAGTCTCAAGCTTACCAAAATCAATATCAGACCGTGAAAAAACAGACAAACGCACTATTTAGGCAGGTTGTTCCTCGTGGTGTCATTGTTGACCCTAAACGCCAGCTTGATAGGTTGGTTAAAAATGCAGCAGAAAAAACGAATACAGGTTTCTCTAATTTGTTGAGTACGGTGGTACCGATTTTAAAGAGTCCCTCCATTGACATCAATTCGATGAACTTCGATAAAAATAAATCCGAGTTTCGGGTTGATATGGTTGTCAACGATTTTGCCATGCTAGAAAATATTATGGATCAGCTTAAAAAAAGCAAATTGAAGCCTGAAATACAAAATAGTAGCCAGCAAGATGATAAGCTGCGCGTTAGATTACGTATAGGGAGCTGATCTATGAAGATATGGTTTACTAGTTTGCCATTAAGAGAGCAGCGTTTATTAATAGCGGGTGCTATCGCCCTGTTTGCCTTAATACTCTTAAGCACGTCATTGAATATGCATGAGACTAAAGAGCGCAATGAAAAGCGCTTAGCGGGAGGAATAGAGACACTTACTTGGGTTAAAGGTGCTGTCGCTACGATAAAGAGCAGTTCTGGCGGCGGCGTGGCTCGGCAGATGCGGAATAAAAGTTTGATTCAGATATCTGAACTGGCTTCAGCACGTAGCGGTATTCGCTCAACGCGATTTCAGCCTAGTGGCGAAAATGATGCGCAGATTTGGTTTGAAGAGGTCCCTTTCACTGCGTTAATGCAATATATTAGCCGTATGGAGCAAGACGGCGGTGTGAATATAGAGTCTGTTTCTATGAATGCCGCAAAAATTAAAGGGTTGGTGAATGCAAGGATTAAGTTTTCTAAATAATTTATGAAGAAAAAAAATATTATATTACTCGCCTTTTTAGGTGTCTTTTGGTTCTTGCTTTTAGTTGTCAATAAAATGCCTGCTGCCATGGTTGTCAATTATATCGCCGAACAGACAGGTGGTTTTGTGCCTTCTCATGTCAATGGTACGATTTGGCAAGGCGAAGCATCTATGCGGATAACCAGCTTGGCGCCCAATCTGGAAATTTCAAAAGCGAAATGGGATATTTCACCATTGAAACTCTTTTTGGGAGAGTTTGATGCCTTTATTGACCTAAAGGACGGTTCTCGTTATTTATCCGGTGATGTACAGTTTGATTTTTTTGATCAGGATATCCGTCTACTTGATATGAAGGGCCGTTTTGATACAGCTTTGATTCAACCTTATTTAGCATTACCCATCAAGGTTGATGGTATTATTGATATTGATCTCAAAGAGGTTGAGATTGTTGATAAAAAACCTGCTGTACTTGATGGGCGTTTACTTGTTGAGTCATTAAGTATTGATACGGGGCAAGTTATTCAGCTGGGTACTTTTGTCGTAGATTTGGGGCTTGTCGAAGGTCAGCCGATTGCAGATATCAAGTTACAAGATGTTGATGCTGTTGTCGAGCTATCAGGTAAGGCGCAATTTACAGCGGGTTTTGATTATTATGCCAACTTGCTGATTAAGCCTAAGCCCGTAGCTAACCCATTAATTGCAAGTACGCTTGAATTCGCTTCTTATCAGCCTGATGAACGTGGGTTCTATAAAGTGGTTATTGGTAAGCCGCTTGTGAAGAAATAAAGCGATGTTGTCGCTACAGAAGAATATAAAATGGGCGGTATGGATATAAAAAATATGCTTGATAACCGGCAGCTGGCTAATCAAATTGTCGATTTGCAAACACAACTTGCTTTTCAAGAAGATACTGTGCAAGTGCTGAACGGCATAGTTTCTCAACATCAACAAGATATTTTAGCGCTTCAAGCGCAGATTGATCGACTTACCGATGAGCTGAAGAAGTTACTTGTGCAGCAAGATTTTAGGCCTGTCGATGATATACCACCCCCTCATTATTAAAGCTCACTAACAGCATTTATTCATTATGCTTGCTGGTGAGCCTGTTTGAGTAAAATGTAACCTTGGTTAATCCAGAACTTCAACGTCGTCGGCTTGAAAACCTCGATCACTGTCGATGACCGTATAGGTAACTGACTGCCCGTCGAGTAATTTCTTTCGTCCGTGCCCACGTATGGAGCGATAATGCACGAAAATATCATCACCATTTTCTTGGGTGATGAAGCCAAACCCTTTATTGACGTTAAACCACTTAACAGTACCCTGTTCTCGATTTTCTTGTGTATGATTTTTAGATGATGGAATATCACGACACCGCGAGAGGAACACTTTGTATTGAGCAATACTCGTTAACAAGGTCGCTAATAGATAGCCTATTATAATGATAGATAAGCTTTCTGGGCTAAGGGCGATAGGCTGCGGGCTATTGTTGAGAAGAATGAGGGTTGCGCTACTAAAGATAGCGGCGATGATGATTGAGATGAAAATAGGTAAAGTCATGGCAATGTCCCGATTAAAAATCTTTGTATGGGTTAATGTGTTATCGATGTGCTGCTTTTCTGCAAGAGATTGATAATGTGCGAAATTAGTAGCTTAAGTATGAGTCAGTCATTTTAAGTTTTTTAAAAAAATTTCATAAGAACAAAAATGAATCAATCTCTTGTGGTTGAAGCGGCTAAAAATAAGCTAATTATGCTAGCATAAACACGAATACCTTGTTAGGTGGTATGGGGTAAATATTAATTAAGCTTCGGAAGTTTATTGATTTTCTCCCTATTGGTTTCATAGTTAATATAACTTTATTAATACAGTTTCACCCTGAGATAATAAGCTATAAAGCACTATTTTTATATATTAGGTATCTTTTTTGGATTGGCTATTAGTCAATAAGTTGCATAGTCCAAATATAAATTTTCATCTTCTTGTTTTTTTGTAAATAGAATCAATATGGATAAATATTTGTCCTTTTTGTATAAGTATACAAAGTACGTTCAAATTAGAATTTAAGGTTCCTGTTGGGGCGTTATTTATGTTGCCTCTTTGGATTTTAGCTTATTTTGTGCAGTGAGAAATCGATATAAGTTAAGTAAATGATCATGTTTAATGGCATGTTGTTCGGCTTGCTACCCTTTTATGAAATAGATCTTTAACTAAGTATTTTTGAAGGTACGCTTACTATTTGAGCATCGAGAAGTTATCTCGTTTGTTTCGGGGGTGTTGCAACGGCCTGGATATAAGAAATGGTTTTTTTGTTTGATACTTAGCCTTTATAATCAGGAGACGTTTAAAGGCTAAGTGTTTTAGTTATATTATGTGGCTGTGTTAACTGTAGAGAGTGCTGGTTTTTTTGCTTTGTCCAGAAGCATGAGTAGTGGAGGTAAGAGAAAAAAATCTAATAAAAGGGCGGCGGAAATAATGCAAACGGTTAGCAAGCCTAAATTGCTGTTGGGAATAAAACCTGAGAAATACAACATACCAAACCCTAGAATCAAAACAGCGGTTGTGATCCACAGTGCAGGGCCGACCTGTTTGAATGCATAACGTACAGCATCCTCGGTGCTTGCTTGATTGTGTTTACGTGCTCTTAGGTACTTGCTAAGGAAGTGAACAGTATCATCGACGACAATGCCGATAGTGATAGAAAGTACAAGCATTTGTCCCATGCTGAGCTGGCCGTTAACCAAAGCCCATATGCCGTAGCCTACGCCGGCTGGTAGCAAGTTGGGGATTAAACTGATGAAGCCATATTTTAATGATTTAAAGACGATCATTAAAATAATTGAGATGAGTAGTAGGGCGAGTAAAGCACCTTTCAATCCATCCACAATGGCTTCTTGGCCAAGATAAGACCACATCACAGCAATACCTTCGCCAGAATAATACATGTAATCGGGCATGTTCGCCTTGATCCAGACTTGTGCGCGCTGTTGAAGGTCAATCAAGTCGCTCGTGTCTGTGCTCGGTAGAGAAGCAATCATGCGTGTTGCCGTTTTATTTTGACGGATAATATTGCTTAGATCAGTACCTTGTGGCTGCGACATCTCAAACAATAATTGATACTGCGCGGCTTCCTCGCGCGAATCGGGTATGCGGTAATAGGCGGGGTCATCATTATGCATGTTTTTATTGAGACGTTTGATAATGTCAGTATAGGACTGCACGCTTCTGACTTCAGGCTGTTCTCGCATCCAATTTGCAAACTTCTCTAATGCGAGCAAATATTCAGGTTCGGCAATACCGCCTTCGTCTTTGGCTTTAAAGTCATAATCAATGGTGTAAAGGCCACCAAAATACTGGTCAATCTTTTGATTGTCGACACGAAACTGATTAGGCATTTTGACGTTTTCGGTAAATCGGTCATTCATGACATTCATAGGTGCAAAGCTGAGTATGCCTAAGCTGAGCACAAGAGAAACGATCAATAATGCTGTGCGCTTTCGAATCACAAACTCTGCCAGGTTATCCATCATTTGGCTGAGTTTCCCTCCTGCTTTAAGTTTTCGTTTTTTCAGAGGTAATATGAGGAGTAGCGGGGGTAAAAAGAGCAACGAAAGTACGAATGCGATCAAAACACCGATAGCTGTAATATTCCCAAGGTCGTGAGCGGGCGGCATTTTGGAAAGATTCATACTGATAAAGCCGAGAGCAGTAGTAAGGCTGGTGAGGCTAATGGGCATGAGGTTGATTTTTAAACTTTCAGCGAGTGCATCACGCTTGCTTGCCCCTTGATGAAATGCCTGTAAAAAATAAACAAGAATGTGTACGCAATGGGCAATGGAAACCGTCACAATAATATTGATGCTGGTGATAGACATCATATTAAGGACAATGCCGAACCATGAGGCGGCACCTATTGCACCGATACAGGAGAGAATCGTCACAGCGACGATAGCAATAACGGCAGATACAGATTTCAACAGTACGCCGAGCATGACGAAGATGGCAAGGTACATTAATGGGATGATCGTCATCATATCTTGTGTGGCAACATCGGTGACGACAGTATTACTAATAACATTGCCGCTTAATAAAACATCAATGTCAGGGTGTTTCGCTTCAATGCGATGGGTTATTTCTTGTATAGCTGCAGCGACTTCTCTCTCTTCTTCCTGTCGGTTGATTTTTGGCAGGGAAACAATGATTCGAATCATTGCGACTGGGTAGTCTATGCTGACGAGGCGCTTGACTATGTCCGGGTCAGTGAGAGCTATTTCTTTTACATTAGTAATATCTGGTGGTGTGAAATTTGAGGCATCTTCAATGAGTGGCTCGACGATCATTTCATCGTCTTCAGACATTGAGTAATTATAGTTGCTGATCGAATCAACACGGGTGGCATAAGGTAATGTCCAGGCCTCATTAGTGGTTTTTTCAATCAGCGTCAGGTTTTCCTGTGAAAAGATTGAGCCCTTCTTGGCTTGGATCACCATCATGATGCTATCGACACGCCCATAGATATTTTCAAGCTCCTTAAATAGGCGGTAGTGTTCGTGATCGTCACTAAAATAGATGCTGGGGTCAGCATCAAATTGTGCAAATTTTAAGCCATAGCTTAAAAAAACGAGAATGAGAAAACTGCTAATCAGCGATGTTATCGGTTTGGAAATCGATAGGCTGGCAAACCAAGTTTCTAATTTATGCACATGAACCCTTAAGGATTTATTTTTATAGAAGGGGAGCTTTTGGTATGAATGAGTTGCAGTGGAAAGCTCAAAAAACGTATATTATATGAATTTGAAACCTTGGAGGATTACATTCTCTTAACGGTTCTGCTTTTCTTCCAAAGTTGTGCGATGAGTTTATGAATCCAAGGTTGTTTTTACCGTTGAAGTGAGTAACTCACTTTAGGCAATGTATTAACGCTGGCAATAACGAAAAAGCAATTGCTGAATAAGGCGTTCGGGTTGCTCTTGACTGATACCTTTGATGGCCTGATCTATGGCGCGGGCGCTGTTGAGTAGCTGCATAGCCTTAGTGGTATTGATGCGTGTCATTGCTTTGTCAAAGTGGTTTTGCTTGGCATAAAAAATGCGATGCTGCTTGAAAACTTGCTGCGTGGGTAAGCCTTTTTGACGGGCTTGGTTTAACGCATAGAGGATGCGTAAATCTTTGGTTAGTTGCCAAAGCAGTAAATGCCACTCAATGCCTTCTGCCAGTAACTGATTGAAGATGGTTAATGCGCTTGATAGATCCCCGATAAGGCACTGATCGGCTAGATTGAATAAGGTAAACCGGCTGGCATTGTCCAACGTTTCGGTGACAGTAACGAGGCTGATCGGTGAAGGTAAGTTCATTAAGGATAGCTTGTCTATCTCTTGCTTGGCAGCGAGCAAATTACCCTCAGTATTGTCGGCAATAAACTGCACAACATCAGGTTCTACAGATAACGCCAGTCTTGCCAGTTGCGCGTCTATCCAGCGATGAAACGCAGCGCCTTCAATTGGCCAGATAGGGATAAATACGCCTTTTTCATCAAGTGTCTTAAACCATTTTGCACGTTGACCTGCTGCATCAAGTTTTTGCATAGTCAGTAATAAGGTGGTGTCTGGGCTGGGAGATGCAAGATAATGCATCAAGGCTTTTGCACCCGAATCGCTAGGTTTGCTTAGAAGGTTTATTTCAATGAGTTTTTTTTCCTCGAAGAGAGAAAGGCTGTTTGCTGAATCCATTAATCCTTGCCAATCGAAGGATTTGTCTGCCTGATGTTTTTCGCGGCCGCTAAAACCTTGTTGTTGGCAAGCACGACGAATATGGTCGCAGCACTCATCGACAAGCAGGACCTCTTCACCCGATAAAAGATAAATGGGGTGAAGCTCTTTTTTTAAGAGGCTATTGAGTTCTTGTGCCTTTATTTTCATGGTGTGCTTTGCAGTTTGGAGGGTTGCTGGCAATAAGAGCTGCACGCCTTAGGAGTGCATCTGCTGTTTTCACACGAAGTTCGTCAAAAAGACGGACTTCTTCACTATGCTTACTCACCACGTATTTCTCATTGTCCTGAAATACGGTTTGTCTCTCGATAGAAATAGGCCCGAAAGTATCTTGGTGGTCTGTGTGTTCTTTAATGAGATAATAGGTTACGCGGTAGTTTAAACTAAAACGGTCACGCTCTGCGGTGACACTGGACGTTACTCGTCGTTTTTCGGTAGTAATATGAGTGATATGAATGCGCCAATCAGCATTAGGGGTGGCGGTAATATTGTGATTGACTGCAGATTGTTTGAGATCGTTCTCAAGCGTCAGGTCGCGGGCTGAGAAATCGAATGAGACAGCTGTTAAATCGATTTTTGCTGATTGCGTTCCACGCAAGTGAAAGCCGCAGCCTATTAGCAATAAAGCTAATAGGCTAGGGAGTAACCAGCGAAACGATTTTATCATCAGAGATCCCAATGTCAGCGTCTATTTCGCAACAATGTTAAGCAAACGGTTAGGTACCCAGATCACTTTGACGATGTTTTTACCTTCAATCAAACTGGCCACATTTGGGATGTTTTTTGCCGCAGCCATAGCCGTTTCTTCATCGCTATCATTGGCAATAGTAGCTTTTCCACGGAGTTTACCGTTGACTTGAACTACGATGTCGACTTCGGTTTTCACCAGGGCATTCGCGTCCACAGATGGCCAGGTTGTATCAATGATCGCCGTGCTGTAGCCCAGTGTTTGCCAAATGTCATGACAAATATGCGGTGCGATGGGTGACAACATAATCGTGGCGGCTTCGATAGCTTCGCGCTCAACGGCGAGCGATTGCTCGCTGCGATCTTCTAGTGTACCGAGTGTGTTTACAAGTTCCATGATTGCCGCAATGGCGGTGTTAAAGGCGTGACGTTTTGTATAGGCATCGCTGACTTTTTGAATCGTCTCGTGGGTTTTCATGCGCACCGCTTTTTGGTTGGTGGTGAGTGCATTAACATCCAGCGTGGCTTTGGGTGTTTGTGTATTCATATACACCAATCGCCAAAAACGTTTAAGGAAACGCGATGCACCTTCAACCGCTTGGTCCGACCATTCCAGTGATTGCTCAGGCGGTGCTGCAAACATCATGAATAAACGCACGGTATCAGCACCGTAGCGGTCGATCATTTCTTGTGGATCGGTGCCATTGTTTTTGGATTTGGACATTTTTTCAATGCCGCCAATAGTCACGGGCTCGCCATCGGCTTTTAAGCGTGCAGCGGTGACGCGTCCTTTAGCATCTTTAGTGACGTCGATTTCCTTCGGGAAATAATAGGTTTTTTTGCCTGTTTCGTCTTCACGAAAGTAAGTTTCAGCAGTCACCATGCCTTGGCATAGCAAACGTTTGAAGGGTTCGTCACTGTTCAATAAGCCCATGTCGCGCATGAGTTTATGGAAAAAACGCGCATAAAGTAAATGCAGTATGGCATGCTCAATGCCGCCGACATATTGATCCACCGGTAACCAATAGTTTGCCTTTGCAGGGTCAAGCATACCTTGATTGTATTCAGGGCTACAAAAACGTGCGTAATACCAAGAAGACTCCATAAAAGTATCAAAGGTATCCGTTTCACGCGTAACAGGGTTACCATCAAGTGTGTCTTTTGCCCATTCAAGATCAGATTTTATCGGTGATGTGACGCCATCCATCTCAACATCTTCAGGGAGGACGATAGGCAATTTGCCAGCTGGAACCGGAATTTCGCCGCCATCAGGCAAGTTAAACATCGGTACAGGTGTGCCCCAGTAGCGCTGTCGAGAAACCCCCCAATCACGTAAGCGGAAATTGACTTGGCGCTCGGCTTTATTATACGCAACTAAATGACTGGCGATTTTTTCAAAGGCATTGGAGGAATTTAACCCATCAAACTCACCAGAATTAACCAATACGCCTTTGTCAGTGAAGGCTACATCAGATACATCAACAGCCTCGCCGCTCTCCGGCTTAATCACCTGTACGATGGGCAGTTGGTATTTTTTAGCAAACTCATGATCACGCTCGTCATGTCCCGGAACCGACATCACGGCACCTGATCCATAACTCATCAATACAAAGTTGGCGACCCAAATCGGCACTTCTTTGCCGGTGATAGGATGAATGGCTTTAAGACCTGTATCCATGCCTTCTTTTTCCATCGTTGCCATGTCAGCTTCGGCGACTTTGATGTTTTTTTGTTTTTCAATGAATGCGACGAGTTCAGGGTTGCCGGCTTTAGCAAATGTCGCTAACGGGTGTTGTGCGGCAACGGCAACATAGCTCACGCCCATGAGGGTGTCAGGTCGCGTGGTAAAGACGTGAAGCGGCTCGTGGTCTGCAACATCAAAGGTGATTTGCAACCCTTCTGAGCGGCCAATCCAGTTACGTTGCATGGTTTTGACTTGCTCAGGCCATTCGTCGAGTTGATCGAGGTCTTTCAATAACTCTTCAGCGTAATCGGTAATTTTGATAAACCATTGCGGGATTTCTTTGCGCTCAATAAGTGCACCGGATCGCCAGCCTTTACCATCCACCACTTGCTCGTTGGCTAATACGGTTTTATCGACGGGGTCCCAGTTAACGGTGGCCATTTTTTTATAAACAAGGCCTTTTTCATAAAGCTGGGTAAAAAACCATTGCTCCCAGCGGTAGTAATCAGGTTCACAGGTCGCCAGTTCACGCTTCCAGTCATAGCCGAAGCCTAAGGCGTTAAGCTGGGTTTTCATGTCGGCAATGTTTTGCTTCGTCCATGCTGCGGGAGCTGTATTATTGTTGATTGCCGCATTTTCGGCGGGTAAGCCGAAAGCATCCCAGCCGATGGGGTGCATGACGTTTTTATTTTGCAGACGTTGATAACGGGCGATGACATCGGCTAGCGTGTAGTTTCTGACATGCCCCATATGTAGCTTGCCACTAGGGTACGGAAACATAGCGAGGCAATAGAATTTTTCTTTGTCTGGGTCTTCGGTGACATGGAAGCTTTCGTTTTCTGACCAGAAAGATTGGGCAGCCGCTTCTAGCGATTTGGGATTATATTGCTCTTGCATGTGGTTACTTTTGATTAGGTCGTATAAGGATGAGAACGATCAGAATGCTGATTATCAGAAAGGGTAGTGTGCCATAATGCGCGAGTGGCGTGAATCCTTTCATGGCATAAACTTTAGATTTCAACGTGCCTCGGGTGAACTGAGGCAGCTGAGCGATAATGCTTCCTTGCGGGTCGACAACGGCTGTGATGCCATCGTTGGTGCCGCGAATTAAGTAGCGCCCATTTTCGAGCGCGCGCATTTGTGCCATTTGCATGTGCTGTTTCGGGCCGATAGAGCGACCAAACCACGTATCGTTGGAAACGGTTAACAATAAATCCGCATCTTTTGCTGTTTTGGAGACAAAATCAGGGTATACCAGCTCGTAACAAATATAAGGGGCGACGACTAAGTCTTTTGCCTTGAGCGGTTTTTGGCTTTTTGGCCCCTTGCTGAATTCGGACAGTGGCAAATCGAAAAAGCGAATCAGGCCGCGGAGTTGTTCTTCAAAAGGAACGTACTCGCCAAAGGGGACAAGTTTTTGTTTGTGGTACATACCACTGCCTATACCTAGTGCATGGATAGAGTTGTAATAAATGGGATAGCCGTTTCTGTCCCATTCCGTCGGCATGCCAAAAATCAACGCGGTATTGTTTTTTGCAGCAAGCAGGCTGAGTGATCCGAGAAAGTTGGGTACATCTTGATAGATTTCTGTAAAGGCAGATTCCGGCCAAAGAATAATATCCTGATCTTTTAAGGCCGGTAGGGTTGATCGATAAAAATCGCGGATGGGGAGAATCATGTCAACATCCCACTTTTGCTCTAGCGTGTAGTTGGGTTGGACTAACGCCACTTTGTAGGGAGTGTCTGTTTTCTTTTGCGTCCACGCAATGGATTTTAATAAGGGAGACGCTGCCCAAATTATGGCTGTTGTCAGAGCTAAGCACTGGAACAACCGTTGTTTGTAAGCTGTTTTCGCACTGCTAAGAAGCGCGGCTGTTAGGGCAATCAAAAAACTGATGCCGAGTGTGCCGATAATGGGCGCTAACCCACTAAAGAGGCTTTGGGTGTGTCCGTAACCTAAAAATAGCCAAGGAAATCCGGTGAAAAGCCAAGTGCTCGTCCACTCGTGTAAGAACCAGCAAGCAGCAAAGCCTAATGTTTTACCGAGTGTATTGTGTTTTAGGTAATAAAATAACGCACCAAAGGGGGTAATGAGGAATAATGACAAGATCGCACAAAAAGCCAACGTCATGAAAGTTGCTAAAGGTGCCGATGCACCGCCATGCTCATGCATGGAAACCCAAACCCAGTGAACCCCGATAAGATAAAGACTCAACCCGAAGAAAAAGCTACGGTAAATGCTTTGCTTAAGAGAGGCCTTCAGTAATGTTTGGTGAAAAATCACTAAGGCGAAAATGGAGAGTGGCCAGATATTATAAGGTGCGAGCGATAGAACGATGCAGGCCGCTGCGACAAGCAAGGCAATATAAGGAAGAAGGGGTGTCTGTATTGATATCTTCACAAGATTAAGTGTTTGATGTTTGCTCGTTAAAAGGATGTTTTCTGCTCAGGCGTCAGGGCGATACCTGAGAAACTCTAGCCTAATAACGGGCAGTTTACCTGAAAGTTTGTCTTTGCTCAGCAAATTGATGCTAGATACTTTTTCTCTGGTTCTAAGTCGGTGCTTGTGTGCTCTCATGTGGCACATATCAACATAACCTAAGAACATATAAAAATCATAAGTTGAGCATGATGTCAGCCATCAATTCTGCAAAGGGTCACTGAGGGATATTTTTTTAGAAAAAAAGATTGGATAATAAAGAGTCAGTAAATTGAATATACCCATCGAAATTGGAGATGCAAGAAGGCGGCAAGCGAGCGAATTCCCATGAGCTTACAGTCAGTAAGTGATTGGGGTGAGCGAGCGCGGACAACGCCATTGCATCTTCAAGGGTGATCGGTATAAAGCCTGATTCGGTTAGAAATAAAAGGGGAGTCAGCTTTCGAGTTTAATCATTTTGTTGTGTGCGAGCTGACGATATTTTTACCTTGAATGAAATGTTACATATTTCAAAATTGTTAATTTATGTTGACGGGGCTGCGAATGTTGCGTTACTTTATGTTACATAGTCTAAAAAAGTAAAATTACGTAAAGGACGCATACTATGAAAGTAACCGCTTGTGCGCATAAAAGCATTGATGAAATTCGATGTGCCCCTGTGCTTGTTTTGAATACGGTAGAGATTAATTGCTCGGCAGAACGATTGTTCGCAATTTTTGAAGACGAACACGCATGGACACTTTGGGGGTCGAGTTTAGAAAAAGTGACTTGGACATCACCGAAACCTTTTGGCGTAGGCACAACGCGCACGGTTGAAATGGCCGGTGGCATAGTGGGCGTTGAAGAATTTATTGTCTGGGAAGATAACAAACGGATGGCGTTTTGTTTTACTGAATCATCGATGCCCAATATGGATGCATTTGGTGAAGATTATGTGATTGAAAGCTTAGACACTGGTAGAGTGCGTTTGCATTGGCATGCTGCTTTCTGGCCATCTAATACTTTTGCTCTTCTTTGCTTTAAACTCTTTAAACCTTTGATGAAATTCTTCTTAGCTTCGTTTCTGAAAAAGCTAAAAAAATTGTGTGAAGGCGATTATCAGCCAAAACCTGCAATGCCACAGCTGTGAATGAGCATGATGAATAAAGGTAAGCCTTTTAAAATAGATGGCCCTCTTTATGCTACGTTGGATAATGCTATCAGTAGTATTCAGGCGCTTGCACAAGTTGGTTATGATGGCCTCTATACATTAGAAGGTGCGCATGACCCTTTCTCTCCATTGGTATTAGCTGCCGAACATGCGCCGGCGTTAGATATTTCCACGTCGATAGCGGTATCCTTTCCTAGGAATCCGCTGCACCTTGCCTATCAGGCGTTGGATTTACAAACGTTTTCAAAAGGTAAGTTTTATTTAGGTTTGGGATCACAGATAAAGCCGCATATTGAAAAACGCTTCGGCATCGATTTTTCTCCGGTGGCAGCGCGCATGCGTGAACAAATATTGGCGATTAAGGCTATTTTTAATTGTTTCCAATATGACGAGCCGTTGAATTTTCATGGAAAATATTATCGCCATACCTTGATGGTGCCAATGTTTAATCCTGGGCCTTGTCAATATGGGTTGCCGCCTATTTTGACAGGTGGATTTGGGCCTAAAATGTGCCAAATGGCTGGTGAGGTGGCGGACGGTTTAATCGTTCATCCCTTTAATAATATGCCGTATATAAATGATCATGTGTTGCCGAATGTAAAAATCGGGATGGCAAAGTCCAGCAGAATGCACGATGACTTTATGCTATCCATTTCGGCGATGGTCATTACCGGCACGACGGATGAAAATAGACAGAATGCTTATAACGGTGTGAGAAGTTTATTGGCTTTTTACGGCTCAACGCCCGCCTATTTACCGGCTATGAAGGCACTGGGTTATGAAGACTTGCAACCGAAGCTGAATAAGCTTTCGAAAGAAGGTCGTCATAAGGAGATGGAAGCCCTAATTACAGATGATTTCGTCGAGCACTTTGCTATCGTCGCTGAGCCGAAAGCCGTAGCGGGTGCATTGATCGACAAATTCGGTCACCTGGCGACAAGACTCAGTATTTATGCACCTTATTATGCCGAAAATGCCATGTGGGCTGATATCGTCGCCGATATAAAGCGGTTGCAAGGTGTCGCCTGATATGTGCTATCACTTCTATTATGGTTGGCCTCGTTTTTTAATGTATGTCATTTTTTTATGAGTAAGTCTGAGCGCACAAAGCAGCGTATTTTAGAGGCAGCGACTCATCGCCTTTATCAGGTTGGTCTGTCGGGCTTTAGAATCGATGATTTGGTTGATGATTTAGGTCTTACGCGTCAAACGTTTTATCGTTACTTCAAAACCAAGCATGATTTGATTAAAGATATTATTGTCGCGCATGGAAAAGCGCTGTCGCACGTGGTTTTTACGACGCTTGTTGAGCAGGGCTTACCCTTTAGAGAATTTCTGGCTGAGGGTGTTATTGTGTCTGTCGAGAGGGTGAAAAATGACAGCAATCTTCATCAGCTGCTGGGCAATGATTTGCAGCTTGCTATTGGCATTATGATCACACATTTTAAAACGATGGAAGACGAGCTATTCCCTATTGTTGAGCCTTTTGTACTTGATGCGCAGGCACAAGGTATCGTCAAGCCGGATGTAACGACGAGAGATATTATGCGTTGGGTGTTTAGGGCGTTCTTATCTGAAATGTTACTTGCTGACTTAGAAAGTGCTGAAGAGCGCAGGCAGTATCTGATGAAGATGTTGGTGCCTGCAATCTGTGTTGATGAATATACCGATCACCCTTGAAGATGCAATGGCGTTGGCCGCGCTCGCTCACCCCAATCACTTACTGACTGTAAGCTCATGGGGGTTCGCTCGCTTGCCGCCTTCTTGCATCTCCAATTCCGATGGGTATAAACGTTAATTCAACGTGGGCGCTCTACCGGTTATATTTTCAGCGTTTCTTTGGTGAATACGCGTAAAAGGTGCAAGCGTCTGTTATCGGCATGAATCACTTTAAACAAGAAATTGTCGATAGTGACTGATTCGCCGGGATGGGGTACATGACCAAGCTGTTGAATAACAATACCTGCAATGGTGCCCGCATCAGGACTACTTAATTGCGCGCCGAAGGATGCATTAAAATCATCGATGGTCATATGCGCTTTGATGATGAAATCGTTATTGCCAATTTTTTTAATGGGTTGATCAGGTTGTACGTCGTATTCATCTTCGATTTCACCAACGATTTCTTCAAGTATATCTTCGATGGTAATGAGGCCGGAGATACTGCCGTATTCGTCAATGACAACGGCCATGTGGTTGTGCCGTTCCCGAAAACTGCGTAGTAGTTTGTTCAAGCGCTTGCTCTCAGGTACTTTGTAAACAGGGCGTAAGAGTTTCTGAATGTCAAAATTATCGAATGACTGTTCACTAATGAGTGGCAGTAAATCTTTGGCTAATAAAATGCCGACGACATCGTCAATGCTTTCACCAATAACAGGAAAACGGCTATGACCTGAAGCTATAATGGTTTTTAAAAAGTCTTGAGGCTTAGTGTCGAGTTCAACCACGATCATTTGCGTGCGAGGTACCATCACATCACGGGCTTGTATTTCGGTGACCTCCATAGCACCTTCTATAATGGAGAATTCATCTTCACCGATAATCTTGTTTTCTACAGCGTGCTCAAGGAGCGAGTTAACTTCTTCACGAGTTTTGGGTGTTGAACTGAAGAGATCACTGACTCTTTCAATCCAGCTTTTTTCGTGATTTTTTTCGGTTAAGCTACTCTGCGGAGGTTCTTCTTTCATGAGGGTTTATTTACCTGTTTATATGTAAGGGTTTGGATAGCCTAAGGCTTTTAGGGTGTTAATTTCAAGGTTTTCCATGAGGAGAGCATCACTGTCATCGATGTGATCATAACCGAGCAGGTGTAGTGTGCCGTGAATCGTCAAATGTGCCCAGTGGGCATCCATTTGTTTCCCTTGCTCTTGCGCTTCTTTATTGAGGACAGTTTCACAAAAAATAATGTCTCCAAGCAATGGAATGTCAACACTTGGGTGAAGCTCTGCGGGAAAAGACAATACATTGGTTGGTTTGTCTTTCTCGCGGTATTGCAGATTAAGCGCCTGAATGTCTTCTTCGCTAACGATAGAGAGACTAACCTCTGCTGGCTTTAGGTAGTCTGCAGCTGCAAGCGCACTTTTCACCCAGTGGGTAAATTGCGTTAGCTTCGGTGCATTTTTACTTGAAACGCAATCGTTGAGGTCAACAGTGAGGCTCATGGTGTCGTGTTATTCTCAGCTTGGTCGTAAGCTTCAACAATACGCTGAACAAGGCGATGCCTGACGACATCGCGCGAGATAAAATGCGTAAAGCTGATGTCTTCGACATTTTTAAGAATGTCTATGACGTGCTTGAGGCCAGAATTGACGTCTTTGGGTAAATCTACTTGGGTAATGTCACCTGTGATGACAGCGGTAGAGCCAAACCCAATACGAGTGAGGAACATTTTCATTTGTTCGCGAGTCGTGTTCTGGCTTTCATCTAAAATAATAAAGGCATTGTTGAGCGTGCGGCCGCGCATGTAAGCGAGAGGGGCAACTTCGATAACATGCCGCTCGATGAGTTTGTCGACTCTTTCAAACCCAAGCATTTCATAGAGTGCATCATACAGAGGTCGCAAATAAGGATCGACTTTTTGGCTTAAATCACCGGGCAAAAATCCGAGCTTTTCACCCGCTTCAACAGCAGGGCGAACCAGTAAAATGCGCTCAACTTCTTCTTTCTCAAGCGCCTCAACGGCACAAGCAACAGCAAGATAGGTTTTACCTGTTCCTGCAGGGCCTATGCCAAAGTTAATGTCGTGCGCCCTGACGGCTTGTACATATTTTTTTTGATTTACACCGCGGGGCTTTACGAGGATTTTTCGTGTACGGATGCTTGATATGGGTGCGGGATTATCACCACCTTCGGCTTTTTCTTGAAGCTCTTGGATACCTGCCTCATTGAGGGAGAGGTGGATGTTTTCGAGACTTAATGGGTTGCCATCCTTCGCTTGCAGGTAAAGTGATTGAAGAAGGTTTTTGCCAGATTGTATGGCAGCTTGCTCGCCCTCTAGGTGGAATTGATTGCCGCGATTATGGATTTTAATGTCAAGGCGCTGTTCAATAAGTGCAATATTCTCATCGTGTTGGCCGCACAGCGAGGCAAGGCTTTGCATGTCATTCGGTTCTAATGTGATTTGAATGTTTCTATTGCTGGTTTTTGGCACTAAAGTCTCTTTTTCTGAATTGTTGTTGTCGCTGTTCTTGGCGTTGTTTTGAGTGTTTTTCATCAGGCTACCCATTCGCCGCGTAAAGAGTTAGGTAGTGCTTCTGTAATTAACACTTCAGTAAAATCATCGATTAAATCATGGTCATCGCAGGAGAAATTAACCACACGATTGTTTTCGGTGCGCCCTTGCAGTTGACCAGGGTCTTTTTTGGAAATGCCTGTCACCAAGACCGTTTGTGTGGAGCCAACCATGTGACGACTTATTTGCATGGCTTGTTGGTTGATACGGTGTTGTAACAGAGCAAGGCGCTCTTTTTTGGTTTCCATGCTGATATCATCGCTGAGGTCAGCGGCGGGCGTGCCCGGGCGTGCGGAGTAAATAAAACTGAAGCTTTGATCATAACCAATATCAGTGATGAGTTTCATGGTCGCTTCGAAGTCTGTTTGTGTTTCGCCAGGGAAGCCAATAATAAAGTCTGATGAAAAGCTCATATTGGGACGAATGGCCTTAAGCTTTCGTATCGTGGATTTATATTCTAATGCCGTGTGATTGCGTTTCATCGCCATTAAGATGCGGTCGGAACCACTTTGTACGGGCAGATGAAGGTGGTCGACCAGTTCGGGGATAGTTTTGTATGCGGCGATAAGGCTTTCCGAAAACTCAACGGGGTGTGAAGTTGTGTAGCGAATACGGTCAATGCCAGGGATTTTAGCGACGTAATGAAGTAATTCGGCAAAATCGATGATGTCGTCTTCGTCATTAAATCCACGATACGCGTTGACGTTTTGACCGAGTAAATTCACTTCACGCACGCCTTGATCGGCTAAGATAGCAATTTCGGTTAATACGTCATTGACTGGGCGGCTGACTTCTTCGCCACGCGTGTACGGGACAACACAAAATGTACAGTATTTGCTGCAGCCCTCCATTATGGAAACAAAGGCGCTTGCGCCTTCTTTTTTGGGGCTCGGCAAGTGATCGAATTTTTCGATTTCAGGGAAACTTACGTCAACAACTGTCGGTGAGCTTTTGGTTTTTGATGCGTCAATCATTTCTGGTAAACGGTGCAGCGTTTGTGGGCCAAAAATGACATCGACAAAGGGTGCACGCTTACTAATGGCATCACCCTCTTGACTGGCTACGCAACCACCGACACCAATAATGAGACTTGGGTTTTTCTCCTTGAGTTTTCGCCAACGTCCTAATTCATGAAACACCTTCTCTTGTGCTTTCTCACGGATCGAGCAAGTATTTAATAGAATAACATCTGCCTCATCCGGATTATCCGTTCTTTCAAGGTGGTGTGATTCCCCTAATAGATCACGCATTTTTGATGAATCGTACTCATTCATCTGGCAACCGTGGGTTTTGATGTAAAGTTTTTTACTACGAATGTCTGTCATGAATGGGTGTTACGTAAAGTTGCTGTTGGGGGATTGTCTGCTGGCAAGTGGTCTGTCAATTTGTTGTGTATTTTAATTTATTTTAGTGTATAGAAAAGAGTTTTTTTATTCTTTTTGAGTGAAAATCGTGCAAATTGGTTAAATCTTGGTATTATGCCGGCTTTTCTTAAACTCTTGTAATTAAGTTAATGAGCGAACGTATTTTTAAAGTCATTTTTCATCATCTTGATCAGGTGTTTGAAATATATGCGAAGCAAATTTATCAAAGTGAACTCTATAGTTTTATTGAGGTTGAAGAACTGATTTTTGGTGAAAAAGCGAAAATAATCGTTGATCCAGCCGAAGAGAAACTAAAAACCGAGTTTTTGGGCGTTAAGCGCTCTTATATTCCGATTCATTCCGTTATCCGTATCGATGAAGTGGATGCGAGTGGAGAGCCTAAAATCAAAGAGCACAAGCAGGGCAATGTCACCTCATTTCCCATGAGTGGTCATTTTAAGCCAGCACCGAAAGAGTAATTGGCCTAATTTGCCGATTTTTTAACAGGGACTTAAAAAAGAACCTGTTAATGTCGTCCCATTTTAATAAACGCTTGCGATTGCATCAGTTAGATAATCAATATTACTTTCGGTAATACCGGCAACATTAATCCTTCCTGAGCCTACAATGTAGATGGCCCATTGCTCTTTTAAGGCATTGACCTGCTCTTTGGTTAGGCCTGAAAAACTGAACATGCCATTCTGCTGGTTAATAAAGCTAAAGTCATGACCAGGAATTTTAGAGGATAAAGCAGATTCAAGTTTTACTCGCATGTTTTGTATTCGGACGCGCATGCCGGTGAGCTCATTTTCCCACTGTGCATGCAGGGTATCGTTTTCTAAAATCGTACTGACAATTAATCCGCCATGGGCGGGCGGATTGGAATAGTTGGTGCGGATGCACGTTTTGGCTTGGCTAAAGGCATATTCGGCCGTTTTTGCATTTTCTGCTATTAAGGTAAAAGCACCAATACGCTCGTTATATAAGCCAAAGTTCTTTGAAAATGAGTTGGCAATCAGCATTTCGGGGAGTTTCTCTGCAAATAAACGCACTGCGTAGACATCTTCATCAAGGCCTTTTGCAAAACCTTGATAGGCCATATCGAAAAGTACAAGAAATTTTTTCTCCAGTGCGAGTTCTGCAAGGTCTTGCCACTGCTCCTGCGACGGATCGACACCTGTTGGGTTGTGGCAGCACGCATGAAATAACACGACGTCGCCTTCAGGAACTCGATTCAGGTCGGTCAGCAGTGCGTCAAAGTCGAGGCTTTTTGTGTCGCTATTATAGTAGCGGTAATGTTTGACGGGAACATTGGCGTTAGCGAAAATCTGCTGGTGATTCGCCCAAGAGGGGTCGCTTAACCATAGAGAAGCATTGTTCAGGTGCTTTTTAATGAAGTCAGCCGCAACTTTTAGTGCGCCTGTGCCGCCGGGTGTTTGTGCTGTGTTTGCGCGGTTTTGTTTAATGATGTCGCTGTGGTGACCAAACATGAGTGTTTGTACTTGCTCACCGTAAAAGGTATGACCTGCTATGCCAAGGTATGATTTGCTAATTTCTCGGTCGAGTAATAAAGTTTCTGCTTTTTTTACGCACTCGAGAATGGGCGTTTTACCTTGGCTATCTTTATAGACGCCTACACCAAGATTAACTTTATGGCCGCGGCTGTCTGCATTGAAAGCCTCGTTGAGGCCAAGTATAGGGTCAGCAGGGGCTAAAGAGATTTGTTCAAACATGGCATTATTCTAGGGTGATCAAATTGTAAAGGTGATTTATACCATTACCCCCGAATAATACCAAGTTAAGGACGGGGTTTTCTTGAGGGGATTCGGCTTTTATTGGGTTAAAAGGTACGTGATTGTAGGATATTGTTTGTTTTTATTGAAATTATTGAGTGTGCAGAAGTCCTTAACCCTTAGAGTGAGGGTTATTTATAAATTTTTCCTGGTATTGGGGTGACGCCAGGAAAAATCGTACTCTTATTTTATCTCAGCGCGAGCCGTCAATAACCCAGATCTTTTTTCTCTATAACGGTCAACTAAAGATTCTTTTTTATCTCGGATGAGATAATTAAATCACATAAGTTCTTCCGTGGCATCGATAACCCTCCCTATAAATGCTGAATCCTTCATGTAGGCATCTTTATTAAATTCTTGATATGCGCATATTATTGATGGTGTTGAAACCTTGAGATCCGACTGTTACTTGTATTACAGTCAAAGGTTTACCTTGCTTGGATAAAGGCAGAAAATGACTGAAGGTAGTGCTCATTATGGTGTGGAGGTATTAAGTTCTTTGGCTTTTATCTTTTGGGTGGGTGTTGTGTGAGGCTATGCATGGTGCAGAGGTTTGATATTCTGCTTGCCTTCAATTGATTTGGTCTTCGCTGAGGTGGCTTGTTAACCTCTATTCATCGCTCAGGGAGTTTGCACAACACTCTTCTTGAAGGAACTCGATTAAGCCAAATAGCTCCTCGTACTGGGGGATACAATATAGCGTTCTTCCTTCTCGACGCTGCATAATTAAACCGACACTAACGAGGCGGGTTATATGGTGTGAAAGGGTTGAGTTCGGGACACAAAGTGTCTCTTGGATTTCACCCACTGGAGCGCCTTGCCTTCCACTTTTTACTAAATAACGAAAAATTTCCAAGCGGGTTGTGTGGCCCAGTTCTGCAAAGCGTTTAGCTGCGATTTCGACTTGCATTTCTCACCTCCAATCAATATAGCTGTTTCGATTTTACTGGAAATGTGCCGACAAAACAAAAGTGATATTTTGGCGAAATATCAGCATATAATCTTTCGACTATATTTTCTAAAACCATTTTAATGCTTGAATAGGTAGTGGTGTGTTTGCCTTGTTGATGCGGCAATTTAAAGTGCCGCTTCAATATTGGTTTTTTTAGGGGGGAGTGTTTGTTCAAGCTCTACGATCACGGTGTTATTGGCTTTACTCAGTTTAGTCGTTTTAGGTGTCGCTGTTTCTTGAGTCTGCACCTTGGTAGCTTTTTTTTGCGTACTTTTGGCTTTTTTATTTTTGTTGATGGTGCTTTTCAGGAGCTGTTGGTACGAGGATTGAAGACAAGATATGTACAGGTCGGCATCAGGCATCATTGCCTTGTCGGCGGTAATACTCAGGGTGATGGTGTCGCAATAACTGAAGATGGCATGATTTAAGCCGATGCAGATACTCAAAGGTGGTACGGCCCAATAATGCTTTAGTGGTACGCCGTTGTGATAGAGCTTCGTTTTTGGGCCTTTAACATTGGTGACCAGTGTATTCGCCATAACCGTGCCAAGTCGCTCGGTAAGTTTTGCATGTTGTATGAGCCGATTAAAGGTTTTTCCTAGTGCGGGATTAAAAAATCCTCCCATGTAATTTTGGACAATCACAGAGGTATCTAGCTCTTCGGCAAAGGTTTTGGCTTCGCTAGTGCTTTGGGATATGGCATTGAGTCGCTCGATAGGGTTGTTGAGGTGTGTATGTAGGTCTGTGAAAATGCCACCAATATGATTGCCTTGGTGGTCTTTTGTGGTTTCTGTTCGGGTGTCGACGGGCATCATGGCACAAAGTGACTCCTCAGGCAGCTCATTAAGTTCTTTGAGGTAGTTTCGTAAGCCGCCCGCAATGATGGTTAGCATGATATCGTTAATCGTGACATGGCTTTTGAGTTGTGCTTTAATTTTTTTGATTTCAGGTAAGGAAAAACAGGTACCTTGTACGGTTCTTTCGTTAGAAATTGCATGGTTGAAGCGGGTTTGTGGGACTTTAAATTTTGTGCCGCTGTTAAGTCGGCCTTGAGCAAATTTGAGAGCGCCTTGGAGCATTTTAGGTGCACGTTGGTAAATGCTTGCAGACTGCGATAATGGGCGCTTGATGAGGTTGGGTATGGCGCGACTGATCAATTCAATTCCCGTAGGTGGTCGCTCAATCATGATAGGTTCTGTCGGCGGTTGGGGTTGAGCAGTGGCGGTAAGATCGTTAAAGACAGAAAATATTGCCTGCCCGGAAGCGCCGTCAGCTATGGCATGGTGGATTTTGACGAAAATTGCAAAGCTGTTTTTTGATAGACCATCGAAATTGTTAAGTCCCTCAATGATGTAAGCCTCCCAAAGAGGGTGTTCAAAATCAATGGGTTCGGCATGTAATCGAGCCACCGTTTCTGTGAGTTGTTGCCAGTTTCCGGGGGCGGGTAATGCGATGTGCCTGATATGAAAACTGAGGTCAAATTGGCCGTCGTCAACCCAGTAGGGTTTGTCTAGGCCAAGGGGGACTTCAGTGTATTTGTGCCGGAGAATAGGAGCTAGATGAATGCGTGCCTGAATGTAGTTGAGAATGGTGTTGTGGTCAGGGCGGTCTTGGGCTGGCGGTTGACTGTAAATGCCGAGGCCTGCAACATGCATGGGTGTTGTTGCTGTTTCGTTGTAAATAAATCCGGCATCCTGATTGCCTAGTTGCTTCATGCTTATCTCCTTTTATTGTCGTTTGTTAAGCCAAGCGACCGCTATCCATTTTAGCTAAAACGCAAGTATTAGGTTGCGCTTTCAAATTTTTATGAAGTGGATTTACTGTAAACTATCCTGCGTGTTTATACAATGGAGAGATTGAGTTGCTTGGCCTATTTCATCCCGCTCCTTCATTGCCTGCATGACTTTATGCTTAACTGACCATGCCGTATTGTACCCGACACCTAGTTGGCGTTTTAATGCCAATATCGATAATCCAGTTTTTGACTGGGTGAGTAAGTGAATAGCAAGAAACCATGTCTTTAATGGTAGCTTTGTACCTGCGAATAAAGTCCTGCTCGTTAGTGATGTTTGATGGTGACATTTATTGCATTGATACAGGGCTCTGCTTTTAAGCTTGCAATAGGATGTCGAGTGACAATCGGGACAAGTAAAGCCGTTGGGCCACCTCCAGTTAAAGAGTGCCGCTTCGCATTGCATCTCTGATCCATAATCTCTAAACAGATCTGAAAGGCTGTAGCCTTTTTGGAATTGAACCGGGGGGTGATGCGTAACTCAAAGGGTTATGCCCATTTTTTTATCTGAGGGCGTCAGATTTCATTCAATCTTCCTTTTCAAAATATAAAATAGTGCATGCCTGTACTGATTGTCTTCAGTTAGTAAAGCCTAACTAATTGATCGTATAACTGATCGCACTTGAAAATGGGTATAAAGTGTATTCTATGGCGTTATTAATGCTCACGGTGGAGCGCGGCAATACCCTTTTAATCTTTAGGGTAATGCAATTCCGCGTGGGGTAATGTATCTTTAGGCCATCGGGTTTTCGGCGGGTGGATTATGGGCAGCATTAAAAAATTCTTTTCCTTTCTTACTTTTACGTGCAGTTTATTAATTGCTGCCGCCATTGCTTTTTTTATCCTTGTTGTTTGCTTACGTAATCATGTACTGCTTGATTTGGATTTGTTGGTAATAAAATTTACGCAAGTGCCCGTTGAATTAGTGGTCTTATCGAGCTTTGGTGTGGGGGTTGCTTTTGGTTTATTGGTAGCCTTTTTGCTATTTTTCCGGCGTGTATGTAAGTTGAGGGCGGCGCATTAATTGTTATGTCTCAAGAAACCCTACTTTTTTTTGCTATTTTTATTGCACTTGTTATCGGTTGGGGGATGGCTCGGTTAACACGTTCTTCGTATTTTCGGAAAGTACGCAGAAAGGCTTGGCGAAAATCCTATATGGACGGCATTCACCTTCTACTAAATGAAGAATCGGATAAAGTCATTGAGAGTCTGATCCAGACGTGGGATGTCAATGCAGAAAATTTTGATTTGCATAACGCGTTAGCCAATATGTTACGCCGTAAAGGTGAAGTTGATCGTGCAATTAGAATACACGCCAATCTTGTCGCGTCAGAGGAATTGAATAAAGAGCGATTGCGCATTGCGACTATAGAGCTTGCCAGTGATTATATTAAGTCGGGGCTCTTGGATCGAGCGGAGCGTTTATTAATTAATGTCGTGAACTCATCCAAAGACCTTGAGGAGCGCGCATTAGGATTGTTGCAGCAAGTCTATGAGCTAGAGAGCGAGTGGAAAAAAGCGATTGTGATTGCACAACAATTGGTACCTATTCACAGTGTAGCCTTTGACGATGATGTGCTCACCGCCGGTCGGCAGCGCGGCCAAATTGCCAGTTATTATTGTGAGCTGGGGTTTAAAGCGTTAAAAGAAGATGATTTTAAGGTTGTTGAGAATTGTATTAAAGAGGCGTTACGCTACCAGCCTGATTATGCTCGTGCCCTGATTCTTGAGGCGCGATTATATTTTTTAAAGAGAAATTATAAGCGTGCACAAAAAGCCTTGCATAGATTGGCGGATGTGGAGCCCTCATTGATACCCGACAGCCTGGAACTCGTCGATAAGATCTTTGAGAATCCAGTGGTCCAGATTGATTTCTTGCAGCAGGTTCTCATCAATTATCCGTCCAGTGAAGTGACTGAGAAAGTTTTTTTGTTGTTGAAAGAAAAAAACAATCAGCAGGCAATGGCCTTTTTAGCTGAGCAGGTACGTAAAAGGCCCACGTTAAAAGGGTTGAATCTGTTACTGACAGAACAAGAAGGTTTTGAGGTGGATATTGATTTAAAGATTCGATTATTCCATGAACTCGTTGCCGAATTATTAAAAAACAAGCCCAGTTATCAATGTAAGTCTTGTGGGTTTTCTGGAAAACAAATGCATTGGCAATGCCCACAATGCCACAGCTGGGATACCATTCGTCGTATTCGTGGCGGTGAAGGGGATTAATTAAGAGAAGGCCGTAATTATGAAAAAAAAAGTGTCTAGCCCTATTGTTGTTGCGTTAGATTATAGCGATCAAAAAGCATTGATGGGCTTGGTTGATCAGTTGGACCCGAGCTTATGTCGATTAAAAATTGGTAAGGAGGTATTTACTCATTTTGGCCCTCAGTTAGTTTCCCAGTTAATTGATCGTGATTTTGATGTATTCCTCGATTTAAAATTTCATGATATTCCTAATACAGTGGCTAAAGCAGTTTCAGCGGCAGCAGACCTTGGCGTCTGGATGGTCAATGTGCATGCACTTGGCGGCAAACCCATGTTATCAGCTGCAGTGGAGGCGCTATCTGCTTATCAAGTCAAACCCCTTTTGATTGCTGTCACCGTATTAACCAGTACCTCTGATGAAGATTTAGCGGAACTCGGCTTGCCCTCTGCAGATGTTTTAGTGGAAAGCCTTGCGCAATTAGCAAAATCCACCGAGCTGGATGGCGTGGTATGTTCTGCTCAAGAGGCGAATCAGATTAAATCTGTATGCGGGCAAGATTTCCTCACTGTAACGCCGGGTATTCGCCCTATTGATTCAGCTTTGGGCGATCAGCATCGTGTCATGACACCTGCTAAAGCAGTTGCTAATGGTGCGGATTTTTTAGTCGTTGGTCGCCCTATTACGCAACATGCTAATCCTTATGAGAGTTTATTGGCGATTGTTGCGAGCTTAAATAACAGCTAGAAAGGTCTTGCGCCTTACTCTAGAGATGGAGGCATAAGCCTCCATTTAATGGATATGAACCACAGGGATCAGTCGTTGTTTAATCGCGTATTTCTTTCCGTAATAAAGTACAAAAACGGTGAGTAATATTTGCCAGCAAAGAATGCCAAAAACCCAAAGCGATGAACTTAAGGGGTGCGCTGTAAAGCTGCCTACCTGGAAAGCAATCACAGCTAAAGTGTAAGCAATGCTGTAAGACCATAATACGCTAAACCCTGCCCAAAAATTTCCATGCTCTTTAGCAATCGCACCAATGGTGGCAACGCAGGGCATGTATAAAAGAATAAATAATAAGTAGGAAAAAGCACTCAATGGAGAAAAGAAATACTTCAAAGCACTAAATGTGCCTTTGTTTAGGTTTTGCTCTTTAGTCACATCTTTTACGTCAATTTCAGCGGGTAGCCCCAGCGGGTTGTCGACTTCAGTAAACACTGCACGGACATTGGTCGAAACGCTAAGTACGGCTTCTTTTAATGAGGCAAGAATATGCAGTTTTTCTTTTTCCTCCGGGATTTCTGAATACAGAGCATTCAGTGTACCTACCACCACTTCTTTGGCAAACATACCGGTGAAGATACCAACGGTTGCAGGCCAGTTGTCTTTATGAAGTCCTATGGGGGCAAAGATGGGTGTAATGGCTTTCCCAACCTGTGAAAGCATGGAGTTTTTTTGATTCTGATGGCCAAAGGTGCCATCGGTACCCACAGAGTTAAGAACGTTAAGAATCACGACGACAAGTACAATGGATTTGCCTGCACGTAAAACAAATCCTTTAAGTTTATGCCAGGTATGAATAGAAAGGTTTCGGAGTGTTGGCATTAGGTAAGGTGTCATCTCCATGACAGAAGCACTGCCTTGAGAAGAGAAAATAAATCTCCGTACCAAAAAGGCAGTCAGTATCGCGATGAGAATACCGATGAGGTAAAGAATAAATAAAATATTTTGACCATTAACGGGGAAAAAGGCTGCGACAAACAGGGTGTACACGGTAAGCCTTGCGCCGCAGCTCATAAAAGGCGCCATTAAGGATGTAATCAAGCGGTCACCTTCTTTATTGAGTGTTCGTGCCGCCATAACGGAAGGTACGTTACAGCCAAAACCGATGATCAGAGGAATAAATGCTTTTCCTGGTAAACCAATAGAGCGCATTAACCGATCAACAACAAAGGCTGCACGTGTCATGTAGCCGACATCCTCTAAAAAAGAGAGTGCGAAGAATAGTGCTGCAATTACCGGAACAAACTGAATAATGAGCTGGATGCCCCCGCCGACGCCATCACAAATAATGGCGATCAACCAATCGGGGGAGTGGATAGCATTTAAGCCGGCTCTAGGAATGTCGATAAAAATCAAACCTGCCGTGATATTAAAAAAGTCTTGAAAAGCACTGCCTAAATTGATGGCGAAAAAGAACAGTAAATAGATAGCCAGTAAAAAAAATGGCACGCCTAGCAGTCGATTGAGCACGATATCATCAATGCGTTCAGAGAAAGATTTTTTGATTGTCTCTTTTTTATGTAAAACATGCCGGCAGGTTTCATCGACTTGCTGGTAAAGATGATGGATGTCTTTATGGATTACGTCGCGTGCATCCATAGAGCAGCTTGCAAGTTCAGGCACATAATTTTCATGTGTAATTTGTGCGTTATCTTTTTTTTCAAGAGATACTCTAATGGTATCGAGTAAGGCAGGAATGCCTTTACCGTTGCTGGCCATAATTGGAATGACCGGGCATCCCAGTATTTCCGCTAGCTTTTCTGCATTAATAATAGCCCCTTTACTTTTTGCCACATCCATCATGTTAAGCGCGACGACCATAGGGACTTGCATGTTTAATAGTTGGTAGGTTAAAAATAAGCCACGCTCAAGGCTTGATGCATCAACAATATTAATCAGTATGTCGGATTGACCATCATAAATGAACTGCTGAGCTATGCTTTCGTCAATAGACTCTTCGCCAAAATCCCCAGCGATGTTATAC
Source organism: Pseudomonadales bacterium (assembly GCA_965248335.1). Classification (GTDB taxonomy): domain Bacteria; phylum Pseudomonadota; class Gammaproteobacteria; order Pseudomonadales; family DT-91; genus CAKMZU01. Next base: position 574,022 of record CBDFIY010000002.1, read on the forward strand.
GTGCCGGGAAGGTCGACAATAGTGAACTGCTGGTTGTTGTACTTTAGTTTTCCTTGTTTTTTCTCGACTGTGACGCCAGGCCAGTTTCCCACGCGCTGGTGGGCGCCCGTTAAGCGATTGAAAAGGGTTGTTTTACCTGAGTTTGGGTTGCCTATTAGTCCGAGGGTAGGGTTATTTTTCATTAACGTGAGAGACCCAAATGCCAGTTAAATCAGATTTCCTGAGAGAAAGTTTAAACCCACGTAGACGAATAATCATGGGATCAGAGAAGGGTGCAAGGCGTGTGACTTCTATATGTGTGCCGGGTGTAAGTCCAAGAACCATGAGTTTGTGTCCATCGGTTCCGTGCGCGTGAGAAAAGCGATGGATGATTGCAGAATCGCCGACGTGAAGTGTATTGAGAGGTTGCTCTAAAGGTGCGCACATAAAATATGTAAATAATACTCATTCTCTTTTGCTGGGAGTATAAAGTTAATTCTTTTTATGCGCCAGCTAAAAAATATTGGAAATGAGCATATTAACACAGGGAGAATTTTAGAGAACTAAAAACAACATGTGTCGTATAATTGCCCGGGGATACGTAGTGGTTATGTTGCTACATATCCTTTTTGAATAACTGGTTTAAGTTCATAGCATAAAGCATGATATTGACGTGTCCGCCTAAAGCTATGAATTCGGACTTTGCGAGTTTTGTGAGTAGTTAGGATTAAGCCGTTCAGCGATTTTATTTTGTTTCTCTTCGGATAGGTGTTGTATAAAGAGTTTTCCATTCAAATGGTCTAACTCATGTTGAATACAAACGGCTATTAACCCACTGTCTTCCAACGTAAAGCGCTTACCAAACCTGTCGAGCGCTTCAATGCGAACTTGCCTAGGACGCTTCACTACATCAAAGGTATCTTTTACTGATAGGCAGCCTTGAGGGAATGCAAGCTGGGTATTATCCGTAATGGTGATGATGGGGTTAATGAAGACCAGCGGCTGAGTTTGGCCTGGGCTGATATCCATCACAACAATTCGTTGATGTTTACCCACTTGAGTGCCTGCAAGGCCAATGCCGTTGGCGTTATACATGGTCTCAAACATTTGATCAATGAGTTGTTGCAGATGGTCATCGAATTGGGTGACATCGGCAGCCACTTTATGTAGCTCGGGATCTGGGTACTGCAGAATCGGTAAGGATGTTGCGTTAAGATCAAAAAAGGTGACTTTACTGCCCACAGGTTGAAATTCGTGGCGATTAAAGAACCTCATGGCAAGATTGAATGTGCGCTTGTCATGGGTGCTCAATAGGTTGGGGGGAATTGAATGCAGCATGTTGTAGATGTTTGGGCTTGTCCAAATCTGTTTTTCTAGTGCATTGAATGCCTTTTTTTCTTCAGGTGATGCCTGCTGGTTTTGATTTGACGCGAGGTTAATCCGCAATTTTGTTTGTTGATAGTGATCAATAAGCTTATGCATACCCGAAATTTTTTGAGTATCCGGTCTTTCAGGTGTTTTCTGGTTAAGTGTACGAAACTGCTGCGCCAAATTATCAATGGCGGATTGAAAGCTTGTGCTCTCACCCGCATGGGGAGTTGCGTGTGTAAGGTAAGTTAGGCATGTAAAGGTAACCAGAAAAAAAAACGGCAAAGTCTTCATGAAAGAACATCTCTTGGGTTTTATTCTTAGAGTGGCCGAGTGTGATAAGTTCCTCTATTGGTAAAATGTTGAGAGTGTTAAATCGTCGAGCATTGATAAGGCTTTAAGCGGAAAAGCTTTAAAAGGTGGGAGGTCAGGCTGCGCGAATATATAATGTGCAGCAGCCCTGACTGAATTATTTAGTTTTTGTAGGTAGTGTCCATTGGTTGAGCGCAACCATATCTTCAGGCGTCAAGATGCCGCTGATTTGCTTAAGTTTCATGACGTTTAATATGTAATCGTAACGAGAATTACCGTAATCCCGTTTGGCTGAATACAGCGTTTTCTGGGCTTGCAAAACATCGAGGATATTACGTGTACCGTACTCGTATCCAGCTTTTACAGCACTGAGTGCGCTTTCAGCGGAAACGATGGACTGTTGGCGTGCATTGACAGACTGAATGCTGGTGAGTGTCTCAATATGTGCAGAACGAACCCCTTGGTTTACTTTTCTTTCTGTGGCACCTAAATCATCTTTGGCAAGCGCAAGTTTGGCATACTCCTGCCTGATTTTTGAGCTGACGCTGCCGCCAGTAAAGATGGGCAATTTTAGGGTGAGCATAACACCTCTATCTTCGTTATTAATCGGGTTGTAAGTATCTGTATGTCCACGGCCGTAATTCGCTGAGAAACCGACGGTAGGGTACCGGGTAGATCCTGTTGCTTTTGCTGAAAGCTTGGCTGCTTCAGCATTTTCGCGTTTGACATTTAGGTCGGGGTTGCCATTGAGCGCAAGGTTAACCCAGTCTTGACGCTCAGCTGGAACCGGAGACTCAATTGGCATTTTATCTGAAATAACCGCTATCGCCGTATACTGCTTGCCGGTTAGAACGGTTAATGCTTCAAAAGAGACTTCGAGTGCGCCTTCATCATTTAAGCGGCGTACTTTTGCAAGATCGAAAGCGGATAGTGCTTCTTGAACATCGGTATTGGCGACAAGGCCAACTTTAAAACGTTGCCGAGTTTGCTCAAGTTGTTGCTTATAGGCTCGCTCTTCGGCCTTGCTTGATTCAAGGTTGTTTTGCGCTTTAAGAACGCCCAGGTAGGCTTCTGTTGTTCTAACAATAAGATCCTGTTGAGATTTAAAAAATTGGAATTGCGCGGCTTTTGTCAGATGTTCGGTACTTCTCATACCGTACCAGTAAGACATATTGAACACCTCTTGTGTAAGAGCGACTTTCCATTGAGAGTTTTTGGTATTTGTTGTGTAGTGCGGCTGCATGGATCTAGCTAAGCTGTCGGCTAACTCTTTCAGTGCTGGGGGCTTGATTCCAGAGGTATCTACAGGTTTGATACCACTCTGTTTTGCCGTGCTTTTGGTATCTGAGTAGCTTCCACTCAATGCCACTTGTGGTAAATATTTGGCGAGTGCTTGATCATAAGACTCAGAGTCCATACGTAACTGGGCCCCCGCCATCTTCATGATGTAATCGTTATTCACGGCATCTTTGTAGATAGCAAAGATGTTTTCGCTATGGGCTTGACTGCTAAAGTAAGCCATGACAAAGATGGCGATGGAGCCTAGTGTGAGACGCATAAAAAAATATCCGCTTATGTTATATGGTTTTGCCATGCTGAGGTAAGTGCGTGGAAAAATACAAAGGATTCTTGACAGGCACTAGAACTATGCTATTAAGGCGAATAGCGATGGTAGACAATTTTTATACGAAAAGGTAGCAATAAAGCGCATTAAGTTTTGATGGATCAAACTAATCGACTGAGTTGTCGACCTGAACTCTGTTTATGTGATGATGTCCAAAGATCGGCGCTGTTTGATTATGGTGGGTGGGGTTTTACGTATGGATTTAGCTGGTTGAATTGGATTTCTTTACAATACTTCTTATATAACCCCACAGGATAAAAATAGGGCTACTGACAAACTTTGTCACAATTGTTAAATTATTGTCGTAGTGAGCGGTTTGAGCTGTAGACGAAAGAACTAACTTTTGCCCTATTAGTCACATTTTTTGTTGTCGCTGGTAAAAATACTTGGTCTACCGCGTAATAAATTATACGGTTCGCTTCATAAGATATAACCGATAGAGAGGGAATTTTGTCTTTCACGCTTTTGCAGTTGTCTGATTGCCACTTACTTGAAAATACGCAAGAAAAACTGCTTGGCTTAGATACAGATCAGACATTTCAGTCTGTTTTATCGCTAGCACTTGATACGCATGCTCACATCGACTTGATGGTTTTTAGTGGCGATATCAGCAACGATGTATCGACGCAGGTTTATACGCGGTTAGTTGAGAAACTTCCTGAAGATATTGATACGGTTTGGTTGCCAGGCAATCACGATGAAAACCAAGCGATGCAGCAAATACTCGGCGAACGATTGCTGGCATCAAGATGTTTAGGCCCTTGGCATATTAGCTTGCTCGACTCATCGGTAGCAAAAGCGGTACACGGGGAATTGACAGCCACCGAGCTGGAACGATTCGACCAACTACTTAAGCGACATCCTGACAAATACCATGCCGTGTTCTTACACCACCATCTACTGCCTTTAGGTTCGGCGTGGCTTGATACGATCAATGTGCGCAATGGTGAGAAAGTACTCAGCACAATGTCAGATGCAAAGCAGGTGAGGTTTATGGCTAATGGTCATGTGCATCAGGAGGCGGTACAACAGTATAAAAATATTCAGCTTTATTCAACGCCCTCGACGTGTTTTCAGTTTTTACCTAAGAGTGAGATGTTTGCGCTAGATAGCAAGCAAATGCCTGGATATCGATCATTCACCTTGCATGATGACGGCACTTTTGAAACACAAGTCTACAGACTGCCTCAGCGAGTTTTAGCCCTTGATGAATCGGCGAAAGGTTATTAAGCTCAAGGGATGATGACGCCCAAGAAGACGCTTACAGAGACACCTACGCCTTTGACCTTGATCTATTGTCATGGCTTTTTAAGTTCAGGTATGGCACAAAAAGCGCAAATTCTAGCGCAATTTATTGCACGAAAGCAGTTGCCTATTGAGTTACTGACGCCCACATTGAGTAATTACCCGAGTGAGGCACTGGATCAAATCACTGAACTAATTAACGCGTATTCGCATCAAAAGCTGGCTTTGATAGGGAGTTCATTAGGTGGGTTCTATGCAACACATTTTACTCAAACAATGTCCATCGCGTCGGTTGTCATTAATCCGGCGATTAAACCGCATCAATTGATAAAACATTATCTTGGCGATAATATCAATCCGCACACACAAACCCCGTTTCATTTAACGGCATCGCATATTGATATTTTAGAAAAACATTATCACCCTCGCATTGACCATCCGGATAAACTCTTGGTTTTGGTACAGACAGCAGATGAGGTTTTAGATGCTGAGGAGGGAGCTCGCCATTATCAGCCGTGTCAGCGAGTGATCATGCCAGGCGGTGATCACCATTTTCAGAATTTTGTTTATTTTTTACCGTTAATCACTGATTGGTTAATGGCAAATAGCTAAGGAGCTACGGTTGTCCAATTACACAGCTGAGTCGATAGAAGTATTAACAGGGCTAGACCCTGTAAGAAAGCGCCCTGGAATGTACACAGAAACTACGCGACCTAATCATCTTGCGCAAGAGGTGATCGATAATAGTGTGGATGAGGCGCTCGGTGGTTTTGCAAAAAAAGTGGATGTCACCTTACATAAAAATGGTACGTTGAGTGTCAACGATGACGGGCGCGGCATGCCTGTGGATATTCACCCAGAGCAGGGTTTGCCAGGCGTTGAGGTGATTCTTTCTACCTTACATGCAGGCGGTAAATTTTCGAACGATAATTATCAGTTCTCAGGCGGGTTACATGGGGTGGGTGTGTCGGTAGTGAATGCACTGTCGTCACAGCTGGATGTATATATTCGCCGTGAAGGCAAAGTGCATCACATTCAATTTAAAGGTGGCGAGAAAAGCCAGGATTTAACCGTTGTTGATACCTGTGGAAAAAGAAACACAGGCACTTTAGTGACATTCCTACCTGATCCGAAATATTTTGACAGCGCAAAATTTTCAGTCTCCCGATTAAAGCATGTGCTTCGTGCGAAAGCGGTGCTTTGTCCGGGGCTGAGAGTGACTTTTACCGATGAGGTTAATCAAGAAAAGTTAGAGTGGTATTATGAAGATGGCTTGAACGATTATTTGCTCTCGAAAACGCAAGAATATGAAACATTGCCTGAAACACCTTTTAGAGGGCATTTTAGCTCATCAACAGAAGCCGTTGATTGGGTTGTGCAATGGTTTCATGAAAGTGCTGAGCTTACTCAAGAAAGTTATGTCAATTTAATACCGACAGCGCAAGGCGGCACGCATGTCAATGGCTTACGCACAGGTTTACTTGAGGCTATGCGTGAGTATTGTGATATTCGTAAATTGATTCCGCGTGGGGTAAAACTCAATGGGGATGATATTTGGGATCGATGCAATTTTGTATTGAGCGCAAAAATTCAAGACCCACAATTCTCAGGGCAGACGAAGGAGCGGTTATCCTCAAGAGAGTGCGCGGCATTCATTTCCGCCGTTGCTAAAGATGCATTCAGCCTATGGTTGAATCAGCATACCGAAGAAGCCGATAAACTGGCCGAAATGATCATCAATAATGCTCAGAGTCGATTAAAAAAAGCCAAAAAGGTTGTCAGGAAAAGAGTCACTCAAGGGCCAGCTTTACCCGGTAAGCTTGCCGATTGCTCAGGGCAGGGTGCGGGTGAGAGTGAGATATTTTTTGTCGAGGGCGACTCGGCAGGTGGTTCGGCAAAGCAAGCGAGGGATCGAACATTTCAAGCGATCATGCCGTTACGTGGGAAAATTTTGAATACTTGGGAAGTGGATTCTCAGGAAGTTCTGGCCTCACAAGAGGTGCACGATATTTCAGTCGCTATTGGCATTGATCCCGATTCAAATGATTTGAGTGGCCTGCGCTACGGAAAAATTTGCGTGCTGGCAGATGCTGACTCGGATGGCGCACATATAGCAACGTTACTTTGTGCATTATTCTTAAAGCATTTTCGCCCATTGGTTGAGGCCGGGCATATCTTTATTGCGATGCCGCCCTTATTTCGTATAGATGTGGGAAAAGAGGTGTTTTATGCGATCGATGAATCTGAAAAAACCGGCATTCTAAGTCGTATAGAAATAGAAAAAAAACGGGGTAAGGTTTCCGTGACCCGATTTAAAGGTCTTGGTGAAATGAACCCTATCCAGTTACGCGAAACAGTCATGAATAAAGACACCCGCTGCATGCTCCAGTTAAGTGTTGAAGCAGGTGATGATACGGATGAACTTATGGATATGCTTCTCTCTAAAAAAAGAGCGTCTGATCGTAAAATTTGGCTAGAGGAAAAGGGTGATATTGCTTCAAATTAATTGTCGTTTTCAGCAGATGTTTATGATGTCGGCTATATTTCGAGATTTTACGGAAACTTATTGATTGCTACCTGCAAGGCAGAAGTTCTCTTCCCTGCAGGCTTTTTAGCACCAATAAGGGAATGAAGATAGGAATCCATAGCCGGAGTTCATGGGGCATCCCTACGATAAGCACCATCAGGGTATACGGCAGTGATGTTATAAGAAATCCAGTGGCTCTGTAATCGTTACTTCCCGTCAGCACAAGGCTTGAAATAAAGGCAGTAAAGAATAAAAACCCCGCCAATGAGAAAATATTCATTGACTTAAAAAATTGCACATCTTGAAATAATGCATGCTCAAAACCAAAATGAACGCGAAGCCATGTATAAGTAGCAATAAACCCGCAGCCAGCGACAAGTGTATTTATATGGCGGCTATTCAAGCGCGTCGTGAGTAAGGCTTTAAAATGATAGGCAACATAAAAACTCACAATCAAGAGCGCTGTCTCTCGTGTAAGTGTTGCGAGGATTACGGTGACCAATAGGAGTAATCCTGTGATTAGCGACTGCTTATCCCTTAATGTTAAGAAAATGCCAATAGAGAGAAAAAAATACGTGGCTGTGTCATAAGGTACAACAACATATTGCGTCAACGTCATCAGCATTGCTGCGCAGATAATCGGCAAGTCGGTTGTGTTAAAGTTCTTGCTTTTATGGACACCAAGAGTAGCGCATAAAATGAGGCATGTGAGGATAAGGAAGAGGGTGTTATTGTAGAAATAAGTGGCATAGTAAACAGAAGAGATTGGACTGCCATTGCTATGCGTGATGCCCGGCTTAAACCTAGGTAGCCTATCGGTATCGACAAAGCCTTTTATTAAAAGAAAGCTCTCCTTGCCAAGAACTCTGTATTTATAAATACCGCTGTCATATTGGGCGTGAAAGCCTTTCTCGCTGAAGACGCCTGTGGTGTAGTTTGTTGTTGCCCCAACGTATATCATTAAAGAGAATACAAGGGGGTAGAAAAGACCCAAGAGCAGGTACCGCAATAAAGCGGCGAGAGGTGAGGGTGTTGAATCATTCTTCGTCATCATAAATCCTTTTAGCCAGTCGCTGTGAAACAGTCCTCTCCAGAGCCTCACCTAATCAGCGTGAATGCGAGATTTGCGAGGGTATGGTTTTTAGAGGTATAGGGTTTCGGCAGCCGCGTATACTACCGAAACGCTTAGTGTTTTCCTAAGCAAATCGCCTTTTTTCCATGACGCTCTTGTGTTTGCAACAGTTTGCGTGCAATAAGCAGGGCTTTCCTATTTGTAACGTTATGAAAAGCTGTGGGGTAACGTGAGAAACGATCGCTAGATTGATGGCTGAAAATATGCACAATTGGCGACCTCACAACAAAAGAGCACCCATCTTTAAGCTCAGTGCGTATTCAAACTATGAGATTTCTTAAGTGTATGAAGTTGGGCAAGTATTGAAATCGTGAGAAATATTTTCAAGAAACTGTTTACGTCGTTTTCAGGAAAATATTATAAATTTTCCATATAAAAAAACATTAATCCCAAGACTTTTTTTATCCCACTAAAATAGTGATTGAGCATTCATTACTTTAAGGCGAAGCGTTGCAGCTTGTACCGTTTAATAAAACGCCACACTATTTTATTGGCTTTTAGGCATGGCTTATGGATAACGCTAATTGTAAAATGTATTCTTTAATATGGATTTCTCTATTTTTATTTGCATGCTCAGCGCAAAAAAAATAGAGAAGTCAGAAAAAGATCCGGCCTCATTTGCTCAAAAGTCATCGAAAGATGTTGTTCTTGAGCAGAACGTTGTACCAGCTAATACGGTCAATGATCAATCCTATACATTTCTTCCTTCTGATCAGTGTAAAAAAAGGAATTTACTTGCTCAGTACATCCACATCATCAGTGACGTTTATTTGAATACAGCGCAGTTAATAGAGTCGACAGACGACATATTTTGTATCAATACTCACCTGATAAAAATGGATAATTTAACGCTTAAACAGACTGGTAAAAATAATAATATCTATTTTTTGTCGAACAAAAAAGGAGAGTCAGTATATATAGAATTATCAGAGAAAGCTGAAAATAGAATGACGATGACGAATCGTCAGGCAGTCTATTCGGGTAAATGGATCACTACTTTTAATGATGGAAGTAAACGGTTCTCGCTTGCGCAATTAATACCTGACAAGGACGTCGTATCGCAAACATCGAATGAGCGGGGCCAACTTCCTTCAAAGACTGCACTGACATCAGAGGAGGAAAAACAAAATATTTCGGTGGGCGATAATCATGATAAAACGTCCATTAGCACCCCCGTTGTCAGTCCTAATGCCGGTGACAACCTAGATGATAAAGCAGATAAATCTGAAGAGAAAAAAGAGCTAGCCATATTACCTGAAGGTACAAGCGAAACCAGCTTTGAGAAAACGGATAACCTCGGGGATGAAGAGATAGAGCCTGAGGAAAAAATAGAGGCGATTACGTCACCTGATAGCATAAATGATGGTGATCAGGGTGTCGAAAAATCAACACAGAATGAAGAAGATGTTGAATATCAAGAGAGGATAAAAGGTACGCAGGAGTCTTTACTGCCAGCAGCACCCCCCACGATTTTTCAATCTCTCTCAATACACATGTTGATGCATCAAGTGAAAACATAAGACCGATTCATCTCATTTCATCGGATATGGAGCGTTATCATAATCTCGTTATTTTGTCTGAAGGGTACATGGCAGATGAAAAAGAAAAATTCTTTGAGACTGCGAAAAAAACACGAGAGGTATTGCTTGAACAACCTATGTACCAAGAGTTATTAGAGAAAATAAATATCTATACCTACTTTGTACCCTCTGAGCAATCAGGCATCAGTCATATAGCCTTATCCCCGTCACCTTCTGACCCTATCCAGACATCAGCCATTAAAAATACACCTTTTAATGTGCATTACCTTAATTCGTATCGTGCTTATTTATTTTTTGATCAAACGAAAAGATATGAAGTGATTCATGAGGCAGCGGCAAGAGCAGTTCCTTTTACGGATACGATTATTGTGCTTGTTAATGTTCCACAGGGTGAGCAGACGTCAGGGCGAGCGGATGCTAATCACGGTATAGCTATTGTGGGCGTCAGAGATAACTATGTTTCATCGTGGGAAAAATATTTACTTTGGCACGAGTATGCCCACGCACTGGGTGGTTTAGGAGATGAGTATTCATCGACACTCAAAGAATCATTTAATAAAACGGCAGAAAAAAACCCGGATAAAATTCGCTGGAAATCGATTGCTCCAGCCGATAATCTTTTCAGGCTTCACGCCAGCAACCATGCTTTGGCTTTGCCTGACGAGCTATGCTTAATGGATAAAGGGTGCGCATCTGTTTTCTGTTCTGTTTGTAAGCACAGACTGAGTCAAGTCGTTAATGAGAAAGAAAATCAATTAAAACCTGTGCGCTCTTATCGACTAACCATTGATACGGATAATAAAGAGGTGTTAGCTTCATGGGAGGCTGTTAAGGGAGCTACAAGCTATGAGTTTTATTCCAAAAAACTCGGTAACCATGTGCTAAATACACCCGAATTTTTCGTGCCCTACGACACGCTATCGCCTCTAGAGTTCGATACTCATGTGAGTATAAGGGCTTTTAATGATGAAAAGTCATCTGTTTTCAGTGAGCTGAATTATTATTTTGAAGCCTATTACACGTTGAACCCATCACCACTCGCTGAGCCTCACAACATTAATGTACGGATGATTGATAATAAGTCGTTTGCCTTAAGTTGGGAGTCGGGGGAGGAATATTGTCGATAACAGCGGTTTTGGCACGCAAGAACAAAAGCTGGCATTTAGAAAGTCGAGCCTTATTCGTCTAGAGAATGAGAAGGGTGTGGTTTCTGAAATATTTACACCCAAAAATACGCATATTTTCAATAACCTAAAACCTGATGGCAAGTATAAGGTTACGCTCAAAGCGTTCATGATGCATAGTTTCGATTACTACTCTGATAGCTTATTTAGCAATGCGTTGGTTGTAGATTTAAGAAATTTCAAATCGGATTAGTCAGATATCAAGATGTCATTCTGATTTTACAGTGTCCTTTAATATTCTCGTTTTACGTTATTTCGCTATATCTAATTTCTTGTCATGAAATTTTATTATTAGCTTATAACGATGTTGCAGGAATAATTAGTTAATGTTGTTGATTAGTTATCGCCTACTATTTAAACTGTTATGCAGTTCAAATATTGATCAGCGCTTAATGAAGCAAACGAAAACAGTGGCTGCAACTAGCTATAGTCAAAGCCACTATAAAAATAAGTTGTTGATGAATATTTAAAAGGAAAGATCTTTTTAATTATTTTGTTTTATGAGAATAAAAGGAAAAAATAATCATGGAGTCAACAGCCTATTTAAAAGGAAATAACACCGAGCATTATTTTCAAAATGAACACTTACTTACTTCGGAGCAAGAGAAAATTGTTCGGGATTTCCAGCCTGTTATTAATCTCGATACCATTGTAAAGAATGCCTATAAATCCTACTTTATGGATAAGTACTATCAATCTATCAAGGCATCTCGAGTGTCGCTTGCCGCACTAACAGAAATTAAACATAACCATTTCCGAATGATACTCGATGCGTCACTAACAGGTGAGACGGCGAGTTATTGCTTCATAGATCTGGGAACTATTTATGCCAAAATAGGTCTGGATACATTAATATTAGAACGCTCTTTGGAAATATTTTCAGAGGCTTTTATTGAAAATATACGAATAAATATTAACCTCGAGCAATGTAGTTACTCATGGTCGGCGATTAATGAGGCTTATCAACTTTTGTTTTTTCGTTATAAAGAAATTGCACTTGCTGCGTATGAATATTATAGCTACCTACAAACAGAGCGGATTTTTTCAGAACAAGCCCCCTTGTCTGTGCGAACTGTTGAGATGTCTCCCGAGCATTTGCTGATTTATATTAACCCGCTCAGTGATTACCTGAGCTGGCATGAGATCAGTGATTATGCCTTAACTTTGATGAATCAACATCAGTATCGTCATGTGTACCTTGATCTCTCTGGGCTAACAGGCAGAGAACTCGATGAGAAAGATCTTATCATTTTTGATTTTCAACAATATTGTTTTATCAAAAGTATTGAGCTGTATGTGATTGGTATGAGCGATTTCGGCGAAGACGATTTACTGGCACAATCTGATGATATCCAAGAAAAAAAAGTACATTTCTTTAGTGATCTTGAGCATGCACTGCTTTGTGATCGTTTGACGATTCAATAAATAACGGTTCTTCAGAGTTTGTGGTTAAAGTTTGTAGGTTGCAGATGTCATGACTTTAGACATGAGTTTCATGCAGGCTTTAATCGGATATGGAAGTTCTACGCCTCCTGCGTTTTTTGCCATAATGGCGTGACTCTCTTCATCGATCAGCATTTGTTCGAGTATTTCACGTGTTTTTTTATCGGACTCAGGGATTTGCCGCAGATGTTTTTCCAAGTGCACGCACACTTGCTCTTCTGTTGCAGCTACAAATCCTAAGCTGATTCGATCACTTATCGTGCCTGCTAGTGCGCCCACCCCAAAAGACATACCGTAAAAGAGTGGGTTGAGTACGCTAGGCTGGCTATCCAGCTCTTCTAACCGTTCTTCGCACCAAACAAGGTGATCAATTTCCTCATCGGCGGCTTGTTGCATGTCAGTGCGTGTCGATTCATTTTTCGCCGTAAGGGCCTGACCTTGGTAGAGTGCCTGTGCACAAACTTCACCTGTATGGTTAATTCGCATCAGTCCCGCAATATGTTTTTTTTCTTCTTGAACTGGATGGTGATGAGTATTTGTCTCTGCGGAGAGCTTACGGTTTGCATTGAAAGCGCCTTTGGTCAGTGTTTTTATGCCTTGATCAAATGTTGATATGGCTCGATCAAAAGCCGATAGTGAGCGCTTGTGCATGTAGAAAACCTGAGGCTTGCTTATAAAAGTTGAGTATTTTACCTGAATGGCGCTTGTTTGTAATATACCCATCTTCAAGGGCGATCGGTATAGGTGTAATAGACTTGGCCAATAGAATAAATGCATTGCCATAAATATAACGATTAGTAGAAAGTTTACTCTACTTTCAGTAATATGCGCTGCTTTTAGCAGACAAAAGCGATTTAGCTAAAATAAGCGGCTTGTACGTCCAAATTAATAATAGGCAAGGTTTTGGAAGCAGTAGACTTACCATCAGATGATCAATGTGGCGGTTCAGGGCAGCAGCAAGGGCTTAATAGGCCGACTAATCCGATACGCCCATTAAACATAGCACTCTTAGGCTATCGGAGTCATCCCTACTCAGGCGGCCAAGGTATTTATATTAAATATCTATCAAAGGCATTAGTTGACCTTGGCCATTCAGTCGATGTGATTTCAGGCGAGCCTTACCCGCATCTTGATGAGCGAGTTACGTTGATCAAGATGCCCGGATTAAACTTATTTGAAAATGGCTTGGCATCTATTCGGCCCAAACACCTTTTTTCATATGCGGATTCATTTGAGTGGTTAAGTAAGCTGACAGGTGGTTTTGCCGAGCCTTATTGCTTTGGTGTACGCGTGAATCAATATTTAAAGAAACACGGCAAAGATTACGATATTATCCATGATAACCAGAGCTTATCTTATGGCATGCTTGATATTCAGCGTCGACTCCCTTTAGTGACAACCTTTCATCATCCGATTACCAGCGATTTAAAAATTGCACTGGAAGCCAGTAACAGCCTACGGGAACAATTATTGATTCGACGTTGGCATTCTTTTTTACGCATGCAAACAAAGGTTGTAAGGCAGTTATCACATATTGTTACGGTCTCAGAGTGCTCACGTCAGGATATTGGTAAAGATTTTGGTATTGATTCAGCATCTATGGCGTTAATCCATAATGGTATCGATGTTGATGAATTTTCACCACGAAAAAATATTGCACGAAAACCCAATCGACTTATGGCGACAGCCTCAGCAGATCAGCCACTCAAAGGCTTGCGCTTTTTGTTGGAGGCTTACGCAGCTCTGCTAAAAACATACCCAGATCTCGAGCTCGTCGTGATAGGCAAGCCTAAGGTTGAGGGTGAAACAGAGAAGCTGCTGAAGTCGCTGCAGATTTCTGAAAAAGTACAATTCGTATCAGGGGTAACGACCGAGCGAATTGTCACGCTTTATGCTGAAACAACGATCGCGGTTGTCCCTTCATTATATGAGGGATTCGGTTTGCCTGCTGGGGAAGCGATGGCATGTGAGGTGCCTGTTGTTTCAACAAATGGCGGTGCTTTGCCCGAAGTCGTAGGCGATGCAGGTATTATTGTTGAAAAGGGTAATTCGGCGTTTTTAGTTGAGGCTATCGCCGAGCTTTTAGATAACCCTGAAAAAGTAAGAAACTTGGGTAAGGCGGGACGCGTCAGAATCGTTGAAAAATTCAGCTGGTATGTGGCCGCTAAACATTTTACTGATCATTACAATACGATTATTTCTTCTTATGCAGACCGTTAATTTTAAAAAATTTGCCTTAAATGCAGGTGACCGTGTTTTAGATCTTGGTTGTGGTGAAGGGCGGCACGTCATTTCTGCCTACCTAGAAGGCGATGTTGAATCAATAGGCGTAGATCTTTGCCTTAATGATTTACTCACAACCCAAAATAAAGCCGCTGACTTTGTCGATTCAAACAATAAAGCTAAGTTCTTTGCTTTGAGTGCAGCAAATGGAATGCAGCTACCTTTTGCGGATAGTAGCTTCGACAAGATTATTTGCTCTGAGGTACTTGAGCATATTCCTGACTATGAAGCCGTATTAACTGAGATTGCTCGCATACTAAAGCCTGGTGGTTTATTTTGCGCATCGGTGCCGAGGTTTTGGCCGGAAACACTTTGCTGGCATTTTAGCGATGAATACCATGAAAACGAAGGTGGCCATCTTCGTATTTTCTTAGAAAAGCAGCTGAGGCGAAAAATTGAGGAAAAGGGTTTCCGTTTTTACCATAAGCATTGGGCTCATGCCTTGCATAGCCCTTATTGGTGGTTACAATGTGCAGACTGGAAAAACAAAGAAAATAACAAGGCAGTTGAGGCTTATCATAAGTTGTTGGTGTGGGATATGATGGAGAAACCTTGGGTGACACGCTTTGCGGAAAAGTGCCTGAATCCTGTCATGGGTAAGTCGGTTGTGATGTATTTTCAAAAGGCGGCGACACAGTGAGTGAGTTGTATCTAACCAGAGGGATTTTCCCTAAAGAGTTTTTCCGGCCGACTGTCGATTTTATTCTGAGTGTTCAACAGGAAAATGGCTCTATCCCGTGGTTTGAAGGTGGCTATGCTGATCCTTGGGATCATGTTGAGTCAGCTATGGGGTTGAGTATTGGTGGTGAGTTTAGAGCAGCGGAAAGCGCTTATCGATGGCTTGAACAACAACAACTGCCCGATGGCAGCTTTTGGGCTGCTTACAAAGATGGAAAAGTCGATAACCAAGAGCGCCGTGAAACGAATTTTGTCGCCTATGTTGCAACGGGATTATGGCACCATTATGTCATCAGTGAAAATTTAACGTTTATTCAATCGCTATGGCCTATGGTCGTTAAAGCCATTGAATTTGTATTATCGCTGCAAACAGAACATGGCGATATTCATTGGGCGGTAGATGCGAATGGTAAAGCTAAAGAGGATGCTTTGGTAACAGGCTGCAGTTCTATCTATAAGAGCTTGGAGTGCGCCTATAATTTATCTGTAGTCGCTCAAGATGAGAGAAAAGACTGGCTAGTTGCTAGAGAAAAACTCGGCAATGCACTGCGTTTTCATGAAAAAGAACGATTTGACCGAACATGGGAGAGCAAGGCACGCTATTCGATGGATTGGTTTTATCCGGTATTGACCGGGGTTTTGCCAAAAAAAGAAGCTGAGAAACGCCTGCTACAACGTTGGGATGAATTTGTTGTAGAGGGTATGGGTAGCCGTTGTGTGAGCGATCAACCATGGGTCACTATCGCCGAATCCTGTGAATTAACCATGGCATTGTTGGCGGCAGGGATGGAAACAAAGGCAGCTAAAGTCTATAGTTGGCTCCACCAGTGGCGGCTAGATGATGGCGCTTACTGGACGGGCTATCAATTTGCTGAAGATTTACTTTGGCCGAATGAAAAACCCACCTGGACAGCCGGCGCCATACTGCTTGCGGCAGATGCGCTTACTGATCATACGGCAGCGGCTTATCTTTTTAAAGAGGTGAAGTTGCTAGCGGTAGTACAACCAAAATCAGATAAAATCCGTGCGGATAAAGATAAACAATTTGCCTGACGCGTTTAACCAACTCGGTGCCGAGTAACGGTGACTCAGCTACTGCCGAAAAGCCCTTACTGTAAAAGGGCTTTATTGAAAGGTTATCGTTGGGAGAGATTGTCGTTGTAGGGAAATTATAGACGCCTTAAAATCCCCAGCGTATTAACAATCTCAACCTCCTCAAAAAGCCCTGAAGCCATTGCTAAGCGATAAATAGTAATAGGTGCTTGCCCACCTTCGTCAGGGTTAGGGAATAGGTCGTGAACGAGTAAATAACCACCTGAAATAACCTTGCTTGCCCAGCAGCGATAATCCGTCATTGCAGCACCTAGGCTATGGCCGCCATCGATAAACACCATACTTAAGGGGGTTTGCCAATGTTTTGCGGCGACGCTGGATGAGGAAACAACGGGCACAACAGTGTTTTCAAGATCAGCGGCTGACATATTTTGACGAAAAGCCTTGAAAGTGTCGTATTTTTCGATGCTCGCATCATAGAGGTCGCTGTCGTGATATTCCTCCCCAAACTGATGCTCTTCAGACCCTCTGTGATGATCAATGGCGTAGACAATGCCATCATATTGTCTCGCAGCAATACCTAGATAAATGGTTGATTTACCACAATAGCTACCCACTTCGAGTAAGGCACCTTTTGATGCAGATTGGTCTGCGTAGTGATAGAGTGCGGCCGCCTCGTCTTCTGCGAGGAAGCCTTTGATGCTTTGGATATCGATGTTATCAGGTAATTGCATACAAACTTCTTATTCTTTAAAAAAGTGGTTTATTATAAGAGGGTTCCTGATTTGTTTCAGCTGTTAATTGTAGGGTAAACCTTTGCGAACGTTATATACGGTGTTGTATTTATTTTTATTGCCTTTGGTGCTTTTACGTCTTTTGTGGCGGTCAAAAAAAGCGCCTGCTTATCGGCGGCGGATTAAGGAGCGATTTGCTTTAGTACCGGCAAGGGTATCGGATGCACCACTTATCTGGATACATGCTGTTTCTGTTGGCGAAACCATGGCCGCTGTTCCTTTTATCGAAAAGTTACAAGAAGCCTATCCAGAGTGGGCGTTTTGTGTCACAACAACAACCCCCACGGGTTCAGAACGTGTTCGTGCGGTGTTCGGTGATTCGGTACTGCATTATTACCTTCCTTATGATATTCCATCTTTTGTTCGCCATTTCGTCAAGCGCATCCGCCCTAGCATATTGATCATCATGGAGACTGAGCTATGGCCCAATTTGATCGATGTTTGTCATAAAAAAATGCCTGTTATCTTGGCCAATGCGCGTATGTCGGAAAAATCAATGCGCGGTTACCAATCATTTAAAGCACTGACACGGCCTATGTTTGAAAAATTGACTTTGGTCGCGACACAATCGAATGATGATGCTGCACGATTTATGGATTTAGGGGTCGATAATAATCACTTATCGATTACCGGCAGTATTAAATACGATGTTGTTGTCACTGATGCTGTGCATGAGCGGGTTGCCTTATTAAAAACGCAGCTGCAATTGCAGCATCGTCGCATCGTTATTTTTGCCAGTACTCACGCCAAAGAAGATGAAATTATTCTGCCTGTCATTAAACGCCTTAATATGCGGAGCAGTCGCGTGCTGGGTTTTGTTGTACCTCGCCACCCTGAAAGGTTTGGTGTCGTGAGTCAACTCTGCGAAAAACATATGATGGTAAGTGTCAACGTTACAGACAATCAGCCGGTCAGTAGCGAGGCACAGGTTTTGATAGGTGATACCATGGGCGATTTGTTAGCTTATTTTGGCTTGTCAGATATTGCTTTCATTGGTGGTAGTTTGGTGGAAAATGGCGGGCATAATTACCTTGAGGCAGCTGTTTGGTCATTACCCATTGTCACAGGTCCGTCAGTCTTTAATTTCCAGCATGTTGCTGATCGATTAGTAGTTGAAGGTGGTTTAATTTGCGTCAATGACGGGTTTGCATTAGAGCGCTTGTTGGTTGAGTGGTTAGAGCAACCTGATGCGGCAATCACGATAGGTGAGTCGGCTTACGACGTGTTGATGGCTAATCAAGGCTCCTTGCAGCGGCTTGTGGATCGCGTTAGTTTTCAATTGGATAAGTTGATTTAGGGCAGAATACATTCAGCATACTTTGTTTGTGTAATTTTGAATTAAAGTTAAAAGTTCCAGACTAATAAGGACACCGTCGGTTTTCTGAAGTAAGGCTTGGAACTTTATTATGATATTACACCGCTCTATTGGTTTTATTGGGCTTACCTTTATTTCCATAGGTGGCATTATCGGGTCTGGGTGGATATTTGGCCCTTTGATCACAGCGCAACTGGCAGGGCCTGCCTCTATTGTCTCATGGGCCTTAGGCGGCTTGAGTATGTTGGTTCTGGCGATGTGCTTCGCTGAGATCAGTAGTATTGTTCCCGTGGCCGGCGGCATTGCGCGATTACCCATGTTTTCTCACGGTAAATTCACGGCGATGATTTTAGGGTGGACGGCTTGGCTTGGTTATAATACCGCAGCGCCTATCGAAACCATTGCCGCATTAAATTATCTTGCAGCATACTTTCCTTGGCTTCGCCCTGAAGACGCCGCACAAAACGAATTATCAATGTTAGGCATGTTAGTTGCTTTTGGGGTGATGATTTTCTTTACAGTACTTAATGCTTTTGGGGCTAAAGTTTTTGCGCAAACCAATACGGCTATTACCTGGTTTAAAATTGCTATCCCTCTTGTGGTTGCCTTTGCTTTGCTTTATCTCAATTTCAATATTGAAAATTTCACGGCAAAAGGTGGCTTTATGCCCCATGGATGGAATGGTGTTTTTAGTGCTATTTCAACGGGTGGTATTATCTTTTCGTTCATAGGATTTCGGCATGCTATTGATATGGCTGGAGAAACTAAACGCCCGCAGGTAATTATTCCGCTAGCTCTTTCTACATCCCTGTTATTGTGCCTTGTGATTTATGAGGTATTACAAGTAGCATTTGTCGGTGCCTTGAATGAACAGCAGCTGGCGAATGGCTGGGAAAATATCCATTTTCAAGGGCATTTAGGGCCTTTAGCTGGCGTTATTATTGGTTTGTCTGTCGGGTGGCTGACGGTTGTACTTTATGCTGGGGCTGTTTTAGGGCCTTTTGGTGCGGGTCTTATTTCAACAGGATCCAATGGCCGTCTGGCTTATGCTATGTCTGAAAATGATTTATTTCCTTCTTGGGTTGGTCACCTTTCTCTTTATCGTGTGCCATTCAGGGCGATGCTTTTGAATCTTGTGGTGGGTATGTGTGTTATTTTATTTTTAACGTTTAAACAGGCAGTTGCACTTAATAGCGCGGCTATCATTTTATCGTTTAGTATTGGCCCAATTGCTGTTTATACCTTCAGGCGTCAGCTTGCACATCGCCCAAGGAAGTTTAAGTTGCCTTTTGTTCAAGTAATGGGGGTATTAGGGTTTATCGTTTCTAGCTTGGTGATTTATTGGAGTGGGTGGGATGTATTCAGGGTAATGCTCATTTCCATGATTATCGGCGTTATTATTTTTGTTATACATGTGTGGATGAAAAAAGAACCTTGGTCTGAGCAGCAGGTTCAGTACGCACTATGGTTGATTCCTTACTTGTTAGGGTTAGGTATCATTAGCTATTTAGGGAATTTTGGTGGTGGTAAGCACTGGATAGACTTCCCTCTGGATATAGTTCTTGTCGCCTTGTTAGGCGTCTTTATTTTTTATTTGGCTTCGTACAGCGCGTTACCCAACAAAGTCGCTTTTGCTTATTATGAAGAGGCTAAACGCCATTATGAGTCACAACATATGTTGTATGTTTACCCTGAGATGATGCCACTGACTGTTGCTTGTGATGACGAGGACGGGTGTCCGAATGAACATAACTCTACTGATTAGTTATTTTTTCTTGGTTTAAGCTGTGCTATTTTCCTAAAAAAACTGGGAATACATGATGCGGAAAGATCATAGACCTTATTGGCTGAAAAAGACTTACCTGCATTTTCGTGCATGGTACACGCAGCGTTATATTGCCCCTCACTGTGATGCTTTGGGTGGTCACGCTACTTTTATGAAACCATGGTTTACTGAAGTTTCTGGCCCTAATATTCGTATAGGTAAATGCGCTACGGTGATTTCTGAGAAATACTCGCCTGTCAAAATTGGTGTTTGGGGGCATGAACCTGATTCAGGTGCTATTACTATCGGCGATTATGTGCTGATTAGCCCCGGGTGCAGGATCAGTGCGTGTGAGCATATTATCATTGAAGATAGCGTGATGATGGCCAACGGTGTGTATGTCACGGATTCGGATTGGCACGGTATTTATAATCGTGTGGATCGGCCTAAAGAAAAAACCCCTGTACATATCAAGAGAAATACGTGGTTAGGTGATGGTAGTACTGTGTTGAAGGGCGTTACTGTCGGGGAAAATTCTATTGTTGCTGCTAATGCCGTGGTGACGAAAGATGTGCCCGCTAATGTTGTCGTTGCAGGCAATCCAGCTGTTGTTGTTAAGCATCTAGATAAGGAACAAGGTTTCAAAACTCGTGCAGATTTTTATCGTGATCCCGAGTCTCTCGACCGTTTTTTTGATGATGTGGATAAAATGGTTTTGACGAAAAATAACTTCGTTAACTGGCTAAGAGTAATCCTTTCTCCAAATAAAGGCGATTAGTTAGATAGCTTATTGAAGCCAGATTAAGCTGACGTAAGCAAAAGCAACGTTTATTTTTTGATTGTAATATATTTGGTAACTCAATATTTACGGAACCTTTATTTGGAAGATTCGGGTTTTCTTTTATTTCCGCTCGTCTCATGTAGGCGGAAATTGTTGGCTGAGTGAAGGGTGTTATACGAGTGCTCATTGTAATGAGGAATGCTTTCATTTGTTCTGTTATTTCGAAAGCATTTGTCTTAAAGGAATTAGTCGATATGAGCAGGATAAATAGAACCGAAAAAAAATGATGCATGATAGATGCCGGAAAAATAAACTTGCCATTAAGATAGGTAATCTTATAGAAGTTCATTGTTTTTTGTAATGCGAAAGAAACATGGCGACGATTTCTTTAATAATAAAGTCTTTTTGCTCGGTGTTAGGCTCGGGCTGGTCAAACATCAACGGATTATGTGCAAAGCTTTTTATTGAGCCATTTAAAAACTTAACGGAAAAATCAATATCAATAACCTGTAGGGCGTTGTGATCGATAGCATCTTGCAGCCAGCGGTGAATGCTGGTTTCTTTCTGCTCAAGGTTTTGTATAAGGTTTTCAATAAATTTTGAGGTGTTGACGTATTCACCGATAACGACGCGAGCAAGTTTTACAAAGCGGTCGCTGGCGTAGAGTGTCCACTCGATGCTAAGTAAATTGTAAAGTTGCTGCTCAAGGCTTATGTCTTTGCAGTAAGGTAGTTCTGTTGAGGTAATGAGTTGATTACAGCAATTTTCAAGGATGTGATGAAAGAGAACATCTTTGGTTGCGAAGTGTTTATAAACGGTGCGTTTAGACACACAAGCCACTTCGGCAATTCTATCCATGCTGGCTTTTTGGAAGCCTTGTTTAATAAAAACGGACTCTGCTGCATTTACGATATCCTGGTATTTTTGCTCAGAACGCGTATTTAATTTGATGTACTTGCAGTCACTGTGACCTGCCATTCTCTCCCCCGAAGCTTTTCGATTAAACTACACTCCGGAGTTTACTTTAATGCGGCGCTCTGTGTAAACTACACTCCAGAGTTTACTTTTAGTGTAAGTCACTGCCAGTGGTAAGCGACAAAAAAATAACAAAAAGCCACACCGGGTTGATCATGATAAAAAAATTACGTGAAGACAAAACGCTTCAAGGCTATGTATTAAGTGCATTTTTTGCCTTGCTGCTCACGATGCATTTGTTTAGCAGTGATACTGTTATTGCCGGTAAAACCTTTGCTACGCCAAAGGAAGAACAGCCGAGCCATGCTGTGGTGGTTCCTAAGGTTAAGGTGCTAACGGTGAAATCTGAGTTGATCAGCAAGTCACTTTTACTCTATGGCCGCACCACGGCGAATAGACAGCTTACGGTTAAAAGTGAGTTGGTTTCTAGTGTCGAGGCATTAGTTGCCAAAGAAGGTGCTTCTGTTAAAAAAGGTGATGTACTTATCCAACTTGATAAGCAGAATATCGCTGAGCAATTAGGTCATGTGAAGGCGCTCGTTAATCAACGGGCCTTGGAATACGACGCGACTAAAAAGCTCGAAAAGAAAGGGTTTCAATCTCGCGTTCATCTCGCTGAAAAAGCCTCCATGTTGAAAGATGCACGCGCACAGCTTAAACAGCTTGAACTCAACATTGCCGATATTGCGATTAAAACGCCTTTTGATGGTGTGATTAATAAAACCCTGGTAGAAGAAGGCGATTATGTCGGTGTTGGTGATCCTGTTGCCGAAGTACTCGACCTTAACCCTATCGTCATTAACATATTTATCCCTGAAACCAATATTCAGGATGTCGAACAAGGTCAGGCTGCGGCCGTTACCTTTTTAAATGGTGACAAAAAGCAGGGTGTAATTCGTTACATCGCTAAACAGTCAGATCAGGGGACAAATACATTTTTGGCGGAAGTCGTGGTTGAAAATGACGACTCTTCAATACCCGCGGGTATCACCGCTAAGGTTGATCTAACGACCAAAAAGTTGCAGGCGACGCCGATTTCGCCTGCTTATTTGGGCCTCAATGATGAGGGGCAATCAGGCATTTATATTGTCGAAAGCGGTCATGCTGTATTCAAACCTGCGAGCATTCTTGCATCAACAGCAACGAGGCTGTGGGTAAGTAGTGTTGGAGAAAAAGCTGAAGTGATTATTGCTGGGCACCAATCTGTTATAGATGGCGCCGAAGTCAA
Source organism: Pseudomonadales bacterium (assembly GCA_965248335.1). GTDB lineage: Bacteria > Pseudomonadota > Gammaproteobacteria > Pseudomonadales > DT-91 > CAKMZU01. The sequence goes on from CBDFIY010000002.1 coordinate 597,249, forward strand.
TATCGTTAATGCTGAACAGAAGGTGATCCGATGAATCAGTTGTTAGCAGCATTAATTGCGCGTCCTCGAACCATTTTGATGGTGATGGTGCTGCTTGTGGTTGCAGGTATAGTGACGTATATCACCATACCTAAAGAGTCCAGTCCCAATATCGCCATGCCGATTGTGCAGATCGCCGTGCCGTTTGAGGGGGTATCTGCTGAAGATGCGGAAAGCCTTTTAGTCAAACCTTTAGAAAAAGAGCTGAAAGAAATTGATAACATCAAATCGATGTTATCTGAAGCGGTCGAAGGCCGGGCAGGTGTGACGGTAGAATTCGTCACGGGTGTCGATGCGGATAAAGTGTTAACCGAAGTGCGGGAAAAAGTTGCCAACGCAAAGGTACTTTTCCCTGCCGGCGTTGATGAGCCTGTTATCACACAAGTGACTGCAGCAAACCAGGAAGTGATTATTACGCTTATCTTATCGGGCGAGCAAAACTATCGTAGCCTCGTTACACAAGGCCGAGCGTTGAAAAAACAGCTTGAATTAATGCCTGAAATCTTAGATGTAAAAATGATGGGCGATAGCGATGAGGTGATTGATATCGAAATCGATCCGACAAAGATTCAGAGTTATCAGTTGGACTTGCCTTCTATCGCACAGATTTTACAGGCAAACAGTAAGATAGTGCCTGCAGGGTCGTTGGAATCTGATCAAGGTAATCTATCTTTTAAAATCCCTACGGTTTTCAGAACACCGATGGATGTTTTATCGCAGCCAATTGTTATTAATGGCGACCGCGTGCTGACTGTTCAAGATATCGCAGATGTACGTTTTACTTATAAAAAACCCGAAGCAAAAACGTGGCTAAATGGTAATCCGAGTGTGGAGCTGCGTATTTATAAAAAGTCGGGCGAAAATATTTTAGAAACGGTGAAAAAAATCAAGGCAGAAACAGCCAAATATGCTGAAGTATGGCCAGAATCGACGCAAGTTACTTATCTGCATGATTTATCGATTGATATCAATGACATGATCAATGACCTGCAGTCCAGCATCCTTTCATCGATTGTTTTAGTTATCATCGTCCTCGTTGCTGCACTGGGTTTACGCAGTGCACTGCTTGTCGGGGTTTCTATCCCCATTTCATTTTTAACCGGTATTCTTATTGTGAGTGCATTAGGCCACTCCGTGAATATGGTTGTCTTATTTTCTCTGATCATGGCTGTAGGTATGTTGGTAGACGGCGCTATTGTGGTGATCGAATTGGCGCAACGAAAGTTGGCTGAGGGGAAGGATAGTAGTACAGCCTATACCGCCGCAGCGCAACAAATGGCATGGCCGATCATTGCGTCGACAGCAACCACGTTGTCTGCTTTTATTCCCTTATTATTTTGGCCGGGATTCTTTGGTGAGTTTATGAAGTATTTACCAATTACCCTTATCTCAACACTTTCTGCCTCACTGGTCGTTGCGTTAGTGATTATTCCGACAATTGGTCGACTTGTAGATAAAAAAAGTGTTTCTAAACTTGAGCCAGATGCTGCGCAGGATGTAAATACAGGCGAATATAAAGGTGTGGGCAAGCATTACATGCGATTATTAGCACGCCTGATTAATCATCCGTTTAAAGTCATTATTGTGTCTTTTGTCGTGCTGGTCGGTATCTTTGTTGCTTACGGTCAATCAGGGTTGGGTGTTGAGTTTTTCCCGAAACAAGATAATCGTGTGATACAAGTTATTATCAAAGATGATGGTTCCCCTTATTCACAGCTTGAACAAAAGAAAATTGTTTACGAGGTGTATGAGAAAGTGAATAAACTCGATCATATTCAAGATGTACAAGTGTTAGCTGGCGGTAGAAATCAAGTGGGTGCATTGGCAGTTACTCTCACGGAATGGCAGTATCGTCCGCACGCTGAAAAGATGGTTAATCAATTGCGTGGTATGTTGAAGGATTCACCCTATAAAATTGATGTATTAAATGAAGGTGGGCCACAGGGAGGAAAGCCTTTCCAATTGCAGTTTAGCGGGTTGCCCATTGAAGAGTTGCGTGAATTAAATGAAAAAATTCAATCAGAAATGGTAGATGATGGACGATTCATTAATATCGAAGATAATGGCTCGGCTGGTGGCGTAGAGTGGCATTTGATTTACGATAAAAATCTTGCTGCAAAACAACAGGTGAGCGTTAGTGATATTGGGGCAACGGTAAAACTTCTGACGAATGGTGTTTATTTGGGTGCTTATCGCCCAGATCATGCAGATGAAGATATAGATATTCGCTTGCGATTACCTAAAGAATACCGGCATTTATCGCAGTTAAATAATTTGACAATCAATAGCCAGCAGGGTTTAGTTTCGATAAAATCTTTTATCGAACAGCGTATTGAGCCACGTAACAGTATTATTACGCGTGCTGATGGTGAGCAATCAATGACGATCAGTGCCGATTTGGCTACGGGTATTCAAATGGCCGATATCATTCAAGAGTATACGCCGAAGATGGAGGCGTTAAATATTAACTTTGAATTTAAAGGCGAGGCTGCCGATCAAGCCGAAAGTGGTGCCTTTTTAATGAAAGCATTTTTGGTAGCAATTTTTTTGATGGCCATTATCTTGGTGACACAATTTAATAGTTATTATCAAGTGATGCTGATTCTATCGGCCGTTATTTTCTCAAGCGGCGGTGTTTTGATTGGGTTGATGGTACAGCAAATGGCTTTCAGCATCGTGATGTCGGGTATTGGTGTGATCGCACTTGCAGGGATTGTGGTGAATAACAATATTGTATTGATCGATACCTTTAATCAACTTCGTAAAACAGGGTTGGCTAAGCGAGAGGCTGTGTTAACGGCAGTTTATCTGCGGTTAAGGCCTGTTATGTTAACGACTATAACGACAATTCTGGGTTTGTTGCCATTAGCGATGGGCGTTAATATTGACTTGCTCGGCAGCAGTATTGAGGTTAATGGGCCTTCTTCAAGTGTTTGGGGCGTACTGGCAACAGCCATTGTTTGGGGATTAAGTTTTGCTTCGATTATTACGCTTTTAATTACACCTTGTTTTCTTGGTTTGGGAAAACGTGAGAAAAGAGCCTTAGCGATTAATGCGAGCGTTACCCCCTAAACTTTTGTTTGTCTTCTAGCCAGTGAGGTAACTTGTCCTTGTTGACTAGTCCCAAATATACGCTTTTTCGATAAAAATATATTTTGAACCTTTTTTAAATTTTTAGACTAATTAGTTTTATGGTTTTTAAAAGGTTTTTACTTTGTATTTAAAATACTTCTTTATTTTTTCTGTTTATATTTTCTCTGCATTTATTTTTAGTGAGCCAAATGGTGATGAATCTAGGCATCTTGATACTGTAAATACGAGCTTTTATCAAGAGCCTGTTGTGGTTGGTAAAGTAAAAAGATCAGGCGTTTTTTCCCTTTTGTTAGGTTTGTTTGGTCACGGAGAGAGTCATGAGGATAATAAAAAAACTGGTCTTTCAATACTCGGCGATAGAGAGGTAGTAGAGTTTATAGGCAGTGAAAACCCAAATCCCAAGATAGCAATTGTGTACTTTCCTGGCTGTTTAGGTAATGCAATAGATGCGCAAACCAATAAATTTTTAGAAGATGTTGCTGAAAAAACGGGTTGTCCAATTTTTCAGTTAACCTACCCTTGGCACTTTAACTTAGACTTTAAACACACGGAAGCCGATATAAAAAAAGCAGAATATGTTATCAATAAAAGTGAAGCAATGGTTGCCGAGTTAAAAGCGAAAGGCTTTGAAACAATTATTCCCATGGGGTTCTCCTTTGGTACGCCGCTAGCGATACGTATCGCCGATCAAGAACAATCACCCTTGATGTGTCTTTCAGGTACTTATAGTTCAATCGAAAGGGTTTTTGAACGAAAGGTAGGCGCTGCGATAAAGAAGATAATTCCCTTGATCTCAAGCTATAAAAAAGCCTCTGAAATACCTTATGATGAATTGAATAATGTTAATTTACTTCAAAAAATGAAGCATTCGGTGAAAGTCTTTATGGAGTACGATAGAAGCGATTGCATTGTCGGTGGCGATATTATAGACCGCCTAGATTTAGATGAGCGTACCCAACTGCAACTTTATGAGAAAAAGAAACATGGTATTCACACGAATATGGAGCGAGGGGAAGGCCCGCTGCCTGAGTTTATTGATGCAATTAATGAATTGAAAGCCTTTTAAGGGGCTTTCAATGCCACTAACTTGAGGGGGTTGATGTAAGAATTAACTTTCGGGTGTTTGAATGTGCAAATGTTTTTGTTTTCGAAGCAGCATTAGTTTTTGTTTTCGAAGCAGCATTATTTAGAATGCGGTTTTCTGTCTGAAATGCTTCTACAACCTCATCCATTGTACGAAATTGTTTTCGATTAAGTGACTTTGGTTGCTGAGTTTCATAAGTAGAGTTAATGAAATCGGCAACGAAATTTGAATTTAGCTCAATGCAGGCTAAAGATCTTGTTGTGAAGTCTCCCGTTTCTTTAGGGATGACCTCTTCAAATTCATCTATATTTTGCTCTGGTGGCTCTGAGGCGGATGTGGGGTATAACTGCTCAATCATGTGAGCGATTAATTGATATTTTTCATTAAATAAAAAGTTAACTCTGTTTGGTTTTTTTTTACTTCCTAATATTCTCTCTTGCTCTGCAGAAACTGGATGCTGTTCATCAATGGATACGTGGAAATCTTTTTTCATTCCGCTGTATTTAGAGCCATCAAAGGTAAATACTTCCCTTTGGCCTGAATTTCCCTGCTGGAATGTGCAAAAAAGTAGTATGCAGATAATAGGATAAAAAATTTTCATAGGTGTTCTCCTTAGCGTTACCTATGATTGAAAGCTTATGAAAAAGTTTAGTAAGAGAGGTGATTGTAATGTTGGTGGGCTGGGGTTGCCCACCTCAGAAATGACAGGTTAATGTCTAGCAGGTACCACACCGGTATTGGGCATATGATCCATGCCAATATCTCTGGCATGTTCAACAAACCCTTTGTTTTTCCAGAAAAAAGCCCCTGGCATTGTAGTGGGGATAACCAGTACGTAAAACAAAGCGCGGCCAATCACGGCCGTGGTTACGCAGCTTACAAGCAAGATGGCAAAACATGCTATCTGTAGCCATGCTGCTAGCCCACCAAAAACAATCAAGCCTGCCATCAATATATTGAAGGCGAGTAGGCTGTTTCTAAGCAGGTACGTATAACCAAAAGTTGTACGTTGAATATAATGCGATACAGCACCTTCATGCTTGGCATTTTTATACTCAATCGCTTGTACAATTAAACCGATACTTTCGGCAATGACGCCTGCGAGTACCACTGCCCCAGCAATACTGATGAATGTTGACCACTCAAGGCCTAGATAAGCCAAGGTCGGTGCGAAGACGAGCGTTAACATCAAACCACCCAGTGTTAATGCATTACCGACAAAATGTGTTCCGGTACTGGCATGATTCCAGAAAGGACGTGCTGGAATGCGATAGCAGCGATACATGTAGTAAAGTCCTATGCTGCCAGAAATCATCGCGAGTAAGGCTGTCGGGTGAGCAAGGTAGGCGAGGGTATTTGCAATGTTGTCGTTAATGCCGATGGTATTCATGATGCCTTGCAGCCAAGGGTGCGAGGGGAGTTGGCATAGCAGGTGTAAACCGCCAAAAGCTAAAAAGCCTGAGATGCCTAAACCTTCACGGCATACAGGGCTATGACGCCAGTTATTGAATCCGCGATAAAAGCGGAAAGGTTTGCCTAAATGCGTGACCGACATTAATAAGCCAAGTGCAGACAAACCGAGCGAGATGAGAATCATCGGCAAATACATATTGCTGGCTCTTGCTGCTGTAAAGGCATCAATTTGCAGCCAACTACCTAGCGTAAGTGCGAAAAAGATACCTAAAGAGGTTTGTACCGCCAATGTGAAAATAACCAGCGGATTTTCTGAGGAGGATAAACGTTTCACGTTCCAATGCCGCTCAATGCCGTCTTTTTCATCGACTTCGGGGCGGTACATACCTAAATCATCTTGGGTATATTTGATCTGCATCGAGTCTGTTCGAGTGACTTCTTTCGGCATTTCTTTTTGTTGCTGAAAGCGAATATTGGGGTTTGTGATACTTGGATCAGGGAAGCCTGGAATACTGGTGTCAATGTCGTCACGTCGCTCAGGGGTATTTTCTATGACACCGAAATCTAAAGCGTTACCGACACAGGCTGATACACAGGCAGGTTTTAAATTTACTTCCAGGCGGTCAACACACATGTTGCATTTTTCAACGCGACCTTTTACGGGGTCAAGCTGTGGCGCATTGTAGGGGCAAACCCATGTACAGTAGCCACAACCAAAACAAATATCAGGGTCTTGAATAACTGCGCCGTATTGTTCGTGTTTTGTGTAGGCTCTCGTCGGGCAGCCTTTGAGGCATACAGGATCATCGCAATGGTTGCATGCCATGGATATGTTCATGCGCGTAAAGTTAGGGAAGTCACCTCCTTCTACATAGCCTACAGAGCGAAAAGCTAAGTGGTCGGGCAGGTCATTTTTTTCTGAGCAAGCAGATTCACAAGCATGGCAACCAATACAGTTGTCAGCGGTAAAGTGAAAGCCGTGTTGTTTGTTTCGGTTGGGGTTAGTGCCAATGACATCTTCGTGATTGATTTTTAAGCTTACGGGAACTTCAGTGGCTGGCACTAATTCAATATCTTTACCGTAACGGTTTTTTTCTTGGCTTGTCGGGTCAAAAAGTTTTGCGTAACCCGGCTCGTCTTTTCTGACTTCAAACATTCAAGTCACCTTTTGATTTTTGATTGATACACAATTGTTCAATAAAAGCGTTTTTTTCGTAGGGAGATAAGAGTGTTCTTATTCTCTTTGCAAGGATTCTGTATTTAAAAAGTACGGTTGGATAAATTTATCTTAGCCGCTTCTTTCTGATCGGTTTTTTCGATTTTTATCGCACCCTGCTTAAAAGCCGGTTGCCGTGAATATGGATCAAGCAAACCTAAACTCAATCGGTTAATACAGTTGTGGAAGTGGAAAGGGATAAACACCATATTTTCAGGCACGCGGCTCGTGAGCTGAGCCATAACGATGGCATCGCCACGTAGGCTTTTCAACTTGACGTATTCCATACTGCGAATCCCCAGTTTAGCGGCTGCGGCAGGGTTCATTTCCATGAAGGGCGTTGGTGAGAATTTATTACAGTTACCGACTTTCCCTGTTTTTGTACGTGTATGAAAATGTTCGACTAAACGACCTGAGTTTAACCAGAAAGGGTATTCCTCACAGGGGCGCTCATTGTTGTCGTTAAAGGGCATCGACAAGATTTTTGCTTTGCCGTCAGGAAACTGGAAGATGCCGTCTGTGTAGAGCCGCTGATTGCCTTTTCTGACGTCGCTGTGATCAGTGGGTAGGTTTTCGCCATGAATATTAATGGCTTCAACAGCGGTAAATTGGTTTTTATGGTCTTGCTCGGAGTAAGGCCATTGAATGCCACGCGAAGCCTCGATACGGTCGTGACTCATGCCTGATATATCTAACATGCGCTCGTTGCCGTTTACGCTGTCGCCATTGACAGACAAGTGCTTCATTTCATCAAAAACTTCAGAGGCAGTTTCTGGAAAATTCATCGTCTTATGATTATCCCAACGCTTAGCAAGCTGATTAAAAATCCATAAGTCTGACTTTGAGTTACCTGGGGGTTGTACAACTTGCCGAGTGACGTTAACGCGGCGCTCTGTATTGGTGAAACAGCCGGTTTTTTCGGCCCAAACGGCACCAGGAAAGTAGACGTTGGCATAATCAACCGTTTCGCAATCTTCGTAGCTGTCTTGAACGACACAAAATTCGACGTTTTTGAAATTTTCACGAATGCGCGCCGTGTTTGGCATGGATGTCAGTGGGTTGGTTGCGACGATCCATAAGGCTTTGATTTTTCCGGTTTCAATTGCAGGAAAAATATCGGTTTCTTTTAAGCCAACTTTTTCTGGGAAAAAATCCTCATCAACATGCCAAAACTGAGCAACTTCCTTACGATGCGCCGGGTTTTCTAAAATACGATAGCCAGGCAAACCTGAGCAGCTTGACCACTCGCGTGTGCCCATGGCGTTACACTGACCTGTGATTGAGAGTGATGTGCCGCCGGGCTTTCCGATGTTTCCGGTGATGAGATTAAGATTGTTGATCGCTGCAACGCCATCTGATCCGTGTGTGGATTGGTTGATGCCCATGGTCCACACACTCATCGCTCGGCTCGCTTTTGCGTAAATGCGTGCGACTTCACGAATGGTGTCAGGCTCGATGCCACAAATGACTGAAGCATCTTCAGGTGAGTAGTCTTTGACGAGTTCGCGGAATTCTTCAATACCGTTGGTGCTTTGCTCGATATAGGCTTTATCCTCTAAACCCTCGTCGAGAATGACATAAGCAAAAGCGTTGAGTAATGCTAAGTCTGTACCGGGTAAGATAGGCAGGTAGTAATCAGCCATTTGTCCCATCATGGTTTTACGCGGATCAATGACAACGACAGGAAACGTGCGTTTTTCGAGTGCTTCTTTTAAGCGCCAGTAGATAATCGGGTGTTGTTCAGGAATGTTTGACCCGAAGGCCATGAAGCACTCTGTATGCTCAAAATCATCGTAGCAACCGGGCGGGCCATCGGAACCGAAAGAGCGCTTGTAACCCGAGACAGCGGAGGCCATACAAAGCGTGGTGTTACCATCGTAATTGTTCGTGCCGATTAATCCTCTAACGAGTTTTCCAAGTGTGTAGAATTCTTCTGTAAAAATTTGGCCAGTAGACACGATGCCGATACTGTCACGACCGTATTTTTCTTGAATACGTTTGAATTCAGCGGCCGTCTTATCGAAGGCGGTATCCCAGTCGGTAATTTGAAAGTCATCATCAATCGAATCGCGTATTTTTGGATCAAGGCCACGACCGTTGCCCTGAAAAATGCCTGCTTCGGTTAACCCTTTAACGCAAAGCTTGCCACGGTTAACATCCGCACCACCAACGCCACGTGTGGTGACAGGGGTGCCTTCTTTATTCAGGCCAACTTCGATAGAGCAGCCGACTGAACAATAACCGCAGGTGGTGTATTTCCAATCGGTAACCCCTTTGTTATTGATGATGATAGGGTTCTTTTTTTTACGTCCAAAAAGCATGTCTTTATCTCGTTTTTTGGCTTTTTGCCACGTTATGCCGTGGCAGTTTCTTTAACGTCAACTTGTACCATGGCACCATCAAGTTTCACGGCCCAAGTATCGAGTTTTACGGTGCTATCTTCTAAGCATTGGCCGGTTACCAGATCAAAGTGTTGTTTGTAGATTGGTGACGCGACAACGAGCTTATCTTGCAGTGACCCAACAATGCCCCTCGATAAAACGTTTGCTTCCGAGAAGGGATCGTAATTACTGATAGCAAAAATTTGCTCGCTATCGCCTTGGGTAATGCGAAAAATAGCAACTTGTTCGTCATCAATTAATGCGGCTCTTCCACTGTTAGGAAGAATGTCATTTAGTGGGCAAATCGTATTCCAGCTCATCAATTTTTTCCTTGTTTAAACAGCGCTTGCGATGATGTCTATCTTCTCGCCAGACGTTGCTGGACGAATCTGATCACGCTCACGAACAAATACAACGTTTGTGTCTGTTGCATCAGGCGCGTTAACAAAAGGGGTGAAGCGTTTAACTTTCTCAGCATCTTCAATGGTTGTTTTCCACTCGCATTGATAACGATTAACGACTTCTTGCATATCGGCTTCAAGTTCTGCACAGATGCCGAGTTTATCATCGATGATGACGCTTTGTAGGTACGCCATACCACCTTCAAGATTTTCGAACCATACAGAGGTGCGTTGTAATCGATCGCCCGTTCGGACATAGAACATCAATAAACGGTCTATATATGTCATTAAGGTTTCTTTGTCTAAATCGCTCGCAAAGAGATCACCGTGACGCGGTTTCATGCCGCCATTGCCGCAGGTGTAGAGGTTCCAGCCATTTTCGGTAGCGATGATGCCGATGTCTTTTGATTGGGCTTCCGCACATTCACGTGTACAGCCGGATACGGCGAATTTGATTTTATGGGGAGAACGTAAGCCTTTGTAGCGGTTCTCGATTTCGATTGCAAAGCCGACTGAATCATCAACACCGTAACGGCACCAAGTAGAACCAACGCATGATTTTACTGTTCTTAACGATTTTCCGTAGGCGTGCCCAGTTTCGAAGCCAGCATCAATCATTTTTTTCCAAATTTCAGGCAGCTGTTCTTGTTTTGCACCAAAAAGGTCAATACGTTGACCACCTGTGACTTTGGTATAAAGATCGTATTCTTTGGCTATTTGACCAAGGGCGATGAGTTTGTCGGGTGTGACTTCTCCGCCAGCCATGCGAGGGACGATGGAGTAGGTGCCGTCTTTTTGCATGTTACCCATAAAATAGTCATTGGTGTCTTGGTTGACGGCATGTTCGTCTTGCAAGATGTAATCATTCCAGCAAGACGCAAAGATAGAGGCAGCGGTTGGGCGGCAAATATCGCAGCCATGTCCTTTGCCGTGTTTTTCAATAAGTTCGCCGAAATTTTTAATCTCACCTACGCGAATCAAGTGGAATAATTCTTGGCGCGTATAAGGAAAATGCTCACAAAGGTCGGTATTGACTTCAAGGCCTAAGTTTTCCATTTCAGCGTTCATGACCTGCGTGCTCAGTGCCGCACAACCCCCACAGCTGGTTGCAGCGCCCGTACAAGATTTGATATCGCCGATAGTGCAGCTGCCGGCTTGAACGGCTGCGTTAATGTCGCCTTTGGTGACGTTATTACACGAACAAATCACGGCAGTATCAGGTAGCATGTCAACGCCCAATGTGGCACCGCCTGATCCATCCCGGTTAGGGAGAATTAATGTGTCTGGGTGTTCTGGAAGATCAATACCGTTAAGTGCATATTGTAAAAGTGAATCGTAATCAGATGTGTCGCCTACCAATACCGCACCCAATAATTTGGTGTTATCTTCAGAGACCACGATTTTTTTGTACACTTCAGCGGGTTGGTCTTCGTAGGTGTAAGTTTTTGCGCCTTGTGAATTGGCATGTGCATCACCAATAGAGCCTACGTCAACGCCCATAAGCTTTAATTTAGTGCTCATGTCGAAGCCTGTAAATTCCGTCATGCCGGTATCCGTGATTTGCTCTGCAGCAATCACTGCCATTTGGTTACAGGGTGCGATCAAGCCATAGATACGGCCGTTCCATAATGAACACTCACCAACGGCAAAGATGTTTTTATCCGAGGTACGACAATAGTTGTCGATCACAATGCCGCCGCGTTCGCCAATCTCTAAATCACTCTGACGGGCTAGTGCATCTTGGGGCCGAATACCTGCTGAGAATACGATGATATCGGTCTCTAGCACTTCGCCGTCTGCGAATTCCATTTTATGAACTGCTGTGTCGCCATCGACAATCTGTTTTGTATTTTTACTGGTGTGAACGCCCACACCTAAGTCGGCAATCTTGGCTTTAAGTATATCGCCACCGCCCGCATCGACCTGTACGGCCATGAGCCTTGGTGCAAATTCGACCACGTGGGTTTTTAATTCTAAGTCATGCAGTGCTTTGGCAGCTTCTAGGCCAAGCAGCCCACCACCAACAACTGCCCCTACTTTTGCCGTTTTGGCGGCTTCGGTAATCGCTTCAAGGTCATCAATGGTTCGGTAAACAAAGGTGTTTTTTCTGTCGTGCCCCGGTACGGGCGGTACAAATGGGTAGGAGCCGGTCGCTAGTACTAATGTGTCATAAGTGTACACATTGTTACTTGCTGCCTTGATGGTTTTTTTCGTACGGTCAATCTCCGTGATTTGTTCGTCCGTAATGCATGTAATGTTGTTGTCGCTATAAAATGCAGTGGTGCCCATCTCTATACCAGAGGGGTCTCGTGTTTCAAACCATGCCGTTAAATAAACACGGTTATAGGCAGGTAGGGATTCTTCACCGATAACGGTAATGTCGTATTGATCTTCCTTTCCAGTGGCTAGCATCGTTTCGATGAATTTGTGAGCAACAGGCCCGTTACCAACAATGACAATCTTTTCTTTCTGCATGATAGAAGTCCAAATGTTCTTGAATAGTGCAGTTTAAAAAAAGCAAAAACCGTGCCGTGTTGTGTTTTTAGCAATTGTTCGTTCTTCTTATATGTTTGCGCGGTAAGTTTTTAGTGGGCCATTATTATTTATACCCATCGGAATTGGAGATGCAAGAAGGCGGCAAGCGAGCGAATCCCCATAAGCTTACAATCAGTAAGTGATTGGGGGGGAGCGAGTGCGGACAACGCCCTTGCATCTTCAAGGGTGATCGGTATATATCTGTAACGCCCTATTTTGGTGCGGCGCCTGTCATATTTGTCGACTTCTATTCGCTATTCGATCAGTAGGGTTGAGTGTTGTCTTTAGTTATAGCTAATAAGGTTGTTGCAACGATTCATGTCTTTTATGCGTGCGTGCTCTGCATGTAGTCGTTATTTCAAATAATAAATAGGGCTATTTTATATTTGTGGCATAACCTTTGCTTTTTCTCTGTTGTCATGACATTTGTGTTTGACAGTTAATATTCTCAAAACGAAGTAGGTTGATTTATGTCTTCGGATAAATTTTCGGTTTTTGATTTCTCTGATCCAAAAACGCGTATATTGCACTACTCATGGATTGCTTTCTTTATTACCTTCTTCATGTGGTTTTGTCATGCTTCACTTATGCCTTACATCAAAGAAACCTTTGATCTGACGACGGCAGAAGCAAAGGCGCTACTCTTTTTAAATGTTGCATTAACCATTCCTGCTCGTATTTTTACCGGTGCATTAGTGGATCGTTTTGGTCCACGCCTTATGTACAGCTTACTGCTGGCTGTATCAGGCATTCTTTGTTTGGCTTTTTCTCTTGCGCAAAGCTATGAGCAGCTCGCTGTGGCACGCTTTCTTTTAGGGTTTACGGGCGCGGGCTTTGTTATCGGTATCCGATTGGTCACTGAGTGGTATCCTGTGCGTCAAGCTGGCTCTGCGCAGGGCATTTATGGCGGTTGGGGGAATTTTGGTGCGGCGATAGCGAATTTTAGTTTGCCCGTAATGGCTGTGGCTTTTGCTACAGTGATGACAGATGGCTGGCGTGGTGCGGTGGCAGTATCGGGCGTCGTCTCTCTTCTATATGCAGGTGTTTTTTATGTCAAGGTGAGAAATACCCCTAAAGGTGCTACCTACTTTTCGCCCAAGAAATTTGGCCCGATGGAAGTGACGAGCTTTGGTGATTTCGTGCTTTATGCCATCATGAGTGCACCGATCTTTTTAGCTATTGCGATTATTTGCTGGCGTTTATCGCCATCAGGCGTGTCCTTGTTAAGTCAAAATATTACTTATGCCATTTGGGGTGGTTTAGCCATTTGGTATGCGTGGCAGGTGGTGAATATTTTTCGTATTAACGCGAGCAATATCAAAGATGGTGTGCCTGAGTTACATCGTTATAAATTTAAACAAGTCGCTATGCTAGATTTGGCCTATATGGTGACTTTTGGTTCAGAGGTGGCGGTGGTTTCTATGTTGCCATTGATGTTTACGAGTGAGGAGTTTGGTTACTCACCAGCAAAAGCCGCAATCTTGGCAGGTTTTTTTATGGCGATGAATCTTGTTGCTCGCCCAGGTGGTGGTTATTTGTCAGATAAAATTGGTCGCAAGAAAACTTTGTTAATGACAGTGTTTTTATCGGGTGTTGGTTATTTTGGTATGAGTCTCATTACACCTGAGTGGAGTTATGGCGCTATTGTTGCTGTTATTGTATTTTGTTCATTCTTTGTGCAAGCAGGTGCGGGTGCTACGTTCGGTGTAGTGCCAACAATTAAACGCCGTTTAACAGGGCAAATTGCTGGAATGACAGGTGCTTATGGCAATGTAGGGGCAGCCAGCTATTTGCTCGTGAATTCTTTTTACAGCCCTTCCATCTTCTTCATTGTTATTGCTGCAAGTTGCGCACTTGTGGGAGGCTTGCTAGTTGTCTTCCTTGAGGAGCCAAAAGGACAAATTGCCGAAACTATGCCCGATGGGTCTGTACAGTTGATTGATGTGTCGTAAGTGTTGTTTTGTTGGGAAAACGTCATTAAGCGATTGTTAATGCCGTTTTTTAGCTGCTAGTTCGTCGCTGATTTAATAAGCTACATTTATGAATATGTATGTCTCTTGTATTTCTTCTTGAATGCATGCCTATACCCAACACCTTTGCATCTCCAATTTCGATGGGTATACACCTCTTATGGTTATGAACACGCTTTATATCCGCCCTCTTTTTTTTATGAAAAATTAAATCTATTTAATAAAAGTACGCATTGTTTCTTTAAAACGCTAAACGGGCGGTTTTCATGGTGTTATAAATCTATTGCTAAAGCTTAAATTAGACGATTCAGCGTTTTAAAGTTATGTGTTTTTTTTAATAAAACTTTATTTTATTTTTTATATCAAAGGAAAAATAGAGAAATTAATACCTGTCACTGGAATGGAGCCTAGAATGAAGCGAATTAATGTATGTGTTCTTGCGTTATCACTCATTTTGTTGAGTGGAAGTACGTTATCGATGAGCGTAGGAGAGATGGCTTTCACGTTACAAGCTAAATTGCTCTCTCTGCCGTATATTCAAAGCATGGCTGTTTTCAATAGCTGGAGAGGTCAATCTCAAGAAGAATGGTCGAGTTACAAGCAGGAAGATCTAGCAAAAAAAGCTGCACTTCTGCATGCGTTACACTGGGCTCAAGACCCCATGAGCATAAAGAACACGAATTTTCATGAAGGGCAGCGTATTGCTAGTTTAGTAGAGGAGTTGGCCGGAGAGTTTATTGTGTCGTATAAAAGTTATCGTGACTCTTTTTTGGCGGGAGAAAAACCTGTTATTTCCATTCCCAAGCATGAAGTGTTGCAAGAAATGGGCGAGAATAATATACCCAATACCCAAGAAAATTTTGAAACTTGGGAGTTGAAGGTGGCGATGAATAGACTCTCGTACTTTGAGCGAACAGCTGAACTAGCCACTGTTATTAGTGAAAATAGCTTCGAAACTGTTGAAGAGAAAAGCAAGTAAGTGTGTTAACGCATACTTACTTTGGGTAGATTTTAGAAAGACCTGGTCGGTATTACTGTTTGAATTGCCTGTTTAGGGTAAGCGGCAGAGCTTAGTTATCGTCAGTCAATAGAGCCTATACCGATCACACTTGAAGATGCAAGGGCGTTGGCCGGGCTCGCTCATCCCAATCACTTACGGGGTGTAAGCTCATGGAGATTCGCTCGCTTGCCGCCTTCTTGCATCTCCAATTTCGATGGGTATATGTGTGTTGCAAGTGCTTTCGATGACCTCGTGATATTTTTATAAAAGCTGCCTTTAATTTGTGTGTTATATCGAATAGACGCGATCAGGCAATCTATTTTTTTTCTAGATGGATTTTCAGGATTTTTCCAAAATTCATCCAGTGTTTGTTGTGATGTGATGCTGGGTAAATTCCAAAATGCTCTTCCCAATACCTTTACCGGCAGGTGATGGATGAGTGCAGAAATACCTACCGTACTGTTCAGTGTGACAACACCTCTTGTATGCCGTAACAGGTCTGGAAGCGACCAGTCGTGGCCATAAAAAATACGGTCGCTAACACTGTTATCATTCGCTGCTTGGTTAATGCACTCAGCGTAATGGCTGTGCCCCCTATCAACAGGGTGATGTTTGATCAGCAGGGCAGTATCTTTGGGTGCATTGCGCGCAAAAGACTGAATGGTGCTTTCAATGACTGATGTCATCGAGCTAAAGTCAGAGTGTGTGATGATTTGAGAGTCCGTAGCAACCTGTAAAGGAAGCAGATAAAAACGGTCACCAAAGCCTTTGTGCATATCTGTAAGCGACTGCTTGTCTTTAGCCTTGCAATGATATTTCCGATAGAAGTTTTTTAGCCATAATTTACCTTGAACGACAGGTGATGGATTGATGTGGTGGTTTTGATAATGCGGAAAATCTCGGCGCTGAAGATGCATGGCCCAGAAGTATAAGCTGGCATAAATTAATCTCTGTGCAAAGGTATTTCCTGTGGTGTCTTTTTTTTCCTTTTGTGTGAGGGCTCGTTGTTCTTGTGTGAAATCGGTGTGTTCAAGAAAGGATGAGGCGGCATTAACACCCTCGTTTTCGCAGGTAATCCAGTCGGGGCGTAAGTATCCTTCTTCTAGCACTTTGATGGTGCAGTCGTGTTGGCGGGCAACGCTTATGGCGGCTTGATGATAAGAGCGGCAGTCACCATACAGCACGACGCATTCAATCTGATGCTGACGAATAAATTGTGAAAGGTATTCAGGCCATGCGCTTAGCGGCTTGTTGTAATCGGTACAGTGGCCTTCATTGCTGAAAAAACGGTCGCCAGCATTGAAATGTATACGAAAAACGTGGTGATTTTTCTCTAATAAGGCTTTTGTTAGGCGAGCAAAGAAAGGGCCAAGGGGGCCTTGTAGCAATAGAATGTTCAAAGTAAAACCAGTGTTAGATCTTGCGTAAGCGGCGAATAGCGAGAGCATTGAGAAAGCGAATTTTTTGGAGTAAGCGCCCTATGTGGCTAATGCCTGTTTTTATTGTTATATCCTGTGAAGTGAGAATATCAATCGTGCTTTCAGCAGACGTATCCAGCTCACTGTCGGGATGTAAATATCGAGGGTATTGTATCAGAGTCAGGAAGCACAGTTCAGAAAGAGTTCGAACTTTGGATCTTCTTAACGTAGATACTTTATCTTGTGTTAACCCAAACCCAGCGTAGAACGGCAAGCCATAACAAACGACTTTTTTCTTTTTTAGTAACGCTTCAAAGCCTACGAGGGATGTTAAAACATGTACTTCATCGACTTCATCAAGTGTGGAGTGGATGTCACTGTCACAGTCAATGAAATCTGCATAAGGTTGTGCTTGTGTCGGTGTTAACCCAGTGCGCTCGCCGGTAAGCACATCGGGATGAGGTCTATAGATAATAAAGGCGTTGGGGTTGTCCTGCCTGGCTTGTTTTAACATGCTAAAAATAGTGGTGCCATCGAGCACGCCGAAACGAATCGATGCATCTGATTCGACTTGCCCCGGAACAAGAATCAAGCTTGTATAGTTATTACGTTGAACTTCAAGTGCGATGCGTGGTTTTTTTAGGTTGTATTTACTGATCCTGTTTTCTTGTATTTGGCGAATCAAACTCTCAGCACGCAGGCTTTGTGCTTCAGTGACTTGTTTATTTTCAAGTAAATACTCAAGGTCTGAAGGCCTTGTTGCATCAAAATAAATGCCTCTCGTATCCAATACCAGTGATAGCGGTGGGGTTAAGTCGACGCCCAAGCCATTCGATCGAATAAATCCATCTTCCATGCGAATAACATGATCATGTTTTATTTCTCGATGATTATTGCTCCAGAGTAAAATAGCATCGTCTTTGGTTGCCTGTTTTATGGCTTTTTGTTTATTACAAAAGACAATATTTTTTGATAAGGGAGCGAGCCATGGAGGAAGAAGTAGCCTTTTCCATAATGAAAAATCGACAGCATAGAGTGTGGCATAACCATGCGTATGACGAAGTTGCTTCCCCTGAATAATAAAGGGAAGAATATCTTCGATAGTGCATAGCTCATGCGTTTCAGGATGAATGTATTGGCAGTATTTGATTAAAGCACCAAATGTTAAAGTTTCTAGGCTGATAGGCAGCCTTTCATGTGGTGCTTTTTTATGATCACAGGTTAAGCCGTAGCCCGAATAAAAAGGGACACCGAAGCAATGTACTTTACAGTTGTACCATAATGCCTCGATGCCCATCTGAGAAGAAACCGTATAAAGGGTTTTGATGCGGGTAAACAGCTGCTTTGTTGATATTTCAGTCGGTAAAATACGCAAATTAGGGTAGCGATGTATTTGGGCGTAGATGACGCCTTGTTTTTTTCCCAGTAAAACATCAGGGTGCACTTTTAGATAAAGGTGCTGTGAAGGCTGATGATTGATTGCATGCTCCACCATTTGAAAAAAATCATCAGCCTCAGCGAGTGCGCCTGTAATAGATGCATCACCTGCTGTTTGATCAATGATCACAACGCTATCAGGCTCAATAGCGTTTAGTGTTTCAGCGCTGACACTTTTTTCCTGATTATATTTGCTGATGCCGTATTCAGTGATTGTTTTAATGATCAACTGCGTTCGGAATTTCTCGGCATCGGTGAGTCTTAATGTGTGCAGTAAAGCGCTTAAGTCTGACGGTGTGCGGGCATCATAATAAATGCCTGTTGTGTCATGAATCAGGCTTAATCGCTGAGGGTTAAGGGATGGGTGAGAAAGGTAGGCGATAAAACCATCTTCTAGTTGATGGTAAGGGATAGAGAGTGCTTTAGCCCATCGTCGACTTTTCTCTGTGCTGGGTTTATTGCCCCAGCCGACGAATATTGGGCTAGCTTTCTTATTGATTTGACCTTTGTAGTGAATCATCTTGGGCGTTGAGCCCAGCAGTGCTTGTACAGCTTCGTCTCTGCTAATGGGGGGCGAGTTGGTAATCCACATAATCTTTGAGCCCCGTCTTAAGGGGCTCTAACCTTTTTTCTTGTGTGGTTGAGCGATAAGCGACAATTAATTAAGTGACAATAGATTAAGCGTGAATAACGCTAGTGCGTTTAGGGTATTGCCGGCTAGTGGAGAATAACTTCTTCACTCACTGATGGTGAAATAGGCGCTTCAGTCAGTTCCGAAAAAGCCAGCATACCCGCTTCGATCATAGCTTGAGCAATGAGCATTTTAGATTCTTGCATAGAGCCCAAAGAGTCTTTTGAAAACTTCAATGTAACAATAGGCTCTGCTTGCTCATTATCAACGCGTTTCAGGGCTACATCTCCATTAGCCAATTCAATCAGTTCTAGTAAAGATTCAGACACAGACTTTCTCACTTCATATATTAAGCGGCTATTTTAAACGGCTAAGCCAATCATATCCAATCGTTCGTCATTGAACATACCTATTTCGGGTGCCAAGAGGCTAATGAAACGATCAAAGTAGAGGAATTGCTTCACTAAAAGGGTGAATTCACGCGGAAAGCGAATGCCATGCTTGGCGCTGATTGTCGAAAAACTCGTCATAACTGCACGCCAAAGGTGATCAGGGTCTTGGCTTACAAGTGTGTCCTCTTGCATGATGGTTGCCCAGAAGTCGGCGAGATCATCTGAAAAAGCGGGCAAGCTTACGGCTGAATCTGTTGCGCCGATTTTACTGAGCGCAAGGGCAATGCCATCAAAATTCTGGACGGGTAAGCATACGGCGAGTGAGGTTAGTCCGTCCCATGTTCTTTCTGACAGGCGCCCAACGATGCCAAAGTCGATAAAGCCGATGCGTCCGTCATTAAGCATCATCACATTGCCGGCATGTAAATCGGCATGATAAATACGGCATTGTTTCAGGCTCATAAACCATACGTCGAGCGCTTTTGCTAAAGAGGCATCAGGCGTTTTTGTTATGCGATAAACACCTTTTGTGTCAGTAAGGGGTACGCCAAAAAAGCGCTCCATGGTTAACACCGTTTTTGTCGATAATTCTGGATAGACCTTTGGTGCAACAACGTCGGTGATGCTGTTTTTATCAAGAAATCGTCTGAACTCGTTAATGTTTTCTGCTTCTTGATAAAAATCACATTCGTCGAGCATACCATCACGCATTTCTTTGACGATATCGATGAGCGATGATTTCCAAGCTTTTGTCGTGAGCTTTTCTATCATTTGTGTGGAAAAATATAAAAACTGAAAATCTGTTTCTAGTGTTTGCCGCACCCCAGGTTTTTGAACTTTTAAAACAACCTTTTCGCCAGATAATAGTTCAGCTGCATGCACTTGTGCGATGGACGCCGACGCGAGAGGTTTTTTATCAATATATCTGAACTTAGTTTGAATTTTTGAACCAAGTTGCTCTTCGAGAATGGGTTGTATGATATCAAAAGGTAAAGGTTTTGTTTGATCGAGGCACGATTGAAATGCATCGACGTATTTCTCAGGGAATAATGTCGGCGAACTTGCGACTAATTGCCCGAGTTTTATATAGGTACAACCAAGATCCTGTAAGGTATCACGCAACAAAATGGGAAAGTTGTCGTCCTGACGGGTTTTGTACCACTGATAGAAAAGTTTGTTTGCAGCGAGGCTTGTTTGGCCCATACGTTTGATTGAGCGCGAAGCAGAGCGTAGTTCCTTTAACATGAGGCGTCCATTTTTATTCGGCGTTGATAGCTGGTCGACCAACTGAGATTTTAAGCATATAACGATAAGTTAGCATTGTAAATTAGAGATTTTGATGCCAGTAAATGACGTCGCTTCTGCGGATTCTCAAGAGTCAGCAGAGCCCCAATCTTCGGATAAAATGGTTATGCAATTTCTACTGCAATTGCATAGAGTAAATCTTTTCGGTCTACAGGTTTGGATAGATACTGTGATGCGCCAGCCGCTAAGCATTTTTCTTTATCTGTAGCCATCGCTTTTGCCGTGAGGGCGATAATGGGCAGTTGGCTTTGCTGGCGTTTTAGTTTTTCCATTACCTGGTAGCCATCCATGATTGGCATCATTATATCGAGAAGCATAACATCGATATTTTTATCATGTTTAATGGCTTCCAACGCCTCTTGACCGCTTCTGGCAAGTGTTACGTCTAGACCTGCATCTTTAAGAATCAGTGAAAGCGAATACAGATTACGTTCATCATCATCGACAAGGAGCAATTGTTTGCCATTAAAGTCATACTCAATATTTTTTTCTTTAATTTTGTGCTCCCTAAATTGGGTAGCGAGAATCGTTTTAGTAAGCAAGCAGACCTCCTTAATGGCTTTTGGCGTTTTCAAAATAATATAATCGGCGAGTTGTTGAATGCGTTTTTTTTCTGTTAAAGAGAGATCTTCAGCGGTAAAAACAATGAGCGGTGTGTCTTTGTAGTCATCGAGTTCACGAATAGCCTTAAAAAGAGACTCATCTTGATAATCAGGTAGGTTTAAATCAATGATTAGGCATGAAAAAAGATGCGTTTTTATAGCCGCAAAGGCTTTTTCTCCACTGGTTTCGATGATAACAGGGACATCGTTTTTGGTGAAAACACTGCGCATAGTTTGTATTAATACGGGGTTATCTTCAACGATGAGTACTTTGGCAGTTGATAAGTGTTTGTTGAAACCGCTGGGGTAGCTCGTTTCTATGGGAAGAGGGGCTTGCCTGGCGAGTAGCTCCTGGTCAGCAATTTTAGGGTTTATCGGTATTGTTAGTGTGAAGCAGCTACCTTGATTGTCACCTGCGCTATAAAGGCCTACTTGGCCATCAAGTAATTTGGCTAATTCACGCGAGATGGAAAGGCCAAGACCCGTACCGCCGTATTTTCTACTCGTGGTTCCGTCAAGTTGCTTAAATGCCTCGAAAACGTCATCTTGCATCGCATTTTTGATGCCGAGCCCCGTATCCCTGACAGAAATTTTAAGGTCTTTGGTGGATCTTCCGTTTTCGGCGGCAACTCTAAAATCGACATATACTCCCCCGGTATCCGTGAATTTTAATGCATTAGAGATAAAGTTTTTAAGGATTTGTTTGAGGCGAAAAGAATCACTACCGATGAGTATGGGTACATTTATTGCCACCTTAACTTGATAGGTCAGCTGTTTGTTTTTGGCTTGTAGGTCAAACGTGTGAAAGAGGTTATCAGCAAGTAATCGAATGTCGAGTTTCTCCCAGACAACATCCATTTTGCCTTCTTCAATTTTTGATAAATCTAAAATATCATTAATCAATGACAGTAATTCATTACCGGCATTATGAATCACATGTGCATTTTGAACTTCTTGTTGAGAGAGTAGCCCGCTTCGGTTATTCACTAATGACTCAGACAAAATGAGGATACTGTTGAGTGGTGTTCTAAGTTCGTGCGACATGGTAGAGAGGAACTGAGACTTGTAACGGCCACTGACTTCAAGTTCATGCCGTTGATCTTTAAGTACTTTGGCTTGCTCTTGTGTTTGGGTGAGCATATTTGCGAGTGCTGTTCTTGCATTGGCAGAATTAATAGCAATGAATACAGCAGCGTTACCTTTGCTGATTAATGCGAGATCGTCATCGGTAAAAGGTTGGCTGCTTTCCAGTTCAATGACGCCAATGGAGGTTGAATCCTTTGAAATAGGAAGGAGCATTAACGGAGAGTCGGCACGATCAAGGGGCGTGCATTTGGTTGGGGTTATATCATCTTTTTGAGGATTTAAAATGCGGCCATACGCCGCCCGCGCGACCTCACCAAGATAGGCGTGTTCAAAGCTTTTTTGTGCGGGGTTGATAGGGGTGTCGCTCAAACCAACTGACGATTGTAAAAGGAGTTTCTGCTCGTGATCAAAGAGGTAGATATTGCCGTTCTCAGCAGAGAATTGATGGACGAAATATTGCAATACTTGGGTCAGTAATTGGTCAAGGTTCGGGTCCCCTCGCATAGTTTCGTTAAGTTCACTTAAAAAATCTTGCGTGCGCTCACGTTGGATATCATCTTCACGCTGTTTTTTTAAAGCCTCCTGCATGGCTTTTAGTGAGAGCATCATCTTGCCTGTCTCATCATTCGATCGCGGCTTAATCTCTTGATCGAGATTGCCTTCCGCAATTTGCTGTGCAAGATTCACGACTTTATGAAAAGCAGAGATTAAGTTCTTGATGACGAAAAAAGAGACAATGCCTAGGATCAGTGTCAGTAAAATTCCAAGCAATAAGCCAAAGTCGACTAAAAACTTACCTTCGCCTTGTATGACGGTGAGTTGTTTCTCAAAGGCGGCGTAACAATACTCAAAAAACTGACTTTGTGTTTGTTCATAATCTTGCTTGAGTAGTCCAATCTGATCGTAACCCATCAAGGTTTGCTGGTAACCTAGTTGTCCAGATAAAACGGCCGAGGTGTGCGCTGATGTGGTATCCGTATAGGTATTAAATGCATTGATAAGGTTGTTATAAACAGCGATGTTGAGCGTGTGTTTTTTCTGAAATTGCTTGAACTCTTGCCGCATGCTGCGCGCTTTAATATCGGCTTCCATGAGCGTATCCATATCGGCTTCAATCAGCGCGGCTTGATAAAGCTTATCAAGATCAGAAAAATTGATTTGGATGTCATTGGAAAATTTAAGAATGACGAAGTCTTCGTAAAAGACTTTATGCAGTTGATCTTGTAGGTTGACAGATAAGCGATAATTTGCGCTTTGAAAGATGAGGATTCCTACAAAACCAACAATAGCGATAAACGCTATTTTTAAACCGATGGATAGATGCTTGAACACAGATATTCCTGAATCTGTTGGTTGTTGTGGGGGTGCTGACTGGATATGGGGTAACTTACCTTAAACGCTCGGTAGATACAAAAGTTTGTTGGGTGTTGTGTGAGGTATGGGGGTTAGTATTTGACCTTTACAAGCGCCAATAGTAGTTATTTTGCTAATACGCCATGAGTCAGTAATAAAAGCGGCACTTTTGACTCGCATGTATGCGTTTTTTGCTGAGTTTGTATTAATAACTGAGTTGGGTGGCGTTGAATTAGTCATGAACTATTCCTATAAAACATATTCTTATATTAATACCAAGCTTGATGGCTATGTGAAACCTGCCTGAAGTATTGTTTTTAATTGAGTAATGAGAAATGAATGCCTCTCTGCCATTTTTACTTTGCATCAACGCCTTTGCATGTTTTTTTATCATCGGCAATTGCTTTAAAAGCACCGAACATCAATCACATTCTATTACTTATCGATCAGCCTGAAACTGAAAACAACCTTTATTTTACCGCTTTAGGTCAGTGGCACGAATCGCCTTTCTCAGAAGTACAAATATTTGAAGGGCGTATCAAGTGTACTTTAAAAAAAATACAGTCGAGGAGGCGAATTTTTTATCAAATCAAACAATTAATGATTGCCTATCAACCGGAGTGCTTGCTGACGGGAAACGACCGGCGAATTGAGTTCCAGTATGCGATGTCAATTGCAGGTGTATCTGCCAAAGGTGTTTATATTGATGAGGGAACATTTACCTATGTAGGGCGTGAGGCGTCTAGCCGAATAGGCGATATATTGATAGATAATATAGCTAAGAAGCTTGTTTATGGCTTCTTTTGGCGAAATCCGCCTACGGTGGGTGGGTCAAGCTGGATCCAAGAAATTTACGTTGCATTTCCTGATTATATACACCCTTTATTATCGCATAAACGTTTGCTTAAGTTTGAACAATGCTGGCTTGAACAGCCCCAAATGAAAGATTTTTCAGATAAAATGTTCGAACTGCAAGACTATAAACCTAAACATCTCTCGTCTCTCAATGCGTTGATTATTTTGCCCCACGAATCGTTAATGTACACAGAGCAAGCTAAAAGGAATTGGCGAGAGGCATTAAAAAAACTTTTGCTCAAATACGATAAGGTGGGAGTAAAGTATCATCCGAGGGATACACATAATGATTTGTTAGCAGTGAGCAAAGAATATAAAATAATTGAAATCCCAAGAAAGATAAATTTTGAATCGCTCTTGTCTCACATTAGTAGTGAGTGTGTTCTTATTGGCGATTTTTCAACAGTCCTAATCAACGCGCGCTGGTTAAGACCAGAGTTGGTGATTTATGCAGTGGAAGGAGAAAATGATACACAGGTTGAAAAATTTAAAAGCCTTTATTTGAAATTAAAAATAAATTTTGTCGGACTCGAATATTTCTCTGGGTTATAGATACAACACTTCGGACAGTTTTCGATTTAAAGGATTTACATAAATTGTAACCCATTGATTTATCTAGCTTTGATTGATACTTAAGTAAAAAATTAAACCTTTTAAAATCAACAACTTAAAAAACTGTCCGAAGTATTGAGATATTGCGATGATTGTATTTAAAAAAACGACTCTATATTGTACATATGTTGCTCTTAGTGTCATCGGTTTAAATTATCATTTTGCAACACCTTTTATTCACCTTGCGGTATTAGCAAGCTGCCTATATTTGATTGGGGCGTTACTTCAGAAGGAATCATTCGCATCTTTTTCGGCAGTCGAAGTGTGTTGGTTGCTTGTATTGTTGGTTTGGCCGGCTCTTTATGGAATAGCTTATCTCTATGCTGATAGTTATTCAGAACCTCAAGAATTTTCAAATTTATTACGCTCTGCTTTTATTTGTACCCCTATATTTTTAACACTCAGACAAACTGAAATAAAAAATGATCACCTTTTTATTATTATTCTTCTTGCTGCATTGACTGGTGGCGTTGTAAGTAGTTACTACAATTTTTTTATTAGCCGATCTGCAGAAAATTTTGCATTGGCAACAGGAGGGATTAATTTATCCATTATCTTTGCTGTCATGCTGGGCATGTTGATAAGCACGGTCTCCATTCTCTCTTTGGTATATATTTCTCAAGAGAAACGTTTGCTTTCCTGGGTATCACTTGCCCTAGTACTTCTCGGTATAAGTGCTTTATTTTTAACGGGATCACGAGGTGCTTTGGCAGCAATTTGTATACCGTTGTTAATATTTGGTTACCATGCGTTTAAATATTTCCGCAATAGAAGGCGTATCATATTCATTTCTTTAATGGTTATAGGGCTCGCGACACCTTTCATTGTAGAAAGTCCAGTCTATAAAAAATCACTGTCAAAGTTTAATAACTTTAGTGCTCTTGGCATATTAGGTGAGCGTTATCATGTATGGGTAGGTATTTTAGAGTCTTTGCAAGGAAACCTATTGTGGGGGGTGGGTGTAGATGAGGATAAGAAAATTATTAATCGATATATGAAGAAAAATAACCTCCCAGAAAACTATCAAACAATAGGCCATGTGCATAACGATTTTTTGCAGTCTGTCTTTAATTTTGGTTTGCTCATTAGTTTGTTTATGTTTTCTCTGTTTATTTATATAGGAGGTTGGGCAGTCTCGGCGTATATGAAAACCAAGAGCTATGTTAATTTATTGCCATTTATGATCATTTTAAGCTTCATGATTTCAGGTTTGAGTGATGTTGTTATATTGCAAGCACCATCCATGCTACTTTTTGTATTGTTAATGAACTTTTCCTTGGTGCTAACCAAGAAAGCAAAATCATTATGAATGCCCCCCCTTTTTTTTTCTTGGCTATACCTACCTATAATAGGTCCTCCTTGCTGAAGAGGGCTATCGAATCTATATTCACGCAGAATTATATGCATTGGAAGATTTATATTTGTGATGACGGGTCTACCGATTCAACACAGCTGCTTATAGGGGATTATATCCATGATGAGCGTGTAGTAAATATCCAACTCAATAAAAACTCAGGCGTAAATAAAGCGAGAAATGCAATCCTTAAAAAAATAGAGGAAAGTGACCATGAAGGTTTTATTGTGTTTCTTGATGATGATGATTATTTTGTGGAAGGTGCTTTAAAGGTGTTGAGTGAAGCTGTTGTTAGTCACCCGAGTGAAAAATGGATACTTTCAAAGTGTATAAACTCTAAAGGAGAGGTACTTACAAAACTAAAAGAAAAAGGTCAGCTGTCTTTCATTTTTGATTATATGTATAGAAAAAATATTTCGGGTGATACTTGTCATTGTATGCATACCAGTTTGGTGAGAGGGCATAGGTTTACAGAAAAGTTTAAAAATGCTGAAGAGTGGTATTTTTTTGCAAATGTAAGTAAAGACGGATACTTGTTTGCAATAGATACTGTTTCTTTAGTTAAAGATTATCAGCAAGAAGGGTTAAGTTACACGGGGTATAACACTGAAAGAAAATCCGATGTTTTTAAGTTAAAAATAGCAACGTTGAAGGGTGTTGTAACGGATAAACAGCTCGCTTCCCAGCAATTCTCACTGGCTAGAGAATTAATTAAATCAGGTAAGTGCGATGAGGCCGAATGCATTTTACGGGAAATACCATTAGTGAAAAAATTTACTCTGCGGTTTTTCAGGTATCAATTACGTGCATTATTAAGAAAGTAACCTTGAAATAAAGCAAGGTTTTATGCATTCACCCTGTGGGTGCAACTAAATTTGTGTAGTTTAGGTGAATTATATGGTGACAATAGGTTATTACACGACTGATCCTTTGTATTTATCTTGTTATCAATTGTTAGAAAAATCATTCAAGAAGCAGGGTTTATTCTATGATTACAAAGCAATTGAGCCATCATGCTGGCAATCCGCTATTAGTCTTAAGCCTCAAATTATTCTTACAATGCTTGAAAAATATAAAGAACCGGTTCTTTATATTGATGCCGATGCCTTCATTCATGAGAATTATACCGACTTTTTTGAGAATCTTAGCTGTGATTTATCGGTTTATTATTTAAGAAAAAAAGGCGATAGAGATGAGCTTTTATCTGGAACCCTATATTTTAACTATTCGAATAAAACTATTGAACTGGTGAGATGCTGGATTGAAGAAGTCAAGAATAACCCAACCCTCAATGATCAAGAGTGCCTTGCAAGAGTGCTGATCTTACGCGATCTTAATTTACATGTTGCCCCTCTCCCTCTGGCGTATATTTATATATTTGATCGTGAATATGATGGAGAGCAGGTCGTACCTATTATCGAGCATTTACAAGCGAGCAGAGAGGTTAAACTTACTCGCCAATTAATGGGTTTTAAATATAGGCTTCTATCGAAGCTAGGCATACCCAGTAATAAACAAAAAATGCTGGATCAAAGGTTAGCTAGAATTGAAGAAATTAAAGCAAGCCTAACGCAATGATTAGTATTTGCTCACTCATCTTATTCTTTCCGTATCAGCGTACTCATGCTTATTCGCTTGTGCTCTATGCCCTTGAGCGCTTTTTACTTATCTATTAGAATGCTCAGCCGAAAACCACCAATATCTTCAACATAATAAATTCGTTACCACCCTTACCTATGCTCAATTTAAAAGCCATTCTGAAGTTTGTTTTTTTTAGCCTATTGATTTTAGCTGGATATTCTCTATTTAGCAGCGCTATTGGCGGCCTACATGCAAATACAAAGCAAATATATACCGAGTTCCCCCTTTGTTTAATTTTTAGTGGTTTTGTTTACCTATCCTTAAAGCCATCTAAATACAGAATGCTATTAGCTTATATGCCGATATTTGTATTTTATCTTGGCATTGATATCTATTACATCCTGTTTGGTGAGGTGTTTAGGTTTGTTAGCTTTGAAGAAGCACCCGAGTTATTAATGCTTTTCAATGTTCTTGAGCACAGCTTTATGCTGCTCTCTGCTTTGATTCTTATTTTTGTTTTTTTCCGTCATGTGAATAAAGCAAAGTCTTATTTTTTAATCGCGGCTGTTCTTTTTATAACAACGCTTACTTTGATCGCTACATATTTTCCAGCCACATATATTTTTGCGTTTGAAAGTCTGTCGAGAGAGATTGTTAACACGAGAGCCGATAGGAATGTGAAATATAATGGAAAGCTGTCAACGCTTTTTTACGAAGAAGCGAAACGCCATCAAACAATAAGCAGACTTAGTGGTATTGATACAACGAAGATGGTTAAAGTAGGAAAAAAACGTGCAGAATTTTTAAAAGAAAACCTACAGCGTCCTATTTTTATCTTTCAACTTGAATCATTTCTTGACCCAACTGAGCTTAAACGTCTAGATTTAGGAAAATCCTTTAATAATCCATTTTTCGAGCGCATCAGCAGCGCTAAAGGTTACGTCACCTCACCGGTTTTTGGCGGTCACACGGCACAAGCTGAATTTGAAGTCTTATGTTCAGCGCCTGCGCTCGCTAAGTTTTCTGATATTGAATTTAATGGATTTACAGGGGAGAAGAGTGATTGTATAGCTAACTGGGTATCAATGGCCGGTTTTCCTACAACAGTTAATTTCGCTTATTCACCCTCTTATTTTAATGCACTCAAGGCTTACCGCTCGCTCGGGTTTCAGCAATTACGCTACCCAAAGAAATATTCAACTCAACAGGCATACCCATTGGATCAAGCACTATGTGGCAGAGAAACACTTATGCGCGATAAAGCACTGTTTGAGCAATCACTTGCTTATTATCTTAATCAAAAGCAGCGTGTTTCACTCACGTATTCAATGGGTATGTTTGGGCATTGGCCGCATAAAATTGATCGTGATTGTCACCCAGATTACTTGTCGCTGGGCGAAGGATATAAAGGTAAAGCATTAGAGCGGGCAGTGAATCAATATCGCTACCGTACACAATCTATCGCTGAATTTATTCCTCAACTTTTCGAGGCTGTGCCTGATGCACTTGTTCTTATTATTAGTGATCATTTACCGCCCATGACGGATAAAAAAGATGTCTATTC
Organism: Pseudomonadales bacterium; assembly: GCA_965248335.1. Taxonomy (GTDB): domain Bacteria; phylum Pseudomonadota; class Gammaproteobacteria; order Pseudomonadales; family DT-91; genus CAKMZU01. Next base: position 626,571 of record CBDFIY010000002.1, read on the forward strand.
AAGTCTTCAGTACCACGGAGAAAAACAACGGCATCCCAAAACAAATGTATTTTATGTTTTTGATGCGGGTCGTGCGCTGGATATGTCAACAGTGAAAAACATTCATCATTATCAGATGAGCGATCTTTTGTTTGATTTGGCTACCGACGGGAAGTGGTGCCGGAAATTCCAATGTGTATTAGAGAAGAAGCCAAGTACGCCGAGTCTTTATCAGCGATATTTGTCGATTATAAAATTAGCAAGCCAGTAAATATTCGTTAGCTAACGCTTGCGATTAACAATCCCAGTAAGAGGGACTCTGAGGGGCATCACTCGATGGGTTTATGCTATGATCGCTTGCAGTAGAGTGTTTAATACAATATAGAGATAAAGGTTTTTAAGAAGTATTATGATTAATGAATCAGCTAATAAGCCTCGAATGCGCGTTGGTTTTCTATTGGGATCTCTTAATGGTGCCGGAGCAGAGAAAACCATTATAACCTTAGCGGGCAGTATGGCGAAATTAGGCCTAGATGTAGATCTATACGTTTTAACGGGTGAAAAAGATTATAATGTAACGAACAATATTCGGGTGCGGGTTATCCCCGGCGATCTTTCACTGTTAAAAAAGTTAAAGATAAGACAAATTACGAAACGAATAAACTATGACTTATTTGTTACGAGCCGAGCTGAGTACTATGACTATATATCTTCTAAATCAGTATTTTGCTCAGTTCATATCACGCCTACAGCATGGGTAAACAAAGAAGATTACAAATCAGATAGAAAAATTAAGAAGCTTAAAAAGAAGTTCAAAAACAAGAAACTGATTGCCTTGTCTCGAGGAATAGCATCCGATCTTATAGAAAACTTGGCGTGTAAAGCTGAAAATATTACCATCATCAATAACCCCTATGATATTGATGGTGTAAGAAAAAAATCTTTGATTAAAGATAATGTACCTGACTTTGATTATATTATTTATGTCGCTTCTTTTATCAAGCGAAAGCGTCACATAGATTTGCTGGATTCGTTTTCAGCGATCTCTGATAAGACGTTGAAACTATTATTAGTTGGAAAAGGGGTGGAAGAAGAAGCAATAAAATTACACGCCAAAAAACTTGGCATGTTAGATAGGCTTGTTTTCTGGGGGTGGGATAAAAATCCATACCGCTTGATCAAAAATGCAAAAATTGCAGTGCTCACCTCTGAGGCAGAAGGCCTTCCTCGAGCTTTGGTTGAGGCCTTGATAATAGGTACGCCGATTGTATCTACTGATTGCCCTTCTGGCCCAAATGAGGTGCTCGTTGGCGAGTTTGCCTCTTTTCTTGCGCCTGTAGGTGATACAAAAGAAATGACGAAACTCATGGAGCATGCACTTTGTAATTACCCTCCTATTGAGAACCTGGATATGGATAAGTTTAGTGCGGATCGAGTCGCAAGACAGTATCTATCATTTTGTGAATAGCAGCTTACTTATCTATATTGGTGTTTTTAAATAAAACAACTAGTCGCCCTTGTTCAATACCTTTTACTTTAAATCCATGAGAAGTGAGGGTGTTGACAACTTCTACAAATGTTGTTGTCTGGTTTAACCCTCTTTCAGGCCCACAATCAACAGATATGTATTGTATTTTTTCTAAGCTTTTTAGTGCGCCTTCTAGAATTTCTGGTTCAGCTCCCTCGGCTTCCAGTTTTAATAGTTTAATCTTGGCCAAGTTTTTTTGTTGGATGTAGTCGTCTAAAACTTTTGTTTGTACTGTTACCTTTGATGCATAGTCATTTATTTCGAAAAGAGATGAATCTCCAGTATCATTTTTGTTATAAAATGTGAGAGTAGTTTCTTCTTTCCATAGAGCGTAACGGTTAATAGTTCCTTGGGGGTTATTTTTTAAGTTGGCCTCGAATTCATTTAAGGCTGGTTCGAATGCATGATATTGGATGTGGAACTGCTTTAAGTAAATGCCGATTTCACCTATGTTAGCACCGCAATCGATAATTATATCACCTGTTTCGAAACCTATAGACTGTAGCATATAGTTAGCGGCGACCTTTTCAACTTTAGACTTAATTCCACGTTTGAATCTTTGTATTCTTTCTGGTTCGCCAACAAAAATAGTATCGCCATGAGAATCTTCAACTTTAATGCTTTGTTCTTTAATAGATATAGCCATAGGCCAGCGCCGGAAAAAATTAAATATGCTATATCTAAGTGAAAACGTAGATAGTGAACCATGATAAAGAAACTTGTTATGGATTATGTTTTTGAGCATTGATTTTCCTATTGATAAATTTATCATTTCAAGGCAAGTTGTTTTATTAATGAGCTAGAGATATTGAAAAATTCGCTCTATTCATATTAAAAATTATTATTTTTTAATTAACCATACGATGGCGAAAGTAAAGTATCTAACGGGTTATAGATTCGTAGCACGCCAACCTTCTTTAAGGTTTCAATATCCTGTTCATTTAATAAAAAACGCTTGAATTCTTCATTTAGCAACCCTTGATTGTAGTGTTTGACCCATCGCCGGCAATGATCGCCTAGGCGGGCATCTGTAGTTTCAAGTAATATTGAGAAGGTTTTGACTTTCGCCTCAAACTGGGCGTAGGAGCGAATAGGATAGTGAAACACCTTGATGTGATTTTCAGTTCGTTTGTTAATTAGCTGCCAGCTATGCTTGGCGCGATGATTTCCACCTTTCAAACGCAGTAAACCATAGGGGTTAACAATGGTTTGCGGGCTGATTTTAATCAGCAGCATGGCGATGGCTGCATCATTAATCTGTGTTTCTTTATCAAAAAGAATAGGGTTTTTTACAACTAGGTTAGCATCAGTAAAACGGTAATCACTTTCCAAGGCTTGTTCTGATAACGCCATATTGTAACGTGGAACGGTAATGACGGAGTCAGAAGATGTTAAGTAAGTTTTCAGTGATACGCCTTCGTTAGCTTGCCAAAACTCATCAGCATCATTACTGATCACAAGGTTTGCGCCCATCTTATTTCGGGCGATGAAGGCCAACTCGGTCATCCATTTGGCCTGTTGGTAGTTCTGATTGGGCTGATCAATAACCAGCATGTCGTATTGTTGAGTGAGTTCGCCTAGCTTTTCTCGTGTGCCATCTGTGGAGCCATTATCCATCACGATGAAGCAATCCACACCTTGTTTGGCGTGGAAGTGGATATTGGTTTCAATGATGTCGACTTCGTCTTTGACGAGTAAGGTCATAGCGAGACGGATGTTATTTGAAGAGAGTAGCCTGTGGCCTAAGTAGTGTATGGTTTTATGTAACATGTTGGCTCAATTGAATGATTCTTTTTGTCATGCGATCAATGTGTTCTTGATCAGATTTTTTCCAGCTGGTTTTAATCTGGTAGTCATTTTTCAGGTAAGACAAGAAGCTATTGAGTAGTTTCTCGTTAGGTGTAAAGCGCATCAATAACGATAACTGTTGATTTAGCTGTGCTTGGTTGCTTGCCTGTAATGTCATGCCTTCAATGGCGTAAAAAGTTTGGCCTAATACCATAACGGATTTTTGTTTCAGCAATGATTCGATACCGACAGTCGAGTTAATGGTAATAATACCACCTGCAGCATCAATGAGCGTGGCGGTATCGACTGATTCAATCATCTGTAGTTTTGAATAAGGCTCAATCAACGCCTTAATTGCCTGAATATTTTCATCGCCGTGAGGATGAGGCTTGAAGCATATAAGGGGCATGTTGTCGCCAAGTGCTTTGCTTGCGGTGATAAATGTATTCACTAATGATTGTGTATCTTTTATCCAAGGAGAGAAAAGCGTTATTTGTGTATCGGTGTTCACCTGAAAAGGGACGAGAATATAAGGCGTACCATTAAAGGGTGGTTTTTGAGGTATGGATGTGGGTATAAAATCAAAGGGCGGGGCGTTTTTGTCGATAAAAAATTGCGGGTCACGCGGAATACTGTTCAGATAATTGATGCCACGAGGGTCAATCGTTGTTGTATCAGGAATTAATCCATTTTCCATGAACAGGCAGCGAATGTTTAGCGCTTTAGCAGCACAAACAGCAATGCTTTGACGATATTTCAAACCGTTCCAGACAACCAATGTATCTGAGTGTGATTTAATCAGAGCGCCATAATAAATAGCGAATAAAATGTGTGATTCTAGGGTTTTAAAATAAGCGTATACAGACCAATAGAGTTTGCTTTTATGGCGATGCTTTTGTGCATTTTGTTTTTCGGCTAAGCAGTTGTCTCGCGTATTTTTAAGCTCGGCGGGTGCTTTATTCAAATATTTTAACCAGAAAGAAAAAAACCACAGTGATTTATGCCATAGAATGTCGCTTGCATGGCCTTTTTGTTTCAGTACTCGCTGCAATTGAGCGAAGTAGCTATGTTGTAACTGCCTAGCAGAGAAAAAATCGATTTTCATGAGGCTGTCAGCAAGCTAGGGAGTTCGTTGGGCGCAACCACCGTGATACCAATTTCTCGATAAAATTGTACAAAGGGTTGGCGTGTTTTATCGGTATTTTCGATCACAGCAATACTCTTGGCTTTTGGTTTAAGCCATTTTGTGTTGAGCAGGATACTTGAAATATCACCAACAATAATACAGTTAGGTTCGATAGCAGGGAGTAGGGCTTCAAAGAAAATGGTTTGTGGGATCAGGGTGGCGTTTTTATAGCGATGTACGGCAAGGCTATCTTGCTGCTTATCCCTTGGGTGGTATTTAGCAGCAAAGATTAAGCCTCGCTTATTTAAATCATTGAAAATTTTTGGCCAGTGAGTGGATTGCGTTAATAAAGATTCGTGGGGCAAGCTAAAGATAATGTTAATGCCTTTGAGCGATTGCAAAGTGAAGCCTGTAGGGGCGATCAGTGATGAGGCAAACGCTTTAAGTGATGGATGATCAAGCAGCTTTGCATCAAAGGGTTTAATCATTTTTTCTTGTAGGCCGCTATGCGTGGCGTTAGGGAATGCTGCCCATATTTCGTCTATCCAGCTCGACCCTGCTGTAAAAGGCGTGTTTTTATACCAGTTGCCATAGGCAATTTTTTTTGCGGGGGTGTCAAAAAGGGTATGGTTTAACTGCTTCCCACGCGATGGCGGGATATAGGTGTAGGTGCCTTCATCAATATAGATATTGTGTGTATTTAAGTCGAGAGAGGCGCAGTACTGGAATTCTAATCGTTTGTCTGAGCCCGTAAATAATTGCGTCGGTTTATACGTATCCGCGAGCTGATGAATTTGCGTGAATATGCGTTTTCTGGATTTGACTCTGTTGCGGATTTTTTTATTTTGCCCTCCAAACATGAAAACTTCCGAGAAAGGCGAATTATCCCAGTGTTGTAGCGCGATAAAATAGGGGTTTTCTACCGTATTGGCTTGATCGATAAGCAGCAAGACATGATTTTTTTGAGGGAAAGAAAGCGCCACGGCAGAAAAACACAATATATGCAGGGGTGTTGAAGCAAAGTAAAAATGTGTGTCGTCCATAAGTGATCTTCTCGAAGTGCTGCAACATATTACTGAATCCACCGTTATAATCAAATCAGGCAAATTTTTCTAGCGATGAATACAGCCGTCATCATAGCTAGAGTACTAAATGCTCACTTATAGAGGCGTATAATAGCTGCTATGAGCATCGATTCCTAGTTTACTAGAGGCGGTGAATCGGTATGACATTTACCGTTAACACGTGGTTTTAATATTGAAAACCAAACCTGCGGATGTTTTTTGTAGGTGATTGATCTCGCTGTGGGCCAATCAATCTTCTTAACATGAGTGATGCACATCCCTTTATATATTTCATGATCAGCGATAGCGGAATCAGAGACATAAAGTTGATCGTGTTTTGAGAAGGTTTCTCGGTTGACCCAAGGCGATCGTTGCCATTCACCTTGTATAAAAACACTCGGCCGGTCTTTATGGTACCAGGCGATATTTCCTGCTGGCCAAAGCTTGCCTGTCACGAGGGTTAATGGCGTATCCCCTTCGTATTTTTTCCAAAATTTATCGGCCTCAATCGCTAGGTTGTGCCCGTCATACATCAGTCTGTGCGGCTTTTTTAAAGTATAAGGAGAAACAAAAAAGACGCCGATCATTAAGATCACTAACAAGCTGTAAAAGAAGGCAACAGCGATAAGAAAACGTTTCCTAAAGTTTTTTAGATTATCAAGCTGCGCTAAAAAAATACCCAGTATTCCTGCAAAACAGTAACCAATAGGCATTGCCCACATGATTTTTATGTGTGCTGCCGTCAAGCCGGATAACAAGAGCAGGACAGCGATAGCGCAAAAAGATGAGAAGATGAAAATATCGCCCATAATGAGCTTGACGATACGCATGCTAGGCTCACGTAAGTAGCGTAAGCGGGTAAAGCCTACCCCTATGATTGTCGCGAACAGAACAGGCAATAAGTTGGTTAGGAAATTCGTAAAAAAGTTGAAAGGAAGCGTTAAGTGCTTAATCCACGATGCATCATTAGCAGAGGAGGAGCGATTCATGAAATATAAAATGGTTGAAAAATCGTTATTGAAGAGCCAAACGATATGTGGGGTGATAACTACGCCAAAAACGATGAGTGACAGATAAGGCCCTTTCTCAAGGAAAATGTGGCGCTGTTTGATCAGGCACCAGATAAACAACGTCAGTAGCAGCAATAAAATGGCATATTTACCCAGAAAGCCCAATCCGCTGAGTAGGCCAAGCATCAGCCACCAATGTGTTTTTTTCGTAGAAGTCGCTTTGATGAAGGCATAGATAGACCAGGTCCAAAAAGGAATAAACGACATGTTCACATTGTATTCGTAAACAGAAATGCTCAAAAAGAGAATGATTAGGCTGGCAAAGGCTGTGTAATTACCCGCTTTTATGCCGTAACGTGCTTTTACAATGAGTACAACAGGCCAGGCTGTTAAAAATCCACAAATACTGGATAAGAAGAACAACACAGCATCATGACGACCAAAAACAGTAATCGCTATTTCAGCTAACCAGGCATTTAACGGGGGGTGTTTGAAGTAGCCTAGCTGCCACTCTTTAGCCCAATAGGCGGATTCTATGGCATCCAGCGGTAGGTTAGGTGCCAATAATGACGGCACAATTGCCCAAATAAAGAAGTGAAGTAACAATGTTGGGCAAGCAATATTCTTTTCAAACATGGATATAATTTATTGATTTAAGTGGAGTTGGGTGAACGTGCAATCTTCTGTATCGGGTTGCATTCGTTTAATACGCTTTTTATGCCGAGTACATCGTGTCAATCCGATTGTCGGGTTTAGTTTTATGCTTTTTTCGTCATTTACTCATTGGATTCCCGCGAAGGCAGGAATCCATTACCAGACAAACCTTTTGAAATGATGTACTCGTATACCAAAACTGTTAAAGGCGAAGAACGGCCTTTAATGTGCTAAAAAAGAAGCGTTAGCAAGGCTGTTCGTCTTTCTTAAATCTTCTTTGTAGCGACTAAGGCTTGAAAATAGCTGCTTGTGTGGCGGGAGTATATCAGCTATCTCGATCAGAAATAAATACCCAGTATTTCATGAGTATAAAGCTCATTATAGGCGTCAGGAATACGATAGAGACAACAATAAAAAACGTGCTTGGAAATACATCGGTAAAAACGTAAGTGAATGTGTAATTGAAGGCGAGCGTTATGAGTGAGTTGACAAGAAACTTAACCTTGGTCTGAGTGCTTGATTGTGTTTTTGCAGCGGTAAATGTCCAGTTTTTGTGGCCTACATAAGAGACTATTATAGCCACCATCCATGCGCCCACATTGGAGGCGATCAGAGAAAATTGTGCTTCTTGGAGTAAAAAGAAGACGCAAAGATTGGTGAGGGTTGCCAAAACGCCAACCACGGCAAATTTTAAAAGGGTTTTTGGCAAGCTGATATACCTAAGGTAAACGTGGGAATATTACTCAAACCCTTTTTTGTCCATAACGAGGTAAACGGGGCGGTCTTTCACCTCAATGAATACCCTTGCGAGATACTCACCGATCATGCCTAAACAAAGAAGTATCAGGCCAGACATAAACAACATCACCACCATCAATGAGGCATAACCGGGCACATCTGTACCCATGATCAAGGTTTTCCCGATGATAAAGAATCCGTAGCAGAAGGCGATGAGTGAAATAGTGGCACCAATATAGGACCACAGTTTTAAGGGAAAAGAAGAGAACGAAACAATGCCGTCAATGGCAAAACGATACAGGCCAAAGTAGTTCCATTTGGTTTCGCCTGCAGCCCGCTCTGGGCGTGCGTATTCAATCGTGTAGGTTTTAAACCCTAATGAAGCGAAAATCCCTTTCATGAAACGGTTTTTCTCTTTAAAAAGCTTCAGGCAGTCGATTGCTTTTCTATCTAACAGGCGAAAATCACCCACGTTATTAGGGATGTTAATATCGGAAATGCGATCCATGGTGCTATAAAAGATGCGTGAGGTCAGTTTCTTGAGCATTGAATCTGAGTTTCTGTCTACGCGTTGCGCAAGCACAACATCGTAGCCTTCTTTCCATTTTTCAACCATCTCGATGATAAGCTCTGGCGGGTCTTGGAGGTCGCAATCAATAGGAATGACCGACAACCCTGTGGAATGATCAATCCCTGCTGTTAGGGCCGCTTCTTTACCAAAATTTCTTGAAAGATTGATGATTTTTATTCGGTTATCATTGAGGCTGTATTCAACGAGTTTTTGCCAGGTGCTGTCGTGGCTGCCGTCATTCACACAAATAATCTCGTAGGCCTGTGTGACCTTTTCTAAATTGCACTGTATGCGTTCAAAAAAGCAGTCAATGACTTCTTCTTCGTTATACATGGGCGCAATAACGCTTATTTCTACTACTGAATTTTCCATGGCGTTAGCTTACTAAATTTATTGATGTCAATCTACGAAGCGTGGATTGAAGTTCTGGTTTTATACCGATCACACTTGAAGATGCAAGGGCGTTGGCCGCGCTCGCTCACCCCAATCACTTACGGACTGTAAGCTCATGGGGATTCGCTCGCTTGCAGCCTTCTTGCATCTCCAATTCCGATGGGTATATATTTATCCCAGTCATTTTAATCGCCATGCGTGCCGACGGAGTTCTGGTTACTACCGATTAGGTTATGTGAGTGTGATTCCAGTCGTGCTGGTGCAGGGCGATAATCACGTTTAATGGTAAATCTGATTTTACACGATAGAGAGTAAGCCACGTTTGATATTGTTGCTGTATAATGCCCCATTTTTTGGGTGCTTGTTGGATGTTGTCAAAACAAAAATTCTTATCGAACCCTTTTGTGGTCTTCATTTTTATTTACGGTGTGCCTTTTCTTCTCGCGCTCGTTTTTGCTGAATGGTCCGATCGTGGCTATCGCACGCATCTGGGGTGGGCGGTTTTGTCGATAACGTATTGTTATATTTTTCGCTTTAAACCCCTCGTCGTGATGCTATCGATCGCTTTTATTATTTTTTCGCTGGTTGATATCAGTTATGCCATGGTGTTTGGCGGTATATTTACACGCACATCATCCATTGTGGGTGCAGTGGCTCAAACCAACACACAGGAGGCAATCGAGATATTTCAAAGCTATTTTGATCCACTCGTTTTAGTCGTGCTGCTTGTGTATATGGCAGCAAGTTTTTTTCTTTTGTTTAAGCTTGTTTGCGAAGGGTTGCCTAAGCGAAAGTTATATCGAGGTATAGCGCTTTTTTTCTTTATTGTTTTAACGGCCTATTTATATCGGTTTATTGTTGTTAAGCACGATTATTATAAAGTGATTCCCGGTATTGCTGGTGCTTACCCTACTTATCTTGATAGAAGAGAGCCGCTATCGGTAGAGCTTAAAGAAAGAGAGCTGTTATCTAAAAATAATGCCGGTAAATTTGTTAGCGCATTGGATGCACCGCAGACGTATATCTTTATTATCGGTGAATCAGTTTCTCGTAAGCATATGAGTCTTTATGGCTATCAACGAGATACCAATCCTCACCTTAAAAAACGACAAGACCTCATTGTGCTTGATAATGTCATTAGCAATTTTGCACAAACGATACCTTCTTTGTGTTATGCACTGACGTCAGCTACCACGCGTGACGATATTTCTTGCAATCAAGCGTTGAGTATTATGGATGCAGCCAATATTGCCGGCTTTAAAACGTGGTGGATAAGTAATCAATTGCCTTTTGGGGGTACCTATTCGGCAATAGCGGAGCAGGCCGAGCAGACGATATTTATTGGCGATGTTGTGCGCGGTAAGACAGGACAACAATACGATGGGCATATATTGCCAGAATTGGAAAAAGCACTTGCCTCTGACGCCAAGAAAAAAGTGATCTTTATTCACTTAATGGGCAGTCATTTGCGATACGATAAACGCTACCCTGCTGAATATGATCGCTTTGATAGCCCCCCGTATTTCGCCTATACCGATACATTAAGTGATAACCAAAAGTATTATATTAATACCTATGACAATAGCATTGCTTACAATGATTTTGTGGTGAACGGGGTTATTGAACGCGTCAAGAAAAGCAGCCGGCATGAAATTGCTGCATTGAATTATATTTCTGATCACGGCGAAGAAGTATTCGATGCAATTGATTTTAAAGGGCATCAGCCTGATAAGGTAACGAAAAATAGCTTTGATATTCCTTTTATCGTCTGGCTATCTGAGGGTTATCACCAGCATTTCCCCGAAAGCGTTGAGCGATTAAAAGCGAATGCGCATAAGCCCTACACGTTAGATGATTACTTCCATTTTTCGCTGGCGTTAATGAATGTCGCGTCACCACTTTATATCGAAGAAAATAGCCTTTTTTCGCCTTTATTAAAACCAAACTCACGGATGGTGTATGGAAAGGATTATGATGTTGATTATGTTCAACGCAAGGGTGTTGGTGGCTAAGTGGTTGTTAGTTATAGTTTTTATTAGTGCTGGTTAAAAATCTTTTTGCGTATAGTATGTTAGCTGTAGGCTGCTGAGTTTGGTGTAGGTAGATTTTTTATAATTTTAGTGAGTAAGTTATGCGTTTAGGACGTTGGTCTTGTCTTTCCTGGCCCTTATTGTTTTTTGGTTATGCGGGTATTTTTTCTTGGATATTTCTTTCATTGTTTAAGCCTTTGTCTGATTGGACTGCAACATATATGTCGATTGGTTATGATGTTCAGTTTATAAAGAGGGGGCTTATTGGTGAGTTATTAACATCTATTTTTTCTAAGCCTATAGATATTTTAATACTGCAAAAAGCAGCAATATTTTACTTATCCTTGTCAGCCTTGTTTTTGTTCCTTTTTTGCTACTTGTTTTTTAAAAGGAATGTATTGGTAGGTATTCTTTTTTTTGTTTCTGGATTTTCTTTGCAGCAATTTGTATATGATTATGGGCGGTTCGATCAAATTAATTATATTTTACTTATTTCTTCATTAATATTTTTTGTCAAAGTAAAAAGTAACTGTATTAGCTTTCTTGTTCTTTATATGGTTTCAACTTGCATGTTGCTTATTCACGAGGCGAGCCTTTTCATGCAAATACCAACACTTTTTTTGTCATACTTATATATAGCATATAGTAATGATCACCCGCCTAAGTTTGCCTATATGTTGAGTTTAATTGTTATTGTGGGATTGGAGGCTTTGGCAGTTGTTTATTTTGGCCGGATACAGGCATCTAGCGTGGATTTTTTATTGCAAGGCCTTAGTGAATCTCTAAATTTTACACCTAATAAAGACTCCTTATTTTTCTTGTCTGCGGGAATGGATAGTAATTTAAAATTGACTATTGAGAGGTTGCTTTCTGATAAATCGCTAAGTCGGTTTGCTATGATAATGCCTTTTGTTATTGCCCAGTCCCTCTTGTTCTTTAAGGTTGTGAAAGCCTGTAATTTAAATAAATCCCATAAATATTTTATCTTTTGTTCATTGACTGCTATTTTTCCAATGTTTTTTTTGGGTATAGATTTTTATAGGTGGCTGTCATGCTTGTGTGTTAACAGTTTCCTTTGGATTGGCGTGATGTTGTACTGCAAAGGAATAACGATTAATATAAAACGACGTTACTTGTTAGCTTTATTTACGTTACAACTTTATAGTGGGCCATTCGGTGTTTCCGTTGCTTTACCTGACCGCCTAGCCTTGTTAAATTTTCTTAACTGACTGCCTCTTTGTAAGGTAGATGCAATCTGCAAAAGAAAATTTATTCTTGTTTTATTCCGCCATCAATAATGTCGTCTAGATGGGGCGTTTTTCTCTGCTCCAGATCTTCATTTGTTGACAGCCTAAAATCTCTGGATCGTTCATAAACTTTGTAACTCTATCGGTACCTTCTTGCGTTAGGCTATGTTTTTTGCTTACATTTCTCCCTGTCTCTTTGTCTACACAGATTACTGCTAAACCCGTCAATCGTGACTGTTGAAACCGACAGATTAGATTAGCGGCTGATTTTTTTAGCGTATTCTAAAGAGTGCCAGAGAACACAAAATTATCAGTAAATAAGTACCAATGCTGCCTTTTTCTACAAGCTCTATGTCAGGTTTACTTTCATCCTGTTTCGGTATGTGAAACCCGAGCACAATAGGGTCGTGATCTGACGATCTATAGGCATCAGCATTGGCGTAATTATCGATTGATTGATAGGTCTGGCCGTTAGCTTCCGTCATGTAGCCCATTAAACTGTCTTCAACGGAATTAATATGCCATGCCGTAACGCTCTCAAGGTTGCCAAGAAAGCCTTTTCCAAAAGCATGATCAAGACTGCCTACAAAGCCACCAAAGCTATAAGAATAGGGTTTCTTTTCATCGGATTTATCCGTGTATTTTAAGTTGGTATAGCCGTTATTTTCAAAGACAACAGCGGGGTCTTCTTTGCTGTATGCATTGATGTCACCGAGTATCAAGGTGGCATTGGCATTAATGCCCGTGGGCTGTGTACTTAAAAATTGTGCTAGGCCTTTGGCGGCGCGTGTACGGTTGATATTGCAGTTTCCTTGCCCATCTTGGGCTTCGTTCGCTTCTCTGCAGGCACTGCCTTTACTTTTCAAGTGGTTGACCGAAACAGTAAAATCAAAACCATTAAAGCTGAAGGTTTGAATAAGAGATGGGCGGTTCTTTTTATCATCAAACAATACACCGCTTTCATCAGAGGGCGAGTTACTGCTATCCAATGTCACTGTTTTACCTTTTAAGATGATTTTATTGTGTCGGTATAATAGCCCGACGGTAATTGCATCAGTGCCTAGTTTTTTTCCATCGCTAGGGCGTATAAAGCGATAAGCACCCTCATTCTTTTGGGTTTTGTTGAGTGCTTTGACAAGCGCATCAATCGCACTGTTTTCACTGTAACCATCAGATTCTATTTCCATCAGCGCGATCACGTCAGCATTGATAGCGTCAAGAGCAGCAACAATTTTTGCTTCTTGCATGTTGAACGCATCAAGTGTGGGTGCACCTCTCGCTGTAGGGAAGCCACCACCTAGGCCATCGCCATTAAAATAATTCAACACATTAAATGCCGTGATGATGAGGTTCGCATTGTCTGCGACGAAGGGCTTTTCGGTACGAATATTGTCAGGGATAAGGCTAATGTCACTGGGGATCAACATATAATTACCGTTCTTTGCATGCATGACGCCGGTAAAGCCCGGTACTTTATAGCCAATACGCAAAGGGTTACTCGCAGAAAACCCACTCTCATCAGGGAAGGGAATGAATGAAGGGTAGGCCGCTGATACGCCGTCATCAATAATGAGATAGTTGAGCTTTCTGGCGTTTAAGGCTTGTTGGTATGCTTCAGATCCGGGCGTTGCAATTTCAGTCGGGTTAAATAAAAGCTCGCTTGATACGGCAAACTGCCCATCATTACCGAGGCCATAAAGAACCACAAAAAGATCAGAGACGATAAGGTTTTGTTCATTGATGATGCGCATGCCTTCTACCCGTTCAAAGTCTGTCGTTGATGCGACAGGCAATGCTATCGGGGTTGCGGCAGGTAACGGGTTGTTTGTTGAGCAAATCAAACTGGCCGTCACCTTGGATAATTGCGTGACTTTATTTTTCTCGTTGACCATGCCTTTTACGCGTACTTTATCGCCGACATTAACGGCAAAACTTTTGTCGAAAACCATAATGGCTTCAGATGTCTCTGGGTTGTCATCAGAATCCGCCGACTCTTCCTGAAGGAAATAGCTATTGTACTGGGCAGTAGCATCTCCGTTAGCCAGTTGTCCGCCTTGAAGATCCATAGTGACGATACCTTCAATCACGACTTCAGCATTCAGCAGGGGGCTTTTATCATCAGCAATATCCAGAACCTCGCCTTGGATGGCACTGATTAACGTTGCTGGGTCGCCACACTGCTTAAGCTCGACGCTTACAGGGCAAGTATTGCTCATGCCTGGCGTTGGCGTTGCTTGCATATAGCTTGTTGTATTTTTAGCATGTTGGTCACAACGCTGGTTGGATACCTCTGACGCGTTACCTAATGCATTCTCATTGATTTGTGGTTGTGCATCATTGAGTAAAACAAGCAGTGCGGCGTCATCTTTGTCGCTCGTGTCGTAAGCAACCGCATCAACAAGATTATCGGTGGTGACGGGTGTACCCTTAGGGAAGTTCTTCGAGGGCGCGCGGTATAAGGCTACGGCATCGGCACCATTTTGCACAAGATTTTCATCGGGAGAAATATCTAAATCACAATTAGCGACTTTCTCAGCGTTACCACAAATAACGAAGAAACCCTCTTTATTGGTTTTTTTGCCGGTCAGATCAACAGTGAGGTAGCTGCTATCGTTTGAACCATTAAAAAGGACTAACGAATAGTCGTCGAGAGAAAATTGCGCCGACCCTAATGAGGATAATTCGATGAACTCAGCCTTATCCGTTCCTTGTGTATCCGCATCGACTTCATTAATCAAAATTTCTGCGTGTGCCGTTGCTTGTAGTAATACAAAGGTACTCAGGCACTGAGCTAATGTTTTTTTTATTGAACGCATCTAATAAATTCCAGTGAATTAAAGGCCTGTAAAATAACGTGCTCATTTTTCATGGGTATGAAATATTTCTTATGGTTTCATGAATATACCGATCACCCTTGAAGATGCAAGGGCGTTGGCCCCAATCACTTACTGACTGTAAGCTCATAGGGGTTCGCTCGCTTGCCGCCTTCTTGCATCTCCAATTCCGATGGGTATATAACGTACTTATATGAAGGAAAAATACTTCTATCTAACTATAAGAATAAATTGAAAGGATAAAAGTTATTTTGTGACAAAATGACGATATATAGGTGAAAATATGGCTACATATTCAAGTGAGTAAGGCGGCTGGAACGTTGATAGAGGGACGTTTTGGTGTGTGGGCCACAATAGATAGAGGTGTATTTTTTTTGTTTGTCGAGTGAGTGAGGTAATAATTCCTTCAGAAATTAAAACATGACCTCAACCCCAATCGAGGGAATAACCCCCAAGCTTGTACTGGTCGTGACAGGCACATCCCGACCAAAGCCTTTAGGGGGTTTAATCGTTTCTTTATTATTAGGGGCATATTCATACGCAGTAATATTCCTTTGGTGATATGCATTTAATATATCGGCATAAAATTTCCAGTATCCCCATGTTTTAGGGCTTGTGTATTCGATACGGATATCGAGTTGATGGTAGGCGGGTAAGCGTTCAGAATTTAACTTGCCATAAGCGGGATCTTGCGTACCTGCAAACTTTTCATTGTCTTTCAAGTGCGTAATGGGTGTATAGCGCCCGCCGGATTGAAGGCTCCACTTTGCGCCAATATGCCACCGCTCGGTAAGTAGGTAATTACTAACAAAGTTAATGATGAGGGGTTTGTCGTATTCAAATGGCATATCTTGTTGCGTACTCAGGTTGGTACGCTCAGTTTTTGAGAGCCCCAGTGACGCCCAGCCATACCATTTATCCGTGAGATGTTTAGTCAGTAAAAATTCAACACCGTAGGCATGCCCTTGTGCTTGGTTGCTATAAAGGGCATCTGGCTGTTGTGCGCTGACATTAACCACAAGTTGTTGAAAGGTTTTAAAATAAAGCTCAGTTCTGAATGAAAAGGATTCATTAGGCGAGTATTCAATGCCACCCAAATAATGATTAGATCTTTCTGTGTTGAGTTTGGGGTTGCCTGTGGGTTTTATGACGTGAAGTATTTCTGGTCGCTGTGAGTACATGCCTGCCTTCAGATACACAAGCCAGGAAGTACCCCAAAAATAATCCCAGCTGATACGTGGTTCTATGCGCATATCCTTCAAATAATCATCATAGACAACGTTGATCGCAAGTGTGCTGCGTTGGTTGTTGCTAAGTTTAATGTTATCGCTTAGGTAAAAAGCAGGGCGTTGTAAGCTTAAGCTTTTGTCAAAGCGAGAGTAAGTCGCGTCGATGGTCGGACATTCCGCCTCAAAACTTTTCGTGCATGGCGGTGTTTTTGCGTTGATATGAAATTGATAGCGCATCGATTCAAACCAGAAACGCGTGGCTATTTGGTGGTGTTGAGTCAGCGTTTTTTGCCAGTCGGTTCGGAATAGATAGGTGTGATACGCAATTTCTTTTGATTGATCTTGGCCAAAAAAGGCATGATCAACGTTATGGATATGGACAAATTGTGCATTGAAAGATTGCTTGTTGTGTTTATCATCAAACTGCCACTGAATGCCTTGATGATTAAAGCCTTTGTTAATTTCTACAGTGCCTGCAAAATCAGGGTCGCGCTCAACAAGGTTGTTGCCTTCAGAAAATTCAGCAGCTAAATCATCAAACGCACCGGCGGCAGAGAGTGTCAGTTGGTGCTCAGGTGATAGGCACCACTGGTATTTAACCTGATAATCTTGATCTGCTGGCAACGCTTTGATGCGAAACCCGTCTTGGTTTTCGCTCGCCAGCTTCTTGAGGTTGATCAGCGCATTGTATTCACGCAATAAGCTTCGTCGATAACTCGCGTAAAATGCCATGTTTTCGCCAATGCCTGATTCGATGAAAATCCCGGCTTTTAAAAAGCTCCAATTAATAAGCGTGGTAAACGGTTGGTTTTTGGGCGCGCGTAGTGCGACATCAATAACACCCCCTGTCGCATTATTATAAAAACCCGTAAAAGCAGCCGCTTTAAGATCAAATGTGTTGATGACATTTTTATCAAAAATACTCGTGCCGAAAACATGGAAAATATATTCGGCCGGTATCCCATCGATGTAGTAAGCATTATCACGCGGCGCAGACCCTCTGATGACAGGATCATGCGATTCCCAGCCCGATGAGAACGTTACACCAGGGAGTGCGTGAATGGCTTTTAGTGGGTCGTTCGCGGCACCTGCAACACTAAGGAGCTTTTTCGCACGAGGGCTAATGCCTGTCTTATCTTGTGATATGTCGCCAATGATGGTGACCTCTTCAAGGAGGTGAGTTTGAGTTTCTGTCGCTGAAATATGAGCACTAAATAACAGCATAATCAGCGCTTTGATGATGTGTTTTGGCATGGATACAAATATTTTTTTGTTATTGTTCGTGTTATTGGTTTTAAGTTTAGCTTTGTTTAATAAAATAAATATTTATTATGGTGATAAATGTATTTTTTTATAGGGTGTTGTGGCGATTTATCTTAAAAAGCAAAAGGTTAAATTATAAATAAAAATATTATATTTTTATGTTGGTTGTTTTGTTATTATGTGATCACCTTCAGTGGAGAAGGTTTATTTTTCATCCAGCTATCAACTGTTATTGCCCTGTAGAAAGTTAAGGGTGCCTGTTGCTTAAGATAGTAGAGGCCTCTTACGGCGTTGCTTGCAATATCTAATACGGAAATTTTCATGATAATATGAAGCCTTTTGTCATCTGTTTTCATATTATTTTTTGTGAGGTACGCAGCGATAACTTCTTGATTGTTCGTAGCTTCATGTTTTATCCAGGTTTCTATCTGTGAGCGATTTTTGGGATGTGCGAATCCGATATTTTTCCAGAAGTGACTGGCTTGATAAGTTGATTCTAGCGTCTCAAGTGAAAGGTTATTGAGTTCATCAAGTGTTAAATTTTCGGCTGGGCGGAAACCATAGAGTAATAATTCATTGTGAATATAAGCTTTTATACCATCAGGGTATTTAGCTACAGCATTAAAGAAATATTTTATTTTATAATCTTTTATGAGATCTAATGTATATTCTTGGAGTTCGCTAGGTAAGCTTATCTGGTCTTGAATGTTCATGCCTGATATTTTTAATTCATCTATTCGACTTTTTAAATCAGCACCTAGGCATTGAAAGTCAATACGGAAGCCTTCTTTGTATTTTTGACGAATTTCATTTATGGATAGATGATCAATAGATGTTGCACTGATACTTTGTAATTCTTTACTTTTAACTGTGATGTGAGTAAAAAAAATAATAATAGTTATAAGAGGTAATTGCAAAACTCAAAAAAACGATATTTTTATTGGTAAAAAAGGATAAAAAAAAGAAGTGTTTGAGGCACCTGCTAAAATATACATAGCAAGTCAACATGGAATGTAGCAGTAATGAATCAGACCCGCCAGTTATTATTCAGTACCTGGAATCATTTTCAATGTGCCCTTTTCCCCTGGATTCAAGAAGAGCTTGGTAGCCTGACAAAAAAACAGAAAAAACTGATTCAGGTTCTCGAAATGTCACGGGTTGAGAGTCATTTGCCTTATATGGGTAATGCGGTTGGACGCCCCTCATCAAACAGGTCAGCAATTCTCCGAGCCTTTGTTGCTAAGGCAGTCTACAACTTGCCAACAACAGAAATCCTGTTAGATCATTTAAAAAGTAGCACGACATTACGTAGGCTTTGCGGATGGGAGAAAATGAGCGATGTCCCAAGTGCTTCAACCTTTTCAAGAGCTTTTGCCGAATTCTCAGATGGTCAGTTAGCTGAGCGAATACATGCTGCGGTTATTGACGAATACTTGGGAGAGCAGGTCATTGGTCATATTTCCCGTGACTCCACGGCCATTAATGCCCGAGAAAAACCGAAGAAAAAGGACGCAGTAGAAAAAGTCAAAAAGCCTCGGGGTCGCCCTAAAAAAGGGGAAGAGCGCATTAAAGAGCCAACGCGCATAGAAAAACAATGCGCCGGAATGACACTTGACGAGATGAAATCTGACTTACCCGACGATTGTGATGTTGGCACAAAAAGAAATAGCAAAGGCTATAAAACCAGCTGGGTTGGTTACAAGCTACATATTGATGCAGCTGATGGAGGCATACCGATTAGCTGCCTGTTAACCTCGGCTTCCATGCATGATAGCCAAGCTGCAATTCCTCTCGCGGAGACGACAGCTCAACGTGTCACGAGCTGTTATGATTTAATGGATGCAGCTTATGATTCTCCACTCATAAAGAAACACAGTCGGTCGTTGGGTCATGTTCCTTTGATTGATGAAAACCCGCGAAGCAGCGCTCGTAAACGAGAGATAGAACTTGAGAATAAAGCTGCTTTTCATGTGGGTCATAAATACCCTGAGTCAGTTCGTTATAACGAGCGTAGTACGGTAGAAAGAGTTAATGGTCGTTTAAAGGATGAGTTTGGCGGTCGAGTTGTAAGAGTGAAAGGCGCAGCAAAGGTCATGACGCACCTTATGTTCGGTATTTTAACATTAACTATTGATCAACTCTTGCGACTTATAGAATAGCGTCATTTAGCTGGGTTGATGGAGTGGAAAAATGCACCGAGACAGGATGCATCAAGTTTGCCACTGTCAAATTTGCATAATATGATTAAATATTAACCAACCCAACAAGAAAAAGATCTTTCTCGTTAAAACAAAGAAATTTTAGCCTGACTTTTTTTCATAGTTGAATTTTGGCGTGAGCAAGTCAGAATTTTGCAAGAGGATCATAAGTAATAAATATTTAAACATTGTTTGTTTTCTATTGTATAAATCTTAATCTTTACAGTAGGCAAGAAAATAAAGTTAAAGTTCAATGTGGATTTTTCATGTTTGTATGATGTGATGGCTTTTCTATGGGTATTTTTATACCTGTAATTTCCAATAGAATTATTACTAATAACCATTACCTTGATTTTATTGAGAGGTGCATTGAGTCCGCCGCATCAAAAAATGATCTGGGTATAGCTTAATAAATGATTAATCCTTGTCAGTAGGCGGTTTGTCGTAATAAGAAAAAAGTGTTTTAGCAATACTTTCATAGGCTTCTTCGGTAATTTCAGTTTGTAAGCCTGTTAGTTGTTCGTTAGTTTGAAATATGGCCTTGCCGTCGCCACATCTTATTGAATAAACCAGTTCATTATCATCGCCAATCGAGGCAGTTTTGTCATGAAGAAATTTTTGCAAAGGTGAATTTTTCCCTGTTGAGCGTTGAATAAAATTATCTCTTCTTAATCTGTCGGCTGAGTTTAAAAGGCGTATCCCTATTTCTTTTCCTTGGTTCGCATCATAGGATTTAATATCATCTTCATAGAATTTTTCTATAGGTTTGAAATTGACTTCTACATTGCCAGCTCTTAAATTCTGTTGCTCTTGTTCAGAGAACCCATATTTTTGATAATTTGTGTCATCAAATAATGCGTTTCCTATTTTATTTTTAGTATCGTCATCTTGTATGGATCCGGCTAAAAAACGTGCGCCACCGAGAATACTGCTAGGTGCAATAAATGAAAATAATTTAGTTTGAGGGGGCTTGTCTTTATTCGGTAGAGTAAGCGCTGTTGAGCTTATTTTTACGGCATCATCTGTTGAGTTTTCAGTTGTTGCTTGATAGGTATTTCCCCCTGTTTTTTTAAAAATTAAGGCAGCATGGCAGGCTATGCTGCTGCACAAATACAGAATAACGATGTACTTTTTCATGAATGCTCTAAAAGATCCAAATTTGAATTTTATAGACCTCTAAAGTAAAAGAAGTTCACAGGAAGCATGAGATGATTTACAGGTTTTTGTGAATTTTCAGCAAGGTAATTCTCGTAGCGTAGCGTATTTTGTGAGTTTTCGTTATGATGTGCGCTGGGCTTTATCCTCCGTATTACGCATCAGGTATACCTTTGAAATCACAGTTATTTTCCTCTCTCGCATTGCATCCTTCGCTCGTGCAAAATTTATCAACGCTGGGTTTTCAGCAAATGACGCCGATTCAGGCCGAAAGCCTGCCGGCAATTCTTGAAGGACGTGATGTGATTGGTCAAGCCAAAACGGGCTCAGGGAAAACCGTTGCCTTTGCTTTGGGCGTGTTGCAGGCACTCAATGTGAAAGCGTTTCGAGTGCAGTCATTAATACTTTGCCCAACGCGTGAACTTGCTGATCAAGTGGCGAAAGAAATGCGTAAACTGGCACGAACGATTCATAATATTAAGGTATTAACACTTTGTGGCGGAATGCCTTTTGGTCCTCAAGTCGGTTCTTTAGCGCACGGTGCACATATCATTGTGGGAACACCGGGGCGTGTTGAAGAGCATGTGCGTAAAGGCAACCTCGATTTATCGCATGTAGAGCTGTTGGTGCTGGATGAAGCGGATCGCATGTTGGATATGGGCTTTAGTGAGAGCCTTGATAATATTGTCAGTCAAGTACCTACCACTCGGCAAACCTTGTTATTCAGTGCAACTTTTCCTTCGCATATTCAGGCGATGAGCCAGCGCGTTGCGTCGAACCCTGTGCATATCGAGATTGAATCGGTGCAGGCCGATAGCCAGATCGAGGAGTATTTTTATTGTATCGATGGGATGGAGCGATTGGATGCACTGAAGCTATTGTTGCTTAAACATAAGCCTGATCGTACGGTGGTTTTTTGTAATACAAAGATAGAAACACAAGAAGTCACCACTGCACTTAAACAGGCAGGTTTTAGCGCACTTGCACTTAATGGCGACCTCGAACAAAAGCAGCGTGATCGTGCCTTGGTGAGATTTGCCAATAAAAGCGTGTCTATTCTTGTGGCAACCGATGTGGCGGCACGTGGCTTAGATATCGATGCCTTGGCAATGGTGCTGAATTATCATATTGCGCGTGATTTAGAGGTGCATGTGCACCGTGTAGGGCGAACAGGGCGTGCGGATCAATCGGGTTTGGCGTATACGTTATTTAGCGATAAAGAACGTTTCAAAAAAGCTAAGCTTGAAAATTATTTGGGTTACGATTTGCCTGAGAGCCAATTACCGGAAAGCCATTATTTATCGGAAAAGCCGTTTTACCCCAGTATGCGAACACTTGAAATTAGCGGCGGTAAAAAGCAAAAAGTTCGCCCCGGTGATATCGTGGGTGCGCTCACAGCAAAAGGGCAGCTGGTGTTTGAGGATATTGGCAAAATTCAAGTGACAGACTTTGTTTCTTACGTTGCCATTCGTCAAGGCGTTGCAAAAGAAGCTTTCCATATACTTGAGCAAGGTAAGCTCAAAGGGCGTGTATATAAAGTGCGGTTGGTTTAGAGGGGGATCTTTATGCGGGGACTTTCTTTGTAGGCATAGATTGTAGGCACAGATCCTGCGCATCTGTTCTGGTCAATTGAACGTTAAGATTCAGATGCCTCTTTTAGAGTATTTGCAATTTCGGTAGGTATTAATCGGTAGGCATTAATAAGCCAGCGGCTGGGAAATACAGGTGATGGTTATATAAATGCCATTCCGTCACGATACACATCAAACTGTGTTACGATGCTTGGCTCGTTTTTTACCCGCAGTTTCTCAGTGGAGACCTCTTTTGACATGCAACTGGATAAGGTTGGCACGATCTCGTCGCCTCCAAGCCCATTTCAGGAGTTATTATGTCACCAAAGTCACCAAAGTCACCAAAGTCACCAAAAGCCCGACCTTATAGCCAACAGGCTCCACCTGTGATCAGTTCATCGCCACCTTTACCCACTAAGACCATCAAAACACCGACTCCCTCCGTATCAACCTCCCCTTTAGCTAGCAATATATTATCACCGACTATTTTACCTTTATCGTCTTTACCTCTATCACCTTTACCCCTATCGCCAGCCGAGCATAACGGCACGCTAACCGCCGTTGTTTATTGTGAAGCAAACTTCGGAAAGCTCGATGGGAAGACAGCTAATGGGTTGACCCGACATTCCGAGAAATACAAAATCTTATCGGTGATCGATAGTGAAAAAGCTGGGCTTGATGCCGGTATGGTGCTGGATGATAAGCACAATGCGATTCCTATTTGTTTTGATCTTGATGATGCCTTGAAACAGACGGATGCTATACCCGATTATTTTATCTTTGGTATGGCACCCTCCAGCGGTATGTTATCGACACAGGAGCGCGGGCTGGTACTGAAAGCGATTGCTTTGGGTATGAATATCGTTAATGGTCTGCACGAATTTCTCAATGAAGACCCTGAATTTGCCGACGCTGCGGCTATCGCTGACGTACATATTCTGGATGTCAGGAAACCTCGGGCCAAAAAAGACCTGCGTTTATTTAATGGCTCTATCCATGAAGTGACTTGCCCTCGTATTGCCGTATTGGGTACGGACGGCGCGATTGGCAAGCGCACCACTGCGACCATTTTGACCAAAGCCTTGAATGATCACGGCATTAATGCGGTGGTGGTGGGTACCGGTCAAACAGGGCTTATTCAAGGTGCCCGTTACGGCATTGCGCTGGATGCTATTCCGTCACAGTTTTGTTCTGGGGAAATGGAAGCCACCATTGTCGAGGCTTTCAGGAATGAAAACCCCGATGTCATTATTATCGAAGGACAAGGGGCGTTGAGTCATCCGGCCTATTTAAGCTCAAGTTTTATTCTGCGTGGCAGTCAGGCCAACGGCGTTGTATTGCAACATGCGCCTAAGCGTGGTGTGCGCTGTGATTTTGAAACCATAGACATGCCGACCCCAGCCGCTGAAATCAATCTTATTCAAACCTTTGCACAGACAAAGGTGATTGGTCTGACCATTAATCACGAAAACATGAGTGACGACGAAGTCAGTGAGGCTATTACCTTGTACGAACAGGAACTCAATATTCCCGTTTCTGATGCTCTGACACGCGATCCATCTCGCCTTGTTGATATGGTGCTTAGCGCCTTCCCCGAAATAAAGGACCGTTTGGCCGCCTGCGCGCAATGAGTGCACCGCGACTCGAAATCGATCTTAACAAGCTTCATCATAACGCCCACACCTTGACTAAACGCCTAGATGCCAAAGGCATTTCGGTTACTGGGGTCACAAAGGCTTTTCTGGGGCTGCCTGACATTGCCAACACCCTGCTTCGGGCGGGTATTCACACATTAGGCGATTCCCGTATCGAAAACATAAAGGCGATGCGTCACGCGGGCATTAAGGCACCGATGATGCTTATTCGCTCTCCTATGTCGAGCCAAGTGCAGCAAGTGGTGGCCTATGCGGATATAAGCCTTAACACTGAACTGGAGGTTATTCGTCAACTATCAAATGCAAGCCAGCACATGGAGAAGATCCATGGGGTGGTGTTGATGGTTGAACTGGGTGATCTGCGTGAAGGTATTATGAAAGGCGATTTGAATACGGTGGTACGCGAAACGCTTTGCCTGCCGAATATCCAACTAAAAGGGATCGGCACTAACCTAGCCTGCCGCAGTGGTATCGTTCCAGATACAAATAACATGGCGGAGTTATCCGCGTTGGCTGATGCTGTCGAGGCCTCATTTGGTATTAAGCTCGACATGGTTTCTGGTGGAAATTCTGCTAATACTAATTGGGTATTTAACGGCTCTGAACGGGGTAGAGTTAACCACCTGCGTCTAGGCGAAGCACTTTTGTTAGGGTGCGAACCGTCGGAACGTCAAGTCATCGAGGGTTTGCATGCCGATGCCTTTTCACTTGTTGCCGAAGTGATCGAATCAAAAGTAAAGCCGGCACAGGCCTGGGGCGAACGCGCTCAAAGTGCATTTAGTGAAGCGCCGCCGATCAATTTGAATCAGGGCTCTACCAAGCAAAGTATTCTCGCCCTAGGGCATCAGGATACGGATCCGGACGGACTTAACGCCCCACCGGGTATTGTTATTCATGGTGCCAGTAGTGATCACTTGGTTATTGAGGCTAAGCAGTGCCTGCCCATCGGCTCTGAGGTTCGTTTTCAACCCAACTATAGTGCGCTGGTTCGTGCAATGACCTCGCCCTTTGTTAGCAAGGTGCTGAATGGAAAGGCTGGTTTATAGGGAATCTTTATGCGAGGCATTTCTTTGTAGATACCGATTCTGCGTATCTGTTCTGGACAACTATACCCATCGGAATTGGAGATGCAAGAAGGCGGCAAGTGAGCGAATCCCCATGAGCTTACAGCCCGTAAATGATTGGGGTGAGCGAGCGCGGCCAACGCCCTTGCATCTTCAAGTGTGATGGGTATATACCTTGTGAGGTCGGTTTTGTTTTTTGGTGGCGCTTATCTCTAATAAGAATGTATCAAGGGACTCCACGCATGTTTTCAGCGCGTGAGTTTCTTGTTGTATATCCACGTATCCGATGATTTTTTCTGGTTGAGCGGTTAAAACTTGATGAAAGCTGGCTAGCTTTTCGTGTAACTGCAAGATTTTTGCGGTGAGTTCTTTCGTGGCTAGCTCATTATAGAGATCAGGGTTAGCAAGCAAGACACTGAGTGCGGCTTCTTTCAGTGTTTTAATCATATCGCTTTGATAGGTAGATTAAATTTGTATGCTTGTATCTATTGATACGGCTTGGCTATTATTGTTTGAATCGAAAAATAGCGCAAGCCGTTAATGCGGCTTACTGAAAGTCTTTCAACCACAGGTGAAGTTGCTTACGCTCTTCGTCGGTCATTTTACTCATATTGCCGAGCGGCATATCTTTATTAATGACGGTGCGCTGTACTATTTTAGCGTGTTGTTGTTTGACGGCATCAAGGTTATCGAGCATAAACCCGAGTGGTGCCGCAGAAAAGAGCTGCGATGTTGGTTTGGCGCTGTGGCAACTTTGGCAATGGGCTTCAATGATTTTCATGCCCTGTGCATCGGATATGACCGGCTGCTGAACAACGTCTCCCTGCGAGTTCACAGCGTTAACAGGCATGTCGTCATAAAGTGGCCAAGGTGCCATAGCTGCCATCAACAAAATAAATGCACTGATACCTGAGACGAGAACCATGGGCTGATTGTTGCCTTGATGCTTGAGGTTGAAGTAATGACGTATCCACATCGCAATGATCAAAATGGCGGCAAGAATTGCCCATGCGTGCTCGCGCCCTGTGACAAAAGAAAAATGGTTGCTGAGCATGATAAAAAGAATAGGCAAGGTGGCGTAGTTGTTATGCACCGAGCGGTTCTTGGCGTTAAGCCCTGGTTTTGAATCAGGAATTCTACCGGCTTCGATTTCACGCACCAAATACCTTTGCGCCGGCATGATATGGAAAAATACATTGGCTGCCATGCAGGTGCCGATTAATGCACCGGTTTGCAGGAAAGCGGCTTTTTGTGAGAAGAGCTGATTTAAGCCATAAAAGTAGCCCACCAAGATGACGATACAAAGGGCAGCAAAGAGCAGCCCCTTTGTGGCGAAGGGTGAGCGGGTGATGACTTCATAAACTAACCAGCCAGCAATCAGTAATACGAAGGATAAACCAATGGCCTCGATGCGTGTCAGCTCGGCTTTGCTTGTATCGATTAAGTAAGCGTCAGCGCCAACATAATAAATTAAACTGAAAAGTAAGAAGCCTGTGAGCCATGTTGTGTAGGCTTCCCACTTAAACCAGTGTAAATTTTTTGGCATAATGGGCGGCCCATTTTGGTACTTGGCCACTTCATAAAAACCGCCGCCATGAATAGCCCATAGGTCACCCTTGATACCTTTTTCTTTTTTCCATTCAGGCGGTGTTTCGAGATTGTTGTCGAGCCAGGCAAAGTAAAATGAGGCACCAATCCATGCGATTGCAGCAACCACATGAAAATAGCGCAACATCAGGTGTAGCACGTCGATGATATAGGCTTCCATAGTAGACCTTTTTTTAGTTATTCTTTTTTTCGTGTTCTTAACCCAAGTAGTGCAATAATATTTTGCATTTCTTTGGGGTCAGCTTTCTTGGGTAAAGTACGCTGGTATTGTTGTATATCACGATCACTAAAAGTAAAGTGAGATTCAGGTTTCCCCCACGGGAGGTATAGTCGGCGCTTTTCTTTAAACGCTTTATGTGCAAGATATTCAAGTTTGTGATCGTTCATTGTTATTTTTCCGGGCATTAGAATCCAACTAATGAAACGTTCGGTTTTTTTATCTAGCAGGCTATCAAAAGTAATTTGTCCGTAAGTGAATGTGTGTACTGAAACCAGAATCAAAATATATTTCAACGGATAATCTCTGCAGAAAGAACGCATTGATAGCTAATGTATCAATAGGTTCATCAAAAAAATTAAATGAGAAACATACTTATAAATATTTATTTTTTATAAACGTTTTCACCAAGAATGTAAGTGGCAGCAACACTTGTGCTGTCAGCCAACAACATCAGAGCGAATAATTTATCGTGTAAATCTTTCGTATTTTTAAGTCGCAAGGCGAGAAGGTCGGTGGCGGCCAAATCCAGCACCACAAAGTCCGCTTCTTTGCCTTGCTCGAAGTTCCCAATTT
Organism: Pseudomonadales bacterium; assembly: GCA_965248335.1. Classification (GTDB taxonomy): domain Bacteria; phylum Pseudomonadota; class Gammaproteobacteria; order Pseudomonadales; family DT-91; genus CAKMZU01. The sequence continues at coordinate 654,069 of CBDFIY010000002.1, forward strand.
TATCATCGAGATCTAACGCTTGAGCGCCGCCTAAAGTATTCAAATACAACCCTTTAAAAGCCGAGAGCTTGTTACCTTGCAGCTGTTGTACTTTATAGGCATCTGCATAGGTGTTGAGCAAAGAAAAGCTCGTGCCCGCGCCTACGTCAGTGCCCATGCCGCAATGTACATCATGTGCTTCGCACTGTTTTAGGTTAAAAAGCCCTGAACCCATGAAGAGGTTTGAGCTGGGGCAGTGTGCAACGGCGGTTTCGGTCTCGTGCAATACTTGCCATTCATCATCGGATAAATGAATACCATGTGCCATTACACTGCGGCGTTTGAGCAGGCCGTTTTGGGCATACACATCTAAATAATCGCGTGCATCCGGGTAGAGTGATTTGACCCACTCGCATTCATCCACGTTTTCGGATAAATGCGTGTGCAAATAAACACTCGGGTATTCTTCAAGCAGTTTTCTTGCTGCTTGTAATTGTGCCTCTGTAGAAGTTGGCGCAAAGCGCGGCGTTACCGCGTAGCTTAAGCGATCAACATCATGCCATTTTTCGATCAGTGCTTTGCTTTCGCTATAACTGGTTTCGGCTGTGTCGCATAAGTATTCTGGGCAGTTACGATCCATCATGACTTTACCGGCAATCATGCGGAGCCTACGTTTTTGCGCAGCAGTAAAAAATGCATCCACGGATTCAGGATGTACAGTGCCGAAAACGAGCGCAGTGGTGGTGCCGTTTTTTAAGAGTTGATCAAGAAAGAACTCTGCAATTTGGGCACTGTATTCAGGGTCTTTAAATTTTTGTTCGGTAGGGAAGGTATAGGTCTCCAGCCAGCCTAGTAATTGCTCGCCATAAGCGGCGATCATTTCGGTTTGCGGGAAGTGAATATGGGTATCAATCAACCCCGGCATGATCAGGTGGTGGGTGTAATGCTGTACGCTATCAAGGTTATCTATTTGTGGTGATAACGCGGTGAAATCACCGAATTGTTTAACGTTGCCGTCTTCGATGATCAGTAAGCCATCATCATAATGACGAATGGCTTTTTTACCGATTTTGTTAGGGTCGCCGATACAGTCGACGATTTCACCGCGAATATAGGTTGTCGTCATGCGTTAGCTGCCTCGGTAAGTGGAATAGCCAAAGGGAGAAACGAGCAGTGGGATGTGGTAGTGCTCGTTAGCGTCGGCGTTAAAAACAATGTCAGCAGTAGGGTAAAAACAAGGCGTGTTTTCTTTAGCGAAGTACTCAGTTAAGGAAAACGTGAGTTTGTATGTACCTGCTTTTAAAGCTTCATCGGCTGGGAGCAGATCAGTGACACGGCCATCGTCATTGGTGATGCCGTGATGAATGGGTTGCCATGCGTCATTCACTTGTTGAAATAGGCTGATGCAAATACCTTGCGCCGGTTTGCCCGTGGCCGTGTTGAGCACGTGGCTGGTGATAGGGCTTTTCATGAGAGCAGTTTCCTTAAGCGCAAAACGGTAATTTTTTGTTGTTCGGCAGCGGCGTTTTTAATTTCTTCTTCGCGGCTGTTGTTAATGCGGCCTTTGAGTAACGCGAGCATCTCTGCGGCGGTTTTGTTTGTGGCGAACACGATAAAAATAAAACCAAATTTCTCAGCATACGCGTGGTTTAACTGGCTTAGCTCACGCAAGGTCTCGTCGCTAGCTTCATTAACAGATGATTGCTCACCGGCAGCAACGGCTTCGGTGTTACGGTATTTCTTGGCAAGGCTTGAGACATCACCAATTTTAGGGTGACCGGCGAAAGCTTCGAGGCTTTCTGTTTCGTTAGCGGTTTTCCAAAGTTGCTCGGCTTGATCGATAAGCGAATCAATGGAGGTAAAGGGACGGCTATCGACCATCGCCTTTGCCCAACGCTCGACACTCAGTGTTGCGTAGAAGTGCGTAAAAACATCGGCTTCCGGTTGCGTATTGAGCTTTTCGAGTGTTATCAACATGCGGTGTTTTCCTTGAGTAGCGGTTGGCCTAGGCGCTCTGTGATGAATTCGCCTCGGTCAAAAATTTTCTGCCCTTTTAACCAGGTTTCTTTTATTTCGCCAAACACAGATTTACCTTCAAACGGGGTGACTTTATGCTTGTGGTGAATCATGTCTTTATGGATGGTGTACTGTGCTTCTGGGTCAAAAATACACAAATCGGCGGTTTGGCCTTCGGCGATACAGCCTTTATTAATGCCGGCGATTTTTGCGGGGGCTTCGGTCATTAAATGAACCAGTTTATCGAGGGCGAAACCACGTGCCTTGGCTTCCGTCCACATTAACGATAAGCCAAACTGTAGGCCTGAAATGCCTCCCCATGCGGCTTCTAAGTCGCCACTGTCGATATGTTTGAGTTGCGGGGTGCAGGGGCTGTGATCGGATACAACACAATCAATTAATCCACTGTCTAACGCTTGCCAAAGTGTATCGGCATTGGCTTTTTCGCGGATCGGCGGGCAACACTTGAAGCTGGTTTTACCGTCAGGGATGGTTTCGGCTGTTAAGGTTAGATAATGCGGGCATGTTTCAACCGTGAGTTTTAAACCGGCCTCTTTCGCCGCTTTAATTAAAGGCAGTGCGCCATCTGAACTCAAATGCACGATATGTGCACGTGGATCAAACCCTTGTGCCTTAAGTTTGTGCATAACACGAACCACCATGGCAATGGCGTTGTCTTCCCAGTCTTTAGGGCGAGAGGTCAAGTATTTTTGGTAGGAAGTACCAAAGTTGTCGCTGTGGATAATGCCGTCGTCGAGCTCAGCGTGCACTAAATGAACGAGCCCATGTTCAGCGACTTTGCGCATACTGGCTTCGAGCATGGCTTCATCAACCGGTTGGAATTCATCAATCCCTGAATCAATGGTGAATGACTTTACGCCATGTACGCCTGCAGCGAGTAGGTCATCTAAATCCGCTAAATTATCGGCTGTGGCACCGCCCCAAAAGGCGGTATCAATCATGAGTTTATCATCAAGTACGGCGAGTTTTTCTTGCAGCGCTGATTTGGTCACTGTCACAGGAATACAATTGAGCGGCATATCAACCAAAGTGGTGATGCCACCCGCGCAGGCAGCATGGGTAGCGGTATCAAAGCCCTCCCAGTCAGTACGGCCAGGCTCGTTGATGTGCACGTGGCTATCCACAAGCCCGGGCAAAATATGCAGATCACCATAATCGATGGCTTCGTGCGCGTAAGGTAAGATACGTTGGATTTTACCTTGATCGATAACCAGTGTGGCGGGTTGAAAGCGATTATCGATAAACACAAACCGGCTTTTTATAACAGTCTGACTCATTGCTGGGTGGTTACCTCGTTAAGTATAAAAGGGCGCAAGGTTTGTAACTGAACGCCTTGTCTATTTGCTTTTGTTTTTTTACTGACTTCTTTGTGAGTAGCTTTATTATTGGCGATGGGCGCTTGGTAAAGGCTAATAATCTGACCAGCGATGGAAATTGCAACCTCCATCGGCTCTTTTCCTTGAACACTGTTTAATCCAACAGGGCATACCATATTATCGATGAGAGAAGGTGCAATATCTCTGTGTGCAAGGCGCTTTCTAAAACGCTCAGCTTTGGTTTGTGAGCCAATAACACCCAGCCAGCTATCGGGGTGGTGTGTTAGCGCAGCGTGACAGAGATCAAAATCTAACTGGTGATTATGGGTAAGCACCAAAAATGCGCTGCCTTTTTTAGCGCGTTTTAGTTCACCCACAGGATCATCCGTAAAAAGGGTTTGGGCGCTGCTGGTTTGTGGCAAGTAATCAGGGCGGTTATCAATCCAACGAATAGCGATGGGTAGTTTTTCAAGCACTTGCATTAAGTGATGAGCAATATGGCCTGCGCCATATATATCAAGATGCATTTTTTTGCTGACAATAACCTCAAACAATACACTTACACTGCCACCGCAGCATTGGCCGAGCGTTGCACCTAAAGGAAAATGTTTGATCTCTTGCTGGCTGATGTTTTTCTCGAGAAGCGTGCGAGCCTTGTCAATCACCGTATATTCTAAATGCCCGCCGCCAATGGTGTCGTATTGGCTGGATGCAGTGATCACCATTTTGGTGCCAGCGATACGCGGTGTGGAGCCGGCGCTGCCTAGCAAGGTGATAAGCACATAGGCCTCACCTTGTAGGTTGAGATCGTGACAGGCCTGCTGCCATGCGCTGCCGACATTTAGCATGACGGCTTGCCTTGTGTTTCACGCCATTCTTTCGCTTGCATCACAGCGTTAAGGATTTTTTCTGGTGTAGCAGGTGGGTCAAGCGGCGGCGCGTAGCGATAATCGGTGATGCTGGCGACTGCATTACGCAAGGCACACCACACACTGATACCCAACATAAAAGGGGGTTCACCTACCGCTTTGGAGCGGAATACCGTGGCCTCAGGGTTGGCTGATTCATACAAATCGACATTAAAAATTTCAGGTGTGTCGCCAATGGCAGGGATTTTATAGGTGGCGGGGTTGTCGGTTATTAACCGTCCTGCATCATTCCACTGTAGCTCTTCCGTGGTGAGCCAGCCCATACCTTGAATAAAGGCACCTTCAATCTGGCCTTTGTCGAGCGCAGGGTTAAGCGATTGACCGACGTCGTGCAAGATATCCACGCGGCTTAATGTGTTTTCGCCGGTTAAAGTATCAATCTCGACTTCTGCCAGTGCGGCGCCGTTGGCAAAATAAAAGAACGGGTGGCCTGTGGCATTTGCTCTGTCGTAATGGATTTTAGGTGTCTTATAAAATCCTGTGGCGGATAATGAAATACGATCCATATACGCGCCTTGTGTCACTTCTGAGAACAGCACTTGCGTGTTATTAAAAGTCACCTGGTTATTTTTAAATTTAATGTCGGCATCATCATTCAGGTTGTGATGCGTTTTTATAAAGTCGATCAAACGCGTTTTAAGCGTATTCGCTGCATTGAGCGCGGCCATGCCGTTTAAGTCTGTGCCGCTGGATGCAGCAGTGGGCGATGTGTTGGGGACTTTGTCGGTACGGGTAGCGGTGATGTTGATCTTATCCATGCTCACACCCAGCGCATTAGAAACAATTTGAGCCACTTTGGTATTCAGCCCTTGCCCCATTTCGGTGCCACCATGATTAAGGTGCACGCTGCCATCCGTATAAATGTGTATCAGTGCGCCAGCTTGGTTGAGGTGTTGCGCGGTAAATGAAATACCGAATTTCACAGGCGTTAACGCAAGGCCTTTTTTAATGATGGGTGATGTTGCATTAAAGCGTTGAATGGCTTCTCGTCGCGTATGATAGTCGCCTTGCTCGGCCAATTGCCCGATCAGGTCTTTTAATACGTGTTGTTCGATTTTTTGCCCGTAAACGGTTGTATCTTTGCCTTCACGATAAAGGTTGTCGAGGCGCACGGATAAAGGGTCACGCCCTACGGCATAGGCCACATCGTCTAGCATTTTTTCGGCTAACACCATGCCTTGTGGGCCGCCAAATCCGCGAAAAGCGGTGTGGCTGTGTGTGTTCAAGCGTACACGGTTGCCTGTGAATTTGGCATTGGGATAATAGTAGGCGTTATCGGCATGGAACATGGCACGATCGACAATGGCATCCGATAAATCGGGTGAATGCCCGCAGTGGCCGTTTATCTCAGCGTTAACATGCTCGATCAAGCCTTCGTTACTAAAACCTATGTCGTAATGGTGTGTGAACGGATGTCTTTTACCGGTTAATTTGAAATCATCGGCTCTTGCTAAGCGAAGCTTTACCGATTTGCCGGTGTGATGTGCAGCTAATGCAGCTAAACAGGCCCATTGCGCCGCTTGGGTTTCTTTGCCGCCGAAAGCGCCGCCCATGCGTCGCATCTCAACAGTGATCTGATTAAAAGGGATGTCCAATACTTCAGCAACGAGGATTTGCACTTCTGAGGGGTGTTGGCTGGAGGTACGAATCAACATGCCGCCATCTTCAGTTGGATCGGCAATGGCCACTTGGCCTTCGAGGTAGAAGTGCTCTTGACCGCCAATATGTAATGTATCGCTGAGCGTATTCGATGAACTATCTACCTGAGGCTCGCCACGTTGCATGCCATGTGGCGGACGAACCCATGATTCTGCTTTTATTGCTTGCTCGATATTGAGTAATGGTGTTTCTTCTGTGGCCTCTATAATGGCACCTCGTGCCGCTTTTCGTGCGTGCTCGTAGGTATCGGCTACAACGAGGGCAAGAGGTTGATGGTGATAAGCGATGTTTTTCTCTGCCAGTAAATGGTCGCCATCGAAGACGGGGCCAATATCTTTATGCCCTGGAATATCATCACTGGTTAATACCGCGATAACCCCGTCTTGTGCTAACAGTTGTTCCTTATCGATACGTTCAAAAACGCCGCAGGCAATCGGTGCAGAGACAGGGTAGGCATGTAAGCAGCCTTGCAGCGTGGGCAAATCATCGATAAAAGGCGCAGTGCCAGTGACATGCTTGATGGCACTTTCATGCTTAACAGATTGACCGGCTTGGTGTGATGAGCTGGGTGAGTCGGAAAGTTCGGTAAGTTTACGCATGATGAATTCTTACGGCAGCTCCAGATAAAGTGGATTCGGATGAGGCATAAAAAGCACGCATGACTAAATTCTTTGCAGCTTGTTGGCGATACTGTTGCGAGGCTCGGCTGTCGCTCATCGGGGTGAAGTCATTATCGAGTGTCTTAACAGCTTGCAATACAGTTTCTTCTGTCAGTGTCCTCCCTGTTAATGCCGCCTCTAAATGCGGGGCAGATTTTGGTGTGGCTGCCATGCCGCCAAACCCTGTACTGACATTCTTAATACGTCCATTGGAAATCGTGATAAGTAACGCCATGCAAACAGCGGAAATATCATCCTCATAACGCTTACTGAGCTTATAAAAGAAAAGTTCGGTATTTTTGGGTTTCGGGGGGATGATGATGGATTGAATAATTTCACCCGCATCAAGAACAGTAGTTTTATAGCCTTTAAAAAAATCTCGGATTGAAATAAGACGATTACCTTTTTTGGATGCTAAGCGTAATGATGCATTAACAGCTAATAAAAAGGGTGCCGGGTCGCCGATGGGTGAAGCGTTGCCTAAGCTGCCGCCTAAGGTGCCTTGATTTCTTATTTGTTCTGATCCAAGGCGTGAAAATACTTCGCTGGCCTCAGGGTAGTGAGCCAATAAAAGCGGTAAGAAGGCGCTGTAGCTGACTGCTGCGCCTATCTCTATATTGTTACCTGTGGCTTCAAGTTGGGTTAATTCATGAATATTACCAAGATAAATGGTTTGCTTGGGTGTTGTTAGCTGCTGTGTAGCTTCAAGGTAAAAATCAGTTGCACCGGAAAAAATGCGTGCATCAGGTTGCTTCTCTAACACATCAAAAAATGTTGCAAGCGTTGTTGGGGAGAAATTGGCTTGCTGTGGTAGATAAGTTGTTTCTTCGGATGTTAGCTTTTGTAGCTCAGCTGTCACATCACTGGGCGTATGATGCGCAAGACGGGGGTAGCTAAAAGCCTTCTTGGCAGCATCAAGAATGGGGCGGTAGCCTGTGCAGCGACAGAGGTTGCCAGATAACGCTTCTAGAACGGTATCCCGCCCGGGGTAGGTTGTGTGATTAAGGTACAGTGCATAAAGGCTCATGATAAAACCCGGTGTGCAAAATCCACATTGCGTCCCGTGGCAATCAAGCATGGCTTGCTGTACGGGGTGAAGGTCATCTTGCTGGTTCAATGCCTCAATGGTTAATAAATGTTTACCGCCAAGTGCATTCATGGGCAGCAGGCAGGCATTGGCGCTGCGGTAAGTGACTTGTCTGCCCTGTAGGCTGCCAATGAGTACGGTACAGGCACCACAATCACCGGATGCGCATCCTTCTTTCGTCCCTGTGCGACCTTTCGTTGTGCGCAACCAGTCGAGTGCGCTCGTGTTTAGTGCATGATCAGAAGTCTGTATGACTTCGTGATTGAATAAGAATGTGGCCATAAGTAACTGTGCAACCCATCATGTTTGCGTTTTATTATTTTTATCATGCTCAAAGCTTACGACCTCGACGCAGGACAAAAGTACGTTACGTTTTGGTTAGGCAATAACTGTACCATAATCTGTCTGATCGGTCAGTTTTTTGATTGTTCGTGCGTGTTTATTCCGGTTTTTTAATGCTTGCTGTGATGTTTCATTTTGGTTTGAAGTGTGAAAAACGCGATATGTTTATTCAAAAGCAGTGATGTGAAGGTTGCATTATGACTGTAGTTGACGCTTAAGAGGTGATTGGGCTTTGTACATGTTTACATGTATTGAAGCGAGGTATCTTTTGGTGGTTAAGAAATATACATAAACGCCGAATAAATCAGTGGGTTTATGACATGTCTAAAAAGTTATTAAGTTACATCTTGGTAAGTAGCGGTAGATTTCAACATACTTGTCGCCTAAAGTTTACTTTTATGCCGCCTGATTTATTTCCCTATTACTTTTAGATTTCCCTGGGTTTAAATAAACCTCAGCAATGTGATCCCAGTTTCTAATGTCGCCACTCCATCGCTCTGGGTGCGCCATTTTCGCCTGTAGATAAACAGCTTTACGGTTGATTAAGATAATTCTATCTTGCTTCGTATGACGCTCTACAGGCGTGACATATTTTATGCTGCTGTGTCTGTGCTCATGATTATACCAATCAGCAAATCCATTCACCCATTTTCGTGCTAAATCTAAACCCTCAAAGGCTTTTTCTGGGTATTCTGGTCGATACTTAAGTGTTCTAAATAATGACTCAGAATAAGGGTTATCATTACTAACAGAGGGGCGGCTAAACGACGGAGCAACCCCTAATTCTTGCAGTGTCGCTAGCATTGTTGCGCCTTTCATCGGGCTACCGTTGTCCGAATGTAAGATCACCTGATTCGGCTTAATCCCTTCACGTAAGCAAATATCTGTCATTAAATCTGCGGCCAATGCACTGCTTTCTTGTTCATATACCTGCCAACCAACAATCTTTCGGCTATAAATATCCATGACAAGATACAAGTAATAAAACAAGCCTTTTACCGTTGTTGGTAAATACGTAATATCCCAACTATAAATCTGATTCGGGCCTGTGGCCGTCAACGATTCAGGTTTTGTAATAACTCTGGCAGGCTTACTTCTCAGCCGATGCTTATCTTGTTTATGTGCTTTTAACACACGGTAAATAGTGGATTCAGATGCGATGTACACACCTTTATCTGCAAGCATTGGCACGATGACGCTGGGCGATAAATTCGCGTATTCAGGTTGGTTGCAGACCTGAATAATACGCTGTCTCTCAAGCTCACTGAGCTTATTACAAGGGCTGTGCTTGGCTGACAAACGACCATCTTCATCGCCCTCTGGTCGCGCCCAGCGCTGTAATGTTTTTGGTGTAATGCCTATAATATCGCAAGCCTGCCTTTGCCTAGCACCATTGGATCGAGCCTCGCTAATCAAGTGAATAATATCATCACGCTCTTGTTTCACTATTAGCTGGCCTCGTCGCTTTCCCATATTTCGTGGACTTTTTTTTGGAGTACTAGCAGCGCTGCTGTTTCAGCTAATGCCTTATCTTTACGGTTTAACTCCTTTTTTAGTAACTTAATGTCATTTTTAAATTGCTTATTCTCACTTTGAATTTCTGAAGCAGTCGATAGGGGCTTATTCTTGATAAAATCACCTCTCCATTGGTTGATATGATGTGGGTATATTCCTTTCTCTCGGCAAAGCTGGCTGATGTCCTCGACGCTCAAAGATCCGCAGGCAATGACCATATTCAAACGTTCTTCAGCGCTCCAATCTTGGGGCCTTTTTTCTTTAACCATGGTCATTACCCCACCATCTAATGGTTGATTAAGCCGTTGCTCTTTAGCCTGTCTAATCCATTTTTGTAACGTCGAATGGCCAATACCTAAGTTTTCAGCCACATCCTTGATGCTCATACATTCTTGTCGGCTCAATGCCTTTTCTATTGCCTGTATCTTAAACGAATGGGTAAACGATTTTCTCATTTTTTATGCCTCTAATTAAAATTTTAGAGGCGACAAGTATCCTGACACAGGGGGAGCGGGCGTCTATCCGTAGCTTACCAACAATATGAAGATTTTCTTCAGTAACTGGGTTGACGTATTTTATCTTCGTATAAAAGCTATCCGTAGAAATATAACGTATTCCCTTGTCCTTTAATGTTTTAGCCATACCAACAGTCTGCTCTGCATACAAGTCAGTACGAGACTTGCCTTCTTTATCTATGGTTTGTTTTGCATCCAGCCCGTACGCGGTATTTGATTTAAGATGGACAATGCTAAGCAATGAGACCTCAAGTCCTTTTTCAGCGGAGCCTGAGCCACCACTCCAGAAATTTCCTAAACCTGCCGTGCACTTACCGCTCTTTTTCACGAAACTTGCATCTATAGCGGCAATCCATTCATCTTCTTTCGGTAACTCGCTAAAAATGAGCTGATTATTGAAAGCTTTAAAGTCGAAGGATACACGATGCCATCGACTAAAAGTTTTCTCGCACAAGCTTGAGGAACGACTCATATTGCGAAAATTTGCCCTGCCACGAAATACTATTAGCGTAATCAATAGCACCCTAATGAATTTTTTTGTGGTAAAGCAATATCGACATTGAATATAAAATCTGTGAAATCAAATTTTGCATGAACTATTTTCAGTAAAAACATTCATAGACTTAGGTTATCTCAAGTGGTTCAAAAAACTGTCTGAAGTATTGTTTTTGGCGAGTCGGCTTATTTAAAAATCAACCCGGTGATCAACTTATTACCATCGGTTTCAATCCGGTGGAGTATGATGTCTGAGACATGGAATACCGTCTATTCACAGACGAGTAAAGCGAAAAGTGATTATACGATTGCAGACATACATCAAACCTATCAAACAAGCGTAGAGGTTGTTGGCGACATTGCGACGAATGTTCAAAGTCTCACCCCTTTGTTAAGTAACCTGCCTCCACTAGAACAATACCACTCGATTAAAAAAGCAGGCATTTGAAAAAAGCTTGCACACAGATAAACAAAACATGGCGTGTGAGTGGCGCACTCATCCACTGACGTTTATTCATGAATTACATGACTACGTTGATTATAATGCGATCGTAACGTGTGACGTTGGCACAAACTACATGTGGATGGCGCGCTATTTCTTAAGTTATACCCCCATCAAATGTTATTTAGTAATGGGCAGCAAACCCTTGGTGTAGGTTTGCCTTGGGGTATGTCGGCAAAGCTTGCCTTTCCTGATAAAAAAGTCATTTCTATCTCAGGTGATGGTGGGTTTCTCTTTTCGGCAATGGAACTTGAAACGGCGGTGAGAGAAAAATTAGATGTCATTCATTTTGTTTGTGTGGATGATTCATACAACATGGTTAAGGAGCAGGAGGTGATGAAATATCACCGAAAGTCAGGTGTTGAATTTGGGTATGTGGATATAGTCAAATTTGCCCAAGCGTTTGGCGCGACAGGGTTTCGTTTGGGTGACGCGGAAAAATTCTGTGAAATCATGAGTCAGGCAATGAAAGCAAAAGGCCCTGTATTAATTGAAATGCCAGTGGATTACTCCGATAACCGCGCTTTATTTGAGGCAGTTGACCCTAATGTGGGGCATTAAAGAGGGGAATATACCGATCACCCTTGAAGATGCAAGGGCGTTGGCCGCGCTCGCTCACTCCAATCACTTACTGACTGTAAGCTCATGGGGATTCGCTCGCTTGCCGCCTTCTTGCATCTCCAATTCCGATGGGAGTAAAGCGGCGGCGCTTAACGATAAATAGAGCAGAACCTGCTGGTTTGTAAAGAAATTAACGTAAATATAAAATAATAAAATTATCCTAATTTTTTAGTATTAAAATAAAAGTAAACTTTGTCTTGTATCGTTGTCTAACATATTAACTTATTGTATTTAGAATAAGATTTCTTCGAGTTGTCTAGGCTAATTGCATTTTAATGGGTGATGGCAATGATGAGTGATCGTTACAAAAAAGGCATGGATGAATTAAAAAAGAATTTAGGTGATGATGCTGAAAAGTATATTGCTTCGATAAGAGAGGTGTCGCCTTTATTTGCAAAAGTTAATGTGGAATTTGCTTTTGGTGATATTTATGGAAACCCCTCTCGTGTCTTAGGTGATAAAACGCAGGAGCTTGGACCATTAGTGCATTAACCGTGTTAGGCAGTGCTTTGATGGAGTTAAAGCTGCATATTGGTTGTGCGTTGCATTGTGGTGCGAGCAAAGAAGAAATCACCGAAGTTATTACACAAATGATTGCTTATTGCGGATTTCCCGCAGCAACAGAAGCGATTCTTACGGCAAAAGAAGTTTTTCAAGAGAAAGGTATTTTATAAATTTTTCAGTGTGTATGCATAGGTTCGGATGTTATCATTGTGATGATTATTTTTCAATTCCTTAATCAGGAACTCCCCTGTCAATGAATGCATCAAGTGAGTATCAAAAAAAATGTGTTTCACCGGAAGACGCTGTTTCTATCTTACCTAAAACGTCGGTTATTTCTATGGGGATGCGAGTTGCAACCCCACCTGCTTTGTTGAAGGCACTGGAGAAAAGAATTCGTGCCAATGAAATAGATGAACTCAAAGCCTATTATATGCGCTGTGGCGATGTCGCTTTAGAGACTATTTTTCAAGAAGATTTAATGGATAAAGTTCGCCCTTATTCATCGATGATGACACGTGGTGAGATTAAGCTGGCGCTAAAAGGGTTTAATGAAGGGAAAAAAAATATTAATTATGTACCCATTACTTTTTCGCGGTATGCCGAATTTATAAAAAGGCATACCGAACTCGATGCTTTTTTAGTGATGGTTTCACCCATGGATAAGTTTGGTTATTTTAATCTGGGCTTGAATGGAGACTATGCGATTGAGCTTGCCAGATATGCAAAGAAGTTGATCGTTGAAGTCAATGAGCACCTGCCAAGAACAGCAGGGCAGACCATGCTACATATTTCAGAAGTGGATTTCATCGTAGAAAATACAACCCCCCTGCTTGAAGAGCCATCCCGGCCCATACTTGACGTGGATAAAGCGATTGGACGATTTGTTGCACCTTTGATCCCCGATGGTGCCACCATTCAAATGGGCATAGGCGGTGTGCCCAATGCCGTTTGTGAAGAATTAAAAGACCGACAAGATTTAGGTATTCATACCGAGGTGTTTACCTCTGGCATGATGGATTTGATTAAACGTGGTGTGGTGACGAATAAAAAGAAAACACTGCACCGACATGCAAGTGTTTTTACTTTCGCCATTGGCACGCGAGAAGTCTATGACTTTATCGATAATAATCCGTCAATGCTGTGTTTTCCTGCCTCATACACCAATGAGCCAAACGTGGTTGGCCAAAATAACAGCATGATTTCTGTCAACGCTTTTGTTGAAATCGATTTGTTTGGTCAGGTAAATGCCGAAGTGATTGGCGGCCATCAGTTTTCAGGCGTAGGGGGGCAGTTAGATTTTGTTCGGGGTGTGAAATATTCGAAAGGTGGAAAAACCATTCTAGCGAGCAGTTCAACGGCTGGGCATGGTAAATTCTCTCGTATTGTCCCAAGACTCGCCAGTATAGTGACAGATACACGCCTTGATGTTGATTACGTGATTACCGAATATGGCATCTGCCAACTCATTGGGAAATCAACAACAGAAAGAGCGGAGGCCTTGATTGGTATTGCGCATCCTGATTTTAGAGGCGGGTTAATTGAAGCCGCCAAAAAACAGAGCATTTTACCCAGAGGAGCCGTGCTATGAATATGTTTAAGCGTAGTCCCGCTGTTTTATTTACCCCAGGAACGAAACCTGAAAGGTTTGCTAAAGCATTTGATAGTGGCGCTAATGGCATCATCATTGATCTTGAAGATAGCGTAGCCGCGCAAGATAAGAACGAAGCAAGAATGAATGCCTTCGAATTTTTATCGCAGGCTGGCGGTAAAGAATTTATACGCATTTTACGGATAAATTCACTATCCACGCAGTATGGTCTCAAAGATTTACTGGCGTTAAGCGAACAGAATAAGTTGTTTGTCGATGCGATTTTATACCCTAAAAGTGAAAACGCGGAAGCGCTTAATATCGTGACTGATGTACTTCAGGAAACGCCAAATAATATCCCACTGATTGCATTGATTGAATCAGGTATTGGCTTGGAAAATATCGATGATACCGTAGAACACGCTAAAAATTTACAGGGGATTATGTTTGGCGCGGCGGATTTTGCGAAAGATATGGGGTGCTCGATAGACTATGATGCCTTGCACTATGCGCGATCTGCCATTATCAATGCCGCCTCCATTACCAAGATCGCCACTTACGACACTCCCTATTTTGATTTCGCCAATAGTGATGGGCTTAAAGAAGAAACAAAACTTGTCGCTGCACTGGGGTTTACGGGGAAAGCAGCCATCCACCCCAAGCAAATACAAATTATTCGAGAGACATTCAAGCCCTCCGATGCAGCATTTCATGACGCAGAAATGATGATTGATATTTACGATAAAGCAAAAGGTGCAGCCTGCCAGTTTGAAGGAAAAATGATCGACGTGCCTGTTTATCTAGAATCAAAGCATGTTGTTGAATTATATAACGCCTTGTCGTGATAGGTTTTAAAGCGCGCTGAGATTAAAGAGAAATCAGAGGAAATATTATGGTTTTCGAGGCATACCAACAACTTGAAGAAAATCGTTTTCGTGAAGACTTTGGGTTGTATTTTGAAGATTTTTATTCTGGTTTAATCATTGAGCATCGCCCAGGAAGAACCATTACAGACAGCGATAATATTTCAATGACATTACTCACCATGAATACGGCACCGCTGCATTTCGATGCCCATTATGCGAGTAAAACCGAATGGGGGAAAACGTTAGTCGACAGTACGATGACGTTAGCGATGGTGACAGGTATGTCCGTTAACTCAATCAGTAAAAAAGTGGTTGCCAATTTGGGATGGGATAATGTCAAGCTTATGAAGCCTATTTTTGCCGGCGATACGATTTATGCGGAAACCGAAATTATCGAGAAAAGAGAATCAAAATCGCGCCCGGATCAAGGCATCGTGACGGTAGAGACCCGAGGTATCAAGCAAACAGGCGAAGTCTTTATGTCTTTTAATCGTGTTATTTTGATTTATAAAAAAGGAAAGTCACCAAGTTATGATATTTAGCATCTAACCATTAGGTTATATTCATCAGCTCTTAGATTGTATGACATACGATAAATATAACCCCATCTTAAAAATATATTCCTCTTCGAAAAACCGGAACTAAATAGTTGTGTTTGATCAACTAAGAAAAAAAGTTAAACCCTCATTGAAGTTCGTTGTCTTATGTTAATCGTGTGTTTTCTGTAGAGGTTAACGGGTGTTGAAGTAATGCCCGCGTCGCATCAGAAAAACAAAAAAAATTTCAATTGAGGGTGTGTGAAATGATGTTGATGCACTGGTTAAAAATATTTCTTACACTTATTGTTAGTGTTTATTTAGTTGGCTGTGGATCGGGTGGGTCGGGTGGATCGGGGTCGGGTGAACAAGTAAAAACCCTTGTCTCTATTCAAGTTTCTCCGGTAGATTCTCGTACATTGGGTGCTTCTGATCTATCGATTACTAAAGGTAATGAACAGCAATTTGAAGCGATAGGCAAGTACAGTGATGGCTCCATAGCTGATATTACTGACAGCGTAACATGGCACAGTAGCAACACACAGGCAGCAACTATTTCAGATAAAGGCTTGGCTAAAGGTGTTGGTGTAGGAGAACCTACTATTACTGCTAAAAAGGGAGCGGTGATTAGCACAGGTCTTGTGCTAAAGGTAACAGATGCTGTTCTAACAGGTATTCAAATAACCCCAGTCAATATTCGCACGCTGGGTGTTTCTAATTTATCAGTGGCTAAAGGCAATAAGCAACAGTTAGAAGCGATGGGTATCTACAGTGATGGCACTACATCTGATATCACTGATAGCGTCGCATGGCAGAGCAGTGATACACAGGAAGCAAGCGTTTCTGATAAAGGGGTAGCCACAGGCGTTGGCGAAGGTGAACCTATTATTACTGCTGAAAAAAAGGGGGTAAGGGAAGTAGCATTTTAAACATTACCAGCGTATGATGCCCTACCATTACATGTCTAAAGTTGTTTATTCTCTATTTTATTTATGCCCACTTCAATTGATATAGAACCTGAGTATATTTCTCTCTTCAAATTAGCAGCCAGGCTATTAAAAAACCCTGAAAAAAGACTTTTTATGGCTGAAGTTTCTGAAACCCTTTGCAGTGGAAGTGCCCGGTTGACTGAATCAACCTTTGGGTTTGGACGAAAGGCGGTTGCATTAGGGATCAACGAAAAAAAAACTGGGATGATCTGTTATGGAAATTATGAACCCTGCGGAAAAAATAAATCCGAGGTTGCACTGGTAGGCCTTGAAGATGATATCCGTAGCCTGGTTGAGCCTGAAAGCCAAGCGGATTCACGGTTAAGAAATACATTTGCCTATACCCGCATAACGGCCAAAGTTGTACGGCAGAAGCTAGTCGAGGAAAAGAACTGGCAAGAAGACCTTCTACCTAAAGAGCGAACCATTAGCAATATCCTGAATAGGATGGGTTATAAGCTCCGCAAGGTGCAGAAATCCAAACCTGAAAAAAAATACCAGAAACTAACGCCATCTTCGACAACGTCAACAAAGTTAGAGCAGAAGCCAGTCAACGACAAAACACGTTGCAGATCAGCATAGACTGCAAGGCTACTGTTAATCTCGGCGACTTTTCCAGAGCGGGTAAATCTCGCGGAGCAGAAGTGGTCCAGGCGCTAGATCACGATATGGCAGATAAAGATAAAATGGTGCCATTTGGGATTCTTAACCTAGATAACGATCAACTCCATGTTGTTTATGGACTCTCCTACAAGACGAGCGACTTTATTTGTGATGCACTGCAATTGTGGTGGGAGAATGTCAAAGAAGCTAACAAGGACAAAGATGAGCTGATTATTTATACAGACAATGGCCCGGAGAGTAATAGCCTGCGAACTCAGTTTCTTTTGCGGATGGTGCAATTTTCCAGTCAAACTGGGCTGAGAATCAGGCTGGTTTACTACCCTCCTTATCACAGCAAATATAATCCCATTGAAAGGCGGTGGGCTTTTTTGGAAAGCCATTGGAATGGCACACTTCTAAATTCAGTTCATGTGGTGGTGGAGTGGACAAAAAGTCTTGTGCATAAATGTAAAAAAACAATTGTTGATTTAATTGATAAGGTTTATACGAAAGGTGTAAGGCCAAGTAAGGAAGTGCTTGACGAGATTCAACCCCACATTACAAGACATGCCGAGCTGAAAAAGTGGGATGTGACTATACACCCAAAAAAGGTATCTTCTTAAATGCTGCCTCCCTAACCAGTAATAATCTCGTACTTAAAGTCACTGGAGCGCAACTGCTGGGGATTCAAATAACCTCAACAAAACCCTTTATGGCAAAGGGTAATACGCAACAACTTACAGCAATAGGGACGTACACTGATGGCACCACAGCTGATATCTCAGATAATGTTGTTTGGCAGAGTGTCGATACAAAAAAGGTCAGTGTCAGTTCAAGGGGATTAGAGCGTGGCGTTAATACGGGCACGTCTAACATTAGGGCAAAACAAGGCGAAATTATCAGTAATACATTGATAATGACAGTCACCTCAGCGGTATTGCAGGGCAATCGCGCTATAAGGCCGTTGACAAAACTGATAAAAGAAAGTTTTCATCCCAACCAGCCTTCAGTCGCTTACCGCGAACGCTCTCTTTAGAAGACTCCATTTTCAGCATGTTCAATGCTAAATGCCTTATGACGGCCATATTTTCAGCGGCAAAACCTTCTCTGATTCTTGATTCATCTTCTTTAAAAATCACATCTAAAGTCCAGTGAAGATTGTTTTCAATAGCCCAGTGAGAGCGTACTGCTTTTGCAAGCAATGCTGCGCTAGACTCGATAGAGCATATGAAATATCGCCGCTCAATAGATGCTTCCCCCGTACTGATAACAGTCCTTTCAGATTCAACAACGCCGATTGTTTTTAAACCTTCCCAATCCTCTTTACAAGACAGCCAGTCAATGTCATTAGTAATCCAGTACCGTTTTGTTTCAATGCGTCCATGCCCTTTTTCCACGGTTTCAAAATGATCAGACTGAGCACGCTTAAACCCCTCATCAATCAGCGCATCTAGATGCCGGCTAACGTCATATAAAAGGTTTCCGTGATTACCTTTCAGTGATAGAACGTAGTCTGCCTGTGCTTGCCTGATTGCCTTCGCAATCACTTTTTGGCAACCCATTGCATCGATAGTCACGATACTTCCTTCAAGGTTAAGCAACTTTATCAACTCAGGAATAGCGGTTATCTCGTTAGATTTTTCATCAACCTTTATCTGACCAAGAACCGTATGATTAGCTGCACGAAAGGCACTTACCATATGGATTGCACCTTTCTTGTCGCCTGACGTAAATGAGCGCCTCAGTGTTTTTCCGTCAATGGCAACAATGTCGCTACTGCTAAGCTTATTAAAGGACTGAACCCACGAAATGAAACCGGATTGCAACTGTTTGGGATCAAGCATCGATAAAACATTGCCTATTGTGTCATGTGAGGGAATGCCATTTGGGAGGTTCATAACCTTACGAAGAAACGCCTCTTTGGCTTTCCCAAATCTTTCTATGTCGACAAAGCTATCTGCCCCGCAAATAACGGCTAATACTGAGAGCAATAAAATATCCATCAACTCATGACGCTTGTTCGCTGTTTCTATTCTTGGATCAGATAGGTTTTCAAAGTGATCTGTAAAATTTGTACTCATTACGTCATTCATAATCATGTAAAAAATACATTTAATGACGCTTATTTTTCTTCATAGTTCACAAATTCGTCGATCTTGCTGCGAACTTGCTATGTTCATAGCGCGATAGCCCTGAGCGGTATTGACAAAAATTCAGGTAACCCCCGCTATTGATAGCATGGCGAAAGGTAATGCACAGCAATTAACAGCAACGGGTATTTACAGCGATCATTCCACTGTCGATATAACAAATAGTGTCAATTGGATAAGTACGAATACTAACAACGTAGAAGTGAACAAAGTAGGGCTTGCGAGCGGTAAAGGTGTAGGTGCAGCGTCAATTACAGCCGAAAAAGAAGGTATCACCAGTAATGCCGGCACGATGAAAGTAACCAATGCAGTACTTACTTCCATTCAGGTAACAGCAGAAATGGCTCGTATGCCAAAGGGCGTCGTACAGCAGCTCACAGCGACAGGTTCCTACAGTGATGGAACAACAGCGAATATCACCGCTCAGGTTTCTTGGTTGAGTACAGCAACAAGCCAAATCAAGGTCAACACAAAAGGTATCGCAATAGCAGGTGCAGAAGGAAAATCTACTATTACAGCGAAGCAGGGCGACATAACCAGTAATAAAATGACATTAACATCGACCGCTGCCGAATTAACGGACATTCAGGTAACACCAGCGAAGGCTCAGGTGGCAAATGGAGAAACGCTACAACTCAAGGCTATGGGAACTTTCAGCGATAATAGTACAGTTGATGTTACCGATCGCGTTGCTTGGCATAGCTCAAGGGCTGGCGTAGTGACGATCATGACTAATGGTATAGTGACGGGCGGTGGTGAGGGTGATGTTACCGTTTCGGCCGCTGATGATGGCGTTAACAGTAAAGAGGTAATAATAACGGTGACTGCTGCTGTACTCACTGAGATTCAAGTGACGCCCGCAAAATTCAGTGTCGCAAAAGGTCATGCTCAGCAGCTCATTGCAATAGGTACTTATAGCGATAAAACGACGGCCGATATCAGTGATAGTGTCGACTGGCAAAGTACTGATACAGCCAATGTGACGGTGAGTGCTAAAGGGATGATTTCAGGTGTTAACAAAGGCGATTCAATCATTACCGCGGGAAAAAACACAATAACAAGCAACAAAACGACAATAACAGTAACCTCAGCCGTGTTAATGAAAGTGCTTGTAACACCTATTGATTCAATCGTCGCAAAAGGGAATTCACAACAACTAAAAGCAGAAGGTTCATACAGTGATCAAAGTGTCGTGGATATCAGTAGCATTGTTGCTTGGCACTCAAATGATAGCGATTCGGTGACGATTAGCTCAACGGGTCTGGCAAAGGGTGTGGATATTGGTAGTACGACAATAACGGCAATGAAAGATGAGATTAACAGTAATGCCGCTAAAATAAATGTTACCGACGCGTTATTAATGCAGATTCAGGTAACGCCCGCTCAATCCATCGTAGCCAAAGGAAATACACAGCAATTAACTGCAATCGGTACTTATACTGATAACAGCACAGTGGATATTACCAAGGCTGTCTCTTGGCATAGCTCAGAGGTTGATCAATTAACGGTGAGTGATCAGGGGGTGGCAACAGGTGTTGATATAGGTATGCCAACAGTCACTGCATCAAAGGGTGATATTGGTAGCCTGCCTGCTTCTGTACAGGTGACTTCTGCAGCATTACAAAAAATTCAAGTGACACCCGTTCAATCAAGCGTAGCGAAAGGCAATACACAGAAGTTTATCGCCATGGGCACCTATAGCGATAAGAGTACCGTTGATATTAGTGACAGTGTTTCTTGGCACAGTTCAAGCACCTCAGAGGTGACGATTAGCGCTACCGGTATGGCTGAAGGCGTTGGTGAAGGTAAGTCTGATATTACTGCCAACAAGAATGCTATAGGAAGCAATACGGCATCTATGCGTGTAACCCCAGCTGTGCTTGTTACTATTCAAGTGACGCCTGCTGCGGCAACAGTCGTAGAAGGTGCCACTCAGCAGCTTACGGCGACGGGCATTTACAGTGATGATACAACAGCTGATATCAGTGATCGTGTTTCATGGCATAGTACAGAGACTGATAACGTCACGGTGACAGCGAAAGGCTTGGCATCGGGTGTGGGTGTTGGGTCATCAACAATCACGGCAACCTTGGGCGAAGTGACAAGCAACGATGAGAAAATGACCGTGTCGAAAGCTGTTTTGGCACATATTCAAGTGACACCTGCGAGCTTTAGCCTCGCCAAAGGCAATACGCAACAGCTTAGCGCGACAGGTGTTTACAATAACGGCACTACATTTGAAATAACCGATAGTGTCGATTGGCATAGCCTAAACCTTGCTGAAGTAACCGTAAATAAGACAGGTTTGGCGGCGGGAATGAATAAAGGTGTTGCACAGGTTACAGCGACGAAAGGCAGTATTACCAGTAGTCAAGTCACGATTAACGTGACGGATGCAGTGCTCACCGATATTCAGATAACGCCAGCAAATATCAGTATTGCTCAAGGCAACACACAACAATTGAAGGCTATAGGCACCTACAGTGATGATTCATCAAAAGATATTACTGAGAGTGTCTCATGGCAAACAGGCAATATAGATACAGTAACGTTGAGTGCATTGGGTATAGCGACAGGCGAAAGTACGGGTAAAACGACCATTACTGCGGTTAAAGATAAAAAAACCAGTAATGTAGCCAACATTGAGGTCACATCGGCTGAATTAACAGACATACAAATAACGCCCGCACAGTCGACCTTGGCAAAAGGTAATACGCAACAGCTAGTGGCAACGGGTATTTACAGTAATGATACGGTTGTTGTCATCACCGGTAGCGTTAGCTGGAAAAGCTCATCGACTGATGACGTTACTGTGACGCCTAAAGGTCTAGCGACTGGCGTCAATGAGGGTAAGGTGACTATCAGTGCAACAAAAGGCGGCGTGAGAAGCAAGCATACTGCAACAATACAGGTCAGTGCTGCGGTATTAACCAGTATTCAAGTCACACCACCTCTCACGCATGTTGCCATGGGTAATACACAGCAATTAACAGCAATGGGCATTTACAGCGATAAGTCATCAGCTGATATCAGTGATAGCGTTTCTTGGCACGCCGAAGATATTGAAAAAGTAACGATGAGTGCGACGGGTCTTGCAACCGGTGTTGATACAGGGAGTACAGCCATTACCGCAATAAAAGATACGCATACCAGTAATGAGGTTACTGTTGAGGTGACAGATGCATTACTCACACAGATTCAAGTGACACCTAAGCAATCAAGCGTTGCAAAAGGGAATACACAGCAGCTTACAGCAACAGGCACGTACAGCGATAAAACAACCAAGGATATCAGCGAAAACGTTACTTGGAAAAGCTATGATACGTCTTTCGCTACGGTGAGCGATAAAGGCTTGGCAACAGGTGTTGGTGTGGGGGATGCAACGATTACAGCGGCAACAACAGCACTGACTAGTGAGAGCGTGTCAATGCACGTAACAGCCGCCGTGTTGGAGAGTATTGAAGTAACCCCTGCAGCGCCTACTGTCACCAAAACAAAAACACAGCAGTTTAGAGCCATGGGTACGTATAATGATAAAGCCATTGAGGATATCACCACTAGTGTTGATTGGCATTCATCGGCGATCGATATCTTTGTATGACGCGTTTAAGGGTGTTGATGATAGCCGCAGAGCACAAGGAAAAAAACATAAAATGCCTAACATATTATCTTTATCTGTAGCGGCAGCATGATTGGATATAAAGATATTTCCATCTGTGATGACCAACGGGTTTGGCAACAGGCGTTGATGTGTACCTCAACAATTACGGCAACGAAAAGCGGCTTATCCAGTAATGATGCAACGATGACAGTGAATGCAGCTTACGATGACGAAACTTGATGTGGAGCCAAATAGATTTACCTTGCCAGTAGGTGCGACAAAACAGCTTAAGGCAACGGGTACTTATAACGATGGGTCTACAGGTGTTGATATAACGGATATTGTTAACTGGGTAACCCCCTATAGTAGGGTGACCGTAACTAACAAAGGGCTAGTTACCGCTGTATCCAAAGGTTTGGCGCAGATTTCTGCATCGATTGAAGGTGGTGGTGAGTTACTCGTGGCCAATATTGAGGTTACTGTCACAGATGCAGCTATAGTTGATCAGCTCGGCATCTGTGGCGGTGCAGTAAACGACACTAGCCAATCAAATGCGGTCGGCGAATGTTTAAAGGTCATTTCAATGGCAGTAGGTGATAAGACGAACATGTATACCGCGTCACCCAGCAAAGCCGTGATGGATGCTCTTGGTTATAATCAGGCTACTGGAACAGCAGGTGTGAGTAAAACCTATGCTGGCCTTCAAGGTGAAAGACGACCAGACGGCCCGGAAGGTAGTTTTGCAACCTTTAATCAGTTAGGTGGATAGAGCGGTGCTGTTAATGGTCAGTACGATCAATGGTGTCAGCACTTAGCTGCGATGAACTTTGCGAATAAGAAAAGTTGGCGCAGGCCTTCTAATATCGAACTTAAGTTGTTAGCCAGCGAGAAGAAAAATCTATGGGAAAATTATGGGTGGCCAACCACAGACTTCTATTGGTCCAAGACGAATGAAAGTAATGATGCTTACTATTCGATTGGATTAGGCATTAATTACGGATTAGAGCATGGCGATTTGCAAAGTCATTCTAACTATGGGGCGTGCATATCAATAGAATAAATTGATATACCGATCACACTTGAAGATGCAAGGGCGTTGGCCGCTCCCGCTCACCCCAATCACTTACTGACTGTAAGCGCATGGGGGTTCGCTCGCTTGCTGCCTTCTTGCATCTTCAATTCCAATGGGTATATCAAGCTGGATCATCGTATTCCCTGAAGTACTGAGCCTAAGGTTGAACTAACTGAATATCCAGTGAACTAATAAATAATGTTATGAAAAAAACCTTTCCGAATTATTTTCTGGAGAATTAATCATGCCTCTTCACGAGAAAAAATCTATAAAAAATAATACTGATGACGACATTTATTCTTGTCTGGATCTGTCAACCGGTTTGCCGAAATACAAAATTCCCGAACAAGAGCATACCCCACGAAATATATATCAACTGGTGCATGATGAGTTGATGATGGATGGCAATTCTAGGCAAAATTTAGCCACCTTTTGCCAGACATGGGTCGATGGCGAGATTCATAAGCTCATGGATGAATGCATTGATAAAAACATGATTGATAAAGATGAGTATCCACAAACTGCTGAATTAGAAGCGCGTTGTGTGCATATATTGTCAGATTTATGGAATTCACCGAGCGAAGATAATTCAACTGGTTGTTCGACAACCGGATCAAGTGAAGCGGCTATGTTAGGCGGTATGGCGCTGAAATGGGCGTGGAAAGAAAAGATGAAAAAACAAGGCAAGCCAACAGACAAACCCAATTTGATTTGTGGGCCAGTTCAGGTGTGTTGGCATAAGTTTGCGCGCTATTGGGAGATCGAATTACGGGAAATACCGATGGAGGGTGATCGGTTGATCATGACAGCCGAAGAAGTGGTCAAGCGTTGTGATGAAAACACCATAGGTGTGGTGCCCACGCTAGGTGTGACTTTTACCTGTCAGTATGAGCCGGTCAAGGCGGTTCAAGATGCTCTCGATAAGTTAGAGAAAGAAACGGGTCTGGATATTCCGATTCATGTCGATGCAGCAAGTGGTGGCTTTCTTGCGCCTTTTTGCGATCCGGATCTTGAATGGGATTTCCGCCTGCCGCGTGTTAAATCAATTAATGCCTCTGGGCATAAGTATGGTTTATCGCCTTTAGGTGTGGGGTGGGTTGTTTGGCGTGATGCGGATGCATTGCATAAAGATTTGATATTTTGGGTCAATTACCTTGGTGGCAACATGCCAACATTTGCGTTGAATTTTTCACGCCCTGGCGGCCAAATCGTTTGTCAGTATTATAATTTCCTTAGGCTTGGTCGAGAGGGATATAAAAAAATCCATGAGGCCTGCTATGAAACAGCGCGTTATCTTTCCAGTGAAATAGAAAAGATGGGTCTTTTTGAGATTATTTATAATGGCGAGGGAGGTATTCCCGCAATGAGTTGGTCTTTAAAAGAAGGGGTAGATCCAGGATTTAATCTTTTTGATCTTTCTGATCGCATCCGTTCACGCGGCTGGCAGATTGCCGCTTATGCCATGCCGCCAAACCGTGAAGACCTCGTGATTATGCGCATTATGATACGTCATGGTTTCAGTCGAGACATGGCCGACATTTTATTAAAAGATTTACGGCATTGCATCGACTTTTTTAGTAAGCATCCCTTGACGAATCATAGTGATGAAAAAGAATCTTCGAGCTTTAAGCATAGTTAGCTTAAATAGTTAGATTCAAATAGCTTGCTCAATCCCAGTGTTTCAGTAAGGTGTAAGTCTGTATTTATTTTTCTAGGATGTGGCGCTGAATCATATCAGCCATTTAATTCTCACCCCTTACTGTTAAACTTTGAAGTTGTTGAACACGCATTTTTTTATTCTGTTATTCTCTATAATAAAAGCAGGTATTTGCTCAGAGTATTTGCGTGTGTGGTAATGAGTACTGCATCTTTTTTTTAACGTAGAGATCGAACTTTTTGGGCCATGATTATCTACATGTATACCCAACGCCCTTGCATCTTCAAGTGTGATGGGTATATACCTAATGGTTACTTATAGGCTCTCTTATGGCATATCTGCCGGTTACTTAGACGTTATCGTTCTTTTCATTCTTAATGTCTTACTTTTTAGTGCGGAAAACGTTAGTGGCTATATTAGCGCTATTCGCTTCCAATACTTTTGCAGCTACGGCCGCTGAAGTAGAAGCAGGAAAATTGTTTAAGAAATCCGTAGATAGCTCAAAAGTCTCTCAAATAGCTAATTTCGCAATGGATGTATATATTAAAAATGACGCGCGTTTACTGCCATTCAAGGGTGTTATGAGAGGGCTGTTGACGAAGCTAATTGTTGTTGACGACAGTATAAAGCGTCAATATGTCTCTATTTATACTGATAATTATTCAGAGGATGAATTAAGAGCGATAAATCAGTTTTATGCAACGGAGATCGGACAGAAAATGATTCGGCTTAATCCATCTTTAGTTGAAAAATTCTATGATGTTTGGGCGCGTCGATTTCAAGAATTGAAACCTAGGATTGAGCAGATAATTAACGGAGAAATAGAGGGATATGAAATAGAAGAAGTCATTAAAGAGGAGCCTGCCGCCAGTGATGAAATGCTTCTGCATGAGCGTTTACAACCCATCCAGAAACCACAGAACAATGCACTTAAACAATTACCTGAAAAAAAGTATGCGTGTAGATGTTATCATAATATTTTCACCATTCAAAAGAATGACGAGCCCAGGTTTTAGCCGGAAGCATAATTTTTTACACGCTAAAGAGCGGTGCTTTGGGTGAGTCAGATGCCATTTCTCAAGGGGCAAGAGGATTTAATATATGCCCGATGCGATGACAAATAGTTTTCTTGAAAAACTGTTCTGTTTGTTTTAAATATCGGTCATACAAAATGATGGGTAGATTCCCAGCTTCGCGAAAATGACGACGGTAGGGGCTATTCATTGTCATCGTCATTCCAGCGAAGGCGGGAACCCATTACGAGCAATCTTTTAAAATGGTATGCTCGCTATAAGTATGATGAAGGGTTTCATTAAAATAGATTTAAAAAAAATATTTTGTTGTTTTTATAATTATTAATTGATGATTTTAGTTGTCATTATTGTGGGAGTTTATCATTAGATACTTTTTCACTTGCCTCGATCAAGAGGTAAGTTGGGCGGATACGTTTAATGCTAACAATATCCTGCAATGTACGTTTAATGCCTAGCAGTGGGGTAATTAACACGCCATTCGTCTTGACGATTTTATTGTTTCCATGCGGATCAAGGTAGTGCATTTCATGGAGGTCGTGAAGAATAAATGACTGCCCAGTCTCATCATTACCAAGAAATAGAGCGACATGCCCATTGAAAAATATCAAATCACCCACCTCTAGTGTTTTCAATGCTAACTGTTTTTGATCAGGCGAGTGCGCTTGTGTGTAATATTGATTCCAGCCTGCTGAATCTTTTGATTGCTGTCCTGTATTACGTGGTAGAAGTAACCCAAATGATTTATAGATTTCTCCAACAAGCCCTGAGCAATCTCGCACGCCAAAGTTGTGACCTAAACCAAAAGGTTCACCAAGGAATTTAAACGCCTGCTTTAAAATGTTTGCTTCTGTCATGGGTAAGTAACCTACATGCACATCTTTGTTTTTATTAAAGCGTATCTGTTTTAATTTGAGTTTACCTTGGCTATTACGTGTAGGGAGTTCGGCAATGTAGGTTTTGGATAAGGTGTCGTTTTCTTCTGTTTTTACAAGCGGTAAGCTAACACCCATATCTAATACGATGCCTTCTGCCTGCTGAGTTGGTAGCTTTAATGTCGATGCTGTAACGACCAGCCTATTTTTAGCATGCGAAAAATTGGTCACTTGTTTGCGGCTCGCCAACGCAATGTCTTTGACTTGTACCCAAGATTTGTAATGGTAGTTTTGCACAAATGCCCATTTTTTATCGGCACTAAAATGCAATACAGCTAGCACCTCACCGGGAAAAACAGCCGTCTCTTGAAATCTATCAAGGTCAGGGTTCATGCTGCTGTTCAGTACTTTTCTGAGTGTGGGGTATGTGCGTAAGGGCGACCGATGTGTCACTAATGCGAAGTGCATCGGGTTTTGATCTTTTAAACTTATTAAGTCGATATTGGTGTCAAACTTTTTATAGTCATCCGTGTTTAATAGCTTTCCATTGGTATAGAAGCGCGGTGGTTGACTGGGGTGGCTGACGGCGAGAATGGCTTCTGAGATTTGGGCGGCAGACAGTTTGTCTGGATAAGAAAGTGGATCAATAAGATAATTTTTTCGGGTAAATTGCTCTTGGTTAAAATGTGCTACTTCTGCAGTAGACATCACGAGTGTGTCTTTGTTGCGGCTTTGTTTTTTCCAATATTCAGGTGTAAGTTTTATTTCATCGAGTTTTAAAATTTTAGCGATATGTTCTTTATTTTTATTTAAAAGCGAGCTTTTCATCTCTGTGGAGTAAACTATGTTACAGGCAAGCGTAGAGACGCTGAGTATGAAAATTTTAAAGAGAAAATTCATAAATATTAACCTGTCACGGAAGTACTTAGGGAAGTAGCATTTTAAACATTACCAGCGTATGATGCCCTACCATTACATGTCTAAAGTTGTTTATTCTCTATTTTATTTATGCCCACTTCAATTGATATAGAACCTGAGTATATTTCTCTCTTCAAATTAGCAGCCAGGCTATTAAAAAACCCTGAAAAAAGACTTTTTATGGCTGAAGTTTCTGAAACCCTTTGCAGTGGAAGTGCCCGGTTGACTGAATCAACCTTTGGGTTTGGACGAAAGGCGGTTGCATTAGGGATCAACGAAAAAAAAACTGGGATGATCTGTTATGGAAATTATGAACCCTGCGGAAAAAATAAATCCGAGGTTGCACTGGTAGGCCTTGAAGATGATATCCGTAGCCTGGTTGAGCCTGAAAGCCAAGCGGATTCACGGTTAAGAAATACATTTGCCTATACCCGCATAACGGCCAAAGTTGTACGGCAGAAGCTAGTCGAGGAAAAGAACTGGCAAGAAGACCTTCTACCTAAAGAGCGAACCATTAGCAATATCCTGAATAGGATGGGTTATAAGCTCCGCAAGGTGCAGAAATCCAAACCTGAAAAAAAATACCAGAAACTAACGCCATCTTCGACAACGTCAACAAAGTTAGAGCAGAAGCCAGTCAACGACAAAACACGTTGCAGATCAGCATAGACTGCAAGGCTACTGTTAATCTCGGCGACTTTTCCAGAGCGGGTAAATCTCGCGGAGCAGAAGTGGTCCAGGCGCTAGATCACGATATGGCAGATAAAGATAAAATGGTGCCATTTGGGATTCTTAACCTAGATAACGATCAACTCCATGTTGTTTATGGACTCTCCTACAAGACGAGCGACTTTATTTGTGATGCACTGCAATTGTGGTGGGAGAATGTCAAAGAAGCTAACAAGGACAAAGATGAGCTGATTATTTATAAGGGCTATCCACTTAGCCCGACCAGGTACTAGATGTAGTTATTACCGTGTTTTTATATCATCATAAGTTAGCGGGTTCGTTACGACAGCCTGTTCAATCAGTCGATAAAATAGTAGCCCCCTTGATTGGAGTTGAAGCCACTCTATGGACACCAGGCATTGTTATATGCGCAGCAATATCAGAGCCCAAATGAACGGTTCTATGATGAGCAAATCCATTTTCTTTAGCGCAGTTATATACTGGAGAGCCATCACTATAAATAACACTTCCGGGACTCACTACATCCAGAATGAACTGTTTAATATTATCTTTTGTTGCCGCAGAAACATGCCTTAAACGAACCCGTCCAAAGCCTTTAGGTTCAAGTAGCTCTACCGCTACGTTATTACCGTGTTTTTATATCATCATAAGTTAGCGGGTTCGTTACGACAGCCTGTTCAATCAGTCGATAAAATAGTAGCCCCCTTGATTTTGATTTTCTGCGATTAAACCTAAAGGTATATTCATCAAGATAATACTCTAGATGTTTTTCTTGTATTGCTCCCTGATACGCGCCTAGAAGCCATCTTTTTAATAATGAAGCCACTCTATGGACACCAGGCATTGTTATATGCGCAGCAATATCAGAGCCCAAATGAACGGTTCTATGATGAGCAAATCCATTTTCTTTAGCGCAGTTATATACTGGAGAGCCATCACTATAAATAACACTTCCGGGACTCACTACATCCAGAATGAACTGTTTAATATTATCTTTTGTTGCCGCAGAAACATGCCTTAAACGAACCCGTCCAAAGCCTTTAGGTTCAAGTAGCTCTACCGCTACGAGAATGACTGTTTTACTTTTACTGTTATGATTTCCTTTGCTTTTTCTCGGCACAACACCGCCAATGAAAATTTCGTCAACTTCAACGAGGCCTGATAACTTTTCTCTTTCTGGGTTGATCATTGCTGAGCGCAGCCTATGCAATAGCGCCCAAGATGTTTGATAACTTCCAAGTCCAAGTAGACGATATATCCCTAATGCACTAACACCATTTTTTTGATTTGTTATATACCAAACAGCACCAAACCAATCTTTGAGTGGTGTTCTGGTTTTATTAAAAATAGTACCTGAAGTAACGGACGTTTCTTTACGGCAATCTGCACACTTTAACGTAGTGTTTTTCAACTTATACGGCGTTTTATTTACATGACATCGAGGGCAGATGAAGCCATTAGGCCAACGAATTTTAGAAATATAATCCAGGCAGGCTTGGTCATCATGAAACCAATCTATAAACTGATCCCAATTTTTAGGGTAGTCGATACCAGATTTAAGTAGATTTGAATTCTGCGTCATTACTAGATATTGACATAGGTCGGGCTAAGTGGATAGCCCTTTTATTTATACAGACAATGGCCCGGAGAGTAATAGCCTGCGAACTCAGTTTCTTTTGCGGATGGTGCAATTTTCCAGTCAAACTGGGCTGAGAATCAGGCTGGTTTACTACCCTCCTTATCACAGCAAATATAATCCCATTGAAAGGCGGTGGGCTTTTTTGGAAAGCCATTGGAATGGCACACTTCTAAATTCAGTTCATGTGGTGGTGGAGTGGACAAAAAGTCTTGTGCATAAATGTAAAAAAACAATTGTTGATTTAATTGATAAGGTTTATACGAAAGGTGTAAGGCCAAGTAAGGAAGTGCTTGACGAGATTCAACCCCACATTACAAGACATGCCGAGCTGAAAAAGTGGGATGTGACTATACACCCAAAAAAGGTATCTTCTTAAATGCTGCCTCCCTTACTTGAACAAGATTCTCATTTTTTAGAGAGCTGAGGGACTTCTCCATACCTTATGTTCTATGTCAGGTGAGTAGCAGTTTCTTCCCACAATTTTCTATGAATTTATAGCTTATTCATGGTTTTAGGTTTGTATGGTTATGGAGTAGACAAAAAAGCTTATTGGTAGTTCCTTTTTGGCCTGTATGCGAAGAGAAATTGTTGAGTTTGTTAAGTTTTTATTGTGAAGGGAGAAGGAGTAGCACAAAGAAATATTTGGTTATCATGTCCATAAATAAAGGCTATAGAGCATTAATGCCCAAGCCAAATAGGGCGAGAAGACCCATCGCCATAAACAGCTTTTTGGTATGAATCCCACGCCATGAATAAACCCTGAGCTGATACCACTTAAACTTAAGACAAGGTTAGTATGATTTAATTCCTGCGCTGTTTTAGCTGCCATAATAGGGTAAATCAAAAGCGCGATAGATAATAAGGAAGCGCTAAGTAATGAGATTATTCTGGCGGATTGAGAATAGGCAACACGCGTTACATGGTTAGGTATTCTGTAAGCGACACGAATCTGGGCGTCGTCCTGTGATTTGCATGATTTTGTAGCATGTTGGTTTTTCATGGAAGGTTACTCTGTATCGAGTACATGATTTCAATCCGATTGTCGGGTTTAGTTTGATGCTTTTTTAGTCATTTCATCACTGTATTCCTGCCTTCGTGAGAATGACGAAGGTAGGGTCTATTCATTGCCACTGTCATGCTCGCGAAGGCGGGCACCCATAGCATTAACTAAAAGCTGGCTGTGTATTGTTCGATAAAAAAAGAGCATTTCGATAGTCTACCTTATAGGCAATAGTTCGTATTATTCGTTATCAGTGTCACGATCGAAATTTTCGTTTTGCTCAAGCCACAGAGCATTAATTACACCAAATGCGCAAGCCAAAAATGCGCCTAGAATCCACGTAAAATACCACATATATCCCTCGTTTATTTTTTTGGTTAATAAGTGCTGTATGCATTTTTGGTGATATGTTCCTCGGTCACACGCCCCCACATTTTGTGGTAGCACCATACGGTATAAAGGAGAATGATCGGCACCATAATGATAGCAACGTAAAACATGATATTGAGTGTTTTTATACTAGAAACAGAGTCCCAAACCGTTAAGCTAAGGTTAGGTGCAATGCTTGAAGGAAGAATAAAAGGAAAGAGCGCCACGCCCGCCGTGAGAATGATACAGGCGATGGATAGCCCGCTTGCAATAAAACTTAAGGCATTCAAACTTTTTGCAGAGAACAAAGACGTTAGGAGTAAACTCAAGAGACCAATGAGAGGAATTAAAAACAATGCGGGGTACTGCATGTAATTCGTCAGCCAACCTCCGCGTATTAAACTCACGTTTTTATCAAAAGGACTCATTGCTGTATTTAGATCATGCGTTGTACTCATGATGTATCCATCAATGCCAAAATTTACCCAGATACCGCCGATGATAAATAATACCAATACAATTAAAGGAAGTCGTATAGCAATGCATCGACTACGGGAATAAACAATGTTTTCCGTTCTCATCATTAGCCAAGTGGCACCATGCATGATAAGCATGCCGAGGCTGATCACACCACAAAACAATCCGAATGGGTTGAGTAGCTGCCAAAAACTGCCGGTATATGTTGAGTGCATCATGGTATTAAATTCAAAAGGTACGCCTTGAAATAAATTACCAAAAGCAACGCCGAAAACCAATGCGGGAACAGCCCCGCCGATTGTGAGCCCCCAGTCCCACAGGCTTCGCCATTGGTGGCACTGGATCTTAGAACGATATTCAAACCCCACAGGTCTAAAGAAAAGGGCGAATAAAACCAAGAATAATGCCCAATACAAGCCACTAAACGCGGTTGCGTAAACAAGGGGCCAAGCGGCAAATATTGCACCACCAGCGGTGATAAACCACACTTGGTTACCATCCCAGTGTGGGCCAATTGTATTCAGCATCACGCGTCGCTGGTTATCCGTTTTACCCACCACTTTAAGTAAACTGGTCACGCCCATATCAAAGCCGTCGGTGACAGCAAAACCTATTAATAATGCACCAATAAGTACCCACCAAGCTATTTTTAACGTTTCATAATCCAGCATTTTATTACCTGGCTTTAGTTTGTTTTAAATAAACGTTTAAGCTGTTTCAAAATGATAGCGGCCAGTATGCAGGCTACTCGGGCCCATCTTGGCAAAGCGGATCATCAAGAAAATCTCAATCACTAAAAGTACGGTGTAGAAAAGTACGAGGCCACCTAAGCTTAATACAAGGTCTGTTATGCTTCGGCTGGAAACGGACAAAAATGTCGGCAATACTTCCGCGATAGACCAAGGCTGACGGCCATATTCAGCAACAATCCACCCCATCTCATTGGCTATCCATGGGGCAGGTAAAAATACTAATAAGGTGCGTAATAACCACTTGTGTTCCTCAGGATTACCTTTTGTGCTGTAGTAGAAAGCGAAGGCAATAAGTATGAGCATGATAAAGGCTAAGCCAACCATGATTCTAAAAGACCAGAACATAGGCCCAACAAACGGTATTGTTGATTCAGCAGCTTGGTTGATTTGTTCTTCGGTAGCATTTGGGATGTCATCAGTGAATCTTTTTAACAATAATCCGTAGCCAAGATTAGATTTTATGGCATTAAAGGCGGCAATGGTTGATGGATCGTTGTCACCTGCTTTGATTTTTTCCAACAAGGTATAAGCTTTTATACCTTTAATGATTTTCGCTTTATGCTCTTTTATTAGCGTATGGATACCTGTGACTTCTTTGTCTAAAGAGCGTGTGGCGATAATGCCAAGCGCGCCGGGAATTTTTATCGCATAGTCTGTTTTCTTTTCTTTAGAATTCGGTATACCAAATAGAACGAAATCAGCTGGGGGCTTTTGTGTTTCCCATTCGGCTTCTATAACAGCAAGCTTTGTTTTTTGTACATCGCCTAGCGTATAGCCGGATTCGTCACCTAAAACAATGACAGATAATACAGAGGCCATACCAAAGCTGGAGGCAATGGCAAATGACCTACGAGCAAAAGGGAGGTCGCGTTTTTTCAGCATATAGTAGCTTGATATCGCTAGAACAAAAATGGAGCCTGTGACATAGCAGGCGGCAATGGTATGGACAAATTTAACCTGAGAGACGGGATTAAAAATAATGTCAGAGAAACTGACCATCTCCATTCTCATGGTTAAGAAGTTAAAATCAGCGCCTACTGGGTTTTGCATCCACGCATTGGCAATGAGAATCCAGATGGCAGAAAAAGTTGACCCAAGCGCAACGAGCCAGGTGACGATCAAGTGCTGTACGCGTGTTAACCTGTCCCAACCAAAGAAAAAAAGGCCAACGAAAGTCGATTCAAGGAAAAAGGCCATTAGCCCTTCAATAGCAAGCGGTGCGCCAAAAATATCGCCAACATAATGCGAATAATATGCCCAGTTTGTACCAAACTGAAATTCCATGGTGAGGCCGGTTGTGACACCTAGCGCGAAGTTTATGCCAAATAACTTTCCCCAAAACTTAACCATATCTTTGTATATGGTTTTCCTTGTGAGTACATAAACGGATTCCATTGTCGCCAAGATAAAGGCAAGACCTATGGTTAAAGGGACAAAAAGATAGTGATAAAGCGCGGTAATGGCGAATTGTAACCTAGATAAATCTACGACACTGTCATCAATCATGAGGGCTCCTTACAGGCAGTACAGAGTAGTAACGTTATAGTCCAAAATTGGTATCCATAAGTAGAATGGGGTTTGACATATCTAGAGGGGTTGAGAAAAAGACTATTTTTAGCGCGACGAGGATTACTATTTTAAAAAATAATACAATGAATAATTCTTTGAGTAAGTTGATTTTCATTGGTAGCTTTATTGAAAAGATATTACAAAGATTTTGACTGTATATAGCTAAGTAAGTTCGTTAATTGGTGGTACTGAGAGGAAACTTTTTCGGGGGTGTGTAGTAAAGTTACCCTTTATACCCATCGGAATTGGAGATGCAAGAAGGCGGCAAGCGAGCGAAACCCCATGAGCTTACAGCCCGTAAGTGATTGGGGTGAGCGAGCGCGGCCATCACCCTTGCATCTTCAAGTGTGATCGGTATAAACCCGACAATCGGATTGAGATAATGTAATAGGGTTAAAACATTTTTCTCTCGTAAGAATGAAAAAGTCTTTACGTGTTATCGGTTTTTTAATTGACCACTTTCAATGAGCTGCTGAAAAAATTCATTCATCGATGTAGACATCGGGCGATACTGGATATGGAGCTGTTCAATACTTTTGCTGTTATCCGCTCGCCATGGCAGGTTAACATTCTTTGTTATGGTTTCACGCGAGAAGGATTTATTGACGATAGGGCCAATTAACCAGAGCAGCCATTTAGGTAAGGCTTTTTTGGGGATTGGATAATCTTTTCCATATTTGGGCAGTAAAGTTTGCGCCATAGCAAGCATGTCCGTATTGTACGCAGAAATAATGTATCGGCCGGCCGCACCTTCTGTAAACGCTGCCTGATAATGTGCTTCTGCAACATCACGAACATCGACAACACCCAGTCCAAATTTTGGGACGCCTGCTTTTAAGGTGCCATCACCCATTTGTGTAATCAGATGAAAGCTTTCTGATGTTGCGTAAGGGTTAATGCCAGGGCCAATAACGAGTGAAGGGTTAATAACCACGAGATCCCACTGAGATTGCACTTCGTTAATTTTCCACGCTTCTTTTTCTGCCAAGGTTTTCGAATAAGCATAAGGGTTTTGATTGAGCGAGGAGCCGGTATTCCACATGGCTTCAGTGAATATTCCCTTAGGCGTGCTCTCTAGATCAATGTTGTCACTGTAAATTGCTGCGCAACTGCTGGTGAGCACGATACGCTTGACAGAGGGCGTACGGTTAGCTGTTTCGAGCACATTTCTTGTGCCATATAAGGCGGGTTCGATTAAATCCTTTTGTGGATCTTTTACCTCAAGTTTAAAAGGCGATGCCGTATGAAAAACGAGTTCACAGCCGCTCATTGCTTCATCATAAGAGCCTTCCTTGAGTAAGTTTGCCTTAAAGTATTTTATTTCGCCGGTTGATTTTTCAGCAATAGCATTGAGGTATTTCAGTTTTTCTGTGGAGTGAGGGTCACGTACGGGGGCGTGCACGGTGAAGCCTTCTTCCAGTAATTTTTTGACCAGTAAGCCGGCTACATAGCCTGTTGCGCCTGTTACCATTACAGGTACATTTCTATCGATAGCTGTCATTTCAATTGCACGCCTTCGTTATTGTCGGGAGCCATACGGAGTTTATTAACATGGTAGCTAAATGGGTAAGTACTGACAAACCTTATAATCAGGCTTGGCGTGTACACAATTTAGTATTAGAAATGCGCGAGCCTGTGAAATGTTGGCGTAATGCAAAAAAAATATGGTTGAATAGCGTAAATTTTTTATGCTATTTGTCAGTAATATATACCCATCGGAATTTGAGATGCAAGAAGGCGGCAAGCGAGCGAATCCCCATGAGCTTACAATCAGTAAGTGATTGGGGTGAGCGAGCGCGGCCAACGCCCTTGCATCTTCAAGGGTGATCGGTATAGGTTGATTTGTTTCTTGGTTTTATGACCAAGTGCTGGCTATCGAGTTTGTTCCAAAACCAAGAGGCACTATCAGCAGGAAGTTGTATTGGTCCATGAATTTCAGCTTGGTAGCGTTGGAAAAAGTAAGAGAGAAAAGACGGAATGATATGCGTGCTAAATGGACACTTTCTTGGCGCATAGCCTAAGGCGTGGCCTTTTACAGCATTCGTAATAAGAATGGGATCATTGACGTTAAATTGCAACGTTTGTTTTTCTCCACCCACGATTGTATCAATCGAAAAAGGTTTAATTACGCGCCGCAAAAAGAGTGTTGCAAGAGCACGTAAGTGATGAAACTCACTTTCAAATAATTTTTCCATATCAATGTTTTGTTGGCTTGTTTTGTGATTCTTGGCAGTATAAATAACGAAATTGGTTAATGTGTTGCCGATGTTTAGTGAGTTATCAATCCAAGATAGCAGGTTAAAGCAGATGGAGAGCGCCTCATTAGGCGTTGGTGCTTGTATGTTGGTCGTTAGGCTTGGTTCAAATGCATCGATAACAGCCGCTTTCTGGTTGACCAGTAATCGAGTGATATTGAGCGCAGTTATTTCCAGCTCGGTTAGCCCCTTGTTGCTAGTGAGCGTGTAATCGATTGAAGGCACTTTCCCATATATGTCGCAAAGTACTGAGTAAAAGAGTTTGAGTATGTCGGTGCTTTCTTGGGTATATTTCTTTTCAAAAGGTTTCCTGATTACCCATAAGCCTCAGCCATCGTAAGGAACTTATATGGCATTGGAGGCGTTTTTAGCGCTACGGACATAAACCGCGGAAGCAATGCCTTCAAATTAAAACGACGATTAAAGCGATAACAAAACTCAGCCAGGTATCGTGGCAAATGCCTTGGGCTAATGGAATGATAAGCGCCATGCATAGACGTTTTGATGTTGCCGATTATTGTGTTAACCCACTTAAACTCTTCGAGGTTAACGCAATCAGGCCCACCACCAGTGACAAATTTGTTGTGGGTACAATTAGCGTCTTTGATGGCATTAAAGCAAGCAAGGCCATCAGAAATCACAGTGCTTCCTTCCTTTACATGCCTCTTGGCCCATCGCTTTATCTCATTAAGCGTAAACCCCTCAACGACATTCATATTCATGCTAATTGGCTTACCCTCATCATCAAGAGAAACCGCTGTGATGTAGGGTGTTTTATTAGAAGATCCACGTCCACGCTTTCCGCCTCTTTGCTCTCCTCCCCAATAAACATCATCCACCTGAATAAAACCCGACAAAGGTTTGCTATCATCCCGCTCCTTCATTGCCTGCATGACTTTATGCTTAACTGACCATGCCGTATTGTACCCGACACCTAGTTGGCGTTTTAATGCCAATATCGATAATCCAGTTTTTGACTGGGTGAGTAAGTGAATAGCAAGAAACCATGTCTTTAATGGTAGCTTTGTACCTGCGAATAAAGTCCTGCTCGTTAGTGATGTTTGATGGTGACATTTATTGCATTGATACAGGGCTCTGCTTTTAAGCTTGCAATAGGATGTCGAGTGACAATCGGGACAAGTAAAGCCGTTGGGCCACCTCCAGTTAAAGAGTGCCGCTTCGCATTGCATCTCTGATCCATAATCTCTAAACAGATCTGAAAGGCTGTAGCCTTTTTGGAATTGAACCGTATTTTTAGACATGTGAACACCTCAACGATACTGTTCTTGACCGCAAGTGTAACAGTAGCTGAGCTTTAGGGGTAATCAGGAAAGGTTTTATGCCGCGGATTAATTTGCTCGCAGAGAGTTCAGGCTTGCCTGAGATTTTTTCAATCAAATTGACGAGTTCAACGATGTTGTTGTGCGTGTTATTAACAGCAATCTGAATGCGCTTGTTTTTAGGGTAGCCTTGATTTTGATCAGAAAAGAGTATTTGAAAATAGACTTGAGTGAACAAGTTATTTATCATTTTGTCAGAATTTTTTGATGTTACTTTGTTTCTATTTATATAATTATCATCTGTTATTAACTGAGAGAAGTCTGGAATCCCTTTTATTTCGTCGGGCGCAAATGTAAAAAATTTTGCTTGCTTCTTACCATAATGAGTTGCTTTTAGGTGGCTTGTGGCGACGGGGTTATCCTGCAAGAGAAACCAATTGCTTGCAGTTCCTACTCTACGGCGTGTGAATGGGTTTTCAGTTTTATTTTTAAGTGCAATGAGCTGGTTAGCTATACCCAACTGACTTCAAGATGCGCGATTTAGCTGTTGGAAATTATCATTAATTCTACTGCCTAAATCAGCGCCAATTTTAGGTAATGTTTTTTCAAAAAAATCGCTAATTTTGTTTTTAAAATCCTTTGCCGTGGAAAAATACTGGTTGTTCCTGACCTCCTCATTCATCACCTTTCATAATCTTTCAATAGGGTTAAGATTTGGGCTGTATGGTGGCAAGGTGTGAAGCGTAATGTCTAACATGTTTGCAGCATCAAGGACGGCCTTAGATTTATGATACCCAGCTCCATCCAAAACTAAGTGCACAGCCTTATCGCCATAATGTGTTCGTATTTTATGGAAAAATTCAATAATTGAATCGCCATTAACGGTGTCATATTGGCCAATAATAGCTTCTTCTATATGGGTGAGTTCGATAGCGCCTATGATATTAAGTCGTGTCCGACTTCCTGTCGTTTCTATAGGTTTGTCGACGCCTGTTTTGATCCATCCCGATGTTATTTTTGTTGCTTGAGTCGGATGGACTGCATCCATGAACAGTAAGGCCTCGCTCTGAGATAGCTCAGCTTTCAGCGTTTCGTATCTTTCAATAAATTGCGCTTGTTTTTCAGCATCAAACTTATGCGGAACACCTTTAGGTTTTTTATAGCTAAAGCCATTTTGGTGTAGCCATTTGGTGAGCCCTAAAACACTAAACTGCACACCCCACGTTGTTTTAATAGAGTGAATAATTTGGCTCACCTGAGCATACATATTCTCTGATACATGATTGATCAGCAACTGGGTTCGCTCATCATTCAGGTAACCCTGAGAACCACCATTGCCGGATAATAGCTTTTCATCATTTAAATAATCATTGAGGTGCCGAACTATCGTTGACTCATCTTTTCTTAATGCCTGAGAGATCATCCTTGTCGACCAACCTTCAGACCGCAACAAAACGACCTTCAAACGATCGCTTTCTCTACTGTCTCTTGCTTGCTTATGACGCAATTCCAGTACGCGTTTTTCATTTTTTGTCAGGTCTATTTTTAGCATCTGCGAACTATATAATTTACTGTTTATAAATCAAGCATTTTCAATGGCGATATATCAATGTTAGCTATGCAGTAAAGCGTTTTGTTGTTGTAAGGTATTTCTATATACCCTTTCTTTGTTTTTTTCGCGGTATCGAAAATAGGCTTTATTAAATTGTATGTGATGATGCGGTTTGAAAATAAGGGTGCAGAAAGTCTTGCTATATTCGATGCAAGCATTTTTATTTTTTTTGCAGTTTTAGGTGATGTTTCTGATGAATTTTCTATTTTGAGTAGTGCTGTTGTTAAAGTGAATATTCCAGCTTGCTTGAGTGCTAATGGTACATTGTTTTTCTTGCATGTTTCGCCGTGACTAAAAACATTTGCGCTGACTAAGAGGTATACTGCTATAAGAAATGCATAGTATACAGGCGTTGTTATTTGCTTATTTACCATTTTAATATACTTTCTCTTATTGCTTGCTATTGATGTTGTTTATAAAATAATTTGTTCCGGTTTAGGTGTTAGGTTTAAGATAGTAATAGATTTCAATACTTCGGACAGTTTTCGATTTGAAGGTTCTATATAAACTGTAACTCATTGATTTATCTAGCTTTGGCTGATAGTTAAGCGAAAAATAAAACCTTTAGAATCAATAACTTAAAAAACTGTCCGAAGTATTGGATTTAAGTTGTTGATAATAGTTGGTTATATTTAATCTCTTTGATTGTTTTTATATGATAAAGTTCATTTCTTAAGGTGTGATAACTATTTGTTTTCCAAAAAGTAATTAAATATATAACGACATATTATATGTTTTCATCGATTTTTTTTAAGTTTAATCGTCACAAAAACTAAATATTCAGACGTTATCATTTATCAAAATTTTAATAAAAATAGCGCATTAGTATGACTTCAAAGGCTTCTGATTATTTAAATCCTGATATCGCTCCCAATCTGGAGTTTTTTAATATCCTCATTGTTGAGGCAACGCCGGAAACACTTAAGGGTTATGGCCTTTTTGTTGATAACCCTGATGATTTTGCCATTGAAATCACGCGCTGGCCTGCGCAAGGTTGGCGAAAAGTGGATGAAGATACGGGCGACGAAGGCGGTATAACCGAAGGAGATTTCATCAGTGAATGGCAGGGCGGTTATTTGTTTGGTCGTAATAAAGCTGTTGATGGGCATTATATTATTGGTTTTGGTGAGCGCCCAGAGTTGGCGAATATTAGGCATCCTAAAAAGCCAACACAATTACTGTTGTGGCATGCGAATTACCATCCTGATGGGGGGCAAATGTTTTACCCTAAATCAAAACAACCATTCCTGTTACCACTCGCTCTACCTGGGGATGATGTAATGCCGCAAGACTTCGTATGTTTTTATTTTACGGGCAAGCAAGGCGCATATATTCACGCGGATATTTGGCATGAAGGTGTGTTTGCTATTGATGGACGGCAGGAATTTATAGATAAGCAAGGCGCTGTACATGCACGTGTGTCGGTTGATTTCGGTAAAGAGTTCGGTTGTTTGCTACGTGTTGATTTGGCTCATCTGTCTAAATCCGAGGGAGGTTTTTTCCATCCCTCGTAGGCTGGAGGTTTTTATGATGTGTAAGATATCAATACTTCGGACAGTTTTCGATTTGAAGGTTCTATATAAACTGTAACCCATTGATTTATCTAGCTTTGGCTGATATTTAAGCAAAAAATAAAACCTTTAGAATCAATAACTTAAAAAACTGTCCGAAGTATTGAGATATAAGGTGTAGAAGTAACGACTTAATTTTTTAGCGAGGAAACTTTTGTGAGTCTAGCAATAATATCTTTCTTATTCTTATCCATATATTCCTGGGTGCACTCACATTTATCAGACGCCCTTTGCAAAGAGTCAGATATTTTTACAATGAATCTTTCTCTGCCGAATAAATAATTTTTTCCGCTGTTTTTTCGAAGAAGTTCAATGAAGTTAGTTTCTTCTTTGGAGAATATATTTTCTTGATAGTCTAACTTTTCTTTTTGTGTATGATCTTGGGTTTTTTTTGATAGGAAAACTTCTTTTGCGTCTAACACGGATACAATAGCATCGCTCAATTTCTGTTTGAGTGTTCCAAAGTCAGAGTTTACATGGTTAGAAAATACTTTGTTTCCCTTGCTGTTGAAGGCAGTTTGTATGGAGTTTGAAATGACGTCACTTGCCATTTTTTTGCCAAAGTTGTACCGATGAAAAGGGTTTTTAATTTCCTCTTTTCTTTCTTCTTCTTTTTTTTTGTTTATTTCATCCTGTATACGCGATAGCTCATATTGGGTGGCCGACTCTTCTCTTTCTTCATCTCTAGCCATTTGTGAATCAAAGTTGTTATAGTCGTAGTGCCTTTCACAATGTCTCATAGCGAAATCAAAAGCGTCACTATTCCCTGCTGCCATGGCACTTTGAAGAGAGTATGTAGATATTATGAAATAAAATATACATTGAATTAAATAAAGCACGTGCTTTCCAGTTGTTGTGATTTCTGGTTTAAATAGTTCTTTATTTTTGCTAAAAGTTCAAAGTTAATCGAATCTAGTTGTTTAAGGTAGTATTTGTTCAAAAACTAAATAATTTCATTGATAGTTTATTTGATAAAGGCATAACAAAATAAGAAATGATAGGCACAATGATGCCTACGGTTACGATCACACGTAAAAATTTAGTGGCATGAACGTGTTGCTCAACAAGCTCTGGGATAAAATAAACCAAAGGAATGAGCGTTAAAAAGGTGATAAAAGCCGAAGTGTGACGATTAAGTTTTTTTTCGCTTCTCATGATTACCCTAATATGCTTAAAAGAATGTTGCTTAAATGAATAGGCTATCACTTAAAAGCAGTAGCCTGTCCGTTTATACCCATCATACTTGAAGATGCAAGGGCGTTGGGACCCCAATCACTTACGGACTGTAAACTCACGGGGGTTCGCTCGATTTCCGCCTTCTTGTATCTTCACCTCCGATGGGTTTAGCCTTGGCTGTTGGCCTGCATAAAGCTGTTATAAACCCAGCGATAACTGGTGTGTTCGCCAAGCACGCCGCCTAAGGCCATACCATGCTCGCTGCGCCAGTCATCCATCACCTCTGCCAGCACAGAAGCCCAAGTTGCAACTTTTACGCCCGCTTGCGTCATACGATGAATTGCGACATCAGCAACTGACTTATTCCACGTGCCTGATGCATCAACAACGGCATAAACATCATAGCCATCCGCTACGGCAGAGATGGCGGGAAACAGCAAGCACACATCGGTAACGATCCCTGCCATGATGATTTTTTTACGCCCTGTTGATTCAATAGCCTGCTTGAACTCAGGGTTTTTCCATGCGTTGATTTCACCGGCACGCTCAATGATGTCATTACCCAATACCTGTGTGATCTCGGGCATGATGGGGCCATTTGGGCCATCGGGCATACTGGCTGTGATCACGGAGGGCATATTAACCGTTTTCGCCAAATGACAGAGGCCTTTAATGTTTTCAGTCATCAGGTGCGGATCTTGATCTCGGCAATTCACCAACAAACCTGTTTGATGATCGATCATGGCGAGTACGGCGTTGTCGGTAGTTAAGGTTTCAGCAAATTTATTCATGATTTTTTCTCTTTTGGTAAATTTATTTTTCGTGGCTAGGTTTATTTCTCGTGGCTAACTTTACTTTGCGTGACTAAATTTATTTTTCATGACTAACAACGATTAAGCTAAGGTTTCTATGTGCTTTTATTTCAAGTGCATTCGCACGAATAAGATCTCCCTCGTTAGCGGTATAAGTTTGCACGTTTTCACTGAATTCGGCAGTGCCTTCAATGACATAGACGAGCGTTTCGTTCGAGAGATCAATGTGGGTATTAGCCTCTAAACGAATAATGTCGATACGTGTGTGGCTTTGGAATGTGTCTGATTGCGCATTGTTACCGCCATAGACATGTGTTGACCCTACGTTTTTAGGGGTGAGGTATTGATAACCTGCCGGTTGCGCTGGGTTTTCAGGTAGCACCCACAATTGGATCATGCGGTTCTTGCTGTTATCTGGGTTAATTTCGTTGTGAGCAAATCCTTCACCGCCAGCGCGTTGCACCTGTATATCGCCTGCTTCTAGGCTTTTACCATGCTCCAGTGATCCTTCATGCTGGACGCGACCATCAACCATGACAGAAATCACATCAATCTCTTTGTGTGAATGCATGCCTGTTTCACCTTTGGGGTTGAATTGCGCATCTGCCAGATACACAAAGTTGCCTATACCTTCTGATGTGGCGGGTGATTTACGCTGACCAAAAAGACGGCTATCAGTGACAATGCGATATTCTTGAAGGCCTGCAAAGCCACCTAAGGGTAATGAATCTCTTGAAAGTATTTGCATGTTAGTTTCCGTAACGTTTGAGCGATGAGGTCATCATAGGGAAGGCATACTGTTTGATAAATACCTAAATATTGATAATATAATTCCATTATCAACAACAATGGTTTCTCTATGAGCCAAGACATTAATGACATGATGGTATTTTTAGCCGTCGTGGAGTCAGGCAGCTTTACGGTTGCGGCCGAGAGACTGGGTATACCCAAAGCGAATGTGAGCAGGAAGGTTTCTCGGCTAGAGGAAT
Organism: Pseudomonadales bacterium; assembly: GCA_965248335.1. Classification (GTDB taxonomy): domain Bacteria; phylum Pseudomonadota; class Gammaproteobacteria; order Pseudomonadales; family DT-91; genus CAKMZU01. The sequence continues at coordinate 698,306 of CBDFIY010000002.1, forward strand.
TTCTGGGTGTTACGCTGCTTGGGCGGTCGACGAGATCTCAGCATTTAACGGACGTTGGAAAGCGTTATTTGATGCATTGTAAGCGGATTCATGAAGAAGTTGACTTGGCCGAGGCTGCCGTTTTTGAAACGCTACATACTTATAAAGGTACAATAAAAATAGGTGCATCAGTGACCATTGGCCAGCAAATATTGAAGCCTTCTCTGGCACCGTTTCTTCACCAGTACCCAGATATTACTCTGCAGCTTAGTTTGGTGAATCAACGCGTTGATCTTATCGAAGAGGGTTTTGATATGTTAATTCGCGTGGGTATGCTCGATGATTCTCGGTTAATCGCGAAGCGTCTAGGCAATGCAAAAAGAAAGCTTTATGCAAGCCCGTCGTATTTTAAAGGTCGTACATTGCCTCAACAGGTTGATGAGATAAGTGAATACGATATATTGCTCATGAGCGCGTTGAATCGTGAACATAAAATAGAATTAGTGTCGGGCAGAAAACAAAAAGCGTTACGTATCAATCCCCGCCTTGTCGTTGATGATCTTAGCCTATTAAAACAATCCATCGTTGATGGGTTGGGTGTTGGCGTACTCCCTGAATATATGTGTGACAAGGAGATCGACCAAGGGGGTCTCATCAATATTCTGCCTGATTGGGGGATGTCTGATATTGATATTTATGCCTTGTACCCACGTCATCGCGTTAATATTCCCAAAATAAAATCATTCCTTGATTTTATTGCCGAACTTTTCTCCCGTAGGCTATAAGTACTTTTTTGTAGAAAAAATAATCAAAATTTATTATATTGACGCGCTGGTTCTTCTCACTATCAATAAAAAGAATAATAATGAAAAAATTTGCAGTAATGCTGTTAGGTTGCTTGGCGTTAAGTGCCTGCTTCGAACTTGAACTCTCTACACTCTCAGGAAAACCTGAGCCTAATATAGACATTGTATTCCCCAAGCAGGATGCCATCAGTGTGTCTGATAATATCCATATTCGAGTAACAGCGAAGCAAGGCGTTTCAGCGATTAAAATTAATGGCATTAATGCGAATACTGTTAGCTATCTGTCACGAAAGTTTTGGCAAGCTGAGGTACCGTTACAGCTAGGTAGTAATGATATCAACGTGAGCTACCAGTTTACTGACAAACAACATCAAGAGACTTTGCGTAAAGTGACGCGCCAGCCCATCTATATCCCTGGTGTTAATTTCGTGACACACAACCCTGCGGATGACAGTGTCATTGTGCTCGATGGGCGGAGTAACGCCCTTTATCGCATTGCCGAGGATGATAGCGTTACGTTGATTAAGCAATTCTATGTATCTGATGCGCCATCAGATGATGAAGACGCTGATGAGCCTCACGAAAGAGAGCCTGAAACCATGGCTGTATCTGCTGATGGCTTAACCCTGTATTACACAACAGAAATCAATGATGATGATTATATCTACGCGTTAAACATAGGCAATGGTAATCAAACGGTATTGTATGGGCCGACAAGCCCAGCTTATACAAGGTTTGATATTTTGAATGACGAAGGCTTGTTATTGCTTCCTCATGAGGGTGTATCTGGCAGTTTGATATTGACGCAAGTACGCGACCAGCCTTTACGTTTTGATTTAAATACGCGTACGATACATACAATTAATACGCCGGCAATAAATAGTATCTCGGGTAAAAGTTCAGCTTATAGCGCTACATTCTCTTTAAATGATGGCGAACTATTAATGCTTGGTAGAGTGACCAGCAATCCTGCATTTTTGTTTACATTTACATTAGATTTACGTGCTTGTGATAGCCAGCCAGCCGGTTGTGAATTGGCTATCAGCAACTATCAATTTAACCCCACCCTCAATGATGGTTGCGATAACCCAGAAAGAATATCAGAGACTTTTTATCTACACGCCAACAAGCAATACGTTATTTATGATGACCACCCAAAACCGTGTTATCTCGATGTAGCCAACAATAGCGTGCACAGTTTGTATCAACACCTCGGCGATAAAAGTGAATTTGATTACGGAAGTTTGCACTTTGCAGGTAAGTACCTTCTTGTGCAAGAAGAAAGCCGTCAGCACTCTCGCTTTAGGCGCTATACCCTCGCTGATGATTTCGCTGCGGGGACGACAGATTTCACCTATGTGGGTGCAGATCTAACGATTGGCGATGCCGCTGTTAATGTACAGACCGGGCGAGAAGTCGTGATAGATGATGTAAATAATCGCCTGTTTTATCTTGAGAGAAATAACACTGCTGTCGATAAGGCTGAAGTTTATGTCTTAGATTTTGCTACCTCATCATGGTCTCTATTAGGGCGTTATCCGGCAGGAGGTTTTGAAATAGCTGTTCTTAATAATGCGAATAATACCCTGTATGTGTATAACGATAAAAGCAGTAATGATGATGAGCTTTTTGCCATTGATTTGAATAATGGTTATTCCCGCCCTGTTGTTTCTGCGATTGAAAAGGCAACGGTTAATTACCCATTATTTAATGTGGATTCCATTGCTCTTAATGAAGAAGATCAATTGATTTATCTGGCAAGGCGCGTCGATTCAAGCCAACTTCCTGCGGGTTACGGTCGGTTTAGCCTTTTAGCATTTGATATTCGTACGGGTGAGTTGAGCGAGGTCAGTGAAGTCAACAATATCCCTGAGCAAGTGGATATGTATGCCAGTTATGATATGGCCTACGATTCACTCAATAGACGCGTTTTGTTTTATCACAGTACAAGTAACGATGCGATTTGGGCGGTTGATGTTGATACAGGAGAGCGTAGCGTGTTTACTGATGAGCTTAATTTTTATGGCCCTGATGTGAGTAACGCGCGTGGCCATGTGATGGATGCTGAAAATAATCGATTACTTGTAACCTCACAAGATTCCCAGTCGCTATTTGCGGTTGACCTTGATAGCGGTGTACGGACAATGCTCAGCCCAGCTTCTTTTGAAAATGATGTCTTTTTCAAACAAATAATTGGTGTTGATTTATTTGAAAAAGACGCATCAGCTTTTGTTGCCGATGAAGGCCTTGATGGTATCTATCAAGTTGATCTTATTACTGCAGATCGGGTGATTATTCACAACCCTTTATAGCCTTCAGGGATGGTTTCAGTTTTATCGAAGCTGATTGTAAAGTCGGGGTTTTTTCTCGTTCTCTCCATGTGAATAGTTCTAATGGATCTATAGCGGTTTACGTTTAGTGAGCCGCTCTCGCCTATCATGTTTTCGTTGAGATGATTCAATCTAGGTGGTTGTGGCTTCGTTTTATGTACGAGATAAAAAATAGGCAGCCATATAGGGCTAAGGCCAATGCCTAGCGCCAAGCCTATTATTCCGCAGGCAAGACCGGTTACCCCACAGGCAACACCAACAGTTACGTCTGCTACGCCAGAGATAATAGACTTCGCTATGCTGACAGGCGTACCAGTGACTATGCCTGCAGTAAAGTAACCCGCACCTGCCGATGCCGCAGTGAAGGAGCCAAGCGCTTTGACGGTTTCGTAGGCAAATGGATCATCTCTGGAGGTGGTAGTGTTTTGGATTGTTATTTTAGGGTAAGTTATTTCTTGTTTTACGGCCGAAAAGAGATAGTCGCTTAGAAAAAATGAAACAAAAAAATAAAAATATTAACTCTCATGCTACTCCATAAAAATATTTTATTGTAAAAATGATAGGTATGTATTTATGGTTTTTTTAAAAATACACGTACTTACAAATCTCGTGCATTGAAAGTTTATGAGCTACTGGCAGTTTTCTTACGAGAAAATTTCGTGATTATTATGACAACCTTGACGAGGTAAAAGTTCCGCTACGCATTGATTTATGCGTCACGCTTAAAACGTTATTTGTGGTAATGGCATGCATATTTAGTGGGGAGTGTTTACTTTCTACTTGTTTCTTATTGGGGTTTTTTGATTTTGCCATTAAAAAAATTCTGTGTTAAGTTGCGCGCTCACTAGAAAGGTGCCTGTCAGTAGGTTGTTGCACAACATATTGGGACAGGTTAAATGGGAAGTTGGTGATCTTTAGCAATCCAGTTGCTAGAGCTATTCCAACGCTGCCCCCGCAACGGTAATCACTTTGTGAAAGCCCGATACCTGCCTTTAAGTGATGAAAAAAAATATGAAGCGGAGGGCTTCATAGAGCAAAAACACAACGTCATTCGGCTTTCATGCTGAGTGCTTTCGCTCTCATTTGCCTCTCTCACTCGTACTTTTACAAAAATAATCTAACGACTGAGTAACTGTCCATGTTTACTAAGCATCCCTTGCGTGTGTCTGTGTCGTATGTGGCACTGACATTATCCCTTTCACCGCTTGTTATGGGTAACGATTCAACAATGGAACATGTTGAAGTTTATGATAAAAAGGAAGAACAAGGCTTAAGCCTCAATAATCAACACTCCTCATCGAATAGATTGGGGCTTGCGATCGCCGATGTGGCGGCAAGCGTTGAGGTGATTACAAAAGAAAGTATGGCAATCAAGGCTGATTACTCAGCGTTGTCGGCCGTTTCTCGGGCAACAGGATTTGCAGCCACAGGTAGCCCCGGTAATGGCGGCTCCAGCTTTTCGGCGCGTGGCTTTGAGGGGCATGGTTCCATCGTGCAAACCTATAACGGGACTCGCCTTTATGTTGGCTCGGGTGCGGTGACTTTTCCGGCTGATACATGGCCATTTGAGCAAGTCGATATTTTACGTGGTCCGGGGTCTGTGATTAATGGTGTGGGTGCAATCGGCGCAACGGTTAATTATGTGCCTAAAATGCCTACGTTTAGTGATATTAGCAGTGAGATTGATTTGGCTGCTGGTAGCTTTGGCTTGCGTCGAATCGCGTTTGGCTCAGGCGGCCAATTACAATCAAACCTTGCTTACCGAATCGATGGCGTGAATCACCAATCGACAGGGTATGTTGATAATGGTGGTGAAAAACGTAACGTACTCTCTACAGCACTTACCTATAAGCCTGCGCAAAATATTGCCATTACGGCCAGTATTGATTATGCCAATGTGGATGCATCCACCTATTTTGGCACGCCTTTAGTGAATGATAAGCTGGATAAATCGATACGCAAAAATAATTACAATGTAAAAGATGCCATTGCTAACTATGAAGATCTTTGGCCAAGGATTGCTATTGATTGGCAGATTAATGATAACGTGCAACTTAATAGCCAAACCTATTACCTCAATGCGAAACGGCACTGGCGTAATGTTGAAGGTTATGAAGCCGATCTTAAAAAAGATTCAGTAGCGCGAAGCTATTATATCGAGATTCTCCATGATCAGCAGCAGGTTGGTAATCGATCGGATGTGTTATTCAATTTCAAAACGGGCGATATGCTTAATCGCTTGAGTGTGGGGGCAGAGGTTAATCACATCGATTTTTCTCACGCGAATAACAAACCTTATGGTAAAACTTCATCTGAGATTGAATTGTTTAAACCTAAAGCGGACTATTGGTCAGATGCAAACCCAAAGCCAGTAGTACATGACTTTTCATCGTCTACATTACAGTATGCACTTTTTGTTGATTATTATATTGAGCTGCTTGAAAACGTCAGTTTTGTTTCAGGTTTTCGTTACGATGCTTTTGATTACGTGCGCAATGCCGTTGCGATAAAAGATGTTCAAGAAAAAGAAAAAACTAAAGATGATTTCTCAGCGACTAGCTGGCGAGTGGGCACGGTTTACTCACCTCTTGATAATATGAGCCTTTATTTGCAATACAGCGAAGCCACTGATGCGATTCAATCTATTTTAACCGCAACCAAACCCGGCTTGAAACTGGCAAAAGGCAAGCAAGTTGAACTCGGTATTAAACAAGCACTGCTCGATGAAAAAGTACAATTTACTTTGGCACTTTTTGATATCAAAAAAACCAATTTGATTGATAAGCAACCGGGTATGGACCCTCGGCAAATAGGGCAACAATCATCGAAAGGTATCGAGCTGGATATTTTTGTTCAACCTGTTGAGGTGTTTGATATCAATATCAATTTTGCAGCTTATAAAGCCAAATTTGATCACTTCACTGGCTTTACTGGAAACCGGCCACAAAATGTGCCAGATAAAACAGCAAACCTTTGGATGAATTGGCAGTTTGTCGAGGATTGGCAGTTAAGTGGTGGTATGCGTTATGTGAGTAAGCGATTTTCAAATAACAGTAATGACAAAACGTTACCCGCTTATCAGGTTTATGATGCGAGCTTAGCGTGGCAAGTCAGTGACGCTATGCAGTTGACACTGCGAGGTAAAAACCTCAGTGACTCAACAGATTATGTGCTAACAGCTTATGGCGATCAATGGATATTAGGGCCGGGAAGAAGTGCCGAAGTTAGCATGCGCTATGTATTTTAAAGAGCGTTCGCCATGATCTCTGTTGATCAAAAAGGGGCATGGTGCTTGATCTGTTTATGCGGTTAAATAATGCCTGAACAGCCCATATTTTTTAGGCATTATTTATTATAAACAGGCAAATTAAGGCGTTTAATGCTTATGCCATGGGGAGGGCTATGTGAAACTAGATTGTTGAGGTTTATAATTTCTTATGGTTAAGAAGAATAAAATAATTCTTTATCCGCTGCTTTTACTCTTGAGCTTTTTAGTTAGTGGAGCACCAGGAGCCTATCACAAAGGGAGTGTTTTAAAATTAAAGCCTAATTTTTACCAATGTTTATGTCCCTTCATACCCTACTCTATTGAGAATGAGTTAAAAAAACAAATAGGAAAAGTCTATCAAACAAAGAGAAGAGATGTTGTTGTTGAAAGAAATGATGATGATATTTATATGGTCACAATTCAACAAAAAAAAACAGGTGACAAAATAGACGGTGATGCCCCTATTTCCGATCTGACATTACAAATAACAATCGGTGATATCAAATGTTGTAATACGGAAGCTATTGTTAAAGAAGTAGATGTTGACCCCAAAAAAGATGAACAGCAAGAAGGATTAAATGGAAGCTTAGAGGATTTTGAAGTTATAAAGTTAGAAGAGGGAGCATACGAAAAATAAAGATAAAAAAGTCAAGCGATTTACCAGAAAATGAATGTTTTAAACTTATGGAAAGAATTGTAATCAACTACCAGTAACCGTAATAATTAATGAGTAAATATGCCCGTATATGCAGTTATTTTCCTTTTTTTTTATAGTCAGGCTTACGGCAGTGAAGATTCGCTTAATATACAAGGCTGCGCTAATGAAGATGCGCTTATGCAGCCTAGAGACAGTAATGAACAAGAAGAAATGATTAAGCGTTTTGTGGCTAGGCATCTTCCTAAAGAATTGCGTACAGCTGCAACATATCTAGTAGCAAAGGAGTTTCTGGAAAAGAGAAACGTACGGAGTGATGCAGACGCTGAGAAATTAGTTAGTCGCAACGTTGTTAGATTACTAAAGGAAACACAAAAAGTGGGGGATAAGAAGGTTTTTCATTATGACGAGCAGGAAGAAAAATGGACGGAAAAATTAGTTCAACTTCTATCTGGTAGCCCAAGCAGGAAATTCCTTATTTCAGCAATGCCTTATAATGAGAGCACGCTTATTCCTGACCCACCATCTGATAATTACTATGAGGATATGATGCGTGAGTGTGAGAGAAAGAAAAAGGAAAACAAAAAGGGATTCTCAGTAAAATATAATAAAAAAAATGATCAAGTAACTTTCAGTACCCAAAATATTACTGATTCTAGATATTCAGATGAGTGTCATCAAGGCGAGGAAGAGACGTTGCCGTTCATAGCTTGCGGTCAATAGCATTGCTACGAGTTTAGTAAGTTTTAAACAGCATAGGGATATATACCCATCGGAATTGGAGATGCAAGAAGGCGGCAAGCGAGCGAATCCCCATGAGCTTACAATCAGTAAGTGATTGGGGTGAGCGCGCGCGGCCAACACCCTTGCATCTTCAGGAGCGATCGGTATATACCCATCGGAATTGGAGATGCAAAAAGGCGGCAAGTGAGCGAATCCCCATGAGCTTACAGTCAGTAAGTAATTGGGGTGAGCGCGGCGCGGCCAACGCCATTGCATCTTCAAGGGTGACGGTAGATTTCAACATACTTGTCGCCTAAAGTTTACTTTTATGCCGCCTGATTTATTTCCCTATTACTTTTAGATTTCCCTGGGTTTAAATAAACCTCAGCAATGTGATCCCAGTTTCTAATGTCGCCACTCCATCGCTCTGGGTGCGCCATTTTCGCCTGTAGATAAACAGCTTTACGGTTGATTAAGATAATTCTATCTTGCTTCGTATGACGCTCTACAGGCGTGACATATTTTATGCTGCTGTGTCTGTGCTCATGATTATACCAATCAGCAAATCCATTCACCCATTTTCGTGCTAAATCTAAACCCTCAAAGGCTTTTTCTGGGTATTCTGGTCGATACTTAAGTGTTCTAAATAATGACTCAGAATAAGGGTTATCATTACTAACAGAGGGGCGGCTAAACGACGGAGCAACCCCTAATTCTTGCAGTGTCGCTAGCATTGTTGCGCCTTTCATCGGGCTACCGTTGTCCGAATGTAAGATCACCTGATTCGGCTTAATCCCTTCACGTAAGCAAATATCTGTCATTAAATCTGCGGCCAATGCACTGCTTTCTTGTTCATATACCTGCCAACCAACAATCTTTCGGCTATAAATATCCATGACAAGATACAAGTAATAAAACAAGCCTTTTACCGTTGTTGGTAAATACGTAATATCCCAACTATAAATCTGATTCGGGCCTGTGGCCGTCAACGATTCAGGTTTTGTAATAACTCTGGCAGGCTTACTTCTCAGCCGATGCTTATCTTGTTTATGTGCTTTTAACACACGGTAAATAGTGGATTCAGATGCGATGTACACACCTTTATCTGCAAGCATTGGCACGATGACGCTGGGCGATAAATTCGCGTATTCAGGTTGGTTGCAGACCTGAATAATACGCTGTCTCTCAAGCTCACTGAGCTTATTACAAGGGCTGTGCTTGGCTGACAAACGACCATCTTCATCGCCCTCTGGTCGCGCCCAGCGCTGTAATGTTTTTGGTGTAATGCCTATAATATCGCAAGCCTGCCTTTGCCTAGCACCATTGGATCGAGCCTCGCTAATCAAGTGAATAATATCATCACGCTCTTGTTTCACTATTAGCTGGCCTCGTCGCTTTCCCATATTTCGTGGACTTTTTTTTGGAGTACTAGCAGCGCTGCTGTTTCAGCTAATGCCTTATCTTTACGGTTTAACTCCTTTTTTAGTAACTTAATGTCATTTTTAAATTGCTTATTCTCACTTTGAATTTCTGAAGCAGTCGATAGGGGCTTATTCTTGATAAAATCACCTCTCCATTGGTTGATATGATGTGGGTATATTCCTTTCTCTCGGCAAAGCTGGCTGATGTCCTCGACGCTCAAAGATCCGCAGGCAATGACCATATTCAAACGTTCTTCAGCGCTCCAATCTTGGGGCCTTTTTTCTTTAACCATGGTCATTACCCCACCATCTAATGGTTGATTAAGCCGTTGCTCTTTAGCCTGTCTAATCCATTTTTGTAACGTCGAATGGCCAATACCTAAGTTTTCAGCCACATCCTTGATGCTCATACATTCTTGTCGGCTCAATGCCTTTTCTATTGCCTGTATCTTAAACGAATGGGTAAACGATTTTCTCATTTTTTATGCCTCTAATTAAAATTTTAGAGGCGACAAGTATCCTGACACAGGGGGGTGATCGGTATAGAGTTCTGAGTGCATAACGCCTGTTATTTTATGTACAGCCTGATAAGTCAGACAGAGTCAGTTGAAAATACCCGAGCAGCCGTTTACTTTTTCAAATGACTCTATCTTCGGTGGAATACCTTACGTAGATGCTCTTTGTTTAGATAAACTCAGATATTGTAGCTGTGTGAATCAGGCGAAGGTTCACCTTCATCTTTAATGGGATCGGTCGTTTTAGAATTTGGTTTTGCATCTTCTTGGTAGCCATTACTCCAATAACTGTAGTCTCGGGTATTGTAATACCACTTTAAACACTGATCGAATTTAGTGTTGTCTGTTTTGTATTTGCTGGATTCCGTTATGATGGCATCTTCACGAGAGTTATCGGTTTCAGAGGGTTTTTCTTCTTTCTTTTTCTCTTCCTCTTTTGTAGTTTCTTTTCCTGCCTCTTTTTCTTTCTTTAATCTGGCTTTTTTAACGGCCTCTGGCTCTGAACAGTTTTCGGAAATGACATTTGCGGAGGAAGTATATTCATCACCAAGATAGGCACCTTGCACCATAAGATAGACATCTTTCTTTTGTTTGAGTGTGTTGATGTAAATAACGGTTTCTCCGCCGCCAAGGCCTATGCTCTCTATACTTGCTTTAAACCACTTAGGGATTTTCCCACCCCAGCGTTTTTGGTTGTAATTAATATAGGTAGATTCATCAAAACTCAGCGAATGCCAATTAGCATTGTCTTTATCGTAATCGAAGGTATACCAAATTTTATCTCGCGTACTGACGCCGCCGTTGTCATCAATAAAGACGATGGCGAATGGGTCGTAGGTTTCAGGGAGGTCGACAAAGTTTTCGCGGTCAATCGGCGGTAGTGGATCTTTAGGGATCTCAGTGATTTGCCGTGGTTTGTTGGCTGATTTGTAGAAGGATGCCTCCTGAATGAAAATAGGTTTTATTTCCTCTTCTTCGAAAGCCTTTAATGTGGTTTCTTCTATAGTCAGTTTTTCAACCGTGGTTTTTTTTGTACAAGATGTTAGGCATGTTATTAAACCTAGTAAGAAGAATGAAAAAAAAATATTATCTGTAATACTTAACGGTAATTTCATGAGTTTATTCGGAATATTAATCGTTAACGTGATTATAGTACAAATGCATTTTTTGGTAGGAGTAGCTGGTTATGAGTGAGTGGCGCTTTAACATGAATCAGCTGTTTCTTGTTGTCTGTGTTTTTTTTCTTGTTTCATGCATAGAGCCTTTGGAAAATAAGAAAGAAAAGAAACCTGAGCTGACAGAAGCAGAAAAACTGCAAGCTGTTTATGATGACTTTGGTACAGAGCCTCGAGATTATGTTCAGCAAGATCAATTGGCAGAAGGCTTGAAGTGGTATCCTGATACAGAACTAGCACCTGCGATTACGATTGAAGACCCTATACCTTTTGGTGAGGCTACGTCTGCAAAGCAGAGCGCAAGTGGCGCTAAATTACGAGCGCCTTTTTTATTGTCAATTTATAATTCGGCTAAGCCAAAATCAATCGAACTTTTTTATTCTTTGGATAAAAGCTTAACGGATCAATGGAAACTTTTTTATGAGGTGGAAAACTTATACGCCGATAAAGTTGCACTAACCATTGATTATCAAGATTTAAAACTTTTCACGTTTGATTATTATCTTCCGCCCGAATTATTAAAATTTACGTTCATTTGGCTAAAAGACAGTAAAGAAATTAAACACGACTTTTATATTGATCCGCACCGGCAAGCCAAAAATGTTTACCTTAAAGGCGATAAATTAAAAGGTATTGTGTCTAAAGGTGTCTTTGGCAGTAAAACCGTGTTGTTAAAAAACTTATCCGGTGTGAGTTATCATGCGGCTATAGCTTACGATGATGCAAGGGATGGCGAGAAGAAAACACTTGAGGTAGATATAGCAACAAAGGTTTCTCGCTTGGTGCAAATACCTGAATTTATGTCTGTTGATAATGTGACGGTAACATCGGAACAACAAGCATTTTCCAAACAAATACCAGCAAGTGATTTATTTAAGAACGGCGCACTTTTTAGTTGTTTATTAATGGATTATCAAGGCACTACTGCCAGTGCGACTATAGCGAATACACAGAACTTTTCGGTTTGTTTCGACGGGAAAAAAGATTATTCGGCATGGGTTTCATCCTTGATGCCAGAAATGGCCAAGGAAGAAGCAGAAAAAGACGAAGACTCCAAAGTGCCTAAAATCAAAGGCTTGTAGGTACGAATTAATTTAAGCGTTTTAAACGCATCAAACCAATCATGGATCGCTTTTTTACGTTGCTTATGCGAGGTGAAGTTTGTGATAATTTTGTGTGTGATGGTATTGAGTGAAAAATAAATCCGCATCGCATGAAGTGCTTGTTTGTTTTTTTCGCTGATACTGCCGTGAATTGAAGTGACTGTTTTTGAAGCAAAAGCCTCAATACTGGCTGATTGACCTTTTTTCATTTGATCTTCTTTCATTTGATCTTCTTCCATAAGGAAATCTAGGTATTTAAGCCAGAGTGAAAGAAAGCGATAGCTTTGGGCAGAATAGAAAAGTGAGAGAGGATCTTTGTCACCTGATAGCAAGCTGGCTGTGGCCGGGCCTGTGCCAAAAGGGACGCGTGAGGATAATCTTGCCGTGATGTGTAAGGCGGGCGATTCGAGCGAATAGACAGGCTGTATTTTTTGCAGTTTATTTAATAAATAAAAATCTTCAGCACCCGCACGTTTGGGGAATCCACGCACCTTGCAATAATTCACCGCATCGATCAGTAAGCAGCTACCTATCGTGTGGAAAGCGTAAGGTGATTGTGCTTGCTTTAGCCCGTCGACATACGCATGCAGGCTTTTTTCATAGATCTGTGTGGCTTCATGAAGGGCGTTATCGTCAGAGGGTAAGTGTTGAAAAGAAAATACAGCAGCGCTGTGCTTAGCCGGTAAGCAGGTATTGAAATAGGTAGTAGGCAATAGGGTGTCGGCGTCGGTCGAAAAAATTTTTGTGTCCTTGATCATGTTTTTCGCGATGAGGGTGGTCGCAATATCACAGGCAATTTTTCGTGCAAGACCCACGCCTTGTTTTCGTGGGATACGATATCCCTCTTCATAACGACGTACACTTAAGCAATGCAGTTTTTCAAAGGCATGGAGTTTCAGGTGCGTGTTTACCGATTGCCATAACTGCTCGCCAGCTTCTACAGCCTCCACAAGCGGCGTATTGCAGTGCGCATCTAAATAATCATCCGGTTGATTAATAACGAGCACTAACAGGATTGATTGTGCCTGTTGGTTAGCAAGTGCGATGAGTCGGGATAAACACGCAGGTGTTTCCCTAAACGCAGGCATGCAAACCACATGTTGATAAGGGTGATGTGCTGGAAAGCTTGTCAGCTCAAGCACTTCCGGTTCTGCATAACGCGCTAAATACTTATTCATGTAGGGTATTCATTAATGCAGTTGGGCCTTAATCGGCAATGCCTTAACGATGGCTGCTTCTTCTGTTAATAATACATGTGTTCGTTTCTCTACCGCTTCTTTATCAAAATACTGCTCGGCCAGATCCATGAATAGCGCATAATGGCGTTGCTCAGAGTTGGCGATAGCTTTGTACATTTGCTTGAGTTTACCCGGCGATAAGCCGTCGGCGATTAAGCCAAAACGCTCAGCGCCTCGTGCTTCAATAATGCCGGCACAGATTAAACGATCCATAAAAAAAGGTTCTTTGTCGCGGCGCATGTGTTTTCTGAGATTATTAACGTAGGTGTCTTTCGTATCGGCCTGTAGGGTTAAACCACGCTCATGGATAACTTTAATGACTTCTTTATAGTGTACTAATTCTTCGACAGCAAGATCGGCCATTTCATCCACAAGGCGTGTGCGATCAGGGTAGTGTGAGATCATGGATATAGCCATGCCGGAGGCTTTTTTTTCACAGGCCGCATGATCGGTTAAAAAAGTATCGAAGTTCGCAAGGACGCATTCTGTCCATTCGGCCGAGGTACGTATATAAAGGGGGAAGTTGTTATCCGAGGACATGGGCTTTCTCAAAAAGGAAGGATTATAACAAAGGCGAATTTTTTTATTACTTCAATTTATAACTCGCCTCATTATAATAGAGCGCTTTATCGATAGGAACGAGGTGAAAAACCATGATTATACAGCCCAAAGTTCGAGGCTTTATGTGTACGACTGCGCACCCTACAGGCTGTGAGGCGCATGTTAAGGAACAGATTGATTATGTGAAAGCGAATGGGCCAATTAAAGGTGGCCCAAAGAATGTCTTGGTTTTAGGTGCATCGACAGGCTATGGATTAGCGTCAAGAATCAGTGCTGCTTTTGGTAGCGATGCAAAAACCCTCGGTGTCTTTTTTGAAAAACCGGGTACGGAAAAGAGATCAGGTTCAGCGGGTTGGTACAACTCAGCGGCTTTTCATAAATTTGCCGATGAAGCGGGCTTGTATGCGAAAAGTATTAATGGCGATGCGTTCGGTACAGCGGTTAAAGATAAAGTCATTGAAACCATAAAAGAAGACCTCGGACAAATTGATCTTGTCGTTTATAGCTTGGCAGCGCCAAGACGTCAGCACCCTGTCACCGGTGAAGTCCATAAATCGACGTTAAAACCTGTCGGCAAATCAGTCACAGCAACCACTTTAGATACGGATAAAAAAGTTGTAAAAACCGTTTCTCTAGAAGCAGCCACCCAAGAAGAAATTGATGATACTGTCGCTGTGATGGGCGGTGAAGATTGGCAAATGTGGATGACCGCATTAAAAGAGGCAGGTGTTTTGGCAGAAGGCTGCCAAACAACGGCATATACCTATATCGGTGATAAGATCACCCACGATATTTACTGGGATGGCACCATTGGTCTGGCGAAAAAAGACCTAGATGATCGTGTGAAATTAATTCGTGATGACCTTGCCTCACTTAATGGGCGTGCTTATGTTTCTGTCTTAAAAGCAGTCGTCACGCAGGCGAGTTCGGCTATTCCAATCATGCCACTTTATCTTGCCTTATTGTTTAAAGTGATGAAGGCAGAAGGTGTACATGAGGGCTGTATAGAACAAGTGGATGGCTTGTTTAGAGAAAGCTTGTTTGTTGATGTGCCAGCTACGGATGATGATCTTCGTTTGCGTGCTGATGGCAAAGAGCTGGAACCCGCTATTCAGCAAGCTGTTACTGATCTTTGGCCACAAGTGACGTCAGAAAACATTGACGACTTAACCGATTTCGTAGGTTATAGAGAGGAGTTTCTCAAACTGTTCGGTTTCCGCATGGCGGGTGTTGATTATGATGTGGATGTTAATCCACAGGTTGAGATTGATGCCCTTGTGGATATGACGTAAAGAGTGGAACCACTCACGCCATCTTCATCGGTCTATCGTTTAAGGGCACCCAACCCCTCGATAATGACCGGTGAGGGTACGAATAGTTACCTTATTATTGATGATGATCAGGCTCTGGTGATTGATCCTGGGCCTGCAATTGAAACGCATATTACAGCGATACTGGCAGCGATGACCGGTATTCAATTAGTCGGCATTCTGCTGACCCACATGCACCCCGATCACTCGCCAGCAGCGCAGGCATTGAAAGCGGCAACCGGGGCATCAATTTATGGCATCAACCCGGATGCAGACGATACGCATCAAGATCATTCCGTTCTTGTGGACCATACCTTATCGGAAGGCGAGGTTATTCATCTGCGTGCGTTACAGATCAAAGCCATTTTAACGCCGGGGCACACCTCGAATCATATCTGTTACTTGTTAAAGCAAGAGCATATTTTGTTTACCGGTGATCATATTATGCAAGGCTCAACGGTGGTGATTGTGCCGCCTTATGGGGATATGCAGGATTATCTCGCATCGTTAATCAAGCTAAAGGGGTACGCAATAAGTGCTATTGCACCCGGGCACGGTGAAGTGATCGCTGAGCCGCTTGCTGAAGTTGATCAATTAATTGCTCACCGATTAAAACGTGAAGCATCTGTGTTGGATGCCGTGAAACAATTAAAAGAAAGTACACTCGAAGAATTAACGGCTCTCGTCTACAGTGATGTGCATGTCAGCTTACATCCTTTGGCCGCGAAGTCGTTAATGGCGCACTTAATTAAGCTCGAACGCGAAGCGCAGGTGGTTGAAACCGCCAAGCGTTGGGCCTTGAAAAAAAATGCTTGCGAAGGGGGTAAGTTGTGCAATAATACTGATTAAGTATACAGTAAATGTTGTGACGGTTTCTTGTCGGTGTGCGGTGCCCTTACGCTCAGTTAAAACTCGCCTGATTTTGCATGTATTGTGCAAAAACTAATAGAACAGCCAATAGAAAGGTAAAGAAATGGACGAAAATAGAAAACGCGCACTTGATGCCGCCATGACCCAGATCGAAAGACAATTCGGCAAGGGCACCATCATGCGTATGGGCGATAAAAAGCCTGAAGCGATACCTGCAATCTCTACCGGCTCCTTAGGGCTTGATATTGCGCTCGGCATAGGCGGTTTGCCCAAAGGCCGTATCGTCGAAATCTATGGGCCAGAATCCTCCGGCAAAACAACCTTAACGTTACAAGCTATTGCTCAATGCCAAAAACAAGGCGGTACAGCTGCGTTTATTGATGCTGAGCATGCACTTGATCCTATCTATGCAGAAGCCCTCGGTGTTGATCTTGAAAACCTCATTGTGTCGCAACCAGATACCGGTGAGCAAGCGCTTGAAGTCACCGACATGCTTGTGCGCTCGGGTGCGGTTGATTTAGTAGTTATCGATTCTGTCGCAGCGTTAACCCCGAAAGCTGAAATAGACGGCGATATGGGTGATTCCCATATGGGGTTACAGGCACGTTTAATGTCGCAAGCACTGCGTAAAATCACTGCAAACGTTAACCGTACCAATACCATGGTTATCTTTATTAACCAATTACGTATGAAGATCGGCGTTATGTTCGGTAATCCAGAAACCACCACAGGCGGTAATGCACTGAAGTTTTATGCATCGGTACGTTTAGATATTCGTCGCATCGGCTCTATCAAAGATGGCGATGAGATTGTGGGTAATGAAACTCGCGTAAAAGTGGTAAAAAACAAAGTATCGCCGCCTTTTAAGCAAACAGAATTTGTGATTGCTTTCGGTAAAGGTGTTGATCATCTGGGCGAAGTGATTGATCTTGGGGTTAAGCAAGGGCTGATTGATAAAGCGGGCTCTTGGTATAGCTATCAAGGCAATAAAATTGGTCAAGGTAAAGCGAACGTAGGTAAATACTTCACTCAAAATCCACAGATGGCTGAAGAGATTGAAGTAGAGATTCGTAAGCAGCTATTGCCTGTGTTGACCGCCGAGGAAGCAGCAGCACCTGATGAGAGCTGATGAACGAAAGAGAGCTGATGGGCAAAACGCCGATGAATGCCGTTTGCGTGAAGCGGCGATCCGGCAACTCGCTGTGCGAGAGCGCAGTGCGTATGAGCTCAGGCAAAAATTACTGACCCTCAGTGATAATGGTGCGCAGATCATGCGTATCATCGATAGCCTTCAGGAAGAAAATTTACAATCTGATGAGCGTTTTACCGACGTTTATGTCAGAAGTTATCAAACCAAAGGCCATGGCCCCTTGAAAATCCGTGCAAGCCTTGTTGTTAAAGGTATTCATGAGGCATTAATAAGCCAGTACCTTAAGCATTATGCAAGTGATTGGCCTGCCGTTTTGCAGCAACAGTTTGAAAAAAAATACCAGCAAGCTGATTTTTTAGAGATGCAACGTAAAGCAAAAATTTATCGGTTTTTTCAGGGTAAAGGTTTTAGTTTTGAGCATATCCGGCAATTAGAAAAAACAATTTGTCGTCGCATTGTTTAAAGTACATACATTTCTTAAGTTCTATTGACGTATTTTTTTTGTTGCTTTGACTTATGCGCGGTAAAATAGGCGCTCACTGAAAAAGGTTGAGCGCAACACTCATGAATTACCATGCACATATTTACTACGATAAAAGCACAAGGCGTATCGCAGAAGATATACAGCAGCTTATGATAAAAAACTTTCCCGAGTGTCGAGTCTCCCATCTTGTTGATTACGCCGTAGGGCCGCATCTGGCACCGATGTTTCAGGCAAGCTTCGGCGAACAACTTTTGAGCCCTGTGATTGAATGTTTATCACCTTATAAAGCGCAGGTGAGTATTATGATTCATCCTTTAGGGAGGCAGCATTTAAGAAGATACCTTTTTTTGGGTGTATAGTCACATCCCACTTTTTCAGCTCGGCATGTCTTGTAATGTGGGGTTGAATCTCGTCAAGCACTTCCTTACTTGGCCTTACACCTTTCGTATAAACCTTATCAATTAAATCAACAATTGTTTTTTTACATTTATGCACAAGACTTTTTGTCCACTCCACCACCACATGAACTGAATTTAGAAGTGTGCCATTCCAATGGCTTTCCAAAAAAGCCCACCGCCTTTCAATGGGATTATATTTGCTGTGATAAGGAGGGTAGTAAACCAGCCTGATTCTCAGCCCAGTTTGACTGGAAAATTGCACCATCCGCAAAAGAAACTGAGTTCGCAGGCTATTACTCTCCGGGCCATTGTCTGTATAAATAATCAGCTCATCTTTGTCCTTGTTAGCTTCTTTGACATTCTCCCACCACAATTGCAGTGCATCACAAATAAAGTCGCTCGTCTTGTAGGAGAGTCCATAAACAACATGGAGTTGATCGTTATCTAGGTTAAGAATCCCAAATGGCACCATTTTATCTTTATCTGCCATATCGTGATCTAGCGCCTGGACCACTTCTGCTCCGCGAGATTTACCCGCTCTGGAAAAGTCGCCGAGATTAACAGTAGCCTTGCAGTCTATGCTGATCTGCAACGTGTTTTGTCGTTGACTGGCTTCTGCTCTAACTTTGTTGACGTTGTCGAAGATGGCGTTAGTTTCTGGTATTTTTTTTCAGGTTTGGATTTCTGCACCTTGCGGAGCTTATAACCCATCCTATTCAGGATATTGCTAATGGTTCGCTCTTTAGGTAGAAGGTCTTCTTGCCAGTTCTTTTCCTCGACTAGCTTCTGCCGTACAACTTTGGCCGTTATGCGGGTATAGGCAAATGTATTTCTTAACCGTGAATCCGCTTGGCTTTCAGGCTCAACCAGGCTACGGATATCATCTTCAAGGCCTACCAGTGCAACCTCGGATTTATTTTTTCCGCAGGGTTCATAATTTCCATAACAGATCATCCCAGTTTTTTTTTCGTTGATCCCTAATGCAACCGCCTTTCGTCCAAACCCAAAGGTTGATTCAGTCAACCGGGCACTTCCACTGCAAAGGGTTTCAGAAACTTCAGCCATAAAAAGTCTTTTTTCAGGGTTTTTTAATAGCCTGGCTGCTAATTTGAAGAGAGAAATATACTCAGGTTCTATATCAATTGAAGTGGGCATAAATAAAATAGAGAATAAACAACTTTAGACATGTAATGGTAGGGCATCATACGCTGGTAATGTTTAAAATGCTACTTCCCTTAATTGCCGATGATCTTTTGGCGCATACGCAGGAGGCGTTATGGCTAGGGGAAGAGTTGCCCGTGAATATCCCCTTCTTGAAAAGCCTTAATACGTAATGGATGATGTCATTTCTCTCTCTAAAAAGTGCATTCCCTTCCCCGTGAGTGCTAGCTATTCATTTCATTCACAATAATAAATCTGTGTTCCCTCGAACTTGTGCTAGAAAAAATAGTCGCATAATAGAAATGGGAGTTAACAATGAGAATAGTAAAAATAGTCGCCGTGTTTGTGGTGTTACTGGCACAGTTTTCTGGTGCGGCTATTTTGCCGTGGGAAGATAAATTTTTTGATCTGCGGGTCAGGCCTCCTCATATTTTGAATTCAAGCATTTTTTCTTTGCTCCCAAGTTCTCCAAGTTTAAGTGCTGAGGATAATAAACAAATATACAGTGAGGCAGAAGGCTTTCGTAAGAAGTGGGGGCGAAGCCCTCTTGGCTGGGGTAGTTTTTCTCCGGAGATTCCTTCTATAAATTTAGAGGAGCGCCTTGCTAATGATTTGATTGATGCGAAAAGCCATAAAAGCTATACAAAAGAGAAGAAAATTCGTGGTGTACCTGTTACTTATCATTTTACGCTAGTACAGACAAAAGATGGACAGTACCGTTTATATTCAGATATATCGAGTAAGAGGCATGGAACACAAGAGGTGAGTTCAGCCAGAAGCAAGACTTCTTTTATAGTGAGTGAAGAGGAAATTGATAATCAAGAGTTCAGAAGGAAGTTTGCTGAATGTGATTTACAGCGTTTATTGAATTCTGAGGAAAAAATATAAATAAGTATGGGCTGTAAATGAACCTATATTGTAAATATTTTGTTACGTCAAATAATCGGTATTAATTTTGCGTGTATGTTGAGGTGGTATGAGAGTAGATTGTTTTTGTTTTTTTAAAATAAATAAACTTGGTATGGATTATTTGTTTTCTGGGTTGTTTGTCGTGTTTTTTATTTTGTTTTCACATTCGTCGTTTTCTGAGTTATTTCCGAATGTAATTCCAAAAGAAGATATCAATCATGACTGTAAAAAATGTGAAGTAAGGGCGAGTGGGATATATCAAACAAAAAAAGGGACCTTATGGGGGGCTGGAACGCTTGGGCTGGATAAGGATGAGAAGAATGCGATTAAGGAAGCTATTTCAGGCAGTGAAAGGAATTGCACGAAATGCCGGTTAAGAGAAAAAAATGTATGGGTTTCTGATGGAGGAAAATTGGCTTATGGCCCTGGGTTGAGTAAGCAAAAATTTAAGGATGTAACAGCATCAATGAAAAGTGCCATCGGAGGGCTTTCTTTTTTACTCGCTAAAAGTAAACCAAAGAAGGAAAAAGAAATAGACTACCCACGCTTACATCCATCACAAATGGACAGTATTGATGAAATAAATAAAGAGGGCGGATATTACTGGCGAGTGGACGAACTTAATTATGAAGCAGTACAGAGAACACCGAGAGGTGTGGTAACAAATTACTATGTAGATAAGGAAATTAGTGATGGGCTACCTACTGCTATTCGCCATAGGTTAACCCTCCATACGGATGGGAAATATCATTATGATAAGTGTGTGATTGGTGTTAATTATGAGGCTAGACAATTAAAACAAAGGTTATACTCAGAAAGCATTGATCCAAATGATTTGATTGATGATAAGTTTATTAAGGAATTTAACGACAAGTATAAGTGTGATATTAATCGATTGAATAATAAAAAAATAAGTAGATTTATAAATATGTATAAAAGTAATATATAAAAAAATATGAAACATTTTATTACTTGCGGTTTTTGTATTTTAATATAGGTAAAGGTTTAGGGTGTTGATTTGTATTTTTATAATTTACATGGATGTATAAATTCGGATTTACTGGTTGTTTTTAATGGCTTTTAAGTGTATGAGTTATGTATTTGTAAGTATTAATATTCTGTTTTTATCTGCTTTTTGTTTTTCTGGTCATGATCCTTGTATTAGCGAAGAAGATAGGTTGGTTAGATTTGTAGGTGATAATTTAGTGAAAAAAGATAGGGCTAGTTTACTTTTCTTGAGTAAAGATTATATAAGTGGTGGCAAAGCTGAGCGCTTGAAAGAAGAGGGGGGTGGAGTAGAAATTCTGAAGGAACTTGGAGCAGCAGGTGTTAAGGTAAGTGGATTAGAAAGTTTTCTTCAGCAGTTACCTAGGTGGGATTTATTGCATTGCTTGGATTCATATAAGTCACAACCACCTGAAAATCCCAGTCAGTTGTGTGGTGATCTGTCGGTGGACTATTCAAATCAGTCGGTTGGTAACCCAACTGCACCTGATATAAGCAATGTTTACCCGGTGGAGGGTGCGCCTCCAAGCTATAGCGTGGGTGATCCAGATAAAGAGGTGGAACGTTTACGACGTCAACTAGCAGAAGCACAACAAACTTTTTCGGATTTTCAAGGTGAAGCTGAAAAAGTGAACAAACAATGGATTACAGAATTCAAAAGTATGTGTTCGAGTAGAGAGCGGATTGATAAACTTCTTGAAGGTACCCGAATGGCTCTTCAAGAAAGCAGATATTTAGTTTGTGAAAAGGATAAAATAAGAAAAGAAATTGAGAAAGAGAATCATGTTTCTATTAAGAGACTCCAAAATGAATGGGAGGTGTATCATAAAAAAGAGGTAGGAGATTGTAATAAAAATATTTCAATGAAAGACACGGCGCTAGCTGAACTTGAAAAGCAACATAAGGCTACTAGCGATTTACTAAGCGAGGCGTTACGCACAGGAAAAAAACTGGAGAGCGACAACGTTAGTATGAAGCAGAAAAACAGCGAGTTAACAACAAGTGAGGTGAACGTATTAGCTGCTTTGGATGCATTACGCAGTCAAGTGCCTACAACTGGGCGGCGAAAAGGACAAGATTTTAAATGGCGGAAATCAAAGCAACCGAAGAATCTAAAATAAATACGGTGTAATGATTTAATAGGTGCTAACGTTTTTATTCCTAGGAAAAAATTAGGCTCTGTGCAAGTTCCCAAGTAAACAATATGCACAGAGGGTTTCTACTTATTGATGCAGATCTATATGCTCAGCGATTTCTTTAGCATACTGCGAAAGCATCGTAAAATGATCCCCAGGCACCTTGTGAAGCGTAAAATCAGGACTGATCTTATGGAATCCCAGCGTGTCAGCTTTCTCCTTAAAAAGCTTTTTCTTGATGCTTGAGCCAAAACCTTCCGTGACTTCCAACGGTCTAAACAAATGTAAGGGCACATCAAGCGGCTTTGCCTTGTAGCCAACCATTTGTGATTGAAAACCGCGTATCACAGCAATGGCACTTCTGATAAAGCTCTCAGTGACGGTGCCGTTCAGGCCAGTCACGACTTTCTCGATCATTTTATCTTCAGATAACACACGCAGTGCTGATAAGGGTAAATCCACTTTGCCAAAATTATGTTCGACGAAGGTTTTGAGGATGTAGGCATTATCAACGGGAATATTCAAATAACGTAAAGGCTGGTGGGTATCGATCAAACCTAAATAGCTGACGGTTTTTCCTTGAGCCTTGAGTTTACGCGCAATTTCAAGCGCGATAATGCCGCCAACGCTATGACCAATAAGGCGGTACTCGCCTTGATGGGTCGCTATAATGGCATCGGTGTAGTAATCCACCATGCTGTGCAAGTCTCTAAACGGCGTTTGGTCATCGTCAAAGCCAAAAGCTTGAACACCATAAAAAGGCTGCTTGTTATCGAATGCCTGTGCGAGAGGTTGGTAGCTGAGCACCATGCCACCTAAGGCGTGAATAGCAAAGAGTGGCGTTTGGCTTTTATTCCCTTTGTTGATACACACAATGGGTGAAAAATCTTGCTGTTCTTGTTCGATGAGCTGCGCCTGTTGTTCAATGGTTTGTGCGTTAAATAACGAAGCCACGGGCAATTTGATTTCGAACTTGAATTCGATTTTAGCAATCAGTTTAACAGCCGACAGTGAGTCGCCACCGGCAGAAAAAAAGTTATCTTGTGTGGATACTTTTTGCCCTAACACATCTTGCCAGAGTGCGCTGAGCGCTTTTTCGGTTTGTGTGGCGGGTTCTGCATCCACTGATATGGGCATTATTTTATCTTGCTGTGCTAATACCTTTCGATCAACTTTACCGTTGGCGCTCAGTGGGAATGCCTTGATGAAGTGCAAGCGTTTAGGTTGCATAAACAACGGGAGTTGTCGTGCAAGTTGCGTTTGCCACGTGCTTTCAATACCGATGTTTTCAGCATTTTTTGAAGGAATAGCGAATGCAACGAGAGCGTCGTTGATTACGAGCACGCGACTATCATCTATACCATCCAGTATATTAATGGCCGTTTCGATTTCGCCTAATTCAATGCGGCGACCGTTGAGTTTTACCTGAAAATCTTTTCTACCGACATAAATCAGTGGATTGTCGGCTTGCGTGTTATCGCGGTAAACCAAGTCGCCCGTGAGGTAGGTTTTATCACTGACTTTGTCACTGCGATTACCACTGGCACTATCATTGTCACCGTTATTTATCGCGATGAACGCTTGCTGATTTAATTCAGGGCGCTGCCAATAACCGGCACCTACCGAGTCGCCAGAAATGGCAAGCTCGCCCATAAAACCATCCGGTAACGCTTGATGCTGATCGTCCAGAATTTGCAGCGATACACCCGTGATAGGTTCGCCCAGTGCAAAAATAAAAGGTGAATCATCGTCATGCGCTTTGAGCTGTGCGGCTGTATAGGTTTTGGCGGTTGCGATATCGGTACACTCGGTTGGCCCATACATATTGACGATATCAGCATGGAAGGCTGTTTGTTGTACCAAAGGCTTGATGCGTTGCCACTGGATACTTTCGCCGCCCAAGAGAATGAGGCGTAAATGTTCGCTCAACGGGCTTGCACCCGATTTGGCCTCGATTAAGGCATACAAGGCTGAAGGCGCGCAGTTGATGAGGCTAATGCAGTGTTTCTCGATACGAGAAAGAATATCCGATGGATCAAAGTAGGGGGCATCATAAAACACCAACTCGGCACCCGCACATAACGGGGCAATGAGATTTTTTTGTGTAAGGTCAAAGCCGATAGACGATATAACGAGCACTTTGTCAGCAGCGCTAATTTGATAGTTTTCTGTGTACCAGTGGATGAGATTGCGCTCGTTGGCGTGCGTTACGCTCGCCCCTTTGGGTAAGCCCGTCGAGCCTGAGGTATAAAGCGTGTAGAAAAGATCTTCTTCGTTCACCGCTTTTATGGGTGCTTTTTTGCTGTACTCACGTGTTAAAGCCAAAGTATCAGGCGTTAGGCTAACCGAAGCGCTGGCATCTTCGCGGATATGGTCAATACGCGCCTGTGGATAAGTGCTATCGATAGGTACATAACAGGCACCCGCTTTCAGTGTTCCCCAAATAGCTATGGCAACATCGGTACTTGTGGGCAAACAAACCGCCACGTGGTCATTTGTTTTAATGCCCTGAGCGATAAGATAATGGGCAACCTGATTGGTGCGTTGATCGAGCTGTTTGTAGCTTAAGCTATGCTCGGCATCGCTTACGGCAATGGCACTCGGTGTGCGTTTTACTTGTGCGGCGAAGCGGGCAAGTACGCAGGGGCTATCGGTTTTTACAGGTGCCTGTTCAAGCGTTTTATCTTCGGGTAAGCGAAGATTGAGTTGGTTGCAATGATCGATACCTTCGATGCACTGCGCCGAGAGTGATAAAAAGCGCGCTAAAAAGTCATTGTCGTAGAAAATATCGTCATTGAATGCCAGCCATAAACACAAGTCATCGCCATCAGCCTGCACTCTGAAGTCAACCATGCCATAGGCGTTAGGTGTGTAACGATTGCCGGTAAAATCCATATCAAGCATGGGGTAACTATGAGGCAACATAAGATAGTTGTAGGAAAATCCAATACGACTTTCAGGTAGCCACTGCTTCAGTTTTAGGTTAGAAATTTGCAAATAAGGTTTGGTTAGTTTTTGTTGTGCTCTGGCTGCTTTAAATAAAACGGCCAAATCGCCACGGAGGGATTCGTAGGAGAAACGTGACGGCTGGTTGTGATAGAAACAACCCATGGTGTCTTTGGTGATTTTATCCCGGCCTGCATTAAACTCGGTAATGACAAAATCGCCTTCAGCACGTGTGTAGGCTTTGATCATCAAGGCATACAAACATTTAAAGTAAAGCGCAGGCGTGATTTTGTGTTGGCGGCAATAGGTTTTTACCGCGCTTACATGTGATTGCGGTACGGGTAACGATAAAAGCTTTTGCTCGCCCTTAGCCTGCGCATTGTCGGGGATAAATACTTCTAACGGCTGGCAATTTTTGAGTTGTTCCTGCCAAAAGAGAAGTGTTTCGGGGCGATCAAATTGAGCGCGGTTGTCTTTTGCATAGGTTTTAAAGTGATCTTGTACGGAGAATAAGGTTTCGGTGCCCTTCACTTTGTTTTCGTACAGCATGGTCATGAGTTGCAGATGGATAACACCCGAAAACCCGTCAGACACCAAATGATGGCAAGCAAAGGTAAACCAGTAGTCATTTTCGCCAAACTTAATCAGACGATAGCCCACCAAAGGCTTGGTCAAATCGTAAGGTTTTAATACAAAAGATTTCAGTAAATCTTGTTGTTCGCTGTCGGCCATTGGTTGGTTGCTGAGATCTTGATAGTCATAATCCAGCGATAGGCTGCTATCTAACGCTAAATAGGCGATCTCTTCATAGGTTTGCGTGCCTTTAACGATACGCGCATTGAGCGAAACAAATCGGCGGTGAATGTCCGTCACGCATTGCTGCCAATCATCAATGTTGACCTTAATCGGTAAACGCATGGCGTAACCTAAGCTGTTTTCGAGCGTATCAGGCCTTGCTAGGCTTGCCAGATAAATATCACGCTGCATCGCCGTTAAGGGTAGCCAGTGGTTTTTATCGATGTCATTGAGTTGAATGCTGTCAAAGGTGGTGGCGGGTTGGTAGCAGAAATAACTTAACAATGTTTCGTAGTGATCAAGCAAAAGATGAATGGTTGAAGCATCAAAAATATCGCTGTTGTATTCAAGAGAAATTAACCAGCCATCCTCTTTTTGTTGTGTCTCTTTCTGCAGTACATTCAGTTGTAAGTCAAATTTTGCAACAAGGTTTTCGTTAGCGAGCGGCTCAATGGTTAAATCATTGAACGCGGTATTGTCGGTCGTGCTTTCGTCAGCGGTCATCATATTAAATGCACACTGAACGACCGGCGTGTAGTTTAAGTGGCGTTCAATGCCGAGTGCGTTCATCAGCATTTCGATGGGGACGTGCTCATGCGCAAAGGCAGCAAGTACGTTGCTTTTGATGGATTGTAAAAACTCATGTAACTGAAGGTTGCTGGATAAATCAGCACGAATCACAAGGGCGTTAATAAAAAAGCCGATCACATTATCCAGCCCTTCGAGATTTCTGCCGGCGAGAGGAATCCCAATGGCGATATCATCGTGCTGGCTGAATTTTTTGAGTAGCAGGTGGTAGGCGGCAAGCATCAGCATAAACGGCGTGATGTTTTCATCTTTTGCGCGTTTGGTGAGTGCATGTGTTAAGCGTGTATCGAGTAAGCGACGCACTTCTTTGCCTTTAAATTGCTGTACTTCTGGGCGAGGGTGATCCAGCGGCATGGGCAAGCATTCGGCCACACCGGCAAGGCGTGTTTTCCACCAGGCGATTTCGTTATCGAGCGTGTCGCCTTGCAACCAATTACGCTGCCAAATGGCATAATCACTGTATTGCACGCGAGGTTCTGGCAGTGGGCAGATAGTACCTTGTTGATAACTTTGATAAAAAGCGAAGAGTTCTTTGAGCAAAACTTGAACGGACCAGCCATCAGAAATGATGTGGTGCATGTTCATGCTTAAAATATGGGTGCCATTATCCACGCTTAACAGCTGCACACGTAATAATTGGCCGCTGTCGAGCGCGAAGGGTTCGGCGGCGTTAACGGTGGCTTGATGCTCGGCAATGTTGCGGCTTTTGGCCTGTGTGTGTTGCAGTGTGATAGGGCTTTGATCGGGGCTAAGAATCTCTACGGCAGGTTCACCGGATTTTGTCGTGAAAACTGTACGTAAACTGTCATGGCGTGCAATCACGGTTTTCAGTGCGAGCGTCAAGGCATTGGTGTCGATTTCGCCTCGGATAACCCACGCTGCCGGCATGTTGTAGGCAACGTTATTGGGCGCGAGCTTCGTCAGTAGCCACAAACGTTGTTGTGCGTAAGATAATACCTTGGGCGCATTGTCGGCAGCTTTCGTGAGTAAGGGTATTTGCATGGGCGCATCGATTTTTTGCTCGATGAGTGCCGCTTGTTTTTCGATGGTATCGTTGGTAAAAAGCTCACGTAAATTAATATCAACAGCAAACTGCTCGCGAATACGTGCCACGATTTGTGCCGCCTTCAACGAGTGGCCGCCGATGGCAAAAAAGTTATCATCAACACTGATGCATTGTTGTTGTAGGGCATTTTGCCAGATGGCGAGCACACGAGCCTGATAGTCATTACTGGGCGCAATGAGGTCTTGGCTTTGATGCGACCACTCAGGCGCAGGGAGAGCGTTTCTGTCGACTTTGCCGTTGTTGTTGAGTGGCATCTCGGAGAGCAAGATGAGTTTTTCAGGCACCATATAATCCGCAAGGTGTTTATGTAGGTGTTTGTTGATTTGGTCCGCTTCAAGGCCTTGCTCGATAGCGGCGTAGGCAACAAGGGTGGTTTGCTCGGTATTTGGTGCGATCAGTGCTTGCACCACGGCCTGCTTAACGCCATCCAGTGTTTGTAAGTGGTGCTCGATATCGGCAAGCTCGATACGGAAGCCACGAATCTTCACTTGGTGATCTGTTCGCCCATGAAAAACCAGTTGCTGCTGGCGATTCCATGCGACCAAATCACCGGTGCGATACAGGCGTGCATTGAGTTTGTCGTGCCAAATAAAGCGCGCTTGCGTTAATGCTTTTTGATTGAAGTAACCTTTGGCTAACCCCGCGCCACCGATATAAAGTTCGCCAATCGCGCCTTGTGGTAGCAGTTCTTGATGTTCGTCTAACACGAATAAATCAACACCGGGAATCGCTTGGCCGATGGGTAACGTGTGCGCGAATTCAGCCGGTTTTACACGGTGATAGGTGGCAATGTCGGTGCACTCAGTGGGGCCATACATATTGATAAGTTCGCAATGTGGCTGCGCCTCAAAGAAGGCTTGCACACGCTCGTTTTGTATCGGCTCGCCACCTAAAAGGATATGGGTGAGGCTGGCTAAATCAGCATAGGCATTTGCTTTGCTCACCTCTAAAAGGCCGTAAAAGTGTGAGGGCGCACAATTGATCAGAGTGATATTGTCGGCTTTGATTTGAGTAACAACTTGCACAGGATCAAAACGGCCAGCTTCCGTAAAGTGCAATTCGCCGCCTGTGATCAGCGGGGCAAAAAAGTTTTTTTGTGTGAGATCGAAGGCAAGTGATGATAACACCAAGCATTTGTGGTGCGTGCGGGTAAAACCAAATGCCTGCGTGTACCAGGCGAGAAGGTTATTTTCGCCACGATGAAGCACTTCAACGCCTTTGGGTGTGCCTGTGGAACCTGAGGTATAAATCATGTAGAGCGTATCATCAGGTAAAAGGGTCGGTAGATGCGAGGTGGTAGCTTCGGATAAATCTATGCGATCCAGCAACAAAGGCGTGTCATCCACTTTATCGGCAAGGCTGTGTTGTGTGATCACGAGCCGGCATTGAGCATCATCCAAAATAAGTGCTTGGCGAGCTTTGGGCAGTTCGGTATCTAGCGGGATATAACAAGCACCGGATTGAATAACACCGAGTAGAGCAACGATAAAATCCGTGGATGGCGGTAACAATAAGGCAATACGTTCGCCTTTTTGTATGCCGAGTTCCAACAAGTGTGAGGCCAAGGCATTGGCGCGTTGGTTCATCTCGTTATAGGTCAGTGTGTGCCGCGTATCTTTTACGGCGATGGCCTGTGCGTTTTGCGAAGACGGTATTGATAAAGCAGGCAGTGGTGACAAAAATGGTGATACTTTTGGTGCAATGCCTGTTGTGGATAGCGCTTTTTGTTCTGCATCGAGTAACAAAGGTAACTTGGCCATCGGCATATCTGGCTTGTCAACAATCGCCTTGAGTAAGGTGACGAGATGATCAGCCAGTTGTTGTATCGTTGCTTGATCAAAAAGCTGCGTGCGGTATTCGAAGCTGCCAGAGATGGCCGCTTGTGGGTCGTGTGCAGTATTTTGTTGCTCCACGGTATGCAACACGTGCAAGCTCAACTCAAACTTACTGGCAATAGGTAGTGCGCTGCTTTCAAAATCAAACGCATTGATCGATAGGCCGTTAAAGTTTGCCTTCAGCGCTTCGGCTGATTGTGTTTGATAGCTATAAAAAGCCTGAAAAACAGGCGAATGACCTAGGTCACGCTCGATGTTGAGTGTATCCAGTAACTGCTCAAACGGTACATCTTGATGCGCAAAAGCCGATAAAAAGGCTTCTCTTACCTGCTTTACGTGGTAGGCAAAAGAACTATCGGTATCCAGTTGATTACGGATGACCAAAGTATTGATAAAAAAGCCGATCATGGCTTCAAGCGTGGGGTCGGGGCGGTTGGCAACGGCGGTGCCGATTGCGATGTCTTTTTGCCCGCTATAACGGCAGAGCAAGAGCTGAAAGCTCGCCATCATTAACATCGATACACTGACCTGCTGTTTCTCAGCAAAAGCGCTGATTGCCTGAGCTGTGTTGGCATCGAGCGAGAAACTATGCACAGCACCGTCGGGGGTGCTAGTTGCACGATACGGCCGATCGGTGGGGAGCTGCGTTAAGGGCACTTCATGCAGTTGCGTTTTCCAATAATCAACCTGCTCGGTTAAGGCGTTATGCGCAAGCCATGTTCGTTGGTGATAACTGTAATCGATGTATTGCAGGGCATGGTCGCTCACTGTTAAAACGCCAGCAAAGGCGCTCATCAAATCTTGCGTGAAAATCATCATCGATAAGCCATCACTGATCATGTGATGCATCACGACCATAAAGATGGCTTCACTATCAGCCGTTTTTAACAGCTGTGCGCGGAATAAAGGCGCATGGTTGATCTCGAAAGGTTTTTGGCAGTAGTTAAAAACTTGCTGCTCAAGGCTTGGCACTTGTGCTTTTTCGCGAATATCCAAAAGCGCCATCTCGGTATCGAGCACTTGATACACTTGGTCTCTATGCTGTTCGAGATGGGTGTAAAGCACTTGATGTTTGTTGGCAACTTGGCGCAAGGCGGCGGAGATTTGGCCTTCGTCAATATCGCCTTTAAGATGAAAGGCCAGAGGCATGTTGTACATACTGGTGCGGCCTTGGATCTGCTCAATAAGCCATAAGCGTTCTTGTGCAAGTGATAATGCAAAGCGATTATTTTGTACGGCACGATCAAGAGGCGTGAGTGATTGCAAGAGCGCCTGCGTGGGTGTTGTTGCTTGGCGATCAAGTGCTGTGGCGAGTTGTTCAATGCTGGGGTTTTCGAATAAAGTACGAATGCTTACATCGGTTTCTAGCTGTTGCTTGATACGGCTCACCAAGTTCGCGGCGAGCAGCGAATGGCCGCCTAGCTCAAAAAAGTTGGCATCTACACTGACAGCAGGCAGGTTGAGCACTTGTTGCCACAAGGGCAGTAGGGCTTTTTCTGTGAGCGTTTTAGGCGAGATGATCAAGCCTTCGGTTGTGGTGATTTCCGGCAGTTGCTTGCGATCAACTTTACCGCTTGCCGATAACGGGAAGCTGCGCATGCAATGAATGGCTTGCGGCATCATGACGGCAGAAAGTTTATCCTGCAGTTTTTCGCGCCAGTTTTCGATGAGCGCTTCACTAATGACGTAGGCAACTAACTGCTGTTGGCTGTTGATCATCACCAAACTGCTGGTAACACCCTCAAGCTGGTTAAGCTGATAGCTGATTTCAGCAGGCTCAATCCGAATGCCACGTACTTTGATTTGATGGTCTTTTCGTCCGATAAAAATAAGCGCATCGTTATTTTGGTGCTGTTCAGGTCTACTTGTTACTAGGTCGCCGGTTTTGTAGGCGTTACCTGTCTGTGGCTGATTAAAAAACGCGGCATTATGATTGTGTGCATGCCCGGTGTAGCCCAAGCCTAAACCCGCACCTGCAATCAGCATTTCGCCGGCTAAACCTCGCGGTAAAATTCTGCCCGCGGCATCCGCGATATTCAATGAAACAAAAGGCGGTGCAACACCGAGCGGGATAGGGTCAACAAGCTGCTCAGGTGAATCGATAATGTGGTAGGTAGCGATATCGGTACATTCGCTTGGCCCGTACATGTTCACAATGGAGGCTTGGTTGTGCGGGTTGCTAAACCAGTTTTTAAGTTGCGCACTATGAATGGCTTCGCCACCTAAAAGCAGGCATTGCAATGAAGATAACGCGGTAAACTGATCAGGCTGATCAAACAACGGATAACAAGCCGAAGGCGCTGCATTGATCAGGGTGATTTTTTGTTGATCGATGGTGCGAATAATCGCTGCCGGATCATAAATAGCCATATCCTGAAAAACCAAGGTCGCCCCACCTAGGAGTGATGCAAACAGGTTCTTTTGTGTTAAATCAAAACCCACGGATGAAATAACGAGGATGCGTTGTTTGTCATCAATCGTAAATTGCGCCTGATACCATAGCAGCAGGTTTAAAAAATTGGCCTGCGTGATACGCGCACCTTTGGGTTGTCCTGTAGAACCTGAGGTATAAATCGTATAAAGCGTATCGCTGAGCTGGGTTTGGTGGTTGGGTGCTTCAGTGCTTTCTGTGAGGTTTTGCGTGTTTATAACAGGCGTTGCAAACAACGTTTTATCCTCACTCATCACACACGCAAGCTCGGCATCATCGGCAATGAACTGCTTGCGTTCAATCGGGTATTTTGTATCGATAGCCACGTAATTGGCACCGATTTTTAACACTGCAAGCAGCGCAACCATGTAGGAGCAAGAGGCTTCTAAATGCAAACCGACACTGTCGTTTTTATTAACACCGGCATTGAGCAAACGATGTGCTAGTTGATTAGCTTGTTGATCAAGCTGATGAAAACTGAGCTGC
This sequence comes from Pseudomonadales bacterium, assembly GCA_965248335.1. GTDB lineage: Bacteria > Pseudomonadota > Gammaproteobacteria > Pseudomonadales > DT-91 > CAKMZU01. Next base: position 730,650 of record CBDFIY010000002.1, read on the forward strand.
GTGGCTTTATCAATAACCGCTATTTTTTGCCCAAATCTGCTGATGGCAGGGATGAGAGCATCCAGTACTGATTGCACGGGGTAATCGCGTTTGATAGGCAGCTGTGGTTTTTCATCGGGAAGCAGCAGCGAAAGACGATTGAGCTGGGTTTCGCCTGCAAGAATTTGTTGTGATAAATGCAGCAGCCGCTGTAAAAACTGGCAATCGGTAAAAAAGGCTTTATCGAAACTAAAATGAAACCGCAGATGATCATCAGCAACCCGTACGGTGAGATTCACGGCATTATCCATAACAGGCGCGATAAAGGTTAAAGGTGCCGCTCGGTGTTCAAAATCAATGCTATTCGGCAAGGTATAAAAATTATACAAAAACTGACAAGTGCTAGATGTCGATAAGGCTTGCTGTGCGCTGTTAGATAAACCCAGTGTGTGGCGAGAGGCTTTTTGTTGTGACCTAAAGTGCATTAACAAATCGCTAATGCTGCCATCGTTAACGCATGATACGGGAACCAATACCGGCAAATTCGAAAAATAACAGCCAACGGTTTGGCTATGTCCGGCAGGGCGGGCGGCCAATACTTCATGAAAGAAAAAGTCATCTTCAGCGAAGCAATAGCTGTTCAAGAGTAAGCTGTACAAGGCTTTAATATACAGTGACGGTGTGGTTTTGTGGGTTTTGCAGAAGGCTTTAATTTGATGGTAGTGTTCTGCATGGTCGTTTAGGCTGTATTCAACAAAGCCTTTATCCGATAAACCTTCGTTCGATAAACCTTGCGGTGGTGTCAGTGGCGAAAACCCTTTCAGTGCTTCTTGCCAGTAGTGTTTATTCGATAAGCTGTCATTCGCGGCAGCGCCTTGTATGTATTCGCAATAATTATCTTGCTCGTTGGCTTCAAAATCTGGCATGTCAGGGAACGCGGATAATTGTTGATAATAATGGCTGTAGCTTTCTGTAACCGCGTTGAGGGAAATACCATCCAAACAAGCATGATGCGCTCTTAAGAGAATGGCGGCGTTTCCTGCGTTACGCGTAATTAATACCAGCTCAAATAAGGGACCGCCTTGCGGGTAGCCTTGATAGACTTGATCTTTGGCATAAGCAATGAGCGCTTCATCACTGGCATCGGCTAAATCGACGATACGGAGCGGGCTTTCTTCCGTCGCAAGCACGGCGGGTTTAATGAGTTGATAAGCAGCATGACTAAAAAGTGCAGTATTGCCGAGAATGCGCATGCGCAAGGCGTTGTGACCTTGAATCGTCAACGCTAAAGCTTGCTGTAAGTGTGTGATATTCACATCGACGCGTGGATCAAGATGCTGTAGCCAGCCTAAATAGTTTCTGGGGTTGTCGCTATTGATTTCGCTGTCGAGGTAGATATCGCGTTGCACAGGTGAAAGCTGTAAAACCTGCTCGCAGCGGTTGTTATCGCTCTGGTATTGGCTCAGTAATTCGGATTGATCAAAAAGTGTGATGGCGGCAATTGCTGCATCGGGGTTTTCCATCAATTGATTTAATACATGGATAAAGCGGTCTGTGAGCGCCTGTATTTTAACGGCCGCGTAGCGTGTAGCATTGTATTCGAGCGTGAGGGTGATGCCTTGTTTTGTGTCCTGAAACGAAAAAACTAAATCGTATTTACTGTCGGTGGCGGGCATCTCAACAGGGATAAGCTCAGCATCGTTTAGGCGAACCGTTTGTTGGCTATGTTCGTGTGTGAAATAGTTAAAACCGATACGCGTAGGTATGTCGTTGATGCCTTGGGTGTGTTGCAAACGTGCCAGCACTTGCTCGATGGAGACATCCTGATGGGCGAAAGCCCCCATGATGCGTTGTTTAACATCGGCAAAGAAATCACTGACAGAAAGCTGATTATCAACAGGCTGTTGCAGCAGCAGGGTATTGATAAAAAAGCCGGCGACACGCTCTAAGCCGTGACGATGCCTGCCTGCAACAGGCACACCCACCGTCACATGATCTTGCTGCGAGGTTTTACTGAGTAGTAAATTCATCGCGCCAAACATCAACATGAAGGGCGTAATTTTCTGTGTGCGTGCTTCTATACGGAGCTTATCAACGAGTGCGCTATCGAATGGTTGGATAAGTGTGCCAGCCGAGGATTCAATGGATACCTCGTTGTCATGCAGTAAATCATTTAATACCCCAAGCTCGCTGTTGGCACCCTGTAGCTGGTTTTCCCAATAATCGAGCTGTTTTTCAAAGGCGGCTTGGTGTGTTTGTTGCCAGTGAGCAAAATCTGCATAGGCGAGCGGCTGTGGGCTGAGCGTGGCTTGTGTATTTTTACTGATCGCTGTGGCAAAGATAAACCAATCTTCAAGCAGCACTTCAAGCGATAAGGCATCGGCAATGCTGTGATGAAGCACGAGATAAAATAGCGCTCTCTTGTCGGTTTGTTCTTCAATGTTAATAACACCTGCGCGAAAGCAACCGACTTCGGTTAAGGCAAAAGGCTTTATCATCTCGGCTTGTGCCAGCGCTAATGCGTCATCACGGTTCGCTGCATGATGTTGGCTAAAAGGCAGCGTCAGCGAGCTTTCTATTTGCTGGTATAAAACCCCGTCTTTTTCAAAAAGGCGCGTGCGTAAAATGCTGTGATGTTTAACCAGCTGGTTTAATGCCTGTTGAATGATTTCTGCGTCGAGTGCGCCATGGATATCAAAGGCCATGGGCATGTGATAGGCCGACGATTCAGGGTGTATCGATTGAAATAACCACAAGCGTTGCTGGTTAAAGCTCGCCAAAATGGGCTGGCTATGATCAACCGGCACGATTTTACCGAGGTCGTCAGCAATGCTGCCTGTTGCTTCAATGTGCAGGCTAAGTGCGCGCACCGTAGGGTAAAGGAAAATATCACTGACGGGTAAATTCACATCCAGCGCGTTTTCAATACGGGCGGTTAAGCTAATAGCTTTTAACGAATGGCCGCCGATTAAAAAGAAATCATCATCAATGCCAATGTGTGTTAAGGGTTCGCTGATGGCTAAGGTATCCCCAAACAGTGTGCATAAGGTTTTCTCCAGCGCGGTGTCTGCAGCAGTAAAACGTTCCTGCAGACCGCCGCCTATTTGTTCGATATCTGGCAGTGCTTTGCGATCAATTTTGCCGTTGGCACTTAATGGCATTTGCGCAAGGTGCTGCCAGTATTGTGGCAACATAAAGTGCGGTAATTGATTCGCCAAAGCTTTGTGCAAGTCAATGGTGTGTGTTGCTTCACCTGTGTAATAAGCAATGAGAGCAGTTTCGTCGTTGATATTTTCTGCGATAACCACGGCTTCTTGCACGCCTTCGAGATGAGTAATGTGGCTCTCTATATCGCCTAATTCAATCCGTTGCCCACGGATTTTGACTTGAAAATCGTTACGACCAAGATACTGAATCTGGCCATCATCAAGGTAGCGTCCAAGGTCGCCGGTTTTGTACAGTTTTTGGCTGTTAATGGTAGGGAAAGGGTTATCGATAAAGGTTTTAGCCGTTAAGGCCTCACGATTAACATAGCCGAGTGCTAAATTACGCCCACCAATATATATTTCTCCAGCAATGCCTAGCGGACAAAGATTAAGGGCGTTATCGAGGATGAGAATCTGGGTGTTAGCAATGGGCTTGCCGATGGGCACGATGCTGGGATTTTTATCACGGCAAGGCGCATAGGTCACATCAATCGAGGCTTCGGTGGGGCCATATAGATTATCTAACTGCGTGTTAGGTAACTGTGTGAGGCAGGCAGTGACCAGCGAGGGCGGCAAGGCTTCCCCTGAGGTGAAAATTTGCTTGAGCGTTGGCAGCGGTTTTAACGCTTTTTGTTGCAAGAAAACCGCCAGCATCGAAGGCACAAAGTGACAGCAGGTGATTTGTTCTGTGTTGATGATGTGGGCCAAATAATGCGGATCTTGATGGCCCTCTTTTTTTGCGAAAACCAAACTTGCGCCTGTGATTAACGGCCAGAGTAATTCCCATACGGATACATCAAAGGTAAAAGGTGTTTTTTGTAAAACCTTGTCGCTGGGCGTTAGCGGGTATTCGGCTTGCATCCATTGCAAACGGTTAATAATGCCTTGATGAGGTACTTTGACACCCTTTGGTTGGCCGGTAGAGCCTGAGGTGTAGATGATGTTGACTAACGCATCATCGGCAAAAGGTATTGAGATATCTTGCGTGTTGTCTGTGGTCGCAAGGGTATCGATTTGCCACACCAGACAATTGGCGCTGATGTTGGTTTGGGTATCGGTGAGTATCAACGCCAGCGATGCATCGCTTGTAACAAAATCAAAACGCTCTTGAGGTAAATCGGGATCGAGTGGCACATAAGCTGCCCCTGCTTTTAAAATGCCGAGTAAACCAATCGACATATAACGACTGCGATAAAGTGATAAACCCACACGCGGCACTGAGAGATTGAGTGCACGAATTTCGGTGGCGAGTTGATTGGCGAGGCCGTTAAGTTCGCCATAGGTGAGATCACCACGTTCATCAGAAAGGGCAATGGCACCCGGTGTTTGGGCAGCGTGATGCTCAAACATATGATGAATTGCTTGGATCTTCGGGTAATCGACTTGTGTGGCATTTGGGCTGTCAGATGAATAGGGTCTGCCAGATGAATAGGGGCTGTCAGATAAATAGGGGCCGTCAGGTGAGCCAGAATCATCGGGCGAACCAAGGAAGAACGCCGTTTCTTTTTTGGTGATCATGTTGTGATCAGCCAGCAGCGCATCGGGGGCTTGCGTGATGTGGATTAACAGTTGAACCAAGTGCTGAGCCATGCGCTCAATGGTATTGGATTTGAAGAGACTGGTGCGGTATTCCAGCGCCATCTCGAGTTGATCATCAAGGTCAATCACGTTGAGCGTAATATCAAATTTAGCACTTTGTAAGCGCTCACTTCCCTCGATAGCGGACAAGGTTAAATCGCCGAGTTGGCCTTGTAACAAGGTTTGGTTTGCACGATCGGCAGCCGTTTGCAAAATGATCATCGCTTGAAATACAGGCGTCTGTGACACATCACGCTTAACGCCTAGCTCGTCCACTAGCCAGTCAAAAGGTAAATCCTGATGCTGGAAGGCCGATAAGGTATTGGCTTTTACTTGTTGCAGGAGATCAATAAAGCTGTAATCAGGATGGATTTGGTTTCTCAGTACCAGTGTATTTAAAAATAAACCAATAACGTCCTCAAGTTGATCGTCAGAGCGATTGGCGATTGGCGTGCCGATGGTAATATCATCTTGCTGACTGTAACGTGAAAGCAGCAACGTAAACGCGCTGCTCAATGTCATGAATAAGGACGCGCCTTGTTCAGTACCTATGTGGCGGATTTTATCAGTGAGTATTTTTGGCAAGCGAAAGCGGTGCTCAGCACCTTGTGCATCGAGCTGTGCCGGGCGTATGAAGTCGGTTGGTAACGATAACGTCGGGCAGTTTTGGAGCGCCTGCTGCCAGTAGTGAAGTTGTGTTTCTTGTGTGTCGGCTAATTTTTTATTTTGCAGCAGCGTAAAGTCGGCGTACTGTAACGGCAAAGGGGTTGGGGCAAGTAACGCTCGCCCTAAGATTTGCTGATAAAACATGAATAAATCACGTAGCAAGATTTCAATCGACCAGCCATCGGCGATGATATGATGCAGACTAAGCACTAAAAAGTGTTTTGACTTGCCTGCTTGTTGGCGATACAGGCGAGCGCGTAGTAAGTGGCCTTCTGCCAAGTTAAAAGGCGCTTCGATAAACTGCTGTATAGGTGCAAGCAGATCTAATTCTGTGCCGATAAAGGTTTCTGTTTCTAAGGTGAAATCAGTGTCAGGCGAAATTACTTGATAAGGTTTAGTTTTATCGTTGCCCGTCATAAACCCTGTACGCAGGCTTTCGTGACGAAGAATAACGGCGCGAAAAGCACCGTCGAGCGCCAGTACATCCAGTTCGCCTTCGATTTTTAGGGCAAAAGGCATGTGATACAGGCTGCCGGGGTTGAGTTTCTCGATAAACCATAAACGCTGTTGCGCGTAGGAAAGTGGCAGCAGATCGGGGCGTTCGATCAATTGTGTTTTGCTGAGGGTTCGCCCCTCGGCATGTAAATGTTGTAAAAAATTCGCCAGTAGCTCAACGGTGGGGTGATCGAATAAATCACGCAGTTGTATATCGAGATGCAGTTGTTGCCTGAGATTAGCGATCACACGGGTGGCCAGCAAAGACTGCCCGCCGAGTGAGAAAAAATCGTCATAAAGGCTAACTGGCGAGTCAACGTGCAAAATATGTCGAAAGCTTTCCGCAACCTGTTTCTCTATGGGTGTTTCAGGCGCTTTATAAGCGGTTGTTTGTATGACCTGCGCTTCACCTAATGCATTTTTATCGACTTTGCCGTTGGGCGTTAGCGGCACTTGATCAATCAGGGCGTAGGCCTTAGGTAACATGTAATGCGGCAAGGTTTGGGTTAAATCGTTTTTTAGGCGGGTTAATAGGGTCGAATCACTGGGGTTTTCAGGCACGATATAAGCGGCAAGGTAAGGGTTGTCGCCTTGTTTTAGATCAACCACCGCATCACGTACATCGCGGTGATGAGTCACGGCTTGCAATATTTCGGCAAGCTCAATACGAAAGCCGCGCAGTTTGATTTGATCATCGGTGCGCCCTTTGATGTGGAAAATGCCTTGCTGATCGATACTCGCCCTGTCGCCGGCGAGATAAAGGGTAGGGTAAGGGTCATCGATGCCACGGAAAGGATTCTCGATAAAAACATCAGCCGTTTTATTGTCAAGGTTATGGTAGCCCGCTGATAAACCGGCACCTGAGAGTGCCAGCTGCCCTGTGATACCGAAAGGGCAGAGGTTCATTTGTTCATCAACCACATAACAACAGGTATTGGCAACGGGTCGGCCTATGGGGATTTGGCCATGCTGCATGTCTTCTAAGGTGATGTCTCGAAATGCGCTAACAACGGTGTTTTCGGCAGGGCCATAGAGATTAACGAAGCGTTTTGGACGTGAATATTCAAACACTTTTAAGCATTGGTTGACGCTCGGTGCTTCACCGCCTATACCGAGAAATTCAACACCTGTGAAAGCATTCGGTTTCAGGTCTGCAATCAGGTTGAATAACGCAACGGTCATTAACACATGGGTGACCTTGTGCGTTTGAATGCAGGCGCTAAATTTATCGACATCGAGCAAATTGTCTTGTGAAATACCAATAAGCGTACTGCCGTTGAGCAATGCACCAAACACTTCCCAGATGGCAGCATCAAAGGCAACATTGGATAAATGCATGATGCGTTTGTCGGCACCAAAATCAAAACTTTTATGATCATCGACGAGGCGTAAAAGATTAGCGTGGCTAATCGGCACGCCTTTGGGTTTTCCTGTGGAGCCTGAGGTGTAGATCATGTAAGCCGTGTTATTGGTGTTGGTATGGGCCTGTGAAATAACCGGTGTGAAAGGCTGTGCATGCGTAGCTTTTTGCTTGAGTGCGTTTAGGGTTAATACAGGAACATCCGTGGCAAAAGGTAATTCGTCTTTGGATATAACCAGCACCGCACCTGAATCGGTGATGATATATTGCTGGCGTTGCTCTGGATAACTTGGATCAAGTGGTACATAAAAACTGCCGAGCTTGCAGCAGGCCAATGTGCAAATCAGCATATCCACACTGCGCGTAAGGTTGAGGATGATGCCTTGCTCTGGCGAGATACCTGCTTGCTGGAAGCTGTAGGCAAAATTGTCGCTTAACGTATCGAGCTGTGTGTAGGTGAGTGTTTCATCATTAAAAACAATCGCATTTTTGTTAGCGTAGGTTTTGGTTATCTGTGAAAAACGTTTGGCCAATGTGGCTGTTTCTGTCAATATTTCTTCGCCGCAGGCCAAGGTTTTGATACGCTGTTTTTGTGCCTTGTTTAGTAAACTCAGTTGATGGATGGGCGCTGTTGGCTGCTCGCAAAGTTGCTCGGTGAGCGTATCGAAGCACTCAGCAAAATGTACCAAGGTATCCGCATTAAAGAGATCGCAATCGTATTCAAAAGAGAGGCTGCAGTGCTCGGCTTGATCATCCACCCCTAAGGTAAGATCAAATTTAGCGGTGCCGTGTTCGAGCATGAGTGGCTCGATGTTGAGCTGCTCTTGTGCGGCGAGTGGCGGTTGGTTTTGATAGGCCAACATCACTTGAAACAGTGGCGTGACGCTGCGATCTCGATCCACCGTCAGTGCATCGACGAGGGTTTCAAAAGGGGTGTCTTGATGTTCAGTGGTTTTTAGCATCAAGGCATTCGCCTCATCGATACAGGTATCAAAACTGGTATTGCTGTCAATCTGTGCGCGCAAGGCGAGTGTGTTAACAAAAAAGCCAACGGTTTGTTGCACCTCGGGTGCTGTGCGGTTGGCTGTTGGAATGCCAATCACGATGTCATGTTGTTGCGATAATTTGTGCAAAAAGAGTTGGTAAAGCGCAAGGTATACAACAAAATTCGAGCATTGGTGTGCATTGGCCAGCTGCTTTAGGCGCTGATGGATGGGCTCGGGCAGATCCCAGTGGTAGGTTTTGCCTTGGCCAGATTTACTCGCTGGGCGTTGCCTGTCAAACGGAAGGTTAAGCGTTTCGCAGCTGGTTAATTGTTCGCGCCAAAAATGAAGACTTTTTTCTTGATGCTGTGGCTTTTTCTGCAGGCTTTGTTGCCACTCGGCATAATCCGCATATTGCACTGCGACTGGCGGTAGAGCAGGTGCTTGATGATCATCAAAATCAGCATTGAATAACTGAAGGTAAATTTGTGCGATTTCACGTAAGAGGATTTGATTGGACCAGCCATCTGTAATGAGGTGGTGTAAATTAATCAGTACCAAATGATCATTGGGCGATTTAAAACTGATGACATTGACACGCATTAAAGGCGCTTGGCTTAAATCGAAGGGCTGATTGAGTAGACTAAAAGCAAGCCCGGTTATCGCTTTTTCATCATTGCTCTCTAAGAGGCTTGGCTGGTGTTCAATGCTCAGCTTACAGTCGTCAAGCACCTGCTGCATGGCGGTGCCGTTATCATCAATAAAAAATGCAGTACGCAAGCTTTCGTGCCGAACGATAAGCTGATTGATGGTTTGCTGAAAAATCTGAAGATCAAAGTAGCCTTGGATACGCAATGCTAAAGGGACATGATAAGTGGCTGTGCCGGGTGCGAGTTGCTCCGTGAACCACAAGCGTTGTTGCGATGAGGATAATACAGAGGGATTGTTGTGTGCTCGCGGTTGAATACGTTTAATTTGCTGCGCCGCTATCTCTTTGGCAAACGACAAGAGCGCAGCTTTATGCGCTTTCATCAGCTGCATTAATTCGGGTGTCATTGCACCTTTCGCGGCGGTGACTTTTAACTGGTCATCACCTGTCAGCGAAATGTGAATGTTATTGTCGTTAAGGCGCTTAATAAGGTCGTTGAGCCTCATTGTCATCTGTCCTCTTTTTTATCATCCTAGATGCCGTTGTACTGAGTCTTTCTCTGACTAACAGTTTTATATTGGCGAAAAAAAACCAAAATAAGCGAAGACTTTTCGTGATATGAGTCTTTGACACGGAATAAGGTGTTTATATCGCTCGGCTTCTTATTATTTTTTTAGCGTTATCGGCCACTTGGGGGCAAATGGCGACAAGTAGCATTATCCGTGGGCCGATTGTCGCTGAAATATTGAGGGATAATCAAGAGGCTAAGCGTAATCTCTTCAGTGGTCTCTTGATTTGTTTCGATGCATCAACTTTTTATCTTGTGTGTGGGGTTGAGTGTTGACTTCAGCCTATAAATACGAATGGCGATTTTACTGAATTTGTCGTTCATCGCTAAGTTTTTCGGGTTCAAGGCTGAAGGCCTGCCATAAGGCGTTAATGAATGTCTGCATGCGTTGAACGGCTTCTTGCTGCTGAGCGCGCTCTAATGGATAAAAGCTGATATAGGTTTCAAATGCGTTGAAAGGCTGTTGAATGAGTAGGCGGGTGAGTTCAACGGATATTTCTGGTGAGTGTTCGGAGAAGGCTTCATCGAAAGCACGATTAAATTTTTCGTGGAAATCGGCGGCGGATATTTCAGGATCAAGAGGAATGTTATCTGTGGTAAGGCTTAGGTAGATTTTTCCATGAGAAAATGTGCTTTTGGGTTGAGCGAAAAAGCCTTGAATGACGTGAGATTCTCCTGTCATACGTGGATTAATCTCGGATATCTTGGGGATAAGTTTTCCATTTTCAACAATAGGCAATAGATCAAAACCAATGATTTTTAGGTTGATAGCCGATAAATTTACATGTGGCTCTGATTGGAACGCGAGTTTTATTTTTCTTTCAAATAATAGGTGAGCGATACGCTCAAAATAATCAAATGCATCGGGGGCTATGTGACTGAAAATTTGTTTCTTATTAGCCGTAGTATAATAGCTGCCGTGAGAATGGTTATTATGATATAGGCAAAAAGCAACTGTGCCTATTTTGTAAAGTTTTTCATTGTTTTTGAAAAGTAGAAAATTAAGTTCATTGAAGTCTATGTCAAAATATTCTTGCCAGATTAATTCCTTTTTTTCAATGGCCTGATTCAGCTCGGCGATGTCTTTTATATCTGTCAGTCGATCGCTGATTATATTAAGTGGTTCGCTATGCGTTAAGAGTTTTTCAAGTATAGGTTGTGAAGCAACAAAGACATTATTTGTGCCGCTTCCCTCGTCAAGTTTGAAGACGATGCCTTTCTGCTTGTATTCATGCATCAATACTTTTAAGTGATCCGCTGATTTAACGAAACCTGTATTGGGGAAATACAGATTGAGGTAATACGACATTTTTGGATCATCTTGGTATGTCTGTTTAAGATCAAGCATTGCTTGACAAGTATTACTTTTAGATTCGAGGCGCTTGGATATTGTAGCGTCATTTAAGAGGTTGAATCTAACTTGATATTGGTGTGAGAAAACCTCTAATATTTCATCACCATTTTTTTTATTAATACTTAAAAAAGCTTTACTTGAAAATATCGCATCAAGATTATGTTGATTGGCGTTGTACGTTTGTTTATTGATGAACAGGTCGCCCGTTTGTGTGTTGATTTCTACAAGGTGGTTATCGGGGTTGCCGTGTCGGGTGTTGAGTAAATAAGCAATGTCATTAAACTTAGTGTATTGGCTGTTAAGAATTTGCACCCGGTAGCTGGGCTGGTATTGATGTGTGTAATTGGCTGTTGTTGAAGAATTTATTGACTGAAGAAGATCTTTAAAATCACTGGATGCGAAAGTGTGGTTTGCTGCAAAGAATAAAAATAATACATAAAAAGTTTTCATGTCTCACCGTGAATAAATTTTTAGTTACTGGTGAGACAATGATTTTTAGGTTAGTTCCAGATATACCGATCGCCCTTGAAGATGCAAGGGTGTTGGCCGCGATCGCTCACCCCAATCACTTACGGGCTGTAAGCTCATGGGAATTCGCTTGCTTGCCGCCTTCTTGCATCTCCAATTCCGATGGGTATAGATGCTTTTATGGTAAAAGGTTAAAGAATAAAACTATCGGTATCCTCATTATCTTGATGCTCAACGAATACCGCTTTACTGGCTTGTACTTGATCAATCCACTCACTGATAGCGGCAATCGTCGGTTGGCTGAGTACAGATTTTAACGATAAGTCGATAGCAAAGTGTTCTTGTGTTTTCATCATGATTTCAACGGCTTTTAACGAGTGGCCACCGAGATCAAAAAAGTTATCATGGATGCCAATTTTTTCGATACCCAGTACTTCTTGCCAGAGGGTAGCGAGGGTTTTTTCTGTGTCTGTGGTCGGCGGTTGATAGACTGCACGAGTGACATCTTGCCATGCAGGCTCGGGGAGTCGTTTACGGTCTATCTTTCCGCTTGCTGTTAATGGCCACGCGGTGATGCTCACAAAATAGCTTGGCAACATGGCTGCAGATAAGCTTTGCGTGAGCTGTGCTTTGATCGTTGAGGTGTCGTTGATTGGCACATAAGCGACGAGCGTCTTATCGCCTTGTTTTGGGTCTTGCTTTGCTAAAACAACGGCTTGATCAATGCCAAGTTGAGCGATGAGGGTTTGCTCAATGTCACTTAATTCTATGCGCTGGCCACGTATTTTGACTTGTCCATCAGATCGCCCTAAATACAGCAACTCGCCATCTTCACTCATTTTCACGAGATCGCCGGTACGATAGAGTTTCGCGCTTGGGTGGTTTGAAAAAGGGTTGTCGATAAAGGCTTTTTCTGTGATTTCAGGTGAGTGAATATAACCCTCAGCAAGGCCCGTACCACCAATAAAAAGCTCGCCGCCTACGCCAAAAGGCACCGGCGTGAGTGAGTTATCGATAACATGCAATTGCATGTTATCGATGGGCTTGCCAATGGGCACCGACAGATGTATATCGTCTTTTTTACAAGGGTAAAAACTCACGTCAATGGCTGCTTCTGTTGGGCCATAAAGGTTGAAAAGTTCGATGTTGGGTAACACATCCAAACATCGCTCCACTTGTGGCTGCGTTAAGGCCTCACCGGAACAAAATATCTTGCGTAAAGAGGGCAATGGTTGATCCAGTTTAGCTAAAAAAGGCGTGAGCATCGAGGGCACAAAATGTATGTGGGTGATGTTTTGCGATGCAATTTCACGGGTTAATGCTTGCGGGTCTTTATGGGCGTCAGGTGCTAAAAAATGACAGCAGCTGCCCGTTATTAACGGCCAAAAGAATTCCCAGACCGAAACATCAAAGCCGTAAGGGGTTTTTTGTAACACCTTGTCAGTGGGATTGAGTACGAATTGTTTTTGCATCCATTGTAATCGGTTGGCAATGGCTCTATGGCTTACCATGACGCCTTTAGGTTCGCCCGTGGAGCCGGATGTAAATATCACATTCAATAGGTTATCTGGGGCGTGGATATCAAGATTACTTGTGCTATAGGTATCACCCTCAAAAACGGCTAGGTTAAAGCTTCTTATCCCGTCGAATGCGTGTTCCTCATCGGTGATTATATGGCTCACTTGTGCTTTGTTGAGCATTTGCGCTTGGCGTTCGGGAGGGAGTTCTTTCTCTAAGGGTAGGTAGGCACAACCTGCTTTTAATAGGGCTAATTGCGCAACCAAAATGGAGACGCTACGATTCATGCGTATGCCTACGACGTTATTTTTCTCTACCCCTTGTGCCAGCAAAAAATGCGAGAATTGGTTTGCGCGCTCATTAAGGGCGCGATAAGTGAGGCATGTTTGGCTATCAGAGGTTGCGACCTGATCAGGCGTTTTCTCGACTTGCTGCTCAAAAAGCCCATGAAGGGTAGCGGCTTTTCTGAGTGTTTGTGTGTCGTTAAACTCACCTGTCGACAGATAAAGGCTGTGCGTGGTATCCGTTAAACGCAGTTGCGAAATCGGTGTTTTTGCATGGTTATCTAAGGTTTTTAATAAATAAACAAGCTGGGTAGCCATACGCCCCATTTTAGCTTCGCTAAATCGTGATTTTTTGTATTCGAAACGTAGATGAAGCGTGTCGCTGCCTTCCATGGCTGTCAGCTTCAAATCGAATTGTACATCTACTTTTTGTGGTACAGGTGTCATCGTTAAATTGTCGATATTAATGGCTTCGCCATCGGTAGGCTGTAAGCTGAAAAGGGTTTGGAAAACAGGCGGTGTGTTGAGGTCTGTAGTAAGGGCTAAGGCCTGATTGATGGCTTCAAAAGGGATATCCTGATGCTTAAGCGCATCTACTGTGGTTTGCTTGGTTTGGGCTAAGAAGTCAGAAAATGTCAGCGCAGGGTCAAGGTCAACTCGCAAAGCAAGGCTGTTAATAAAGCAACCTAGCATACCTTCGAGTTCAGAGCGGTTTCTCCCCGAAACGGGTGTGCCGATGGCAAAATCTTGTTGCTGGCAATATTTTTCAAGCAAAATAGCATAAGCGGCAATTAAAACGACAAAGAGGGTGGTGTTTTCGCGTAAGGCGATTTGTTTTAAGACGTCATAATGCGTGGCGTTTAAGCTGATATCACAAAACGCAGCGCTGTTATTTTCGCCATGAAAGGCGATGCTTTTATCATAAGGCAGGTTGAGCACAGGGGTGTTTTGTAACTGGTTTGTCCAGTAGTCACGTTGTTGGTCAAGGTTTTGTGTTTGTTGCCAAACACTAAAATCAGCATATTGCAAAGGCGGTGTTTGTGGGGCGATGTTTAATGAATAACTCTGCATCAAGGCTTGAATCATCAGCTGTAAACTGATGCCGTCAGAGGCAATGTGGTGCATGACAAAGGAAAAAAGGTATTCTTCGGGGTTTAGCGCGAAGAGTGCAGCTCTGATCACCTCGCCTTTGGTTAAGTCAAAAGGCTGGTTGATGAGCCGTTCTACGGCTTCTTGTGCTTCTTTCTCTGTGGTTTGTGTGCTGACCAACTTAGGCTCGATTGCGCAAATGCGTTGCGTCAATACGCCGTGCATTTGATCGAAACCTGTACGCAAAATAACGTTTGCTTTCACCAATTGTTCGAAAGCATCCTGCAGTTTAGTGGTATTCAGGCTGCCTTTGAGTTTTAGCGTGCTGTGGATGTGATAGGCCGTGCTTTGTGGCTCGAGCTGTTGCAGTAGCCAAAATCGCTGTTGCGAAAAGGATGCTGGATAGCCGTTACGGTTATTTTCAGCCTTAAGGATAGGCTGTTGCGCATGGGATGACTGGTACAAAAAATCGATAATAGCGGGTTTGATATCACGAATCTGCTGTATCAATGCGTCTGTCATTGCTCCATCCGGTGCGCTAAAACGTAGCTGCCCATCGTCGAGCCATAATTGTATGTCTTTTTCGGCAAGTTCAGCGAGTAAGTCAACCAGTGTCATACATTTCCTTGGTGTTATTGTTCGATGAAAACAGGCTCATGCTAGCTGGCAAGCGCATTTCTTGCAAATGCAATCATTGTTTCTGTGTGTATACCCATCGGAATTGGAGATGCAAGAAGGCGGCCAGAGAGCGAATCCCCATGAGCTTACAGCCCGTAAGTGATTGGGGTGAGCGAGCGTGGCCAACATCCTTGCATCTTCAAGGGTGATCGGTATAAAGGATGGCTCTGGATGTGCCGTCTTTAACTTTATGACATGGAGGGAGCGTTAGTTCTGACGTGCTTCGATTCTCAGGATTCATGGCGATATGGATCATAAAATATCCCATCAGTGGGCTTGACCAATCGGATGTTTTTTGTACCGATGACTTGTCGTTATCAGTAGGCGGGAAGCTTGTACCATTAAAGTTAAGCAAATAATTTGAAGGTGTTTCAATATTTTCAGGTGTTGATAGTGTTCGCTTAAATTCATCTGCGAGAATGTCTGGAATGTGGTTTTTTCCTGCGAGAGATTGCATGTTTTTCGTGGGGTTATTTAGTTTGTAGTCGCAAGAAAATGTTCCTTGTTTTTTTGAGGTTCGGTGCTCGCTGTCAGTAGCCGTGATTTTACCGATAAAATTATATTGGGTGGAGGCAATATAAGTATTTTGGTTGTCTTGCTTAATAGCCGACCCTTGATATAGGGTGATCTCAGAAATAGTCACTGTTTGGTCATAATTGTTAACTTCAGCGGTAGTTGTTTGTTCTTTTCGATTTTTAAAAAAAGGCATCGCTTGTGTGTTTGGAAGAAAATAGAGGAGGTATGAGAAAAGTAAAAGCGTTAATGGTTTCATATATTGTATGGTTCAATGTTGTTGGGTTTTTGGAGGATAATTTATTTAAAAAGTTACAAAATTAAATATTTTATTGGTTTTTTTTGAATGTTATCTGTCAATGGAAAGGTTGCTCGTTATCATTCAGTGAAGGGCGTTTTATGGTTGAAGTCGTCAATGATGAGACGCTTGAAGATATACTGCCTTTGATTCAGGCATACCGTGAATTTTATAAGATGCCTTAGATTTCAGATGAGGTTAATCGAGAGTTCTTTAAGCAATTTGGTGAAAGCGCGTCATCCGGTTGCCCGTTTCTTTATCCTGAAGCAGGGGAGGCGGTTAGTTTTGCAACGCTTTATTTTACCTTTGATTCATTGATGCCTGGAAAAAGGCTGTGCTGAATGATCTTTATACGTTAGAAGCATATAGAGGAAAAGGTATAGGCAAGCAGATGATTGAGTATACGAAAACGTATGCGCATAGTAAGGGCGCTAAACGTTTACAATGGTTGACGGGCATACATAGCCACTGCACGGCGATTGCGTGATAGCTTGGGTACACAAAATTCTTCCTGGTATTCCTATAAGTATGAAGCGTGACAGTGTTTATTTAATCGACCAAATTGAATGATGCTGTTATCAATTTGTATTTTTTGGTGCATGCATTTTACTGATTGAAATAAACGATGTTGTCAGTCGTCGTTTTTCTTCTTCAGTTAAATAAGGTGTAGAGGTATTGATAAAAGCGTTTAAATCATTCTTAGAAAAACTGCCATATTTATTGATGTAATTGGCTATGCTTTCAGTTAATTGTAAGCCGATATCCGTTAATTTTTCTCTGATTGTATTGAACGGTATCTCTTTTTCTGTGTATTTTCCCAGTAGATGATCGGCTCGATATCGATATTGTATGACCTTGCCTAAATTCATTTGTTCTTGAAAAAAATGGCGCATTGATAAAGGGTCTAAATGGTATTTTTCAGCTTTCATGGAAACTGTATCTAATACAAGCGCTTCTCTTTTTATGTCCTCGACGGATAAGTGGTGTAAGGCTTTATATTGCGCTACCTCAGTCATTAAACTAAGTCGAGCATTTAATAAGTTACAAATATTAAGAATTTCTTTTTTTTCTGTAGCTTGGCTTATTGTGCTTACGGCAAAGATAAGCAGACCAAAATTACAGTATTTGTTTACGAGGTGCTGAAGCGATGAGGGCATTGGAAAATCCCTAGAAACCATTATCCATAAAAGATAAAAATATTTTTAAGACAGCGGTGTTGGCAATGTCGATAAAAAATGCGCCAACAAGCGGGACAATGAGGAAAGCTTTGGATGAAGGCCCGAACTTATCGGTAATGGCAGACATATTTCCAATGGCGACAGGTGTGGCACCTAGGCCTAACCCAACCAGCCCAGAAGAAATAACGGCTGCATCGTAGTCTTTTCCTAGCCATCTAAAGACAACAAAGATGGTGAATACAGTGATTAATAGGACTTGAACACTCATCAGGATGAACATCTGAACAAAATGATAGGAGAATGATGAGAATTTAATCGCAATTAAACTCATGGCAAGAAATATTTCAAGGCTAACGCCGTTGGATATATCGATGGATTCATCGTTAATGCTGCTATTGCAGGCATCTAAGCAGTTAGTGATGATAATGGATACGAGCATGACAGAGACAAAGTTTGGAAGAAGTAGCCCCCAGAGGGCTATTTTCTCATTGATAAATACACCGATGTTGATCGAAATACCGATAAGTAAAAGCGTTTTTAGCATATCTTCAACAGAAGGAAGCAGTTGCATGTTAGGTATATGAACAGGACTGTCTAGATACGTGTTATCTGTATTATCCGTTGGCTTAAGGTCATATTTTTTGATGAGCCATGTTGCTAAAGGGCAGCCTACCAACCCCCCTAGGATCAATCCAAAAGTAGCAAATGAAATGCCGATGGATTCAGCAAATAAGAAGCCTTGCCGCGTTGCTTCAGTGCCCCAGGCGATAGCCGTACCATGCCCGCCTGCGAGAGGTATACTGCCAGCAAATAGTCCGTGAATAGGCTCGTCACCAAACAGCATGCAAATTATTACGCCGGTAGTGTCTTGAAGAACTAACAAGATAACCGCTGGTATCAGAAGAAGCAGAAGGCTTTTCCCTCCAGCAATAAGTACTCTTATTTTTGCGCTGAGCCCAACAGAAGAAAAGAATATGAGGAGAAGGATGTTTCTTAAGGACATATTGAAATCGATAGAGAACAACGAAAAATATTCACAAATACCGATGATAAGGCTGAATAGCAAGCCGCCGGTGACTGCTTTAGGAATGTTACTTTTCTCAAAAAAAGGCACGCATTTATTGACAGTGAGGCCAATGAATATTGCTATGATACTTAAAATAATAAAGTTAATTCCGCCAATATGAATGCTCATTCTTTATCCTGAGTTGGTTGATCTAAATACCTATTTATACGTGCCATTTTTTGTATTGGTTTAATGTATAAATGAGGTTTTTGAACGCATCTGTCTGTCTAGTAGAGTCTACAGTTCATTATTCGGGTGCCTTTAAGAAATAGCTTTGACCTGTTTGTGATTCAATGTCATTGATGAGTCTCTGGTGGTTTGTTTAAGACTGGTTTTTTTACGATTAACGGTTGTCAGTTTATGTTGGCTTTTTTTGACATCGGAAATAAGGAAAAGTTATTATAAAAAAAATAACTAATAAAAACATAAAGTTAATTTAAGTGTTGGTTTTTGAACTAGTTTATGGATATTTGGTCTAATATTGGTAGATTTTTGGCGTGATGTTTTTCTTGAGGTGCTCTTCTGCAAGATGTAAAGGGAATCAGGGGTGTAAATAAAAGCGTTAATAATATCTTTGATGTTTAATTATTTAAGAAAATAAATGAAAAACTGAATAGATACCTTAGGTAGTCTTGATATCATTACAAAACCCTATGATGATATTTTTAATGATTAACTCGTTATAAAAAGATAACGCAACTGTAGCGCTTTAAAAGAATATGTTCATTCGTCTGAAATCGACAAGTTACCCATATTTTATCCATTGTTACCAATAATATTAGGTATCTTCCGAAGCATCAGTATCAAAGATTCCTGCGCTAATATACCGATCACTCTTGAAGATGCAATGGCGTTGGTCGCGCTCGCTCACCCCAATTCACTTACTGACTGTAAACTCATGGGGATTCGCTTGCTTGCCGCCTTCTTGCATCTCCAATTCCGATGGGTATAAATAGGTGAGGTGGCATATGTATGCAATCAATCGCCTTTTTTATTGTTGGCTGACATTCGTAGATTAATAATACGGTCTTTATTGATGTGGAATTCGACAATGTGGTAGTCCTCTAGCGTATTGTTAAAGGCCACAATTAAGTAGCATTTAAACAATGCGCCAATTTTACGTAAACCTTTATTGTCTTGCGTTGGTATGAATATTGGATTGGTTGTGGGTAGTAATTGGTTGGCGAAAGGAGAAAAATCAATGATTAAACTTTCCTCCAGCCCTTCGTAGCCCTCGGGCAGTGATCTTTTTTTCAATCGAGATTGGCTTTTGTAGTGAAGAATTTTGTGTTTTCTTAAGTTCGCACTACCTACCTTTTTCTCAACTTTTCGATGATTTCGTTCGTTTAGCCAGCGTATGGCTATCCATTGCGTTGCAAGATGCTTTTGATTGGCCGCATTTTTTATTATCCGCTTCCATATGTAAAAATGCTGCTTATAAAAATTACCTAGATTGTTTTTGATGCTTTCTTTGAAAATTTCACGTAAACCATAGCCAAAAGCAATAGCGATAAGAATGGGGATAGTCATCTCTTGATCCGCGCTTCCGAAGTTTATCAGCAATATATATAAGGCCAGCATCGCAGCCGCAGCGCTGATTCCTAGTACAGCAACTTGATATCGGTAATTGATAGTCGTTACTGACTCTTTGAGGATGTCTGTGAATTTTAATGCTTTCTTCTTTAATGAGAGCGACTCAAGAAATTGACTTAATTCTTTGCTGTTGTTCGGTGTATTGATCCCTAGTTTTTCTCTGCGACTATACAGGCGATGGATGATGGCTTTGATATCGTCTTGAAAATTATTTAATCTTGTTTCATCTGACTTCTCGATAAACATCAAAAAACGCTGTAGTGATTGCAAGCTATACCAGTTGATTAGGTTTTCAAGGTCTATAACGTAGGATGATTCGTGGGTGTTATAGTTACCAAATATTTCCTGTACGGTGTGTAAGTTTTTTATAAAATAGTCAATGTCTTTCAGGTTGTCAGTGGATTTTATATTTTTAATCTCTTTCGTGATTGCTAATCTATATTGATGCCAGAGTGCATTTAACTCCGCACGATGTATTTTTATCCCTTTTAATTTATCTTTTTTAAACGCTTTATCGAGTAGCTCAGAAAATGCTTTTAGCGTTAGATTATGTCCAAAATAACGACGTTTGGTGATGAGTCCACGGTGAAGCCATGCACTTTCTTCAATTTGACCACTGCTAATATTTATCTGATTCTTGGGTATACAGAGATAAATGTTAATAACCTGATTACTATTGTCGAGCAAGTAATTCAGTTTTAGTTTAGTTTTGTCAACGCGATAAACATCGAGTTTGGTATTCTTTTCCATAGTATTTGCCATTACAGATATAGGCTTAGGTATCTAGGTGGGCGAGTTTTTGGTGTATATATACCCATCACACTTGAAGATGCAAGGGCGTTGGCCGGCCCAATCACTTACCGACTGTAAGTTCATGGGGATTCGCTCGCTCACCGCCTTCTTGCATCTCCAATTCCGATGGGTATAAATCTAAGAGTGTAGGCGAAGAGAGATCAGTAATTTATATGTAAATAATGAATTACGGCACTAAAATGATAAATAAAGATGAACGCTTGTTTAGACGTTTTATCTCTTCATTCAAGTATTTTATTCCTTCGTTCAGACTGCTTTCTCTTTTTTCTCGCAGGCTTGGATTTTCGGTAATTTGTTTTTCTAGAAATGCGGCTGCTTTCTGTAAAATCCCAACGCAGTTACTTCTCGATACCTTATAAAAAGTAGCTGAAAAAATGAATTCAGCCAATGTAAAGGCCGCAGAAAGCGGGCTTTAAGCGGAAGGTTGATAAGATATATACCCATCGCCATTGCATCTTCAAGGGTGATCGGTATATGCATTTGTTACGATTTGAAATGTATTTGAATGGCAGATAGCTCTGTCGGGAGCTGACTATGGAGGGATAATCGATAGCCTTTCGGTGTTTTATCAATCTGTAATTGAATGCCAGCTTGCTTCGGAATAAATTTAATTTTCTCAATGGCTTTTGTTGTTGTGATCTCTAAAAACGTCTTATCACTGATAGTAACAGTAAAATCTTGTGTCGCATTGAGGTGGGTCTGGGTGATTCCGTTACCCCTAAAAAGGTAAGCGGGTACAAACCATCTGGCCGGTGATTTTTCAATGCCAATGATGGGGCTATTGACATTTATCCATTGGATGGCGATCTTATCACTGGCGTATTTAAACGCTACTGGGGTGTAATTGCGCTGAAATTCAGGTAATTGATGAAGTGTTTTGCCACCACTCCAGCAAGGCTTTTCCTTACCTTGCGGGATGCAAAAATTAACCATGTCCGGTTGGCGCGCATAAACATAGTTGCCGTCGCCAAATTGATGGCCGATATAATTGGTTGTAAGGTCTGGCTTTTGTCGGGCGATATGATGATCATTCAGCCCCAGCATATCAATGGCGGGGTACTTGGTGTAATAAGGTAATGAGCCGGCGGCATCCACCGCAATCGTTGGCTGTTTATTACCCCAGCCTGTTTTAAACATCTCGCCGATAGGTTTTCCTTCGTGTACCCAGCCATCACCGCGAGAAAATCCCGTGGCAGGATTGCCCCATTGCACCACAATATAAATGATCGCTAATGTTGTCAGCCTTTTGGTCGAGAGTGTTTGTCGTCGTTCAAAATACAAGGCGATAGCCGGCAAGATGAAGACCATAAGCACCACAATAACGGTAAAGTGCCGATAGGCAGGAAAAATATCACCGCCGATAATGAAGAGATAGATGAGAGTAAGGCTAATGGCGCTGAGTGCGATCATGGCTAAATCACGGTGCGGGCTATTGCGTGCCACGCCGATAGCCTTAAACGCATAAAAACTTAAAGGGAGCATAAACAATAATCCCGTGCTGATATAAACAAAGCCTGTGAGCCATGTCATTAGGTTGGGTTGTGCTTTGATATAGGCCGTATTCGGTACCCATTCGCCATAGTAATGAAGTCGAAACAGGGTTTGCGCAAGCACAAAGAGGATGGGGAGTACCGCAAGTAATGTGCATTGTAAGAAACGCTTTAAGGTGAACCCGCGAGAAATAAAGATACCCAGCGCAATGGCTGCGCACAAAAGAGGAATGTCGGGGCGCGTGAGGCACATGATGCCTAAGCATAAAGATGCGAGTAACCAAAACCAGTAATCATCATGCTTCAGTGCACGAGTCATCGAAACAAGTGCAGCCGCTAAGAGTGCCGCGAGCAGAGGTTGCTCAAGGCCGCCGACCATCCAAACACCTGTAGTTGCGCTAAACGCAAAAGCATATTGTGCAATGAGAAAGTATCGCCAGTTTTTATCGGTGCTGTTTTTTCCAGCCCTATTTTCTTCAGTAAGAGTAGTCATAAAGGGCCGCCAATAGCAGAAATTCAAGGCAAGCACGCTCAGCATTAAAAGTGATGAAATAACACGTGTTGCGACAATCAAATCCGCCCCGAAATAGCCAGGGATGGCAATTAATAGAATCCAGGCAAGGTTGGAGTAACCTTCAACAGGCATGCCCTCGCTCCAAATGAGCCCATTGCCGGCGAGGAGGTTTTGTACATATCGCAGTGATATAAGCCCGTCGTCAGAGAAAAAGGGCAAAAAAGTCCAGCTGAAGAGCAGACAGGCAATGGCAGGATACAGGATGCCCTGTTGGGCAAGTGCATAGCGGCGACTTTGTGGTAAAGCTAAAGCGAGTGTAGTGGGCATATTTATTGTTGTTATTGCCGAAAAGCGGATGAGTTTACCTGTAAATGATAGCGCTGAGTAGAGAAGTAGCTCTTGGAATGGTGGGATTCAATCGTTATCGCAAAGTGATTATTTTAGCTGCGGCTATTTGGTAGTAATCAGAAGGGGGCTCAGGCTGTTTAAGCTTGTTATATAGTGTGTATCGGTATTTGACGCTATTTACATGACTTTATCCATTATTAAATTGGATCTATTCCGTAGGTACGGTGTCATAGAGCTGGAAAATCAGACGTTAAAGTCGCTTTCAGTATGTTTATAGAGAAACAAATGATACCAATGTTTATCACTTTCTTTTGTTTGCTTTTGGGGTCGCTAAAGGGGAGTGCATCAGAAGATCCAGATAAAACCTTTGTGCCAGATTGTGCTTCACAGCCGGTTAAACGTAGTCCCTACATTCTTCGGAAACGGACTGATAAAGAAGGTAGGGATGACGGTTCAACAAGCTCCTTAGATACTCAAGTCTCTTTTGATGAAGAAAATGATAAAAGCTTCTTAGCTAGTAGCGAGGATGTCTCTAGTATTGTTGGTGGTGATAGAAGTGTACGCAGCGATGAAGATCTTAGCCGCCCACCTTCTCATCTTTCGGGGCAACTATCTGTGGGCAGTGTATCGCCAGAAGTTCCGAGATTAAACAAACCTAAGCAGGGAGGTAGCTTACGGAAAAGGAGGCTCTGAGGGCTTATTCGTTGTTATTGGTGGGTCACCTGAGCACAGACAGGCTCTGAGGGCTTATTCGTTGTTATTGGTGGGTCACCTGCAGGGGAGGTTAGAAAAAAAGGTAACTTATCATCAGTAGCTACATCATCACCCGTTTATGTATCTTCTAACGAGGAGTTGAATGTTAATAATGACCCTGAAAAACGCCGAAAATCAAGGATTTTCACTCGTGAGGAGTTCAAAGGTGTGGTAACACCTGATGGCATCAATAGTCATGAAAAGAAAAGATCAGGTGGGAGGCAGTCACCTATAGGTAGTTGTAATGAAAATTTATCTTATCAAAAAGAGGGAGGGCATGAAGATAAGCAGCGGAGAACTGGCGTTGATAATACCGGTCTTGATGTTTTTGGGGTTCTTTCAAAGAGTGCAGTATTGCTTAAAAATTCTTCCAGTGTGAGACCATTTAGAGGAAGGAAATTTACATATAGAACTCCAGAAGAGCTAGAAGCGCTAGAGCGAGGATGGAAGATTTAACTCTTACTGGATATAAATTGAGTTCTACACTTTGTGTTTACTCATGAGTTAACGTTGGGCAATAAAAGGTACTGGAAAAAGAAACGTTAACAAACCTGCTTACTTGTCTCAGCACGCCTGCATCAGTAAAATTGGCTCACTTTCTACGGTTATAAGCCCTCGCATGAAAAAATGGATTGAAAAATGTTGGTATCAAGGCGGTGTTGGGGCATACATTTTGCTTCCGCTCTCAGGCCTGTATTTTATGGTGAGCAGCCTACTAAAAAAGCGCCTCACAAAACAAGCTTATAACGCCGATAAGCCTGTTATTGTTGTCGGTAATATCAGTGTTGGGGGCACAGGAAAAACCCCCTTGGTGATTGCCTTAGTGGAACATTTCGCCAAGCAAGGCAAGCGCGCAGGGGTTATTAGTCGAGGCTATAAAGGTGAGGCTGTTTACCCCTATGCTGTGCAGGCGACATCCAACGCTAAACAGTGCGGTGATGAGCCTTTGCTGATTTATCATCGTTGTGGGTGCCCAGTTGTGGTTGATCCTGATCGTGTTGCAGCCGCAAAGTACCTGACGACACATTTTGAGGTGGATGTCATTATCAGTGATGATGGTTTACAGCATTATCGTCTTGGTCGGCAGTGTGAAATCGCTGTGGTAGATAGCGCACGAGGCTTGGGTAATGGCTATTTGTTGCCAGCTGGCCCTTTACGCGAATTACCGAAGCGGCTTGCGCAAGTTGATTTTGTTGTGGTGAATGGCGAGTCGACGGCGTTTAGTTATTCGGGTGCATACACCATGCAATTGGTAGTCGGCGACTTATCACCTATCGGCAATACAAAAATAGCCGCCCCGACGAAAGGTAAGGTGCATGCTGTAGCGGCGATTGGCAATCCAGAGCGATTTTTCACATCGTTACGTGCGCAGGGTTTTGATGTTATTCCTCATGCGTTTCCTGATCATTATCTTTATCAGCGTGACGATGTTATTTTTGAGGATAACTTGCCCGTCATTATGACAGAAAAAGATTGGGTCAAGTGCCGAGAGTTTTCAAACTTATGCTCTCATTGGTGTATGCCTGTTAATGCATCTCTGCCGGAAGGTTTTTTATCTAAAATAAAGTAAGTTTTTAATATAATAGGGTTGTTGTTGGTTGCTAGTTTCAGAATTTCCTGTAAAGAGAAAATGCATACGGAGTAAGCGTTAAATAACGCACGTGTTTTAAGCACTGTGATGAAAGTGTTTTTATGAAAAAACAGTTTTTCTTATTTTAAATGTCGACCTACAGGGTGATGGGTGGATTTTCACTTTCGAGAGAATAACAGGTAGCTGTGAAGTTACGGGTTATTCGTCATTCCCGCGAAGGCGGGAATCTATACCCATCGGAATTGGAGATGCAAGAAGGCGGCAAGCGAGCGAACCCCCATGAGCTTACAGTCAGTAAGTGATTGGGGTGAGAGAACGCGGCCAACGCCCTTGTATCTTCAAGGGTGATAGGTATAAATCCGCGCCGAAAGAGAGATATCTATATTCAATAAAATAGGCAGGGATGTTTGGATTATTGAAAAATATAAGCCCTAATAAAGAGTGAAGTTATTTTATGCGTAATATTAAGGTTGCGTGGGTATAGTGTTTTATTACAGTGTTAACTTTTTCATTGTAATTATAACTAATAAAAATAGGCGCCATTAATTTTACTTATCTATTGTCTGTTAAATATTATTTTTTATTACATAGTGTGGATATATTTTAAATTACTGCTGTCTTAAGGGCGGGTTAATTAAATTAGAGTCTTATTATGTCAGTTAAGAAATTTTGTTTTGTCTGTGCTTTAGGGGTAACGCCTTTTTTTCTCAAGCGACTCCAGGGGTTTTTAATATAAAGAATAATCTTCTAGCGAAAAGTTTTATGATGGCTTTCTCCCCTTCTCATGTGGTAACCCCTGAGGGTGGGGGTGGCGCGAGAGTGAAAGATGAGGGAGTAGATAAGCCAGATGTGTCTGGAGTCAAAGACTTTGACAAAGCCAAATTACAAAAGGTTGAAACAAGCGAGAAAAACACACTGCCATCTGCTGAAGACATAAAAAGCGACAAAGAAAAAACTGAACTTGGAGAAACAGCCAGCGAAGCTAACCCCCTTGATGACGGTAGCGTAAACGTATAATTGATGGTCTGTATTAAGTAAGTCACTTGTTGGTTTTACTCACGAATAGACCACTGTACAGCTCAACCTGTGCAGTGGTTTTCTTTTATTCGGCCTTTTAAAACGTTACTATGCGCCTCTCATTTTCAACCCAATGAAGCCCATGCGTACGCCGTTCACCGTTATTATTCCTGCACGTTTCGCCTCAACTCGCCTTCCCGGTAAGCCTTTATTGGATATACAAGGTCAGCCCATGATTCAGCGCGTCTGGGAGCAAGTTAAAAAAAGCGATGCAAAAGCCATTATTATTGCCACTGATCATGAGGATATCGCCAAAGTCGCCCAAGACTTCGGTGCCGATGTGTGTATGACCGATGAAAGTCATGTATCAGGCACAGACAGATTGCAAGAAGTGACTAAAAAATTAGGTTTATCTGAGCAAGAAATCATCGTGAATGTACAGGGCGATGAGCCGTTGATTCCGCCCGCTGTGATTAACCAAGTAGCCGCTTTGATTGCCTCGAAAAACCAACCAATGGCCACTTTGTACGAAAAAATTATGGATATAGAGCAGCTTTTTGATCCGAATGTGGTGAAAGTCGTGACAAGTCAAACCCAAGAGGCTTTGTATTTCAGCCGTGCACCCGCACCCTGGGATCGCGATAGTTTTATTGATGGCCGACAGGAAAGTGAGGTAACTGACTTTAAACGTCATGTCGGGCTGTATGCGTATCGTGTGGCCTTATTGAATCAATTCGTGAAATGGCCTTGCGGCGCACTGGAATCGATAGAAAAGCTTGAACAATTACGGGTGCTCGAACATGGCATGCGCATTGCAATTGATGAAGCACAGGATGTGATTCCCGCAGGCATCGATACGCAGGCTGACCTCGATAGAGTGAATGCACTGTTAGCCAGGGGGGAATAAAATGTTTCATGAGGAGACAGCGATGATAAAAGTACTCTTTGTTTGCCTTGGCAATATTTGCCGATCACCTACTGCGCACGGTGTTTTTCAACAAATGATTAATGATGCCGAGATGAGCGATAGAATCCATGTGGATTCGTGCGGCACAGGCTCATGGCATATCGGCCACTCGCCGGATGAACGCATGCAGAAAACAGCGGCTGAAAAAGGCTACGATTTATCTCAATTGGTTGCACGGCGTTTATCACCTGAAGACTTTGATCGGTTTGATTATATTCTGGCCATGGATACGCGTAATCTGGCCGATATTATCAAGCAGGCACCGATGAGCTACACCGGTCGCATACAGCTCTTTATGGATTATTCCGAGGAGAAAAAAATTCTCGAAGTGCCCGATCCCTATTATGGTGGTGAGCAAGGCTTCACCCATGTGGTGACCCTTATCGAAGGCGGTTGCCAAGGCTTGTTTGATGAGGTCGTTCAACCTGTTCATGCCTGATATCCGAAAAAATGTGTCCTTAGCAAATAAAAATACGCTGGCATTAAAAGCCTCAGCGGATTTTTATTGCAAAGTGTCTGATGAAGCAGAGCTTTTAGCCGCTGTACAATGGGCCGAAGAACAATCCCAACCCTTATGGGTACTTGGTGGTGGCAGCAATGTTGTGTTTCCTTCGCGTTTTAAAGGTTTGGTATTGCACATGGGTCTTACAGGTATCAACCGCCTTAAGGAAACATCGACAACGACAACTGTACGGGCACAAGCCGGTGAAAACTGGGACGAATTTTTACAACAATGCATTCAATATGGCTGGCATGGGTTAGATAATTTAGCCATCATCCCCGGGACAGTCGGCGCTGCACCGGTACAAAATATAGGCGCTTATGGGCAAGAGGTGGCCGAGTGTATTTTACAAGTACAGGGATTAGATTTAGAAGATCAACAAATGAAAACTTTGAGCCGTCAGGATTGCCAGTTTTCTTACCGCGACAGTATTTTTAAACACGCACTCAAGCAGCGCTTTATTATTACTGCTGTTGATTTTAGCTTTCAAAAAAAGGCAATACCTAATACGCGTTATGCACCTTTAAACCATGCATTTTCTGATACGCCACCGACCTTTCAGCAAATCAGAGCGCTCATCATAAAAACACGACATCAAAAACTCCCTTCCCCTTGTGAGCTGCCCAATTGCGGCAGCTTTTTTAAAAACCCCGTCGTGTCCGTTGAAAAACTGAATCGGCTCAAAGAAAGCTATCCTGATATTCCGCATTTTGCGTATGACAAAAAGATCAAACTTGCAGCCGGCTGGCTCATAGAAACCGCGGGTTTTAAAGGCTTTGTTCAAGGCTCCGTAGGGACTTATGAAAAGCATGCATTGGTGGTGGTTAATCACGGCGGTGCTGCTTTCGACGATGTCATGCAGTTAAAATCTGCAATTCAGCAGGGCGTTGAGGCACGTTTTGGGGTGATGCTAGAGCAAGAGCCACTGAATGTTTATTGAATAAAATATCTCGACGCTCAGAAATCTATTGTAGAGAAAATAATGCAGCATTTTAAAAAATAAACCCTAACTCCACGTAAGGGTTTTGCGCTAGAGTATAGCCACAAAATAATGATAAAGGGCAGCAATGTGACTATCAGTGTAATTGTCGCAGATGATCATGATCTGGTACGGCTAGGCATCATAAGAATGCTTGAAGATATTGAGGGTGTCCAAGTTGTCGGTGAGGCCAATACCGGCGAAAAAGCCATTGCCTATGTTAAGCAGCTTAAGCCGGATGTGGTGCTTATGGATGTCAAAATGCCGGGTATTGGCGGGCTTGAAGCTACACGAAAACTTCGCCAGCAAGTTCCCACAACAGCCATTGTGGCGGTGAGCGCATTAACGGATAATCTTTTTCCTGCTAAATTATTAAAAGCCGGTGCGTTGGGTTATGTCACCAAAGATGCAGAACTGTATGAGATGGTGACAGCCATAAAACATGCGGCACTTGGCAAGCGCTACCTTTCGCCTTCGGTTGCCCAGCAAATTGCATTTAGCTCACTCGACCCAGAAACGTCTCCTTTTGCGCAGCTCTCAGAGCGAGAATTACAAGTCGCCATGATGGTGATTAATTGTGAGAAAGTGCAACAAATATCTGATAAGCTTTGCCTCAGCTCAAAAACGGTTAATAGCTATCGTTACCGTATTTTTGAAAAGTTGAATATCGATAGCGATGTTCAGTTAACACGACTTGCCATACGTCATGGCATGCTCGACTTGCAAGATATTTAGGTGACGCATAAAAGGCCGTCATGGTAACAGCGCAATCCGATCCCGATTTCGATCATAAAACCTACCTTAAGCAGCTCACCGAAAAACCCGGTGTGTATCAGATGCTCGATAAAGACGGGCATATCCTTTATGTCGGTAAAGCTAAAAATTTAAAAAACCGTGTGACGAGTTATTTTCGTGCGCGCGGGCTTAGCGGCAAAACCTTGAGCCTCGTTCGTCGTATTGCAAGCATTGATGTCACCATCACGGCCACCGAAACAGAAGCGCTCTTGCTTGAACATAACCTCATCAAGCATAATCGCCCACCTTTTAATATTTTACTGCGAGACGATAAATCCTACCCCTATATTTTTCTCTCCGATGGGGAATACCCTCGTATTGAAATACACCGTGGCGCAAAGCGCAAAAAAGGCACGTACTTTGGGCCTTACCCCAATGTCTCTTCGGTGAAGGAAAGCCTCAGCTTATTACAACAAGTATTTCAAGTGAGACAGTGCTCTGACCAATACTTCAGTAATCGTTCGCGCGCCTGTTTGCAATATCAAATTAAGCGTTGTACCGGCCCTTGCATGAAACATATATCCACAGAGGAGTATGCACAGCAGGTTGCTTATACCCGCTTATTTTTAGAGGGGAAGAATAACCAGTTACATCAAATGCTCGCGAAGAAGATGGAGGATTCATCGAAGGCGTTAGATTTTGAAAAGGCAGCCGAATACAGAGATCAATTACAGCATCTTAAGCGTGTCACCGAACAGCAATTTATTGAAACAGGTAACGATCAGGCCGATGTTGTCTCGTTTGCGATTAAAGCCGGCATGGCTTGCATTCATGTGCTATTTATTCGACATGGGCGCATGATCGGAAGCCGAAGCTACTATCCGCGAATGGGGTTAGAAGACGATAAGAACAGCTTGTTATTGGGATTCTTAGGCCAGTTTTATCTTGCCAATACGCAGAGAGATTTTCCACGCCGTATTGTTATCCCCTCCGACGATGAATGCTTTTTAGCATTATCAGGTGCCTTAAGTCAGCAAGCAAAACGCAAGATTGACGTCGTGGGGCCAACGCGAGGGCGGGTTGAAACCTGGTTAGATTTAGCCACGAATACCGCCAAAGAAAATGTCGCGCAAAGAGTCTCCAATAAAGAGAGCCTCAGAAAACGGTTTGTGGCTTTAGAGCAAGCACTGGAGTACCCCGAGTTGAATAGACTGGAGTGCTTTGATATTAGCCATAGCTCAGGCGAGTCAACCAAAGCTTCTTGCGTCGTTTTTGATCGCAATGGCCCGCTGAAAAGTCACTACAGACGTTACTCGATAGAAGGTATTACCCCCGGCGATGATTATGCGGCGATGGAGCAAGCTTTAACGCGTCGGTATGAGTCTCTTTCTGACGATAAAGAAACCAAGCCTGATATCCTTTTTATCGATGGCGGCAAGGGGCAAGTGAGTACGGCGCAAAAAGTACTGACAGCATTGAATATAACGGATATTATCCTTGTCGGCGTCGCTAAAGGGCCAAGTCGGCGAGCGGGCTTTGAACAGTTGATTTTATGCGATCAGAAAAAAGTGATGACCATGCCGGATGATTCACCCGCATTGCATTTGATTCAACATATTAGGGATGAAGCGCACCGTTTTGCGGTGAAAAGTCATACGCAAAGCCGTGACAAAAAAAGAAAGCGTTCAGGGCTTGAAGATATACCGGGCGTTGGTGCAAAGCGCCGTCGCCAGCTTTTGCATCATTTTGGCAGTGTAAAAGCTGTGATGGAAGCACCTGTCAGGGAATTGATGAAAGTGCCTATGATCAGTGAAAAAATTGCCGAAGATATTTATGCTGAATTTCATAAACCCTAATAAATAAGAGAACGACGATGTCACCCATGACGTTACCCAATATGATTACGCTGTTTAGGCTAGCGTTGATCCCTTTTTTTGTGTTGTTTTTTTACTTGCCTTACAAATGGAGCTTTTATCTCTCAGCCTTTATTTTTGTAGTGGCAGCAGCCTCAGATATGCTTGATGGCTACCTTGCTCGTAAACTCAATCAGTCCACTAATTTCGGTGCCTTTTTAGACCCTGTTGCCGATAAGCTTACCGTGATTATTGCTGTTGTTTTGTTGGTTGAAAAGTTTCATAGTATTGCCTTTAGCTTACCTGCGTTGATTATTATCGCTCGTGAGATTATTATTTCTGCATTACGTGAATGGATGTCGGGGTTAGGGTTGCGAGAAACTGTCGCGGTCTCTTTTTTGGGTAAATTTAAAACACTGGCGCAGATGTCCTCCATTACCCTGTTTTTGATTTTGCATGCAGAGCCTGTTAATTGGTTGTACGATTTAGCTTATGTCAGTTTTTATGTGGCAGCTGCCCTCACGCTATGGTCAATGATTGTTTATTTGAAAGCGGCGTGGCCTGTTTTTTTTGCGGAGGAGTCTTCATCGGTTGATAAGTAACCAAGGTAAATTTTTTCAATTTAAATATTGACTTAGGACGCTATCTGCATAAAATAGGCGGCCTCTCAAAGAGAGATAACGCGGGAATAGCTCAGTTGGTAGAGCGCAACCTTGCCAAGGTTGAGGTCGCGAGTTCGAACCTCGTTTCCCGCTCCAAAATTCACTTTTTAATAGGTTGAAAAGTGAATTTGAGAGCAAGCAGAAACATTCTGCAAATTGCTTTATGGCGCGATGGCAGAGTGGTGATGTAGCGGACTGCAACTCCGTTAACACCGGTTCGATTCCGGTTCGCGCCTCCACATTACTTAACCTTTCGGTTAAGCATCCGATGCCCGGGTGGTGGAATTGGTAGACACAGGAGACTTAAAATCTCCCGATCGTAAGGTTGTGCCGGTTCAAGTCCGGCCCCGGGCACCATTCTCTACACCCCCCCGTAGTACCTAGCTTTCAGCGCTTATCAGTCAGTCTAAGCACACTCAAAAAAGCAACTTTTTATTAATGATTTTCGGCCTAAGTGTCCACATTTCGTCCACAAAGGGTTTTATAAATTTGATATTGGATTCTTGTCCCGTATGTCTTCTAAGGGAAGTAGCATTTTAAACATTACCAGCGTATGATGCCCTACCATTACATGTCTAAAGTTGTTTATTCTCTATTTTATTTATGCCCACTTCAATTGATATAGAACCTGAGTATATTTCTCTCTTCAAATTAGCAGCCAGGCCATTAAAAAACCCTGAAAAAAGACTTTTTATGGCTGAAGTTTCTGAAACCCTTTGCAGTGGAAGTGCCCGGTTGACTGAATCAACCTTTGGGTTTGGACGAAAGGCGGTTGCATTAGGGATCAACGAAAAAAAAACTGGGATGATCTGTTATGGAAATTATGAACCCTGCGGAAAAAATAAATCCGAGGTTGCACTGGTAGGCCTTGAAGATGATATCCGTAGCCTGGTTGAGCCTGAAAGCCAAGCGGATTCACGGTTAAGAAATACATTTGCCTATACCCGCATAACGGCCAAAGTTGTACGGCAGAAGCTAGTCGAGGAAAAGAACTGGCAAGAAGACCTTCTACCTAAAGAGCGAACCATTAGCAATATCCTGAATAGGATGGGTTATAAGCTCCGCAAGGTGCAGAAATCCAAACCTGAAAAAAAATACCAGAAACTAACGCCATCTTCGACAACGTCAACAAAGTTAGAGCAGAAGCCAGTCAACGACAAAACACGTTGCAGATCAGCATAGACTGCAAGGCTACTGTTAATCTCGGCGACTTTTCCAGAGCGGGTAAATCTCGCGGAGCAGAAGTGGTCCAGGCGCTAGATCACGATATGGCAGATAAAGATAAAATGGTGCCATTTGGGATTCTTAACCTAGATAACGATCAACTCCATGTTGTTTATGGACTCTCCTACAAGACGAGCGACTTTATTTGTGATGCACTGCAATTGTGGTGGGAGAATGTCAAAGAAGCTAACAAGGACAAAGATGAGCTGATTATTTATACAGACAATGGCCCGGAGAGTAATAGCCTGCGAACTCAGTTTCTTTTGCGGATGGTGCAATTTTCCAGTCAAACTGGGCTGAGAATCAGGCTGGTTTACTACCCTCCTTATCACAGCAAATATAATCCCATTGAAAGGCGGTGGGCTTTTTTGGAAAGCCATTGGAATGGCACACTTCTAAATTCAGTTCATGTGGTGGTGGAGTGGACAAAAAGTCTTGTGCATAAATGTAAAAAAACAATTGTTGATTTAATTGATAAGGTTTATACGAAAGGTGTAAGGCCAAGTAAGGAAGTGCTTGACGAGATTCAACCCCACATTACAAGACATGCCGAGCTGAAAAAGTGGGATGTGACTATACACCCAAAAAAAGGTATCTTCTTAAATGCTGCCTCCCTAAGTGATCCGGTGCAAGGTGGGCATAGGTCATAGTTTGCTGTAATGTCTTATGCCCAAGAGCCTTATTTAATTTTAAAATGTCACCGCCATTTATCATGTAATGACTCGCGAACGAATGTCTTAAAACATGCGTGCGTTGCCCCTTGGGTAACACGATGCCTGATTTACTCAAAACAGCTTTGAATTGCTCGTAACAATCCTCAAATAACCGTCCCCTCATTTTACCGGTGGGGTTAATGGCCTTAATCAGATCCTCAGTGACCGGCACGCTCCGTGGTAATCCATTTTTGGTTTTGGTGTAGGTGATTAACCCGTTTTTGATTTGTTCCGCTTTTAATTGCTCCGCTTCACTCCATCTCGCACCCGTAGCCAGGCAAACACGAATAACAAATTGCATGGTGGCTTTACTGCTTTGCTTTGAAGCCAAGAGCAACATTTTAATTTCATGGGTTGAAAGGTAGGTTAATTCTTGCTGATCGAACTTGAGTTTTTTCACTTTGAGCAACGGGTTTTCATGTTGCCATTCGCCATGTTCAATGAGCACGTTAAACATTGAGTTTAAATAAGTGAGGTGATGGTTAACGGTATTTTTTGTGGCCCCTTCATTTAGCCGCCTATTTCTGTATTCAAGAAACATGTTTGCATCAAAATTTTTAGTGAGCGGGTTGCCCATATCATTCGCTAAAAACAAAAGCCTACCTTTTAACTTTTCTGGTCCTTTTAAGTTGTTGCCATGAAACTTTAGCCAAGGTGCCACCAGATCACTAAGCCGTTGGCTATTGTCATTTTTAGCCGCCGCCGCCTTTTCTCTATTTTTTAAGCACTCTTGTATATAGCTTGCCGCATCCGTTCGGGTTTTAAATTTCTTTCTAAATCGTTGACCGTCCCGACCAAAGGGCCGTATATCTACATGCCAAAAACCATCATCTTTTTTTATTGGGGTCATAGCTAATCCGTTAGCATTGTTTCGTTAAAATATTTAGGTTCTATTCCAGCATCAATTCGTTGAGGTATGCTACTAAGTAGTTTATTGCCGTGTAAGAGTTGAGTGCGGGAGAGTGGTTTTCCGGTTAATAAAAACTCTAAGGTTTCCGGTATCTTTTCAGCAATCTTAGAAAAATCCTCCTCATGCATTTTTGCTACTTTTTTTTCAATGTTTCTGTATCTATTAGTGGGTATATCCAGCCAGCCAGCAAAGTCCGCCGCCGTTAATCCCACCATATATCGTAATGCTCTTAATCGTTCGCCTGGTTTCATGTAAGCCTTCCGCTGATAACGTGATGTTGTTCTTTATTATTCATTATTATTAACCGGATAGTGTCATATTTGACCTAATTAAGTATAGGAAACGATTAAAACTTTGCTTATAAAATCAATAGTTTGTATTTATACGAACCAAAAAGGTTGGTTTTTTATATAAAATGGTTTGTATATAAACTATAAAGGTTGTATCTTTATTGTTCATTATGAATAAAAAGAGCAGTAATGATGGAAAACACAGAGCAAGTTCACAATTTTTTACCTCCCGAGATGACCATACCCGCATACGCATCATTAGTGGGTTTGAGCGTAGCCACCATTAGAAAGCACGTTTTTGAAGGCATCTTGCCCAGCGTTAAGCGCGGCAAGCGTCGAATGATCAATATCGCAAAAATATATCAAGAAAACGTTAATAAATAGAGGTGGCCACAATGAGTGTAGAACCCTCTAAAATAGTTGATGCATTACTTAACGATTATGAGTTTTGTTTTAAGGACAGGGGCGCAAACTTGATTGGAGGCACTTGCCCCGATTGTGGTAAAAAAGAAGTCTCGATATCAAAAGCAAAACCCTTCCAGATATTTTGCAACCGTAAAACGAAGTGCGGTTATACAGAATCAACCCGTAGCCGTTACCCTGATTTATGGGAGAACTTAACCAAGCGTGCACCTGCTACGCTTGAAGATCCTAACGCAACCGCACGGTTGTATCTTACAGAGCGCGGTTTTAACACGGGCCTTATCGCCAATTTATATCACCAGGCAAAACGAACATTACCCACATTGAACGGTGATTATGTTGAAGTGGAGGTATGCCGTTTTGCCCTCCCAGGCAACCATTACCAAGATAGGGTAATGAACGCCGATGATTTAGCGCGTGTGGATTCCAGCTTAAAGGCACCATTTTCAAAAGGTTTTCAATACAGCAGCGGTAAAGTGGTTTGGGTCCCTCCATCGTTCGAGTTAAACCCTGGTGACACCTGTTTTATTGTTGAAGGCATTTTTCATGCAATCGCATTAATGCACATAGGCGTAAAAGCCATTGCCGCATTCTCTAGTAATACAGCCCCAGAAGTTTTTATAAATCAGCACAAAGACCTAAACCTCACCTGGGTAATTGCATTCGATGACGATCCAGCAGGGCACAAAGGCATAACGAAATCCAAAGAGGCATTAATAGCCGCCAAGCAAAAATACAAGATTGCTCTTACTGGTAGTAGTGATGATTGGGACGATGTTCTAAAAAAGAAAAAGCTTGATGCTAATTTCATACAGGATTCGTTATGGCGTGGTGATGTATTCAATGCACCGACTATTCAAGAGAAAGCCTATTTTCTATTTCTACGAAACAACCGCCCTCGATTCATTACCGACTACAAAAAACGCCTTTATCAACTCAGTGTGGACGCTGAAGATTTTAACAAGTCACTGGATAGGCTTGCCGGTATAGATGAAGAGAGTAACTACAGCCTCAGCCAGACACGCGAGTTAAGGCAAAAAGCGGTTCAGTCAAACGAAGGGCAAAGACTTTTTTTACAATCTGTAAACGCGGCAAGTATTGCCGAGTGTCACCCCATTTTTTTGTATTCAGAAACCGAAAAAATGACACAGCAAATTTCCTATTATTTTGAAGTCCACAGCCCCTACGTTAAAACCCGTCAAATTGCCTTAACCGGTAAATCAATCGATAGCCCATCCAGTTTAAACAGCGCGTTAAAAAGCCACGTACCTTCCAGCGGTTTTGATGGATCAGCCAAACAATTAAAAGAAGTGGAGCGGATTTGGTACAGCAAAGGTGTGGACGAAATACAAACCGTGCCGTTTTTGGGTTACGACAAAGACAGTGGTTATTACTTGTTCCCCACGTTCGCTTACAAGAACGGCCGCCGCATCCCCGTAAATAAACATAACTTTATTAGGGATAACAAAACGATGATTAAAACCACATTCAAAACATTCCCTGTGGTTAAAGGTCAGGCATTTAAACCGTTTTGGTTTGATGATTTTAAAACCACGTTTAATGCCAATGGTTTAGTTGTGCTTTCATTTTGGTTGGGGAGTTTGTTTGCAGAGCAAATTCGGGGCAAGCACAGTTCATTCCCATTTTTAGAAATGTCAGGTCAACCAGGCACAGGCAAATCAACAGCCTTAGAATTCCTTTGGAAGCTTACCGGCCGTGATGACTACGAAGGTTTTGACCCGAGCAAAGCCACCTTTGCAGGTAGAGCAAAAACATTTATCCAAGCGGCAAACTTGCCAGTGGTGTTGATCGAATCCGATAGAGACAAAGACAGCAAGCAACGTGGGTTTGATTACAACGAGCTAAAAACGGCTTACAACGGCAGAGCAGTTAGGACCATGGGCGCATTCACCCGAGGTAATGAAACGATAGAGCCGCCGTTCAGGGGAACCATAGTTCTAGCGCAAAACTCCGAGATAGAAGCAGACCAAGCCGTGTTAGAGCGAATCGTTCACCTCGAATTCACCAAAGCGCATTTTAGCCAGGTAACAAAGAAGCTATCCAAAAAAATAGAGAACACAGCTTGTGAAGATGTTGCCGGATTTTTTGAGGCCGCCTTAGGTAAGGAGAAAGAAATTCTCGCCATGTTTTTTGAAAAATTCGAAATGCTAGAGGCGCAATTCACCAGCAGCGGGCGATTAAAGAACGGCCGTATCGTTAAAAACCATGCACAGATAGCCGCTCTTGGTCATTGCCTTACGTTGCTATTCCCGCAAGTGGATATAGAAACCACCAGCAAGCTTACCCAATTTATCGAGGCACGAGGTGAGCACAGGGAGCGCCGTTTAGTGAGCGATCACCCAATAGTTCAACAGTTCTGGGAAACATTACAGTTACTAGAAGATACCGAAGTGGAGCTAAATCACAGCAAGAACGATGCCCTTATAGCAATAAACCTCCCCGAGTTTGAGCAAAAGTGCAAAACCTATGGGTATGGAATGCCACCGCAAAGTCAATTAAAGGCCCTACTTAAAACCAGCAACAAACACAAATTCGTTGGCCAGAAAGCCGTAGACAGCAAGCTACGAACCAAGACGTACCGGTGCTGGGTGTTTGAGGCGTGAGCCTTTTATTTACCCCTATATAGGCCAGAAATCCAAAGCCATATAGGGGTATCGGAAAACAGTAATTAATGTAATTAAAAGAAAAGAAATCATTTAAAGCTTTATAGATAGGGGGATACAGAGAAATAAAGAAATGTAATTTTTATGTAATTAATAGTAATTGAGATTACATAAATAAGGTATTGGATAGTAATTTTTCATTTTAAAAAAATACTTATAAATCAATTACCTAACGTTTCCACTTACAGTCAATTACAAAAAAATTACAGTTTACAAAACACGACAAAAGCTAGTTAACGCATTGATTAATAAAGAAAAACAAGGATTAAAAAAATGGAATTACACAAATTACACTTTTCCGATGCACTTATAAGAAAACAACAAACCAGAAAAGGAAATCTAATGATAAAAAAACGCATGACAAGAGACGTTATTGTCATTTTTAACAAAAGCGAAACCGGCACAGCAACTATCCAGGTAAGCAATCATTGTCAGCATTGCGGCAAGCCACGAGGCCAACATCGTTTAGTACGCCAAACCGTAAACGGTAAAGAGCTGTGCGTAGATGGCTGGGTGAACCCCTGTGGGCACACCGATACCCACGAGGCATTAATTTTAGAGTATGCCGATAGAATGTTTGACAGTGAGCAAAAGTTAGGCCGCCTGTTTAAATTACTCTCAGCAACCAAGATGCCTAACCCGTTTGAGACGATGGATGGCACGAAAGATTTTAACTACATGCTGAAAATCCGCAGTGCAACCTATGAAGCCTGGTTAAGCAATCAGCCACTTTTTAAAGATTGCCCCGCAGAGTTTTACAGAAAACGTGGTTTGCAGTGGAGCACCATGTTTGACCACACGCCAAACCCCTACGATTTAACGCGTGCAGATAAAACCTACCAGTTAGCCACCGCCGCTATATCGAGTGCCTATCTTTCGATGGCCGCAAAAATCCAAGTGCAGAAATTAATTAACAAGCAAGGTGAAGCCACATGTCACTAACAATCCTACAGCAGAAAAACAATGAGCTTAGCGAGAAACTAGAAAGAGCCGAGAGTATTTGTATAGCCATGGCACAGGAGTTAACAGAGATGATCGGAGATGCAGAGGACGCGGGTTGTAAAAATCCTTTCCCCGCTTGTCAGCAGTTAATTGATGAATGGGACGAATACCATGCAGAAAATTTGGCTTAGCAATACAACCAACCAACAACAATAAAAAGGAAAACAGCATGACCGTATTAAGTACAACCGAAATCAGCACAGTCATAAAAACGCTCGAAGTGGCCCGAGATATCGTGATAAGCAGCAACAGTGCAGGCGCATTAGTGGTTTGGGATCTACATGACACATTACAGTTAATGAAAAATAAAGAGGCGCAGGCGAAAGCAGAGACAGAATCACAAGGCATATTAAAAAACAGTGATCAGTTTAACGCATCCTTTGTTTATGATGAGATTCAAAAGTGGCGAGCAGAAAAAGAAAGCGCACTGTTGGTTCATAACGATACAGTTATAGCTGTTGCCATGTGTTACATAAATGCATACACACGCGTGCTAGATGCCCACAAAAAGAAACAGCCTGCAGTTAGTGAGGTGGCCGCATGAGGTTAACCCACTACGCAATCACGTCCGCCGCCGTGATATTAACCCTTGTATGTTTGTCGCTCCCAATGCTCGAGTGGTACAGAATCCCCACATCACCAGTAATAGGTTGCCTTACTGGTGCCGTGGCTCTGGCATTAGGAATTTGTAAAATTGGTTTTTTCCCAGTGGCAACGCACCACCTTAAACATCAATCCCCCTTGGCGGGGGGCGTGCTATTGATAGCCGGTGTGCTGTTTATGTTGGTTAGCATACAAAGCACCTCCCAGTTTTTGGCATACGAGTTAACCAGTCGTACAAAATCAGATAACCAGATATCAGAGCAACTTGCCGAGATTGATAAAACGCTCTCACAATTGGATGTATTAATAGACAGTGATATACGGAACAATTATCGATCAAGGGCGGATAAAAATATTATAAAAAAAATGAAAATAAAAGAAGAAAAAAATAAAATTTCTGGCCTTTCTATTGGGGATAACGATAAAGATATATCTGTATTATTTAATAAAAAAATGGCATTAATTGTAAGTATAATTTTACACGTAGCGTGTATTTTATCCGTTTTATGTGTAACGGAATGGCGTGTTTATAAAAAAATTATAACGAGAACCATTAGTTCTGTTGGTGGTTCAGAAGAGATAAGTGAGAGGGTCTTTCTTAATGATGAGCAACAAGCTTTGGCGTGTAGAATAAAACAGGGGGAATATACGGAAAGGCCTAAAATAAAAGCTTTGATTGAGTCTAAGTCGATCAATGGAGGGTTTAATAAAGTTAAGCCTGTATTTGACTTCTTGATTGAAAGTGGTGATTTGGTGAGGGATAAGCAAGGGTTTATGTTGATAACAAATAGCCAATAAATGTTATTTTAATTAAATTAATGTTTTATGATTATATTGCTATATGTTGTTAATGAAAAACAAGGTTAAATAGTATAAATATATACCATTATTATAATGGTATATACATTGTGTATATTTATATACGGGTGAAAATGTATACGTTTTTTTTTTGGGGGGGGGGGCTGGAATTGCTTCACACTCTATAGGTAAATTTCTTGGTTTACTTATAAAAAAGATTCATTATGTTTATTGATAAGTTGTATGGATTATAAGGAATGAAAAAAGACATCTCCAGAGATGTCACCTGTTGAATTAATAAAGGCCGCCAATAAGGAATTTACGGCCAAGGAGAACAAAGAGAGGGATATAAATAACAAACTATTTGCCGCAGTCGTTGGTAAATTGTTTGTTTCTGGCGATGATGAGCTAGTGTTAAGCCCAGAAGAAAAACGGGTATTAGGTCATTTTTTCTTGTCTATCTCAAAAGGTATGGATCACTAACTATTGCAGGGCATCCAGTAATTTCTGTCTATCCTCGATAGGCAACTGATTAATAATGCCCACCAAATCAAATTGGGGCGTTTTGTTGTGTGGGGGAGTGATTGTTTTGTTGTGTTGAACATCAATCAACTCCCTTTGCTCGCATTCAGTATTACGGCACAACGTATAAAGTTGTTTGTATTTAGGCGTTAAGTTCCGTGTACTGGTCACGAAAGCTTTAGAGCCACACTCACTGCAATTCCACC
This sequence comes from Pseudomonadales bacterium, assembly GCA_965248335.1. Classification (GTDB taxonomy): domain Bacteria; phylum Pseudomonadota; class Gammaproteobacteria; order Pseudomonadales; family DT-91; genus CAKMZU01. The sequence goes on from CBDFIY010000002.1 coordinate 771,772, forward strand.
CCATACCATTCCCCTTTTTCACGATTTCCATTTGTCGTTATTCTATCAAACTCCCCCGTAAATAAGAAAAAATAAAGAATAATATCAATAGGTTATTCATTGTTATTCGTTGTTTCCGGTTCTTTGAATTCAATCACTTTCAACCCTAGCATGTCGTTAATTTCTAAGAAAAATTGTTGTAGGGGAACCACTTCATTCTCGTAATAAACCCGTGAAATTTTCTCAATGTCACCAAACCCCGCCGTGTTTTCTGGCATAACAGCAGCCAGCGCAGGGTTAACACGGTGAGCACTGATGATATCGTTTCGAGATATATTTTTAATGCGCTCAAATTCATCCTTTGTACTGATGTCACCAACGGGTATAAGTTGCACGCCATCCTTTGCGCCGTTTGGAATATTCAGGTAAATGCTCCTAAAATTACCAACGCCCTTAGAGTTTTTAATGGCATCTTGCAAGGCCTTTTCATCCTTCTCCGAAAGATTAGGATCACTGGTATAAAATATGTACCCCGCATGGTTGCCATTCGCAAAATACCGCCGCCTAAATAACGTGGCCGCTTCATTTAAAAGCAACGCCTGTAATGCAGGGTAATACTCGGGAATGCCGTAATACGATTGTTGCATGTCGTATTCCCGCACCTGGATAACCTCACCGGCTTTAAAGTCATAGGTTTTATTGTAATTTTGTACCAGGCAAAACCGCTCCGCTTTATCATCCACCAGCCGCCGCATATTCACCGCCGGTAAATAGCCGATTCTTACCACTTGGCCTAATCCATTGGTAAAGATCCGTGGGTAACAATGCCCAAAAACCAACGCATCCATGACCAGCTTTTTAAACTCAGTGAGCGAGATATACGGGTTAGGGATAAAGTTCTTAATCACCATGTTTCTTTTAAAGATAAGCGCGGTGCCATGATGGGCATTTACATTACGAAGTTTCGCCAATCCTTTTTGGTCCACAGGAGGCAAGTAAAATTTATGATTGAAACTTTTAAACACCCCTAAATAATTCGTGATGTTATTGTCTAAAACAGACTCCGGTTCGCCAAAATTAATAACCATGTTCACTGCCTTTACTGTTGAATGGTAACACTGGATTTTTTACCTTTACCCGTTAATGGTTCATTAGATAACGCGTTCATAATGGCTATGGCGTAATCCGCGTGCCCTGTTTTACTGTTCCGATCCGCCTCATAAAACACCTGATCATGCCGCGTCACTTGTTTGATTTGGATAAATGATTGTGCCAAGTCTCTATCGTCGCTATCCCATTCAAGCCGCCGCAATTCGATAACCGATTGCGCCTTTAAAACGAGAGCTACCTTTCGTTCACGGGTATAAAAAATACCCTCAGCCTGTGGGTAGAACTTTTGTATTTCTTCGCATACGCCTTGCCCTGGTCCCGTGCGATCAATCCCCATGTATTCCACGTGGTATTTATCAAACAGCGGTTTAATTTGTACAGCCTGATTAGGGTAAGCGCCGTAAACTTGTAATTTCTCGATGACGCGAAAACTTCCACCAGGTTTCATAGGGGGAGCCACCACAACCACGGTAGACATATCGCCAAAACGTGCAGGATCATAACCAATCCACACAGGGTGATTGCCCAGTGGCCTATCATTGGCGGGGTTAAAATCCCGCCAAAGTAGATTGGCATCGACACCGCAGGCAATCAGATCCAGCATGTTAAAAATCGAGGTGCTTTGATCCATGAATTTACACAGGAATAAGTTCTCCCATTCCATGTGTGAGTATTCAGTGATGAGTTCGTCTATATCGAATTTATCGCAGCCTTTTTCCGCTGCATCATAAATGGTTACAATGTTACGCCATATATTGTCCGGCCCTAATGCCCCGTCCTTGAGTGTTTCGTGGCTAAGATCAAACACAAGTTCTTTATCTTTTTTGCGTTTAGAATTCTTTTTAAATTGTTCACCGCTCCACAGGGCATAGGCCCCATGTTCTTTAACGGAGGGTGTTGAAATATAGGTACGCCGCCAATGCTTTTGGCTTGCAATCGGTTTAGCCACTTTGTTTAGCTTGTCGAAATCCGGTATCCAAAACACTTCATCCACATAAAGGTTGCCGGAGTAGCCCTGGCTGGTGCTTGAGTTTGTGGATATAAATTGCAACTTGGCACCGTTGCTCAATATAATTTCTTCACCACCTTTTAGTTCAACGTCAAAGTGATCACGGGCAAAAGCGCCGATATATGCCTTAAAAATATGCGCCTGTTTTTTACTTGCCGATAAAAACACCTGATTCTTACCGGTTAACACCGCATCTTCAAGGGCCTCAAAAGCGGCATAATACGTGCCGCCCACTTGTCGAGACTTTAAAATAAACCGCGTTCTTTGATGCTTGTTCGCGTGCCAGTTAAGTTGATACGAGAAAAAAAGCTTTTCTCGCAATTCGGTTAATGCTTCCTCAGTGATTTTAGAAACATCATTCTTAACGGTTTTCTCTTTTTTCTTACGTTGCCGGTTGTTTGATGAATCACCGTTTGATTCATGCCGTGAACGGTTTTCTTTAGGTGCTCGCTTGACGTTTTCAAATTTGCATAATACGTTTGTGAGTAAATCAATTTCTTTTAATTGTTCTGCCGTTTTATTATCGGTATTAATTAATAAATTAAATCTTTTTGATACGGATTGTTGAGGCGTTAAAACCTCTTGGAGTTCTCCCCAATCATATTTTTCAGCCCAATAATACACAATGCGCGGATTGTTAAGGCCGAGTTTATCCTTTATTTCACTGGCTTTATGGCCTCTCACCCAAAGGGATTGAGCCGCCATAATGACCTCTTGGTTATATCGCATAATGGCAATATACCGCCAAAACAAAAAATAAAATCAAAATAAAAACCGTATGATTTTGTAAATAAAAAAAACAAAATAAACCAAAAATTAACGCATTGTTTACGCTAAAAATTCGCGTATGTTTGGGGTTCAATAGTTGAATTGTTAAACGTCATCGAGCGCACAGGGTTTATATGTTATTAACAGATTGGGTAAGAATAGGTTTGTCGGGTGCTACCGTAGATGGCCGAAAAATCAAAGCCTCTTGGTTAAAAGAAGCGGCCGATAGTTATTCACTCGATCTTTATACCGCTTCGATCAATCGTGAACATACAACCTGGTATGGTAATCTAGGACAAATTCAACAACTCAAAACAGAAGAGGAAAACGGCAAAACCGCGTTATATGCCAAGTTCCGCCCTGATGCTGATTTGGTCCACATGAATAAAATGGGCAATGCGCTTTTTACCTCCATGGAGATTAAGCCAAAGTTTGCCGATACCGGAAAAGCCTACCTCACCGGTTTAGCAGTAACAGACGATCCCGCCTCACTGGGCACACAACAACTTAATTTTTCCAATGTTGATGAGCCAATTATTTTTATCAGTGAAGGGTTACAAATTGAAACCTTCGTAGAAGAATCCGCAGGGCAAGAGCCAGAGAGTAAATCGGATGATGATGAACCCGAAACCCAGTTATCCATTTTTAAGCGTTTAGCAAAAACGTTAAATTTTAAGGTCATTGAAAAAGAGCAAGCCCCTACAGCCTATAATTCAGATTCAGACGCGGTAAAAATATTTAAAGAATTAAAAACCCTGATCCAATCAAGCACCCCTGATTTATCAAACCTTTTTAATCGAGAAAAAGGCGAGGCATTAACGGAGCAGTATGCCGCATTAAAAGAAGACTACGACCAAACAGCCGCCGAGGTTCACGAACTCACCGAACGGTTTACGCACGCATTAAAAGAAACACCGACAGCAGACCCCAAAGACCATACAGCAAGCAATCCCGACAAGCCGCGCATCCTTTAATTAGCCAGGAACCATTATGAACCCTAAGACAAAAGAAGCTTATAAAGCCATGCTAAGCGGCATGGCAGAATCTTACAGCGTTGATACCGTTACCGAGATTTATAACGTTGATCCAACAGTAGAACAAGAACTGTTAGATGCCATTATTAAATCCGATGCCTTTTTAAGCCGTATCAACATGCTTTATGTTGATGAGATTAAAGGTCAAAAGGTCATGGGTTCCGCTAATGTGGTGAAAGGTAAACGTACCGACACCACCGCAAATGACCGCATCCCCGAGAACATTCTCAATCTAGGCAGTAAGGATTTTGAATTGTTTAATACTGAATTTGATTTTGCCATGCCTTACGCCACGATTGATGCCTGGGCAAAGTTCAAAGACTTTCACGAAAAGTACGGCACCTGGACACGTAACAGCATTGCCCTAAGTCGATTGCGAACGGGTTGGATGGGTGCAGAAGCCGCCGCCGTTACGTCCACAGTCGATAAAGCTATGGGTGAGGATACGAACAAAGGTTGGTTCCAGCTCTTACGCGATTACAACGCCGGTTCTCAATTCCTTACGGCCGGTGCTATCAATATTGGTAGTGCAGCCGGTAATAATTACGTGAATATCGATAGCGCGGTTCACGATCTTTTACAACTTATCGCACCAGAACACCGCTCCATGTTAGAGGTGTTTGTAGGTGAGGATTTGATGGCCGATGAAAAAGCGCGTTTGTATGCCGCCCACGGTGGAACACCGACAGAAAAAGAACGTTCCATTATTGAATCATCCGTTACAACCTTTGCAGGTTTAGCGCGTGGTGTAACGCCAAGCTTTTTCCCTGGTAAGGGCATCATGATCACGGACCCACGCAACCTATCCATTTATATTCAAAGCGGATCCGTACGCCGCCAACAAATGGATAACCCTAAGCGTTCACAGGTAGAAGATTACAACAGTGCGAACGAAGGCTATGTAATCGAGAACGAAAACGCGTGTGCAGCGATGGATTACAGCGTAGTCAAAACCCACAACGGCACCGATTGGGTATAAACAGGTAAGCCATTGGCCACTCCGTAAAACGAGTGGTCCTTTTTAACCTCACTTATAAAAAATTATGCGATCACTAGCCCTACAGCACAAAGCAAAAGCCCTGGCAAAAGTGCGAGAAATCGAAGCTAAGCAAGAGGCAAAAGCGGTTATCCAAAAGACCGAACCCACAGGGTTTGCAGGGTACAGTTTTGATGTGGTGAACGCTCAATTCAAAAGGCATGTGGAGCAATTAAAAGCCCTAACCGATATCAAAGATAAAGTTTCTTTTAAACAAAATGTGTTACCTGATTACGTGGCGTACCTTGAAGATTATCTAAAAAAAGGTGAGCACTACAGCAACCAGGTATTAACCCTGATTATTTTTTGGTTGATCGACGTTAACGATATCCCGAACGCGTTTAAGTTCGGTTCACTGGCTATCGATCAGCAGCAAATTAAGCCTCAAAACTTTAAACGTGACCTAACCACCGCCTTTGTCGAAACCCTCCATGATTGGTGCGAGCGACAATATAAAGACGGCCAGAGCGTAGAGCCCTTTTTAACAAACACCTGTAATAAATGCCTTTCGCAAGAATGGTTAGTGTCCGAAATTATCGTATTAAACAAGCTGTATAAACTCCGTGCATTGGTTGCCGAACGCGACAACGATCTAAAAACCGCCCTGGTCATGTATCAACATTGCGTAGAAGTGAATCCCGAAAAACACGGTGTAAAAACGAAACTGGCAGCAGTAAAAGCCAAGTTGGAGAAAGCCGATAATGCTTAAACATTTTCTCCTTAACGATTCCCCCCCCCTAAAACCCGCGAGCGTAAGCGTATTAAGTGCGTTAGTGCTTTGTGCCCTTGCCGCTTTAGCGGGTTTTACCTTTCTATGGGTGGGTTGAATAATGAGCTTTGGAAAAAACGGCACCTATCTCACCAGCAAAATTAAACCTAGTGATTTTTGGCCCGAACTCGATTTAGGAGAGTTTCAGCGGGATTATAAATTCCCCGCCGATTATGCCGATGAAACCGTAGAAATGACGGTAAAACATGCCGTGATTGAGGTCCTTGCAGAATTAAACACACAGGTTGTTACGTGGCAGAGTGCAGGCTTTACAAAGCTTGAAGAGGTGCCGCAAGCCTATTTATTGGATCAGTTCGAATTAGTGGCTGTTTTTACACATGCCGTTTTTGCGTTAGCTAAATCAAAACTCTATGCGCAGCTTGTGAGCATGACGCGTAAAGCAACCAGCGAAAGCCTATCCAGCGAAGCGCAAGAAAATATAGATCATTGGCAAAGTGAATCCAAAAGAGCGGTAAAACATCTTATGGGTAAGCCTAATATCACCGTGGGGTTGCTCTAATGGTGGGTGATAAAATGGTAGCCTTAGCAAAATACCTTGAAAGCAAAAACATTTTTAAACCACATAGGTTTGATTACTTTTTAGGGGATGCAACGCTATACCCAGCCAGCAAGCGATTAGGCAACGATCAGCATGTAGTTACCCGTGTACAGTATCCCGCCGTTTTTTACATTGAGAATTTTAAATACTCAGCAGATTTGATTCCTGTACTGGTCACCACCTGGTTAGCGGATCACGATTGCGAACGCGTGCGGTTAAATTTACCGATGCCCACATTCACACCGGAGCAACTTGCCGAATGTGATAGCAAACTGGTTAACATTGAGTTTGAAGTAGAGTTTCAAGAGGACATTATTATCGTCCCCGATCCGCAAGGGTTGATTGATTACCTGGGTAACACCTACAGCGTAGGAAGTGCCGTGATTGATCAAGTTGAAGAACTAAGCACCGTGGAGCAACGCCAATGATTGCTCCCACTTTTAACGCAGATATGGCATCCGCCTTAGCTCTTAATCAGCAGTTAAAACTACTCTCATTGAATGTGGTTACCCGCAAAAAAGTATTAAGACAATGCGCGTTTGAAGTGCGTAAAGCCTCCCGAAAAAATATCCGTGAGCAAAAAGATTACCTGGGCCAACGTTTCGCAGCGCGAAAAAAAGGCCGTAAAAAAATGCTTACTGGGTTAGGCCGAAAAATGAGCGCCTTTGCTACCAGTGATAAAGGCGTGGTGACTTGGCGTAACCCTGTTTTGGGCAGGATTGCCAAATCCCAACAAGAGGGGATTAATCAAACGTTTGATGCAAGCAAGCGAACGAAACAACAAGGCAAAAAAACGGCCAATGATAACGCGACTATCGACCAAGCAAGGTCATTAAAAAAAGAAGGTTATCGCCGCCCCAGTAATGGGCGTTTGGTTGTTGTCACGATTAAGTGGATACGCGAAAACCTAACCGTAGCGCAAGCGGGTTATATTTTAAGAACGATGCGCGGTGCAGGTAAAACAACCTGGGAACTCCCACTCCCCGCCCGAGCGTTTTTAGGCATAGATAACAACGAACTTAATCAAATTATTACCCGTATTTTTGACAACATCACGACAAACGCGAGGGCTAAGTAATGGCTTTGGGTCAAGTGTTTGTAAAGCGTGGCGACATGGTATTGCCGCAAGGGCAAAGCGTAGGTGTGACGTATGAAAAAAAAGACGAAGTGCCAACGGTGCCGCTTTATACACTCATGATGCAGCATGAACCCATGCTCTATGTAGACGTACAACGAACAGGTGATTTTACGAATTTTGGGAGTGTTAATTTTATCTTGGGTCGTGAGTCAACGGATACCATTTACACACATGCAGGCGAGCGATATTTTAGCACTAATTTCACCCCAACAAAAACGGAGAATGGTGGCGTGTATTACCCTGAAACGTACTACAAAGCGCCCATAGCCGAATTGAAATCAACATTAATTGTCATTTTAAATTTTAACAGGTTAGGCGTTAAGCAGGCGTGGAGAGATAGGATTGATGGAATTGTTGATGTGCGTGATTCTGGGGGGTTTCATCTAGGATATAGGGAAGTTGGTTATAAAGATTATGCGGCGCAACTCACCGTAGGTAAAGACCAATTCGACACAGACGCTGCTTTTGTCGAAGACTACGAAACAAGTCCGCTCAAAGATAAAAAAATTATCATGGCAGTGACGCGTGATGCCAGCAGCGGTGAGGTTTCATGGTTGCGATTTGACGGCGAAAAAATGACAAAAGCAACACGCAGTTTGAATGCCTACATAAGCGCTGGAGTTGATGTGAAATTCATAGCAAGAGATGCTAAAAAGGGCTTTCCCATACAAGCAGTCATGCACACAAACAAAGTATTAACCGAAGACGAATTTTTAGAAATCGCACAAGCCGCCGCCCGCGAAGGGCGGGTTTACTCCAAGACACCCAGCGAATAACAGGTACACACACATGGCACAAGGCAAGGCAACAGTAAGCAACCAAAACCTCGCACAAGGCACGATAGAAGGCGTAGAGAAAAAACTTCTTTTTATCGGTGAAGCTACATCAAATAAAAACTTAGTGGTATCGGTAAACACACAAACCGATTTTGCAAAAACCTTTGGTGAAGCACCGTTATTAATTAATTATTTAGACGGTGCCAGGAACAACGGTGGGCAAAAGTGGAGTGCTAAAGTGTTAGTTCTCAGCAAAGAAACCGTGAATGATGAATTAACAAGTGCAGAGATAACAGCCCTGGGTGATCTTGCCCCCGCAATCGCAGCCGCTCAAATTGAGGGTGTGGTGGTTTCTTCTATGCACGCGGCCGGTGAATTAAAAACCGTGGTAGAAACCATGGAGGCATTGTGCCAAACACTTATTAATAAGTATGCACAGCCAATTTTCGCTATCGTACCCACAACCCCTTATACAGAACAAACGTGGGCAGAATTCGCAACCACCATTGATACCGCGTTATCCGCAGTGGTTGCCAGCCGTGTTGTCGTAACACCCGTAACCCACGATACCAACGCCAACGCCGGTATTTTAGCCGGACGTTTATGCCGCCATGATGTTTCCATAGCTGATAAACCCATGAAGGTTTTAACCGGTGCCGTAGTGGGATTGGGTGATCCTGTTTCATTGAGCGACAATAACGAACTCAGCACCGCCGATTTAGAAACGCTCGACAGTAAACGCGTATCCGTACCACAGGGGTATATCGGTTACCCTGGTATGTATTGGGGGGATGCAAATACCTTAGACGCACCAGGCAATGATTTTACAACCCTAGAGCACGTGCGTATTGCAGACTATGCAGCAAGGCGCATTCGTATTAAAGCCATCCCCATGATTGCTGATCGTGCGATTAATTCTACCGATGCCTCGATGGCATACACCAAAAATGAATTTATGGAGATCCTTAACGCCATGGCGAAATCGACCGTGATAAACGGTAAGCAAGCCCCTGGCATGATCAAGCCAACCAAAGAAGAATCCATTCACCTGGTATGGCCCGACCGTAAAACCATGAATGTTTATTTTACATTATCCCCGTTTGAGTCTCCGATAGAGATTAACGGTTTTGTTTCACTTGATCTAAGCGACCCAGCATAGGGAGAAAACCATGTCTCATATAATTTCAGGGCAAGATTTAACGGTGTTTTTTGGCCCCGTGATGGTCAACTTTGACAAAATCAGCCTAAGTATCGATGACGCGTCAAAAGCCGTTCATAGCAAGGGCCTCCCGAATGGGCACGTAAGAGGCAAGTTATCCGCCTCCGGTGAGGTGGAAGTAGATACCTTTAATTTTATGCTGATTAACGAAGCCGCAAGAGTTGCCGGTTCTTGGCATGGGTTAGGTACATGGCCAGCCGTGTTTACCGCCGTAGGTGGCACCGCCGCATTAAACGTTATCGCCTCAGGTTGCTTGTTCAAAATAAGTAAGTTGGTGGATGCTAGTGCGGAAGGGGGAGAAAAGATGATGCACACCTTACCGTTCGAGGTAACTGGTTCGGATTTTGTGCGGATTAATGGCGTGCCTTATCAAGATACAGATAAATTTTTAGGGTTATTCTAATGAACTTGGTTGAACGTTTATCGTTTGAAAAAATTCGTAAAACCGTGATCGAGAAGGGTTTCCCCTTTTACGAAAGCGGGGATTTTAACGTTAACCTGATTGGTATTCGTTCAGCCGATAACGAAAGCAATAGCTTTAATGATGCCTTTTGTGTGTTGTTTTATCAGAATTCACAGCCGGTGTTACATGTGTTCAATGCCACCACAGATCCAGGGCTTTATTATCTAAAACACCCCATGCATAAAAAGGGTTGCGCGATTATTGCCGCCGGTCATTACCCCGCCCTGTGGAAAGTAGGCACCCACCGTGGTACTTACCGTGCCCTGGTGCAACGTCAGCCGGTGACTTTTTACCGTGATAATGACAGAGACAAACTATTAGATTTAAGAGGGCAGGAATATTACGCACGGATTGGGTTGAACTGCCATAGAGCCAGTGGTCGGTTTATGTCAACGGATGTTGATAAGTGGAGCGCCGGTTGTCAGGTGCTTGCAGATCCTACCCAATTTGCGCTCATGCTCCAGTTATGCGAGATCAGCGCAAAGCGTTTTGGTAACAGCTTTAGCTACACCTTATTGAACGAAGGGGATTTATGCTAACCCCCGAGCAAGTGAACGCATGGTGAATTGTGCCGCGTTTAGCCGTTGCGGTTTTTCTCTTTTTATTAGTACATGCCGTTTTTTGGTTCTTTGGCTTAGATGATCCCAACAATGCTCAATCTATGTTTATGAGTGCATTACTGGCAGCGAGCAGCGCGTTCTTTAGCTTTTATATGAATACAGGTAAAAAAGATGGGTAGTTTTTTATTTTACAAAAAATTGTTTAGTTCGCCGTATTACTGGTTGTTGTGGGCGCTCATTATTGCGTGCTGTTTCAGCTGCAAAAAAGGCTATGACAATGCCGAAACAACCTACCAGGAAAAACAACAGGCCGCATTAATGCAGGCCATTGAAGATAACCAAGATTTACAAGCCGAACTAAATCAGCTTACCAACGAGCGAATGGCACAGCAAAGCGATACAGCCGAAAAAGTTAAGCCCACAGTAAAGGAGATCATTAAATATGTTGAGGCAAAAGCGCGGGATTCACCTTGTTTTATCACTCTTGATGCTGTGGGGATGCTCGACAACCTATGTCAAAAAACCGGCGATTGCAGTACAGGTAACACCCTGTAAACCGTTAGTAACCCCAAGCGATTATTCAAGCAGTGGCGAGCTGTGGGCAACAGATACGATACTGAGATACAACGAATGCAAGACGTTAAACGAGACGCATATAAAAATGTTAAAGCGGTACGCAAAGGATTAACAATGATCGACCGAGCCACATTAACCACGTATTTATTAAGCATTTTCACGATGCTAACAGGTCTTAGCCTGGGCGAATGGTTATGGATAGGAAGTTTTTTGCTAGGCGTTTTTACATTTTGTATCAACTGGTATTACAAGCACCAAGATTTTGTAATTAAAAAACAAACATTAATTAACAAGGATAATCCCCGTGGCGAACAACCAAACTATTGATATTACCGTAGGCGAAACAGACTACACCTTTAACGTTACCCGTGATGCTTATAACCGGTTTATCAACGCAGCAACGAGTAAGCCTGTGCAGGCCATGACAAACTTTTTAACCACAACGGTTACCGCCGATCAGCAAGCCGCCTTTGTTGAATTAATCAAAGAAACACCAGGTGCAGAAACACAGGTTTTCGGTGCAGTGATTGAAGAGTACACACCGGATTTAGGTGTTGTTGTAAAAAAGCGCAAGAAATAGCAAAGGCCATAGAGGCCAACGGCTATGAACACCTAACCGCCCTGGTAGCCAAACACCTACCCGAGCAAGAGGCAACCACTGAACACATGGGGTTAGCCTTATTTTTAGAAAATCAGTATTGGTTAAAAATGCAAGTAGCCGTCACCAACGGTATATCTAAAGCCTTTCACGGTAGTTAACGATGTCAAAACGACTTGAAAAACTGATGTTTACTATTGGATTGATCGATAAAACGAGAGGTCCCGCAAGCCGTGTAATGGGCACAATCGATAAGATTAACCAGCGTACTCAGCAAGGCATTAGGCAATCCGCCGTAGGTGCCGTGGGTTTGGCCGGTACGGCTTATGCTCTGCAAGCCGCATTAAGCCCCGCAATAGAGATGGACCGCGCATTAGGTGAAGTTTCAAGCCTGTTTGATACAGATAAAAACTTACAGGGGTTGCGTGATACGGCCATAGATTTTAGCGTGAAATACGGTGAATCAGCCGCCGATTTTGTTAAGGCATCTTACGATATTCAATCTGCTATAGCCGGTTTAAAAGGTAATGAACTTGCCAAATTTACCGAATCCAGTGCTATTTTAGCCAAAGCCACCAAGGCCGATGCCTCCACGATCACGGATTACATGGGCACCATGTATTCAATTTTCAAGAAAGACGCAAAACGGTTAGGTAATGAAAACTGGGTGCAGCAAGTGGCCGGACAAACAGCAACAGCGGTTCAAATGTTTAAGACCACAGGCTCTAAAATGGCCAGCGCCTTTGGTGCTTTAGGTGCCGATGCCACCGCGCACGGTATCGCCATGAGTGAACAAATTGCGGTAATAGGTACATTGGGTGCCTCAATGAGTGGCAGCGAATCAGCCACCAAATACCGGTCATTTTTGGCCGGTGTGGGTAAAGCACAAAAAGAATTAGGCCTAAATTTCACCGATACACAGGGCAAAATGCTATCCATGCCCGCCATATTAAAAGAGATTTACGGCAAGTTTGGGCAAATTGATACCGTAGCCAAAGGGGATGCGTTACAAAAAGCGTTCGGGAGTAAGCAGGCCGTAGGGTTAGTGAAAGCCTTAATGCAAGATATGGACGGGTTATCCGGTTCTATGGTTTCCCTAGCTAAAGTCAGCGGCATGGATAAGGCCGTGCAAATGGCACAAAAACAGATTGATCCGTGGGAGCGTGCCGGTGCAGCCATTAAGGGTGTGAGTATTGCGTTCGGTACGCAACTGTTACCCGTTATCACCCCGTTAATTAATAAACTCACCGCCGGTAATGAGCAGGTTATCAAGTGGACGCGTATGTTTCCTAGTTTAACACGGGCCGTGGGTGTTGCAGTGCTAATCATTTTTGGTGTGGTTGCCGCCTTATCCGCGTTCGCTATCGTGGTGGGTATCGCAAAAATTATGGTGGTAGGGTTTAGCCTTGTGTTAGGTGTACTCAAAACCGTGATGCTTGCCTTTAAAGCCGTGTTGCTCATTGCCAAAGGTCTTATCTGGTTATTCAATGCCGCCTTGTTAGCGAATCCTATTGTGTGGATTATCCTTGCGATTGTTGCCGTGCTTGCCATTGTGGGTGTGGCCATTTATCACGTGGTTAAACATTGGGATGCAATCAGCGCCGCCGCCATTGTCGCTGTGGATAAGACGTTTAATGCTTTTAATAAAATCCCCGAATATTTTACGAAATTAAAAAACTGGTTTAAAAATCTGGATTTGTTTTCTTTTTTAAATACCGGCGCGTTCGATAAAATATCCAGTTTTTTAGGTATTGCAGATAAAGAAAAAGCCAATCTTAAACAAGCACTCCCGAGCCTTAACAGCCAGATAAGCGCCGATATTGAGGGGGGAGGGATCAACAACCATTTATCCAAGTCATTCAATCAATCGCGTTCGGTGGGTAATGTGGTGATCAATACCACCCAAAAGCCGGACGGACACTTTATACATGATGAACTAGAGGCCGCCGCAACATGAGCAACGCCACAGCGGTAAAGGATTTATGGATTAAAGACGGTGATTTAGTACTGGATAGCAACGGAGAACCCTTGTTGTTATCGAGTGTTGAGGCCGTAGCGCAAGATTTAAAACATAAAATCACAGAAAGTAATTTATTGTTTTTTTTGATTGGCGAGCGTAACCCCGATGAGCGCAAACTTATTTATAAAAAAATAAAATTAATTATCGAGAATGACGAAAGAATAAAAGCCGGAACGGTGAAGGTAAACGAGCCTAAGTTGGGTGATGTTGCGATTACTGCCAATGCGTTAAACGGTCAAAACGTGGAGATTATCTGATGAGCACTAACCCCGATAACGCAAGCCAGGCACACGCCAATGATTTTGAAAGCCTGTTAAAAGAGGCAGGCATACCCACCACAGATACCGCGATAAAAGCAGAATTCCAAACACTGGTTAATGACAGTGATTTAGGCGTGAATAACAATGATGATATTTCGCCTTTTTATCGTATTTTAAAGGGTTTAATTACCTTGCCGGTGTTGTGGTTGATGCAGTTTATCGTAAGCCATGTGTTACCCAATACGTTTTTAAAGACAGCAGGCACAACCACCTTGAATATTTTGGCATGGGGTGTGGGGTTAACGCGATTTGAGGCAACAAAAGCACAGGGGTATATCGATTTTAACCGCGTGAATAGCGCCGGATCAGTCACCATTAATGCAGGCACGCAAATTAACACACCTCTGATTAATGGAGCGGTGTTTTCTGTGGTCACATTGCAAGATGCCACCTTGTTAAATGGGGAAAACACAAAGCCTATTTTGTGTGAAGCCTTACAAGTGGGCACGGCATCTAACTTAGGTGCCAATTATTATACGATCCCTGATAAACCCGTGAGCGGTATTGATAGCGTATCGAATAAAGCAAACTGGTTAACTAGCCAGGGCCGCAACATTGAATCAAACGATGATTTACGCGAAAGGGCACGTAACCAGTTCGCAAGTGTGAGCAAGTGGCACGTAGATTCCGCCTATAAAAGCATGGTGAGCGAGTTTACAGAACTCAGCACAAACCAGATTTATTTACGCACGCAAGCACCCCGTGGACCAGGCACCGCCGATATTTTAATTCTATTTAAAATCGGTGGCCCCTCAGCCGATTATCTACAGGCCATAGAAGATTATATAAAAACGGATGAACGCCATGGGTTAGGGGATGATTTACAGGTGCAAGCCATGCCAGCATTAAACGTGGATTTAGTGGTAAATATTCAGTTTGTAAGCACCGTGAGTGATACCGAAAAAACCGCCTTATTATCGGATATTGAGCAATTTATTAGAGCGGCATTTAGAGAGAATACGCTTTATATACCGACTATTACGGCACCTTATAAGGCCTTTGCTTTTTCGCGTTTGTCGATGGAATTACACCAGGCATTTAACACGATTGAGAGCCTACGCTTTGACCGTGAAACCATTGATCACGGTTTAGAAATAGCACGTTTAAACAGCTTACAGGTAACCAATAATGATTAAATTGACGTTACCCACATGGGCAGATAAAGGCGAACTCTCAAAATTAAAGGCCATTGCGTTTACGTGGTTTGCAAAAGTTCAGGTGTGGCTTGATGTGGTGTTTTTACGCCATGACGAGTTAACGTGCCCTGTTTTTATCCTGGATTTATTAGCATACGAGCGCAACGTGGAACGGTTTAGCAATGAGCCGTTAGCACTTTACAGAAAGCGAGTGAAATACGCCTTTATCAATGCCCAAGAAGCCGGAACAGCACAAGGCTTAATCAATATTTTTAAGCGGCTAGGTTTAGGGGATATCAAAGTAAACGAACGTGCCAGCTTGTATGCGTGGGATGTTATCAGTATTGAACTTGACCCTAACCAGATTGAAGCAAATGAAGAATTGCTAAGAATTATTTTAAAAAATTACGGGCGAACGTGCCGCCGGTATCAGTTTGAAACCGTATCCATATTGCCGGTAAACGTGGCCATTGGTGCCTATTCGATTGATTACACAACGGGCATTTGCCCAAAAATAACTATTTAAGGGTTTATCATGCCAAAGATTGTTAATTCAGGATTAACGTATATTCAGAGCCAAGTTGCCGCCGGAAAAGAGATGGATATTACACAGGCCGTTATTGCCTTTGTTAATGGCCTCGATCACACGGCAACGATACCGGATAACACCACAACCCCCGCAACGATTTTAGAAACCGTGAACATAGGTGAAACTGAAAGAGGCGCGATTAACCCACATAGTGTTGTTTTTAGTTCGGTGCTTGATTCTACGATGGGGGATTATTCTTATAACTGGATAGGCCTAGTATCCGCAACCGGCGAACTGGTAGCCGTAGAGACGTACCCAACACGACCTAAATATAAGTCTCTCAATGAACGTGTGGGTAACACGTTGGTTGATAATATCATTTTACAGTTTGATAACGCGCAATCAATCAGCGGCATTACCGTTACCGCGCAATCGTGGCAGTATGATTTTGCCACCGAACATGCACGTATTGAAGCGAAGGCAGATGCCGCGCAAAGCACAGCCGATACAGCCGCAGGTGCCGCAGCTACAGCCGATGGGAAAACCGTTAATGCACAGAGCACAGCCGATGCAGCAAAGGCCAACGCCAAAACCGCAGATGATAAAGCCGATGCCGCGCAAAGCACCGCCAATACAGCAAAGGCCAACGCCAAAACCGCAGACGATAAAGCCGTAGCCGCGCAAGGTGCAGCCGACACCGCAAAAAACGATGCAAATAAAGCATTAGGTATGTTCGGTAATGTTGAGGAAACGTGGATAGGGTCAGTTTTAATGAGTGGAGGCGAGTATGAATTACCTGATGGTTGGAGTTCAGAATACAAAGACGGTAGATATACTGTTACTCACAACATGGATCTTAATCCCCCCTTTAGATCATTTATATTAGTCCAATATCAGTCAATCGCGACCGAGATACCGCCTCCCTCCTTTAGCATATCAACCGACCAGAACAGTTTTGATATTATTGCATGGGAAAACGGCCAAAAAGTGCAAACAACGATAGAATTTTTATTTATAAAGTATTCGATTTATTAATGGAACACGTACAAATAAAACCTATAGAGTTCATCCCTGAGCATCTAACCGCCGCCAGTTTTGTTTTATCTATTGAACCCGCCTACACCCCCGCCGGTAAATCGGTTAAAACGGTATTAACCGAGCTGGGCGACAAGTGCCAGGACACCAACGAACCCACCAGACCCACAGGCACCATGGATGCCATTTTTGTTGGAGTTTCAGCGGATAGTTTAACCCAGTTAAACCAGTATTTAACCGAGCTAAACCACGTTTTTACTTTGCCGCTAACCCGTGTTATTGCTGAAAAAACCCGTCTAAACCTAACGCAATCAGAGTACAACCGCTTTATAAAAGTTGCCCCGCAATCCATGCACTTTATTACCCAGGCACAGGTAAGCAGCTTGCACAGTTTAGCGTTTAAAAAGCTCGATGCTTTAGTGCAAACAACCGCGATAGAAAATCAATCGATCACGTTAAAAGAAAAACTCACCGCCTTAGCAGACAAAAAAAAAGCCTATGTTAAAGCACTGGATACAACGCCCGTTAACATACAGATTAACGCCCATACTGAATTTTTTAGTGGGCAATCCCTAGCAGAATTAGGCGACTCAATAAAAGCCGTTACCCTCGATGACAAACCCCACGCCATGGGTTTATTAATGATGAGCGAAACCGGCAAACTGGATCTTTTAAAAGAGGTATTAGGCTTGTGAAACTGGATAGATACACCGTACCCGATACAGAATTTAATGTGATTTGTAACATGTCGATTGGATCAACCGATTTAAGCGGTGAAACGTCAAACACACAATCCACATTCAACGGCATTAAAGCCAAGATCCTCAATGTTAAGTTTCAAGTAGGCACCGACGATACGGACCTAATACAGCATTTTATGCAGGTTGCCGAAGCGGTAGAGAATGACGATTTAAAAGTTTATACCATTGTCGATGATTTGGCGGATGCCCTTAATATTAACCAGGTAACTTTTTACGAAAATGTAAAAGTGGGTAGGGTGCCAGATTTTGAGGCAATCAGCATAGTATTTAAGTTGAAAGAACACATAAGCCCGAGCGAAAAGAACGAAGCCAAAGCAGATACAACCACGGTCCAAAACGGACAATCCAGCACAGGGCAAGCCACAGACAACGCCGAAACGCCCAAGCCCGCGCAAGCAATACCACCGGAGCTATCCGCCTTTGAGAAGTTTTTAAAAAAAGGGGATGCGTTAGCCAAAGAAATAGCCGACGAATATTTTAGTGATAACGATGAAAAAGAAGAGAGCAAAACGTGAATATTTTAAAACAAATCGTGATTGCAGGCACGCATTATCCGTTGATTGCTGATGATGTGAGCCTTGATATCAAACGACCGGCAAAGGGTATTTTTACTGTTCAAGCGGATAAAAAATTAACAGGGATTGTAAGTTTCGCCATAGGATATAACTCACAACAGCTAACCCAATGGTTTTTAGGGTATATCGAAAGTTCAACAGCCTTAGACAAAAAACAGCAACGTATCGTAGCCCGAGAATTAGGCGGTGTTTTACAGCACCCACAGTTTTTAAACTTACGCCATGTGACAATCAAAGACATTTTAAACACGATCAGTGATAACACGGGCCTTAATTTTGTGGTGGGTGAGGGGGATTATTCCCAAACCACAATCCCTTATTTTTATTCAATGGGGAATGGTTTTCACTGCCTCGATAGCCTGGGTAAATCGTTTGGCATTGAGCGGTATTTTTGGCAACAAGAGGCAAGCAATAATATTTTTGTAGGGAGTTGGAGTGATTCCCATTGGAGCAAAAAAAGCCTCGATCTTGATAATAAGTGGCTAAGCGATTTTGGTGTGGGTGAGCGTGCAACATTACCCGCATTGCCACAGTTAAGGCCAGGCGTTTATCTTAAAGGGTTGGGGTGTGTTGATACGATACGCTTAAAAGAAGCCAGCATGTTATTAACCTGGACAAAACGACTATGAAAAAAGCCATTAAAAAAATAGTTGAATCCCTGTTTCCTGAATTGGTGGGTAATTATCACCTCCCCATAAAAGCTAAAATTGTCGCTATAGCGGATGCACCGATAGCCCCGAGCTTATGCGATCAGTACCGGCCCCATTACGCGGTAGACGTTTTACCGCTATTGCCTAATGGCGAACCTAACCCAGAACTGGGTATCTTTGAGGGTGTAGAACTTCCCATATTGGGTAACACATTAGCGGTTCCCCTGGTGGGAACTTTTGTGGAACTCGCCTTTTTTAACGGGTTACCTTCACAGCCGTTCATTAGATCCATTAGACCAGAGGGCATGTTACTCCCTGATCATGCCAGGGGAGAAACCAATCTTTTTCACAGCCTCGATTCTTTTTATAAAATTGACAGTGCAGGCAATCACCATAGAACCACCTCCGGTGATATCAACGACCAGGCAATAAAGATCCTAAGTGAAGCCCTTACGTTTATAGGCAACTACAAAACACGGACCATAACGAATACCGGTGATGATACGGAGGATATAAAAGGCTCAAAATTGATAGAGGCACTAGGCAATATCGATATTTTGTCCGGTGAGAAAATCAGTATTGGTGCTTTAAAGGTACTTGCCTTACGTGCAGAAAAAGAAGCAACCATAGAAAGCGCAACCAGCGTAGACCTAACAGCCCCGAAAATTTCTATAGGTGATGGAGAAAATGAATTACTCGCCCTGGTTAAAGATTTATCCGACCAGGTTAAAACGTTGATCACTGATGTTAAAACAATACAGGCCGCTTATAACGACCACGTGCATACAGGCAACGGAACAGTTAAACCCGCAACACAAGTAACAGCCACCGCCGCAAGTGTTGCCAGTATGCAAACTGGGTTGGGTAAGATATGTAAAGTTAAATAGTTGTGTTTAGATCATAGAACCAGATTTCAATTTCCTTTTTGCTTAATACCTTAGATTCTATTACTATTTTATCTAAATGCTCTTTTTTTATTTTTTCTATATCTTTTAAAATCTCAACTAGGGTGTTTTTTGGTTTTTTTCTATTTTCAAGCATGAAATCAACAATAACTGCTAGGGAGTATGCATTTAAAAAAACAGCCTGATTCTTTGAAAAAAGATCATCTAAGTCAACGTTTTCGTTTTCTTGTAGTATGGAGCCGATCTCAGAAGAAAGGGCGTTTAAAGTTTGAATAGTATCATATACATCAATAAAACCAACGCGTTCCCCAGGTCTAAGATAAAAGCCAACTTCTTTATAATATGCTTCAAACATAAATGTGTGTAGGTTGCATGACGTAGTGTTTATCTTTTCATCTTTCAGTATCATTAACATTGAATACTTTGAGTGTTTTAATACTTTTTCTGTCCACATTCTATTTTCTAGTAACTCGCTATAAATAGAATTTATCTTTTTTATTTTATTTCTTCCATATTTTATAAAATCAATTAATTGTGAAATGATGAACGATAAGCCTACACTTGTGGCAACTATTAGTAGTTTGTCATTTATATCCATTTAAAAAATAACCCTTAACATTGATTGTTTAGTTGAAATTGAGATGCTCAATTTTAGATTTTAAGTGGTTCTCGCATTCTCTAAGTGGTGACCCTATATCGGTAGGAGTATTTTTGCCTTTGTCTGAAACTAAACTTAAACCAGTAATTACTGCATCGTATTTATCTATACTTTTTCTATTAACGTCGAGTTTTTTTAAGTAAGTTTTAATTTCAATAGGATTGGATCGGTTTAGAAGTACAATACACTCTTCAACAAGTCTATTAGCCTGCATTTGATTTAAGACTGCTTTTCCAGCAGGCTTCAAATAATACTTGCCATATAAGCCATAACCACTACCACCGGCAATGATAATTAGACAAACAATAATCGACCTCATATAGGGGATCATTAGTCTATTCCTTGATATATTCTTTCGGATAATTATTATCTGTAACCCAAACTTCTAAAGAAAAGCCTTTCTTGTCACCGTATGCAGATACACCAAAAGGGTAGTAATCAGCAAAGGCCGCACGTGATTTACCAATAACAGGCTTATACTCCAACCAAACAGCCACTTCATAAGCCCGCATTTTTTTTTGGTAGTCCTTGGCTATCTGCATAACAGTCTGGGCTTTCTCTTCAAAAGTTTTAGCCTTTGACGAGTAAGCAATAATACGCTTCCTTGCTTTATTTTCTGGTGCTACGAAATCTTCAATCTCAATCACTTGATAAGGCTTTGCTTGTGGTAATTGCTTGATCCTATACATTTCAAGTTGAACTTTTGATTCTTTTTTCTGCGCTACTTTGTCTTCCTTGATGACTGACAATAGGCCCCACATGATTAACCCGAAAAGGATAATTATACCAAAGCAACCTTGGGCAGCAGTTTGACCGGTGTTAGTTGTTGGGTTTTTAATACCACAGCTAGGGCATTTTTTGGCCTTCGTTGATACTTCGTTCTTACATTCTTTGCAAGGCTTTAACGCCATTATTAACTCCATTTATTGTTATGATTTTTGGTCATTATACGGTGTTTCTCTATTTCACAAAGTTTCACAGCTAAACAAGTAAGCATGACCAGTAGCAATACCCACCGATAAGCAACCATACAACCCCGCAACCCTATATAGAACAAGGCATACAGACAGACTAAAACAAAGAAAACCCATACCCCGAAAGCCGGAAAATTCACTCCTCTCCCCGCCTTGGCGCAAAGTGCGCGCTTTTTGAGCAGAAAAACAGAGTTACAGTAGTGCACCGTAAACACTGGATTTATTGGGTGCCGTAATTTCACAAAATGAAAGAATTAACAGGGGTGTTTCGCAAGATTTTTAGCATATTTAGTACGCAAAATAATATTAAATTGGTATATGCAGGAGACTTGGGGCCTTTGGTTTTTGTTGATTTTATATATCAACTTAATCAACCCTTTAAACACAGTATATAGAGAGGTATTGACCACATTACTTGCAGAAAAAGAAGCAATCATAGAAAGCGCACAACCAGCGTAGACCTAACAGCCCGAAAATTTCTATAGGTGATGGAAAAAATGAGCTATTAGTCTTGGCTAATGATTTGAGTGAACAGGTAAGCGCACTAATAATCGACGTCACCACCTTACAAACCGTCTACAACCACCACACTAACCCGCAAAGTGGCAGTAAGCAGTAGTGCTCACAACCGCAAACGCGGCTACAATGCAAACGGGTTTAGCGGTTATAACGAACAAGCTTATGCCGAATAAATACTATTTCTTAGCGTTGTGGCTGTTACCATTTGTCGTCCCCATTGATGTTGATTAACTCCCATTAGCCTTATTTAGATAAGTGTCTCTTTTTGCTGAAAGTTTATTAGCTTTTGTCGTGTTACCGTTTTGGTGAGCCGTTTGTATTAAGGGGGTTAAGTAAACAGCGCCGGCAGTATAAGGATTTATACCATTACCACCTAGATAAGTGTCTCTTTTTACTGAAAGTTTATTAGCTTTTGTCGTGTCATCGTTTTGGCGAGCCGTGTTTATTAAGCGGGTTAAGTAAACAGCGCCTGCAGTTTTGTGATTTTGACGCCCCCCCTCCGGAATACTACTTAGGCCACCAACACCTACCAAAAATAATGACAAAATCGAATTAAAACCCGCAAATGTAAAGGGGCAAGTCAATAGGATAACTATTAAGAAAAATATTTTTTTCATTTTTTATTTCCAATAAAATAATGCATTGCATAGATCACTTATTTCTATAAAAGTTCCTTATCGATATATTATTAAGTTTAATTGCTCTAGTAGATTGGAGGGAGGCAACAAATAAAAAAACGGCGCATTTTCCCGATTTCGCAAAACTTCACACCAAAAGCCACGCTTAGACCAATCGACCTGACAGCCTAAATAAATATAAAGCAAGGCTACATCCGCCAGTAATAAGGCGCTCTAACGCTTTCCTTTTGGGGTCAAAAAGGGTTTAAATTCACTCATCCAGCCGCCTTGGCGCAAAGTGCGCGCTTTTTGAGCAGAAAAACAGAGTTACATTAATGCACCCTAAACACAGGCTTTATTGAGTGTAGTAATTTCACAAAACCAAAGAATTAACAGGGGTATTTCACAAGATTTTTAGCATATTTGGTACACGAGATAATATTAAATTGGTATACGCAGGAGGCTTAAAGTCTTTAGTTTTCGGTGGTTTTTTCTATCAGATTTAATGGCCCTTTAAATGCAGTGTATAGAGGATTATTGTCCACATTATTGACCACAAAAATTACAAGTAACGAATAACAAAGAGCAAAGGTAGGGTGTTTAATTTACTTTAATATATTGATTTATATAGGATTGAACCGTATTGAGCGATATTGAATAAATATGAAAAACAGGCGTAAAGAGACTTAAAATCTCCCGATCGTAAGGTTGTGCCGGTTCAAGTCCGGCCCCGGGCACCATTTAAAATCCCTTTATATATCAATACCCCAGCCCTCTAGGCAGCGTATTTGCCCACTCTCTGGCTATTCAGTCCGTTTTTTGTGGGCTTTTTTGCTTGTTGATCTGTGCTATTCTGTGTGATTATCTTTTGATCTGTTTTGATGTGATACATCAAAAAGGTACTCGAAAAAGGCACTCAGGAAACGTTTTTTAAAAATGAAGAAATTCGATATAAGTGACAGCTTCATAGCCAGTATAGAGCTGCCTAATGTAAAAGAGAATAACTTTAGGTTTGGCTCTCAGTTCGAGAAAGGGTTGAACCTGGTGATCAAATGGCGGAATGGCGTAGCTAAGGCGTCAAAAGAGCAGGCGCGATTATCGCGTGAGGATTTCTTTCGGTTTATCTGGCGGCTTAGGTATGTGAAATCTGATGGTACTCGCACAAACATTGATTTGGGCTTTTGGCCTGCAATGAATCAAGATGCGGCGGTTAAGGCCGCTGCTGCGATAAAGCTTGCTGTTGTTGAGGGGTAGAGATCCTGCAAAAGAAAAGCGTGTCGAGCAGGAGTTGGTTATCCCCAAGTCTATTGTTCAGGATGTAACATCCGTTGCTCATTTGCTGGTTGAGTATATTAAATGGAGAACGGCGCAATATCCGGACAAGGAAAGCACGACTAAATTCTACAAGAAGCAAATTGATAATCATATCATCCCACGATGGGGTATGTTTTCTGTTGAAGATATTACGCAGTGGGTGTGGCAGGAATATATTCGGTCAGTGAAGTATCGATTTAGCGACACGGTGGCGAAAAATGTTCACTCGACAATGCGGGCTGCAATTAGCTTCGCTGTTCAGTCTGATAACTTCCCTCGCATCAATGCTAATCAGTTACTTGGGTTGAAAGTGCTGAAAGAGCTTGAGATTAAAGTGAGAGATAGATTTTTATCTCACGAGGAGTTGCATATCTGGATGACTGAGCTAGCTGATCGACCGGTGCCATTAACGCAGAAAAACATTGTGATGCTGCAGTTGTACCAGGGCTTGCGGATTTCTGAGATTTTAAACATAACGTTAGATCAATTAAATACGCTGTCTCAGAGTGAAATTCAGGTTGTAGTGAAGGGTGGCCGTGTTGAGTATACGATGATATCTGAGCAGGCCTTCGATTTGATTAAAAACCAGATGCGTTTTTTGATTGAAAACAAGATAAAGAGCGTGTGGCTGTTTCCTAAAGAGGCGGATCATTTATCTAGTTACACTGCAGTTCAGGCGGGTGATTTTATAAAAAACATTCGTCGTAACTGGGTCGACTTTTCTAGTCACGACCTCCGCCGAACCTGCCGAACTTGGCTTTCAGAATTTGAGTGTTCGAAAGAAATGCGCGATAAGATATGCAATCATGCCGTGCCTACAGGTAAAGATGCAAGTTATGATCACGCTAAAAGGAAAGATGAGCAATTAAGGTGGATGCAGTTGTGGGCCGATAAGCTTGATATGATAAAAAATGATGTTCACGCATTCAAGATGGAATCTGACACGTCTATTGATGCAGAAAAATCCATTGAGTTTGATGATCTGATGAGCCAATTGCTCTGAGAATAAGATATATGAATCAGTCCGCATATTTCCAAGAATCACAAAAAAGCGCCTAAAATCGGGCGCTGCGGGTGGTTTGTCTCAGAAATATGCGGAATTGTTCGGTAGAAGAAAGTGTTATATTCATTCTAATAAGTATTCGGGGAATTGAGTGCTTATTTGGTTACGTATTAAACATCCCTTGGCGTATTCCTCTAGAAAAATCTTTATATCTTTACCTGTACCAGAATCGTTATTTTTTTCTATCTTGTAATATTTTTTGAAGTGTTTTCTTGCCTGTGTATTTGATTTGATTTCCTTTGATGAGGCGAGTCTTTCACGGAATCTATCTATGGATTTTTCATTTTTCAAATTATTTATAAGAAAATTGTATATTTTATTTAAATTAGTAATCTGTTCTAAATAGTTAGTTTTACTATTTGAGAGGCTTGATATGAAGAGTAATAGGGTTAATAAAACTAAGATTTTCATGCTTTTATTTCAATATGATTAATATAACAACACGCATCACCATCGCCCCTTTGGGGCTGGACTCGCTACGCTCGCCGGTGTGCTTACGGTTAGGTGCTGCGAAGCCCTTTTATAAAAAGCTTAGATTCTTCGTAAAGCTCTTTTGCTTCTGTATCAAGCCACCAGTCATCCTTTATCGTGTGAGTCTGTCTAAGGATCTCATTGTCGTGCTCAATAATTTCCGAAGCTTCTTTAAGTAAAGTTTCAAGCTTCTCAACTTTTTCGTTTAATTCGTAATTTATTTGTGCAAATTCATGATTTGCTTTTCTCAAAACTCGTGCGTCGGCTGGCGTGCAGCCTTCGGGTAAAAAGGTGTTTAATACATTCAAAAACATCTCAATCCTCTTAATTATTGTCATGGGCACCTAACAAAACGCAGCACTCAGAATCGCCTATGGCGATCTGGTGTGCTTGAGGTTATGTTGCTAGTCGTGAATTGTGCTTTTCTACAAGACGTTTTGCGGCCTCTTTGTCGAACCGATAGTTATCATTACTCCAGCATATATTTTTAGTGCAACCCTCGACCCAACCCCAAGATGATCCATCAGTATTAGTGTGAGAATTAGTTTTTAGAGTTAATTTTATATCCATATTCAGTGGGATAATATCCTGCCCATCGCAGTCTTTCAAAATCTCATTCATTGTTCTTGTTCCCTATTCTTTCAGTTGGCTGTGCCAAGATGGTCGCAACCTAACAAAGCGCAGCACTCAGAATCGCGTACCGCGATCTGGTGTGCTTGCGGTTATGGTGTTCGTCTGCTTTGATATTGCCAATCTAAAACTTCGTCTTTTGTATCAATACTAGGTGATGCCGATGAAGCAAGAAGACTAATGCCATTAAGTCTTTTAAATTGCTCGGCTGTAATACTGTGTGACTGAAAGCTTTTGGAATTGATTATTCCGACAATATCTTTATATGCCACTCTGTATGTCTCTTTTAAGTTTTCCGGTTTTTCTTCTAGTTTCCAGCCACAAATAGATCCGTCTCCATTATGTGTCGTCGAGGGTATATAGCATACATAATGTTCATCAATGTAGGGGGAAATACGTGAAATGTGATCTGCTAATTTCAGCACAAAACATTGGGTACTGTTTTTATTTGGCATAGAGATTGAAGAAGAGCTAGATATAGCTAATATAAATATAAGTAAATAAATATTAATAATACTCTGCATTGATTTATCCCTTAACCTAAACTGTGTCTGACATTTTTCAATACAATAGGTTTTATAAATCATAATAATCTCAATTTATATTCTATTTCAGTTAGTTGTGCTACACAAGGTGAACCATAACAACACGCAGCACCATCGCCCCTTTGGGTCTGGACTCGCTACGCTCGCCGGTGTGCTTTCGGTTATGTTGCTGTGGCCTTAGAAATTATTTCTTTGACAACTGCATTAATATCTTTCTTTCTTAGTTTGCTCGTTGGATAATTACTTATCCTATGTCTTATTGCTATATCTATTATATTTATTAAATTAACACTGTCTTTCAAGTCTGTATTTAGGTATGGTTTCAGTGATTTTTTTACTATTTTTTTAGGAGGATCCTTGAAAAGGTTGCGCCACCATTGGTGATTTCTGCATTTATCTAATATTGATTGCTCAATATATCCTTTTCTGTGTTCAATCTTAACTGCATATGAGTTTGTAAATGATATCATTAAGAATGTAAAAATTATAAAATATTTTTTCATAATAAATCTTCATTAGTTAATGGAGTTCTAATTATGCTATTAAAATGATCACATAACAAAACGCTGCACTGGAACTGCGTCCAGTGAGCTTGGGGTTATGTTGCTAGTCGTGAATTGTGCTTTTCTACAAGACGTTTTGCGGCCTCTTTGTCGAACCGATAGTTATCATTACTCCAGCATATATTTTTAGTGCAACCCTCGACCCAACCCCAAGATGATCCATCAGTATTAGTGTGAGAATTAGTTTTTAGAGTTAATTTTATATCCATATTCAGTGGGATAATATCCTGCCCATCGCAGTCTTTCAAAATCTCATTCATTGTTCTTGTTCCCTATTCTTTCAGTTGGCTGTGCCAAGATGGTCGCAACCTAACAAAGCGCAGCACTCAGAATCGCGTACCGCGATCTGGTGTGCTTGCGGTTATGCAAATAAGCGAGTCATACATACACCTTATTTTAATGCAAGGTTTACACTTGCTCCAAGTGTTGTGCTTATCACCCCCGTGACCGCTCCAGCTGCCATACCTTTTTTAGCCCACTCATATCCATGTTTAAGCATTCCAGTTCCCGTTTCTCTTTTCAAAATCTCATAATTATTAGATGAATCAGCTACAGTAGAATCTAGGCTGTTTTCACCAGTCTCTGGATCAGGTGTTCCTTGGTCGCGTGATACATTTGTTATTTGTATAGCATTGCTGATTCCAGCGACTGTTCCACCGATGGCGCCAATCGTACCGGCTACCCCCGCTGATAAAGCAGAGAATGCCGTTGTAGTTATTAGCCCGGCATCTCCACCAATAAGCTTTGATATATAAATGCTTGCTACGGTTATAGTAGAAGCTACAGCTGTCGACATGGCATTACAATTTAGAGGATTACATAATGAGATTAGTAAAATTAAAAGGTGTCTGTATTTTAATTGTTTCATAAATATATTACGATAAAATGTAATTAGTTGGGTTATTACGATCTTTTTTTTGAATCAAAGTTCAATAAATACTGCATAACAACACGCAGCACCATCGCCCCCTTGGGGCTGGACTCGCTACGCTCGCCGGTGTGCTTACGGTTAGGGTGCTTTTGATTTTAATGGTGTAAGCTCTGCCAGCCATCCGGTTAAATCATAACGGTCTTTACAGTTGAACCAAAGAGACTCGATGCGACAGTAATATTCCACTTTTGATGTCACTCGGTAGATGTCGCCGTCTCTCGTATGAGTTGCATCCGGAGGGATTTCATTGTTCATCGTAGTTCCTTATTCTCTCAGTTGGCTACGCCAAGTGATACGCACCCTAACAAAACGCAGCACTCAGACACGCTAGAAGCGTGCTGGTGTGCTTACGGTTAAACGGATTTACGCTCAAATCCTGTTATTGATAATTTTTCACATCTAAGAAACCTTTTCGTTGTCGTTATCTCGTATCGGCCTGTCGTACTTGTTACCTTATCTCCGCATTTTGGACATATTGATCTAGGCATTGGAGGTATCAAGCTTACACATACGGGCTTTGCGTAGTAATCACACGAAACACAGCAGCTAATGTTTAGGTAGTCACCCAGTTCAATTTTTTCTTTCATTATTCTGTTCCTTGGCATCCGTTTAACAACACGCAGCATCGGACGCTTCGCGCCTATGTGCTTACGGTTATGTTGCTATTGTGTTTCATCTGACTCCTCATCTGACTCCTTGATATCTTTAGGGCACTCCGGAAGGCGGGATGTATTTTTTTTGCTTTCTGGATGAACCTCCATCTCTTCTTCCCTGTATTTATTAAGCTCTTTATTCACTTCAAAAAAGTGTTCTGGATCATCAGCATCATACATCTCTAAAGTACTAGGTGAGCTGATATGATCATCTAATGAAGATGAGTCATCTGGAGTGAATCTATAGATTTCTATAGATGGACTAAAATCAAAATGCTTTGGCTTAGACGCACATCTACTGGTAGAGTGAGAAGTTGCAGAATACGATTCGGAGTGCCTTAAAGATCTCGAGGAGTCAGATGAAACACAATAGCAACATAGGTAAGAGAAGAGCTTGCTAAATGCATTTTGTGAATTAACTTCAGAAAAAAATCCAGCGAGTATAATGTAAAGGATAATTGACGTAGTGTATCTCATTTACAACCTTTTAATTTAGCTTGAGTTGTTATGACCTCTAACTCCGTTGAATATTTCAATCCGTATTCTCTTAGTTGGCTGCGCCAAAGTGGTCGCAACATAACAACACGCAGCACCATCGCCCCTTTGGGGCTGGACTCGCTACGCTCGCCGGTGTGCTTTCGGTTATATTCATTCTAATAAGTATTCGGGGAATTGAGTGCTTATTTGGTTACGTATTAAACATCCCTTGGCGTATTCCTCTAGAAAAATCTTTATATCTTTACCTGTACCAGAATCGTTATTTTTTTCTATCTTGTAATATTTTTTGAAGTGTTTTCTTGCCTGTGTATTTGATTTGATTTCCTTTGATGAGGCGAGTCTTTCACGGAATCTATCTATGGATTTTTCATTTTTCAAATTATTTATAAGAAAATTGTATATTTTATTTAAATTAGTAATCTGTTCTAAATAGTTAGTTTTACTATTTGAGAGGCTTGATATGAAGAGTAATAGGGTTAATAAAACTAAGATTTTCATGCTTTTATTTCAATATGATTAATATAACAACACGCATCACCATCGCCCCTTTGGGGCTGGACTCGCTACGCTCGCCGGTGTGCTTACGGTTATGCAAATAAGCGAGTCATACATACACCTTATTTTAATGCAAG
The DNA here is from genome assembly GCA_965248335.1 of Pseudomonadales bacterium. Taxonomy (GTDB): domain Bacteria; phylum Pseudomonadota; class Gammaproteobacteria; order Pseudomonadales; family DT-91; genus CAKMZU01. Next base: position 801,365 of record CBDFIY010000002.1, read on the forward strand.
GTTTACACTTGCTCCAAGTGTTGTGCTTATCATCCCCGTGACCGCTCCAGCTGCCATACCTTTTTTAGCCCACTCATATCCATGTTTAAGCATTCCAGTTCCCGTTTCTCTTTTCAAAATCTCATAATTATTAGATGAATCAGCTACAGTAGAATCTAGGCTGTTTTCACCAGTCTCTGGATCAGGTGTTCCTTGGTCGCGTGATACATTTGTTATTTGTATAGCATTGCTGATTCCAGCGACTGTTCCACCGATGGCGCCAATCGTACCGGCTACCCCCGCTGATAAAGCAGAGAATGCCGTTGTAGTTATTAGCCCGGCATCTCCACCAATCAAGCTTTGATATATAAATGCTTGCTGCGGTTATAGTAGAAGCTACAGCTGTCGACATGGCATTACAATTTAGAGGATTACATAATGAGATTAGTAAAATTAAAAGGTGTCTGTATTTTAATTGTTTCATAAATATATTACGATAAAATGTAATTAGTTGGGTTATTACGATCTTTTTTTTGAATCAAAGTTCAATAAATACTGCATAACAACACGCAGCACCATCGCCCCCTTGGGGCTGGACTCGCTACGCTCGCCGGTGTGCTTACGGTTAGGGTGCTTTTGATTTTAATGGTGTAAGCTCTGCCAGCCATCCGGTTAAATCATAACGGTCTTTACAGTTGAACCAAAGAGACTCGATGCGACAGTAATATTCCACTTTTGATGTCACTCGGTAGATGTCGCCGTCTCTCGTATGAGTTGCATCCGGAGGGATTTCATTGTTCATCGTAGTTCCTTATTCTCTCAGTTGGCTACGCCAAGTGATACGCACCCTAACAAAACGCAGCACTCAGACACGCTAGAAGCGTGCTGGTGTGCTTACGGTTATGTGACTAAGGCTATTTAGAACTATTTAAGTATTCTGCCATCAAAGTAACAAATGCCTAATTATTTCTAAATTATGAAAAAATTAATGTTTGGTACGCTACTTTGTATCAGTTTATTTTCAATTAAAGCTTATTCTGGATTAAATGGAGCTTTGGTTTTGCTCAGCCTCATGATGCCATCAACCTTTACACAAGAAGAAAAAACGAAGGCTCAAGAAATAGTAAAAAATGATCCACCTCCAACAACTACTACATTTACACCAGAAGAACAAAAATTAGCAGATATCATTGGTAAAAAATAATTAAAAGCACATAACAAAACGCAGCACCATCGCCCCTTCGGGGCTGGACTCGCTACGCTCGCCGGTGTGCTTACGGTTATGTTGCTAGTCGTGAATTGTGCTTTTCTACAAGACGTTTTGCGGCCTCTTTGTCGAACCGATAGTTATCATTACTCCAGCATATATTTTTAGTGCAACCCTCGACCCAACCCCAAGATGATCCATCAGTATTAGTGTGAGAATTAGTTTTTAGAGTTAATTTTATATCCATATTCAGTGGGATAATATCCTGCCCATCGCAGTCTTTCAAAATCTCATTCATTGTTCTTGTTCCCTATTCTTTCAGTTGGCTGTGCCAAGATGGTCGCAACCTAACAAAGCGCAGCACTCAGAATCGCGTACCGCGATCTGGTGTGCTTGCGGTTATGGCCTCATAGGCTCATAGTTAGTGCGAATAATAATTAAAGTAGGAAATTGAGAAAAAAATGGAAGTTAGTTCATCACTTGTAAACTTGGCATTACTAGAATCATTAAAAGGAAATAAAGTTGTTGATGAAATTGACCTCTTCGTCCCATATTTAGCCCTTGCTATATGCAGCCTTGATGAGGATTCTTTTGAAATACCTGAAGTTAAAAGAAGTTTTAAAGAACAGTTCAGTATTTCACCGCCAGAAGCTGCTTTAAAAGTAATATTAACTAGGGCAAAGAAAAATGGGCTGGTAAAGCTATCTAATCACCAATATTTCAAGGTTCCTGAAGCTCTTAACCCTATAGTTGAGAACTCAAGAGGAAAGAAGAAGGATGTTGAACTGTCATTATCATTATTGATAAAAGACTTTGTATCATACTCAAGAGATCAGCATGAAAAAGAATTAAGTGAGGAGGAAGCATCTCATTTTTTATATGAATATATCAAAAATCATGTATCTGAATTTGTCGGAGCCCTTGCCGGTGACTTTAATGGTATAGATACAAAAATAAAAAATAGAGAATATCTAACAGCCTGTTTCATTAAGAACCTTTATGAAGAAAAGAAAGAGTTTCTCAGAGATCTAGAGCGAATAATTAAAGGAGTTTTGTTAGCTAATTACATTACATATGCAGACAAAATTACTGGTAAAAAATCATTCAATAATATTACGATATATTTAGATAGCCCTATTATTCTAGGCTTATTTGGCTTCAGTGGTCCTATCAGGAAAAGGTCTTTAAATGAATTTTTAGGGCTAATCCGTGATTTGGACGTGACTGTTTGTGTTTTCGAAAGTACTGTTGCAGAAGTTCAACGATTATTTGGCGCATGGAAGGACGGACTTGAGAAAAGAAAGTATGATAAATTCAATCCAAAAACGCTGGAGCTTCTGAAGAGTAAGGGGTTGGATGCTAATGGGCTTGAGACAGAAATAGCATTAGTTGAAAGTAAGATATGTAATCTTGAAATAATGGGACACTCAAGTACTTTGACAACGCCCAATAACCAGCTACCTTTTTTGAGTCAGTAAACGGATGTTAGATAATGACTCAACCACGAAGTTCTCAAATAGCCTTATCGGCGACACCTTATTATCACTGCGTTTCTCGCTGCGTTCGACGCGCTTTTTTGTGCGGTGATGCCTATGTGAAATAATGGGACACTCAAGTACTTTGACAACGCCCAATAACCAGCTACCTTTTTTGAGTCAGTAAACGGATGTTAGATAAGAAATAATGGGACACTCAAGTACTTTGACAACGCCCAATAACCAGCTACCTTTTTTGAGTCAGTAAACGGATGTTAGATAATGACTCAACCACGAAGTTCTCAAATAGCCTTATCGGCGACACCTTATTATCACTGCGTTTCTCGCTGCGTTCGACGCGCTTTTTTGTGCGGTGATGCCTATGAACACAGGCGATCATGGGTAGAGGATAAACTACTCGCATTAGCTGAGGTTTTTTGCCTTGATATCGCAGCTTTCGCTGTGATGAGCAATCATTATCATGTTGTCCTTTTTATCGATAGCGAGCTAGCCGAGCGTTTATCTGATCTCGCTATAGTTGAGCGTTGGCACCAACTTTATAAAGGCAATTTCTTAAGCCAACGATTCGTACGCGGAGAGGCACTCAGTAAAGCCGAAGCAGATGCGTTAATACCCATCATAGAAGAGTGGCGATCTCGCTTGATGAGTATCAGTTGGTTTATGCGAAACATGAATGAATCTATTGCGCGGCTAGCCAACGCTGAAGATGGGTGCACGGGTCGGTTTTGGGAAGGGCGCTTTAAATCACAAGCCTTACTGGATGAAAAAGCTTTAGCCGCCTGTCTGGCCTACGTTGATCTCAACCCTATTCGTGCCTGCATGGCTAAAACACCTGAACAATCAGATCATACATCAGTAAAGTGTCGTGTAAACAAAGCGAAAACGGCAGAAACACCTAATCATAAATACCAACAACCCAAAACGCTGTTACCCTTCGCAGGAAATCCACGAGAAGATATGCCGAAAGGTTTACCGTTTAAACTCACCGATTACCTTGAATTAGTTGATCTAACGGGGCGTATCATGCGTGATGATAAGCGTGGATTTATCAATAGTGAGTTCCCGGCAATTTTATCACGACTCAATATAACCCCCGAAAATTGGTTAACGTTAACCAAGGGCTTTGAATCTCAATTTAATTTATGGGCTGGCGACCAACATTCATTGCGTCAAGTTGCAGACATTGCTCAGATTAGCTTTGTAAGAGGTGGCTTAAGAGGGGTTGCGTTGCTTGGGTAGGGGTTACTGCACGGGTACACGATGGGAGATGAGGCTACTCACAATCAGGTTATAATTTACATGACTGTCCTATAATTTCCACGAGAAGATATGCCGAAAGGTTTACCGTTTAAACTCACCGATTACCTTGAATTAGTTGATCTAACGGGGCGTATCATGCGTGATGATAAGCGTGGATTTATCAATAGTGAGTTCCCGGCAATTTTATCACGACTCAATATAACCCCCGAAAATTGGTTAACGTTAACCAAGGGCTTTGAATCTCAATTTAATTTATGGGCTGGCGACCAACATTCATTGCGTCAAGTTGCAGACATTGCTCAGATTAGCTTTGTAAGAGGTGGCTTAAGAGGGGTTGCGTTGCTTGGGTAGGGGTTACTGCACGGGTACACGATGGGAGATGAGGCTACTCACAATCAGGTTATAATTTACATGACTGTCCTATAATTTCACACCTGAGTCACACTTCCGTTTTTCATCTGAGAAGCGGTATAACAATGTTAACTCAGGAGAATACAGTGGATATTCACGTACTTCGAAATCAAGGTGTAAGCATCCGAGAGATCAGTCGGCGTTTACGCATATCAAGAAATAGTGTCAGGAAATATCTTAGGGACAAATCCAAACAGCCGATTTATAAAGATCGAGAAAAGCGCCCAGCGAAGCTTGATCCATACAAAGCTTATATTGAAGAGAGGATTAAAGCGGCAAGCCCTAATTGGATACCAGCAACCGTGTTGTTTGAAGAGGTTAAAGCCAAAGGCTATCAAGGTAAGGTTGGTCAGCTGCGAACCTTTGTGTCCGGATTTAAGAAATTCAGTCCTGACCCTGTTGTTCGGTTTGAGACTGAACCTGGGCTACAGATGCAAGTTGATTTCACGACCATTCGACGCGGTAAATCGACAATGAAAGGGTTTGTCGCCACGCTGGGTTATTCGAGAGCCAGCTATGTTCGATTTAGTACGCATGAGAAGCAGGACGATTGGTTAGCAGGGATAAAAGAGGCCTGTGCCTACTTCGGTGGCGTCCCCAAAGAAATACTGTTTGATAATGCTAAATGTATCATGATTGAGCGTGATGCTTATGGTGATGGCAAGCATCGGTGGAATGCTGCGTTACTTGCCATGGCCAAGGATTATGGTTTTCGTCCACGCGCCTGTAAGCCTTATCGTGCCAAGACGAAAGGGAAAGTTGAGCGATTTAATGGGTATTTAAAAGGCAGCTTTATCACGCCGTTGGCAGCGACACTGAAACAGTCGGGGTTAGCCCTGGATGTCACTATCGCTAATGCCCATATAGGTGAATGGCTGGATAATACCGCCCATCAACGCATTCATGGCACGACAGGCGAGAAACCACAAAACAGGTTGGATAAGGAAAAGCATACGTTTCAACCCCTGCCGATGGAAGCTATTCCGTTATTGCCTCCACCACCGACTGACGCTGCCATCATTCCATTTGAAAGCCTGCAGCATCCTCTGGAAGTCTACGATTATTTATTGGAGGTGAGCTATGAATAATCAAGCCGATCGCATTCTTGAATATTGTGACCAGCTTAAGCTGCATACCATGGCGCTTGAATGGTCACCTATCGCAGATAGTACAGCTCGCAAGGAGGAAACTTACGCAGACTTCTTTGAGCAAATACTGCATGTCGAGCAAGAAGCGAGAGACATTCGTTCAAAAGGGACACTGCTAAAGTTTGCAGGCTTTCCATGCATCAAGCGGTTTGATGAGTATGATTTTAAGTTTGCAACAGGCGCACCACAAAAACAGCTTAAATCACTGACGAGTCTTGCCTTTGTTGAGCGTGCCGAGAATGTGGTTTTGCTTGGGCCAAGTGGCGTTGGGAAAAGTCACCTTGCTATTAGCCTTGCTTATCAGGCGGTGATGAAAGGATTTAAAACCCGTTTTATCAGTGCTGCTGATCTTATGTTGCAACTCTCCGCTGCAAAAAAGCAGGATCGACTCGAAGCCTATATCAAACGCAGTATCATTGCGCCCAAATTGATGGTCATTGACGAGATTGGCTACCTTCCTTTTGGACGTGAGGAGGCAAATCTGTTTTTTAATGTCATTGCAAAACGGTACGAGCGAGGAAGTATTATCGTTACCAGTAACCTACCTTTCTCTCAATGGTCGACGGCATTCTCTGGCGATCAAACGCTAACCGCTGCGTTGCTTGACAGGCTTTTGCACCATTCGCATATCGTGCAGATTGCAGGTAAAAGTTACCGCCTTAAAGATAAAAAGATGGCAGGGATTGAAATCGTTAAACCTGATGGGGCTGGCATAGAACATTAACAGGAAATAAATACAACAGAGGGCAATGATATGCTTGGGTGGGTCAATTTTACTTTGGTGTTTTAGCGCTAAAGTGGGTCAAATTTCAATTGGTGTTGACAATATACCCCTCTATCATAGGCGATGTAAAAGGCGAGGCCATTGCCTTTAGTGCCGTCGCGGCAAAAAACAAGCAGTATAAGATAGCGCTGTCTGTATGTTAACGCGTTGACGAAGCCAATGCAGAACCATAGAAAAATCAGATGTTATAATCCGTATCACAATTAAACTGGTGATTCATGTCGAGCGCGGGTTGATCAACTTGAGGCTTTCCAATGATTCGTGCAGGTACGCCAGCAGCTGTTGTATGTGGGGGGATGTCTTGAAGTACTACGCTACCTGCGCCAATTTTACAGCCTTCACCTAAATGAATATTGCCTAAAATCTTAGCGCCAGCGCTGATTAAAATGCCGTGAGCAACTTTGGGGTGTCTGTCGCCATCCCTATGTGTCAGGGTAGATGTCGCCTAGTTGTTGTCCCTGAATGCTGCAGGGAGTTGCGCGTTTTTAGTTGCGTTGACAGCCACAGGTACAAAACCCGTCTGGGTTTCTGCGAATTCTACCGGAGCGCTTAGCGATTTTTGTTTACGCTTACGATAACAAAAATGATCGTAATTTAGCTGATGACCCTGGCAATAAGCTTTGGCCGTTAACGCGGATTGCTCATGCGCGCGAAGATGTGCGTGCCAGTCTATTTTTGTGCGTGATACCTCTGTCTTCATTTATGCCTCCTTTTGTTGAAGAGGCATTATGACGACTGGTTTGTTATATGCTAGTACGTCGGTTTAATTGGCGCTTACGATTTAATAATCTCATACCTTCCTCTCCACTGGAATCTGCATAATATTCATTGCCTGGTTTCGTAAGATTCAATTTTAGAAGATTAACCTGTTGTTTATATTTCAATTTTGCCATTTCCATTTCTTGTTTTCTTTTTGCTTTTTCCTCTTTGTTCTCGCCACTTTCCTCATTCGCCTGGTCTTGCTTTCGTTTCATTAAAGCGGCTGCCGCCGCGCTCGCGGCTCCAAATATCCCGAGCCCAGCAGCAGCGGCCGTCGCCGTCGCCTCTGCCTTTGCTGATGCCTTTGCTTCTGCTGTTGCTACTGCTGCTGCATCTGCTGCTGCATCTGCTGTTGCCTCTGCGTCCGCTTTCGACTTCGCGGACGCCTGCAATTTATGCTGTAGTTGAGAGATGACAGAGGCTTGTTGATCGTTGGTTAACTTAGTCTTAGCTTGCTGTCGATTTAATTGTTTATTTGCATTTTCGCATTCGATTCTAGGCGCACACATACTGGGATTTTTTTTAATGTGAAGATCACAATTGTTTTTTTGAGTCAGCTTAGGCATGTTCTTAAACGCAATCTCACCCGCCATTTGACACTTCCCTAATTGCATTGCGTCGGCTATTCGATTCTTATTACAAGTTGCCAGATTAATCGCGCATGCCTGATTCGCATTTGCCGTATTAGAGCAATAGTTTCTGCAACCCGTTACCTCACGTCTCTCACGTCTCTCACGTCTTATCTCGGAACCAGTTTTAGGCTTAACAGGCTTGTTACGAGAAGCTACTGTAGTAGTGTATAGGTGAGAATTTCTCTTTAGCGTGTCTGAAAACTTACTGTCTATCGCCTCGTCAAAACCCATAGCTTGATTTGTGAGTCTACGCGAAAAAGGGTTTATCTCGGGACGCCTTTCAGTTGAAGTCCAAGGGTGGTTCTCAGAGATAGCCTGTGTATCAGCACCCCTAACTGCTGGCACTTCAATAGCTCTTGCGTCGGCAGAGGTAATACCTTGGGTAGCCATAAGCAAAGCTATTGCTCCTCTCTTCAGGCTGTCTCGCAATTTTGATTTATTCTTCGGATAATCAGGATTCTTTCGTTTGTACTCCTCCTTATCGATTCTATGCTGTTTTTTTCTTTTGTACGGATCAGCATAATCATTTTCTTGGTCTTTTTGTGTCGATTGTCTTGCGTTAGCTTTTGAGTTAGTTAGGGAAGAAGCAATCAATAATTTACCATCAGTTGCGTTAGAATCTCTATGTTTAGCGGTACCATCTGAAAATGCAGGTAAGTTCTTGTCTTCTGCTTCCCTTATTGTACCATTAACACTCTTAGGAGGTTCAGAAATTACCTGCCTATTTTCATCAAATTTTAAATGGCTAAAGCGATTTTTTGCTTGTGGATTGACTGCGGAGTTTTGGGAATACGGGATAGCATTTGCGTTAAGACTCTGGCTGTTCTGTGCTTCTAATTCGCCGCCTACTGGATGATCCAAAACAGCCTTAATGTAGGAGCTACCAAGCATTAGTGAGCTATAGTTAGGGAAAACATTCTTGAGTGTCTTTGCTAAGCCATAAGCAACAGGGCGTTTGGATTTTAATTCTTTTTTTGCAGCGTTGAGTGCTGTCCCATTTTCATTAAGGAAGTCTATTTTATGTTTTTTGCGGTCTTCTATTCTTTTATGTTTGTCAGCTTCGTCAATTAGCTTTTGCTGTCTGTTTCTGTCATCCGAAATTTTAGAGCTGAAAATAACCTGGCCAAAAATATTTTTATGTGGGTTCTGGTTGTGGGTGGAGTCAGGATCAATTTCTTCGCACGTAGATATACTCGTATTAAATCTCTCATCATTTCTTTCTTTCTCTTTTTGTTCATTTTCTTCATTGCTCTTGCTCCAAAAATCTATGGTATTTTGGAGTGTTTGTGAGGTAGCATCGCTCATCATATTCCTTGATTCTTGTACATTATCCTCCCCATAAAGAGTTGTAAGTTTCATGACTACCTGATTCATGTCTGTTGGTCTGCCTTCTTGTGCCTCTGGTGTATGGAAATTACTACTACTACTACTTATTCTGGAGTGAGCGCTGTGGTAGCTACTACTGTATCCACTGCTGCATCCACTACCGCTGTAGCCTGAATCGCGGCTTGGTGAGGCGTCTGAGTTACCTTCTAAAGCTGATAAGCTAGTATTTATGAGTGTGATTACTGATATAAAAAATATTAATATTACAGTTATTACTTTACTTGATGACACTAAGTTTCTCCGTATGATGGTTTTGAATAATTACTGAGATTAATTTGGTTTTCTGATATATCTCGCCACTTTAATTCTTTTTTGTGGATTTTTATCATGAAAATCTACGATTGATTTAAAAGTTTTTGGTGGCTGGTAAGTTTCAATACTTCGGACAGTTTTTTGAACCACTTGAGATGATCTAAGTCTATGAATGTTTTTACTGAAAATAGTTCATGCAAAATTTGATTTCACAGATTTTAGATTCAATGTCCGATATTTGCTTAGGGAAGTAGCATTTTAAACATTACCAGCGTATGATGCCCTACCATTACATGTCTAAAGTTGTTTATTCTCTATTTTATTTATGCCCACTTCAATTGATATAGAACCTGAGTATATTTCTCTCTTCAAATTAGCAGCCAGGCTATTAAAAAACCCTGAAAAAAGACTTTTTATGGCTGAAGTTTCTGAAACCCTTTGCAGTGGAAGTGCCCGGTTGACTGAATCAACCTTTGGGTTTGGACGAAAGGCGGTTGCATTAGGGATCAACGAAAAAAAAACTGGGATGATCTGTTATGGAAATTATGAACCCTGCGGAAAAAATAAATCCGAGGTTGCACTGGTAGGCCTTGAAGATGATATCCGTAGCCTGGTTGAGCCTGAAAGCCAAGCGGATTCACGGTTAAGAAATACATTTGCCTATACCCGCATAACGGCCAAAGTTGTACGGCAGAAGCTAGTCGAGGAAAAGAACTGGCAAGAAGACCTTCTACCTAAAGAGCGAACCATTAGCAATATCCTGAATAGGATGGGTTATAAGCTCCGCAAGGTGCAGAAATCCAAACCTGAAAAAAAATACCAGAAACTAACGCCATCTTCGACAACGTCAACAAAGTTAGAGCAGAAGCCAGTCAACGACAAAACACGTTGCAGATCAGCATAGACTGCAAGGCTACTGTTAATCTCGGCGACTTTTCCAGAGCGGGTAAATCTCGCGGAGCAGAAGTGGTCCCGGTAGATTTCAACATACTTGTCGCCTAAAGTTTACTTTTATGCCGCCTGATTTATTTCCCTATTACTTTTAGATTTCCCTGGGTTTAAATAAACCTCAGCAATGTGATCCCAGTTTCTAATGTCGCCACTCCATCGCTCTGGGTGCGCCATTTTCGCCTGTAGATAAACAGCTTTACGGTTGATTAAGATAATTCTATCTTGCTTCGTATGACGCTCTACAGGCGTGACATATTTTATGCTGCTGTGTCTGTGCTCATGATTATACCAATCAGCAAATCCATTCACCCATTTTCGTGCTAAATCTAAACCCTCAAAGGCTTTTTCTGGGTATTCTGGTCGATACTTAAGTGTTCTAAATAATGACTCAGAATAAGGGTTATCATTACTAGCAGAGGGGCGGCTAAACGACGGAGCAACCCCTAATTCTTGCAGTGTCGCTAGCATTGTTGCGCCTTTCATCGGGCTACCGTTGTCCGAATGTAAGATCACCTGATTCGGCTTAATCCCTTCACGTAAGCAAATATCTGTCATTAAATCTGCGGCCAATGCACTGCTTTCTTGTTCATATACCTGCCAACCAACAATCTTTCGGCTATAAATATCCATGACAAGATACAAGTAATAAAACAAGCCTTTTACCGTTGTTGGTAAATACGTAATATCCCAACTATAAATCTGATTCGGGCCTGTGGCCGTCAACGATTCAGGTTTTGTAATAACTCTGGCAGGCTTACTTCTCAGCCGATGCTTATCTTGTTTATGTGCTTTTAACACACGGTAAATAGTGGATTCAGATGCGATGTACACACCTTTATCTGCAAGCATTGGCACGATGACGCTGGGCGATAAATTCGCGTATTCAGGTTGGTTGCAGACCTGAATAATACGCTGTCTCTCAAGCTCACTGAGCTTATTACAAGGGCTGTGCTTGGCTGACAAACGACCATCTTCATCGCCCTCTGGTCGCGCCCAGCGCTGTAATGTTTTTGGTGTAATGCCTATAATATCGCAAGCCTGCCTTTGCCTAGCACCATTGGATCGAGCCTCGCTAATCAAGTGAATAATATCATCACGCTCTTGTTTCACTATTAGCTGGCCTCGTCGCTTTCCCATATTTCGTGGACTTTTTTTTGGAGTACTAGCAGCGCTGCTGTTTCAGCTAATGCCTTATCTTTACGGTTTAACTCCTTTTTTAGTAACTTAATGTCATTTTTAAATTGCTTATTCTCACTTTGAATTTCTGAAGCAGTCGATAGGGGCTTATTCTTGATAAAATCACCTCTCCATTGGTTGATATGATGTGGGTATATTCCTTTCTCTCGGCAAAGCTGGCTGATGTCCTCGACGCTCAAAGATCCGCAGGCAATGACCATATTCAAACGTTCTTCAGCGCTCCAATCTTGGGGCCTTTTTTCTTTAACCATGGTCATTACCCCACCATCTAATGGTTGATTAAGCCGTTGCTCTTTAGCCTGTCTAATCCATTTTTGTAACGTCGAATGGCCAATACCTAAGTTTTCAGCCACATCCTTGATGCTCATACATTCTTGTCGGCTCAATGCCTTTTCTATTGCCTGTATCTTAAACGAATGGGTAAACGATTTTCTCATTTTTTATGCCTCTAATTAAAATTTTAGAGGCGACAAGTATCCTGACACAGGGGGGTGCTGCGTGTTGTTATGTGAACTTATAAACTAAAATTCTGTCAGTATGACACCTTAAGATTAACACGGTTAAACCCATTAGAATGAGATATATGTTAAAAATTATTCTGCTATTAACATTTCTTTCTTCAATTCCAGCTTTTTCAATAAGCAAGGGACTACACTCACTGATAACTGGATTGAATTCATTCAGTAAAGAGTTTTGTGAAATTAATAATTTTTTTTACGGAAAGATTTTACCTCCTAACACAGCAAAAACGATTAACAAAAACATTACTTTTACAAATGACTTAATGAAACGTACACAAGATAAAAAAACATATATTACAGATAGTGAACGCGACAAAGTAACAGCTATAAACAAGTTTTCATTTTATCTATCCTCAGATTTCACAGACAAGTCATACCTTCCTGAGGATTCCAATAATTATGTAAAATTTCCGCATTGGACTCATTTCAGAAATTACGGCACCAAAGAATACCAAGATTCAAAGATCAAAATTAGGTGAGCATAGAGCATAGAGCATAGAGCATAGAGCATAGAGCATATGGTATCTCACATAACCGTAAGCACACCGGCGAGCGTAGCGAGTCCAGCCCCGAAGGGGCGATGGTGCTGCTTGTTGTTATGTGAAAGACAAATAATGACAGACTATGTTTTTGAACTTTCCCTACAGGTAGATTATAAAATGAAAATATTAATACTCATTTTTGTATTATCCATTTCTCCTATTACGAACAGCTTCGATATATTAAAAATTATTCTTTTTTTAGTGTTCATCATCATCATCATCATCATCAACATCATCAACAAGTACATTTCGGTACAATGAAAATTTTTTCAAGAGCGTAACAGATTCAAATTCAACCGAAGTAAAAACGGCAGATAATAGCGTAGCTGTAGCCAAAGAAGCACAAACATTACAAGACTGCATGACTGTACTAAGCAAGAAAAAGTAAAGTCAGGGCAGTCAAAAAACTCCCTAAACTGCTTACTACTTTGTATAACCAACAGCTCACATAACCTCAAGCACACCAGATCGCGGTACGCGATTCTGAGTGCTGCGTTTTGTTAGGTTGCGATTAGCTTGGCGAAGCCAACAGAAAGAATAAAATAAGGAAAAGTAAATGGTTGAAGTTATTATGGCAGTCACGCTAGTTATTATATTTCTTTTAATATTGCGAGACGGGATAATCAAGTCTTTTAAAGTTGGCTACTACGAACAAAAGCTAAGAAATAAGGATATTGACATCAGCAACATGGAAAACGCTAAACTATTAGACATCATTAAATTTCTAGCAACATAACCGAAAGCACACCGGCGAGCGTAGCGAGTCCAGCCACGAAGGGGCGATGGTGCTGCGCGTTGTTATGTGAATGAACCTTTTATATAAAAATAGCACAAATATAATTACACAATTAGATTTATGAGCACCCTAAAATGAAAAAAAATATATTAATAATATTTACCTTATTTGTTATTCAGTTTTCAGATCAATCTTACAGTAACGGTGAGGCCACAGAAAAGCTTACAAATAGTTATAAAAATAGCGCAGTGATAAATGGAGCGATGTTCCATCTACATGGAATACGTCCCGAAGCTACGGAAAACGCTCAAGAAAAAATTCGATCTACGGCAATCATGTCATCATACTTATAGCATCAAGGGCATACAGTAGACTCAAACGCACATAACCGTAAGCACACCGGCGAGCGTAGCGAGTCCAGCCCCAAAGGGGCGATGGTGCTGCGTGTTGCCCCCTGTGTCAGACTTCCTTATCAATCCAGAAAAAACCAATACGCGCGCGATAAAAGTTTATGAAAAAAACGGCTTTTCTCCTATCGATATTTTTATTGCGGATTGGCATCCTGTACCGCATCTACTGATGTATATACCGATCACACTTGAAGATGCAAGGGCGTTGGCCGCGCTCGCTCACCCCAATCACTTACGGGCTGTAAGCTCATGGGGATTCGCTCGCTTGCCGCCTTCTTGCATCTCCAATTCCGATGGGTATAAAGCAAACCGTTTTGATCATTAAGAATTACCGCTATCGATAATTAACCAATAGCTCTTCGACGACAGCATTATTAGGTAACGATAAAATGTGCGAGGTAAGCTTCGCTAAATCTTCAGGTTGTGTCATGACTTCTGGTGACATGCCGTTAGAAATTAATTTGATCATGTCGGTATTAACGCAGCTGGTACAAATTGAGCATACACGAATACCTTCATCATAACCCGCTATTTGAATGCCTTTACATAACGCTAGTTGTGCATGCTTTGATGCTGCGTAGCCTATAATCTTTGCGTAGCTTTTGTCATTTTTTATGCGCTTGCCAGCCATACTGACAAATACAATCATACGACCATCCCCAGTCTTTTTTAACTCAGGCAGTACTGCTTGGGCAAGACGGTAGGTGCCTTTTGCATTCACATCCATAAGTTCGTCAAAAACTGATTCGTCAGCTTGCTCGATATCCCAAAGCTTAAGCAAGCCTGCCACATGGATAACGCCATCGATTTTATGAAATTTTTCTTTTGCATGGTTTACCCAATCGACTGCACTTTGTTTGTCTTTAGCTTCATAGTAATGCGCATCACAACCTGCAAGGTCTTCAGGGATGTCTTGAGTTTTTCGTACACCCAAACTGAGTGTGTATCCTTCTGCTTTTAATTGACGAGCAACGGCTAAGCCAATACCACGGGTAGCGCCTGTAACCATGATGACTTTATCCTGAGTGTTATCGCTATCGGGTGTACTGCTATAGGCTGGATAAAGTATAAATAAAAGGAAAAAAGTAAATATTGAGGTAAGGTTATTCATAGTATTATTACGTATAGAGTTGTTTATATGGACTATTTTTATTGTTTTAGTTCCGCCTGTGTTCTCAAAGTCTATTCATTTTCATAGAACTGTTATTGATAAAAAGATTGGCCTTGCAACGTAAATGTATGAAAGATTGTCTAACCTAGTTGTTAAATTATGAATGTACCGATAGATAGAGCTATGTATGGCTACTGAAACCACGAATAAAGACCCCTTTGGTGAAATCGCTATTGATAAAGGGGCGCTTTGGGGGAAGCAGACGCAACGTTCGTTATTGCATTTTAATATTGGCGATCATCGATTTGAACGCAGTTTTATTGATGCTTTAGTTGTGATAAAACGCTGTTGTGCCGAGGTGAATTGTGATGAAAAATTGCTGAATGAAGATAAAATGCAAGCGATCATTGCGGCCTGCGACGACATTTTACAAGGCCGTTACGATGACCAGTTTCCTTTACATGTGTGGCAAACAGGGTCAGGCACGCAAACCAATATGAATGTCAATGAGGTCATTGCAGCACTCGCAACGGCTTATTTGAAAGAGAAAACGAAGAAAGGTGCAGCAAAAAAACAAAGTGTGCTAATTCACCCGAATGATCACGTCAATATGTCTCAATCTTCCAATGATGTGTTTCCAACAGCGATGCATACGACTGTAGCAACCCAAACGCATAAAGTGTTACTGGGGGGGATTGATGACTTATTGGAAACACTGACAAGTAAACAAAAAGCTTTCGAGGCAATATTTACTGTAGGGCGTACTCACATGATGGATGCTTTACCTTTATCGACGGGTGCTGAGCTATCGGCTTTTGTCAATCAATTAGCATCAGCAAAAGTGGCAATCACAGAAAGCTTGGTCGGTGTTTATGCATTAGCTATTGGTGGTACAGCTGTAGGTTCGGGTGCTAATGCGCCTCAAGGGTTTGGCGAGCAAGTTTCAAGGCGACTCGCAAAGCATTATGACTTACCGTTTAAAGCGCATGCCAATCGCTACGCGGCTGTATCAGGTGAAGATGCTTTGGTACGTTTTAGCGCCTCGCTTAAACAGTTAGCCGTGGTATTGAACAAAATAGCCAATGATTTTCGTCTGTTGGGCAGTGGGCCGCGCTGCGGGCTTAACGAATGGCAGCTTCCTGCGAATGAGCCAGGCAGTTCGATCATGCCCGGTAAGGTGAATCCCACACAATGTGAAGCATTAAGCATGGTTTGCCTGCAAGTTTTTGGTAATGATCTAACCCTCTCAATGGCGGCTTCACAAGGTCAGTTACAGCTCAATACGTATCGCCCGGTGATTATTCACAATGCGCTAGAAAGTATTACGCTTTTATCTGAATCCATGCAAGCTTTCGCACAGTATTGTGTTTCGGGGCTTAAAGTTAACCAGCATCAAATCGATAAAAACATGCAGCAAAATTTATCAGCTGTCACGTTACTCGCGCCAAAAATTGGTTATGAGGTAGCGGCAAGTATTGTGCATGAGGCACATGAGAAATCACTGTCGTTAGCAGAGGCTGCGGAAGTTTTAGGTTTGTTTGATCAAAAAGCATTTAGTGCACTGCTAGATGCGCAATTGAAGGAGCAGTTTCTTGGGTAATGCTTTATATACCGATCACCCTTGAAGATGCAAGGGTGTTGGCTGCGCTCGCTCACCCCAATCACTTACGGGCTGTAAGCTCATGAGGGTTCGCTCGCTTGCCGCCTTCTTGCATCTCCAATTCCGATGGGTATAAAGGTAAACTCACGATTGAGTGAGGCTTTCTAATTGTTTCTCTATGAGGTTTTCGTCACTCATGTGTATACCCATCGCTATTGAAAGTACTTGATTTATAAAGAGTAAATAATCATAGTGCGCAGATGCTGAAAATCGACCTGACAAAAAACGAAAAACTTGCACTGGAATTGCGTCATGCCGGCAAGCAAGCAAGAGACAGTAGAGAAAGTGATCGTTTGAAGGTCGTTTTGTTGCGGTCGGAAGGCTGGTCGACAAGAATGATCGCTCAGGCATTAAGAAAAGATGAGTCCACGATTGTTCGGCATCTTAATGATTACCTAAATGATGAAAAGTTATTATCAACCAATGGCGGCTCCAAAGGTTACCTAGATAACGAGCAATCTCAGTTGCTGGTTACTCATTTGTCAGGAAAAATATATACCCAAGTGAGCCAAATTGGTCATTATATTAAAACAACTTGGGGTGTGCAGTTTAGTGTTTCAGGGCTAACCCAGTGGTTACACCAAAAGGGTTTCAGCTATAAAAAGCCTAAAGGCATTCCACATAAGTTTGATGTTGAAAAACAAGCGCAATTTATTGAAAAGTATGAAGCGCTAAAAGCTGAGCTATCAGAGGGTGAAGCCTTACTGTTCATGGACGCAGTTCATCCAACTCAAGCAACAAAAATCACATCGGGATGGATCAAAACGGGTGTCGATAAACCCATAGAGACCACGGGAAGTCGGACACGGCTCAATATAATAGGTGCTATCGAACTCACCCATATAGAAGAAGCTATTATTGGCCAATATGACACCGTTAATGGCGATTCGATTATTGAATTTTTCCATAAAATACGAGCACATTATAGTGAGAAGACAGTGCATTTAGTTTTAGGTGGAGCTGGCTATCATAAATCCAAGGCTGTCCTGAGCGCTGCGGACAAGTTAGGCATTAAACTTCACACCTTGCCACCATACAGCCCAAATCTAAACCCCATAGAGCGGCTGTGGAAGGTGATGAACGAAAAAGTCAGGAATAACCAGTACTTTTCCACGGCAAAGGATTTTAAAAATAAAATTAGCGAGTTTTTTGAAAAAATACTACCTGAAATTGGCGCTGATTTAGGCAGTAGAATTAATGATAATTTCCAACAGCTAAATCGCGCACATTGAAGTCAGTTGGGTATATTCTAAAAAATAGCGCTTCCCGGCACCATTGTTGCGTAGGGTGACCTAAGGTAAACCCTCGGCCTTTTGCGATAATTAATGCGGCTTGTGAAAGCCTTGTAATAAAATTATTGGCTTTTGTGCGTATTTCATGTGATTTGTTAAAGTCTTCTGCTGCAATAATATTAAATAAATTGTCTTTAAGTATGCCGTATTCTGCATCAAATTTTCGGTAAGCCTCTTTTATTTTTGGTCTATTTTGTGTTTCATTTTTTACATAGTTTAATATAGGGGTGCAAAGCCCTAGTGCACGTATAGGTGCATTAAAAACAATCCAAGGTGTTCTTTTTTTGCGGTGCATGAATTCATTGTTTGAGATTTCACTGACTAACCATTTTTGATGCACGCTAACCTGCTTAAATGTCATTTTTGATGTGTTCGTTTCATTAAACGAGAGTAATTCGGCTGGTGGCTCGGTAGTAATGTTTTTAGTGGTCATAGGAAGAGCAATAGAAATAACGCTCTCATCAGGCGTCACGCCTGCAACCAAAACATAATCAGCAACATTGGCACCACTCACCCAAGGGGTAAAACCATTGAGCATAAAATGGTCATTATGTTTTTCGATGGTTAACGCAGGTTTCTCAAGGTGTTGGCAGCTATTAAGGACTTGGGAAATGCCATTTGTGATGAATGTTTGGCTTTGATGCAGTGGGTTAATAATTTCTTTATTTAACCAAGGGTCATTGGCTGCCTGTATCCGTATATAAGCAGCTATGCTTTGCAAAAAAATAAAACTAGTGATTTGGCAATACTCACTTAATTTTAAAAATGCGATTGAAGCGCTTATTTGATCATTTGTGTCGGATGGGTCTTTTGTCGCAAACCAGTCGTAAAGATTATATTTGTTGCAGAGCGCAAGTTGCTCCTTTGGCCATTCAGCATTTTTTGGAAGCGTTGCAAGGTGGTCAAAGAACGGATTTAAGTCTTCAAGGTACATGTTTCTTTCCGTGTGAAGCGATTAACCGATGAATGCTATGCTGACTTACCTCTATTGGCTTTCATTAGAGAGAGTGCTTAATGAAAGGTTCAGATTAAAACGTAGTAACCATTTGTGATTTCGGTAGGAGAATTTTGTCGTGTGATGAGCAGGAAGTGTAATGAGAATAGCGTGTTAAGGGGGAGTAGCTGCAGGCATTATGGCGGTATTAACCTGCAGTAGGTTGATGCATTGGCGCTGATTATTGGCGAATACCTTCAACTAAAAGCTCTAGCTCAACGTTTGTTGATTTAGGCCCAAGCATCTCCTTGATGCCATAGTCACCCAATCTGATGGTTGTTTTGCCTGCAAAGCCTACTCGGTAACCGCCCCAAGGATCTTTGCCTTCGCCAACTTTAGTGATGGGGAAAGTGATTGTTTTGGTAACGCCATGAAGAGTAAATTTTCCAGTTAATGTACCTTGTGTATCACCTTTGGCGACATAGCTTGTACTTTCAAAGGTGGCTGTTGGGTACTTATGCACATCAAGAAAATCTTTGCCCTTTAAATGCTTGTCTCGCTCAGCATGATTGGAATCAATACTGTTGGTTTGGATAACGACTTTGATCTTTGCATCACTCGGTTTTTTTGCATCATAACTAAAACCACCGTCAAACGTATTAAACCGGCCAGTTAGCCAGCTGTACCCGAGGTGTTGAATTTTAAAATTGATAAAAGCATGTGCACCTGCAGTGTCTATTTTGTAGTCCGCTGCGTTGGTGAGGGCGGCGCCTGCTACCAATAATGCCGTTATTAGGTATTTTTTCATGAGTTTACCCTACGTTTTTTATGTTTATAGTTTTATTTATTGTTGTGTTTTGTGCGTTATTTGCTTTTTATCATGCGCATAAGCGCACCGTCTTTATTAATGAATTGGTGTTTGAGTGCTGCAAGGCCATGAAAGCTTGCCAGCGCGATCAAAAGGTAGGCGAGTATCTCATGAATTTCTCCAGAGAGGTCTTCCTGCTGATCAAAACTGAGAGGTAACGCGGGAATGGTAACGAGAGTAAAAATTTCTATGCCACGACCATCAGCGGTAGAAATTAAATAGCCAGTAAGCATTAAGGTAAACATCAACAAATAGAGTAACCCATGTACTGCTTTGGCGGACATTTGCTCCCATTTAGGCCCGGCTAACGGGGTGGGTGTAGTGCTGATAAAAGACCAGATGGTTCTAAACACCAGTAAAAGCAAAAGCAACATACCTATGCTTTTATGCAAATCGACAGACCCTTTTCGCCATGCATCATAATAGCCGAGATCCATCATGTAGAGGCCTAGCCCGAACATAAAGAAAATACTTAACGCCATTAGCCAATGGATAAGTCGAGAGATTAAGCCGTAGTGAGTAGAGTTATTTTTAAGCATCGTTGGCTCCTTATTTGTGCGTATTCTAACGTCTTATATGGATATGGCTAGAAGATAATGCTGAATACACTGTTCTATTTTTGAAACAGTAAGCCGTGAGTGAATAACCGTATTTTAAGCGCTTTAATGTTGAACTTTTTAGCGGGAATGACTTCTATGAATGGCGTTCTTGTCTTGATGGGCTATGAATGCTGGGATTTTCTATTTGTAAAATAGTATGCGCTTGAATTTTTATGGCAGCTGTTAAGTAGTTATAAATCATTACTAGGAATGAATACGTTGAATTTTTTTGTTCAGATATGTGTTATAAGTTTTTTATTTTTTATCATTTTTTTAAATATAGATGATCAATACTTCGGACAGTTTTTTGAACCACTTGAGATGATCTAAGTCTATGAATGTTTTTACTGAAAATAGTTCATGCAAAATTTGATTTCACAGATTTTAGATTCAATGTCCGATATTTGCTTACCACAAAAAAATTCATTAGGGCGCTATTGATTACGCTAATGGTATTCCGTGGCAAGGCAAATTTTCGCAATATGAGTCGTTTTTCAAGCTTGTGCGAGAAAACTTTTAGTCGATGGTATCGTGTATCCTTCGACTTTAAAGCTTTTAATAATCAGCTCATTTTTAGCGAGTTACCGAAAGAAGATGAATGGATTGCAGCTATAGATGCAAGTTTCGTAAAAAAGAGCGGCAAGTGCACTTCAGGTTTAGGGAACTTCTGGAGCGGTGGTTCAGGCTCCGCTGAAAAAGGACTTGAGGTCTCATTGCTTAGCATTGTCCATCTCAAATCAAATACCGCGTATGGGCTGGATGCAAAACAAACCATAGACCAAGAAGGCAAGTCTCGTACTGACTTGTATGCAGAGCAGACTGTTGGTATGGCTAAAGCATTAAAAGACAAGGGAATACGTTATATTTCTACGGATAGCTTTTATACGAAGATAAAATATGTCAACCCTGTTGCCGAAGCAGGTCTTCATATCGTTGGTAAGCTACGCATAGACGCCCGTTTAAAATGGCTCTACGAAGGAGAATATTCTGGCAAGGGGCGCCCCAAAAAATTCGATGGCAAAGTCGATATAGAAGCTGATCTTTGTCGATTTGAGTATGTAGGAGAGATTCTAGCTGCTATGACACTGCTTACCTATTACATGTTAATTTTTAAAAAAGGCGATAAAGAAGGCCGCGCTCTTTTATATTCAACGGACACCAATCTAGCTGCTATGACACTGCTTACCTATTCCAGATTGAGTTTGTTTTTAGGGACGCCAAACAATACACGGGTCTGATGGATTGCCAGTCTTGCAATGAAGAGGCGATCAACTTTCAACTGAATGCATCCTTTACTGCGCTAAATTTAATGAAAATTGAAGACAGAAAAACAAAAGGAACACAGGGTGAAACCGTTATATCTATTGCATCATGGAAGCGGCGAAAACTCAATCAGCACATGATGCAGAGACTTTTTAACGAGTTAAAAATTGACTTAAATGATAAAAAAGTCAGACAAGTTTATGACAGCATGAGTAACTTCGGGGTTATTGCTGCGTAAAACTGTCCGAAGTATTGATGATACGCACGCTATAAAAGTTAATGTTAAAAATATTAGCGATAATTATTTTTTAGATGGCATTATTTCTGGTGTTACTAAAGAAAGTAGTATTCCAGATGGAAGGGGCGGTTGGTGGAGATGTCCGAAAAGTAGCTGTACCCGAGAGTTTAAGAGTTTAGAGAATAGAAATAAGCACACGCTTAAGGTGCATGCACCTACATTTAAAAAAGCAAAGGAACGATTTGCCAAAAAGCAGTTGGATAGATATATCGAATTACTTGACGTCCATTATGTGCCTAGAATGAAAAAAACAATATTCGCAGAGTCTGAAGGAGAGACTGATAATTCAAATTCTCAAGAAGACAATGCGCAGCTGTTACTTCAGCTTAATCAAGGGAAAATTGATATAAATGAAGAAAGCAACCTTGAAGAATATACAATTATCCACGGGGAGGGTGTTGAACCTGATAATCTATTACAAGCGTGTTTCGTAGATATAAGAGATAAGGTGCTTGGCAACAAGGCCAGTGCAGACGAAAAGAGAATCTATATAACTGAAAAAAAAGAGCGTGGTAGCAAGAGATCAAAATATTTTTACCCATGTTTTGAAGCTGGGTGTGATTACGAAGGTAAAACTAAAGCTTCAGGGGCTGCTAAACATGTAGTCTCTCATGATCGCTTTCCCTCCCTTCTCCTTAGTGTGTTAAAAACAAATCTTGCAAATACCTATAGCTCTATTACCACAAAGCTAGCGAATAAATAATCTTACCAAGATTGAAGCCTTGGTCTGTTTAGCGGTATAGTTCGCCCTCCATCCTGCGAGGAGATAAATCATGGCAACTATCACGACAAAAGCAGCTGTAGCATGGGCTGCAGGCGAGCCATTATCCATTGAAACGGTAGAGCTTGAACGACCGAAGTTCGGCGAAGTTATGGTGCGAATGGTTGCAACGGGCGTATGCCATACTGATGCTTTTACACTCAGTGGCGAAGACCCTGAAGGTATCTTTCCCTGTATATTAGGTCACGAAGGCGGTGGTATCGTTGAGGAAATTGGCGAGGGTGTTACCAGTGTCGCTGTCGGCGATCATGTTATTCCGCTTTACACGCCAGAATGCCGTAAATGTAAATTTTGCTTATCCGGTAAAACCAATTTGTGTCAGGCGATTCGAGAAACACAAGGCAAAGGCTTGATGCCCGATGGCACAACACGATTTTCAAAAGATGGGCAGCCGATTTATCACTACATGGGCACATCGACTTTTGCGCAGCATACGGTGCTACCCGAAATTTCAGTCGCAAAAATCAACAAAGACGCGCCTTTAGATAGAGTCTGCTTGCTTGGTTGCGGTATCCCCACAGGCATTGGCGCCGTGCTTAATACAGCTAAAGTTGAAGCGGGGGCAACTGTTGCCATTTTTGGCTTGGGCGGCGTAGGCTTATCGGCCGTACAGGGCGCCGTATTAGCAAAAGCCTCGCGCATCATGGTGATTGATATCAACGAAGACAAATTCGACATGGCCATGCAACTTGGCGCAACCGATTGCATCAACCCCAAGCAATACGATAAGCCAATCCAAGATGTCATTGTTGAGTTAACCGATGGCGGTGTTGATTATTCGTTCGAGTGTATTGGTAATGTCAACACCATGCGTGCAGCGCTTGAATGTTGTCATAAAGGCTGGGGCGAATCAACGATTATGGGCGTAGCCGGTGCAGGGAAAGAAATCAGTACGCGGCCTTTTCAGTTAGTCACAGGCCGCGTATGGCGAGGCAGTGCCTTTGGTGGCGTGAAAGGCCGCACCGAGTTACCGGGCTACGTTGAACAATACTTACGCGGTGAGATCAAAATAGATGAAATGGTGACCTACCAATTACCATTAGAAGACATCAATCAAGCATTTGATCTTATGCATGACGGTAAATCCATACGGTCGGTGATTATGTATGATAAGAAGGGCTAACTATGAAAGAAATCAGCACAGTCAAGATGTTTGGCGGCGAGCAAAAACGTTTTAGTCATCCTTCAAGTGTTTGTCAGTGTGATATGACGTTTTCTGTGTATCTCCCGCCGCAAGCAGAGAGCGGAAAGCCGTTACCTGTGCTTTATTGGTTATCAGGGCTTACCTGTACCGACGAAAACTTTATACAAAAAGCTGGTGCGCAGCAACATGCAGCCGAGCATGGGCTTATTTTGGTGGCACCTGATACCAGCCCGCGAGGGGAAGAGGTGCCGGATGATGCCGAGGGCGCGTGGGATTTTGGTTTGGGGGCAGGCTTTTATGTCAATGCAACGGAGCAGCCATGGCGAAAAAACTACCACATGCACGATTACGTGGTAAAAGAGCTGCCTGAGTTGATCGCAGCAAACTTTCAAGTTACTGATAAAAAATCCATTTTCGGGCATTCCATGGGGGGGCATGGCGCACTAACGATCGCCTTAAATAACCCTTCATCCTATCAATCGGTATCGGCCTTTGCGCCGATCGTTAATCCAATGAACTGCCCGTGGGGACAAAAAGCATTCACGCATTATCTGGGTGAAGATCAAATGACATGGCGCTCGCATGATACCTGCTGGCTAATTACGCACGCCAATATTGCCAAAGAAAAACGATTACCGATCAAGGTCGATCAAGGCACTGCAGATAACTTTCTACAGAATCAGCTCCATACCGAGCGCTTACAAAATGCGTGCGATTTAACAGGTTGGCCTTTAACGCTCCAGATGCAAGAAGGCTATGATCACAGTTACTTCTTTATCGCGACCTTTATCGGTGAGCACATGCGTTATCATGCGGATTATCTTACTCGTTGAATCTACGGTAGCTAATACGCAAGGCCCAAGAGTCAACGCTTTTTACCCAATATACCCATCGGAATTGGAGATGCAAGAAGGCGGCAAGCGAGCGAATCCCCATGAGCTTACAGTCAGTAAGTGATTGGGGTGAGCGAGCGCGGTCAACGCCCTTGCATCTTCAAGTGTGATGGGTATAAAACCATTCATGGGCAGGCTGGGCTTATTACAAGCAAAAGCGATTATTTGAGAACTGTTATCACCTGTCTTTGTGATCCTGTTGATTGTTTTGTGTGCGGCCTTGTGTAAAATGCGCAGCAACAAATGGATTGAAACAATCAACGCCTTACAGTCGTTTTTACCATTTTTAGCCTCGTTTTATGCCGCTATTTAAGGATGTAGGGAGAACACTCGCTTCGGATAAAAAAATAATAACGCCAATTAAAATGTGTTAGAGTTCGCGGTTAGTAGAACTAAAAATAATAATAGAATTACTTAGAATAACAATAAGTTTAGGAAAGACGCGTGCGCAGCAGCTGGCAGATACAACAAGCCGTCGTTAAGGCACTCTTTATACGTGAATTAAAAACACGTTTTGGTACTTCGCCTTTTGGTTATGCGTGGGCAATTGCTGGCCCGTTCTTTGGCGTTATGGTGATGGTCGTTATTTTTTCGACGATCTCACGCGCGGGCTATCAAGGCATACCCTTTGCATTATTCTTCACCCCCGGTTTTCTACTGTTAGGCTTTTTTACCGGCGTGGCAACAGGCGGCTCGGGTGCCATTAATGGCAATAAAGGCTTGTTTAATTACAAACAAGTCAAACCCTTCGATGCATTTTTGACGCGTACATTACTAGAAACCGTCTTGCTCATTGTCTCCATGGTCTTTATTTATTCCGCGTATGCGTGGTATGGCTATGACGTGGCGATGCAAGATCCGTTGGTTGTTATTCTCGTTGTGATTTGTCTCAGTGCGCTTGGTTTAGGGCTTTCGATGTGTATTGGTAGTTTGGGTCTTTATTTTAAAGATACCGATAAAATTGTTTCTGTCTTGACGCGCCCCTTGTTCTTTGTCTCTTGTGTTATTTATCCCTTGATCGTTATCCCCGCTAAGTACCATTATTTGTTTTTATGGAATCCGCTGGTTCACGCGATAGAACTGATGCGCGTTGCGTGGTATCCGCATTACATCGCCCCCGGCGTTGATTTAATGTACCTCTTTACATGCTCATTAGGCTGTTTGTTTTTAGGGATGCTGTCCTATCGGCGTAATTGGCAAAAGATGGTGGCCTCGTGATTCGATTAGAGAATGTCACGAAATATTACCCGACGCGATCGGGGCGACATTACATCTTAAAAAATGTGAGTGCGACCCTGCCCGAAGGAAAAAACATCGGCGTATTCGGTCGGAACGGCACAGGTAAATCGACGCTCTTACGGCTTTTAGGCGGCATTGATTTCCCTAGCGAAGGCAAGATCAGCATTAAAGGCAGTATTTCTTGGCCAATGGGGTTAGGAAGTGGCATGCAAGGCAGCCTGACGGGTCGCGAGAATGCCAAATTTGTGTGCCGTATTTATGGTGATTCCGAAAAGGTCACGAAAGAAAAAATACAATTTATTCATGAATTTTCAGAACTAGGCGATTTCTTTGATGAGCCGATAAAAGGCTATTCGAGCGGTATGCGGTCGCGCTTAACATTCGGTATCAGCATGGCCTTTGATTTTGATTATTACTTGATGGATGAGATTACGGCTGTCGGCGATGCACGCTTTAAACACAAAGCAAAAGCCGCCCTCGATAAAAAACGTGAGACATCCAATGTTATCTTTGTGTCACACAGTATTAGTGAGATTAAACGTATTTGCGATGTCGGTATTTATATCGAAGATGGGCAGATAAAAATATATAACGATTTGAATGAAGCGGCTAAGCGTTATCAGCAGATGATAAAGGGTAACGGATGAACGATACAGTAGAAGAAAAGAAACCTGTAGAAAATACAGAGAAAAAAATGGACGATCAGGCAAAGAAACCAAGGCCCCAGCCGCAACAAGCGAAGGCGCCTGAGAATAAAGCCAACAATCAGCCAAAAAACAAACCCAAGAAGAAAAAACAAACGCTGAAATCCAAGGTAAAGGCGACGCTAGAAAAAAATAACCTGCCGTTTTTGACCTCGATGCCTGCGTTTAATAAATTTTGCAAACGCCACTTCAAACGCACAGTTAAAGTCTCCCGAAAAAAAAGCTTCTTGGTGATTGTAGGTATCCCTTGGGCACTGGTGGCGGTGTATTACCTGCTGTTTGCGGCTAATTTTTATGTGAGCTCAGCCAGCTTTATGATCAAAGATGCCAGTAATCAAGCCGCCTCTGCCGGTGCCGGTGTGACACTCGCCGCCATTGCTGGCTTCTCCTCACAAAACGACGAGCATATCTTGAATGAACATATTTTATCCGTCGATATGCTGAAGTACCTCGATGAAGACGTGAATATCAAAACCCATTTTAGCCAACATGCGGATGCCGATTGGGTATCTCGCTTAAGTCCTGATGCCAGCCAAGAAGATTTTTTATCGTACTACCAGGATTTATTAAAAATCCATTACAACGAGCTCAGTGGTTTGTTGACGGTAGAAGTTAAATCGTACGATGCGGCTTATTCAAAAACACTGCTCGAAGCCATCTTGCAGCGCAGCGAAAACTTAGTGAATAACAAAAGCCGAGAACTGGCAAACTCACAACTTAGCTTTGTACAAGAAGAAATAGAAGCCAGTGCGAACCGCTTAGTCAAAGCGCGACAAGCACTGATCAGTTTTCAAGATAACAACAAACTCTTTAACCCTGAGCAGCAAGGGCAAACCGTGAGCAGTATCATCTCCGGCCTCGAAGGGGAGCTGGCGACCACCGAAGCAGAAAAAAGACGGCTACTCTCCTATCAGCGTAAAGATGCCCCCAATGTGGTGACATTGAAAGGTAAAATCGACAGCTTAAAGGCACAGATATCGCACGAAAGCACTCGCCTCGTTAAAAGCGGCAAGCAAAAAGAAAAAACCATCAACGAAGTGTATGGCGATTACAAAGAGCTAGAGCTTGAAGTGGAAGTGGCGCAAATGACGTACATGTCGGCGCTGACGGCGTTAGAAGGCGCAAGAATAGAAGCCAGCCGAAAGCTTAAGCACTTAGTCGTCATCAACGAGCCCTATGTGGCCGAAGAAGCTCTTTACCCACAAAAACTCTACAACCTGCTTACCTTGGCCGTTATCTTATTGATGGTATTTGGTATTTTTCGTATGGCCGCGACCACTATCAAGGAGCATTTGGATTAATATGATGCGACAAATTAGTTTTATTGTTTTCAGTTTTCTGCTTGTATTAACCGCGCATGCGCAAGTGATCGAAGAGCGAGAAGATGCCACCGTCTTCGGCCAAAACCTCTTTACTGGCGGCTTTGGTAGCAGCTCATTTCAGGGTTTTAACCCCAACTATGTGATCGGTGTGGGCGATATCATCAACTTGCAGTTATGGGGCGGGTACGAAGTGGCCACAAAATTAACGGTTGATGCGCAAGGCAATGTGTTTATCCCGAATATTGGCCCGGTGCGATTACAAGGCACCACCAACAAAGACCTGAATAAAGTCATCGCCCAAAAAGTTGCCAGTGTGTATCAGCGCAATGTAAAGCTGTATGCCAATCTCGATGCCTCGCAACCGGTGCAGCTATACGTGACGGGTTTTGTCAAAAAGCCGGGGCTTTATGGGGGCTTATCTTCGGATTCGATACTCAGTTATCTCGAAAAATCCGGCGGTATCAACCCAGAAAGCGGCAGTTACCTCAATATACAGCTGAAGCGTAACAACCAATTGATCAATGAATACAACCTGTACGATTTCATCCTGAATGGGCACATCAAGCAACAGCAGCTGCACGATGGTGATGTATTAGTGGTTGGCCCAAGGCAGAGCAACGTCACCTTTGACGGGTTAGTTGAAAACCCCGTACAGCTTGAATTTGAAGATAAAAGTATCAAGTTAAATAAAGCATTGGATATTATTGGCTTATTGCCCGAAGCAACACATGCGCGTATTACACGCAGAAATGGCATAAAAAATGAAGTGGAATACATTCCGCTTAATACAAATACAGCGATTGAGTTATTTAATGGCGATACGCTCGATATCGTCAGCGATAAGCCCACAGGAACCATTGTGGTTTTTGTGGAGGGCGAGCATCGAGGCCGTGCGGAGTATGTGCTGCCTTATGGCGCAGATTTGGATAGTTTAATGGCAAAAATAGAAACCTCCAATAATTCTATGCTTAACGCGTTACAGCTTTATCGTGAAGATGTTGCCACACGACAAAAAGAAATGATCGAGCTTAAATTGCAGAAGCTCGAAGATGCCACTTACTCTGCACGATCGAGCACCATTGGTGTAGCCAAACTGCGTGCAAGCGATGCAAAAATTATCGATGAATTTATCAAGCGAGCCAGAGATATAGAACCTCTTGGTTTGGTCGTTATGGGAGATAACCCCTTAAAAAGCGGCATTACGTTAAAAAATAAAGATCGTATCTTCATCCCCTCAAGAAGCTTGTTGATACAAGTGAACGGAGAGGTTATGTTTCCCAGCGCTACCGTTTGGCGTGATGATGCCACCATTTATGATTACATCGAAGCCGCGGGTGGTTTTACGCAAAAGAAAGGTCATAGCCGCGTACTCGTGATGAAACAAAACGGCGAAATCATTAATTACGCCGATAGCATGGGTAAAATAAAAAGCAAACGATCGCGGCTTTCTCCGGGTGATGAAGTGTTAGTATTGCCGCAGGTGGATAACAAGACGATGCAGTTTGCGATGGATTTATCGCAGATTATTTATCAGATTGCACTGGTGGCTAAAGTGGCGTTGTTGTTTTAAAGATAACTTTTTATAAAAAATTCGAAACGTTTAATAAATTTGAGAAAGAATGAATAACCTAGCAGAAGTATCTTCCCATAAGGTTATCGATGACAGTATATCGATTGTTAAAGGTTGCCTGATTGAAAAAGCGAGAGCTTTAGAGTGGCTGGTAGAAAATATCGACGAAGCCGTCAATCATGCGATTGATACCATGTATCATTGCGAGGGCCATGTGATCATCTCCGGCATGGGTAAATCCGGTATTATCGGCAAAAAAATCGCAGCGACACTGGCTTCTACAGGTACGCCGAGCTTTTTTGTACACCCAGCTGAAGCCTACCATGGTGACTTGGGCATGATTCGCCCCAAAGATGTTGTTCTTTTGATATCGAACAGCGGCGAGACAGATGAGGTGATTAAATTATTACCCAGCCTAAAACGTTTTGGTAATAAAATCATATCGATCGTCAACAACCCAGAATCTACCTTGGGTACAAACTCAGACATCATGTTAGATATTCATGTCGAAAAAGAAATTTGCCCTAATAATCTTGCGCCAACGACCTCTACGACGATAACACTTGCACTTGCAGATTCGCTTGCCGTTGCGTTGATGAAAAAACGTAACTTTCAACCAGAAGAGTTTGCTGTTTATCATCCGGGTGGGAGTTTGGGGCGTCGACTTCTTACTAAAGTTAAGGACGAGATGCTGACGAAAAACTTGCCATTTGTTTCCTCTGATTGTTCGTTAAAAGAAGTTCTTTTTACCATGACGGAATCTAAGCTAGGCGTTGCCATAGTTATGGATGGTGAGGTATTGAAAGGTATTATCTCGGATGGAGACCTGCGTCGTGCCTTATTGAATAGTATGGATATTGAATCAATAGAGGCGAAAGATATTATGACATATAACCCAGTTGTTATAGATGAAAACGTCATGCTTTCTGAAGCAGAAAAGGTAATGAAAAATAATCATATTAAATATGTTTTGGTAAATGACAAAAGCTCAGATATGAAGGGTATATTAGAATATTATTTGTAGTTACTTGGAGGTTAACTAAAGCTACCAGTAGCATCTTCAGGGAAGTTGGTGTTAATTCACAGGGCTATAAATATTAGTAAAAGTATGTTTATTTTCGCTAATATTTTTATGTTAAATTAAATTAAATAAATTATATTAAATAATGATTAAAAAAGAAATAATTTTAATATCAGATATATTAATGACCGCAGAAAAGGAGCAGTTTTCCAATCTTAGGTGGTTTAGAGATATTCTTGATCGACGAATACTCAAGGCTACGGGATCTTTTCCTTTGTCAATGACGTCGTCCTTAACAAATGTTGAACAGTTCAGCCGAAATACGTTCTTCAATCTTTCTAATGTGAAGTTGGATATTGATGAGCTTCAGTTTTATTTTGATGATGAAGAAATTACCAGTGAATCTATAGATTTTTTGCTTGAATTTTTGCCGGTAGAGTCTGTTGTTGTTGCCTATGAGTTATCGCGGCAAACTCGACGCGTATTAGATCGGGCTGGCATCGTTTATATAGATGTCTGGCTTCATCCTATTCGTTATCTTGACGATATACTTTTTGCTTTTAATACGAATTGCATTGATATTAGAAGTAAAATTGACTCGTATCATATGGATGAAGAGTACTTTTATCTTTATGCTGATAAATTTAAGATAAGTACATATAAAGGGTTTAAGCGTGTTGAAGTATTATTAGAGCAAAATTCAGCATTGTTCATAGGGCAAACTTTGACCGATAAGGCAATTTGCCTTGATGGTAAAATGCTTAACCTTTTAGATTACAAAGATAAGTTTATTAACCTCACTAAAAAATATAATAAAGTCTACTATAGTAGGCATCCCTTCGTTGGTAGCGGAGATAAGCATATATTAAAGTGGTTAGAAGGGTTTTCCAATGTTGAAGTTGTGCAGCATTCTGCATATCACCTACTGGCAAATCCTAATATAAAAAGCGTACATACAATATCTTCTTCCGTGGTTCATGAGGCTAGGTTTTTTAATAAAGAATCACACTTTTGGTTTAAACCTATTTTTATGCTTAGTAGGAGTCCAGGGAAAGAAAACTACCTTTCGATTTATCAAGATTTTGTTAGTCCTTCTTTTTGGTCTGATATTCTTTCTCCTGTCGTAGATACTGAGCCGTGTCAAAGTATCAAGTTTTTATCTGAGAAAGACAAAATGAGGGATATGCTCGGTTTCTATTACAGTTATAAGCATGTTGATAAATCTGAGCAAGCGAGGCAAACTTTATTGGCCGTTGATAGAAAAGTTCAGCGTATTGATGAGCATATATCTAGTCCGATAGTAAATACGATTAAGAAAAAGACTATTCAAACGCAGCCAAAATTCGCTAAATATCTTCTTGAAAATCTGTCTTTGGCAAAGAGACTGATAAAGAAATCTGAGGTCGTGTCATTCGATATCTTCGATACTTTGATTCAGCGTAAAGTTGAAAGCCCCAATGATATTTTTTCATTAATGGACATCTATGCTATTTCGTTAGGTATTAAAAATTTCTCATATTTGAGAGGAAAGTCTCGCGGCTTTGTCGTTGATCCAAGCGGGGAGGAAATTCCACTATCTGATAGATACTCAGCTCTCGTAAGCCGCGGTGACTTAGAGCCGGATCAGGCAAAAAGCTTGTTACAGTATGAGCTTGATTTGGAGTTGAGAGTATGTGAGAGGCGATTAGTAGGTTGTGAACTTTTAGCATATGCGTTAGCTAATAAAAAGAGGGTAGTTTTGATTTCGGATATATTCTTCGAAAAAACCTTTGTTGAAACAATTTTGGCGAATTCTGGTGTCAATAAGTATGAAAAACTTTATGTGTCATCTGAAATTGGTTTGTTGAAGCATACTGGAAATTTATTTCACTATGTTTCAAATAATCTTAATGTGAAACCTGCTGGTTTTATACATTTTGGTGATAACTATCATGCAGATGGAGAAATGGCGAGAAAGCATGGTTTTGGCTCCTTCATATTACCATCAAATAAAATAATATCAGATCAAGTTTCATATTATACAGGGCCTTTGGGCTTTGATCATCCATATGTCGAGTCTGTTGCAAAGGGGCTAGTTAATAACAAACTTTTTGATGGCATGTTTGGTGATTATTCAAAAGGGATATACAACAGGGATCCTAAAAAATTCGGTTACTGTGCTATGGGGCCAATGTTTTCTGCTTTTGCTGCTTGGCTTTTAAAGCAATCCAAAAAAGACGGGATAGAAACTTTATATTTTCTCGCAAGAGACGGAGAAATTATAAAAAAATGCTATGACATTTTGGCTGAGGGTGATAAGGGTGCACCAAAATCAGAATATTTGCTGTGTTCACGTCGATCTGTGAATGTACCTAGAATGCAATCTATTGACGATATAGTTGAAGTTGCGTCAGTCAATTTTTCTCCTGTTACATTAAAAGAAATAATTTTTAATCGTTTTGGTGTTTGTGTATCTAAGTTTAAAAAAGAGTCCCTGCGTATAAGTGGATTTGAAAAATTTACTGATACCATCAGATTCAAGGAGGACTTGGAGAAGTTTATTCACTTGCTTAAGCTTGAATCAGAAATACTGCTTGAATGTGCTAAGGAAGAGCGCTATGAATTATTAAGTTATTTCGATAAAAAATCTTTTTTAGAAAATGGAAAATTCGCTGTTGTTGATATTGGTCACAACGGTACTATGCAGAGATCACTTTCTCATCTTACTCGCAAGCCTGACTTAGCAGGATACTATTTTGTGACCTACAAGGGCGCAGAAAAAACACTAGGGAGTATTGGTTTACCTTATAGCTCTTTTTTAGCACACAATGCGGATGGAAAAGATAATGAAAATTTGTATTCAGTTTACATTCTGATGTTTGAGCTTCTTTTTTTAAATACATCGGGTAGCTTTGTTCGCTTTAAGAATGGAAAACACATTACATTGCCACTAAACCTTGAGAAGAAAAGAATAAAATTTATTGAGCATGCACATGCAGGCTGTATAAAGTATGTTGATGAGCTATTTAGTGCAACGGAGGGTTTGCTTCTAACGTCCAGTGTAGATCCCCATAAAATTATAAGCCCTCATGTGGAATTCCTTCGAAGCCCTAGATTTAAAGATGCAGAAATGTTCGAAGGGATATGTTTTGAGAATGTATACAGCGCAAGAAACAGTCAATTTATATGTCAATATGGTGCCGAGGCATCAAGTGTTGTTTGGAAAGAAGGGCAAAACAGTTTAAATGAAGACAGGTTTTCTAAATTCCCGATATACTTAAACCATATCATGCTTATCGCAAATAAAATTAAGATAATTAATGACAATAAATATCGTAAATTTATAACAAGGCCGGATGTCTTTTTTAAAGATAGCCGATATAGATTTGTTAGAAGATTGGGATATTACAACTGAGGGTACCGGTAGATTTCAACATACTTGTCGCCTAAAGTTTACTTTTATGCCGCCTGATTTATTTCCCTATTACTTTTAGATTTCCCTGGGTTTAAATAAACCTCAGCAATGTGATCCCAGTTTCTAATGTCGCCACTCCATCGCTCTGGGTGCGCCATTTTCGCCTGTAGATAAACAGCTTTACGGTTGATTAAGATAATTCTATCTTGCTTCGTATGACGCTCTACAGGCGTGACATATTTTATGCTGCTGTGTCTGTGCTCATGATTATACCAATCAGCAAATCCATTCACCCATTTTCGTGCTAAATCTAAACCCTCAAAGGCTTTTTCTGGGTATTCTGGTCGATACTTAAGTGTTCTAAATAATGACTCAGAATAAGGGTTATCATTACTAACAGAGGGGCGGCTAAACGACGGAGCAACCCCTAATTCTTGCAGTGTCGCTAGCATTGTTGCGCCTTTCATCGGGCTACCGTTGTCCGAATGTAAGATCACCTGATTCGGCTTAATCCCTTCACGTAAGCAAATATCTGTCATTAAATCTGCGGCCAATGCACTGCTTTCTTGTTCATATACCTGCCAACCAACAATCTTTCGGCTATAAATATCCATGACAAGATACAAGTAATAAAACAAGCCTTTTACCGTTGTTGGTAAATACGTAATATCCCAACTATAAATCTGATTCGGGCCTGTGGCCGTCAACGATTCAGGTTTTGTAATAACTCTGGCAGGCTTACTTCTCAGCCGATGCTTATCTTGTTTATGTGCTTTTAACACACGGTAAATAGTGGATTCAGATGCGATGTACACACCTTTATCTGCAAGCATTGGCACGATGACGCTGGGCGATAAATTCGCGTATTCAGGTTGGTTGCAGACCTGAATAATACGCTGTCTCTCAAGCTCACTGAGCTTATTACAAGGGCTGTGCTTGGCTGACAAACGACCATCTTCATCGCCCTCTGGTCGCGCCCAGCGCTGTAATGTTTTTGGTGTAATGCCTATAATATCGCAAGCCTGCCTTTGCCTAGCACCATTGGATCGAGCCTCGCTAATCAAGTGAATAATATCATCACGCTCTTGTTTCACTATTAGCTGGCCTCGTCGCTTTCCCATATTTCGTGGACTTTTTTTTGGAGTACTAGCAGCGCTGCTGTTTCAGCTAATGCCTTATCTTTACGGTTTAACTCCTTTTTTAGTAACTTAATGTCATTTTTAAATTGCTTATTCTCACTTTGAATTTCTGAAGCAGTCGATAGGGGCTTATTCTTGATAAAATCACCTCTCCATTGGTTGATATGATGTGGGTATATTCCTTTCTCTCGGCAAAGCTGGCTGATGTCCTCGACGCTCAAAGATCCGCAGGCAATGACCATATTCAAACGTTCTTCAGCGCTCCAATCTTGGGGCCTTTTTTCTTTAACCATGGTCATTACCCCACCATCTAATGGTTGATTAAGCCGTTGCTCTTTAGCCTGTCTAATCCATTTTTGTAACGTCGAATGGCCAATACCTAAGTTTTCAGCCACATCCTTGATGCTCATACATTCTTGTCGGCTCAATGCCTTTTCTATTGCCTGTATCTTAAACGAATGGGTAAACGATTTTCTCATTTTTTATGCCTCTAATTAAAATTTTAGAGGCGACAAGTATCCTGACACAGGGGGGTACTGAATTAAAAATAACTTAACTTATTCTTGTAAGTTAAGTTTCTTTACAAGATATTTCGTACGAGACTCTGAATGTCTGTTTTTGATGATCTTAAAAGTTTCGGCATTACATTTATAATTAAAGGGGTCGGGTCGAATATTTTTTGAACAGATGATTTTTTTTGACTGGTTATTTTTAAATCGATCCGCCCCCTTTTCCTACCTTTTCCTCTCTGAAATTTGATCATTCTAAAATCAATGAAAGACGTCGCTGTGCGAACCAATTCTGGCTAATTTAAGGAACCCTTTGGGCTAATAACAGATTATTTCCGCACTTTTATGCGCAATAAAGTGCGCTACATTCACACTTTTATGTGCATAAAAGTGCGGTAACAGTCTCGAGGGGCCAGCGCTATCAATAATCACCGGCTTTATAGGGGGTTAGATGATTGCTATCGCGACCCATTAATTGAATAAGTTTAGGGTGAACAAAGAGCTTTTCTTTACCAGCATTAATCCCATGTAAAACACCAATATCGACCAGTTGCTTTAAATAAGTCGATGCGGTTTGACGTTTTGCAATCTGCTTTTCAACCAGATCGCTGATGCGGCAATAAGGCTGTTCAAAAATCAACTGTACCAACTCATAACTATAAATTTTTGGCAGATGCGTTTTTATGTGTTCCGTAGTCATATCAATGAGCTGCTTGACGGCTATAATTTTATGGCAAGTCCAAGTGGAAGTTTGCTCGACGCCATTGAGCATGAACAGTAACCAATCTTCCCACTTCTGTTCAGCGGTGACTTGATTCAATAAGGAATAATAGGTTTGTTTATTTTTAACGATATAGCGACTTAAATACAGAATAGGCAAGGTTAATAGATTTTTTTCAATAAGGTAGAGCACATTAAGAATACGCCCCGTTCGGCCGTTACCGTCATGAAACGGATGGATGGCCTCGAACTGATAATGTGCGACAGCCATTTTAATCAGCGGGTCAACATCATTGTGATCATGCAAAAACCGCTCCCAATTGGCGAGTAAATCTCTAATCTCTCTTTCACCCACAGGTGGCGAATAAATAATCTCACCGGTTGCCTGATTGCTGATCACCGTCCCGGGTACTTTACGAATCGACATCTCGATATTTTTTAAGGTGCTGCACACTTCAATAGCTGTTGCTGTGCAAAGCGGCTTTTTCGCCAACTGGATAAATCCCTGATAAAGTGCTGTTCGATATTGCAATGCTTCTTTTGTTGCAGGGTCGGCACCTGTATCTTCTTGAGCATACTGAAACAACTTATCAGTTGTGGTAACTATATTTTCGATTTGTGAGCTGTCTTTTGCTTCCAGAAGGGGAAGTAAATTAATCAGCATACCTTAATTGGGCAGAAGCTCACCCGCCTGTTTTAATTCCGCTAATACAGGCTTTTAAGATTGGCTTTGTTTCAATCTTGTCTATGTCGGGAGGTAATAATGGTAAATGATTATAGGGCTGATCGGGTTGCCATATCATATTTATAAACTCTAAAAAAATGGACATCAAGCTCAGCAGATTTAAGTGTATGTCGATTATATCGACACAACAATATTTCATGTCGAAATTATCCAGTTTTATCGACATTATGAGTGGTCGCGGTGTATATACCGATCACCCTTGAAGATGCAGGGGCGTTGGCCGCGCTCGCTCACCCCAACAATCACTTACTGACTGTAAGCTCATGGGGATTTGCCCGCTTGCCGCCTTCTTGCATTTCCCATTCCGATGGGTATAGCGCAGATATTAGTGCCACAAATTTTTAACCGCATCCACAAAAAAGCGAAGGGGTTTTTGCTTCAGCTTTCGTAGTTTTATACCGCTCACCCTTGAAGATGCAAGGGCGTTGGCCGCGCTCGCTCACCCCAATCACTTACTGACTGTAAGCTCATGGGGATTCGCTCACTTGCCGCCTTCTTGCATCTCCAATTCTGATGGGTATACACGCCGCACCGCACTGCTTGGATTGCTTGTGTAGTTTTTTGATTTTAGGTTTGATCGCTCGGTAGCGATCAAACCGTGGGCTAAAGAAGGCAATGGGCTTGCTACTATCGACAATGAAATTCGTACCAAAATTCCTCACCTCACTTCACCTCACCTCATCGTAACGAATACGAGACGTAACTGTCACAGGGTCGCTATCATCATTGACGATGCGGCGTTGGTGCTGCTTACCGAATGAAATGTGTCGGCGACAGGCCTATGATGACATTGATGATCTATTGCTCTGGGATATTCAGCTCTAATATCATCTGGTTTTTTTGCTAGGTGGGCTTTGCTAGACGCTTACTATGTATCTCTTATCTGTGTATAAAGAAGACTGACTAAGACTGGGGAAAGTTAAATTTTTTGCAGTTAAGGATTATTGTGTTATGAATGATACGACATGCGAGTAGACGTATTTCATCGTGCTCTATAAGAAATTTATGACTTGGCATAACATTTGAGGTTAAACGGCTGAGTTCCCACTCTATACAGAATTCGAGGCGAAATTGACAGATCTAATCCCAGCTATCAGGTTTGATCAGGACATAGGCGGTGACGCCTTAAAGCCTTTCGTACTTTACTTATCTTCGGTGAACTTCCCCCATCGGCTAAGTGAGGAGAGCGGTCGGTTAGTTTTATGGGTGTATCATAAAGAGCATGTTGCCATGGCACGTACGCTTTATCAGCGTTTTGAGCGTGGTGAAATAGCGGCTGAGTTTGAGCCTGTAAGCAAGCACTCGACACCTGCTCTTGCAAAAATAACAGGCATTATTTCGCAAAACCCTGTTGCGATCATGACGCTTCTGCTGAGCGTGATCGGATATACAGTGGTTGTGATGGGCTTGCATCAGGTTGTTGCTTGGTTAAGTTTTCAGGGCATTTTTCTTTCGAGCCCTGATGCTGTTATTAGCCAAATTGTGCAAGGACAAGTTTGGCGTTTGGTGACACCGATTTTCTTGCATTTTTCATGGGTACATATTGGTTTTAATGCGGTGATATTTTGGTTTCTTGGTCATCAAGTTGAGAGGCGCGAAGGCTCGTGGGCTTTGTTAACTGCTGTTTTACTCTTCTCTCTGGCATCGAATATTACGCAATTCTATCTACAGCCCTATCATTTGTTTGGCGGGTTATCCGGCGTTGTTTATGGGTTGATCGCTTATTGCTGGTTGCGTAATACATCGCAGGCGGGATTATTTAATTTTCCTTCGGGGCTGGCTTGGCTGTCAGTTGCCATGATACTCATAGGTTTTACTGGCGTATCCGCATTCTTTGGGTTTAACCTTGCTAATTGGGCGCATTTGGCGGGTTTTGCTATGGGCGCTGTATTGGCGTTGTTTAAAAGGGGGAAGGGTTTTGGCCTATGAGGCTTAGGGTTAAAATCATTGCAGGCGCACGGCAGGAAAAAATTGTGGGCTGGCTTGGGCGCGATCTTAAAATTAAAGTTATTCAGCCTGCTGAGCAGGGCAAGGCGAATAAAGCGATCATGACATTGATGGCGAAAACTTTAGGCGTTAGCGTAAAATCTATTTCTATTGCAACAGGTGCGACAGCCGCTTATAAAATTGTACAAATCGAAGACCTTGATGAAGAAAGTTTTCAGAAGAAAATTTCTGCAGCAATAGCTGATAATTAAATCTGATCATGTATGCTGGAACATATCCCCTGATCGGTCGCCTAACCTACACAGTATCATTATAAAGCAGAAATTATGGGTAAATCCAAAACTAAGTCGATCGTTGGCGGGGGCCCAAAGAAGGTACTTTATACCTTAAACACGGTTCGCCGGATAGGTTTATTAAACAGTGCCAAAGCGCTAAAAAGCAGTAACGCGTGTAAAGCTTGTGGCTTAGGTATGGGCGGTCAACGTGGGGGAATGATTAATGAGTTAGGTGAATTCCCTTCTGTTTGCAATAAAAGTATCCAGGCACAATCCACGGATATACAGCAGCCGATTCCTGAAGAGGTTTTTCAACATAACATTTCTGAATTTAAAGCGCTGAGCAACAAAGAGATCGAACGCTTGGGGCGGTTAAATACGCCTTTATTTAAACCGAAAGATAGCCATTATTATGAGCCTAAAACATGGGAGTGGGCATTGGATTATGCAGCGAGTCAGTTTTCTGCATCACATCCCGATAAAACCTTTTTTTATGCTTCTGGCCGTTCGTCAAATGAAGCGGCGTTTGTTCTTCAATTACTTGCGCGAGCGTATGGTACGAATAACGTCAACAATTGTTCTTACTATTGCCATCAGGCAACGGGTGTTGGGTTAGCCTCAACCATAGGAACAGGTACGGCTACTGTTGAACTTGAGGATTTGAGCGGTTGTGATTTGGTATTTTTAATTGGGGCAAACCCTTCGTCTAATCACCCTCGGCTGATACACCAGCTAAAACATTGTCGTGATCGTGGCGCGGATGTGATCGTGATTAATCCGGCAAAGGAACCTGGGCTAGTTAAATTCGCTGTGCCTAAAAGCCCTAAATCAATGTTGGCGGGTGGAACTGAGATTGCGTCGGAGTATCTTCAGCCGAAGATCGGCTCGGATTTGGCGTTGCTGAGCGCTATAGGCAAAGCGTTGATTGAGGGGAGTTCACACACGCAAGCATTTATTGACGCATACACACAGGGCTTTGAGAGCTACCGTGCATCGCTTGAAAAGGCGAGTTGGTCAAGGCTTTGTGAACAAACAGGGCTACCAAAACAACGGATTGAAGCGATTTCAAGGCGTTATGCGGAGGCAGAAAACGTCATATTTGCTTGGGGGATGGGAATTACGCATCACACACATGGCAGCAAAAATGTAGAAGCGATTGCCAATCTTGCATTGTTGAGAGGCATGGTCGGTAAACGCTTTGCTGGGCTTTTACCTTTGCGTGGGCACAGTAATGTGCAAGGTGTGGGTACTATGGGCGTTAAACCTGTTTTGGCTGAAGATGTACTTAAAAGGATGGAAGCGCAATTAGGGCTAGTTGCACCAAAGAAACCGGGCTTGGATACATTGGCTTGTTTAACTCGGGCGCACGAAGGCAGTATGGATGCAGCATTAATCATGGGTGGAAATTTATATGAAGCTAGCCCTGATAGCATGTGGGCAAAAGAAGCTTTGGATAATGTTGGCTTTAAATTGTATTTAACAACGACCTTAAATCGCGGTCACTTAGAGGGTGTGGCACGAAGTGATGCCTTGGTTTTACCTGTGACTGCACGTGATGAGGAGCGTCAATCAACCACCCAAGAATCTATGTTCAATTATGTGCGCATGAGCGATGGCGGTATCGATAGGTTATCTAATGTGCGGCCAGAGGTGGATATTTTATGTGATCTGGCCTTAAGAATGCTGCCTGATACCTTGGTTGATTTCCATGCGTTTAAAACGCATCGAACGATACGCCAAGCAATCGCCAAAACGGTCACAGGTATGGAAAATATAGCGGATATTGATGTTGCTAAAATTGAGTTTCATGTCAATGGCAGGCTTTTACATAAACCGGTGTTTAATACCCCCTCAAGGCGTGCTAATTTTGTGACGCATCAAGATTTATTTGTACAGTCAACAACGGCTGAATTCCCTTTTACGTTAATGAGTGTACGTAGTGAGGGTCAGTTTAATTCCATCATCTACGAAGAGAGTGATAGCTACCGAGGCACAAAAGAACGATGGTCATTATTGATGGGACAGGCCGATATGACGCGGTTAGGATTGGCTGTTGGTGATACCGTTGATATTCGATCGGCGCAGGGTAAAATGGAGAAATTAAAGTTGTATTTATTCGACTTGCCTGCAGGTAATTTAATGGCTTACTATCCCGAAGCGAATGTGCTCATCGGAAGAGAAACTGATCCAAGAAGCAAAACGCCGGCATTTAAAGCGATCCCTGTCGTCGTTGAATGCCTCTGATCATTTATTGAGTATTCATGAATAAGAAAATAGATAAACGTGAAGCAACAACCTTGGCTAACTATTCCGAACGTGCGGATGATTTTTGGGCTGGGACGAAAGACCATGATGTCAGTCAAAATATCCGCGCTTTGCTGAATCAACTGCCCAAAAATACGGCGCTTGATATTTTGGATTTTGGTTGCGGCCCCGGGCGAGATTTACTGACATTTAAACAGTTAGGTCACCGAGCACTCGGGGTAGATGGAACAGAAAAATTTTGCCAAATGGCGAAAGATTATAGTGATTGTGAAGTGCTTCATCAGAACTTCCTAGCACTTGATCTGGGTGAACAGCGATTTGATGGTATTTTTGCTAATGCATCGTTATTTCATGTGCCGAGTGAAAAACTTGTTAGCGTGTTACAGCAACTGTACCGCTCACTGAAACCACAAGGCGTACTTTTTTCATCGAATCCTCGTGGGCACAAGGATGGCTTTCAGGGCGAGCGTTATGCGCATTTTATGGAGTTTGATGACAGTAAAGCATACCTTGAAGAAGCGGGTTTTACGGTAGTTGATCATTATTATCGTCCCGAAGGTGTACCGAGAGAGCAACAATCTTGGCTTGCTATTGTAAGTCGGCGATGAAGGATCCCTGCATTGACAGAATGTATGCTTACAGTACCTAAGATCCGGTGTGAAAAATTTAATAGGTAAAGGTTGATGATGACGTTACAACACCAGATATGCTTTTTATTTTTTTGTCTACTGCCGTCTTACGTTTTAAGTCAGTCGCCGTTGGTTTATCAGGTGAAAGTGGATAATGCTAACCCGTTGGTTGCAGATGTTTCTGTGGATACATCGCAAGCGGGTGCATTGCGCTTTCTCCCGCCAAGGTTTTTTGATAATGGTGAGGTGGAGCCAATTCTTTATTGTCATAATACTGGCAATAAAGTTAAGCCGATTA
This sequence comes from Pseudomonadales bacterium, assembly GCA_965248335.1. Taxonomy (GTDB): domain Bacteria; phylum Pseudomonadota; class Gammaproteobacteria; order Pseudomonadales; family DT-91; genus CAKMZU01. Next base: position 843,656 of record CBDFIY010000002.1, read on the forward strand.
GCTGGCAGGTACCTGTTCAGTGCGTGCGGGTATCGTGGCAGATTAGCTTTATACCCGTGTCGCCTGAAGGGCTTGAAGTTTCTCAGCAGAGAAATGCGTTTTCACTCTTGGAAGGTTGGCATTTACTGACAGAATGGAACACGTTGCCGAGAATTCAGGATCAGGATGCTATTCGTGTGTGTTTGTACGCGGAATCCAATACGTGCTATGACCTGCCGCCTACTTCCGCTGCGCCACTTTTTATTGTGAGCGGTATGCAGCACAACATGCTTATTGATGTAGGCGATATTACTCTCAACCTTAAATCGAGTGGTAGGCAGCTCGTGGATCAACAGCTTTTGTGGGTGCCTGTTTTTCTTCACCAAATTGATTACCTCAAATCACAATTTTCGGTAAATAACGCTGAGCTGTGGCAGCTCGTCTGGTTTAAGCGGGAGCGCCGGTCGGGAAGCATAGGCGGTGCTGCAGGCTTCCATACGTTTCTCGCTAATTACCCCGTCGAGAACGGTGTCATATCCCGAGATGCTTACACCTATTTGCTCAAAATATCAGCGCATGAATTTATGCATCAGCTTTTCTATGTGCCGAATGCAATATGGGTGAATGAAAGCCTTGCAGAATATTATGCGATTAGCTCATTGCAAGGGACACGCTACCGTGTGTCTAGCGCGGTTAATCGCTGGATGTACAGTGCGACGGCATTTCCATTGAGTTATGTTGGTCTGTATGACGCAGCGAAACAGGTCGAGAGAAATAATAATTATGCCTATTATGGTTTGTTTTATACCAAAGGTGCGGCACTTTGGGGGGCGATAGATCAACAGCTACAGAAAAAAAATACGCGATTAAGTCAGTATCTAAGCTTGCTTGAAAATGCCAAGGATCAAATCCTTCCACAGGCGTTTGTTGATGCAATAATCGACAAGTTAGGGCAGGCTGAATGGACAATTATCAGGCAGCGTTATTTATTATAATCGATTCGTTTCAGTGGATTTTCTAGCACCTAAGCCCTTAAGAATTTTTTATAAAAGGCAATAAAGCTTAAGCCTATGATCAATACCGATGAAGCGATTTGTAGCCAGCTGGCATGTAAGTGCTGATCACTGACGCTAGAAAGCATCGGAAAATTAAACACAGAAAAGAGATAATTGGTTAAAGCACCGAAGGCAAAGCTACAAATGACAATACCTGATAAATAAGCGATTAAAGGCCTTTTTCCAAGCTCATTATAAATAATGCCTAAGGTGCCAATGTTGGTTGCGGGGCCTGTGAGCATAAAGACCAATACTGCCCCAGGTGAAACGCCAGAGAGAAGAAAGCCTGCGGCAATGGGGGTAGATGCGGTTGCGCAGATATACATAGGTACACCAATAACGGCCATTAAAATGAAGGCCATCCAGCTATCGCCGTATTGCGTTAAGAAAGAGGAGGGGACATAGGTTTGAATAATCGCGGCAAAGAGTAAGCCCACGAATAGCCAGATAAAAATGTCATCGAACATATCAAAGAAAGCAAAGTTGATGCCTTGCTTTAGTTTATTCGTTGCCGGTGTCTGCACCGCTTGTTTGGGTGTATCACAGCATGAGGGCTTTTCTGTTTTGCAGCAGCTAGAAGGCGAGTCTGTTTTTTTTGTCGCCTCAACGGTTTCCCCCCCTTCCGATTTCCCCACTAAAAAACCCGCAAATATCGCACTAAAAATTGCCGCAATAGGGCGGATAATCGTCATAAATGGCCCCATGAGTGCATAGGTAATGCCCATAGAGTCAATCCCTGTTTCAGGGGTGGCAATCAGAAAAGAGACGGTTGCATTCTTTGACCCCCCTGCGCGACGTATGCTGAGCGCAGCGGGTACAACGCCACATGAGCATAAGGGCAAAGGCGCGCCAATCAAGGCTGCCTTGATGGTGGCTTTCATGCCTTTTCCGCCAAGATGGCGAGTGAGGTAGTCCTCAGGGATATAGGCCTTGATGATTCCAGCAATAAGCAAGCCTAACAGTAACCAAGGCGCAGATTCATTAAGCAAGGTAAAGAAGTTAGTCACGAATTCCATCATAAACCTTTCGTGTGGGGGGTTGTGTTTATCCTAGCAGTTTAGCCAAAAGAAGTCTTTGTTAGGTCGTTATTATGCTGTATGAGGTGCGTGATTTTATTTATACCGATCACCCTTGAATATGCAATGGCGTTGGCCACGTTCTGACTGTAAGCTCATGGGAGGTTCGCTCGCTTGCCGCCTTCTTGCATCGCCAATTCTGATAGGTATAGCCATAAAGGGACGTTAAGGGTAAGCAATTTCAAGGTGATAAATTTTCTCATCTGCTGTGGCTTCAATATAAATGTGAATATGGCTGTTGGGCACTTCAAACGCGGTGTAAAGTGCACGTCGAATCTCATCCAAATCGTGCATGCTACGCTCAACATCTCTTTTTCGTAAACACATCACCCAAATATCTAGCTGACGGCCCGTTTTTCCGCTTCTTACTGCAAAATCATCAATGGCATAGCGAGAAAGCACTTTGGTTAATATGGTTTCTATTTCTTGCTGTTTCTCTATTGAGGGGGCTGAAGTAAGTAGCTCAAGAAAGTTATCTTTAAAAATGGCGATGGGAATGGGGATAACGATAAGTGAAATGGTTAAAAGCACACAGGGGTCTACATAAGGGAGGTAGTGTTCCCATTGCGTGGTTTCAATGAGTTTACTGATGAAGAAAACAAATAAGATCGCGCTGCTCAGTGCTGTATCGACCATCCAACCTTTTGTTTCAACAGAGAGCAGTGGCGTGGGGTAGGCTTTATTCATGCGCACGAGAATGATGGCAATAATGAGGCAGCCTATAGTGGCGACCAGTGCATACAAAATACCGAGGTCGAAATTTATTTGCCGACCACCTTTTAAGATAACAATGATGGCAGAATAGCTGGCAAAAACGATTACCGAGACAAAAAGGCAGGCTTTGGCAATGTTGATGATGGGTTCCATTTGGCTGAGGCCAAATTGAAAGCGATGATTGACGAGCGGTAAGATTTTGATGCAAACGTATAGTGTCGTCGCAATCATGATCATATTGATGCTAGAAAAAACACCATCCAGCAAAATGGCATCGGAAGACGTGAGGTAAGCAAAGCCGAAGCCAAGCAAGGCCATAACGAGTGCCCCAAAGAAAGACAGCGTATAGGCTTTTTTCTCATTCCTCTGGCTTCGTTTCATACGCCTCTCTGTGTTTTACAGGAGTTTGTTTCTAAAAAGGTTAGACCTTGTAAGCGCAGTGAAGTTTTAAAGTTATTGAAGGGGATGTGAGGTGTATACCCATCACACTTGAAGATGCAAGGGCGTTGGCCGCGCTCGCTCACCCCAATCACTTACTGATTGTAAGCTCATGGGGATTCGCTCGTTTTCCGCCTTCTTGCATCTCCAATTCCGATGAGTATAAATGTAGGGGGGGAATGCCTGTGGGCTACATTATTCGACTGTAAAATGTAGCCGCCGACAGGAAGAGTAGAATTTACATGTTTGGGTAGTTAGGGCCGCCGGCACCTTCGGGTGTTACCCAAACAATATTTTGTGTCGGGTCCTTGATGTCACAGGTTTTACAGTGAACACAGTTCTGCGAATTGATCTGAAATTGCTTATCACCTGATTCGGTCTCGATAATCTCGTAAACGCCAGCTGGGCAATAGCGCTGTGCCGGTTCATCAAAAGTAGGTAGGTTATATTTGATAGGGACGTCAGGGTCTTTTAGTGTCAGATGACAAGGCTGATCTTCTTCATGGTTGGTGTTCGAGAGGAAAACCGATGATAATTTATCGAAGCTTAATGTGTTATCGGGTTTGGGGTAATCAATCTTTGGACAGCTATTAGCAGGTTTTAGTTGCTCATGATCTTTTGCCGTATCGCGGAAATTAATCGGCATTTTTCCACCGAAAATATTTTGCTCAACCCAAAGAAGCCCCGAGCCAATGACGGTGCCAAATTTGTGAAGAATACCGGCGAAGTTACGTGATTTGTAAAGCTCGTCATAAACCCATGAATTATTGAAGTTATCCGCGTATTCGACCAAGTCTGTATTGGCTTTTTGTTTGTTGATTGCGTCCACGACGGTTTCAGCAGCAATCATGCCGCTTTTCATGGCTGTATGATTTCCTTTGATCTTGATGGCATTCAATGTGCCGGCTTCACAGCCAATCAATAAACCACCAGGGAAATGCATTTTGGGTAGGGCGTTTATGCCGCCTTTTGATAAGGCCCTTGCACCATAAGCGACACGCTTACCGCCTTCCAGATACTTTTTGGCGGTAGGGTGGTGCTTGAATCGTTGGAATTCATCAAAAGGGCTAAGGTGTGGGTTGCTGTAATTAAGATCAGTGATCAAACCGACAAAAACTTGGTTGTTTTCGGCGTGATAGAGAAATGCGCCGCCGGATGAGCCGCTTTCTGATAAAGGCCAGCCAACACCATGCACAACTAAACCTTCTTCGTGTTGATCGGCAGGAATATCCCAAATTTCTTTAATGCCTAAGCCATAGTGTTGAGGGTCTCGGCCTTCGTCAAGCTTAAACTTTTCAATGAGCTGCTTGCCTAAGCTCCCTCGACAGCCTTCAGCAAAAAGGGTGTATTTACCGTGCAACTCCATGCCTTGCATGTAGCTGTCTTTATGCGAGCCATCGGCTGCAACACCCATATCACCTGTGGCAACACCTTTTACGCTACCATCTTCATTGTAAAGGACTTCGGCTGCAGCAAAGCAAGGGTATATTTCAACGCCAAGGTTTTCAGCTTGCTCACCTAGCCAGCGGCAAACATTCCCCATGCTAACAACATAATTACCTTCGTTATGTAAAGGTTTTGGGACGAAAAAATTGGGGACTTTAACAGCGCTTTTTTCGCTGGTATAGAAAAGGACGTCGTCTTTGGTGACTGCTGTATTAAGCGGTGCGCCTTTTTCTTTCCAGTCGGGGAATAATTCAGTTAATGCACGTGGTTCAAAAACTGCGCCGGATAGCGTGTGAGCGCCAACTTCAGAGCCTTTTTCGACAACACAAACGCTGACACCTTCATTAAGCTGACGGATGCGACATGCTGCTGAAAGTCCTGCAGGACCTGCACCAACGATGACGACATCAAATTCCATAGATTCACGTTCCACAATAAGCCCCTCGACAAGATTGGTTAATGAATAATTATTTTTTTAGATAGTTGCTAAGGCAAAAGTGGGCGCATTATAGCGTTTTATAATCTTTTTTGGTAATTATATATTCAAAATGCGGGTCTTTAAGGGGTTGATTTTAAAGAGAATGATTCTCACTTGTGATCTGAAAAGGCAATAACTGTGAGCTATAACGCCCTTGATTTCAATGGCATAAAGGTTCAGTATATGCGCCTTTGTTAGTAGGCTAGGAGCGTTTTCTTATCCTGGTAACGCCAAATTTAACCCTAACGAGATAGAGAGCAGTCCATGAAGGTTCTTGTCGCAGTCAAACGCGTGGTCGATTATAACGTTAAAGTACGACCAAAAAGTGACGGTACAGATGTTGATCTAGCCAATGTCAAAATGTCTATCAACCCTTTTTGTGAAATAGCCATAGAAGAAGCAGTACGCCTAAAAGAAAAAGGTGTTGCGACTGAAGTTGTTGCTGTTTCTTTGGGTGAAAAAGTATGCCAAGAGCAAATACGCACGGCATTAGCACTCGGTGCTGATCGAGGAATTCTTGTTGAGACTTCGGAAACACTTCAGCCGTTAGCTATTGCTAAATTATTAAAAGCCGTGATTGATAAAGAATCACCTGACTTGGTTATTTTAGGTAAGCAGGCTATTGATGATGATAATAACCAAACCGGCCAAATGGTCGCTGCACTAGCCGGTATGGCGCAAGGCACCTTTGCCTCAGAAGTTGTTATTGAAGACGGAAAAGCGTTGGTAACACGTGAAATTGATGGTGGCCTACAAACACTTGAGCTTAAGTTGCCTGCAGTGGTAACCACTGATTTGCGTCTGAATGAGCCGCGTTACGCTTCTTTGCCTAACATCATGAAAGCGAAGAGAAAGCCTCTGGATGTCCTGACTGTTGAAGAGCTAGGTGTTGATGCCAAGCCGCGTCTTAAGACCTTAAGTGTTGAGCCGCCAGCAGAGCGTCAAGCCGGTGTTAAAGTTGAATCGGTTGCTGAACTTGTTGAAAAACTTAAATCAGAAGCGAAGGTACTATAAGAATGAGTATTCTAGTTGTAGCTGAACATGACAATGCTTCTTTAAAAGGGGCGACTTTAAATACTATCGCAGCAGCTAAAGCGATTGGTGGTGATATCACTGTTTTAGTGGCGGGCAGTAACTGTCAGCCAGCGGCTGACGCAGCAGCAAAAGCAGAAGGCGTGAGCAAGGTTGTGATTGCTGATAACCCAGCTTACGAGCATCAGTTGGCAGAAAATGTGAGCTTACTTGTGGCTGAAATCGGTAAAGATTATAGCCATATCCTTGCGTCAGCAACCACCTCAGGTAAAAACATGCTACCACGTGTGGCGGCTTTACTGGATGTTGCACAAATTTCAGAAATTACTGATGTGGTGAGTGCAGATACCTTTAAGCGCCCTATTTATGCCGGTAATGTTATTGCTACCGTGCAATCTGAAGACCCTATCAAGGTGCTTACCGTACGTGCAACAGGCTTTGACGCTGTCGCTGCTGAAGGCGGCTCTGCCACAATCGAGAGTATTGATAATGTCACCGACGCGGGCATTTCAACGTTCGTCAAAGAAGAAATCGCGGTATCAGATCGCCCTGAGTTAACGGCGGCGAAGATCGTGATTTCTGGCGGTCGTGGTATGCAAAACGGTGAAAACTTCGAAATGCTTTACAAGGTTGCTGATAAGCTAGGCGCTGCTGTCGGTGCTTCGCGTGCCGCTGTTGACGCAGGCTTTGTACCGAATGATATGCAAGTCGGTCAAACCGGTAAAATCGTTGCCCCTGATCTGTATATTGCTATTGGTATTTCTGGCGCGATCCAGCATTTGGCAGGCATGAAAGATTCTAAAGTGATTGTTGCTATCAACAAAGATGAAGATGCACCTATCTTCCAAGTGGCTGACTATGGATTGGTTGCTGATCTTTTTGATGCAGTACCAGAGCTTGAAGCGGCGCTTTAGTTTTTAGTAAGACTTATCTCGTTCGATGAAGAGCCCAGCGTTTGCTGGGTTTTTTTATGCCTTGATTTTATTTAAGCCACATAACGGCAATCCAGCCGAAAATAAGAAGCGGGATGTTAAAGTGCAGGAAAGTGGGAAGCACAGAGTCGCGAATATGATCATGCTGGCCGTCAGCATTTAAGCCTGAGGTTGGGCCGAGTGTTGAATCTGACGCTGGAGAGCCTGCGTCGCCTAGAGCGCCAGCCGTCCCAATTAAAGCAACAATGGCGAGAGAAGATAATCCCAGTTCAAGCGCGATAGGCACGAAAACCGCCGCAATGATGGGTACCGTCGAGAATGATGAGCCAATGCCTAGGGTAATAATCAGTCCGGTTAATAGCATTAAAAAGACACCGATGGCAATGTCGTCGGCTAAGACTTTGCTGACAGCGTTGACCAGTATATCAATGTGCTGTGTATCCATGAGAACCTGCGAAAATCCTTGAGCGCTGATCATTACAAAGCCGATGCTGGCCATCATTTTTAATCCATCCAAAAAAATGCCGTCCGTTTCTTCAAGTTTTATGACGCCGAATAAAACAAATACGACAAACCCCATCAGTGCACCCATCATCATGGAATCTGTGTTTATTTGTACGAGACATGTTGTCAATAATGCAATGGGCGTAATGATGAGTGTTTTTGTGCGCGGCTTCTTAGGACTCTGCTGAATCAGGTGAGAATCTAAGACAGATATATAGTGCCTTGGTTTACGATAGGAAAAAAAGATGGCAATGAGTAACCCGACAAACATACCCAGCGCAGGCAGCCACATGGCATGACTAATGGCTATGTGGTTGATATCACCGCCTGCATAGGCGATATTTTTGAGTAAAACTTCTTTCAGGTAGATTGCACCAAACCCCATGGGTAGCAGCATATAGGTGGTAACGAGCCCGAAGGTTAATACGCAGGCAATGAGCCTTCTATCGAGCGCCAATCTATCCATTAATAAAAGAAGGGGGGGTACCAAAATGGGAATGAAAGCAATATGAATAGGGATGATGTTTTGAGAGGCAATGGCTGCGATACCCAAAGCACAGATCAGTACGACTTTGGGTAAGTGGCTTTTTGTTTTACTTAAACGTAAAGATGAGCGCGCGCAAAGCCAATCAGGCAGGCCGGTTTTCCCAAGGGCGGCGGCAAAGCTGCCAAGCAAGGCGTAGCTCATCGCAATGGTGGCGCCATGCTCAATGCCTTGGTTGAAGCTGACAAGCGTTTCGTGAATACCCATGCCTGCCATGAGGCCAGCTGTGATAGCTGAAAAAATAATGGCGGCAACAACGGGGATTTTCAGCAGGCTTAGAATGAGCATCATTAGAATAGGGATAATAATGATGCTCACGGTATTGCCCTTCTAAAGATAGCGTGAAAAAAAGTGGTGAGTTAGTTGGAGCGTACTCCTTTAGAATAGTTCAAATGCGTTGATAGGTGATTTTTACGGCTAAAAGGGGTTGTCGTCTTTTGGTTTTTGGTATTTTTCTCTGCAGTAATCGGCGTGATTTGGTTTTGGGGTCTTAAAGAAGTCAGCGACTGCTTTCTCAAATTTTTCGTTTCTACAGCCGTTGAGGATGTCTATAAGTCTATTACTGTTTATCTTTTTGTTGTCACGATTGAGTGGCGGTTCGATGTGAGTGAACTCTTCATTTTCTTCTAAGGTTTTAGGGGAGTTAGGGGGGGCGTGGTCTTCAGGAACTTTTTCATATCCATTTAGTATTTTTCCAAGGTTTTTATTTCTTGTGATTATTTCGGTTATTTGTTTTTCCCACTGGTTTAATCCATTTTTATCTTTTATAGAAATTAAACTTTTTTTAGAGGCAATGTTGTGCGCTCTTTTAAGGTCTTTTTCACTATTGATATCGAAAATTAACGTTGAATTAGGTTTATGCCTTATCTCGTTGGCGACTCGTTCTTTTTTTTGCTCACTTAAGTATGCATTTTCACAATCTATGAAGTATTTGTTGTTGAGTATTTGATTTGTATCTTCCTTGCTTAATGTAATTAACCCTTTTTTAGGGGTGTCTTTATCTATGTATATGTTGAATTGAGTTTCTACTGGGGGGCTAATGTCATATTTTCCTATCGTTTTTTTCATTTGTACTGAATTAATAATAAAAGTCTTTATTTTTTCTAAGATATTAATGTCTTGATTTGTTGCATGTAAGTTGTCAGCTGGAAATAGAGTTAATAATATAATTGGAAAAAATAAAATTATTAACTCTATTCGGTATCTGTGTGTTTGCTTGTTTTTGCGGCTTTTCGTTCTGTATTTTAAGTGGAAATTCATCAGTATAACTTCTATTGAAATAGTGATATTGACAGCGTAATGCCGCGTTATATCCTAAAATTTCATTACAAGTTATTAATGGGGTAAGTTTTTTATAGCTGCTAACTCAAGGTGCTTGTAGAGCCAGCAGGCACAGAAATTTTGTGGGCAATAAGGCTATTCACTTGATGTTTTTAGTGAGTTAAGTAATGTTATTCTACGGAAGCCAAATTTTTTCTTATTGTTTTTTTCTTTTTTTTCGTCGTTATTTTCTTTTAGGTAAGATTTGAACCCATGATGTCGTGAAGGGTTTTGTTGATGCGATGACTCATTTTTTAAAGAGTCACGGTGGGCTTTTAGCACGTCAGAGGCGTACCTATCAAGGTAGAGAAAGCTTTTAAATCCATTGTAGGGCTTTCCTTCCAGTTTTGTATTCTTTCTGTGTTTGTCGATAATGCGATCTAAATTTATGTCGGAGTAATCTTTAAAGAAAAAAACATGAGGTAATGAGTGGATGCTGCTTGTTGTATTTGAGGGAATGTTTTCCCATTCAGTAATGTCGTAGATTTTTTTTGAGTTATGGTCTGGGATTGTGAATTCTATGCTAGTGTTTCCGTTAGAGTCTGTTTTTTTGTTGGTAACAGCTTCATCGATTAAGTGTATTGTTTCTGTATCGATTTCAACTTCTCTTATGTCGATGATTTCATAGTCATTGCCGCTATCTGTATATTCAGTATTAGATTCAAGGGTGCTTCCAAGTTTTGAACCGCATAAAAAAATTGTTTTCCAGTCAAAACTTGAAAGTGTTTTGTGGGGCAGAAAGAGTAATAGCGTAAGGCTTGATAGTAAGGGTAAAGTTTTCAAGTTTCTTTCTCGGCAATCGGGTGTTATTATCGACAAAAGAAACGAGATTAAATTCGATTAAATATTTTTTAAAGACTGTACTTCGTAATTTTCTGGTTGAGTAAAGTCAATTTCAAGCTTGGCTTTTTCTGTAAAGTAATCCGGTAATTCAGCTTTTATGGCCGGCGCTAAATTCTTAAACTCACCCACTTGCTTAACTAAATTGCCACGGCCGCTGATGAGCTGCCCTTCAGCTTTGCCATAAGCTTCTTGTGCTTTATCAAGTGACTTCTTGAGTGTTTCAAAGCTGCCTAAAAAAGTATTAAGTTTTTTGAATACACCCTCGGCCAGTTCAGCAAGTTTGGCTGTGTGTTTATTTTGATCTTCGTAACGCCATAATTGCCGCACAATGTTGAGGCTGGTGAGCAACGTTGTAGGGGTGGCGACGAGCACGTTATTTTCGATGGCTTTTTGAAATAAAGTTTCATCGGCCTTTAAGGCTTCGACAAAGGCGGATTCAATGGGGACAAACATAAAAACCATTTCAGGTGAGTTGAGCCCTGGCAATTTGTAGTAGTCTCTGTCTGCAAGTTCGTTGATGCGGTCACTCATGGCAGTCACGTGCTGCTTGATCGCTCTTGCGCGTACGGCTTCATCCTCGCTGTTAACAAATTCGGTGTAGGCGACTAATGAAACCTTCGCATCGATGATGAGATGTTTGTCTTGTGGTAAGTAGACGATGACATCGGGGCGTCTTCGCCCATCCTCGGTGTTAAAAGAAACTTCGCGCTTATAGTCCTTGCCTAAGGTAAGGCCAGATCGGTCAAGTACATTCTCTAAAACGAGTTCGCCCCAATTACCTTGCAGTTTCTTTTGGCCGTGTAAGGCTGTGGAAAGCTCGTGCGCTTCTTTTGTGATTTTGTGGTTGAGTGTTTTTAACGTTTCTAGTTCTTTGCGTAATTCGCCGCGTTGTGCGGTTTCACGGTGGTGGATATCTTGTACTTCTTTTTTAAAACTATCGACAGATTGTTGAAAAGGTGTCATGACTTGAGACAAGCTAATTTTACTGTTCTCTTGCAAGGCTTTGGCTTTTGCGTCAAGAATGTCGTTTGCAAGGAGTTTAAACTGCTCGCTCAAGGTTTGTTTTTGTTGTTCAGATTGGGCGAGCTGTTCGGCGTGATTTTTATTGCGCTCGACAAGTGTCGTTTCGAGCTGTGTGTGCTTGGCTGTGAGTAAGCGATAGTCTGTTTGGATCGCGTCTTGCTTTTGCTGTTGTTCCTGACATTGATTGTTTAATGACTGTAGCTGCTCTCTGAGTTGCATTATAGACGTCTGTGCAGCCTTAAGATCAGATTCGGCTTGGTGCTTGCCTTGGGTTAAATCGATATGGGTGTGTTTCGCTTCGGTGAGATTTTTTTCTAACTGCTGGGTAAGCGTGGTCTGCGAAAGTAGTTGGGTATTGATGACTTGATGCTCAATGTCTTTTTTATGTTGTGTTTCGTTGAGCGCTGCCAGTGCTTGCATAACGGCAGTGGTTTTTCTGGCGCAATAAAGATAAGTCAGAATAAATGCGCTGATCGCTGATATCGTTGAGAATATTGCTACAAGCCCGTAGGGGTTAATATTCATAGCGTCCATGAGTGCTTATCCTTTGTAGGGTTAATCGTAATGTACTTAATGGGTCATGACTTTGCCAGAGTGCACCTTTGAGTGCGATACCGGAAAAGCCGTGTAGTTGGTCAATATTATTGGGGGTAATGCCACCCAGTGCGACATAATCATATGGGCTTTGTGAGACCCAGTTATTAATTGCTTCAAGTGGGTGTTTGGGGTGGTGATCAGGCTTTGATAGGCTGCTGAAAATGGGTGAAAAAAAAGCATATTCAACCGCTTGTATGTCTGGGGGTTCCTGTAAGTCAAAAGCAGAAAGTGAAACGGAGTGATCGCAGATTTCTTGATGGCGCGCTTTATGGCTGCCCTTTACGGGATAAGAACTCGTCAATATTTTGTGATGGTGAAGCACCGTTTGGCTTAGGCTATCATCGTTTAATGCATCGAGTAATACGCAGATCTCATCGCTCGATGCACTGGGTTTGTAGAGGTGAAAATCGCTTTGCGTGAGGTCAATCATGGCATTGATGCGTTCGGCTTCCTTGCGAACAGGGTGCGAGTCACTGAAAACAATCAGCTTCATCAAAGCGTCAGAGATTTTTCGCCTCGTGAAATACCGCTGACACCCGATCGAACGACTTCGAGAATATTGACGTCACCTAAAGAATCAATAAAGGCGTCAAGTTTGTCGCTCGTACCAGAGATTTGAAGGGTGTAGGCGCTCGGATTAACATCAACGATTTGCCCACGGAAAATATCACAGCAGCGCTTAATTTCTGCACGTTGTGCGCCTAAAGCTTTGACTTTAACCAGCATTAATTCACGTTCGATGTGGCTGCCGCCCGTAAGATCAATCAGTTTAACGACATCAATCAGCTTATTGAGCTGTTTGGTGATCTGTTCAATCTTATGGTCACTGCAAATTGTCGTGAGTGTTAGGCGCGAAAGGCTCGGATCATCGGTGACGGCAACGGTGAGCGATTCGATGTTATAACCACGCTGAGAGAATAAACCCACAAGGCGTGATAATGCACCGGGCTCGTTTTCGATCAGTACGGATAGTATTCGTCGTTTCATGTTCGCTCCGTCTTACTTAAAAGCATGTCGCGCATAGAGCCATTGGGTGCGATTTGCATAGGGTACACATGTTCGTGCGGGTCGACATAAATATCCATGAACACCAAGCGGTCTTTCATGGCGAAGGCTTTTTCCATCGCTTCTTCGAGCTCTTCGATTTTATCGACTTTTATACCAACGTGACCATAGGCCTCAGCAAGCTTAATAAAATCAGGCAGAGAATCCTGGTAAACACTTTGTGAATAACGACCTTCATACTGCATATCTTGCCACTGCTTAACCATGCCTAAATAACCATTATTTAGGTTGATGATTTTGACAGGCAAATTGTATTGTGTGCAGGTCGATAGCTCTTGAATATTCATTTGAATACTGCCTTCACCTGTCACTGTGCAAACTTGTGCGTCAGGGAATGCCAGTTGACAACCCATGGCAGCAGGTAAACCAAAACCCATCGTGCCAAGCCCGCCAGAATTGATCCATCGACGCGGCTTATTAAACCGATAGTATTGTGCGGCAAACATTTGGTGTTGGCCAACATCAGAGCACACAAAAGCATCGCCTTTGGTTACTTTGAAGAGTGTTTCGATGACTTGCTGCGGTTTTATTAACCCGCTGCTTGTGTCATAACGTGGCTTTAGCCATAGACCGTAATTTTCACGCCAAAGATTAATCTGTTGCCACCATTCTTCGAGTGATGTTTTGTAATCGTTGATAGCGGATTCGCCAGCAATCTCAGGTAAGAGCTGTAGCATATCGTTCAAGACACTTTTAACGGTGCCAACGATAGGGATATCAATCGCAATGGTTTTAGCGATGGAGGCTGGGTCAATATCGACATGTATGATTTTTGCACTCGGGCAAAATTTTGAGGGCGTATTGGTAACGCGATCATCGAAGCGCGCACCGAGTGCGAGAATAACATCCGCATGATGCATGGCGTTGTTCGCTTCATATGTGCCATGCATGCCGAGCATGCCTAAGAATTGCGGATCTGTGCCGGGGTAGGCCCCAAGACCCATTAAGGTGTTGTTAACAGGTAGCTGGAGCTTGCGAGCAAAATGCGTTAATTCCTCTGACGCATTACCTTGGATTACGCCGCCGCCAACATATAAAACAGGGCGTTTTGCCGTAAGCAAAAGCTTGAGTGCTTTTTTGATTTGTCCGCTATGGCCTTTTTCGACAGGTGTGTAAGAGCGGATAGACACTTTTTCAGGGTATTCGTAGGGGTATTTGAGGTCGGGGTGCGTTAAATCTTTAGGTATATCAACGACGACAGGCCCCGGCCTTCCCGATTGCGCAATGTAAAACGCTTTTTTAAGCATCAGAGGAATGTCTTCGGTTTTCTTAACCAAAAAACTGTGTTTAACGATAGGGCGTGAAATGCCGACCATATCGGTTTCCTGGAAGGCATCTTCACCGATCAAGTGGCTTTGTACTTGCCCAGAAAGAACAACCATAGGGATGGAATCCATATAGGCTGTCGCAATGCCGGTTATGGCGTTGGTTGCTCCTGGGCCTGATGTGACAAGCACAACACCGGTTTTGCCTGTTGCTCGTGAATAAGCATCAGCCGCATGGGTAGCCGCCTGTTCGTGCCGGACGAGAATGTGCGGTGTGAATTGGCTTTGATGCAAGGCATCATAAATGTGCAAAACCGCGCCGCCCGGATAGCCGAATATAAACTCGACTCCTTCGTCTTTTAGTGCGCGAGCAATCATTTCACCGCCCGATAGCAATTCCAAAATCGAGTCCTCTAATTGATAGATAAAAGTAGGAGATTCTTACCGAAATGGTTCCGGCAGAAAAGCTGCTAATTCTTGTACTTTATCAAGAAAATGTCAACATGTAGGCGGTTTTAGGCACGGCGAATTTTCCCTAGTTAATTTTCCTTGTAAAAACAAAAACATAACCCTATCAACTGGACAAAAGCAATTTGTTCTGTAAAATGCCATACCTCAAACAGACAAATGAGAAGTGGCTTGCGGCACTCCCGATTAAAGGTTAGACCCGTAGATGCAGCGGAAGAGCAGCTATTTCAAGACCTCATGCAAGCTCATCACTACCTTGGGGCACTACGGAAAATTGGTAATACAATCTGGTATTTCGCCATAATTGATGATCAGCCTGTCGCATTGCTCAGTTTTTCTGCAGCTGCACTGAAGTGCGCAGACAGGGATCAGTGGATTGGCTGGAGCTATAGGCATCAATACGACAGGCTAAATTTAATAGCCAATAATTCACGTTTTCTGATATTGCCTGGCTGCCACGCTAAAAACCGAGCATCACAAATCCTTTCCTTATGCCGACGAAGAATTCAAAAAGATTGGATTGAACGCTTTTCTTACCCTTTGTTATTACTCGAAACTTTTGTTGATCCAGAACGCTACCACGGCACGATCTACCGCGCATCAAATTGGGTGCTTGTTGGCAAAACCAAAGGCTATAGCCGGACAAGAAATCATTACAGCAAACAGTCAGAATCCCAGAAATTAATTTTTCTTCAACCCTTGCAGAATAATGCAAAAACCATACTTTCCAGCCCCCTTATCGACGAACACTATCAAACAGGAAAAATAAGAAGAATGAAACTCACTGCAGATCAAATGCTATCTTTGTATGACGCGTTTAAGGGTGTTGATGATAGCCGCAGAGCACAAGGAAAAAAACATAAAATGCCTAACATATTATCTTTATCTGTAGCGGCAGTTCTTTGTGGCATGATTGGATATAAAGATATTTCCATCTGGGTTCAGTCACTAGGGCAAAAAGCGCGTAGCCGCTTTAAATGTAGAAAACGCAATGGCATCTATGAGGTTCCAAGCCGGACGGTTATTCGAAACGCACTAATTAATATTAAACCAGAGCAACTTGATCAGGCTCTGAATGCGTGGAACGAACAATATGCATCCATCGACGAAAGCCTTGCGATTGATGGGAAAACAATGTGCGGAGCCATTAATGAAAAAGGTTTTCAGACACATATAATGAGCGCTATTGGTCATAAAAGTGGGCGTTGTTACACTCAAAAAAAGTAGGTGTCTTGGCAGTGGATGGTAGCGATGAAGAAAAACAAACAAATGAAATAAAAGTAGCTGCACCAATGCTGGACAGCATCAACATTAAAGGGAAAACAATCACTGCAGATGCACTACTTACACAAAGAGAATTTGCTACTTACATTGTAGGTAAGCGCGAAGCAAATTATCATTTAACTGTAAAAGGTAATCAAAAAAATCTTCTAGGAGATATTAAATTACATTTCAAAAATATAAAGAAAGAAGCAGATTATATTAAAACGGGTAAAGGAGAGCATGGCCGGATAGAAACGCGAAAAATATGGACCACAACAGAGCTAAATGACTATCTTGATTTTCCGTATGTTCGTCAGGTTTTTATGATTGAGCGTGAAAGTGTTGAGAAGAAAACGGGCAAGAAAAGCCATGAGATTGTTTATGGTGTTACTAGCATACCAAAGGAAGATGCTAATGCGGAGCGAGTGCTTGAAGATAATAGAGGGCATTGGTCTATAGAAAGCTGTCATTATATGATCGACTGGAATTACGATGAGGATCGTAGTCAGATTCGTACCCTGTTTGGCCCTGAAAATATAACCCGTCTACGACGCTTTGCTATTGGTCTACTTAAAAGCCGAAAAAGTACAGAAACCATACCCGAAATGATGAAAAAATTAATGTTAAATGTAAGAAGCGTGTTTGATTATTTGAAAATGACTAAGAATTCAATGGCGACCATGAGTTAGCGTAGATTCGCCGTGGGTTTTAGGTTGGTATTATTGCCATCACTGGCGCAGAATGTCGTCATTATAAAAATAATGCGTCAAAGCGTTGAGGGAAATCATGGTTAAGCTCTTTTCAATCTCTTTTTTTGTATTGTCCATAGCGTTGTCTGGTATGTTCGTTAATGCGGGTAAGTTTTATAAATGGGTGGATGAGCAAGGGAATACGCACTACGCCCAAAATCGGCCGGCAGAAGCCGCAGTGAGTGTTGTGAGAACGTATAATGCCCAGCCAATAAAAGTGGAAACCTCACCTGAGCAACTGAAAAAGCAGCAAGCGTTGATAGCGCCTACCACAAAAACAGAGGCGATTAAAAAAGATAAAGCGTTGTGTCAACAAGCGAAGAGCAATATCAAGGTGTTAATGAGTCGGCCAATGATTATGCAAGAAGGCAAGTTGATGACCATTGAGGAAAAAAATAAACAGGTTAAAAGTGCTCGGGATATTGTAACAATTCACTGCTGAGTAAATTGTTTGTGTTTACAGCTATGGGTAAGTTCATTGCTCGAATAAAACGTAGATCAGTATTCGTGTTACTGACACTGATAACGTTACCGCTGTGTGCAGAAGTATTTGTTTGGGTAGATGGAAATGGACGGAAACACTTTTCTGATCAAAAACCCATAGATCAAGTGGCGAAGGTGAGGACGTTTTCCGAAAACACACACAAAGATCGAGATTCGCTTTCAAGACAGCAGGCGATGAATGCATTTTTAAATCAGCAATCGAAAGATAAGGCTCAAAAAGAAAAGCAATCGAGAAAAAATGCAAGCGCTAGCAAAAAGAAGCAGGCTAAGTGCGCGTTTGCCAAACGTCGCATTCAACATAATAAAGCGGTGAGCGTTATGTACAGCCTGAATGATAAAGGGGAGCGAATCGTTTGGACGGATGCTCAACGTGTTGCCTATACCAAAAAGTTAAGTAGACGTGCGAAAACGCTTTGCCATTAATCGGATGTACGGTTAATAAGCTTTCTTTGCTTGATTAAACCTCGCGCATATTGGGTTGTTGTTAAGAGAAATCAGGTTATTTTTTTTAAATTATACCCATAAGCCATGCGCATAAAAAAACAATGGCACTGAACCCCCAAACCCAGAAAAATGCATAGCGTATATACTCCCCCATCTCAAGCCTCGCAAGCCCCAAAGCCAGCCATAAAGCAGGAGAAAATGGGCTAATAAAAGTACCTAGAATGTTACCTATAATCATGGCATAGGCCACAGACAAGGATGGTACACCTTGTGTAGTGGTAATTTGCTCGATGACTGGTAATAAAGCAAAATAATAGGCATCGGTATTGAGTATCAGTTCCAAAGGAACGCCAAAGAAACCAATGATCAAATGCAAATAAGGCACGAAAATACTTGGCATGATTTGAACGATGCTTTCAGCAAGTGCAGTTAGCATATTTGAGCCTTTGAGTACGCCTAAAAAAATACCGGCGGCAAAAATAATCGTTGCCATAATAATAGCGCCAGGTGCATGCGCCTTGATACGTTCGAACTGCTCCTTTTGGCTAGGAAAATTGATGGAAAGTGCAACACTTACGCCAATCATGAAAACTAATGCTGGTGGGATAATAGATGACATGAGTAATGCGATAATACCGAGGGTGAGTAAGCCGTTTACCCAAAGGTATAATGTTGACCTTCTTGTTACGGCAGTTTGCTGAATGTCAGCGTTATAAAAATCTTGATGAGGGGTAAGTGATTGCTCAGGCAAATGCCTAATGATTTTTTTTTCACGCCTGCTTAGAAAGTAAGCAAAAGCAATTAAGAGTAAAAATGCAATGCCCTGTACGGGGATTAAGGGAAGCCATAATTTCACAGGGTCCATTTCTAACACGGTAGCAACACGGCCTAAAGGGCCTGCCCAAGGTAGCATGTTCATGATGCTTGCGCTTAATCCGATGAGGAGAATCAGTAGGTAGGGGCTCATCTTGAGCCGCTTGTAGAGCGGTAGCAACGCCGGTATAGATATTAAAAATGTTGAGGCGCCAGAGCCATCGAGGTGTGCGACAGCCGCTATGATAACGGTGGTGATGATGATCGCGGTAATGTTACCTTGTGTGAGCGACAGCATTTTATTTATGATCGTTTCGAAGAGACCAATGTCCTGCATGAGGCCGAAGTAAAGGATAGCGAAAATGAACATCGTCGATATGCTCATTACCTTTAATAAACCATCATTAAAAAAGAGACTGATTTCCTGGAAGTTAAAGCCTGCTAAAAGGGCTGCAACTAAGGGAATAAGTGTGAGGGCAACGATAGGGCCGACTCGACCATAAAGAAGAACTGCAACAACGGAAAGTACCGTTATCAGGGCGATGAGACTGAGCATGGCGTGCCGTTTTTTTTAGAAAGTTGGTTTATTCGATTGACGGTTTGGTAGAATGTTCCATTTATTCGTCGTTATCACTGTTATCTGTGGCAGGCTGATGCACCTCAATTTTTTTCTGTAGGCCTGAGGAGCAAGGTTGTGGTTCCCCATTAATAACTTCAAGAAGTGGGATATCTCTAGGTTGTGTTGTGATAGGGGCTTCTTGAAGTACGGTATTCTCAGGTTCTGTTACGGTAGATTTCAACATACTTGTCGCCTAAAGTTTACTTTTATGCCGCCTGATTTATTTCCCTATTACTTTTAGATTTCCCTGGGTTTAAATAAACCTCAGCAATGTGATCCCAGTTTCTAATGTCGCCACTCCATCGCTCTGGGTGCGCCATTTTCGCCTGTAGATAAACAGCTTTACGGTTGATTAAGATAATTCTATCTTGCTTCGTATGACGCTCTACAGGCGTGACATATTTTATGCTGCTGTGTCTGTGCTCATGATTATACCAATCAGCAAATCCATTCACCCATTTTCGTGCTAAATCTAAACCCTCAAAGGCTTTTTCTGGGTATTCTGGTCGATACTTAAGTGTTCTAAATAATGACTCAGAATAAGGGTTATCATTACTAACAGAGGGGCGGCTAAACGACGGAGCAACCCCTAATTCTTGCAGTGTCGCTAGCATTGTTGCGCCTTTCATCGGGCTACCGTTGTCCGAATGTAAGATCACCTGATTCGGCTTAATCCCTTCACGTAAGCAAATATCTGTCATTAAATCTGCGGCCAATGCACTGCTTTCTTGTTCATATACCTGCCAACCAACAATCTTTCGGCTATAAATATCCATGACAAGATACAAGTAATAAAACAAGCCTTTTACCGTTGTTGGTAAATACGTAATATCCCAACTATAAATCTGATTCGGGCCTGTGGCCGTCAACGATTCAGGTTTTGTAATAACTCTGGCAGGCTTACTTCTCAGCCGATGCTTATCTTGTTTATGTGCTTTTAACACACGGTAAATAGTGGATTCAGATGCGATGTACACACCTTTATCTGCAAGCATTGGCACGATGACGCTGGGCGATAAATTCGCGTATTCAGGTTGGTTGCAGACCTGAATAATACGCTGTCTCTCAAGCTCACTGAGCTTATTACAAGGGCTGTGCTTGGCTGACAAACGACCATCTTCATCGCCCTCTGGTCGCGCCCAGCGCTGTAATGTTTTTGGTGTAATGCCTATAATATCGCAAGCCTGCCTTTGCCTAGCACCATTGGATCGAGCCTCGCTAATCAAGTGAATAATATCATCACGCTCTTGTTTCACTATTAGCTGGCCTCGTCGCTTTCCCATATTTCGTGGACTTTTTTTTGGAGTACTAGCAGCGCTGCTGTTTCAGCTAATGCCTTATCTTTACGGTTTAACTCCTTTTTTAGTAACTTAATGTCATTTTTAAATTGCTTATTCTCACTTTGAATTTCTGAAGCAGTCGATAGGGGCTTATTCTTGATAAAATCACCTCTCCATTGGTTGATATGATGTGGGTATATTCCTTTCTCTCGGCAAAGCTGGCTGATGTCCTCGACGCTCAAAGATCCGCAGGCAATGACCATATTCAAACGTTCTTCAGCGCTCCAATCTTGGGGCCTTTTTTCTTTAACCATGGTCATTACCCCACCATCTAATGGTTGATTAAGCCGTTGCTCTTTAGCCTGTCTAATCCATTTTTGTAACGTCGAATGGCCAATACCTAAGTTTTCAGCCACATCCTTGATGCTCATACATTCTTGTCGGCTCAATGCCTTTTCTATTGCCTGTATCTTAAACGAATGGGTAAACGATTTTCTCATTTTTTATGCCTCTAATTAAAATTTTAGAGGCGACAAGTATCCTGACACAGGGGGGTTATAACAGGATCTTTAAATATGTTGGGAAGCTTTGCTAATGCAGCATCTGGAATTTTTTCCAGACAGTTTTCAGGTAGTGCAAACGTTGGTCGGTTGTTAAAGGTATTCCATATTGCATTAATGCCACACCAGAGCGTGCAGGCTGAACAGGCAACAGTGCTAGAAGCACATGCGCTAACTTGAACTATCTCTGCTGGTGACATTGCTGATGTTACTGTTATATGCCCAAACAAAATTATTGTTGGAAGTAGTTTTTTCCAATACTTTATAGTGCTTGTGAGTGAGGTGTTAATCACTGATTTTGTAAAGTGTACCATTATTTGTCAACGCTCAAATTTACTTGTCATGCCGATACCTTGTTAAATAATATTGACGCTATATTGGTCATCAGGTGGCCTTGAAGGTTCTGCCGAATGACAGAAATATTATTTGTGTACCTTGGAGAATTGGCTTTAGGGGGTAATTTGATAAGTGCCCATGAATAATTTTTCTGTTCACCATTGTTTGTCGCTAGGGGTATAATTGGTCTTTTATAAAGAAAGACCTTTTTTATGAGTAAAATTACCTTCTTGCATAATCCTCGCTGTTCCAAGTCTCGACAGACTTTGGTCATTCTTGAAGAAAAAGGCATTACGCCAGAAATTGTTTTATATCTGGAGCAAACACCCTCAGAGTTGGCGATTGCTCAAATTCTCAAAAAATTGGGCATGCCAGCAAGACAGTTATTACGGAAGGGGGAGGCCGAGTACAAAGAGAATGGTTTGTCGGATGAGTCTTTAACAGAGGAACAGCTGATTACCTACATGCATAAATACCCCAAATTGATTGAGCGACCGATTGTCATTAAGGGTGATAAAGCCGTGATAGGCCGCCCACCTGAATCTGTTCTCGTGTTGCTTTAACGCATGTCTGCCCCTTATATTTTAGTGCTTTTTTACAGCCGTTATGGCGCTTGCGAGCGCATGGCGAGCGAAATTTCACGTGGTGTTGTTAAGGCCGGAGTTGAAGCGAAGATCCGCACGGTTCCGCCTGTCTCGGCGGTGAGTGAGCAAGTCGAAGAGAATATACCCCGGTCGGGCGCTTTGTATTGTGAGCTGGATGAATTGCGTGAGTGTTCGGGGTTGATTATAGGAAGCCCTACACGATTCGGTAATATGGCTGCACCGTTGAAATATTTCATCGATCAAACCTCAAGTTTATGGCTGTCAGGCGATTTAATTGATAAACCGGCGGCAGCCTTTACGTCGTCATCAAGCTTGCATGGTGGCCAAGAAAGTACGCTACTGAGCATGATGCTGCCTTTATTACATCAAGGGATGCTTTATGTTGGCTTGCCCTACAGTGAGTCGGCATTGCATACGACAACGTCAGGTGGTACGCCTTATGGCGCTAGCCATCATGCGCACGATGAAGACAACGATTTAACCATAGATGAGAAAACACTCTGCCAAGCGCTAGGGCTTCGTGTTGCCAAGATTGCAAAACAATTGCGTGAGGAATAATAAATATGCAGGTTGTTGATTATAAAAAACGCGCGTTTGTTGCTATGTGTTTGACGCGATTAGGGTTATTTCTTTTAGTTGTTGATATTATTGTAAGCACGCTATGGATGGTGCCTACCCATAAGTCACCGAACCTTGTGGTGTGCTTGATGGCGTTACTGCCTTTAGCTTTACTGCTACCTTGGATTATAAAGAAAAATACACGGGCGCATATCTGGCTTTGCTTTGTACTGCTTGGGTATTTTTTGAATGCTGTACTGCATGCGTTTATTGCACAATACGGCTGGCTACCTTTATTGGAAATTACTATTTTAATCGGGCTTTTTATCAGTTCAATGCTCTTTGCGCGTTGGCAGCACCGTGCTGTCAATGCATGAGTGATTAGCGGTCAATCTCATTAGGAAAGTCAGCCTGCCAAGCCTCGAAACCGCCATCTATGCTATAAATTTGTTCAAAGCCTTTTTCGTGTAAGAGTTGCGCAGCTGATTGGCTTGATATGCCGTGGTAACAGCAAACAAGAAGCGGGGCATCAAGGTCAGCTGTTTCAATAAAATCCTGTAAATTATGTTGCTGTAAGGATAAAGAACCAGGAATGCAACCCTGAACGAAGGATTGCTCATCACGAATATCAACGAACTGTGCTGTTTTGTCATTCAAAAAGTTGTGCGCTTGTTGGGTGGAAATGCGTGTAAACATATTGAACCTCAAGTAAGGAATATCAGCATTATAACGTGATTCGATTATGAATAGAAAAACCCGCGAACAATTTGAAGAAGCAATGGCTTCAGCACAAAAACAGCGACACCGTGTGATTGTGCATGTCGCTATGTCTTGCATAAAGGCAGTAGATGTAGCGCGTGATTTTGTGGAAATTTCTAAATTGGCCGACATTCTCTGGGTCGATCACAGCCTCAAGGACCCCGTTAAATCATTGCGTGCACGATTAGGTGCTGAAGTCGATGTGCTTGTTTTGAATGCTTATGATGGGTTAAACCCCAATGTTTTAGGTATCTGCCAAGGGTTGGTAAAAGCGGGCGGGTTGTTTGTTTTATTGACACCTGAGCTTGGGGCTTGGCCTAGACACCCTGATCCTGATTACCGCCGGTTACAAATTGAAGATGAAACAGGTAGCGTCGGGAATCACCGATTTATTCAACGATTTTGCGATTTGCTCGCGTTAGCGCCAGTTATTCGTGTCACGGAAGAGGATGCGCGCTTTCCTCCGGTGAAAGAAATTCCGCAGGAAGCTGTTTGTTTTGACGCGCAAGAAGCGTTGATTCAGCGCATTCAAAAAGTGGCACAAGGTCGCGCCTGGCGACCTTTGGTGGTTGAAGGTGATCGTGGTCGTGGTAAGTCAACCGCCTTAGGTATTGCAGCGGCAAATATTTTGCTTAAACAACCCCATAAAAAAATTGGGATATGCTCTATTAGCCGAGCGGCAGTAAATTGCGTATTTTCGCATGCAGAGAAAAAACTGGGTGCTCATGCCAATACAATGCGTTATTACGCACCAGATCAGTTGTTAAGTGAGCGTCCTGAGCTTGATTTACTGATTGTGGATGAGGCCGCGGCTATCCCTGTTACTTTGCTTAAAGCGCTTTTGACACAGTATCGACGTATTGTTTTTTCTACCACTGTGCATGGTTATGAGGGGAATGGGCAAGGATTTTTACTCCGATTTCAGCGTACGTTAAATCATCAGACACCACAGTGGTCAAAAGTATATCTGACTTCACCGATTCGTTATGCAGGTTCAGATCCTCTTGAATCCTTGGTCAATCAAATTTTGTTATTAAAAGCGGAAGCCTTCCAGCCAATAAAACAAATGAAGGCGCGTAGTTGTCGATGGGTGTCTCAGGATGAGCTACTTGCAACTCCTGCATTGCTAGAGCAGGTTTTTGGCTTGTTGATTTGTGCACACTACCAGACAACGCCAGATGATTTACGACTGTTGATGGATCACCCTAAAATCCGTTTAGCGATTATTGAGCAGGGGGGCTGCGTACTGGCAGTGAGTATGTTACTTGCAGAGGGTGGGTTTGATGATGTGCAATGCGAACAGTTACTTTTACAAAAACGGCGATTTAGAGGTCATTTGTTGCCACAAGATTTGAGGAATTCAGGTTTTACCGATGCGCTTCGATTAAAGTTTTGGCGAATTGTTCGCATTGCTGTTGTCGAGTCATTAAGGCGTGAGAAATTAGGCAGTGATTTATTAGCTTTTGTACGTAAATCAGCGATAGCACAGTCGATTGATTTTTTGGGGGCCAGTTTTTCTTTGGAGTATGAGCGTGTAGTTTTTTGGCAAAATAATGGCTATCAGCTAGTAAAATTAGGTAGCCATAAGAATAATGCTACAGGTTTGTTTTCAGGTTGTATGCTGCACCCGTTAAACGACAGGGTAGCTAGTCTTTTCCAGGTATGGTGTAAATACTTCTTTAAACGCCTTGACTATCAATTGCTTACCTTAAATAAAAGCATTCGGGCCGATGTCGTTATGTGTTTTTTTGAAAAGTGTACAGTGGATGTAACTTGTTTAGATAAAGCGCTTGTAGAGGATTACCTATATGGCCGTGTGGCGTTTGAAAATGTTCAATATAGTTTAAAGATTTTTTTGATTTCTTGGCTTTCAGTGGCTCGAATAAAAGCGATGAGTGATGAAATTGTAGTCATGATTAAAGTGCTATTGTTAGGTCAAAGTGTTGAGTCTGCAGTAAAGGGTTGTGGGATAGCAGGAAAAAAAGAATTTGAATCACTTCTACGAAATTTTTTGGAGGAAAATAGAACATTTTAAAGCTTGTGAGATCAGAATATAGTCTGCTTGCTAAAAAGGGGGTGTTTTTATGCGTCTGTTTTTAATATCAACTATCTGTTTACTACTTGAGTTTGGTGGAGTGTCTGCTGAAAATGAATTCAGTGCCATTGATTCTTTGCAAGCTTATCTTGAGTTTAATAAGCATAAATATAAGCCTGTGGTCAAAATTGTAGACGAAATTCCTTCCGTACAAATAACATACATTCATGATGCAGTTTCTAAAAGCCCTGTATATTTTTCCCCCAGTCGAAGCCCAGATAAAGTCTTCCGGGAGGATATTCTGATTGGGACATATAATGTCTTGTATGATGGTTTTTTATTTTATAACCAGTTTGACAGAATAAAGGGTTTTGATTGGCAATTAATCGACCCAAAGAGTCGGCAGTTGAGGGTTATAGAGCGTATTAAAAGTCTTGATGCTGATGTTCTTTGTCTGCAAGAGGTGTCTGAATCGCTTTTTATAAAGATACTCGAAATGGATTCCCGTTATTCCGGTATTTTTATGCATGCGCATAATGCAGACCCTCAAGGCGTTGCTTTGTTTGTTAATCAGGAAGAGTTTGAGGGTATTTCATTGAGTGATATACGAGGAAAAAACAATGAAAATAAAACTCATAAAGGTACCCTATATCTTCCGTTATCAAGAAAAGGTGATGTAGTTACTGTTGCTTGTGGTCATCTCCCTTGGTATGAGTCTTGGACGAGAGATGAAATAACGAAAGAGAAGCAGCGTGAGGATATTGTGAATTTTTTCCATATCGATGTATCAAAAAGAGATGAAAATATGATTTACCTTGGAGATTTTAACACCACCTCCGAGGTTGTTAAGGAGCACCTTAAAGATAAGCGTTTAGATTATTTGTCTGTTGATGTGCTTGAAACAGCAGAGAGTTACAATACGTGTTTTGATGATTATGAGGATGGAAAACATTTATACTCTATTGCAGAAAAAATAGACCATATTTTTTATCAGTTGCCCAGTAAGTACCAACTTGTAGAAGAATTATCGATAGTTACTCAGAGGCATCAAAGTAATTATGTTGAAAGGCAGGTGATACTGGGCGAGATTGAGCCATCAGATCATTTGCCTGTGTTGGCTAGGTTGCATTGGCCTGTGCCTCAATCTCAATAGATCGTTGAGGCACTAACGTTTAGCGGTTATTCAAAAAGAATGGCGGTGAGGTAGGTTTTTTCATCGCGAACAATTCGGACAATATTACCTGTGGCTTTGAATGCATGCTCTTCATTAAGTATATCGATGACAACTTCTGTTCCAACTCTAAGGTTTTCTGAAGCCTTTAACAAAATTCCTGATTCACTGTAGTTACAGCACTGTGCGGTGATGGTGTATTTCTCTGCAATGTCAGTTACTGAAACGTCGCTATTGATAGTGATACGTTTTTCACGACGTTTTTCTTCGAATGGGGCGGTGATTTCTGTCATAATGAGGCTCTTTAAGAGTGCTGCAGCGCAGCGCACTGTTATTATTATTTTCTTTATTCTTCACATTAGAACATTACTCATAATTAATGAGAAGTAATTAAAATCCTATTCAATAATTATTAGATGTAGGTTGTTTTTAGAGGGCATTCCGCCCGCGATTTAGACATCAAGGCAGGCCAGTTTTTTTTCGAGTAGCAGCTGATCTTTAGAAAACAGGCGAATACCTTCAGCGAGTTTTTCTGTTGCCATTGTGTTGTCATTCATCAGAAAACGAAAGTCAGTTTCAAGCATTGGCGTTGGTTTAACGTGCAGTGAAGAGTCGGAGTTTGACTTTTGAAGTTTACGATCTAAATTGCCTTCACTTTGCTGGAGTTGGCTTAATAGTTCGGGGCTGATAGTTAGGCGATCGCAACCGGCGAGCGCTTCTATTTGTTCAATGTTGCGAAAGCTTGCTGCCATGACGATCGTGTCATAGCCTGCTGTCTTGAAAAAATCATGGATAGACTTTACCGATTGTACGCCAGGGTCTTGGTCGATGGACTCGACAACAAGTCCTTG
The DNA here is from genome assembly GCA_965248335.1 of Pseudomonadales bacterium. Classification (GTDB taxonomy): domain Bacteria; phylum Pseudomonadota; class Gammaproteobacteria; order Pseudomonadales; family DT-91; genus CAKMZU01. The sequence continues at coordinate 870,982 of CBDFIY010000002.1, forward strand.
GTGCTGTTTATGCCAATCTAAAATTCGTCCTACAAAAGGAGAGATAAGGAATACACCTACATCGGCGCAAGCCCTAGCTTGCTCGAAGGAGAAAATAAGCGTGAGGTTGCACTGAATGCCTTCTGCCTCTAATATTTGCGCGGCTTGAATGCCTTCCCAAGTGGCAGCTATTTTAATCAGTACGCGCGATTTATCGATACCAAGCTCTGCATACAGGTCAATCAAATGTTTTGCTTTATCGACGGTAGCTGTTGTATCAAAGCTGAGCCGCGCATCAACCTCTGTGGAAATACGCCCTTCAATATGCTCTAAAATCTCTCGACCAATCAGTGTTGCAAATTTATCGGCAGCGATATTAGAGAGCGATCCTCTCGAAAGGGTTTTTCTTGCATAGCTTACAGCCTCAGACATAAGCTCATGGTAATGCGGTAATGCGCTGGCTTTGAGGAGTAAAGAGGGGTTGGTGGTGGCATCAAGCGGCTTGTAAGCTTTGATCGCTTCAATGTCGCCGGTATCTGCGACGATCGTTGAGTAGGTAGATAGTTGCTCAAGCTTACTCATAATTTTAACCAGTTAAAGAGGGTTACTGAATATTTGTAGCGCATGTAACAGTGTGTTTGCATCAGCTTTATCGCCATGGGCATGTTCGCTGAGGTAGCGGCGAAACCTTCTTGCTTTGGGTTGGCCGTGGTACAAGCCTAGTACATGTCGCGTGATATGATTTAATTTAACACCTCTAGTGAGTTGTTGCTCGATATAAACTAACATTTTTTCCATCACTTCTGCTCGAGTGACAGCTGGCTGATTGCCTTCAAATAAGCGTGCATCAATATCTGATAAAATGAAGGGGTTATGGTATGCCTCTCGCCCCATCATAACGCCGTCGCAGTATTTAAGGTGCTCTTCCGTGGATGCTAGCGTTTTTATGCCGCCATTAATAATGATATTTGCGTCTGGGTAGGCTTGTTTTATGGCATAGACCTTGTCGTATTCGAGTGGGGGGATTTCACGGTTTTGTTTGGGGCTAAGGCCGTTAAGCCAAGCCTTGCGGGCATGAATGATAAACGTGCGGCAGCCAGCTTGATAAAGTGTATCGATAAAGGTTTGTAAAAATGAAAAGCCTTCATGCTCGTCAACGCCTGTACGGCACTTAATGGTAACGGGTACGTTACTTTGCGCTTGCATAGCGGTAAAGCAATCGGCTACACGTTTTGCATCAAGCATCAGGCATGCGCCAAAGCGGCCTGATTGCACACGATCTGAGGGGCAGCCTATGTTGAGGTTGATTTCGTCATATTGATAGTTATTGGCAATGATACAGGCTGAAGCTAACTCTTCTGGGTTGGAGCCGCCAAGCTGTAAGGCGATAGGGTGTTCTTCATCGTTGTAGTTGAGTAGGCGGTTTCTGTCGCCGTGGAGAATGGCCGAAGCTGTAACCATTTCTGTGTAAAGAAGGGTGTGCTTGGATAATGTTCGCAGGAAAAAGCGTGCGTGGCGATCTGTCCAGTCGAGCATTGGAGCAATACAAAAACGGTGTGTTGAGAAGGTTTTGGACGTTGTCGGTTGTTGCTGCATGTCAAAAAATTGTAGAGTGAAAAACGTCATTATAAATGGTTTGCAGTACATTTACATGACTGTACATGGGTGTGGTGTTGAATTTTATAATCGCGCTTGTGTATTTAGCGTTTTGTGAGGTTTTTAGTGCCTTTATGAATAAGGTTGTTTTGGAGTAATACTTTTAACCGTGCTTCTTTTGTCTGGGTATCGATGTGCTCTGGTTGTATGTTGAGGTCATAAAGGGGTTCTGCGCAAAGAGTCGTGCTCGGCTTTTCTGTGAGTTTTTTTTCAGAGAGCCTTGTTTCGAGTAAGTTGAGGGTGTCGATAAGATCGGTAGCTTCTTGTTCTTGCGACTCAGTCGGGTCGTTATCAAAAGCAGCCAGCTTTTTTGTAAAACGGTTGATTTCGCGCTCTAAAATCGCAGGGTCAATTTTTGTGTTGTTATCTAACCAAGTTTTGCAGCGTTCAGAAAATTGACCCATGGTGGTGCTCGTTTCTTTATTTCTTGCCTATGATGGCAAACTGCCCTTCAAAAGTCACTGCAATTTCGCCACCTTGTGTGATAGATGAGCGGATTGTTATGCGTGCTTTACCGTGTTTTTTATAATCATCAAAAAAAGATTGCCAGCATGAAGGTTCGAGTTCGGCGGTAGATGCCAGTATGAGATTATCTGAAACGGGTTTTAGATATTGAATGTTTGCCGAGCTAACCACGAGATCTGGCTCTATGCCGCGTTCGTAGGCCTTTAAAAAAGCTAACCCGATGGCGTTGGTGACGCATAAGCAATAGAGGCTGCCACCAAATGCCGTGGCTTTGTCATTATAATTGGCGTCAAGCGGCATGCTCAGAGTAAATATAGCTGAGTCGTAATGATGAATCTTAACGCGGGCGTTTACCATGAGAGGAAGATTGTGGTGAATAAAATCGGTCAATTTTTGTTCTTCTTGGGTCATAGTGGGAAGGTTTCTCTTAAATTAAAATAAAAAAAATGCGGTCATCGGTTGCATTTCTTTCGTGATTTAGGCATTATTCGCGCCGCTGGTGTTAACCGGCTTTTCAATCTTGTATGCGAAAGTGGCGGAATTGGTAGACGCGCTGGATTTAGGTTCCAGTGTCGAAAGGCGTGAGAGTTCGAGTCTCTCCTTTCGCACCAAAGATTGAATACAATTTTACTCTCTTTCTTCCTTGAAAACCCTTTTTTTTCTTCCTATCTTAATAATTCGCCCGTTTGTTTATTTTTTGATCATCTGCAGGGGTTTGTCGTTTTTTTTGTTGTAAGTCTTTGTTTTTGCAATACCCATAAAAATTAGAAGGAATTAGATTGTGAGGCATAAAGGTGTGATCGGTCAGACGTTAAAGCCTGAACTCTGTTATCCAAATGATATTTATCATGAAAATCCCGGAAGGTTAAGGGCGGTGTATGTACAGGCTGCATTGTCATCGGTTTGTATTGTTGTTCTCTTATTTATAGTCCTGTAGTTAGCGAATAAAATAGCGTATGGTTGCGGCCTTGTTCGATGTAAACATACGGATAGTGTTATTAAAAGGGGTTAATTATGCGCATGTTTCTTGGAATTGTTGGCTTTTTTCTTTTTAGTTGGCAGCTTTTTGCGGATGCTTCGGTATCGTCGCCGCATCAGCTAATTGAAGCGAAAACGCAGCAATTGATTGATTTAGTTAAGAGCGCTAAGGGGTCGACTGATGCAAAAGGGTATTATGCTACGAACCCTGGACGATATTTCAAGCAATTGACGAACATTCTTGACCCAGTTGTCGATTTTTCAACCTTCACACGCGGCGTTATGGGTCGTTACGGGACGTCTACTTATTATCGCTCACTCCCTACGCAGATGAAAAAAGATGCCTTTAAAGAGAGTTACAAGCGATTTGTTGGTGAATTCAAGCGCGGCCTGATTAATACTTACGGCAAAGGTTTGATAACATTCAATGGCCAAAAAGTGGAAGTTTTACCGCCATCAAAAGGTGATCTTGTAGCGATTAAAAAAGGTCAGATGGTTGATGTGGTACAGGTTATTATCGATAAATCAAAAAAGCATGAGATTATCTTTAAAATGCGGCCGAATAAGCATGGTCAGTGGATGTTAAGAAATATGATCATTGATGATATTAATTTAGGTGATTTATATAAGAAACAATTTGAATCTGCAATGCAAAAATATAAGGGTAACTTTTCACGTGTTGTTGACAATTGGCTCCTAGATATAGAAACAACTAAAAAAACTGCTAAATAATCAGAACAGCCCATTATAAGACTGCTTATGTTATGCCATAATTGCGCGTTTTATAATCGGGTTTTAGAATATGCAGTCAGAAGAGCTCAAAGCTTTGCTTGCTGGGGCGTTCCCAGATGCTGAAATTGCAATACAGGTTGATGGATCTCATTTTCTTATCGATATTGTTTGTCAAAGTTTTGAAGGCGTACGTTCTTTAAAGCGGCAGCAAATGATTTACGCACTTATTCAAGATAAAATTGCCGATGGTAGCATGCATGCTATTCATATGAATCTCCATACGCCAGCGCAGCGTGCCTCAGCTAATCAAAACCAAAATTAAGAAGAGTTATGGATAAACTTATTATTTCCGGCGGTGTATCTCTGAACGGAGAAATACGCATTTCTGGTGCAAAAAATTCAGCATTGCCTATTCTTGCAGCCACCTTATTGAGCGATGAGCCGGTAACAATCTCTAATCTGCCGCATTTGCATGATATTACCACCATGATTGAGCTTTTAGGCTGCATGGGCGTGAGCGTTGTTGTTGATGAGAAACTCACGATTGAAGTGGATGCGAGTACTTTATCTTCTTGTGTTGCACCTTATCATCTCGTTAAGACGATGAGGGCATCAATTTTGGTCTTGGGGCCACTGCTTGCGCATTATGGTGAAGCTAAAGTCTCTTTTCCTGGCGGGTGTGCAATTGGTAGTCGCCCCGTAGATTTGCACTTGCGTGCATTGGAAGCAATGGGCGCTGAAATCACCATTGATGATGGATATATCCATGCGAAACGGTCTGGTCGTCTTAAGGGTGCGCATATCGTTTTTGATTTTGTCACCGTCGGCGGTACAGAGAATGCCGTTATGGCTGCGACACTGGCTGATGGTGTGACTTTATTAGAAAATGCGGCAAGGGAGCCTGAAATTGTTGATCTTTGTCACTGTCTTGTTGCTATGGGCGCTAAGATTGAAGGTATTGGTACGAGCCGATTAAGTGTAACTGGCGTACCTAAGTTGCATGGTACTACTTATTCGGTAATGCCCGATCGCATAGAGACGGGCACTTACCTTGTCGCGGCGGCAGCAACACGCGGCAAGATTAAGTTAAAAAATACGGATTCTAATCTATTGGATGCGGTGCTTGTTAAGTTAAAAGCAACAGGTGCTCTAATTGAGAGCGGCGATGACTGGATAAGTCTGGATATGCAGGGTGAGAGACCCAATGCAGTGAGTATTAAAACAGCGCCTTACCCTGCATTTCCTACCGATATGCAGGCACAATTTACTGCGCTGAATGCTGTTTCTAAGGGTGTGAGCACCGTGACGGAAACAATTTTCGAAAACCGATTGATTCAAACCCATGAAATGAAGCGTATGGGTGCGGATATACAGTTAGAGGGCAATACGGCATTTATTACAGGTGCGGAGCAATTAAAAGCGGCACCTGTTATGGCAACGGATTTACGGGCCTCGGCTAGCTTGGTTATTGCGGCGTTGGTTGCTCAGGGTGAAACCGTTATTGATCGCATTTATCATATTGATCGCGGCTATGAGTGCATTGAAGAAAAATTACAATTATTAGGCGCTAATATCAGGCGTGTTCCGGATTAATACCATGCAGACTGAGCTAACTATAGCCTTGACAAAAGGGCGCATCTTAAAGGAAACCCTGCCTCTGCTACGGGCAGCCGATATAGAGCCTGTAGACGATATATTTACGAGCCGTAAACTCCTTTTTGCTACTAACCATCCTCATGTAAATCTGATTATTCTTCGTGGTTCGGATGTGACGACCTATGTGCGTTTTGGTACGGCAGATATAGGTATTGCAGGTAAGGATATGTTGATGGAGCACAACAGTGAGGGTGACCACTCAAAAGACAAGGGGATTTACGAACTTCTCGACTTAGGGATTGCGCGTTGCCAATTAATGACGGCAGGGCTGGCCGGTAAAAAAACTGATCATCTTAGACGAATTCGAGTGGCGACAAAGTTCACCCATATTGCACAAGCCTATTACGCCGAAAAAGGCATACAAGCTGATATCATTAAACTTTATGGAGCGATGGAGTTAGCACCTGTGATGGGGTTGGCAGATGAAATTATTGATATTGTCGATACGGGAAATACACTCCGAGCAAATGGCTTAGAGCCTTGGGAACCTATCGCAGACATTAGTTCTCGATTGATTGCCAATAAGGCATCGATGAAAATGAAGCATCAAGCTATCCGGCAAATAGTTGATAAAATCCGATCCGCTTGTGAGGTAAGTGTATGAAGCGCTTGAACGCCCAAGATCCAGATTTTGATACAAAACTAACAAATCTTCTTAGCTTTGATGAGTCGATGGATGTCAGCGTTGAAGCAGTGGTTGATGAAATCCTTCAACAAGTTGTTAAGCAAGGCGATGCAGCAGTTATTAATTATACCAACCGATTTGATCGCCGGGATATAACGGATTTTAAAGAGCTTGTCGTCACGGAAGCTGCGCTTGATAAAGCTTTTGATAGTATAAGTTTGGAACAAAAAGAAGCGCTGGTATTTGCAGCAAAACGCATTGAAAGTTACCACAAACACCAATTGCAGTCTTCTTGGCAGTTCGAGGACGATACCGGTACAGTGTTAGGGCAAAAAATCACGCCTCTTGATAAAGTGGGCATTTACGTGCCGGGTGGTAAAGCCAGTTATCCATCATCCGTGTTGATGAATGCTATACCGGCAAAAGTTGCTGGTGTTAAAGAGATTGTAATGGTTGTCCCTGCACCTTCCAGCGAACTAAATCCGATGGTACTTGCTGCAGCAAAAATAGCAGGTGTTACCGAAATTTATACGATTGGTGGTGCGCAGGCGATTGCAGCGTTAGCTTTTGGTACAGTATCCGTGCCTAAAGTGGATAAAATTGTTGGCCCCGGTAATATTTATGTCGCAACAGCTAAAAGAAAAGTTTTTGGTCGTGTAGGTTTGGATATGATTGCAGGCCCTTCAGAAATTCTTGTGATTTGCGATGGAAAAACAAATCCAGACTGGATCGCAATGGACTTGTTTTCACAAGCTGAGCACGATGAGAATGCACAATCTTTACTTATTTCTGATGATGCAGGCTTTTTAGGTCAGGTAGAAGCGTCAATTAAAAAGCTTTTGCCTGAGATGTCGAGACAAACGGTTATTGAGAAATCATTATCGAGCCGTGGGGCGATGATTCTAGTTCAAAACCTTGATCAGGCGGCGTCTATCAGTAATCGAATCGCACCAGAGCACTTAGAGTTATCGGTAGAAAACCCAGATGAGCTGCTTGATAAAATCCAACATGCGGGTGCTATTTTTATGGGGCGTTATACCTCTGAAGCTTTGGGTGATTATTGCGCAGGCCCTAACCATGTGCTTCCAACATCAAGTACAGCAAGATTTAGCTCGCCCTTAGGTGTGTACGATTTCCAAAAGCGCAGTTCAATTATTTATTGCACGCCGCAGAGTGCGAGTGACCTAGGGCGAGTGGCATCCGTACTGGCGACGGGGGAATCTCTTGAGGCGCATGCGAAAAGTGCTTTATTTAGGGTTGATAGGTGAACTAACTGAGTAACCATGGCTCTCATGGTTTATGAGTGTTAATTGTAAGTTTGTCTTTGTCTTTGTCTTTGTCTTTGTCTTTGTCTTTTTTTTTCTTGAACGCTCAGTTATTGCATTGCCAAAATGTTTCTATGAGTGCTTTGGCTACCCTGATGCAGATAAAGCGAAGAGGAAGCAAGAAGCAAAAATGACTTCAGGTTATGCGGATGAAGCATTTAATCGAATTGAGTCAGTAAACCCACCTTATAGCCCTAAAACGAAAAAATGTAATGAAAAGGTTAAGGGTAAGGTAGTCAAGCAATTGAAAGATTACCTAACTAAATACGCTCATCAAATTGATGTCAAAAAAATAGAACCATTGAAAGATACCTATGCAGCTATTTTTGCAGGAAAATTTAACAGCGATAATGTGGAAAATTTAGAAGCTGCTTTCAGGGGTAATACTGATAAGTTTAAGAGTGATAAGAACTATGCTGGGCATATTCGAGGTATTCAGGAGCTTATTACTGATAAGGTGGACGTTTCTGAAAATGGTAAGGTACGCCTGACTAAGGCGACAACGGTGCAGCTTCCTCAAATGCCTCCGGAGTATAGTGTTGCAGGAGCTGGCAAGTTTGATATGGCTATGAATCTTTCCGTGCGCGATCTAGCAGCGACAACTGGCAATTCTGATATGTGTAGAAGGTTGGATAATGGTGATATTAGGGTTGAAAATGGGCGGTTGGTTGAGGAAGGTGACACTAGACCTCCTGCATATAGAGAGTAGCGCGTTTCCTCATGTCAGTGATATTGATTGTACTTAAATTCATTAGATTTACTACCAATTGCTACTTTTAACGTTTTTTGTTTCATTTCTCTGACGATCTTTATATGAATAATATCCCCTTGCTGCATGTTTGCAATCCGCATTAATTCTCGTGCGTGATGGCTAATCTTCTTTTTATTTATACTTATTAGGATGTCGCCGGCCTGAAGGCCATATTTTTCGGCGGGTGAATCCGCAATTACATCTGTAATCATGGCGTTAATATTTCGGCTAAGTTTATCTGATGGGTGTTCGATGAACTGCACCTTAATACCTAGCCAGCCACGTAATACATGACCATGTTGAATTATATCATTGGCCACCTTACGGGCAATTTCTACGGGTATGGCTAACCCGATACCACTAAAGCCTGATGATAATGAGTAAATGGTTGAGTTAATGCCAACAATTTGACCCTTATGATTCGTTAATGCACCACCGGAACTGCCGATGTTAATGGATGCATCGGTTTGAATAAAATTTTCATAGATATGCCTATTTAAACCGTAACGGCCTTTAGCCGAAACAATACCTGCTGAGACGGATTGACCAAAACCGTAAGGATTGCCGATAGCGAGCACGGGGTCACCTACTTGTAGATCTTCACTGCTGCCTAATTTTGCGGGAGTAATGTCGTCTAGGTTGATTTTTAGAATCGCAAGGTCAGTATCCGTGTCGGAGCCGATGAGCGTTGCCTCCGCTTTTCGGCCATCAAAAAGCATGACGGTGATTTCATCCGCTTGTTGAATAACATGGTGGTTTGTGATGATATGGCCATGTTCATCAAGAATAATGCCTGACCCGAGGGAAAGCTCTTGTTTGAGCTTTAATCGCCGAAGTTTGCGCTTTGATATATAGCTGTTTGCAGTGGCGGGGTCGTGATCTGTGACTTGAGACGTGTAAATGTTGACAACAGCGGGTGCGGTTTTTTTGACGGCGGTACGAAAATTATTTGCGGGTTGAAAGGCGCCTGAAAGATAAAGCAAGCTTGCAGCGCAAATACCTACGATGAAGCCTGTGGCTAGGATAAGAACGCGATGATTCATAAATTTACGCTAGCATGATAGTTGACCTTTAGATTCAAGAGTAATTGATAATTTCAATTTAGGAAAGTTTAACCCTTTATGACTATTGATAGAGATGTGCTTGTTGGCTATTGCAACCATTTGCTGAAAGTTAATCAGTTTCAAGATTACTGTCCTAATGGCCTACAGGTAGAGGGAGCTAGCCACATAAAGAAAATCGTTACGGGTGTGACTGCTTGTGAGGCATTGATTGACGAAGCTATTGCACTCAATGCTGACGCCTTGTTGGTGCACCATGGCTATTTCTGGAAGGGTGAAGAGCCGGCTTTGGTAGGAATGCGTGGCCGACGTATTAAAAAACTGATGCAAAACAATATCAACTTACTGGCCTATCATTTGCCTTTAGATGCACATCCTGAGTACGGTAACAATGCCCAGCTAGCTCAGCGTTTAGGGTTAATCTACCAGAAGGGCTTAGACACGTCAGAGAATCCAGTGGGTTCAGTGGGTGTGCTCGATAAAAAGGAGACATTGAGCGCTCTTGCCGATCGAGTTGCTGTTTCGCTTAGTAGGCAGCCTTTGGTTGTAGGTGATAAAGATCGACAAATTGAGCGTGTTGCTTGGTGTACGGGCGGTGCGCAATCCTTTATTGGCTTGGCGGCTGAGGCGGGTTGTGATTGTTATATCACAGGCGAAGTATCAGAAAAAACCGTACATGAAGCTAGGGAGATGGACATAGCTTTCATTGCTGCAGGCCATCATGCGACAGAACGTTATGGTGCATTGGCGCTCGGTGAACATTTACAAAAGCAATTCAGGCTGGATGTGACTTTTGTAGATATCGACAATCCAGCATAAGAAACCCCAGTTTCGATATTAAAATCAAGAGGGTATCGATTGAGGTAGGTCATTACTGTTCTTTTAAATTTAAGCTCTGTGCTTAAGGGGCTACTTTGGCATTGTCAGCAATGACTTGTGCAAAATCCTCAATGGGCTTCTCATTTAGTTCAACTTTTTCTAGATGTTGATCGTCGGTTAGTGATCCTTTGTCGTAGGGTGACGTTTTGGGGGCATAGTCAAGAGGCGGGCTGGTTAATGGCGTGGTTTTTATCTGGCTTGATCCGTTGGAGTCCGGCAGCGCTTTAATAATAGGTTGATCTATGTTATCAGTCGATGTGAGCTCGCTTGCGCTTTTGGCAAGATGATTGTGGATGTCTCTGTAAGTCCCGGTAAGATTGTTTAGTAAATCTGATGTTTTAATGAAGTGTTCAGTAACTTCGTGGCGATATTGTTTGATCTCGTTTTGTTTGTCATGGAGGTGTTTTTCTAGGTCGCGATTTTTCTTTTCACTTGTGGCAAAGCGCAAAGTGAATAAAGCACCTAAAATGCCACCGACTAAAAAACTACAGAGTCCAGTGATAATCAGCATGTGTAATGGTTCCACGCAAAAGCTCCTTAATTGAGTATGTTTTTATTATAACGCTAGAAATCTAAACTCGAAGTGTTTTTTGAAGAAATTCAAGCGTTGATTAAAGCTGTGGGCAGGAGTACAGTTGCGCTCTTTTTGAAATAAGTGTGTTATGACACCCCTAGAAAAGTATCAAGAAGACCTAAAGCGGCCAGATTTCTTTTCGGATGAATCCCAAAAACAAGCTATAGAAAAGCTGCAGTACCTCTATGATCAATTATTGGTACAAGAGCCCAAACGCAAGCGTAAGGGGTTTTTATCGAAAGTTGCTAGGCGTCATGTTGAGGAAGTTCCTCCTGTTAAAGGGTTGTACTTTTGGGGGGGGGTTGGGCGTGGGAAAACCTACCTGATGGATAGCTTCTTCGATGCTTTGCCCTTCGAAGAAAAACTACGTTTGCATTTTCATCGCTTTATGCAAAAAGTACATGCAGAGCTAAAGGTAAGGCAGGGCGAAAAAAATCCCTTGGACGGGGTGGCAGATGCAATTGCTGCGTCTGCAAGAGTTATTTGCTTCGATGAATTTTTTGTTACCGATATCACGGATGCGATGATTTTGGGCGGTTTGTTTGAGCAGCTATTTCGTAAGGGTGTTGTATTGGTGGCCACCTCAAATATTGTGCCTGACAATCTGTATGAAAATGGTTTGCAGCGGCAACGTTTCCTGCCGGCTATCGAGGAATTAAAGGCCAACTGTGAAGTCATAAATGTTGATTCGGGCGAGGATTATCGCTTGAGAGCGCTTAAGCAAGCAGAGCTTTACCATTCTCCACTAGACGGTGCAGCTGAAGTGAGTTTGCAGGCGAGTTGGCGCTCATTGGCTGCTGAAAATATTCAGGAGGGAGGGGTGATTGATATCAATGGCCGTGATGTCGATGTTGTGCGTCTGCATGAGGATGCCGCTTGGTTTACCTTTAGCGCACTTTGTGATGGGCCCCGTAGTCAAAACGATTACATTGAGATTGGGCGAATTTTTAATACGGTATTAATTGCTAATGTGCCTGTATTGGAAGTATCAATGGAGGATCAGGCGAGGCGATTCATTAATTTGATTGATGAGTTTTATGATCGTCAAGTAAAGGTTATTATGTCTGCCGAGGCAAAGATTACTGAAATCTATCGAGGGCAGAAGTTGCTGTTTGAAATTGAAAGAACGCAAAGCCGTTTACTTGAAATGCAAAGCGAAGAATATTTAGCAAAAGCTCATCGTCCCTAGAGTAGTTTGGATGCTGATATTGCAAAAAAATTCGGTGATAGCCATGAATTTCATCTTGCGGTTAGGGGTAAAATCCTGTAGTATTCGCGCTCTTTTACAGGCAGTCTCGATTTTTTAGGCGAAAGATTATGAAAACTTACAGTGCAAAGCCAAGCGACGTCTCCCAAGATTGGTATGTCGTTGATGCTGCAGACAAAACGCTTGGGCGTTTGGCGTCAGAGATCGCACATCGCTTACGTGGTAAGCATAAGCCAGAATATACCCCGCATGTTGATACGGGTGATTTTATTGTTGTCGTTAATGCAGAAAAAATTGCTGTTACCGGTAACAAGAGAAAAGATAAGATGTATTACCGTCATACAGGGTATGTAGGTAATTTGAAGTCTATATCCTTTGAGAAGATGATTGATCGTGCGCCAGAGCGAGTTTTACAGCTTGCAGTTAAAGGTATGTTGCCTAAAAACCCACTGGGTCGCACCATGTTCTCCAAGCTTAAAGTGTATGCCGGTGAAGTACATCCTCATACAGCACAACAACCTAAAGAATTACAGATTTAACGGAAGCTAAAATATGTCTAGCGCACAATACTATGGTACTGGACGTCGTAAAACATCGACAGCCCGTGTGTTCATTAAAACTGGTACTGGCAGTATCACCATCAATAGTCTTACCATCGATCAATATTTTGGTCGAGAGGTGGCGCGAATGATCGTTCGTCAGCCTCTTGATGTGGTTGATATGGACGGGAAATTTGATATTAATGTTACCGTGAAAGGTGGTGGTAATTTTGGTCAGGCTGGTGCAATTCGGCATGGATTGACACGTGCGCTGATTGAGTATGATGAGGCTATGCGGGCACCTTTGCGTCAGGCGGGCTACGTAACTCGTGATGCAAGAGAAGTTGAGCGTAAGAAAGTCGGTCTTCGCAAGGCAAGAAAGAAGCCGCAGTTTTCAAAGCGTTAAAGAATATTTTTATAATCAAAAACCTGGGCTTGTCCTGGGTTTTTTTTTACATTTTGTTGCAGTAAAAAATAAATAAAAGCCACTAGCGAATAACCTTGTTTCTAACAGGGTTTTTTATTAGCATACACAATTATTATAAGAAATGACTCAGTCTTTCTCAGGCTATGTTAGAGGGATACCTATGAGTAATGAAGGTGTAAACACCTCAAGAAGACGATTTTTGATTGCATCTACAGCGGCGGTCGGAGGTGTCGGTATTGGTGGTGTGGCAATTCCATTTTTAGGGTCTTGGCGACCTAGCGCTAAAGCGAAAGCAGCCGGCGCGCCAGTTAAAGCCGATCTTAGTAAGTTGCGCCCAGGTGAGTTGATTACCGTTGAGTGGCGTGGCAAGCCTGTGTATGTTATGTACAGAACGGCAAAGCAATTATCCGACCTTTCGGCGTTATCTGCAGTGCTAAGAGATCCAAATTCTAATGAATCCAATCAGCCTGATTATACTAAAAATGAAGGTCGTTCTACCAAGCCTGAATATGCGGTGTTTGTGGGGTTGTGTACGCACTTAGGCTGCGCGCCAAATCCGCGTCCTGAAGTTGCTCCGGCAGATTTGGGTCAGGATTGGAAGGGCGGCTTCTTTTGTCCTTGTCATGGTTCCAAATATGACCTTGCAGGTCGTGTGTATAAAGGTGTGCCTGCGCCGACAAACTTAGATGTCCCGCCTTATCGCTATGTTGACGATAAGGTTATTGTGATCGGTGAAGACGAGGAGAGCGCCTAATGACTAAGCTGCTAGTGGGGTTAAGAGATTGGGTTGATGCGCGTTTGCCAATCATGCGAGCATGGGATACACATATGGGCGGTTATTATGCGCCCAAAAATTTCAATTTCTTTTATTTTTTCGGTGTTCTTTCCTTACTTGTACTTGTTAACCAGTTGTTAACAGGTATTTGGTTGACCATGATGTATGTGCCTGACGCAGAAAAAGCGTTTGCATCGGTTGAGTATATTATGCGAGATGTCGATTACGGTTGGATAATTCGTTATATGCATTCAACGGGTGCATCTGCGTTTTTTGTCGTTGTTTATATCCATATGTTTCGTGGTTTACTGTATGGCTCTTATAAAAAACCGCGAGAGTTGGTCTGGGTATTCGGCATGCTTATTCTGTTAGCGCTCATGGCGGAGGCTTTTTTAGGGTACATATTACCTTGGGGGCAAATGTCTTATTGGGGTGCGCAGGTCATTGTTTCACTCTTTGGTGCTATACCGGTTATAGGGGAGCCTTTGGTGGAATGGATTCGTGGTGATTATTTGATCTCAGGAATTACATTAAATCGTTTCTTTGCGTTACACGTTGTTGCTGTGCCTATTATTTTGCTCGCTTTAGTTGTTTTGCACTTACTTGCTTTGCATGAGGTAGGCTCAAACAACCCAGATGGCGTCGAAATTAAAAAGCATAAAGATGAAAATGGTATACCGTTAGACGGTGTTGCCTTTCATCCTTATTACACTGTGCACGATCTTGTGGGGATAGCTGTCTTTTTGATGGTATTTTGTAGCGTTATTTTCTTTTTTCCTGAGATGGGTGGCTATTTCTTGGAGCATGCAAATTTTGAACAAGCTAACTCGTTGAAGACGCCTGAGCATATTGCGCCAGTTTGGTACTTTACACCGTTTTATTCCGTGTTGCGTGCTGTGCCGGATAAGTTGTTCGGTTTTATCGCTTTCGGTAGTTCTGTCGCTATTCTGTTTGTGCTGCCATGGCTGGATCGTAGTCCTGTTAAGTCCATTCGTTATAAGGGCAAGTTTTCTATTGCCGCTTTATTAGTGTTTGTTTCTACATTCATTATCTTGGGTGTGCTGGGTGTCAAATCTCCGACAGTCGAAAGGACGCTACTTGCACAGATTTGCTCTGTTATTTATTTTGCATACTTTTTAACCATGCCATTCTGGAGTGCTAAAGAAAAATGTAAGCCTGAGCCTGATAGGGTGACAATGGATGGTGGTTTCGGGATGACAGGAACGCTTGCAGGTTTATTTGTTGTCATTGTTCTGACGGTTGGTCCTTTATGGTTGGTTGAGTGGATTCATCATATTAACCAAGCCGCGGCTCATTAGAAGGAGAGGTTTGTGAAAAAAATAATAATTGCTTTTGTTTTCGGTCTTTCCTCTTTGGGTGTGCTGGGCGCGGGTGGAGGGGTGTCATTATTGGATTTTACGCCCGACTTAAAAGATAAGACTTCGTTGCAGCGAGGCGCGCGAAACTTTATGAACTATTGTGCGGGTTGCCATAGTCTTAAGTATATGCGCTATGAGCGTCTGGCAACAGATTTGGGTATTCCTCTTGACTTAGCCGCTCAGCATTTGATTTTTTCTGATGCCAAAATTGGCTCATTGATTGAAATTTCCTCTGATGCTAAGTTGCAGAAAAAATGGTTTGGTGCTGCGCCGCCGGACTTAACGTTGGTCGCCCGTTCACGTGGCGATAGCTGGTTGTATTCGTACTTAAAAGGCTTCTACGTAGATCCATCAAGACCCTACGGCTATAATAACCTTGTTTTTAAAGATGTAGGTATGCCAAATGTGTTGTTGAACTTGCAGGGTGATCAAGTTTGTAAGCCTGCGTTGGCGAAAGGTGGTCACGGTTACCCTCAAAGAGACCCTATTACACATGATGGTTTTGATGACGAAAATGTACCTTGTGGTCGCACTGAATTAATTTCGGGGACAGGAACATTAAACGAGAAAGAATTCGATGGTTTTGTCAGTGATCTAGTTAATTTTTTGGTATATACTGGAGAACCTGTACGTATACATGATCGTAGTATTTTTGGTTTCGATCTCAACAAGCGTCAGGTAATCGGTATTTACTGTTTGCTCTTCCTGATGGTGTTTGGCGTATTTGCTGTCCTCCTGAACCGTGAGTACTGGAAGGACATTCACTGAATCAATATCGATCTAAAAAAGAGCAGCATCTTCTTTGTTGCTCTTTTGTGTATTTTAGATCGAACTTCAAAAGCTATTTTCTAGAGGTTTTAACATGGGTGTAGTCGCGAAAAGATCTTCAATGACTTTTTATTCTGATGGTCTCAGTCACTATAGTCATCGTGTGCGCATTGTACTTGCTGAGAAAGGTGTCAGTGTTGATATTGTCGAATGCACAGGCAACAACATCTCAGAAGATTTGGCACAGATCAATCCTTATAATAGTTTGCCTACTATTGTTGACCGTGACTTGGTTCTCTATGAATCAAAAATCATGATGGAGTATCTTGATGAGCGTTTTCCGCACCCTCCCTTGTTGCCAGTTTACCCTGTTGCAAGAGGGCAGAGCCGTTTGCTCGTTTATCGTATCGAAAAAGATTGGTCACGCTTGGTCGACATTATCGTTGATAATAAAGATGCAGATGCGGTAAAAAATGCACGGCAAGAGTTAAAGGAAAGTTTAACGGCAGTAGCCCCGATTTTTGCCGATAAGCCTTACTTTATGAGTGAAGAGTTTACGCTAATCGATTGTTGCATGGCTGCTATTTTATGGCGTTTAGGCGTACTGGGAATAGATATTCCTCAGTCAAAACAAACGAAGCCTTTGTTTGCTTACATGGATCGTCTGTTTTCTCGAGACTCTTTTAAGGAGAGCCTTTCAGAGATAGAGCAAGATATGGCGCATTACAAGGCAAATAATAGCTAATGACGCCTACAAGACCTTATTTTCTCAGAGCGATGCATGATTGGATTTTGGCGAATAATTGTACGCCTTATTTATCGGTCGATGCGACCCTTGAAGGTGTAGAGGTGCCTGAAGCTTATGTTGAAAATGGAGAAATTACACTTAATTTGTCTGTTGAGGCAATCGTAGATTTTTTTATTGATGATAGCTGGGTGCGTTTTAAGGCTAAGTTTGATGGCGTTCAGTCAGAAATATTTATACCTATGAGAGCTGTTTTGGGTGTTTATGCTAAGGAGAACGGTCAAGGTATGATGTTTCCGGATGAACCTGCTTATCATGATGCTATCCATGAAGAAGCTGAAGAGGTTATCTCTCAGGATACTCAGCCTAAGAAATTAGATAAAGCGCCTAGCAAGGTGTCACATCTGAAAGTCATCAAATAGACTCTACAGATATGTTTATCGTTTAGCTAAATTTAGTTCAATGATATTAAACGCCCCGAGGGGCGTTTTTTTATATCGCTTCAGCAAGAATTTTCATGCTTTTGAGGGTGGCCTCAGTACCAAAAGGACTGACCCCTGTCATTAAAGTGGTCACCGAGGATTTTTTCCAATCCTGTATGCGCTCCTTGATGCGATCGGCGGGGCCACATAAAGAAATTTCGTCAGCAAGTTTATCAGGAACAACTTTAGCGGCTTCGTGTTGCCCTTTCTCGAAATAAACATCCTGAATTTCTTGCGCTTCATCCGCATAACCCATTCGTCCAATCAAGTTTTTGTGGAAGTTTTCACCTTTAGCACCCATGCCTCCGAGATAAAGTGCAAGCATGTATTTTACGGGAAGTAAGGCATTATCAAGGTTGTCATCCACGTTCATGTTGACCATAGCGCATATTTCGTAATCGGGTTTTGACTTAGCCCCTGCAAGGTTTTCATCGAAAATGTGCATGTTGTAAGGGGAAACAAATATCGGTAACCAGCCATCGAACTGATCGCCGGCAAGTTTGACATTTTTAGGTCCTTCTGCGCCTAGAAAGACAGGGATATGTTTCCGAAGTGGGTGTGTGATGGATTTTAAGGGTTTGCCTAAGCCCATGCCGCCTTCGCAAGGTAGCTGATACTGATTGCCATGGAATTCAACAGGGCCTTCGCGGCTGATGACTTGCTTGAAAATGTTGAGCCACTCTCGTGTACGCTCTAAGGGTTTGTTGAAAGGTTGTCCGTACCAGCCTTCGACAACTTGAGGCCCTGAAACGCCAACGCCTAGGCATACACGACCATTTGAAATGTGATCAAGTGTCATTGCAGTCATCGCTGCATTAACGGGGGTTCGGCCTGAAAGCTGCATTACTCCAGTACAGAGTTTGATGGTTTTAGTGTGGGTTGCAATGGCAGCTAGTGGTGTAAAGCAATCAGAGCCATAGGCTTCAGCTGTAAAGAGTTTATCAAAGCCCATGGATTCGGCTTCTACTGCGAGTTGAATAAAATCAGGAAGAGGGTGTTTTTGCCAATACCCTTGATGTAGGCCAAGTTTCATTGATGTTCTCCAGCTATTTAAGTGAGTCGGTATTATGAAAAGAATTTCATCGGTTGCCTATGTCAAAAACATTCAAACAGCCTGTAAAACTGTTTCTGTTTGCTGCTGATGATCATAAGTGTCACTATTGGTGGGAGTTATCCCTTTAAGTTTGCAGCATAAAGCAAATCGATTTAGGTTATCAATAAAATTCAGCACACTGCAGCGCAATTCATTCTGACTATGATCGATAATGGTCTTAAAAATCGGTATCATCCGGTTTCGTTTACTCATCGAACTATTTAAGGTGTGTGTCTTCAATGTATGTCTATAATAATTATGATCAGCAGCTGGTTGATGAGCGGGTTAGTCAATACCGAAATCAAATTCAGCGATATCTTGATGGAAAGCTGACGGATGCTGAATTTTTACCCTTGCGATTGCAAAATGGGCTGTATATTCAGCGTTTAGCCCCCATGCTGCGTGTAGCTATCCCCTATGGCATGATGACATCCGACCAGCTACGTATGATGGCTAAAATTAGCCGTGATTATGATAAAGGTTATGCCCATTTTAGTACGCGACAAAATGTGCAATTTAATTGGCCGGCCCTAGAAGATACCCCAGATATTTTAGCTGAACTGGCTTCTGTTCAAATGCATGCTATTCAAACCAGTGGTAACTGTATTCGTAACACGACAACTGATCAATTTGCTGGTGTTGCTGCGGATGAGTACATCGATCCAAGACCTTATTGTGAAATTATCAGGCAATGGTCAACCTTTCACCCTGAGTTTGCTTTCCTGCCAAGAAAATTCAAAATAGCTGTTTGCGGTTCTGAAAGAGACAGAGCGGCGACACATATGCACGATATTGGCATAGAGCTTACCTATAATGCCAATAAGGATGTGGGATATAAAATTATTGTTGGTGGCGGATTAGGTAGAACACCTGTCATTGGCTCTGTGATCAATGAATTTCTTCCTGAGAAAGATTTGCTGACATATTTAGACGCAATTTTACGTGTGTATAATCAGCACGGAAGACGAGATAATAAATATAAAGCACGTATAAAGATCCTCGTTCGTTCAATGGGTATTGATGCATTCAGAGACCAGGTGGCAGCGCACGTTGAGACCCTAGAAAACGCGAGTATGACACTCACATCGAAAGAACTTGACCGCGTGAAAGCTTATTTCACTGCACCAGCTTACGAAGTGCTCAATGATGATCATGCCCAGCTCACATTGAATCAAGAATCAAGCGAAGACAAAGGCTTCTCGCGATGGTTAAAAACTAACCTTAATCCGCATAAAGTAGCGGGTTATGTGAGTGTGACTTTGTCGTTGAAAAAACAAGGAACCGCACCCGGCGATATTTATGATGATCAAATGGATGCTGTTGCTGATTTAGCAGATAAATATGCATTTGGTGAACTGCGTGCGTCACACCAACAAAATTTGATTCTAGCCGATGTGAAAAAAACGGAATTGCATAGCCTTTATCAATCACTTGTTCCATTAGGATTGGCGTCAGCTAATGTGGGTACACTGGCTGATATGATTTGCTGCCCCGGCGGCGATTTTTGCGCACTTGCTAATGCCAAATCTATACCAGTGGCTGATGCAATTTTGAAGAAGTTCGACGATATTGATTACCTTTATGATCTCGGTGAAATTGAATTAAACATTTCTGGCTGTATGAATGCTTGCGGCCATCACCATATCGGCCATATTGGTATTTTAGGGGTAGATAAAAAAGGGAAAGAATTTTTTCAAGTGTCTCTTGGTGGTAGTCAAGAGAAAGCGGGTTCATTAGCAAAAATGTTAGGCCCTGCATTTTCTGCAGATGATATCCCTTCAGTAATAGAAAAAATACTGGGGGTATTTATAGATGCGCGCCTTGAAGGTGAACTTTTCTTAGAAACCTATCGCCGGATAGGCATTGACCCTTTTAAGGAGGCTGTTTATGGATAAAGTGATTGAAAATGGACAACTTGTTGATGATGCTTATTGCTTGATCAGTGATAAAGAATCTATGGATATTTCCCTGGTTGATTCTTCAGTGTCTATTCTGCCGCTTACGGTTTACCAGCAAAATAAAGATAATCTACCGGCTACGAATAATGCGATATGGTTGGATAGCGATGAGCCACCGGCATTAATTGCAGATAACCTGGATGCTTTTTCTTTGATCGCTATTAACTTTCCTGCGTTCACAGATGGCCGAGGTTATAGTTTTGCGTTTGA
Source organism: Pseudomonadales bacterium (assembly GCA_965248335.1). Classification (GTDB taxonomy): domain Bacteria; phylum Pseudomonadota; class Gammaproteobacteria; order Pseudomonadales; family DT-91; genus CAKMZU01. The sequence continues at coordinate 891,246 of CBDFIY010000002.1, forward strand.
GCTTCGAGAAACTTATCATTTTAAAGGTACTTTGCGTGCTGTTGGTGATGTCCTTCTTGATCAGCTTACAGCTTTGAGGCGCGTAGGTTTTGATAGTTTTGCACTGCGTGAAGATCAAGATCCAATAGAAGCACTGGCACACTTCCAAGACTTTAAAGTACCCTACCAAGCTTCGGTTGAACCAAATACCCCGCTTTTCCGAAAGCTCTAATGTCTTTGTAGCTGAGAAACCCTCAGCTTTTTCTTTTGAGGGTTCGAGCTGCGTTAAATCTAGCTTCATTAATCCACCCTACTAACGTATTCCTTAAATCTTGCAACTTGACCTTCGGTGAAGGAAGGGCTGTCACCTGTCTATTTTAATGAAACTAATCGCCCTGTACTGCTTCTAATGCGGACTTTCTTTAAATAATTGGTTCGTTATATGGAGCGCCTCACCCGCACTGGTTGTCTGTTCGGTAGACTTTTAAAGATTTTTTTTGCTTGTGCGGGGCTTTGCATGGGTTGTTATGGCGCCGAACCTACTCAATATAAAAATCTACGTTATATTGGACGAGTTACTAATCAAGCCGGTCTAAAAATATTTTATAACTCACTGCCTATAGGACGCATCGTAAAAGGCAGTGCTGAAAATAGAGATAGGGGCTATAAATCGCAAGACAGGATTTTTCATTCGAGCGAAAAAAAAGAAGTGGCCTATGATTTATTTGGCGTCGCTGACGGGCATGGCGGGGAAGAAGCCTCCGAGTTCTTGTCGTCGCCTGATAAGGGCATCCCCTATTCGATAGGAAGGCTATTATCTACTCGTGAAGGTGCGAGAGGAATAGATGCAAATCAAATTGAACAGGCTTGTTTGTTAACAAACCGACGATTACATGAGAGCGCGATGACCTCTTCCGGGTCAACCCTGACAGGAGTTTTAGCGATGAGAAGTCGGGAGGATGTGTTTATTTTTAATGTTGCAGACTCTCCTGCCTTTGTTGTTATGCACAACGGTAATGTTTATAAAACCATCAATCACGATGCATCTAACCTTGATGAAGTTAAGCGGTTTTCGTCACTTGAAAAAAAAGGTAATGAACCCATTGCTTATGATCCTTGGAGTCAGCGGTTTTTATTTGAGGATGCCGGTGGCTGCTGCGGCTTACAGCCATCGAGGGATTTTGGATTGGGTGCAGGGGAGACTCAGGCATTTCAACCTTTACCTTATGTTTATAACGTACCCAAAAAAGATATTGCGTTAATCGGTGTCTTTTCTGATGGGCCTGTTGATGCATGGATGCGTCAACAGAAAATAAATGATGTGAATGCTGATTTTATCGATGACTTTATTGCTAGGTCATTAAGTCAGCGGCGAAGTAATTCCGTATTAACAGATTCTCATTTGAATAAAGTGGCAAGTTCTTATCTTCCTTCTCACGATGATGATATGTCCATTATTTTTAAGAAGTACTCTGGCGTCAAGTTAATGGATAAAGAGACTAATAAGGGTACAGGAGAAAAAGAAATATTTACTGATTTTCGTCAGGAAAATGGCCAGGGCGATACAGCAAGCTTATATACAGCGCCCGAGAATAAAAATAAAGCGCCTGTAAGTACTGCTGTTGGCTTTGCTTCTATCATGGCATGCATAGGTTTAGTTATATACCGATCACCCTTGAAGATGCAAGGGCGTTGGCCGCGCTCGCTCACCCCAATCACTTACTGATTGTAAGCTCATGGGGATTCGCTCGCTTGCCACCTTCTTGTATCTCCAATTCTGGTGGGTATATCAGCACCCGCTTTTCTTTTGGGAAAAGTGAAGTAACAACACGTGTGATTTATATTCAGGTTGAATTAACCGAACTTAACTACATGTAACATCTTTTTTCCTCGTGTTTTCTACGATACCATTTTTGTTCGTATCTTTACCTTCATAAATACGCCCAACGACATTCCAAATAAGGTGCTTGGCACATTTAGGGTCAAGGCTCGATGGGCAATAAGTTAAATTGCCATTTTGATAGCTGGTTGTGCCTTGAGGTAACCATTTAATATAAGACTTGTTTTGAAATGCACGTAACTTGAGGAAACTATTTTGAGGTAAGGCGTCAGTGATCCTAAGAACCTCATCCTGTTCGGGTTTGTATTTGTTATCGTGGTTAAGGTCTTTAAAGACAAAGAGCCTTTTTTCTGACCAATTGGTGGAGGGGCTACAGTTTAGCGCATCAGCCGAAGCGCATATGATGACGGGGTAGCCCGATTTGATTGCATTGATACGAGCAAAGGTAAGGTGCCGGATGAGTTGATTTTTAACGGTTCGGGTTTGTGTTCTTTCAAAGAAATCATGAAGGCTGGGTGCTGCAAGTACTGAAAGTATGGCAAGTATAGATGCTGCAATCATTAATTCAATCAGTGTAAAACCGGCACTTTTTCTTATTATCATTGTCTCCACCTTCCTTGGTAGGATTTTGATTTAAGGCTATTTTTTTAGTGTATGAGAGAGTTATTCAATGCCGTATTTTTTTAATTTATAGCGGATCGCTCTAAAAGAAATGCCTAAAATGTCAGCTGCAGCCGTTTTGTTCCAACGTGTTTTTTCAAGTGCTGCTGTGAGAATTTTGATCTCTAAATCGCCAAGATAGGCATCAATGTCACCAAAGGCATCTTGAACATTAAAACCCTCAGTATTTTCATTGATATGACCATCATTTTTGGTGGGTAGTGCGCTGTTAATGTGAAGATCTTGTTTTTCAATAAAGTTGGAGTCGGTGAGCGTGAATGCCCGTTCGAGAATATTCTCTAACTCTCTGACATTTCCCGGAAAAGAGTAAGCTAAAAGTACATCAAGTGCAGACTCAGACAGTGAAACTAAAGGTGATTCATAGCGCTCTGAAAGTTTTTCAAGGATGTGGCTAGCGAGCTGTGGAATATCTTGTTTTCTATCTCTAAGGCTGGGTACGCAGACTTCAATCACATTGATTCGATAATATAAGTCTTCCCTAAACTGATTTTTAATGATGGCATCAGGTAAGTTTTTGTGGCTTGCGCTCAGGATTCGCACATCGATGGAAATTTCTGCTGTACCGCCGATGGGCCGAATAGATTTTTCTTGAATTGCACGAAGGAGTTTGACTTGCATAGCAACGGGTAAGTCAGCGATTTCATCAAGAAATAAAGTCCCTTTATTTGCTGAGCGGAATAATCCAAGCTTTTTATCAATAGCACCTGTGAAGCTGCCTTTCTCATGACCAAAAAATTCGCTTTCTACTAACTCAGAAGGGATTGCTCCGCAGTTAATCGCGATAAAAGGGCCATCATAACGATTACTTTTTGCATGAATCATGCGGGCAACTAACTCCTTACCACTACCGGATTCTCCATTGATAAACACGGGAGCCTGGCTTTTCGCGAGCCTGGCAATTTGGTTTTTTAAGGTTTTAACCGCAGCCGTTTCCCCGATGAGGTTTGGGCTATTATCAAGAGGGGCGAGTTGCTTAACATCTTGTAAAGATTTTAGCGCAACGCTGATGAGGCTTCTTAGCCGTTCAAGCTCTATAGGCTTTGTGACATAATCAAAAGCGCCAGCCTTCATTGCTTCGATGGCGTTATCTACGCTGCCGAATGCGGTTATCATTGCGACAGGCAAGTCGGCATAGTTTGTCTGGATATGCTTGATAACATCAATGCCAGATCCATCGGGAAGTTTCATATCGGTTAGGCAAAGCTGGAATTTATGTTTAGCTAACAAATTTTTAGCATCGCTAACATCATAGGCTGTTTTGCATGAGTATCCCATACGGGTAATTGTGATATAGAGGAGTTGCCGGATATCCGGCTCATCGTCGACGACTAATATTTGTTGAATGGTCATATTGATTCTACCGTTAGAGGCTCCATGGCTTTATTGTTATTTTGTACAACGATATTTTTGTTGGCATGTGCGAATTTTATATAAAAACAATGCCCTTCATCGTTTCTTCGATAATTTAGCTGGCTTTGATTGAGTGTGCATAGCTCACGAGAAATATATAAACCGAGACCTGTACCCGTTGATTCTGAAGTAAAGAATGGCTCAAACAGTTTTTCTTGATTACTTTCAGGTACACCATCGCCGAGATCAAAGATAGAAAGTATGGCGGCCGCACTTTTTTTATCTGACGATAATTGTATTTTTATCCAGCGACGCTGCGTTTTTTTAAAGCTATAACGCATGGCGTTATCAATGAGGTTGGTCAATATTTGTCTTAGCTGTGTTGGATCAAAAGGGGCAATCAAAGATTGATCATTTGATGCAATAGAAAATTCAATGTCTCTATAGCTGTAAAGGTAATCAGTTTTGAGTTGTGCGCAAAATTCATTCAGCTCTAATTTTTCAGGTTTGTAACCACGTCTTTGAGACATGGATTGAATATTAGAGACAATATCATTGATACGCTTGCAGTGATTTTGGGCAATGTTTAATAAATACTTGTCATCGGATTCGAGTGCGGGTGACTCATCCAGTAACTGTACAGAGTGACTGATTGCATTGAGCGGATTCCGGATTTCATGCGCAATACTTGCTGATAACCGACCTAATGATGCAAGTTTCATTTGTAGAGCTTGCTGGGAAACTTCGGTCATGTCTTCGATAAAAGTTATCACGTAGTCATGATCCATAGCTGAGAAGTTAACTTTGATGTCGGCACCCTTTTCTTTTACTTTAATCAAATTATGGTTTTTTTCCGGTTGATTTCGCCATGTTGTCAGTAATTTGATAAGCGGCTCGCATTTTTTTATATCCTTGCTCAGAGGGCTTAAAAGATTCTCGGCGGCTTGGTTGAAAAGAATTGGGTTATTTTTTTCATCAAAGATCACAACGCCTGTACGAATACGTTGAACAATGTGTTGATTAAGCTCGGCTAAAAGGTGTGCTTTATTTTGGAATGTTGTCGCTCTAAATTGGGCAGTACGTATTTTTTCAGAAAGGTACTGGACGCAAAGTGATGCTGCAAAAAAAATCATACCGAATAGTCCGGCAGGTACAATCTGGCTTATTTTTTCATGGATGATGACATCATAAAAAATACTGATACAAAGCAAACCTATGCTGGCTACAGCCGCAAATCCGGTTGCTAAAGTCCCCCTGAAAAAAATGGCTGCAATACAGATGGGTGTGATCAATAAAATAGCAAACCCTGTTGCCAAGCCTCCGCTGACATAGATAAGGGCTAGCGTGGTAAATATGTCGTAGCCAATTGCAAAAAGTAGCCAACTATCGGGCACATCAAACTTCCTCTGATAGCTTGTCATGCTTTGCACGGAGGAAAGTATTAAGTAGAGAAAAGAAATAAGCGTAAAATGTGTGGAGTCATATTGGCCTGGAATGTTGAAGCCATTATCAATGAATGTAATGGCGAGTAAAAAGATTGCTAGGATGACTCTGAAGTAGCAATAAAAGACAATAAGGGAGCGATTATTTTGTATGTCTATATCTTGCATGTACGTCTCTTTTTTTATACTTGAGTCAACGTTTTTTTGAATTGAAAACTTTGTTCCTGTAAGCTGTGAAACTTTCTTGCTGAACGAAGTACAAGGTTTTCTGTCTAACTTAGCCGATTTCTTTTATCCAGATTGACCGCGGTCAATGACTTTAGAGTAAGAATTTTTCGACGTAATGATTTCTTATGATTACTTAAATAGCTAAGAGCCTTAGTAATGACAATAATAACCGGCCCAGAGCGTGAAGCTGTCTACAAAACCATCTACTCTCGTAGAGATGTGCGAAGCCAGTTCAAATCAGATCCCATTCCTCACAATATCCTGATGAGACTTTTACGTGCGGCTCACCATGCACCAAGCGTTGGTTATAGCCAGCCTTGGGATTTTATTATTGTTCAAGACAAAGGTGTCAAAGCGCAGATCAAAGAGGCTTTTGATGAGGCGAATCAAGAAGCATCAGAACAGTTTGAAGGTGATAGGCAGGCCTTGTATAAGCAATTAAAATTACAGGGTATTTTAGAGGCGCCTGTTAATCTTTGCATTACCTGTGACAGAACGCGTAATGGCCCTGTGGTGCTAGGAAGAACAGCGCAGCCTGATATGGACATTTATAGTACGGTCTGTGCGATTCAGAATCTGTGGCTTGCTGCTCGCGCTGAAAATATTGGTATGGGGTGGGTAAGCATTATCCATCAGGAGAAGCTGCAGGCTATTTTACATATCCCTGAGCATATTATTCCTGTCGCTTACTTGTGTTTAGGCTATGTTAATTACTTTAATGAAAAGCCTGAGCTGGAAGAGCTAGACTGGCTAGACCGTGAAGATATTAGTCAGCTAATCCATCAAGATAAATATCGAGTATCAGATTAATACGGGTGTTTTGTTTTTCTAAAAAAGAAGATTGATACCCTCGCAACATCCTCGAAAAAATGCATAAAAACAAAATTATCATGGAGGTAAACATGCTTCACTTGCCGGCAACGCGCTATCAGGCTTTCGCCTTTCACCTTGCGCTCAGTGCTTTTGTATTTTTACTCTTAGCTACAACGCTTTATTTTTTTTGGTTTCCACATGCCTTTATTTTTATGGGCGGGCTTGAAGGGTTTCGTCTGCTTGCCGGGGTAGATTTAGTGCTCGGCCCTGTACTCACATTGATTGTCTATAACCGTGCAAAGAAAACCATCAAGTTCGATTTGGCTGTGATAGGTATCATTCAGTTTGCTTGCTTAGCCGCAGGTGTTTGGGTGGTTAATGAGCAGCGTCCTTTGGCGCAGATTTTGGTTAATGATCGTATAGAGGTCTTTACCCGAAGCGATCTTTCTATGCGAAAGATTGATATGGCTGCGATTAAGGAGATCGAAGGTGGATACCCCAAGGCTATTTACATTGATCTACCTGAAGACCCTATCGCGAGAAAGATAACGTTAGCGACAAGCTTTCTGAATGGGCCTTTAGAGGCAAGGGAAGACTTATATCGGCCGCTAAAGGCAATGAATAAAGATGTATTAAAAACAAAAGATTACTCATCCGATAAAGCCTGTTACTGGCTGCCAATACGTTCAGAGTATTATCAGGGTGAAGCGTGCTTATCCTTAGTTGACGGTGTTGTTGACCTCCGCAGCTGACCTCTGAAAAAGCGAGCAATCTGTTTATCTAACTGCGCTATCTCGTGTACAATTGCGCCTATTTTGCAATCAAAATGGGTGCGCTCCTCTTATGCTTGAAGTTAATGCGATTTTTCAAACCATCAAAGACCTTTTAGTGCGTGTTGATGCACTTAGGGGGTATCTTTGACTACGCTGAAAAAAAGGATAGATTACAAGAGGTTGAGCTAGAGCTTCAAGAATCGAGCATTTGGGAGACGCCAGAAAAAGCGCAACAGCTTGGCAAAGAACAATCCAGTCTTGAGGCGGTCGTCGCCACTATCGACGAACTGGATGTAAGCTTGAGTGATGCGCATGATTTACTTGAAATGGCCACAGAAGAGCAAGACGAAGATACGGTCAATGCAGTCTCTGCTGATCTTGATGCCTTAATTGGCAAACTCGAAAAGCTCGAATTCCGCCGTATGTTCAGCGGAAAAATGGATAGCCATAATGCATTTATGGATATCCAGTCAGGCTCAGGGGGTACCGAAGCGCAAGATTGGGCCGAGATGCTACTTCGTATGTTCTTACGTTTTGGCGAGGCAAAGGGGTTTAAAACTGAACTCATTGAAGTTTCTGCCGGTGATGTCGCTGGGATTAAATCTGCGACGATTCGTTTTCAAGGTGAATACGCTTTTGGCTGGTTGCGAACTGAAACAGGCGTGCATCGACTAGTAAGAAAATCGCCTTTTGATTCCAATAATGGCCGCCATACCTCCTTTGCGTCAGCATTTGTTTCGCCGGAAGTGGACGATAATATTGATATTGACATAAACCCCTCGGATTTACGCACAGATACTTATCGTGCATCAGGTGCGGGCGGTCAGCATGTAAACAAAACCGACTCGGCTGTGCGTATAACACATGTGCCATCAGGGATTGTGGTGCAATGCCAAAACCAGCGTTCACAACATGCGAACCGCGATTTCGCGATGAAACAACTCAAGGCCAAGTTATATGAGCTTGAGATGCAAAAACGTAATGATGAGGCACAAGCTTTAGAAGATACCAAATCAGATGTGGGATGGGGGAGTCAGATTCGATCCTATGTATTAGATGATCAGCGTATTAAAGATTTACGCACCAACGTGCAAACCAGCAATTGTAATAAAGTCCTTGATGGTGATCTTGATCTATTCATCGAAGCCAGTTTGAAAAGCGGACTTTAACGGAGCAAGTTAAATGACAGAGAAAAAAGACGATAACAAATTAATCGCTGAGCGCCGTGCAAAACTGGCGGATATTCGGGCGGAAGGCCGTGCATTTCCCAATGACTTCAGGCGAGAAGACTTTGCGAGCGATCTACAGGCCGAACTGGGCGATAAAGACAAAGAAAGTTTAGAAATTCTTGATCGTAAAGCCGCTATAGCCGGAAGAATTATGGCCAAGCGCGGGCCTTTTATCGTGTTGCAAGACCCTACAGGGCGCATCCAGATGTACGTCGACAAGAAAACGCTTGATGCATCGGTTGTCAGCAAGGTGAAAACTTGGGATATCGGCGATATTGTTTTTGCTAAAGGGCCTGTACATAAATCAGGAAAAGGCGATTTATACATACTTGCTGCAGCGTGTGGCTTGCTAACCAAATCCTTGAGGCCGCTTCCTGATAAATATCACGGTTTAACTGATCAAGAGATGCGTTATCGGCAGCGTTATGTCGATTTAATCATGAATCAAGACTCGCGTGAATTGTTCGTCAAAAGATCGAAAATCATTGAAGCAATTCGCCACTTTTTGTTAGAAAAAGACTTTTTAGAAGTCGAAACCCCTATGATGCAAGTGATTCCCGGTGGAGCAAGTGCGAAGCCATTTGTCACGCATCACAATGCGCTTGATCGCGAGATGTATTTACGAATAGCCCCTGAGTTATACCTGAAGCGCTTGGTGGTAGGTGGGTTTGAGCGAGTGTTTGAAATCAACAGAAACTTCCGCAACGAGGGCTTGTCCACGCGGCATAACCCCGAGTTTACTATGTTGGAATTTTATCAGGCCTATGCAGATTACAACGACCTGATGGATATCACGGAAGCCATGCTCAGGCATGTCGCGGAAACCGTGATGAAAACAACCGATATCGTGAACACCAAGCGTAATGCAGAAGGTGACATTGTAGAGTCAGTCACTTACAACTTCGCCAAGTCTTTTGCACGAATGAGTGTTTATGATTCGATCTTGCATTTTAATAAAGACATCAATCCTGAGCATATTGATACCCTTGACGCAGCAACCAAGCTTTGTGAATCATTAGGTGTAGAGGTCAAACCTTATTGGGGATTAGGCAAGTTACACATGGAGATCTTCGATGAAACGGTTGAGCATTTATTGATCCAGCCAACCTTTATTACTCAATACCCAACAGAGGTGTCACCTCTGGCAAGGCGCAACGACGACAATCCTTTTGTGACTGATCGTTTTGAGTTTTTTGTCGGTGGGCGAGAAATTGCCAACGGATTTTCAGAGCTTAATGATGCTGAAGATCAAGATGAGCGATTCAAAAAACAAGTAGCCGAAAAAGATGCGGGTGACGAAGAAGCGATGCATTATGATGCAGATTATATTCGAGCCCTCGAATACGGCATGGCTCCCACGGCGGGTGAGGGCATCGGCATTGACCGTTTGGTGATGCTCTTTACTGATGCGCCATCGATTCGTGATGTACTGCTATTCCCGCATATGCGACCAGAAAGCACGCAAACTGAGGCAGAATAATGCAGGTTCAAAACAGCATACAACAAAAACTTGAGCAGGCTTTTGTTGTTGATGTGTTAGAGGTGACGAACGAAAGCCACATGCACAGCGTGCCACCGAATTCAGAAACCCATTTTAAGGTGACTTTGGTCAGTGTAGCGTTTGAGGGCAGGCGTAAAGTTCAGCGGCACCAAGGCATTTATACGTTGCTCAAGGATGAGTTGGATGGCCCCGTTCATGCGCTAGCACTGCATTTATATACGCCAGAGGAGTGGCGGGCTCGACAAGCCTCATCGCCTGATTCACCTAACTGCTTAGGTGGCAGTAAAAAAGAAGGCAAATCCTCATGACGTATATCGTTGCCGCTTTGTATCAGTTTGTCACTCTTGAGGATTATCAGGCACTCAGGCAGCCGTTGCTCGATAAATGCCTGTCTTTCAATATCAAAGGAACACTACTGCTGGCCGAAGAAGGAATAAACGGTACGATTGCAGGCTCAAGAGCATCCATCGATAGCATTTTGGCTTATCTTAAAGCTGACAGCCGATTGACTCATCTAGAGCATAAAGAGTCATTTTTTGATGAGGCGCCTTTTTATCGCATGAAGGTTAAGTGCAAAAAAGAGATTGTAACTTTGGGTGTTGAGGGGATCGACCCGAACAAAGAAAAAGGCCAGTATGTTAAGCCTGCTGATTGGAATGCCTTGGTTGACGACCCTGATGTGGTTATTGTCGATACACGTAACGACTACGAAGTTGAACTTGGGACGTTTAAGGATGCAATAAACCCAAATACACGTACGTTTGGTGAGTTTCCTGATTATGTAGAACGCCACCTTGATCCAGAAAAAACACCTAAAGTTGCCATGTTTTGTACGGGTGGTATCCGTTGTGAAAAGTCGACTGCCTACATGTTAAAGCAAGGTTTTAAAGAGGTGTATCATTTACAGGGCGGCATCTTAAAATACCTTGAGGATGTTCCTGAGAAAGAGAGCACATGGCAGGGGGAGTGTTATGTGTTTGATAACCGCGTGGCGGTTAATCATGATTTAGAGCAGGGTGATTATGATTTATGCCACGGCTGCCGATTCCCTATTTCAGAGGATGATAAAACCTCGGATAAATACGAAGAAGGCGTTTCTTGTCCTCGCTGTGCAGATAGTATAACGGATGATCAAAAAGCACGCTTTAGAGAGCGACAGAAACAAATTCTTTTGGCTAAAGCTCGTCAGCATTCACATATTGGCAGTAAAGCCAGCTGATCTGGCAAAGGGGGGGGTAGTCCCTCCTTTTTGGCGTATTATTGTTGCCCTTCAAGTATCTCCATGATGCTATCTTTACTCATAAATGTATTTTCTGTATTTTCTGTATTTTCTGTATTTGACTGAGGGACTTTGGGCAATAATTCCAAAAGTTTCCGTGCATTATCTGATATATCTAGCTGTATGCTTTGACCGCTTTGATCACCTTGGGCGACGATACGAATGTGATTTTCTAT
>CBDFIY010000003.1:0-290000 GCA_965248335.1 Pseudomonadales bacterium
ATTTTTATAAAAGGCGCAAATATTAGTGTAGGCAATATCATCAGTGTAATGATTGGCTTTAGTGGTTTACTGATCCTGTTTTATCCTGAGTTATCATCAGATACAGGCACAATAAATGTTATCAGCTCTCTTGCCGTCATCACTGCTGCGGTATGTTTCGCCGTCGCACTACTATTACTCAATCGTGTTAAAAATGAACACCCTTTAATTGTTGCTCGAAACGTACTTTCTGCAGCCAGTATTCAATTAATCATTATTGCACTGATAACAACACCCTTTAGCTATCCAGAAGTATCACTGGCATCCATTTTCTCTCTCTTCTATCTGGGGGTAATGTGCGCTGGCATTGTTTACTACCTATATATCAATACTTCGGACAGTTTTTTGAACCACTTGAGATGATCTAAGTCTATGAATGTTTTTACTGAAAATAGTTCATGCAAAATTTGATTTCACAGATTTTAGATTCAATGTCCGATATTGCCTTACCACAAAAAAATTCATTAGGGCGCTATTGATTACGCTAATGGTATTCCGTGGCAAGGCAAATTTTCGCAATATGAGTCGTTTTTCAAGCTTGTGCGAGAAAACTTTTAGTCGATGGTATCGTGTATCCTTCGACTTTAAAGCTTTTAATAATCAGCTCATTTTTAGCGAGTTACCGAAAGAAGATGAATGGATTGCAGCTATAGATGCAAGTTTCGTAAAAAAGAGCGGCAAGTGCACTTCAGGTTTAGGGAACTTCTGGAGCGGTGGTTCAGGCTCCGCTGAAAAAGGACTTGAGGTCTCATTGCTTAGCATTGTCCATCTCAAATCAAATACCGCGTATGGGCTGGATGCAAAACAAACCATAGACCAAGAAGGCAAGTCTCGTACTGACTTGTATGCAGAGCAGACTGTTGGTATGGCTAAAGCATTAAAAGACAAGGGAATACGTTATATTTCTACGGATAGCTTTTATACGAAGATAAAATATGTCAACCCTGTTGCCGAAGCAGGTCTTCATATCGTTGGTAAGCTACGCATAGACGCCCGTTTAAAATGGCTCTACGAAGGAGAATATTCTGGCAAGGGGCGCCCCAAAAAATTCGATGGCAAAGTCGATATAGAAGCTGATCTTTGTCGATTTGAGTATGTAGGAGAGATTGATGAAGGTAAAACGCATATGTACACAACCGTTGCTTACTCAGTTTCCCTTAAACGTGATATCAAGGTGGTCATGTTAATTTTTAAAAAAGGCGATAAAGAAGGCCGCGCTCTTTTATATTCAACGGACACCAATCTAGCTGCTATGACACTGCTTACCTATTACAAAGCAAGGTTCCAGATTGAGTTTGTTTTTAGGGACGCCAAACAATACACGGGTCTGATGGATTGCCAGTCTTGCAATGAAGAGGCGATCAACTTTCAACTGAATGCATCCTTTACTGCGCTAAATTTAATGAAAATTGAAGACAGAAAAACAAAAGGAACACAGGGTGAAACCGTTATATCTATTGCATCATGGAAGCGGCGAAAACTCAATCAGCACATGATGCAGAGACTTTTTAACGAGTTAAAAATTGACTTAAATGATAAAAAAGTCAGACAAGTTTATGACAGCATGAGTAACTTCGGGGTTATTGCTGCGTAAAACTGTCCGAAGTATTGTATATGATGAGCATAAAAAATGCAGGGGCGGTATTCACCTCAATGACAAACTACCTTGTGCCTCTTATCGGCGTTCTCATTGGCGCACTGATAAGCAATGAATCTATCGGGATCAATACTTGGATAGCACTGCTTGTTATTCTTTCGGCGTTATTTATCAATCAAGTGCTATCTAAAGGTGAGCAAACGGGCTAAGTAATTCGTCTAAAACTACTGGATGTGTTTTCAATACAACTCATCACCTCAAGCTCCAAAAGCCCTCTGTTTAACTCGCTTGCGGACTGCCCGGTGAGACTCAATAGTTCGTCAAAATGTGTGAAGTCATAAGGGATACATGCAAGCAACTTAGCCAATACAGGATCAATTTTTTTGCGTGATGGCTCCGTGAATAACGATTGTTGAGCAACACAAGGCTGAAAGTATTCCATAATATCTTCGGAACTTTCTGTTAATTGCGCCCCCTGCTTGATCAATAGGTGACACCCTTTTGCCATTGGGTTAGCAATACTTCCCGGCATGGCAAACACATCCCGATTTTGCTCTAACGCATATTGCGCTGTGATTAATGAGCCACTTTTTACGGCAGCCTCTATCACTAATACACCCGAACTTAAGCCGCTTATAATCCGGTTACGTCGAGGAAAATGATCACGCCTTACAGCTATGCCGGGCGCAAATTCAGTCACTAACGCGCCGTGTTCGATGATGCTATCCGCAAGTTTTTGATGACACCGTGGGTACACTTGGTCCAACCCATGCGCTAATACGGCAATGGTTTTGCCTGAGCCATCTAACGCCCCTTGATGTGCGCTACCATCAATACCCACGGCAAGGCCGCTGGTAATAGTAACGTCCTGTTCCGCCATATCTTTTGACCATTGATAGCTAATATTTAGCGCCATCTGGCTTGCTTTACGTGCACCAACGACAGCAAGCTGCTTGGAAAAAAGAGCTTCTTTCTGACCTTTTATATAGATTAACGGAGGCGCAAAGGGGATTTGCTTCAAAAGGGTAGGGTAGTTCTGATTGGTGATATCAATGATATCCCAACCTTCTAACAATGATCGCTCTTGAATATCTCGTGCTTGTTGAAAATAGGGGTGTGTTTCAGCTTGCGACTGGAGTGCCGATAAGTCCTGCTTGATCGATGCAGGCAAGGTATTTAATTCATCTTGTGACAGTGTGAGCAGTGATGTACTCGAATGGCCTTTATCCAGCAACTGGTGCAACCTTTTAAGACCTAGCCCTTTAACTTGCTGTAAAACTAGCCATTCGAGTATCTTTTGTTCATCCATGAACTGCCTTAATCCTGTTTTTTTAAACTATTCGGGGTTCTTGACCATATCGCCGGTTGTTAGCGGCATATCCGCTGAAACCACTAGCCCATATGACATTTTTTCGAAGACTCTAAATACAATCAGCAAGCCGGCATTCACATTCGGTAATTGAATCAAATCTTTGGTGATTTGGTCTTTAACAACTTCGCCTTTTTGTTCAATGGCAAGTACATCACCCGCTTCAAGTTTTTCGCGCGTGCCCACGCTAATCACCACAACATCTAATGTACCTACCTGAGAGATGCCACCCTCCACGGCGATGATCTCTGCTTCTATTTTTGTACTTGGCATCTTAGGATAAAAGTTAGCGGAAGCCTTATAGTCTAATTCAGGAAGCAAACGATCATTGATTCTGACTTCTTCGCTGACGCGATCTACTTCAAGCGTTTTAACATCGCCATCACTATCAATAACATGCCCATTACCAATAGCGAGCGCCTGCACACCTAGAAACTCCCCTGTTTTTGGGTGCTCAAACACTTTTCCCGGGCGGTAAATACCATAGGTATTTTTTGTTGCATCAAAGGTGCCTCTTGCATAAATTTTATCACCTGCAGCCGAAATAATACGGCGACCTGAACCCGCTATAATATAAGGCGATTGATTAAGTGTTTCTGCTGATTCAATACGGCTTTTACTCAGGAACGCGCTGATCTTATCAATAGGGATAGCAGGGATAGCGTTATCGATGATGCTTGTACGAACTTGAGGAGACAAGCGCCCATTACCCTTCACACCAACTTTAACCGGCCCCCGCTGTAATACCGTTAACTTTTTCTCGCCGTCAATTAAGACCAATGCCAGTTTATCGCCGGGGTAGATCAAGTGTGGGTTTGAGACCTCAGGATTTTTGTGCCAAATGGATTGCCATCGCCAAGGTGTTTGTAAAAAGGTCTTGGAAATATCCCATAGCGTATCGCCTTTTTTAACAACATATATTTCAGGGGTATTGCTATTGAGCCGAATCTCATCAGCAAACCCCAGTGACGCACTAATAAACAGCACAAATGCACTTAAGCGATGTTTCATGAATATCCCTTAGCAGAGGCAGGTATCTACTACTTTTTTAATTATTATTGACGGCTTATTATGCCGCTTTTAAAATTTCTGTTTGAGTACGCTTAGTCAGAATGGGGGTTACTGCCCAAAAATGCCTTTCTTGTTCTATTGGTAGCCATTGGGTTGTATAATATAACAAGTCATTGGTTATTAAACGTGCAAAATGTCACAACTTTTCTTGATTTCCATTGCGTATTCAACCTTTCATCTACCCTACAAAGACTTGCTAATTGATTCGCTTTTATGAGCATATTAAAAATACTGGAATACCCTGATCCCAAACTACGCACGATTGCAAAACCCGTTGCTGTGTTCGATGATGCACTACAAACCTTAATCGATAATATGTTCGAAACGATGTACGATGCGCCAGGTATCGGCCTTGCTGCGACACAAGTGGATCACCATATTCGTTTGATTGTTATGGATCTTACCGAAGATCAATCCAACCCAAGGGTTTTCATCAACCCTGAAGTCATTGTTATCGGCGGTGCACACAAAAGTTACGATGAAGGTTGTTTATCGGTGCCCGGGTTTCATGAAAGCATTGACCGACCCGCAGACGTCACTATCACAGCGCTTGATCGTCACGGGAAATCATTCACTCTCGAAGACGACCAACTCTTAGCCGTTTGCATCCAGCATGAAATGGATCATTTAAATGGTAAACTTTTTGTCGACTACCTTTCTGCGCTTAAACGCAATCGCATTCGTAGCAAACTTGAAAAACAACACCGTAAAAACAAAGCCTAGAATTCTTTAATAATATCTATTTCTAAGCCTATTTCCCTGATTTAAGCGAGCAAATACGCAGCTATGACTCAAACCGCTTCATTATTAAATATTGTGTTTGCCGGAACACCTGATTTCTCAGCGCAACATTTACAAGCCTTATTAGATGCCAACCTGTCTATCAAGGCTGTTTATTCTCAACCTGATCGGCCAAAAGGGCGCGGAAAAAAATTGCTTCCGCCGCCAACAAAACAGGTAGCACTTGAGAATAATATTCCCGTATACCAACCCATTAATTTCAAATCACAGCAAACCATCGATGAACTTACGGCCTTAGCACCCGATGTGCTGATTGTGGTGGCCTATGGGTTAATTTTACCGCAGTCTATTTTATCGATACCCCGATTTGGCTGCATTAATGTACATGCGAGTAGCCTACCGCACTGGCGAGGTGCTGCACCTATTGAGCGTGCGATAGAGGCCGGTGATACAGAAACCGGCGTCACCATCATGCAAATGGATATCGGCATGGATACAGGTGATATGCTGATGCATACATCCGTGCCTATTAGCCCCGAAACAACAGGGGATAGCCTCAGGCAGACGTTGGCCACTTGTGGCTGCAGCTTATTATTAAAAACGCTCGATGCGCTTGTCGATAACGACCTAAACCCAATCAAACAAGTTGATTCACAAGCAAGCTATGCATCTAAACTTCTCAAACCCGAAGCCGCTATTGACTGGCATTGTAATGCAGAAATACTGGTAAGAAAAATTCAGGCATTTAATAGTGCAAACGTCTGTTTTACAGACCTTGATGGAACACGCATTAGAATTTGGCAAGCAGAACTTGTATCGCAAGCTGAAAACACACAGCCTGCTGGAGAAATTCTCGACGTGAACAAGCAGGGCGTAGAAGTCGCCTGCGGGAAAGGGCGCTTAAGAATCACGCAAGTTCAATTGGCCGGTGGAAAGATTCTTAGCATTCAAGCGCTATTAAATGGTAATAAGCACCTACTAACTAAAGGCTTTCATTTTGGCTAAACCTAAGCAAGCCTCAAAAAAAACAGCAGCTTTGTGTGCAAGAAGCGCCGCAGCACTCGCTATCGCCGCTGTACTCAAGCAAGAACAATCGCTCTCCACGCACTTTGAAAGCTTAGGCGCTAAAGTGTCTGCTGGAGACATAGGGTTATTTAAAGCGCTTTGCTTTGGCGTATTACGCTTTGGTTTTAGCTTATCGGCACAAGCTGATGCTCTGCTCGATAAACCGCTTCGCAATAAAGACAAGGATATTTTTGCGCTCTTGTTGATTGGTATATACCAACTTGACCACTTACAAACACCCGCTTACGCAGCTGTAGATAGCTGCGTAAAAGCTGCCACGAAACTCAAAAAAAACTGGGCTAAGGGTTTTTTAAATGCAACGTTGCGTAATTATCAGAAAAAATCGGATGCTTTAATACTCAATGATGCTGTATTAAGCGAGCACCCAAACTGGCTGCGTAAACGATTAATCGCTAATTGGGCTGAAGAGAGTCATGCCATTATGTCAGCCAATAACCAGGAGCCTCCTCTGTGCTTACGTGTCAACCAACAGCAAACATCACGCGATGTATTAATTAACCATTTATCTGATTCCGGCATCGAAGCAACGCCCGGGAAATATGCCTCCACAGCCCTTTACATTCGTGACCGATCCGCTAGTTTATTTGATCTCGATATTTTTCATGCAGGACACTTCAGCGTTCAAGATGAAGCCGCACAACTGGCCAGTGAGCAGTTTGATCTAAAACCTAACCAACGTGTCCTCGATGCCTGCGCCGCACCTGGCGGTAAAACATGCCACCTGCTTGAACGCGAATCCAGCCTGTCTTTATTAGCCATCGATCACGATGAACGGCGTTTACAACGTGTTAGTGAAAATCTTTCACGCCTGCAATTATCAGCTAAAATGCAATGTGCAGATGTTGCAGATATTGCCAGCTGGTGGGATAGCCAACTTTTTGACCATATTCTTTGTGATGTCCCTTGCTCTGCAACAGGCGTTATTCGCCGACACCCAGATATTAAATATTTACGGAAAGACAGCGATATCGAAAGTTTAACAAGCATTCAAATGGCGATACTCCAGCAACTCTGGCAATGTTTGAAACCCTCAGGCACACTGTTATATACCACTTGCTCGATATTAAAGGATGAAAACAGCAAGGTGATTGAACAATTTTTAGAGCAGACGCCCGATGCAAAACTGATCCCTATCAAGATCAATGCATTGGATAAATACCCTCAAACGATAGGGCTTCAGCTCTTCCCAGAAGCTATGGGCCATGATGGTTTCTTCTATGCAAAACTGGTCAAAGAGACAGCATCATGAAGATTCTTTTGTTGGGTGCGGGCTCGGTGGGTGTTTCTCTCGCAGAAAACCTGGCCATCGAACAAAATGATATCGTCATCATTGATAAAGACCCTAAACGCTTAAAAGATCTTCAGGATAGACTCGATATTGCAACCGTTTGTGGACATGCAGCCCATCCTAATGTCTTACACAAAGCGGGCGCGGAAGACGCAGACATGCTCATTGCCATCACCGATAGCGATGAAATTAACATGCTCACCTGTCAGCTCGCTCATACGTTATTTCGCATTTCAACAAAAATTTGCCGGATCCGCTCGAATGCTTATTTATCGCATGAGAAAATATTTGCCAAAGATGCTATACCCATTGATCACGTTATCAGCCCTGAAAAACTGGTCACCAGCTACATAAAAAGCCTACTGGATCATCCGGGCTCTCTACAAGTCGTCGATTTTGCAAAAAAACGTATTCGTATGGTGGCGGTTAAAGCCTTTTATGGTGGCCCTGTTGTAGGCCAAGCCCTGAATCAAATCCCAGAACACTTGCCTTTACTCGATACACGTGTTGCCGCTATTTACCGGCGCGACCGTTCAATCATCCCTGAAGGAAATACAGTTGTTGAAGTCGATGATGAAGTCTTTTTTATTGCTGCAACGGATCATGTTGCTTTAATGATGAGCGAATTGCGGGGAAAAGATAAGCGGTATCGACGTATTATGATTGTCGGTGCGAGTGATATCGGTAGCCGTCTCGCACAATCCATTGAAAGTAAATACCAAGTGAAAATCATCGACCGTAACAGAGAGCGCTGTAGACAGCTATCGGAAGTGCTTCACCGCACCATTATCCTGCATGGTGAGCCTTCAGATAAAGAGCTACTACTCTCTGAGAATATCGATACCTGCGATGTTTTTTGTGCGTTGACCGATGATGATGAAGATAACATTATGTCGGCATTACTCGCTAAGCAGCTAGGTGCAAATAAAGTGATAAGCCTTATTCGAAACACAGCTTATGTGGACTTGGTACAAGGTGGTGATATTGATATCGCGCTTTCACCACAACAAATTACCGTAGGCAACTTGCTTAAACACGCAAGAAGGGGAGAAATGTCGAATGTTTACTCCCTAAGACGCGGTGCCGCAGAAGCTGTAGAAATCATTGCCAAGGGGGATGCAAAAACATCAAAAGTCGTTGGGCGAAAAATCGAAGAAATAAACCTGCCCGATGGCGTTACTATTGGTGCTATTGCTCGTGGAGATCAGGTCATTATTGCGCATAGATACATTACTATTGAATCAGATGATCATGTTATTTGCTTTTTGGTGGATAAAAGCAAAATCAAAGAAGTCGAGAAACTTTTCCAAGTCGGATTTACTTTCATCTAACACGGTCAAACATGCATTTTTCAATCATTTTTAAATTTCTGGGTATATTGCTGATGATTTTCAGCTTAACCCACCTTGTTCCTTTAGCTGTATCGTTTTTATATGCCGACGGATTACATGGCGTCTTTATTTCATCTTTTGCCATGACATTTACGATCGGCCTTATTTTCTGGTCACCCGTTTATAAAGCTTATCAAGATTTACGCGTACGCGATGGGTTCTTAATTACAGCACTTTTTTGGCTAGTACTCGGGAGTTTTGGTTCTTTACCCTTTCTATTGCACTCTCCATCCGAATTATCTATCACAGATGCAATTTTCGAATCCATTTCGGGATTAACAACGACTGGCGCAACCATTATTACGGATATCGAAAGCCTGCCAAAATCCTTACTTTACTACCGCCAACAACTGCAATGGTTAGGCGGTATCGGTATTATCGTTATTGCTGTTGCCATTCTACCCATGCTGGGTATTGGTGGAATGCAGCTCTATCGCACTGAAACGCCAGGGCCCATCAAAGACTCTAAACTCACCCCAAGAATCACTGAAACAGCAAAGTGGCTATTCTTTATTTATGCAACGCTTACCATCATCTGTGCAATCGCCTATTGGCTTGCTGGCATGACAGGGTTTGATGCAATAGCACATAGTTTTTCTACCGTAGCCATTGGCGGGTTCTCAACACATGACGCCAGCATGGGGTACTTCCAGAGCCCAACGATCTGGTTAATTGCCTGTTTTTTTATGTTTATCTCAGGGCTTAATTTTGCACTGCATTTTTTCACTTGGCGAAAACTGCAATTGAAGCAATATCTCATTGATTCCGAAGCAAAGTTTTATTTCTTTTACATCCTTATTGCTATCATCATTGTGCTTATAGGTTTACATGTGAATGGTTTCTTTGTTGATCGCCCTCACGGCCATGTTGAAGGTATTTTTCAAGTTATTTCACTCGCAACAACCACAGGTTTTACCACAACAGACTTCAGTTTATGGCCAAGCTTTTTACCTATATTTTTAATCTATCTGAGTATTATTGGTTGTTGCGCAGGGTCGACAGGCGGTGGTGTCAAAGTCATTCGTGTCATGCTCATGCTTAAAATGAGCGTACGCGAGTTAAAACTGTTAGTGCATCCTAAAGCCGTTATCCCCATCAAATTAAAGAAAAAACGTGTTGGCAATGATGTTATTTCGGCTGTATGGAGTTTTATTGCTGTTTACTGCGCAACCTATCTTGTACTTTTAATTATATTACAAGCCACTGGCCTCGACTTTCTGAGTGCCCATTCTGCCACGCTATCTATGCTCAATAATCTCGGCCCTGGGCTTGGCAATGTGCATGCACATTATTCTCAGATTAACGATACAGCAAAATGGGTGCTCTGTTTTGCCATGCTGCTTGGACGGCTAGAGATTTTTACTTTACTTATATTATTCACACCTGCATTTTGGCAGCGGTAATTCATTATTTTTTATAAATGCCCGTTTTTCCCGTTGCCCCTTCCCTAAAGCGCTTGTAAATCCACTGGTATTGCTCAGGTGCAATCTCTATCAAGCTTTCCACCGTTTTATTCAGCCCCCGAGCTGACACTTTCGGATCTTTATCATATAAATCCTCATCCACAGGACGGTAAACAATTTCGAAATTGCCGCAGGGTAAACGTCTTGCAAAACAACCGATGGCTTCTGCCTGTGTTTTTTTAATCAGTCCACTAACAAGCGTCATCGTCGCCGCCGTTTGTCCAAAAAATGGCTCGAATTCAACACCACTACCGCCATCAGGAATTTGATCCGGTAAAATGCCTGATGCTTCTCCACGCTTTAGTGCTCTTAATATTGCACTAACGCCTTTTCTATTGGTGGGAACAAGCTTGCCACCACCCCCTTCACGTGCTGATTTAAGTAGGCTGTTTATAGGCTGAAATTTATTCGGCTTAAACATACTGGTTAATGGGTATTCACTCGCTACTTTTAATCCCAACACTTCCCAACTTCCCAAGTGTGGCGATAAAAACAAAACACCTCGCCCTTTCGACATGGCCGCATCAACATACGCCTGCCCATCAATATGCACAATTTTATCTAATAACTTCTCACTCTTATTCATCAAGATATAAGGGAATTCGAAAAAAGTTTTTAACGTTTCACTTATTGATGTTCTTGCAAGACATGCTCTCTCACGCTCATTGAGTGAGTGAAAACAAATTCGAATGTTGATTTCCGTAATTCGGCGAAACTCTGAGCGCCCATGCCAAAGTATAAAACTCAATACAGGGACAACTACACGCTGTAAAAATCGCTGTGGAACGATGGCAACTAATTGAATAAGCACCTTTAAGAGCTTGGATTTATTAAATATTTTCATAAATATAACTAAGTTTTCTCGGATTTGCTGACCTAAGCGCCGACAAAGGATATAATTTTCCGTTTTCTTTGTCTCGGTAAAGGTATATTTTGGTGTCACAAACACAAGAAATCGATGTGAGCAGCTTTCAAGGCCTGATACTCGCACTTCAACAATTTTGGGCGAAGCAGGGCTGCGTGATACTCCAACCTTTAGACCTTGAAGTCGGTGCTGGAACATTTCACCCCGCAACCTTTCTGCGCGCCATTGGGCCAGAAAATTGGAATGCGGCGTATGTTCAACCTTGCCGGCGTCCTACCGATGGCCGTTTCGGCGAGAACCCTAATCGGCTCCAACACTATTATCAATTTCAAGTGGTCATGAAACCCTCGCCAAGCAATATTCAAGACTTATACTTGGAATCTTTGGCCTTTTTAGGTCTTGATGCACAGGTTCACGATATCCGATTTGTAGAAGATAACTGGGAATCGCCTACATTAGGAGCCTGGGGACTCGGCTGGGAAATCTGGCTAAATGGTATGGAAGTTACACAATTTACTTACTTCCAACAAGTAGGTGGACTTGAATGCTTCCCTGTCACGGGCGAAATCACCTACGGCCTTGAGCGTATAGCTATGTACCTTCAAGGTGTTGACAGTATTTATGATCTTGTGTGGACCAAAGGGCCGCAAGGTACTATCACCTATGGCGATGTGTTTCACCAAAACGAAGTTGAAATGTCGACATACAATTTTGATGTAGCTAACACTGATTTTCTACTCGGTGCCTTTGATACCTATGAAAAAGAATGCCGGTTATTAATTGAAAAGAAGCTATCTTTACCTGCTTATGAAATGGTGATGAAAGCCTCTCATACATTCAACCTGCTCGATGCCAGAAAATCAGTCTCTGTCACTGAGAGACAGCGCTATATTCTACGCGTCAGAACCTTAGCGCGGCTCGTTGCTAAATGCTATTTCGATTCACGCCGAGCGCTAAACTTTCCCCTTGCAGATGAAGCCATTAAGCAGTCTGTTCTAGATCAGTTAAACTTGTTAGAGAAGCAAAAATAATGAGCAAATCGTTACTCGTCGAGATTGGCTGTGAAGAACTCCCTCCTAAAGCCTTAGAAACTCTGTCGCTTGCTTTTGTTGAAAGTATCAATCAAAGCCTTATCCGTGCGAATCTTCACTTTGATACGGTAAACCCTTTCGCAACCCCTAGACGTTTAGCGCTTGTTGTTGAGGGTCTTAGCGAACAACAACCTGATCAACAGATCGAAAAGCTAGGGCCCGCTGTTGCCGCCGCCTTTGATAAAGACGGCAATCCATCGAAAGCAGCTTTAGGTTTTGCACGATCAAACGGTGTCGATTTTTCTGAGCTTCAGCGTAAACAAACAAGTAAAGGCGAGCGCTTGGCTTTTTGTGCAACACAGAAAGGCATACTTACCATCGATTTACTCAATGATTTTATAAACGATGCCATCAAAGCTTTACCTGTACCAAAACGCATGAAATGGGGAGCTTCTAAAATTGAATTTTCACGTCCCGTTCACTGGCTTACCTGTATCTTCGGCACGGAAGTTGTCCCTGTTTCAGTGCTTGGACTAAAAGCTAACAACTTATCTTATGGGCATCGTTTCCATCATCCAGAAGCTTTTGAGGTCAACGTTGATAAATATGAGGAACAGCTCAAGTCACGGAAGGTCATTGCTAATTTCCAACAACGCCAGGCATTGATTAAGCAACAACTGCTTGCAGAATCTACGCAACTCAGTGCACACCTCGTTATCGATACAGAGCTTCTCAATGAAGTAAGTGCGCTTGTAGAATGGCCAGTCGCTTTAGTAGGTTCCTTTGATGATGTATTTCTACAAGTACCCAAAGAAGCCTTGATCAGTAGCATGAAGTCGCATCAAAAGTATTTTCACCTACTCGATGCTAAAAGTAACCTTTTACCCAATTTCATTACCGTTGCGAATATAAAAAGCTCGGCGCCTGAAATAGTTATTAATGGCAACGAACGGGTTATCAGGCCTCGTTTATCAGACGCAGCTTTCTTCTATCAAACAGACAAGAAAAAGTCACTTTTCGAACGTTTAGATATACTAAAATCAGTCACCTTCCAGGATAAGCTCGGCTCTTTATACAACAAAAGCCAACGTATCGCTGAAGTCTCGCAGTATATCGCTAAAGTTATTCATGCTGATAGCGAAAAAGCGAAGCGGGTAGGGCTTTTATCAAAAACTGATCTTGTCACCGAAATGGTCGGCGAATTCCCTGACTTGCAGGGTATTATGGCCAGTTATTATGCAGAACACGACGGCGAAGAGGCTGATGTTGCTCTTGCACTCAGTGAACAATATCTACCGAAATCTGCTGAAGATAGTCTCCCTAAAACGCCCTTAGGCCAGATAATCGCAATTGCAGACCGTGTGGATACACTCGTTGGTATCTTTGCGATCGGCTTACAGCCTACGGGTAACAAAGACCCTTTTGCACTCAGAAGAGCGTCTTTAGGCCTCATAAAGATTATTATTTCACAAAATCTTGATATCGACTTACAGGAACTCTTTCAAAAAAGCGCTGAAACCTATACTTCTATTTTGCCAGGTATTGACTGCTCACCTGCTGTTGAATACACCCTGGAACGGCTTAAAAACTATTATGCTACACAGGATATGCGCACAGAGATATTCCTCGCCATCAATGACTTAGGTATTACGCACCTTGTCGATTTTAATAACCGCATGCAGGCACTGCACGAATTTGATTCTACTGAGGCATCATCATCATTATCTGCTGCTAATAAGCGTGTTAATAACCTCCTATCCAAGAGCGCTGAATCTGTGGATAAATGTGTTACTATTAACCCTGATCTATTTATTGAAGATGCGGAACAGAAACTTTTTTCATCCATTCAATCTATTGATGCTGACTACATTTCAGCTGTTTCTCATAAAAATTATAAACAGGGACTTTTGCTACTTTCCCAACTTAAAATTCCTGTGGATAACTTCTTTAATGACGTCATGGTACTCGTTGATAATGAGCACATAAAACATAATAGAATCGCTCTGCTTTTACGAATGAGTCAGCTATTTTCATCCATTGCAAACATTGCTTTATTGACTAAACCTTAATATGACTAATGCTTTATTTACACTACGCTCGTGCGTTTTTTATGCGATCTACACACTTCTTACCCTCATTTTTGGGTTTTTCTTAATTTTTTTACAACCCTTTTTAAGTGAAAAATCACGCATATGCTTTCTCAGCCACTGGGGGCTTTTTGTGATGCTTGTGTTACGTGTCATTTGCGGTGTACGTTATCAAATTGAAGGCACGGAAAATATCCCTAAAGATAAGCCTTTTGTTGTTTTATCTAACCATCAAAGTCAGTGGGAGACCTATTGTTTGGCCTATGTCTTTAAGCCTATTTCCTTTGTATTAAAGCAGGAGCTACTTTCAATCCCCGTGTTTGGCTGGTGTATCGCTAAAATGAAGCCTATCGCAATTGATAGGAAAAACCCAAGGAAGGCGCTAAAAGATATTCAATCAAAGGGGCTATCCAGATTGCAAGATGATCAATTACCTGTACTCGTTTTCCCTGAGGGAACACGCCAAAGCCCGACAGAAGTAGGAAAATTTGCCCGAAGTGGTGCACAGCTCGCTGTCAATGCAAATGTGGATTTACTCTACGTTGCGCATAATTCTGGTCACTGCTGGATACCTGGAAAGCTTATGAAAAAGCCTGGTGTGATTACGGTCTCTATAAGTAAAGCCCAAACGATAGCCGATAAATCATCTACTGAAATCACTAAAGAGGCCGAAGCTTGGGTTAGGCAAAAATTAGCAGCGTTCTAATGACGAAAGCTGCTTTCTAATATTTATGCTTTGTTTCTCTCTTTTCCCATTATTAACGGCTTAAATATCCCCCTGTTTATAGCGTAAGAAGGGGGATAAGTGGATACTTCCTTTCTAAATATCTAAATTTGCAACTTTCAGTGCATTCTCTTCAATAAAATCTCGTCTCGGCTCGACTTGATCGCCCATGAGTGTTGTAAACATCTGATCTGCTGCTATGCCATCCTCTATAGTTACTTGAAGCATACGTCTTACTTCTGGATCCATTGTCGTTTCCCATAATTGTTCAGGGTTCATTTCACCTAAACCTTTATAACGTTGTATTGCATAGCCTTTTTTAGCCTCATTCATCAGCCATTCATACCCAGACTTGAAAGACTGAGACTCAAATGTCTTTTCACCTCGCTTAAAGTATCCACCTACTTCCATCATCCCCGATATTTGATTACCTAATTTGACAAGAAAACCATAATCCTTTGACTGGAATAATTCTTTTGTTAGGTGGATATCATTGGGAATACCATGTGCATAGACAATTATTCTTGGTGTGAAAAGGCCTTCAGATTCATCAGTTACATACTCATAACGATGACTTCCATCACTAAAATGTGTCTCAAGATATTGCTTTACAGACTGTCCAAAATTTTCTACCTTTGATTTGTCCGCCAAATCTTCCATAAGTAGTGTAGGGCAGTAAATTAATGATTCTACTAAGTTACCAAGATAAAGGCGTGAAAGCTTATCAACGACTCCTAAACCATGCTGATACTCTTTTATTAGCGCCTCTAGTGCTACCCCCGTTATAGCAGGCGCTTCTGGATTAACGAAAATAGCCGTATCCTCGAGTGCTGATTGCGTCATAAAATCATCCATTGCATCATCATCTTTTAGATACTGCTGTTGCTTACCCTTTGAAATCTTATACAACGGGGGCTGAGCGATATAAATATGACCTGATTCTATCAATGCTGGCATTTGTCTAAAGAAAAAGGTTAGTAATAAGGTACGAATATGAGAACCGTCAACATCCGCATCCGTCATAATAATAATGCTGTGGTATCGGAGTTTTTCGAGGTTAAACTCTTCACGGCCAATACCGCACCCGAGTGCCGTGACTATCGTTCCAACTTCTACAGAGCTAAGCATCTTATCAAATCGTGCTTTTTCTACATTAAGAATCTTCCCTTTTAAGGGCAGAATTGCTTGGGTTCTACGCTCTCGACCTTGTTTAGCAGACCCTCCAGCAGAATCACCCTCCACAAGGTAAAGCTCTGAAAGTGCCGGATCCTTTTCCTGACAATCAGCGAGTTTTCCAGGTAAACCGGCAATATCTAATGCACCTTTTCGCCGTGTCATCTCACGTGCTTTTCTTGCTGCCTCTCGTGCTCTAGCAGCATCTATCATCTTCTGAACGATTGTTTTAGCTTCGCTAGGGTTTTCTATTAAGTGTGCGCTAAGCGCTTTATATAACGCTTGTTCGACTGCCGTCTTAACCTCACTTGACACTAGCTTGTCTTTTGTCTGTGAGGAGAATTTAGGGTCTGGTACTTTTACAGAAACAATAGCGACAAGGCCTTCTCTCGCATCATCACCCGTTGTTGACGTTTTTTCTTTCTTGCCAAAACCTTCATTTTCGATATAGGTATTCAGGCTGCGGGTCAGGGCTGTTCTAAACCCCTGTAGATGTGCGCCACCATCGCGCTGTGGGATGTTATTGGTAAAGCAAAATATACTTTCTTGAAAGCTATCATTCCACTGTAGAGCAATTTCAACTCCTATTTTCTCATCAGTCTCCACGTCAAAATGAAAAACTTTATTCAGAGCTGTTTTATTTTGGTTAAGATAATTAACAAAAGCACTGACTCCACCAGCATAATGAAAAACATCTTCTTTTTCATTACGTTCATCTTTTAAAACAATACGCACCCCAGAGTTCAAGAAAGACAGCTCCCGTAGCCTTTTAGCAAGGATATCAAAATGGAATTCTACATTGCTAAATGTTTCCGTCGAAGGGTAGAACTGTATTGTTGTTCCTGACTCTTCAGTATCTTCAACGGCTATCAAAGAACCTTGTGAATCACCATGCATATAGGTTTGTTTGTGTACTTTTCCGTTTCTTTTAATCGTTAAGTGAAGCTCTCTCGATAGTGCGTTAACAACAGACACACCAACCCCATGTAGTCCACCTGATACTTTGTAGGTGTTATCATCGAATTTTCCGCCGGCATGAAGAACTGTCATGATAACTTCTGCGGCGGAAACACCTTCTTCATGTATCTCAGTCGGAATACCACGGCCATTATCAGAAACAGAGACAGAGCCATCCTCTTTGATAGTGACGGAAATCTCACTGCAGAACCCTGCCAATGCTTCATCTATCGAGTTATCAACAACTTCAAATACCATATGATGTAGACCTGTGCCATCATCGGTATCTCCTATATACATACCAGGTCTTTTTCTTACTGCATCAAGACCTTTCAAAACCTTTATATTTGAAGCGTCATAGCTTTCAACTTCACTCATTCTTTATAACTCCTAAAAGAAAGACCAACAGCATTTAAAGAGGGTTAATTTTACCATGTTCCACGTGAAACATTTGTACATTTATTTTGTCTTCCATGAGGCTTTTCATATCTAAATTATCAGTGACAGATATAAAGCTCTGAAAACCATACCTTAATAGCATCCTTAAAATGAGATTAAAATTTTCCTGATCCAGCTCCGCACCTAGATCATCCACTAAAAAAATAGGTTTAAGATGCATAGATTCATTCAAATAAATAGCCTGAGCCACCTTCAGGAAAAAACAAAGCGTTTTCATTTCTCCGCGGGATAGAAATTGCTTAGCGGGGCAAGTATCAAGCATGATAATGAGTTCAGATTTTCCAGCATGGTAACTTGTATATTTCTTTTTTCGATCACGCTCAAAACTATTTTCTTGTTTTTTTATGATTTCTTCGCTTGATAAAGAAAGCGTCGTGATTTCATTTTCACAAATTGGTTTTCTCGAGATTCGCCAACCGTCAGCATAAACGAATTTAATTTGCTCACCTAAGGAGAAGCCATTTTCCTCTGAAACCCGTTTAAACATATTTAAAAAATTATGTAAGTATTGATATCTCAACTGTTCAATCTGGATGCCCACCTTAGCAAGCTGCTCATCTATACTTAATAAATCCTGATATTTTAGGTTTGCCTGCTTCAAAAGCAAGTTTCGTTGAGAAAGGTGCTTTTTATGGAGTCGCCATAGCGATAAGAAAGAATGTTCCACGTGGAACACGCCCCAATCTATAAATGTTAACCGCTCTGAGGAGGCTCCTTCTATCAATAACAGAACATCACTATTGAAAATCTGGGTTGGCAAACAATAAGAAAGTGAGGCTAAACTTGGTGCGGTTTCTCCATTTATTCGGATAGTGAAATTTTTTTCCTTATCACGCGACAAACCAAGCTCAAAAACTTGATTCTGCTCTGATATGCATTCGCCATATATAGACAATAAGGATTGATCGCGAGAGACAACAGATGAAATAGCTCTTGTTCTAAAAGAGCGGCCAACACTTAACAGTGAAATAGCCTCTAAAAACGCAGTCTTTCCTGAAGCGTTTCTGCCCTTTAAAAGATTTATTTTTTTGAACCCGTTTAAATCAACAGATGTTAGATTTCTAACATCTTTAACGACAAGGCGATTAATGAACATAATCGGCAATCAAAGACGCATCGGCATAACTACATAGAGTGACGAATCGTCTATACTGGATTCAATGAGGGCACTACTATTAGCATCTGCCAGTGATATTTTTATTTGTGCATCATTCAAAATATTCATGACATCAATCAAATAACTTACATTAAACCCGATTTCTAAATTATCTCCTTGATATTCAACCATCAGTGAATCCTCAGCTTCTTCACGCTCTGGGTTATTAGCCTGTATCGTAATTTTATTTGGTGAGAGGATGAGCTGAATACCTCGGTATTTTTCATTGGATAAAATAGCCGCCCGATTCAAAGTATCCTTAAATTCTAGTCTATCGGCTAAAATGTACTTATTCGTGGACTGTGGTAAAACACGATTATAGTCAGGAAATTTTCCATCAACCAACTTAGTCACGAAGGTAAAAAATGAATTCGTTATATGCAAATGGTTGTGGCCAAAGTAAACCGTTAGCATCTCATCAGTAACTGAAAGTGTTCTCGACAATTCTTGTATTGCTTTTCTTGGCACAATTATTTGAGATAAAGACTCCGAAGAGAGTGGTTGAATATCTTTAAGTTCAGAGAGAGCAAGCCTATGACCATCCGTTGCTACGACTTTCAAAAGTCCTTCTGATACCTCCCACAACATACCATTAAGGTAAAATCTTACATCCTGTTGAGCCATTGCAAATGCGGTTTTATCAATAACCGACTTTAAGTGACTTTTGGTCACCTTAAAATTAACTAAATCTGTCCCTTGCTCAACCGAAGGAAAATCATCAGCAGGTAAAGTTGCCAGTGTGAAGCGGCTCTTCCCACATTGAAGCACTAATTTTGTTGTCTCTGAGAGAGCCATCTTAATGATTTGTTTCTCAGGCAAAGCTTTACAAATATCTAAAAGTTTTTTTGCAGGTAGTGTAGTTCGTATGTTTTCTAAGGGTGGCTCATCCAATAAAAGGCGGGCGGTCATTTGTACTTCCATATCGGTACTGGTAACCGCCAAGTTACTTCCTGATATATCAAATAAAACATTTGCTAAGATGGGTAATGTTTGCCTACGCTCTACAACACCCACAACTAAAGTTAACGCTTCAATAAGTGAATCGCGTTGAATACTAAATTTCATTCTCTATTCCCAATAAACTAGCGCGTTAAGTCGTTAAAATACGCAACAAATTATTCACATCTTCCCGAATATCCGTTGTACTTTCTTTGAGTTCTTTAATCTTCCGGCATGCATGAAGAACGGTGGTATGGTCGCGCCCTCCAAAAGCATCACCTATTTCTGGCAAACTATGGCTAGTCAGCTCTTTTGCTAAAGACATTGCTAC
The DNA here is from genome assembly GCA_965248335.1 of Pseudomonadales bacterium. Classification (GTDB taxonomy): domain Bacteria; phylum Pseudomonadota; class Gammaproteobacteria; order Pseudomonadales; family DT-91; genus CAKMZU01. The sequence goes on from CBDFIY010000003.1 coordinate 19,768, forward strand.
TTGCCTTGGGCGAGCAACAGATCTATTTCTTCGCTTGGATAACAAATCTGCCAGCTTTATTTTATAATATTCTGCAACTGTTTTTTGAATGTTATCTATACTGACAAGCCGGTCTTGAAGCGACAGCAAATCTTTCAATGAATCTTTGATCAAATCAATGTCAATTTTTCGGCCTTGGAAATGTGCTTGAGCCATAACGCGTCTCAGAGCACCTTCGAGCTCACGCACGTTAGACCTAATACGCTGAGCAATAAAAAAGGCCGAATCTCGCGGTAACTCCATATTGGATTGTTCAGCTTTTTTCATCAGAATGGCCACCCTTGTTTCCAGCTCGGGGGGCTCAACGGCTACCGTTAACCCCCAGCCGAAACGTGATTTTAACCGCTCCTCGAGACCTTTAATCTCACGGGGATAACGATCACAAGTTAAAATAATCTGCTGGCCACCTTCTAACAATGCATTAAAGGTGTGGAAAAACTCTTCCTGTGATCGCTCTTTATTTGCAAAAAACTGAATATCATCGATGAGCAATGCATCAACACTTCTATAATAGCGCTTGAAATCATTAATCGCATTCAACTGCAACGCCTTAACCATGTCTGCAACAAACCGTTCTGAATGAAGATAAATGATTTTTGCATTAGCTTTTTTCATTGACAGCGCATTACCCACAGCGTGCATTAAGTGAGTCTTTCCTAAGCCTACACCGCCATATAAAAATAGCGGGTTATAGGAGCCGCCTGGATTCTCAGCGACTTGCATTGCGGCAGCACGTGCTAATTGATTACTTTTCCCTTCTACAAAATTATCAAACGTATTGTCCGATATAATATTACTCGTCTGCTGCCTACCTGCGTTTATGCGTGGCGTTTCTTCTACGGGAGGCGCTTTCTGTTGTGTTACAGCTGAAGCGGTTAAATTATTATTGTTTCTTTCTTGTGTATCTAAGGCATGCAAATCTAAATGGGGGTTATTCATTTCGATGACTTTATTAATATCATGCGTTTGAGAAAAACGGTTTGTTGAAAACTGGTTTGTTGAAAACTGATTTGCTGAAAACTGATTGGGGGTAACTGCTGCACTTGCGTGTTGTGAGGTTGTGATGGGTGGCTTCGCGTCGATAATACCAAGATGTGCATCGTCTTCTTCAGGTAGATCTACATTTTTGATAAAGGGTTTATTCACTCGCGCTTCAGTTTCTAAATGCGGTGAATCAGTAGATAGTTTATTTTTAACAGGCAAACTTATTTGCAATTCAGTAACTTCACTCTCCAAAATGACAGAAATTTTTTCTCCGTCTATCCCATATCGACTAAAAAAATTTTTTATCATGATAAGATATTTATTGATAACCCACTCTTTGATGAATCGATTGGATGCAACCAGCAACATCTGCTGATCACCTTGCAGTAATTCAAAACGAAGCGGTTGTATCCAAGTGGTGAATTGCTGCTTAGGCAACTCTTTTTCTAAGAGCTGTAAACAGTCTTGCCAAATTTGATGTTCAGACACGAATATCCTTTGAGTAAAGCTTTTGATAAAAATAGGTAAACTGATTGAATACTGTTAATTGTATAACGAGAAACGAAACTTATCCACAACTCTTTTACTTATATTAAACCCTTATATATCAATAAGTTATAATTTTTATCCCCATACACATACAATCCATTTATTTTTTATAAAGTAGGGACTTAAAGCATACAAAAAGTTATACACAGGTATTTTTTTAAGACTCAAAACATATAAACAATCGAACTCATTGAAATTCTGTCTATAAATCTATATCATATGCTGCCTTTTAATAATCATGTTTTCCTTTAAAGACTTTGTAGGTCAGCCATCATGAAAAGAACATTCCAACCAAGCGTAATTAAGCGTAAACGAAACCACGGATTCCGCGCCAGAATGGCTACTAACGGCGGACGAAAAGTCATTAATCGTCGTAGGGCTAAAGGAAGAGCTAGTCTATCCGCTTAATTTTGCGTGAAATCAAATCATTACTCCTTAGCGTTTCCTAGGGAACTCCGGCTTTTACAAGCAAACGATTACAAACATGTTTTTGATCGAGTGGATATAAAAGTCGGTAACCAATATTTTCTCTGTTTAAGTCGGAGGAATACCTTGGGGAGACCAAGAATCGGCTTAATTATTGCTAAGAAGCAAGTTAAACTCTCCGTAGGTAGAAACCGAATAAAAAGAATTGTCAGGGATTCATTTCGGCAACACCAACAAGAGTTTCCGCCTCTTGATATTATTTTTTTATCGAGGAATGGGGTATCATCTCTAGATAATCGGTCGTTACACGCTGAACTTATTACACTGTGGAAGCGATTAAATAAGCAATACGAGCGTTTACCTTAAAACTTACACGAATGGTTAATAAATACAGCCAAAATATCCTCTTGAAATGGATGGCTTTTATAAGGTCAAAAATCTTAATAGGCTTTCTTTTCGTTATCCGAGCATATCAGCTCATTATATCTCCATTTTTAGGTAATAACTGTCGCTTTTACCCAAGTTGTTCGCATTACTCAATTGACGCACTCAAGGAATACGGTCTTATTAAAGGATTGTGGCTAAGTGTCTGTCGTATCATGAGATGTCACCCCTTCTCAAAAGGTGGCATTGATCCTATCCCTTCAAAGAGAAAACATAATGGATAAAATCAGGGTATTACTGATTGCTGCAATTGCGATAGTGACATTTTATGGGTTCATCCAATATGCAGAGTTCAAGAAAATAAAAGATCGTGAATCACTCACTGATCGTCAGCAAATAAGTTTCAATGCAGAATCCGATACACCACTTCCTGTTAATACGACCAAATCTTCTGATCTCGATACACCAGAAATAAATAATCAGCCGCTCAAAGTAAAATCTAATCAAGAACAAAATCAATTTATCACTGTTACTACAGATAATTTTGATATTCGTATAGATAAAGAGGGCGGTGATTTTGTTTACCTCGCGTTAAAGAAGCAATCCGCAGAATTGGATACGCCCAATAAACCCTTTATCTTACTCCAAGAAAATAATGCGCATACATATATCGCTACCAGTGGCCTTATTGGTAAAAACGGAACAGATACAACAAAAGGAAGACCTTTATTTAGTAGCGCATCAGAGACTTATACCCTAGGAGATGATCAACAAACTTTAGTTGTTGACCTCACACTACAACAAGAACAACTCTCTATCATTAAGCGTTTTACCTTCACTCGTAATGATTACTTAATCACTATGGATTATCTGGTTGATAATAAAAGCCCCGATACATGGCAAGGTGCGCTCTATGCACAAATCAAACGCGACAGCGAAAAACCCAGCTCAGAAACCAGTGGTATGGGGATGAGTCCATACCTTGGCTTTGCTCTCCGTACACCCGACGATCGATTTAAAAAAGTCGATTTTGGAGACATCGACGATCAGGCCTTTACCTCTAGTCTAAAAGGAGGTTGGATTGCAATGATTCAGCATTACTTCTTAACTGCCTGGATATTCGATGAACAAAAGCTTACCGAATATAAAATTTTTAAAAGCAAAAATAGCCAGCTTAATATAGCACGAGGAATTGAAGCTTCGACTCAGATAGAAAGTGGTAAAACAGGTACTCTGCATGCTAGTTTTTATGCTGGCCCTAAAGATCAATACCGACTTGAAAAAATATCTGAAGGTTTGGATTTAAGTGTTGATTATGGGTTTTTGTGGATGATTGCCCAACCTTTGTATGCCTTACTCTATTTTATCAACAACGGCGTATTACATATTTTTGGATATACCTTTGATATATTTGGCGGCGTTAGTAACTGGGGTTTCTCAATTATCCTTTTAACAATCATTGTCAAACTTTGCTTCTATAGCTTGAATGTCAAAGCCTACACCAGCATGGCTAAGATGCGTGCGATCCAACCTAAAATGCTCGCACTTAAAGATAGATTTGCTGACGACAAGCAAAAACTATCCCAAGAAACGATGGCTTTGTATAAAAAAGAGGGCGTCAATCCCATCGGTGGATGCCTCCCGATGATAGTACAGATGCCCGTATTTATTGCCCTTTATTGGGTGTTAATGGAGTCCATAGAGTTACGCCACGCGCCATTCATTGGCTGGATTAACGACTTATCTGCAATGGATCCTTATTTTATATTGCCGCTCCTTATGGGTGCCAGCATGTTTGTTCAACAAAAAATGCAGCCTGCACCACCCGATCCAATGCAAGCTAAAGTCATGCAGTTTTTGCCTGTGATCTTTACATTCTTTTTCTTGTTTTTTCCTTCGGGTTTAGTCCTTTACTGGGTTGTGAATAATCTCATCACAATTACACAGCAGTGGTACATTACTCGAAAAATCAATGCGAAAAATGCGCAATAATAAAAGTATTTAATCATCGTGGAACCCAGTCTTTTTTCTCATACTATTGCCGCAATAGCCACACCGCCAGGGAAGGGCGGTATTGGTGTTATTCGACTATCAGGCGCAAATGCACTGACTATTGGTGAGAAAATTTGTAACAAATCGCTCGTCATAAGGCATGCGGTTTATTCCAATTTTTATTCTTCAGTTGATGGTATTGATGAAGTTCTGGATCAAGGTCTCGCGCTCTATTTTAAAGGCCCTCATTCCTTTACAGGTGAAGATGTTGTCGAGCTTCAGGGGCACGGTGGCCCTGTTGTGCTCGATGCAATCATGCAGGCCTGCCTTGCAGCAGGTGCTATCCACGCAAAACCTGGTGAATTCTCCGAACGCGCCTTTTTAAATAACAAAATCGATCTGACTCAGGCAGAAGCTATCGCTGATTTGATTGATAGCTCCTCACTGCAAGCAGCTAAAAATGCTATTCATTCCTTACAAGGCGATTTTTCTAAAACAATCAACCTGTTACTTGAAAAAGTTATCAACATCCGGATTTTTGTTGAAGCAGCTATCGACTTTCCTGAAGAGGAAATCGATTTCATTAGTGACAGCAATGTCCGTGTTCAAATCAGTGAAATACAAAATGATTTAAAAACCATCATTCAAGATGCGCAACAAGGCCGAATTATTCAAGAAGGTGTAAATCTTGTTATTGCCGGTAAACCCAATGCTGGAAAATCAAGTCTACTCAATGCCCTTGCAGGGGATGACCTCGCTATAGTGACCCACATTGCCGGCACCACAAGAGATACAATTAAAGAACAAATTATTATTGACGGTCTTCCTGTATATATCACTGATACAGCGGGCTTAAGAGAAAGTGATGACCTTGTGGAGCAAGAAGGGATTAAACGTGCAGAGAAAGCTATTTCTCGTGCTGATGGTATTATATTGGTTATTGATAGTTCAAGTGATAACGATAAGAACTATCTACCCAAACAGATATCTAACGATACCCCTGTAACTCGAATCTTCAATAAAATAGATTTAAGTGGCCACAGCTCAAAAATTATAAAAGAAAAAAACTCTACCGATATTTATTTATCAGCTCAAACAGGTATAGGGCTAGACCTATTAAAAAAACACGTAGTTGAAAGTGCCGGTATTCAAAACCATGAAAGTAAATACAGTGCTCGTAGACGCCATATTGATTCTCTAATAAAAGCTAGCCAAGCTGTGAATACAGGCTTGCAACAATTAGTAGCGTTCGGCGCACCTGAACTACTCGCCGAAGATTTACGTGATTGCCAAAAGCATCTCGGTACGATTACAGGGCAGTTTACCGCTGATGATTTACTCGGAGAAATCTTCTCTTCATTTTGTATCGGTAAATAACCTTTTTTACTCTCTCAAAAACGCCTCATTTCTCAGCCGTTCGGCACCTATACCCATCGCTATTGAAAGTACTTGATTTATAAAGAGTAAATTATCATAGTGCGCAGATGCTGAAAATCGACCTGACAAAAAACGAAAAACTTGCACTGGAATTGCGTCATAAACAAGCAAGAGACAGTAGAGAAAGCGATCGTTTGAAGGTCGTTTTGTTGCGGTCGGAAGGCTGGTCGACAAGAATGATCGCTCAGGCATTAAGAAAAGATGAGTCCACGATTGTTCGGCATCTTAATGATTACCTAAATGATGAAAAGTTATTATCAACCAATGGCGGCTCCAAAGGTTACCTAGATAACGAGCAATCTCAGTTGCTGGTTACTCATTTGTCAGGAAAAATATATACCCAAGTGAGCCAAATTGGTCATTATATTAAAACAACTTGGGGTGTGCAGTTTAGTGTTTCAGGGCTAACCCAGTGGTTACACCAAAAGGGTTTCAGCTATAAAAAGCCTAAAGGCATTCCATATAAGTTTGATGTTGAAAAACAAGCGCAATTTATTGAAAAGTATGAAGCGCTAAAAGCTGAGCTATCAGAGGGTGAAGCCTTACTGTTCATGGATGCAGTCCATCCAACTCAAGCAACAAAAATCACATCGGGATGGATCAAAAGGGGTGTCGATAAACCCATAGAGACCACGGGAAGTCGGACACGACTCAATATAATAGGTGCTATCGAACTCACCCATATAGAAGAAGCTATTATTGGCCAATATGACACCGTTAATGGCGATTCAATTATTGAATTTTTCCATAAAATACGAACACATTATGGCGATAAGGCTGTGCACTTAGTTTTGGATGGAGCTGGGTATCATAAATCTAAGGCCGTCCTTGATGCCGCAAACATGTTAGACATTACGCTTCACACCTTGCCACCATACAGCCCAAATCTTAACCCTATTGAAAGATTATGGAAGGTGATGAATGAGGAGGTCAGGAACAACCAGTATTTTTCCACGGCAAAGGATTTTAAAAACAAAATTAGCGATTTTTTTGAAAAAACATTACCTAAAATTGGCGCTGATTTAGGCAGTAGAATTAATGATAATTTCCAACAGCTAAATCGCGCATCTTGAAGTCAGTTGGGTATATTGTCTTTTATGTGGATAACTTTATATCGACTTACCCACATAAATAATTACCGTAAAATTCCTATTCTTCCTCACTCTAATAAATCTCCTTCTTCTTTCTGTTACTTTTACTAAACGACACACATAACCTTATCAACAAGTAAAAAGAAAAGTACAGGTTACTCACATATTACTCAGTATCTGTGGATAAAGTTATCCTTTCTTGCGTATAAAGCTCTCACTTATCCACTTTTCAGCAAGCGCATTGCACTAACGTGAAATTTTATACAAAGCGTTAACAGCAAGAAAAGGGGATTATCAGACGAAAAAAGATACCTTTTGATTAGCTTAAGTTACTGATTTTAAAAAAAAATAGAGGGTTATATACAGAAATATGGCGCACTAATAATAACAGTATTAATATATATACCTATATAAAAGATAAGTTAATAAAATATATTTACTGTTAAATGGAAAATTGTTTGTGAAATCAAAAGTTTGTTATACTTGGCGGTTTTCTCATCAATGCAATTGACTGCTTTTATCTGGAACCCCCATGAAATACCCTGAAAACTTCGGTGTCATCGTTATTGGCGGAGGCCATGCAGGCACTGAGGCTGCATTAGCCTCAGCGAGAATGGGTGTAAAAACGCTATTAATAACGCATAACATTGAGACACTGGGTCAGATGTCTTGTAATCCCGCTATTGGTGGGATTGGGAAGAGTCATTTAGTTAAAGAAGTTGATGCAATGGGCGGCGCTATGGCCTTGGCAACGGATAGAGGCGGTATTCAATTTCGTGTATTAAATGCAAGGAAGGGGCCTGCTGTCAGAGCAACAAGAGCACAAGCCGACCGCGTACTCTATAAAGCTGCAATTCGACATATTCTTGAAAACCAGCCCAATTTATGGATTTTCCAGCAAGCCGTGGACGATCTTATCATTGAACAAGGTGAAGCAAGAGGTGTGGTGACACAATCAGGCATTACTTTCCATGGGGAAACGGTCGTATTAACCACGGGTACATTTCTTGGCGGAACGATTCATTTAGGGCTAGAAAGATCAACCGGTGGGCGAGCAGGCGACCCACCGAGTATTCGTCTTGCTGATCGTTTGAGGGAACTTCCATTACGTGTCGGCCGACTAAAAACAGGAACGCCGCCGAGGATCGACGCTAAGAGCCTTAATTTCGATGATTTAGAAATGCAATGGGGTGACACGCCTGAGCCAATAATGTCGTACAGAGGGGGTATTGACGACCATCCAAAGCAAGTTTGTTGCTGGATCACTCATACTAATGAAAAAACACACGAGATTATTCGTCAAAACTTGGATCGCTCACCCATGTTCTCAGGTGCTATTGAGGGCACGGGGCCTAGATACTGCCCTTCAATCGAAGATAAAATACATCGTTTTGCTGATAAGGCATCGCACCAAATTTTTATAGAGCCAGAAGGGTTAAATACCCATGAAATTTACCCGAATGGTATTTCCACAAGCCTGCCTTTTGATGTGCAATTAAAATTAGTTCGATCGATCAAGGGGTTCGAAAACGCACATATAACGCGCCCAGGGTATGCCATAGAATATGATTACTTTGACCCACGTGGATTAAAAACAACGCTTGAAACCAAAGAAATTCCCAGTTTATTCTTTGCCGGCCAAATTAATGGCACCACAGGCTATGAGGAAGCTGCAGCACAAGGTTTGTTAGCGGGTATCAATGCGGCACTTAAAGTTCAAGCGCGCCCCTCTTGGGTTCCTCGCAGGGATGAGGCGTACATAGGCGTACTTGTCGATGACCTGACAACTATGGGTACGCTAGAGCCCTACCGTATGTTTACCTCGCGTGCAGAATATCGTTTGTTGCTACGTGAGGATAATGCGGATCTTCGCTTAACAGAAAAAGCAAGGGAGTTAGGCTTGATCACAGATTTGCATTGGGAAAATTTTTGTAAAAAACAATCGTCGATTGAATCAGAAAAGAAACGAATGAAAACGCATTGGGTGCAAGCAGGTAGTGATGAAGCCCTGGCCTATAACAAATTAATTGATTCACCCCTGACAAGAGAACATAACCTCTTAGATCTTTTAAAAAGGCCACAATTGAATTTCTCAGATATTAAAAACATCAGCGGCAGTGATGTAAAAGATATACAAGTGGCTGAGCAAGTGGAAGTTCAAACGAAATATGCCGGTTACATTGCAAGGCAGAAGAGTGAGATTGATCGTCTTAAACGTTATGAAAATACGAAAATCTCAATACACTTAGAAATTGAAAAAATAGATGGCTTATCCAACGAAGTGAAACAAAAGCTGCAAGATCATAGGCCGGAAACTTTGGGTCAGGCATCTCGTATCCCTGGTATTACACCTGCTGCTGTATCGCTTTTACTGGTCAGTTTAAAAAAACAAGGTTTACTGGAGCGCGTTAACGTTGTCTGATGTACTGATCGATAAATTACAAAAAAGAGCTCAGGTGCTGGATGTTCATGTTGATGCTGAGCAAGCTCGACAGCTAATTTGTTATCTCCGTCTTCTTGAAAAATGGAATAAAGCTTTTAATCTTACATCAATCAGAGATATTGAGGAGATGCTGGAGCGTCACCTTGTGGATAGTTTAAGTATCGCTCGATTTATCAAAGAAAATAATGTGCTTGATGTGGGTACAGGACCTGGGTTACCAGGTATTCCGCTAGCGATACTTTACCCAAGAAAAAACATACATCTACTTGATAGTAACGGTAAGAAAACACGATTCTTGAATCAGGTAAAACTTGAGCTTAATCTCAAGAATATCGAGGTGATACAAAATCGCGTAGAAGCCTTTCAACCGGAAAGAAAATTTGAGGCTATTATTAGTAGGGCTTTTTCTTCGCTCAATGATATGCTTGAAAAAACGAACCACTTACTACTACCTCGCGGCACTGTTTATGCAATGAAAGGGGTATACCCGCATGATGAGATTACTGAAATAAATCAATCTGTGCAGGTGGAACCGATTTCATGGAAAGGAAATGACAAAGCGAGACATTTGGTGATAATCAGTGATTTTGGGGAATAGCTTGTGACAAAAGTATTAGCCATTGCTAATCAGAAAGGCGGCGTGGGGAAAACAACGACGAGCGTCAATCTAGCCGCATCTTTAGCGGCGACTAAAAAGAAAGTACTCTTGATCGATTTAGATCCACAAGGTAATGCAACAACCGCGAGTGGCATTGCTAAGCAAGAGTTGGCATTAAGTGCTTATCATGTGTTGATGGAAAATACCGCTTTGCTGTCGGCCATTACGACGAGTGAAGAGGCAGGCTATGATGTACTTGGCGGTAATGCGGACCTGACTGCTGCTGAGATAGGCTTGCTACAGCTTACAGAAAAAGAACATCGATTAAAGAATGCCCTTAAACCAATTATTGATCGCTACGATTTCATTATTTTGGATTGCCCTCCCTCGTTAAGTATGTTGACAATTAATGGGTTAGCCGCAGCGGAAGGGGTCATTATTCCTATGCAGTGTGAGTATTTTGCATTGGAAGGATTAAGTGACCTGATGACCACCATCGAAGGAGTGAGAGCAGCCGCTAATCCTAGCCTGAAACTGGAGGGTATATTGCGAACGATGTATGACCCAAGAAACAGTTTAACCAAAGATGTATCTGAACAATTAAAAACCCACTTCGGTGAAAAAGTGTATCGCACTTGTATTCCGAGAAATGTGCGCCTTGCTGAAGCACCAAGCTTTGGGTTACCTGTTATTGTCTATGATAAAACATCCAAAGGCGCCATGGCTTACTTGGCTTTAGCGGGTGAAATGATTAGAAACCTGAAAACCGCCGTCACAAAAGAAAACGAAACCACGGTTTAAAGAGATATCATCATGGCAGCAAGAAAACGTGGATTAGGTAAAGGGCTTAATGCCTTGCTTAGCACGACAGTTGTGCAGCAAAAAGTACAAGCTCAGTCAACAGCTGCAAGTAGCGATGGGCAGCTAAAAGAGCTCCCTATTGAATTCTTACAGCGAGGAAAATACCAACCTCGGCGTGATATGTCGCAAGAAGCGTTGGAAGAATTAGCTCAATCGATTAAGGCGCAAGGAGTAATGCAACCTATCGTTGTTCGCCCTATTAGCGATAATAAATATGAAATTATCGCTGGTGAAAGGCGCTGGCGGGCATGTCAGTTGGCACAATTAGCAACGATACCAGTCGTTATAAAGGCTGTAACGGATGAAGCGGCAATTGCTATGTCGCTTATTGAGAATATTCAACGGGAAGATTTAAATCCGATTGAAGAGGCAATTTCCCTATATCGCTTGCAAAACGAATTTGAATTAACTCAGCAAGAAGTTGCTGAAGCCGTAGGTAAATCGCGTTCAACGGTGACGAACCTATTAAGATTGATGAACCTTAATCAAGATGTTCAAAAGTTACTGGAGTACGGCGATTTAGAGATGGGCCATGCGAGAGCATTGTTGGCCTTAGATGAAATCAGGCAGAGTGAAATAGCTAAGCAAGTTGTTAGTAAAGGGCTATCAGTTAGACAAACAGAAGCTCTAGTAAAAAAGCTTCAAGAGAGTACTGAAAATAACATTGAACAAAACCATGATCCAGATATAAAAAAACTGGAAGATGAGTTAGAAGACCAATTAGGTGCAAGTGTTTCAGTTCATTACAACGCGAAAGGTAAAGGGAAGTTACAGATTAAATACAATAGCCTTGATGAGCTTGATGGAATATTAGCTCAAATAAGGAAATAGAATGGTGAGCGAAACATGCGTGGTCCACCTTCACAGGCATTGTATCCATTAAGTGTTATTGCTGCGGTAACGCTAGGCTTGATATATCCGGCATTTTTTATTGATTGGAAGTCAGTAATAATCCCGCTCTTAGTAGTCATTATGTTCATGATGGGGTTAACAGTTAAAGCAAAAGATATCATAGATACGTTAAGAGCCCCAAAAGCAATCTTGGTTGGAATGTGTTTGCAGTTTTTGTTTATGCCACTCATTGGGTTGGCCTTAGGAATAGTCCTTAAATAACTTCCCGATTTTAGACGACACAAGGGACGGCAACGTAGTTCCATTTTGGCAAGAGTTTATCGAACTTAATGGCCATGTTTTTTTTGAAGTCAGCAGCATACTTACGCCCAGTTTCAAATACTTTATCGATGATTCTTACGGCAACCTTAAGCCCTTTGGTCGTTTCAGTTTTTTCCATGTAGTGCTTTGCCATATCAACGGATTCCAGAGGAACGCCTTTGCAGGCTCGGGTCACATGAGGAAATACTCGATGCTCAATAGGGTTGTATTTTGAACAATAGGATGGGTAATGAGCAATGCGAATTCTCAAATTTAGCCTGTTCGACAGCGCCTGTAGGTCTTCTTTAAAAAGATAAGACGAGGCACTGTTACTGCCACCGCCATCACAGAGTATAAGTAGGTCGATTGAACTTTCATAATCCATTCGTCCCTGTTCTAGCCACCATAACTCAAGACTGTCACAAGCAAACTCACTCGTATCGCAGCTGGTATTCAGATGTACTGATGCTTCGTTTTTTTGTACATCATAAATACCATGAGGAATGACTTTGCCATCACTGCTACTGGGGAAATCGTGATCATTAACGATGGTTGGATCTACCGCATCAGTTATGCCATCACGATAGAATTTACCCAACAGTTCCTTCTTTTTCGTGTCGATACTTATCACTGGGTATCCAGCATCCAGGTATTCTTGCTTCAGTCTGGCAATGTTTTCAAATTGCTCATTACGGTCAGCATGCTGCCCCATTGTTCGCTTTTTTTGTGGCTTTCGTCGTCGATAACCATGATCATGAAGCAGTCGCGAGATAATGTTTTTATTAGCTGGAGTACCCAGCTCTGAGAGCTTTCGAGAAATATAACGACGAGACAGATTCGTCCATTTTACATCGCTCCGCATAGGGTCTCCAGCAGTATGATTGCAGAGTATGGTGAGAAAGTTTACAACTAATTTCGTATTTTTCTCGATCAGCCGTGTGCGTCCACCCCTTTTTTTCGCTGATGTTCAGTGTTCAAGTTTTCTGACTCCAAATCAACCATACCTCGACGAATAGTTTTCGGATCACAGGCCAGTAACTTCGAAATAAATTCAATTCCACCATGCCCAAGCTTTATCGCTTCTATCGCGGCATAGTGACGACGATCCCGCTCGTTGAGTGAGCGATAAAATCGAGCCATTTGAATTTCAACTGCTGACGAATAATTGTCCAAGATAATTTCCCGTAATCACTGCGGCTATTATCGATGATTCTTGACCTCATGAATAGGGAAGTTATTTAAGGACTATTCCTTAGCGAAGTTTTTCTCTGTTGAAAAAGAGGTAATGGTTGGTTTAATTCTAGTTGGAACTGCTCCAGGAGGGACGGCATCAAATGTTGTAGCGTACTTATCGGGTGGTAATGTTCCTTTATCAGTGAGTATGACTTTTTTATCAACAATTATAGCTGTATTGATTAGCCCTTTTTTAATCAGCCTCTATTTAGATCAGGTTGTCGAAGTCGATAGACTCGCTTTATTTATAAGCCTTTTGAAAATCACATTTTTTCCCTTGGTAGCAGGGCTTTTTGTAAATCGTTTTTTTCAAAAGGTTGTAAAAAGAGTTGAGCCTTCTTTGCCTGTAGTTGCACTGATGAGTATATGTGTAATCATCAGTATAATCGTTTCAATAAACCGAAATAGCTTGTTGGATATGGGATTGGAAATGCTTTGTATAACGAGCTTATTTATTCTTACGGGGTTTGTAGCGGGTTATATAGGTCAATACTTCGGACAGTTTTACGCAGCAATAACCCCGAAGTTACTCATGCTGTCATAAACTTGTCTGACTTTTTTATCATTTAAGTCAATTTTTAACTCGTTAAAAAGTCTCTGCATCATGTGCTGATTGAGTTTTCGCCGCTTCCATGATGCAATAGATATAACGGTTTCACCCTGTGTTCCTTTTGTTTTTCTGTCTTCAATTTTCATTAAATTTAGCGCAGTAAAGGATGCATTCAGTTGAAAGTTGATCGCCTCTTCATTGCAAGACTGGCAATCCATCAGACCCGTGTATTGTTTGGCGTCCCTAAAAACAAACTCAATCTGGAACCTTGCTTTGTAATAGGTAAGCAGTGTCATAGCAGCTAGATTGGTGTCCGTTGAATATAAAAGAGCGCGGCCTTCTTTATCGCCTTTTTTAAAAATTAACATGACCACCTTGATATCACGTTTAAGGGAAACTGAGTAAGCAACGGTTGTGTACATATGCGTTTTACCTTCATCAATCTCTCCTACATACTCAAATCGACAAAGATCAGCTTCTATATCGACTTTGCCATCGAATTTTTTGGGGCGCCCCTTGCCAGAATATTCTCCTTCGTAGAGCCATTTTAAACGGGCGTCTATGCGTAGCTTACCAACGATATGAAGACCTGCTTCGGCAACAGGGTTGACATATTTTATCTTCGTATAAAAGCTATCCGTAGAAATATAACGTATTCCCTTGTCTTTTAATGCTTTAGCCATACCAACAGTCTGCTCTGCATACAAGTCAGTACGAGACTTGCCTTCTTGGTCTATGGTTTGTTTTGCATCCAGCCCATACGCGGTATTTGATTTGAGATGGACAATGCTAAGCAATGAGACCTCAAGTCCTTTTTCAGCGGAGCCTGAACCACCGCTCCAGAAGTTCCCTAAACCTGAAGTGCACTTGCCGCTCTTTTTTACGAAACTTGCATCTATAGCTGCAATCCATTCATCTTCTTTCGGTAACTCGCTAAAAATGAGCTGATTATTAAAAGCTTTAAAGTCGAAGGATACACGATACCATCGACTAAAAGTTTTCTCGCACAAGCTTGAAAAACGACTCATATTGCGAAAATTTGCCTTGCCACGGAATACCATTAGCGTAATCAATAGCGCCCTAATGAATTTTTTTGTGGTAAGCAAATATCGGACATTGAATCTAAAATCTGTGAAATCAAATTTTGCATGAACTATTTTCAGTAAAAACATTCATAGACTTAGATCATCTCAAGTGGTTCAAAAAACTGTCCGAAGTATTGATAGGTGCGAAGTTATGTAGAGTAGACAAGCGAGGTGCGAAAACAATCGCTATAGAGGTCGGTATGCAGAATAGTGGCTTAGCGACTGTACTTGCAATGAAGCATTTTTCTATGCTCACATCACTACTACCGGTACTTTTTGGTGTGCTACAAAACTTGTATAGCATGATAATTTTTCCTCTGCTTAATTCGAAGCAGGATGAGACTAATCTCAGTCCCGACCAAGTTCCGAAAAGCACTACTGGGTACGATTGACTTGCTAGATGCACTTGGATAAAAAAACACCAAAAATATGATCATATACGCATAAAATTCCTTGATGGGATAATCTAATAAACCTATAATGCGCAGCGCTGTTGTAAGCTAAGGTTGTAAAGAAGTTTAGTTTAAGTGCTTTGAGTCGTTGTTAGGTTTTTTCCTTTGAAAAGCAAAAAGAACATTAAAAAACCTGCTTTATACTTGATCAGCATTATAGAATTACTCACCCTTATAATCCTAGTTGTCATACTCAGTATCGTCTGGCAGCCAATAGTTAAATCCTTTGTTTTAGGAGCAATGACTTTTTATATACCGAGCACTATTTTTAGCTGGGTAAGTTATAGACAGGTAGGTGCAAAAGTACGGCATCAAGTAGTAAAAAATTTTTATCTAGCAGAGTTAATCAAATACGTTTTAACTGTTTTTTTATTTGCTTATATATTTTTTGTTATAGAAAGCGTTGATACTCAAGTAGTATTTATCGCTTACATAATTTTCTGGCTTGTTCATCAAGTTTACGTGCACTTTATATTTCGTATGAGAAAATTATCGTCGGTAAACGAATAAAAATTTGTAATTGTAGGTAGCCCATGTCAGCAGAAGGTACAGCACAAACAAGTAGTGAATATATACTTCACCACTTAAGTAATCTCACGTATGGACAATTACCAGCGGGTTTTATTCGTGATGGTGTTGCGTTAACGCAAAATACTTGGACGATGGCGCATACGTCACAAGAAGCATCTGCCATGGGGTTTATGG
The DNA here is from genome assembly GCA_965248335.1 of Pseudomonadales bacterium. Classification (GTDB taxonomy): domain Bacteria; phylum Pseudomonadota; class Gammaproteobacteria; order Pseudomonadales; family DT-91; genus CAKMZU01. The sequence continues at coordinate 35,749 of CBDFIY010000003.1, forward strand.
CAATTCATGTGGACTCTATGGGTTGGTCAATAGGGTTGGCAATACTTTTAGGTTTTGGTTTTTGGATGGCAGCAAGAAAAGCATCCACAGCTGTACCTAAAGGTTTTGTAGGGTTCATTGAATTAATCATCGAGTTTATTAATAACACTGTTAAAGATACATTCCCTTATCGTAGCCCCTTTGTTGCACCGTTAGCTTTAACAATATTTGTTTGGGTCTTTACGATGAATGCCATGGATTTAATCCCTGTTGACTGGCTTCCTTTGTTGGCTGCAAAAATATCAGGTAATCCGCATTTGTTTTTTAAGGTTGTCCCGACAACAGATCCAAACGTCACTTTAGGCATGGCATTTACCGTATTTTTGTTGATGATATTCTTTACCATCAAAAACAAAGGGTTTATGGGCTTTGTTAAAGAATTAACATTGCACCCCTTTAACAGCCCTTTCATGATCCCCTTTAATTTTGTTTTGGAAGTCATTTCGTGGGTAGCCAAGCCAATTTCATTAGGCCTTCGGTTATTCGGGAATCTTTACGCGGGTGAAATGATCTTTATTTTGATTGCAATTATGTATGGTGCAGGCGCTGCTTTAGGGTTGTTCGCAGGCGTTTTACAATGGGCTTGGGCTGTATTCCATATTCTGGTTATTGCTTTGCAAGCATTTGTCTTTATGGTGCTTACGCTTGTTTATATGTCGATGGCGCATGAAGTACACGAAAAACATTAATCAATAAAAATTAAACTTAAAACTTAAAACTTGGAGAAATCAACATGGGTTTAGCTCTTATCTCAGTAGCACTACTAATTGGCTTTGGCGCATTAGGTACAGCAATAGGTTTTGCTTTACTTGGCGGTAAATTACTTGACGGTACGGCACGTCAGCCTGAAATGGCACCAATGCTACAAGGTAAAATGTTCCTTATTGCAGGTCTATTGGATGCGGTTCCAATGATCGGTGTAGGTATTGCTATGTACATCTTATTCGTTATCGTTCCTGGTTTAGCTTAATTTCCACGATAACAAAGCCTAAGAGAGGTGCAGAATGAACATTAATTTAACATTGATTGGTCAGTCGATATCCTTTCTTCTTTTTGTCTTCTTCTGCATGAAGTTTGTTTGGCCTGCCGTTACTAACGCGATGGCTGAGCGAGCAAAATTGATTGCGGAAGGTTTAGAAGCTGCGGATCATGCAAAACAAGATCTTGAGCTTGCTAAACAAGGCGCTGTAAAGAAGTTAGCTGACGCCAAGCATGAAGCGCAAACTATTCTAGAGCAAGCAAATAAGCGTGCGAATAAAATTGTTGAAGATGCGCAAAATCAGGCTCACGCCGAAGCCGATTTAATTCGAGCAGCAGCGGATAACGATATCCAACAAGAAGTTGGTAGAGCGAAAGAGTCACTGAAAAAGCAAGTTTCCAGACTCGCAGTTGAAGGCGCTGAAAAGATTTTAGAGTCTTCGGTTGATGCGGCTCAACATAGAGTGATGCTGGATAAATTAGCTTCAACGCTATAAGAGGTCAGTCATGGCAGAATTAAGTACCTTGGCGAGACCTTATGCAAAAGCAGCATTTAGTTGTGCTTTAGCCAGCAATCAACTTGCTGGTTGGTTGAAGTCATTAACCGAAATAAGTTATTTGGTTAGCTCACAGAAAGTAACTCCTGCGCTAATGGCACCCTCCATGAGCCCTGACCAGCAAGTGAGTATGGTCAAAGGAATTTTGGGTGACGGTATTGACGCAGTAGTTTTGAATTTTGTGACATTACTTGCCGAAAATAAACGTTTATTACTCGCACCAAAAATTGCTTTGCAATTTAAAGCGATGAAGCAAGCGCATGAAAAAATGTGCGAAGTTGAAGTCGTAAGTGCCTATGAAAACAGTAATGAGCAAGAGCAAAAACTCGCAGAAATATTACAAAAAACACTCAACAGCGAAGTTTCCATTAAAACGTCTGTTGATAAAAATCTAATAGGCGGCGTGGTCATTAGAGCCGGTGATTTAGTCATCGATAACTCCATACGTGGTCGTTTAGCCAAACTTAATGAAGCCTTAGGTTTATAGAGTTTGAAGGATAGAGCATGCAGCAATTGAACCCATCAGAAATCAGTGAAATTATTAAGCAGCGCATCGATAATCTTGATGTGTCTAGCGAAGCGAAGAACGAAGGTACTATTGTCTCAGTTACAGACGGCATAGTACGCATTCACGGTCTAGCCGATGTCATGTACGGAGAGATGATCGAATTTGACGGCAACGTTTATGGTATGGCACTTAACCTTGAGCGTGATTCGGTAGGTGCGATTATTCTTGGAGACTACATGGGGCTTCAAGAAGGTCAAAAATGCCGATGTACTGGGCGTATCCTAGAAGTACCTGTTGGCCCTGAGCTAGAAGGCCGTGTCGTTGATGCATTAGGTAGCCCGATTGACGGAAAAGGGCCAGTAAACGCAAAAGAGACAGATGCGATTGAAAAAATAGCACCTGGCGTTATTTGGCGTAAATCGGTTGATCAGCCCGTACAGATTGGACTTAAATCTATCGATGCTATGGTGCCAATCGGTCGTGGTCAGCGTGAATTGATTATCGGTGACCGTCAAGTGGGTAAAACTGCGATTGCCATCGATGCCATTATTAACCAAAAAGACTCAGGCATTAAATGTATCTATGTAGCGATTGGGCAAAAAGCCTCATCCGTTGCCTCAGTGGTACGCAAACTTGAAGAACACGGTGCCATGGCACATACTATTGTTGTGGCGGCAACCGCCTCTGATCCTGCATCAATGCAATACTTAGCGGCTTTTGCCGGTTGTACCATGGGTGAATATTATCGTGACCGTGGTCAAGATGCATTGATCATATTTGATGATTTAACCAAGCAGGCTTGGGCTTATCGTCAAATTTCTTTGCTTCTTAAAAGACCACCGGGTCGTGAAGCTTATCCTGGGGATGTGTTCTATTTGCATTCACGTTTACTTGAGCGCGCTTCACGTGTATCCGAAGCATACGTCGAAAAATTTACTAACGGTGAAGTCAAAGGTAAAACCGGTTCATTAACGGCATTGCCGATTATCGAAACCCAAGCTGGCGATGTTTCCGCTTTCGTACCGACCAACGTTATCTCCATCACTGATGGCCAGATATTCCTTGAGACCAGTATGTTTAATGCAGGTGTTCGCCCCGCCATGAACGCCGGTATTTCAGTTTCTCGAGTGGGTGGTTCGGCGCAAACGAAGATCGTTAAAAAACTCTCTGGCGGTATTCGTACTGCACTGGCGCAATACCGTGAACTTGCGGCATTCTCACAGTTTGCTTCCGATCTTGACGACGCAACCAAAGCACAACTTGATCAAGGTGAGCGCGTTACTGAATTGATGAAGCAGAAACAATATGCACCACAAAGTACTGCACAATTGGGTGTGATGCTTTATGCGGCTAACGAAGGCTTTTTGAATGACATCGCTGTGAATAAAATCGTTGATTTTGAATCGGCCCTCTTGTCATACATGGATTCTGAGCACGCTGAACTGATGAAAGGGATCGTAGAGACCGGTAAGTGGGATTCTGACATAGAAGCCACTTTCAAAACTGCGATTGAACAGTTCAAAGGGACACAAACTTGGTAAAAGGCGATATCGTCTTTTACGCCTACTGAGAGAATAAAGTATGGCTGGTGCTAAAGAAATTCGAACCAAAATTTCCAGCATAAAGAGTACGCAGAAAATAACATCTGCGATGGAAATGGTTGCAGCCAGTAAGATGCGTAAAGCGCAAGAACGCATGTCTGTCGGCAAACCTTATGCGCAACGTATGCAGTCGGTTATAGGGCATGTTGCTAATGCTGCGGCTGAATACAAGCACCCTTTTATGCAAACAAGGGAAATCAAACGCTTGGCAGTGATTGTGGTTTCTTCTGATCGCGGTCTATGTGGCGGTTTAAATACCAATATATTTAAAAAAGTCATTAAAGTGATGCAGCAAGCAAAGAAAGATGGCATTGCGGTTGAGCTTTGCACGATAGGTTCAAAAGCGGCGGGATTTTTCGGCAGTCTGGGCGGTAACATCGTGGCTTCAGTGCGAGATTTAGGTGAAAAACCGGCGGTTGCCGATATTGTCGGTGCAATAAAAATTGTCATTGATAGTTTCGAGAACGGTCAGGTAGATCAAGTACTGATCGTCGGCAATGAATACGTCAATACTATGACGCAACAGCCAACGGTTCAGCAATTATTACCCTTATCGCCCGATGAAGAAAGCAAGCGACAATACGCATGGGATTATATTTATGAGCCTGATGCAAAAGAGTTATTAGATGGATTACTGATACGATTTCTGGAATCGCAAGTTTACCAGGCAGTTATAGAAAATGCTGCTTGTGAGCAGGCAGCGCGCATGCTTGCCATGAAGAGTGCAACCGATAATGCGGGCGATATTATAGATGATTTACAAATGATCTATAACCGTGCACGTCAAACAGCGATTACGCAAGAGTTGTCAGAAATCGTGGGTGGCGCGGCCGCCGTATAAGCGACTGAATGCTAGAAATTTATAAATTTAATAGAGGAACGTCAGATGAGTAGCGGACGTATCGTACAAATAATAGGTGCAGTCATCGATGTGGAATTTCCACGTGATGCAGTGCCACAGGTTTATGACGCCCTTAAAGTCAGCAAAACAAATCTCACCTTGGAAGTACAGCAGCAGCTTGGTGATGGCGTGGTACGAACCATTGCAATGGGGTCATCTGAAGGCCTGTGTCGTGGATTAGATGTAGACAATACCAAACAGCCTATTCAAGTACCTGTTGGTATAGAAACCCTCGGCCGAATTATGGATGTCTTGGGCGACCCTATCGATGAGTGTGGCCCTATTGGCGAAAAAGAACGTCGTTCTATTCATCAAAAAGCACCGACTTATGAAGAGCTTTCTGCTTCTGACGATATCTTAGAAACCGGTATTAAAGTCATCGATTTGATTTGCCCGTTTGCCAAAGGTGGTAAAGTGGGCTTGTTCGGCGGTGCGGGTGTGGGTAAAACCGTTAACATGATGGAGTTGATTAACAACATCGCGTTACAACATTCGGGTTTATCTGTTTTTGCTGGTGTTGGCGAGCGGACCCGTGAAGGTAACGATTTCTACCACGAAATGCAGGAATCTGGTGTTGTTAACATTGAGAACTTTACGGACTCAAAAGTAGCAATGGTTTATGGGCAAATGAATGAGCCACCGGGTAACCGTTTGCGTGTTGCATTAACCGGTTTGACCATGGCAGAAAAATTCCGTGACGAAGGTAAAGACGTTTTGTTGTTTATTGATAACATCTATCGTTATACCTTAGCTGGAACAGAAGTATCTGCCTTGTTAGGTCGTATGCCTTCTGCGGTTGGTTATCAGCCAACATTGGCCGAAGAAATGGGCGTTCTTCAAGAGCGAATCACTTCAACAAAAACAGGATCTATCACGTCGATTCAAGCGGTGTATGTTCCAGCCGATGATTTGACTGACCCTGCACCTGCAACCACCTTTGCGCATTTGGATAGCACCGTGGTGCTTTCAAGAGACATCGCATCTAAAGGTATTTACCCTGCGATCGATCCTCTGGATTCAAGCTCAAGACAGCTTGATCCACTGATTATTGGTAATGAGCATTATGCGGTTGCGCGTGAAGTGCAAAACGTCTTGCAGCGTTACACGGAATTGAAAGATATCATTGCTATTTTGGGTATGGATGAATTATCTGAAGAAGACAAGCTTGCAGTACAACGCGCACGTAAGATTGAAAGATTCTTATCACAGCCGTTCCATGTGGCCGAAATATTCACGGGTAGCCCTGGTAAATATGTTTCTCTGAAAGATACCATCAAGGGATTCCAGGGTATTTTAGCAGGTGAATACGATAATCTTCCTGAGCAGGCATTCTATATGGTTGGTACCATTGACGAAGCCATCGAAAAAGCTAAGAGCCTCTAAGGGCTTTTAGCGAGGATGCAAACTATGTCAATGACATTTAACTGCGATATTGTCAGCTTGGAAGAATCCATTTTTAGCGGATTGGTGAAAACAGTCGTAGCTACAGGTGAGATGGGTGATCTTGGAATTTATTATAATCACGCACCTTTATTAACCAAACTGGTTCCAGGGCCTGTTCGTATTATTATGGATAATGGCGAGGAAGAAATCTTTTATGTGTCTGGTGGCTTTATTGAAGTACAGCCAACCATGGTTAATATTCTTGCCGATACGGCAATCAGAGCAAGTGATATTTCTGAAGCGGCAGCACAAAAAGCTCAGGACGATGCCAAAAAGGTTGTGACTAACCTAGATGGAGAGTTTGATTATTCAAAAGCAGCTGTACAACTAGCAGAAGCAGCCGCACAAATACGAACGATCAATAAGCTTCGCAAGAAAAAATAACCCCTTCCTTTATAAAGGCAGAAAGTCTCTTTCTGCCTATACCTCATTACAAAATTTTTAAATAGTGTTTTTTATCATCAATACTTCGGACAGTTTTTTGAACCACTTGAGATGATCTAAGTCTATGAATGTTTTTACTGAAAATAGTTCATGCAAAATTTGATTTCACAGATTTTAGATTCAATGTCCGATATTTGCTTACCACAAAAAAATTCATTAGGGCGCTATTGATTACGCTAATGGTATTCCGTGGCAAGGCAAATTTTCGCAATATGAGTCGTTTTTCAAGCTTGTGCGAGAAAACTTTTAGTCGATGGTATCGTGTATCCTTCGACTTTAAAGCTTTTAATAATCAGCTCATTTTTAGCGAGTTACCGAAAGAAGATGAATGGATTGCAGCTATAGATGCAAGTTTCGTAAAAAAGAGCGGCAAGTGCACTTCAGGTTTAGGGAACTTCTGGAGCGGTGGTTCAGGCTCCGCTGAAAAAGGACTTGAGGTCTCATTGCTTAGCATTGTCCATCTCAAATCAAATACCGCGTATGGGCTGGATGCAAAACAAACCATAGACCAAGAAGGCAAGTCTCGTACTGACTTGTATGCAGAGCAGACTGTTGGTATGGCTAAAGCATTAAAAGACAAGGGAATACGTTATATTTCTACGGATAGCTTTTATACGAAGATAAAATATGTCAACCCTGTTGCCGAAGCAGGTCTTCATATCGTTGGTAAGCTACGCATAGACGCCCGTTTAAAATGGCTCTACGAAGGAGAATATTCTGGCAAGGGGCGCCCCAAAAAATTCGATGGCAAAGTCGATATAGAAGCTGATCTTTGTCGATTTGAGTATGTAGGAGAGATTGATGAAGGTAAAACGCATATGTACACAACCGTTGCTTACTCAGTTTCCCTTAAACGTGATATCAAGGTGGTCATGTTAATTTTTAAAAAAGGCGATAAAGAAGGCCGCGCTCTTTTATATTCAACGGACACCAATCTAGCTGCTATGACACTGCTTACCTATTACAAAGCAAGGTTCCAGATTGAGTTTGTTTTTAGGGACGCCAAACAATACACGGGTCTGATGGATTGCCAGTCTTGCAATGAAGAGGCGATCAACTTTCAACTGAATGCATCCTTTACTGCGCTAAATTTAATGAAAATTGAAGACAGAAAAACAAAAGGAACACAGGGTGAAACCGTTATATCTATTGCATCATGCGGTAGATTTCAACATACTTGTCGCCTAAAGTTTACTTTTATGCCGCCTGATTTACTTCCCTATCACTTTTAGATTTCCCTGGGTTTAAATAAGCCTCATCAATGTGATTCCAGTTTCTAATGTCGCCACTCCATCGCTCTGGGTGCGCCATTTTCGCCTTCAGATAAACCGCGTTACGGTTGATTAAGATAATCTTATCTTGCTTCATATGACGCTCTACAGGGGTGACATATTTTATGCTGCTGTGTTTGTGTTCATGGTTATACCAGTCAACAAACCCATCCACCCATTTTCGTGATGCATCTAAACCCTCAAAGGCTTTTTCTGGGTATTCTGGCCGGTACTTAAGTGTTCTAAATAACGACTCAGAATAAGGATTATCATTACTAACGGAAGGCCTGCTGAACGACGGAACAACTCCTAGCTCTTGCAGTGTCGCTAGCATTGTTGCGCCTTTCATCGGGCTTCCATTATCTGAATGTAAGATCACCTGATTGCGTTTAATTCCTTCACGTAAGCAAATATCTGTCATTAAATCTGCAGCCAATGCACTGCTTTCTTGCTCATATACCTGCCAGCCAACAATCTTTCGACTATAAACATCCATGACAAGATACAAGTAATAAAACAAGCCTTTTACCGTTGTTGGTAAATAAGTAATATCCCAACTATAAATCTGATTCGGGTCTGTGGCAGTCAACGATTCAGGTTTCGTTATGACTCTGGCAGGCTTACTTTTCAGCCGGTGCCTGTCTTGTTTATGTGCTTTTAAAACACGGTAAATAGTGGATTCAGATGCAATGTACACACCTTTATCTGCAAGCATTGGCACGATAACGCTCGGTGATAAACTTGCATATTCAGGTTGGTTACAAACCTGAATAATACGCTGTCTCTCGAGCTCACTAAGCTTATTATAAGGGCTATGTTTGGCTGACAAACGACCATCTTCATCACCTTCTGGTCGCGCCCAGCGCTGTAATGTTTTTGGTGTGATGCCTATAATATCGCAAGCCTGCCTTTGCCTGGCACCATTGGAACGAGCCTCGCTAACCAAGTGAATAATATCATCACGCTCTTGTTTCACTATTAGCTGGCCTCGTCGCTTCCCCAAATTTCGTTGACTTTTTTTTGAAGCACTAGCAGCGCAGCTGTTTCAGCTAAAGCCCTATCTTTACGGTTTAACTCTTTCCTTAGCAATTTAATGTCATTTTTAAATTGCTTGTTCTCGTTTTGGCTTTTTGAGGCAGTAGAAGTGGATTTATTCTTGATGAAATCACCTCTCCATTGCTTGATGTGATGTGGATATATTCCTTTTTCTCGGCAAAGCTGGCTGATGCCTTCGTCGCTCAAAGATCCGCAGGCAATGACCATATTCAAACGTTCTTCAGCGCTCCAATCTTGGGGCCTTTTTTCTTTAACCATGGTCATTACCCCACCATCTAATGGTTGATTAAGCCGTTGCTCTTTAGCCTGTCTAATCCATTTTTGTAACGTCGAATGGCCAATACCTAAGTTTTCAGCCACATCCTTGATGCTCATACCTTCTTGTCGGCTCAATGCCTTTTCTATTGCCTGTATCTTAAACGAATGGGTAAACGATTTTCTCATTTTTTATGCCTCTAATTAAAATTTTAGAGGCGACAAGTATCCTGACACAGGGGGCATGGAAGCGGCGAAAACTCAATCAGCACATGATGCAGAGACTTTTTAACGAGTTAAAAATTGACTTAAATGATAAAAAAGTCAGACAAGTTTATGACAGCATGAGTAACTTCGGGGTTATTGCTGCGTAAAACTGTCCGAAGTATTGATCATGATCTATAGTTTTAACTATCATGATAAAAATAAATACTATTGCTATGAAAAAAATTCTTCTTCTTTGTTTTCTGGTGTGTGTTTCCTACTGTGGTGTTATACAAAAAGACAGTGCGACTGAAACTGACCTCGTGGTATCAATTTCAGCGCCGCAGGTAAACTTCATTGATTTTCCTATTTTTATTGAATCAATTGAACTGGTTGATGATAACGGTGTGGAACAACAAATAACCAGCGAATTCAGTCTTAATTTAGCGAATCTAGGTGAAGATTTTCACCTGGTTGGAAGATATAAAGATATGCCAATTGCTAAATATTCAAGACTTAAAGTTAATCTAAAATTTTCAAAAAACTCAGATATTGTATTTTATAGCACTACATCCAATAAAAAATTTACAAAGAAATTACTTTCCCCAAGAGGAAAAGAATTAGGTACGGAGCTTGATAAATTTACTTTAGATGTACCTTTGATAGCAAAAGATCAGGCTGTAAAAATTAGCAATGCGTTCACACATCTTAATATTGCATTCAACCTAAATAATATGATCGCAATACGAGAAGGAAAAGATGATGTGATTTTAGAATTAAGGCCGTTGTTGAATGTCACTGAAATTAAAGCTGGCGGAGATTTAAAGCTAAGAGGCGAAGTAAAGGCACTTAGTAAGGGAAGTATGCGAATAAAGACGGAGTTTTTAGGTTCTGTTGATATGAGTGTTTCCGATGTTAAATGGATAAAACTGGATAATAAAAAGTTAAAAACAATTAAAGCGAGTAGTGTTGTTAGCCAAAGTGCAGTTGCTGATGTCACCATGAGTGAGAAAGGTGAAATAAAAGCTAACACGATTAAATTATTTTCCTCAAAAATACATATATTCAAAGGGTCGATAACAGATAAAGATGAAGCTCATATCGAAGTGTTGGGGAATAACTATGCCAAAGCAGATTATCTTAATCGAGGAAATGTATACATTAAATTTTCAGTAGAAGATTTCCCTATACCTTCAGAGAAAACAAAAGTTAGATTTCCTGTCATTCTGGATATTTCAAAAATAAATATCAGTAAATCTGAAGCGAGTGTACTCAAGGGCCCTGAAAGTTATGCTGCTGATGTCTCTGGAGATAATGATTCAGCTAAGATAACGACAGTAGAAAATGAATCAAATAGCATGTATTTCTATTATTCAAAAGAAACGAATGAGGAGGAGAAGAAATCTTTTAATTCAGATATGAAAGAGGCGGCAAGGGATTTAACGTTTATAGGGGTTTTGAGTATTGATGGCATTTATGCTGGCGATTATACATATATGGGCATTGATATATCAAATTTTGGAAGTGAATTGGAGGATGGATTTTACCAATCTAAGGTCAACAACAAGACTGATGAAAATGGATTGTTCGAGTATTTTTCAGCCGAGACACTCATTAAAGTAAGTGCAGATGATGATAATTCGTACCAGTTTGATTTTACGGGCGTTAATATGCAGGTTATGGACAGATCAAATTTGTTTGGGTTTGTGCTGGATGAGTATGGTTACCCTGATGCTAAATTACAGGATGGAGGAAAAAAATTAACTTTCTTAGAATTTTTACCTTACTTATTTGATTGGTCAACGGGTAACTATGACATGATGTGTTCTGGAATGGTTTTTGATTTCGTCGATATACCTGAAGACAGTGGTATCCCAAGGATTACTCTTGAATATTTAAAAGGTGGAGAAAATTCACAGGAGACAGATGTGCATTATTTTTCTTCTCCAGAAGATTTTATGGCTTGGTATGAAGATCTTGACGAAACAATGTACGTGGATCTCATTGATATTTCAGGTGAGTTAACCTCGGAAAAAATAGAACCAGTGAAAGAGTATAAAAAAAGTATTTGTTCATTTAAAACAAACTATTTTTACTTTATTGCAATGAATGAAAAAGGAGCGAGAGCAAAACTTGATGAGATAGCAAATAAAATTAAAGCAAAAAGTCGCGTATCAAATGCAGTTTTACTGGGTTTAGGTATTAGTTTGGCCGCAGGTGCAATAGCTTTTGGTGTTAAAAAGTTAGTCGATATAATTAACAAAAAGAAGGCAGCGAATAAAGCATTTAACGATGCCAACCCCGACGCAAAGAAAAAAACAATTACGGGTGAAATAGGAGCAAAGCTGGAAAAAGCTTTTAAAGGATCAAATTTTGAAAAATCAGTATCTGGGAAAAGTAACCCTATCGAGCCGATGAAAACAGAAGACTCCAAAAAACCTACAGATTTAGAGAGTAACAAAAAAGTCTCATTTGCAACTGATGATATTGATTTAGGTGGATCAGATAAATTTAAAGTGACTGGTGCAGAGTTTACAAAGAAGTTTAGTTCTACGGATGATTTTAATACAAAAATGAAAGTAACAGACGATTTTGAAACTGCAAAAAATAAATTAAAAAGCGGTGGATCAATCAACGTAGACTCTGGAACAAAATCAAGGGGGAGACGGTAATTTGTCTTCCTTTCGTAATAAGATTATACAGAATTACATTATCAAAATGATAAAATACACAGCATTCTTTTTATTATGCAATGTATTGGAGGTGTTAAAAGGAAAATACTTTTTTTATTAAAAACTAATAAAATTCTATGAAGATCTCAGGGCCTCCTAGCACTTTTTGATCAGTGCATAAATTGACCGGAGAAAAGCATTTTCTCTCTGTATTTATCATTAATTGCACACCCCATAACTCGATGTTTCATCCCCTTTTTGCTTTGATCATTAAGTGTTAACAAATTCATACAGTGACGCTTTATTGTAGCAATATTGAGCCCAGCGGAATGAAGCTGGCAGTCATCTTCTTTAAAAGTAACATCTAACCGCCAATGCAGTTTATTTTCTATTTCCCAGTGTCCCCTAATGGCTTTCGCCGCATGCTTTGCATCAGGAGAGCGTGAGCTAATATACCAGGAAACTTCTTTAGACTCCCCTTTATTTGAAGACCGATGCCGCTCAACACGCACAGCCGAACTCAAGCCGCTCCAAGGTTTAGCCTTATCTACCCAGTCTGTTAATTCAAAGTGCTGATATTTCCTTATCTCTAATCGACCATGCCCTTTATTCGCCTCCTCAAAATATGAGGTCTTATTTTCTTCATAACCATCACGTTCAAGCTTGTGATGAAAAGCTTGGATTTCTTCCAGCAACCCCTGCTGATTACCTTTCAGTTGCAGAAAATAGTCAGCTTCTTTTTCAATAATCTTTTTTGCGATTTCTTTTTGGCATCCCATCGCATCAATGGTAATAGTGGCATTTTTTACCTCAATTCTGTCGATAAGCTTCGGCAAAGTTTTGATTTCATTTTTCTTTCCTTCTGATTCGAGGGCACACAGCGTCAGGCCTCGGCTTTGAGACCATGCACTAATAACATGGATGGCTTCTCGACCATTGTGCCTTGTTCCTCGCATCGTTTTGCCGTCTAATGAAATAACATCTCCTGTAGATTCACCCTGCAAACTTGAAACGAATGTCGTAAACCCTTCAATCAAATCTCTTGGTCTTATGCATGCAAGTAAAAACCGTAATGTTTCTGCACAGGGAGCAGATTCGATATCTGTATGCTTCTGCAGCCAGTCAAGCTTCATAGCTGCAAAATTAGACATGCTGTTAGGGCTATCATAACCACTTATTATTGATGAAAAAACGATTAGAAGGAGGCTTTCAAGGCTGTGTTTTTGATTGATGCCTTGTCGCGGATCTCTTATTGAGGCTGTACATGCAGATATATTCATGGTGTTTGGATGGCAGAAAACTATCTTTGACAATAGGTATGAGAAATTGACTATTTTAATATTGAATTTTTCAAGGACTTCGTATTATATGACAGCTTAAACTTTGTACTGATCAAAAAGTGCTAGGAAGCCCTGATGAAGATCTAACCTTAATGCTTTGATATAGTACTAATGATAGGTCATATATTTAATTCGAAATAATGTGCTTGAAAGTATTATGGTAAATCAGTGGGTGCTCAATCCTAAAGACTTTCTATGGTCATAATCATGGAATACATGTTCAGCATAATGGAGAAGCTCGTGATCGGTGAGTTCATCCACCGCCTCTAATCCAACGATATGATCAAAAACATCATGGTGATGACTAGAAAGATATTTCAGAAGCATTAATCCCGCTGAAGATTTTCCTTTACCGTGACTGATGATGAGTGTTTCTTTCGCTTCCTTAATCGTTTTGGCTACTTCCTCATAATAAGTATGATCTTCCGGTACACGTTGCCCTTGAAAGTGTGAATTTTTTTGCCGTAAGTGATTACGATTAATATCGTATTCATTCTTATGTTCAATAACTAACGGATGAGATAGATTATCATCGATATGATAAACTTTGGTGTTGTTGTGATCGATAACAACAGCCATCAATGGGTGGGAATGCTTACGCATGATAATCAAACTCCTCTTTATGAAAGGGATTATAGCGATTGATTATTAAGTACACCTCTTCATGACATTCACCGCTCATAGTTCGTTTAATGCCATGCAGCTGATATTTTCCAGTCCATGCTGGATTTAGATGTATCATTTGATTATGGCATAAATTGTAGAATTAACTGTTAAAGATCTCATTGGGGTATACGCCCTTGAAAATACACGCAGAAGCTTCATTGCCGCGATTCTGTGCAAAGAAATGTCCCCTTGCACCCAGTCCATGACGGCCACCAGGACATACAGCAACCGCGCTTTTAGCCAAGGATGTCTTAATACAGGCGTCTACATTCTAGCATCCTTCAAGAGGGATACGAATCACTGCTGGTATCTAGGGCTAGGCTGCAACTGAAGCAACATCATCAGATTGTGCATTTACCGGTTTTTATCCCGTTGAAGGTATTTGGTTTCGATGAGTCGTATCGCCTCATGGCAACCGCATCAGCTCAAGATGTCTTCAAGTAGGTCTTTTTGATTGCTGATGCCGCCGCTTTTTTTTTTAGGTGTGCATTCCTATGGCGGCTTGCCCTTGCAGAAGCTCTTGCATGAACACTGAATTCTGTTTTAAATGATCGATCGAGCTATTCGATAGAGTGTCACCTGTTCGTTTAAATATTTTCACTTTTAGGTATCTTGATTAAGAATTAACTGATTTAGAAAATACATGTTGCATTCAGACCCCTGTGGATATTAAACATAAAAGTTTAGATATCCTTTATAAGGGTAACTATCACTTGGTATCTCTACTGCAAGAAGCAAGATTGGCATTTTTTTTATCCCTTGGTTTCGATGAGTTAACCGCAATGAAGTAGGCTTTTTGATTGCTGATTTAGGTGTGCACTATTTGGCAGAAGCTTTTTTAAATGATGAGCTATTGATAGAAATTGGCATTATGGATATTAAACATAAAAGTTTAGATATCCTTTATAAGGTAACTAACGTGCGAACTAAAAAAACAGTAGCGAAAGCTAAAACAGGCGCTGTGTTTTTTAAAAAAATAGAGAACAAAACAACGGCCATTCCGCAATCACTTTTACTTAAATTACAAAAGTAGCGTCTATGGAGGGCAAAGGTTATTTAATTTATTCAGTCTAAATATAAATGAAAGGGAGCACAGGCTATATATGATTTTAAAATAAGAGGAGGTAACCAAGGTAACTGCGAAAGCAGAAACCTTGGTGTGACGGAAGTCTACAGTAACTTTGTTTCTTCCCCTTCAGAGCGAGCAACAAAGACTGCACAAACTGAATCACTAAATACATTGACAGCTGTTCTCATCATATCGAGTATCCGATCAGTCACAAGCAGCAGGCCAATACCCTCTAAAGGTAAGCCAATTACTGTAAGAATAACTGAAATAGCCACTAAACTTGCCGCCGGAACACCTGCTACGCCAATAGATGTCAGTAAGGCCGTGACGACGATAGTGAATTGCTGCAAGAACGTTAAATCCAATCCGTAGGCCTGCGCAATAAACATGGCTGCAACACATTCATAAAGTGCTGTTCCGTCCATATTAATGGTTGCACCGAGGGGGAGTACAAACGAGGTTGTTTTGTTTGAGACCCCGACATCTTTTTCAACGGTTTCAATCGTTAATGGCAAGGTCGCAGAAGAAGACGCCGTTGAAAATGCCATAAGCATCACTGGGTTCATGGCCTTGTAATGTTTGGTAGGCTTAACTTTTGCTACATACTTAAGTATGAGTGCTAAGGATATAAATGTGTGTATAAAGAGTGCGACTACCACACAACCAAAGAACCACAAAAGTGGTCCAAAAATATCTAGACCGGTTGTCATGATGGTATTCGTCACCAATGCAAATACGCCGATGGGAGCAAATTTCATAATAAACATTGTCATTTGCATCATGATATTAAATATACCCTGCCAAAACCCCACTTGCGCATCATGAGATTTCTCATCAATACGCGTAATAAAAAAGCCAAATAACAAAGAGAAAACGATTAGGCCCAGCATTTGCCCAGCTGCGGCAGCAGAGACGATATTGGGTGGAATCATGCGTAGAAAAATGCCGAAGAGGTCGGTCATGGATTGACCACTCTGCGCAACAGTGGCTAATTTTTGATCCAAAATCTCGTTATTTTCGACGATAAAATGGAGTTGTTCCCCTGCAGGCTTTCCATCAATGAGGCCAGGCTGAACGATGTTAACGACAATAAGCCCAACCATTATGGCAATAAAGCTCGTGAATATATAAAACCCGATCGTTTTACCTCCTAAGCGACCAATATTCGCACCTCGCCCTACATTGGAAACACCACAGATGATCGATGACGTGACAAGTGGAACGATAAGCATTTTTAACGCATTGAGAAACATCGTTCCAAGGAAGCTAAAAATTTCTCTCAGTGAATGGCTTAATGCTGTATCTTGCCCATTAAAGATGAGGCCAACAATGATAGCTAAGACAATAGCTATAATGATTTGCCAGTACAAAGGGATTTTTAACATAGGATAGCCTTATGTTCTTTAAGGGGTATGAGACCAAAGCATGTTTTAGCCTTTTACTCACAGGTATTGATCACAGACCCAGGGCAATCGCGCTATAAGGCCGTTGACAAAACTGATAAAAGAAAGTTTTCATCCCAACCAGCCTTCAGTCGCTTACCGCGAACGCTCTCTTTAGAAGACTCCATTTTCAGCATGTTCAATGCTAAATGCCTTATGACGGCCATATTTTCAGCGGCAAAACCTTCTCTGATTCTTGATTCATCTTCTTTAAAAATCACATCTAAAGTCCAGTGAAGATTGTTTTCAATAGCCCAGTGAGAGCGTACTGCTTTTGCAAACAATGCTGCGCTAGACTCGATAGAGCATATGAAATATCGCCGCTCAATAGATGTTTCCCCCGTACTGATAACAGTCCTTTCAGATTCAACAACGCCGATTGTTTTTAAACCTTCCCAATCCTCTTTACAAGACAGCCAGTCAATGTCATTAGTAATCCAGTACCGTTTTGTTTCAATGCGTCCATGCCCTTTTTCCACGGTTTCAAAATGATCAGACTGAGCACGCTTAAATCCCTCATCAATCAGCGCATCCAGATACCGGCTAACGTCATATAAAAGGTTTCCGTGATTACCTTTCAGTGATAGAACGTAGTCTGCCTGTGCTTGCCTGATTGCCTTCGCAATCGCTTTTTGGCAACCCATTGCATCGATAGTCACGATACTTCCTTCAAGGTTAAGCAACTTTATCAACTCAGGAATAGCGGTTATCTCGTTAGATTTTTCATCAACCTTTATCTGACCAAGAACCGTATGATTAGCTGCACGAAAGGCACTTACCATATGGATTGCACCTTTCTTGTCGCCTGACGTAAATGAGCGCCTCAGTGTTTTTCCGTCAATGGCAACAATGTCGCTACTGCTAAGCTTATTAAAGGACTGAACCCACGAAATGAAACCGGATTGCAACTGTTTGGGATCAAGCATCGATAAAACATTGCCTATTGTGTCATGTGAGGGAATGCCATTTGGGAGGTTCATAACCTTACGAAGAAACGCCTCTTTGGCTTTCCCAAATCTTTCTATGTCGACAAAGCTATCTGCCCCGCAAATAACGGCTAATACTGAGAGCAATAAAATATCCATCAACTCATGACGCTTGTTCGCTGTTTCTATTCTTGGATCAGATAGGTTTTCAAAGTGATCTGTAAAATTTGTACTCATTACGTCATTCATAATCATGTAAAAAATACATTTAATGACGCTTATTTTTCTTCATAGTTCACAAATTCGTCGATCTTGCTGCGAACTTGCTATGTTCATAGCGCGATAGCCCTGATCACAGACCTTAACAAAAGTAGCTGTATAATTAAAATAGTTACAGGCGTTAGAGTGTGATTTCATCGATATCTTCATGGCGTTTTTTATCCAAGGGAAATGTATGAGGTTTATTCACAGACCAGTTAATTTTCTTTAAATCTATCATACGCATACGACGATTAAATTCTGTCCAATAAAAATATTGTCGATTATTGATATCAGCAATAACACTCCACTGGGTATAGTTTAAATGGAAGTTATTGTTATCCGTTTCTTTGATTATACCTTTAGGAATATCGAAATTATTTAAAATTCTGGAGGCTTGGTTAATAGCCATTTCTGCGGACGTTAATGTAGAGGAGGTATGTGTAAATGCAACCGCACGAATAAACCGAGAGGGCGGCGTGACATCGCCAGGTAAGCCAAACATGCCGCTACCTGCACCAAAAGGGCTGATATCAACGCTGTCTAAAGTTTTTTTAGGTGAAATAGCAAAGGGGCTTAATGTTGGGTAGTTTCTTAAGTTTAAGATATGCCAGTCATAGCTAGGTGCATTAGTCATTACACCAATTTGATTATCGTAAATATGTAATTTTTTGTTGATGTACTCAATGACGATCGAATCCCCTTTTTCGTCAGTGACAACAAGATGTAACTGCGATTGTGCACCAAAAGATTTATCTAAATCTTTATTATAAACAACGCGAATAGTGGGTAGTTTATTTCGGATACTTTCTGTATCGGCAAAGTTGCCCAATAAGTAAGCGGCGAGATCTATATTGGTGATGCTTATGTTTTCTAACTTAATATCCAAGTCTTGAAATTTAGCGAAATAAGGAAAGTAGAGCACACCTACGGTTAATCCCTTTTCGTTCATGCCATCGATAACGAAGGTTTTTTTAATAATAGTAATAGCTGTATAGCCATATTTATTAATCCACTGCATGCCTTCTGTTTGAGTTGCCAGCATGGGTGTAAAGGTTATTCCACGAGGAACAACAGTGAGTTCTGATTTTAAATTGAAGATACCCCACTCCATGGTTCTGGCATAAATATTGATTTCATTGAGTGTTCTCAGTAAAAAGCTGGTACAGCAAAAGCTGTTAGTTGAGGATAAGAGAAAGCCGTAGAAAAATATGAAGCGAATTTTTTTCATTGCTTAATTATCCATAGCTTTTCAGTCATGCAATTTTATTGCGGATATTGTTCGCAATATTAACGAATAAAGAGCAAATAACAAGATATTTGATTTTTAAAACATGCATCATAAGCGTGAAAAGATCGAGTAAGTTTGCTATAACTGTACCTTTATACAGCCCAAGTTGTGCCGATGAAGTTATATATTGCTGAAAAACCCAGTTTAGGTCGTGCTATAGCACAGGTTTTACCCAGGCCTCATAAATCTTACGAGGGTTTTATTGAGGTGGGTAATGGCGATAAAGTGAGCTGGTGTATTGGCCATTTACTCGAACAGGCAGAACCTGATGCCTACGATAAAAAATATAAAAAATGGCAGCTGGATCATTTGCCGATTGTACCGGATATTTGGCAGCTTCAAGTCAAGAAAAATACAAAAAAGCAATTCGGCATTTTAAAAAAGCTGATGCTAAAATCCCACAGCTTCGTACATGCCGGTGATCCGGATCGTGAAGGGCAATTACTGGTGGATGAAGTGATTGCTTTTGTCTTCCCGTTAAAAATAAAGAGGCCGCCTGTTGAGCGGTTACTCGTCAATGATTTAAATCCAGAGGCGATTAAAAAATCTTTATCTCAAATGTGCGATAACAAAACCTTTACACCTTTATCTTCCTCGGCACTGGCACGTGCACGGGCAGACTGGCTGTATGGTATTAATATGACGAGACTTTCGACACTGAAAGGCCAGCAATCAGGCTATTCCGGCGTCTTATCCGTAGGACGTGTGCAAACGCCTTTACTGGGGTTAGTTGTTAAACGTGATGAAACGATCATTGATTTCAAGCCTAAATCATATTTTGAAGTCAATGCAAAAGTTGAAACAAAAGATCAGCAACAGCTGATTGCAAAATGGAAGCCAAGCAAGGCTTGTGAACCTTACCTTGATGAAGAAGGACGCGTGCTATCAAAAAAGCTTGCTGAAAACGTGATAAAGCGTATTGAGAAACAGCCTGCTACCGTGACAGATTTTAACGAGAAAGTGGTGAATAAACCGCCGCCATCACCTTACAATTTATCCAGTTTACAAATCGATGCCAGCCGTCAATACGGATTATCAGCGAAACAAGTGTTGGATATATGTCAGCGTTTGTATGAAAAATATAAAGTGATTTCTTATCCGCGTTCGGATTGCCGTTATTTGCCAGAAGGACATCGGCAGGCGGCACCAAAGATAATGCAATCCATTAGTAAAAATTGTCCTGTTCTCGAAAAGGCAGTGACGGGAACAGATTCAAGGCTTAAATCAAAAGCATGGAATGATAAAAAAGTCGGCGCACACCATGCGATTATTCCAACACAAAAGCTTGTTTCAAATTTAGCAAACCCAGAGGAGAAAGTTTACAAACTCATAGCAAGGCAATATTTAATGCAGTTTTATGGTGCAAATAAAACGATTGAGCAGCGTCTTGAGCTAGCTATTGTAGGAGGGGTATTTTTATCCAAAGGAAATAAGTACGTGGATGGAGGTTGGCGCCAGTTGCTCGATAATACTGACTATGGTGGAAAGGAAAGTACTAAACGGGCGGCAATACTGCCAAGTTTAAAAAAAGGTGATCAGTTAACATGTCTTGAAGGCGAACTACTTGAGAAAGAAACGCAACCGCCAGCACCTTTTACGGAAGCTACCTTACTTCTTGCGATGACAGGTATTGCAAGATTTGTGAAAAGTGCCGACATCAAAAAAATTCTTCGTGAGACAGACGGGTTAGGTACAGAGGCAACGCGTGCACATATTATTGAATTATTGTTCAAACGGCAGTTTTTAAAACGGCAAGGAAAACAAATACGGGCGACGGATGTAGGTAAAAAGTTAATCAAAAGCCTGCCTGAATTAGCAACAGAGCCAGATATGACTGCAAAATGGGAGGCGGAGTTAGAAAGTATTGCTAACAAAGAAAAAAAATACAGTGATTTTTTTGAACCTTTAGTGAGTACGGTGAGACAAACAGTACTTTTATTAAAGAGTTTAACGTGAATATAAGTAAATATTCTTTGTGCTTTATATTATTTTTCATAAATATTACAGAGGGTGAAAGTGATTCAAAAAATAATGGTTATAAATAAGTTGCATTAAAATTTCCATTTTTAAGTACCTATATAGGAAATTTCTCAAGTGAAGGGGATATTCTGAGAGAGGCTAAAGCGCTATCAGAGTGTGAAAATAAAACAGAAAATCAGATGTTCTTAATGATTAATAACATGCTGCTAACCCATCCACAGTTTAAATATACAGGTGATCAAGAGGGTATATACCCATCGGAATTGGAGATGCAAGAAGGCGGCAAGCGAACGAATCTCCAAGAGCTTACAGTCAGTAAGTGATTGGGATGAGTGGGCGCGGGCAACGCCCTTGCATCTTCAAGTGTGATCGGTATAGCTAAAATACTCCATGATCAGATGGAGGCTGATTCTGATTTTTCATCACTTCCCCTAGAAAAAAATATAAGGAAGAAGATACATGACACATGGGAAATTAAGCTTAAAAATTAAGTTTATTAGGTAGCCAAGTTGTTAACTGAGGGAAAACAACTAACAGTAATAAAAGTAAGAGTTGAATGCCAATGAAAGGCATTACGCCACGGTAAATAGTTGCCGTTTTAATACTTTTGTCGGTAACACCCCGCAAGTAAAAAAGTGCAAACCCAAAAGGAGGCGTTAAAAAAGAGGTTTGCAGGTTTACTGCAATCAAAATACCGAGCCATAAAGGATCAATGCCCATCATGATTAAAGAAGGGGCAACAATGGGAACAACAACAAAGGTTATTTCGATAAAATCGAGGATAAACCCTAGGAGGAAAATGATAACCATCACAAGAAATAAGGCGGTATACGCACCGCCCGGTAAATGTTCAAAAAACGACTGCACTAATTCATCGCCACCATAGCCTCTAAAAACCAAAGAGAAGCACGCTGCTCCTATTAAAATCATAAATACCATTGAGGTGATTTTTACCGCGTGCATTAAGCTTAGTTCGAGTTTTTTTAAGCTAAGACCTTGGCTGAGTGCAAGAACCAATGCACCAAAAGCGCCAATCGCCGCTGCCTCTGTCGGTGTTGCTAGCCCACCAAGAATAGAGCCTAAAACAATAAAGATAAGGATAATAGGTGGAAAAAATCCTAAAAGAAAAGCACGGGTTTCAAATCGGTCAGTGAATTCATGTGCGACTTTTATTGAAGAAGATTTTATGAAAATATAACCGACATAAAAGACAACTAATAAACAGGCAGGAATAATGGCTGCAACAAAGAGTTCTCCAACTGAAAGCGTATCAGGGGAGAAAATACCCATCTGAATCTGTGCCCGGCTATAGGCTGTCGATAAAATGTCGGCAAGTAAAATCAATGCAATGGAAGGAGGGATAATTTGGCCAAGTGTTCCTGTCGCACAGATAGTACCCGTTGCTAAATCTTCAGGGTATTGATTTTTTAGCAGGGTTGGTAGAGAGATAAGTCCCATGGTGACAACAGTTGCCCCTACAATACCTGTGCTTGCGGCTAATAGAGCACCAACAATGACAACGGAAATTGCCAAACCACCTGGAAGTTTACGAAACAATACAGCCATCTGCTGAAGCATTTTCTCTGCAATTTTTGATTGTTCCAGTAAAACACCCATAACAACAAAAAGGGGTACTGCTGTAAGCAGGTTATTATTCATGATACCGAAAATTCGTTCAGGTAAGGCGAATATAAACCCTGCATCAAATACGCCAAAGCCAACGCCTATTGTTGCAAAGGCCAGTGCAACCCCCGCTAGCGTAAAGGCGACAGGAAAACCTGCCATTAAAAACGCACAAATAGTAATAAATAAGAAAATAGCAATCATAGTTTACCTTTCTTGTTGAGCATTACTAATCTGGATGCAGAGGACAAGAATAGGGAGAAACCTTGCAGTAGCAACATAAAAAAACTCAAAGGTAGCATAGCTTTAAACAGAAATAAGTAAGGCAGGCCGCCGGGTTCTGGCGACGCTTCTTGTATGACAAAAGAGGTGTAGAAGAAATCGAAACTGCGTAAAGCCGTAAATGCACAAAAAGGAAAAAGGAAAATTAAACAGCCAATCGCATTGACCCAATCACGTTGGGTATCGGTCATTTTTTGATAAAAAATATCTACTCGTACATGTTCATTGAGAGATAGCGTATATCCTAAGCCAAGTAAAAAAACGCTTCCATGGCAAAACATAATAGTTTCCTGTAAGGCAATAGAGCCACTAGAAAATAGATATCGCATCGTTACCAATAAAATGGTTAACAACATCATGCCAAGCAAAAGCCAGGCCGATAACCTGCCTAAAACTTTGTTTATCTGTGTGATTAGGCTGATAAGTGCCAAGAGATATCCCTTTTTTATGCTTATTAGTCGGAAAAGCGGGCTATTTTATTATAGCTAGTGGACCAAATAAAATGGAAAGTTCAGAAAATCTAAATTTTGTTGCTTTATCGGCATAGTTTAAGGCTTGAACGGAAATCACTAAATCCAGTTTGTTCGCTTATTCACCCGTTATAAAACCTAATATCCGTAATAGGATAAATCGCTTGCAATATAGTTTTTTTCGACGATCTATTTTAAGCGTTAAAGGTGAGCCTTGTGTTATTACTATTGAACTATAAAAAAGAAGATTATTCCAAACAGATTGTTTAGTTAAATGTGAAATCTAAATGATTAAGTGTAAATGTATAATTATTGTTTTTTTAGTTATGTCTTGTTTTTTTGATAGATGCATTTCTTCCCAGTTTTTTGTGAATAATTATTTTGAATTCAATAAAAAGTTAATACAAAATAGCGGTTTAAGTAGAAACTTTATTTTTGGAACAATTTCAATAATTGGTGCTTTAGGTGTAAGCTATGGAGCCATTTACTTGTATAACGAAACCCGCAATAAAAAGCTACTTTCTGACTATTATGAAAAACGATTTTTTGAAAAAACAACAATAAACCCTGAAAGAAGAAAAATGTTTTATGATAAAAATTCGATTGATGGTGAATTGCTCGTTTCATCAGATGTGAAGTTGAAAGTGTTATCAATAAAAATAAATGATAATAATATTGAATACGTGAAATATAAAAAAATGGGAGATAATGAAAAAAAGTTAAAATCGGATAATGTGCTTATCTATTTCGGTGGTACCCGTGAAGATGCGGGTGATGTAAGTAGTGTTTTAACAGAGTTAGTAAAGGAAACAGGGGTAACAATTATTTCACCTAACTACCCAGGTTATGGGTTGAGTATGGGGAAAAGTACTTTTGACAACAATCAAAAAATGGCTAATACCTTTATTGAAGATTATCACCGTCTTCATCCAGATAAAAACATTATTCTTATGGGGTATTCGTACGGTGCATCTGTGACCATTGATGCTGCCTATAAACATCGTAGTGTTGATAATTTAATCATCATCAGCGCTTACGCATCAGCAAAAAAAGAAGGTTGGGATTATGCAAAATGGTACGAAAAACCACTTATTCCTTTTGCGATTCATAAAGATAAAAATAATAATATTGATATGATAAAACATATGCCTTCACGTTTCAGTAGTAACCCATTAGGTATAACAAGTTTGCATGGGAAAGCCGACGAGACGGTGCCTTACTCACAGCAGGAAGTGTTGTATCAGGCAAGTAGAATAAATGTACATGTTAGCTTTTCAACGATAGGCACTTATTATGATACACATTTATCCATTAAGCAGGGTTTGGTGCAGCCTATAATAGCCACCATTAATTGTATTATTAAGAGAAATGAAGGAGCCACACAAAATTAGGATATTGCAAATATTAAATATGGCAATGTTGAACTATTAAATTTAGAGACCTCTAACTATTTATATATATTTTTATTAACGGTGTTGGAGGTCATAATGTACTTGCGTAAACGGTCATTTATACTAATTTTGTTTTCACTGATATCTTATACGTCTTTTTCACATGAGTTGCTTCCTAATTCATTGAAAGAAAAAGTATATATATTTTTTTCTGATGAGAAGCATGCTAATCAACACGAAAAAACAATCAAAAATTTAGTAACTTATTCAGAAAATGAATACCATTATATTCAGTTAGGAACAGATGTAACAGGCGATGGAAAATATGTATATAAAGTAAATAAAACACAGCATGGCGTCCCTTATGCTGTTCTTAGTCATGACCAATCAGAAGATGTACATAAAAAAGTATTTCATATGCTGTTCTTCCCGCACGATAGAGAAACGGGCGTATATTTTGTGCTAGGTTATAGCCTCCCTGATGGTACATCGAATTTGGAAAAGAGCGCCAGCGATCAACTTATTCCGAAACTTTTCTCGCACTCTGGAACTTATAAACGTTTGTTTTAATTAATGTGATAAGAATTTTAAAGCAGAGAACGGATAGTTATTGTGAGATTTAAAGACTTCAGTTTTATAAGCTTGCAATAACGCCCTATTTTATAAATTTCTGTCGTGATGGAACGAGATGAAAGGGAGTAAGACTTTTATATTATGGTTTTATTAAAAAAACGATTTTTTGTGATGTTGTGTTCTTTGTGGTTTTGGTGGCCGCCTGCATTTTCAAGCATATTACTTCCTGAATCATTAAATGGAGAGCACATAATATTTATACCTGAAGTAGGCGCTGAACCCAAAGGTTATAGTACCCATTGCAAATATGACGTTACCTATTCAGATACCCAATATAAATATGTAGTTGCTGGTACTGATATAATTAAAAAGGGAGAATATAAATATCGCGTTTATTCCGATACATCAGGTCAAATATATGGCGTGCTTAAGCATAAGCAATTGATAGGCAAAGAAAGAAAGCTCATGCAGATTTTATTCATGCCGAAAGATAAGATATCAGGTATCTATCTTATTACAGGGTGGATCGCTACCCTAGATGCCGAAGAAACAAATATAAGCGCCGCGCCGACTTTCTTTCAGCATTCGGGCCAGTATCAACGTATGAGTGTTGACTAATGGCAAAGGTATTGTCTTAGGTCTTCACTTTGGCTTGAGAAGTAATTGGCCATCGATAAACAGCTATCGGTGGTTTTTTTATACGTAAAAACATCATTCTATCTGCGCTTTGTCTCTATTTTCGCTTTGCTTCCAAGCCGTATGGCTTAACTTTCTTATTTTCCTGTCAGTGGTGATTTATCACGGACTCTTTATAATACCACTCATCAATTAAGTAAGAAGTGACCACTCCTATGACAGATACGCTTGTTCACCTATTGGCAGGACAAAAACCAGACGGTGAGTTAATTTACGAAGATATAAAAGCAAAAAGCAAAGGCGATGGCTGCTATGAACTATTGGCTTCCCCCGTGTTCTGTCGTGGAGCAGCAAAAGGAGATTTGATTCGAACACTTTTGGCTGGACGATTCGAGATAGAGCAGCACGGAGGAAATCTTTGTATTCGTGTGATTGCCAAGAAGGATATCGATATCATTGAAAAGCGGTTGTCGGCCGTAGTTACTGATATTGAGGCTGAGTGTGAAGTTAAAACAGAACGTTTACTTGTCTATAACGTGAAGGTAAAGCAAGGCTTCGATAAGATTGAAAAAACCTTTAATCAAGCGCTTGAGGGCCATGATGAAGCCATGTGGCTTTATGCGAATGTATATGATGCTGTTGATGGTGAAACACCACTCAACTGGTGGCATGATTACCTAGCAAAATAATTGGTTGAATGATTGAAACCCCTAAGGATTGAATGATGCTTATACTTTTGTCGCCGGCTAAATCGCTCGATTTTGAAAGCCCTATTAAGCAAAAAACCTATACGGAGCCAGCTTTTCTTGGTGAAAGTGCTGAGTTGATAAGTGCACTAAGAGCGTTGTCGCCACCCGAAATTGGCCAGCTAATGAAAATATCAGATGCATTAGCAGATTTGAACTTTGGCCGTTTTCTTAATTGGCATCAACCTTTCACCCCAGAAAATGCTCGACAGGCTGTTTTGGCCTTTCAGGGGGATGTCTATCAAGGCCTGGAAGCAGTTACTTTTTCGAAACAAGATGTGATTTTTGCACAGGCGCATTTACGGATTTTATCGGGGTTGTACGGTGTTTTAAAACCTTATGACTTGATACAGCCTTACCGTTTAGAAATGGGGTCAAAATTCGAAAATAATCGGGGTAAAAATCTCTACGCTTTTTGGGGAAATCTGCTGACCGAGTATTTGAATGAAATACTTGAGACGCAAGGATCACAGCTTGTTATTAATTTGGCTTCCAATGAGTATTTTAAATCGATCAAAACCAAGCTGTTGAATGCCGATGTTGTAATACCTGTTTTTAAAGATCAAAAAAATGGCGAATACAAAATTATTAGTTTTTATGCAAAAAAAGCACGCGGTATGATGGCATCTTTTATTATCAAGCATCAAATCACGACGACTGAAGCGCTTAAGGCGTTTGATACCGCAGGGTATTATTTTGTATCAGAAGATTCTGATGAAAAGCAATTAGTGTTTAAACGCGATCAGACGGCAGAGTAATCGATATTGAAAGCATACGCTCACTCAGAAGCTACCTTGAAAATGTGGTCTATACGGAGAGGCTGTCTACCGTAAGGGGTAAACATTTTCTCTCTATCATCATCGGCACTTCGCCTTGGATTCCGTGGTGAGAAAGGGCAGTTTTTTATATCAGTATCAAGCTTATTCACATCTTCTGACGTATTGACATATTTAGCAGCCGCATTTTTTGTTTCTTGGTGATTGGTGATTGGTGATTGGTGATTGGTGATTGGTGATTGGTAGTTGGTGGGAAATGTGTCATTTGGCGATTGGTATGGCGCTACTGCTTTACTGTAAAGCGCGGCCCACTCAGGGTTAATTGTATTGAGTCTTTCTTGAGTTTCAGTTGATGTTTCAGTTATGCAAGTGGAAAATTTATACTTAGTATGTATTTCAAGTAGAAGTTTGTTAAATACGTTTTTATCTTCGTAGATACTCCGTGAAGGATTTTCTATATTACTATTTAATACTTGTGATTTAATAAAAAATATAAATGAAAAAATGACAGTTTTTTTCACAATAAAGTCTTAAAATTGAGGTTAACAAGTAGAGACCTTTGTTTGAGAAAAAGATTCAAGTATACAGTGCAGTGATTGGATGACTTTATTGAGGTACTACTATTTAAGACAGCTAAAGGTAGCCAGTTTTAGGGCTGGTCAATGCCCTACACAGTATTTTATACTCGCTGCAACGGCAAAGATCATCATCAAAATCATGATAGCTTTACCGTATTTTTGTGTTTTCTCTGCTGATATGGGTTTTGCGAATTTTTGTACAAGTGGAATAATCACAAAGAGAGCAATAAAAAGAACAGCAAGGATGATTAAAAGATTCTGCATACGATGTTCGCCTTATTTCAATCCGTAATCGGTAGCAATACCTATAAAGATAACGAGCCCAACCCAGTTGTTATTCAAAAAAGCCCGCAAACCATTCTTTTCTGCGCCTTCGCTCAATATCCATTGCTGATAGGCAAAAAAGCCTACCGCAACGATAACAGAAAGATAATAATAAGTCCCCAGTTCAAATTTGTACCCGATGAGAAGCCAGATAAAAACGACAAACATTTGCATAAAGGATGTAATCAGCGTGTCGTAATCGCCAAATAAAATGGCTGTAGATTTGATGCCTACCTTTAAGTCATCTTCTCTATCGGCCAAGGCATAGAAGGTATCGTATGCCACTGTCCAGACTACTACGGCGATATAAATTAACCAAAGCTCTTTGGGTAAGCTGTTGGTTTCAGCGGTAAAGGCCATAACAACCGACCAAGAGTAAGCCATACCCAAAATCACTTGAGGGTAATAGGTATAGCGTTTCATAAAGGGGTAGCAAGAAGCCAATAAAAGCCCAATAAAAGACATGCCGATGGTTAATAAGTTAGTAAATAAGACAAGAATAAAAGCAATGCTGCCGAGCAGTACAAAGAGTGATAAGGCTTCTTTGTTAGTGATCTTCCCTGAAGCTAAAGGTCGGGTTTTAGTTCGAGTGATGAGCCCATCAAAATCCCTATCAGCATAATCATTAATCACACAGCCAGCTGAGCGCATGAAGAAAACACCTAAGACAAATATAACAAGATTCTTCAGAGAGGGTACGCCGCCAGCCGCTAGCCAAAGACTCCAAAGTGTCGGCCAGAGTAACAGCAGGCTACCGATAGGGCGATGAAATCGCATGAGTTCAAGATAGAAAGGTATATGTTTGAGAGACAGAGGCATAACAGTCATGATTGATTAAAATGAGGGATTATGCGTTAAGCAAGGCGGCAAAAACACTTCTGATACCAATAAATCTTTATTAAACAATGAAAAAAGTGAACGTCGCCCAAAAAGAGGCTGTCCGAGGGCGTTGCTCAGGCTAGCACCAGTAAGGTCTTCTGAATAAAATTCTGCAATTTCAAAGGGACTTCTTACAAGTGATGGGTATTTAAATAAGGCTGCACCCAGGGAGGCATGTTGCAGTGTGCGCAAAAAGCGAAGCGCACCTGATGCGCTTTGCGAAGGAATGACTGAACGTGCATACACCCAAGGTTCACCATGACACAATAAAAGCACTTCACGGATAAGGGCAAATTGTCGCAGTTTTAAGTTAAGTCGTTGGGCTTCATGTGGTTGCGGTACTTGCCAGCATTGTTGTAGGCGTCTGACGGAAAAGTCTCCAGAGCTGGCCACTATAAGCTTTTGGGTGAGTGAGCTATCATCGCTCAACCATGAAGCATAAGGGTTATCTTTTAATTGGTAGGCGTTACGAATGGAGTGCCAGTGCATGATGGTTGCTCAATAATCTCGCGTTGCATGATGCGTGATTGCGAAAGGAGTTTCAACAAGGAAACAGGGTTTTGTCTCTCAGTAGCCGCTCCCATTCGATCCCCGTATGAGATCGAAAATTGAATGAGGTTAAAAGTGAAGGGCTGATATCTGTATGAAAAACGGTCGCTGGTTATTTTGTTGATTGAATCCACCGGCTGGGATGCATTTTTTATTTTCTTATATCCTCATAGCCTGCATTGCATTTTACTGGCGGTACGCCTATTGGATTGCCTTTGAGACTATATTTAATTTTTTAAAGCGATGTAGCGGCACCTGTCGTGATGATTTTTATCAACACTTTTTGTTTCAATAAAATGCGCAAAATTGGCTTAGATGCCTGCTGCAGACTATCGATATTTGAATGCAGAAAGGCTTGCCTAAAAATTAAGCAGCTATTCGCACAAACAGGCATATAGTCTTGCTAATAATGGCAGCGGCTGTATAGTTTGCACTCTTAAATTCCGGTAGATATAAGAAAAGGTTATAACAATGGCGCAGTGGGAATGTATTGTTTGCGGGTGGGTTTATGATGAAGCGAAAGGCGACCCTGAAAACGGTGTGGCACCTGGAACAAAATGGGAAGATGTATCTGAAGAGTGGCTTTGCCCTGATTGTTGTGTAGGCAAAGAAGATTTTGAATTGATTGCTGGCAGTGAAACAACAGCGGAAGATGAAGTAGCAGAGGAAGCACACGCTAACGATAAACCGATTGTGATTATCGGCTCAGGTTTAGCGGCTTACAATTTGATTAAAGAGTTCCGCAAATATGATAAAGAAAGCCCTGTTATCATGATTACCCAAGATGACGGACGCTATTATTCAAAGCCAATGCTATCAACAGGTTTCACCAAATCTAAAGATGCTGATGCCCTTGCTATGGCAGATGCAGGTTCCGTAGCAAAGCAGTTTCATTGCAGTGTGTGGACGATGACAACCGTAACGGCGATCGATACCGATAAGCAAACAATTACCGTTGGTGGTGCTACGCATATCGATTACAGTAAGTTGATTATTGCTTGGGGTGCAGAAGTTATCAGGCCAGAAATGAGCGGTGATGCGTTAGATCAAGTGTATTCAATTAACGATTTGATGGATTATGCTGATTTTAGAACGGCCATGAAAAAACAAGCCGTTAAAAAAGTGGCCATTATTGGTGGTGGTTTGATCGGCAGCGAATTTACCAATGATTTGATCAATGGCGGTTTTGAAACCGAAACAATCGATCCTATGGGTTATTCACTACCCACTTTGTTGCCAGAGGCGGCGGGTAAATCAGTACAGGCCGCAATGGAAGAGAAAGGTGCTAAGTTCCATTTTGGCCCATTAGAAAATGGCGATTTTGGTCCTGTCGCGACAGCTGTTGATAAAGCAGAAAATGGCGTTACTGTCACACTTAATAATGGCAAAACGATTGAGGCAGATATTGTCGTTTCTGCTGTCGGTGTGAGGCCGCGCGTTCAGTTAGCGAAAGACGCTGGCATTGATTGTAACCGAGGTGTGATTGCTGATCGATTTTTACAAACTTCAGCAAAAAATGTTTATACGCTAGGCGATTGCGCTGAAGTGAATGGGCATGTGCTGTTCTACGTTGCACCTTTGATGGCAAGCGCGAAAGCGTTGGCTAAAACCTTGTCAGGCACGCCAACAGAAGTGAGCTATCCAGCCATGCCTGTGACGATTAAAACACCCGCCTGCCCTGTTGTTGTATCACCCGCACCTCGTGAAGCCGCGGGTGAGTGGACAATTAAGCAAAATGATAATGATGTTGTTGCTGAATTTAAGGACGCAGAAGGTAATCTATTAGGTTTTGCCTTAACCGGTGAGGGAACAAAAGAAAAAATGCGCCTTCAAAAATTACTGCCTGCCATTATGGCGTAATTTATATCATCTCATGCTGCCTCTCGCTCGAGCGGCAGCTTTTTATGCTATCAAGCTAATAGCATTTCTTATTTTATGGTTCAATTAATCGCCTATATAAACTTCAAAAAATTTAAATAAAATACGAGATTATTTGATATTTTTTGTATTTTATTAAGTTGCTATCTAAAAATTAATAAAAAAAATACTATTTACTTTCAGGTAGTTATGTTTTTTTTCTTTGTATTCTTATACATGTTTTTTTTGTAAAAAATTAATTTATTTTTCTTTACTATATTTATAAAAACATAATATAAAAATTAATGGAGATGATTATGCTATCTTTACCGCAAATTTTAGAGCTTAAAAAAAATGGTGTAAGCACACTTTCACAGCTTGCTATTATTAAGTATTGCAGCGACGAGCCAAAATCATTTCAACAAATTTCGAAAGATATCAATATTACCATTCGTGGTATTGAAAGAATGATCGAAAGAGAGTCAAGCCTGGTTCGTGTAGTGAAAGTCAAAAAATCTTCACAACAATTGAGTGTAGGACGCCCAGTTTCAAGAGCTTTAGTGTCAACGGCAAAGGCTAAAAGGCTCTTGGAAAAAGTGAAAAAAATAAAGTAAAAATCAAGCTGTTGGCTAGGAATTTCTATAATGGATACTGCTGATGGCTTCTCATTAAGTAGGCTGCTATGCTAAGAATGCAATGCGCATTGATAGAGAAAGCCTACCATGATGAAATGGGAAAAATTATTAATCGCAGAGCGATTAGGTAATAAACCAGCGAAACAATTCGATGGGCGGTCGCCTTTTTTATCGGATCATGACAAAATTATTTTTTCTCAAGCCTTCAGGCGCTTAGGCCGAAAAACACAAGTTCATCCCTTAGCATCAAACGATCATATCCATAACCGTATGACACATTCATTGGAGGTTGCTTGTATTGGGCGGTCGTTAGCCCTTCAGGTTGGCTATCATTTGAGAGACAAGCACAGGTTACCCGATGAGTTTTTACCCTCTGCATTAGGCGATATTGTGCAATCAACATGTCTTGCCCATGATATTGGTAACCCGCCTTTTGGTCATACGGGTGAAGCTGCTATTGGTAAGTGGTTTAAAAGAAATGCCGACACGTATTTGAAGGGGCTATCTACGCGTGAGCAAAATGACCTGCTTTATTTTGAGGGCAATGCGCAGGGTTTCCGCATATTAACCGCGTCGGGGAACAATAAAGAAAGCTCTATATTAAGTATGACTTATGCAACCTTAAGTGCATTTATAAAATATCCCTGGGCTTCAGATACTCAACAAGCACAAAAAAAACATAAATACGGTATATTTTCTACAGAACAAAACCTTATGGATGAGATTGGCATTAAGGCAGGCCTTTTGACAGAAGGTGAGGGGTATTGCAGGCATCCACTTGTTTATCTTATGGAGGCAGCTGATGATTTTTGTTATGGGATGCTTGATTTAGAAGATGGGGTTGAAATGAAATTGATTAGCTTTGATGACATCTATGATATTTTCTCACCCATACTAACTGCTGGCCAAAAAGGTATGTTATCCACGAAGATGCAGATGGCTAAAAAAGGTCGAGAGCCAGGTTTGCTACGCGGATTAATCATGGATT
This sequence comes from Pseudomonadales bacterium, assembly GCA_965248335.1. Classification (GTDB taxonomy): domain Bacteria; phylum Pseudomonadota; class Gammaproteobacteria; order Pseudomonadales; family DT-91; genus CAKMZU01. The sequence goes on from CBDFIY010000003.1 coordinate 68,957, forward strand.
TATATATAAGGGAGGGGGTTGAGACATTTATAGCAAATGAAGCAAAAATTCTCTCGGGCAATTTTGAAGGTGATTTAATTGCCCATACTAGCGCATCAGTCAGTAAATCAGTACAACAAGCGAAAAATGTTGCTCGTGATAAAATTTTCTCACACCCAAGAAAGGTTGAGTTAGAAATTGGTGCCTATGAAATTATTTATAATATTTTAGATAAAATTGTCCCCGCAATAAAAGATTGGCATACACATGGCGGAGCAAGAGATAAAGAAAACGATATGGTTATTCGCTTAATGGGTGAGAATAATCTACCGGAGACAGGTAGCTTCTATGAGTGTTTGATGGCAGGCTTAGACTTTGTGAGTGGGATGACCGATAATTATGCAGCCTATTTAAGCAAACAATTTTCTGGATTTGGCCATACTCATTAGCTGTTTCTGCTATACCCTGTATAATTTTTACACTTATCAAAAATATCGCCAAGAGTCATCAATACGTTTTCTGCCACAGGTATCACTGGGTGTAATATATACCCCGCAGCGAAAGGCTTTTGTGTTAGATCAAAGGCGCTGCCAGGCCTTTCTCTAGATGCATTATTTTCTTCTGAAGCTACTGAGCTTGGCTTTGGCTGAGTTTTGTGTGAGGTTTGTTTGTCATCGGCATACATTTCATCTATAAGGGCGTTAGCGCTATGTAACGCTGCCACTCCAGAGAGTACTATTGGCAAAGGGACTCCGGTGAGAATAGCGCAGAATGCAAGTGAATTACCAACTTTCATGGAGTGGCTTGATGCGCTATTAAGAAAAAATAAAATTAAAAAAAATGGATATAAGAAAGATAAGTTAAAAATAGAGACTCCAAAAAATAAACTCATTAATATGGATGTTTTGTTTTAATTTTTGATGGGTTAACTATAGTTTTCTATCATGGTAATTTTCCGATGAGGTAAATAGGTATTATTGCTATAGACAGTCGCAATGAATATTTGTTTATATTCGGTGAAGTTTTTTATGCTATAAATGATAGACATACTTGTTAGGCTGATATTCATAAGAATAGAATAGTAGAGGGTGGGCGCTGTTGTAAGCACCTACCTACGACACAATTAAATTAGGCTATATACCGATCACTCTTGAAGATGCAATGGCGTTGGCTGCACTCGCTCACCTTACTTACTGTAAGCTCATGGGGATTCGCTCGCTTGCCTCCTTCTTGCATCTCCAATTCCGATGAGTATATTCACTGCAAATCTTGTAATAATTCCTCTTGTTCTAGCCATTGTTCTTCAAGAGCTTCAACGGACTGCTGAAGCTGTTTTTCAATCGCCAATGCTTTTTGTAGCTGATTTTTATTTTCTGCATCGTACAGTGTTGAGTCGGTTAGTGCTTCCCGTGCTTTTTCTAATTTATCTTGTGCCTTGCTGAGTTCTTTCTCAATCTGTTTAATGCGCTTGGTAATCGGCGTGATTTGAGCACGATTGTTGGCAGTGTCTTGCCGTTTTTGTTTTTTATCGCCTGATTTTTCTTGTTTTTTTCGTGTTTTGTCTGTTCTTGCTTTCAGTTGGTGGTAGTCCTCAAGGTCGCCTTCAAAAGGGGTCACCTTACCTTCGGCAACAAGCCAAAAATCTTCGATGCAATGTCTCAACATGTAACGGTCATGTGAGACTAGAATAACAGCACCTTCAAATTCTTGAATGGCATCGGCTAAAGCTTCACGCATACTGATATCGAGATGGTTAGTTGGCTCATCGAGGATCAATAAATTAGGTTTTTTCCAGGCAACAATGGCGAGTGCTAAGCGTGCTTTTTCACCACCGGAAAAATGTTCAATGGTGCCTTTGGCCATATCGCCTTTGATCAGATAGCGGCCTAAGAAATCACGAATTTTCTGTTCTGTTGCATCGGGGCTTAATCGTTGCAAGTGCAGAATGGGGCTTGAGTTCATATCCAGCGCTTCTAATTGATGCTGTGCAAAGTAGCCAATGCGTAAGTGTTCAGAATGAATGATTTCACCATGAATAGCAGGGAGGTCGCCAACCAGTGTTTTCAATAACGTTGATTTACCTGCACCATTTTCACCGAGTAGTCCAATACGCATGCCGGGTAAAATTGAAAAAGAACATTTATGTAAAAGCGGTATTGTTGAATAACCGAGATCGACCTCAAACCAGTTGATGAGCGGCGAACCGGTTTTATCAGCATGTGGGATACGGAATTGATATTCAGAGGCTGCCCTGACAGCAGAAACGAGCTGCATACGTTCTAAAGCTTTAATTCGGCTCTGCGCTTGCTTAGCCTTGGAAGCTTGGGCGCGGAAGCGATCAATATAGCTTTGCATATGTTGCATTTGTGTTTGCTGCTTAACGTGCAGTGCTTGTTGCTGGTTTAACTTTTCTGCGCGTTGACGCTCAAAGTCAGAATAACTGCCGCTATAGGTACTTATTTGATGGTTGGCAATATGCGCAATATGATTAACACTGTTGTCGATAAAGTCACGGTCATGGGAGATCAACAAAACAGCGCCTTCATAGTTTTTTAGCCATTGTTCAAGCCAATAAATTGCATCGAGATCTAAATGGTTTGTTGGCTCATCAAGTAACAGTAAGTCGCTTGGTGCAAGCAAGGCACGAGCGAGATTTAGGCGGATACGCCAGCCCCCTGAAAACTCGCCGGCTGAGCGGTTGTAATCGGTGTTGCTGAAGCCTAAGCCTTGTAAGATGGATTCTGCTTTATATTGCATATTGTAGGCATCGAGGGTGTCGAGTTCACCGTGAATAGCAACGATGGCATTATTATCGTGTTCGGATTCAGCTTTTGTGAGGGCAGCCTCTAATGCTCTCAGTCGCTTAAATCCATCGATAACATAGTCAACGGCTGCGCGATCAAGCGTTTCAAGCTCTTGGGCCATATGGGCAATGCGCCACTGGGACGGAATAAAGACATCGCCAGCATCATAATCAAGTTCGCCTAAAATAACTTGAAATAACGATGATTTCCCTGTGCCATTATTGCCTGTTAAAGCAAATCGCTGGCCTGGGTGAATGGTTAAATTGGCGTGTTCGAAAAGCGGCTTGCCGCTGCGCTGTAAATCCAGCTGATTAATTTGTATCATCTACGTATTTTAACGTGTCTAGCTATGGTGTGACCATTGGAAAATCCAGATAATTCAGTACTTGAAAACCCTCTATGGTTTTTTGCACTTAAGGTTTATCAAGCGCGAGGCATGAAGGCGGGATTACTGAACCTTCAGGATGAAGGTTTTGAAGTGAATATCTTGCTTACTCTGCTTTGGGTTGGCAAAGGACAGCAGGTTATTTCGCCTGCGCAGTTAGACGCATTACTCGAGCGATCACGCTTATCGATTATGACAAAATTTCGGGAGGTCAGACGTTTAATCAAAGAAGACGATATTTTTAGCGCCTGCTATCAGGGTATGCTTGGACTTGAGTTAAAACTTGAACAAAAAGAGATTGCTCACTATTATTTGCAGCTTACACAATTTACACTGATTTTAAGTGGTGACAACGCTGTCCAGGAAAATCTGGAAATATACAGTGAATTGCTCAATAAAAAACCATCGGATGGGTTTCAGCAATTGCTCGAATGCTTGCCGTTTAAATAATAAGATAATTGGATATGGCAAAAAAAGGATTTTCAACCGCACGGTTAAGTTTCAAAATAGGATTGTTATTAATAGTCCCTGTTTTTTTGATGACGCAGCTGCCGGGCCCTACGGGAAAACCGGTTTTAGACATGAATAGTTTTAACCCCGTTAAGTGGATTAGTCAGGCAGCATTTTCTATTAAGCGTCAAACGGCCATTAGATATATATCCATTAAACAATGGCTGAATAATGAGAGAGTGACAGGTAGGGCGACGGTGGTTGTTTATCGGTCAAAGGATAAATACGGTAATTGGCAATATTCGCAAACTGCGCCTGCGGGAGTTAATGCTGAGCAAGTGAAAGTTACTGACCGTAGCATTCGAATGCCGAAACCCAGCGATAAACTTTCTGACATTTTGGCAGTAAATGATAAAAAACCGGAAAAAACAAAGGCTTCAAGCGCTTTTTCAATGAGTCTGCCAATAGACAAGGTGCAGGGTTTGGTGAAAGATACACAAAATATTCAAAAAACCCTCGAAGACCGTGAAGCCAAGATGCAAAATTTTTGATCCAGCAATAATTTATTGAACAAATTTAGACTGAAATAATCGAATTTCACTGATATTATTAAAATCACGCTTTACATAATTGGAGAACCCATGAAAAAAACACTCTGTGCGATAGCTGTCAGTTCGGCGTTTCTTATTACGGCCTGTAACGAGCAAGCAAAAACAACAACAGTAGCCGCTGCACCAGAACCTTTGGCGCTTGATACAACAATAGCTAAAGTGAGCTACGGTATTGGCTTGAATATCGCGACTAACTTTAGAGAGCAAAAAATTGATATCGACAAAAAAGCATTTGAACAAGGCTTGTCAGATGGGTTCGCAGGCAGTGAAGCAAAAATTGATCAACAAGTGATCATGGAAGCGATGCAAACTTTCCAGAAAGAACAAATGGAAAAACAATTGGCTGAGCGTGAATCGGCAGCGAAGAAAAATAAAGATGAAAGTGAAAAATTTCTAGCTGACAACAGTAAAACGAAAGGTGTGAAAAAAACTGACTCCGGTTTGCAATATGCAATCATTACAGAAGGTTCTGGTGCTAAACCAACAGCAGAAGATACAGTCACTGTTAATTATCGTGGTACGTTAGTGAATGGCGAAGAGTTTGATAGCTCTTATAGCCGAGGCGAGCCTGCAACCTTTAAAGTATCCAATGTTATCCCTGGGTGGACTGAAGCATTGCAATTAATGCCTGTAGGCTCTAAATATAAAGTATTCATCCCAGCGTCGCTTGCCTATGGTGAAAGTGGTGCCGGTAACAAGATTGGTCCTGACCAAGCGCTTATCTTTGAAGTTGAGCTTCTTGATATCGTAAAACCTGAAGCTAAGGTAGCAGTACCAGCGAAGTAGCTACGCTTTTTCTCTTCAGATTAAAGCAACCGATTATAACCGGTTGCTTTTTTTTATGGTTTTTTATTGAGCTTCCTTTGTAGTGTACGTCGATGCATATTCAGCGCTTTCGCTGTTTGCGAAATATTCCCATTATTTTCGGCTAATGTTTTTTGGATATATTCCCATTCGAGTTGCTTGGTCGTCAGTGCTTTTTCCTCTATTTCCAGCTGTTTTCCGTCGAATACCCTAAGTACATCATTCACCGTAAAAGGCTTTGGTAAATAATCATCTGCGCCAAGTTTTATGGCCTGTACAGTTGTAGCGATACTCGCATAGGCTGTAATCATAAAAATTTTTGCATTGGGCTGATTGCTGCGAGCAAGTTGAATCGCATGCAGAGATGTTTCATTGCCAATCTTTAAATCCATAAGAATAAGATCAAAGGGTATGTTGCTCTCGATACATGAATAAAATGTACTGAGTGTTGCAGCTAAACGAACATGATGACCTTTTTGTTGCATAATCTGGGCGAACACATTGGAGAAAACGTCATCATCCTCGAGCAATAAAACCTGAATGAACTTGTTAGCCATAAGTTTATTCTCTGGTGAGAGAGGTGGCAGGGATGGATATCACGGTGATGACTACATCATTTTTATTCGCAATCTGAACACTACCACCTAATTGCTCAATGGATGCATTCGCGAGAAAATAGCCTATACCTAACCCGTGTTCTTTCGACGTCGTTCTGCTAAATGTGGCTAAAAAAGGCTCCTCAACAGGGTCTCCATCATGAGAAATTCGCCATATAATCTGATCGCCTTCTATCTCGAAGAGGCAGTTGACAGAAACTTTCGCCGCATCAATGGCATTAACAAGGAGTGCTAATAAAGCTTGTTTTAACGTGAGAGGGATGAGGAGTGTTGGATTACTTGTTATATGGATGCCGAGTTTAGCTTGGGGTCGGATGAGCAGTAAATCATTCTCTAATCCATTTAAGAATTGTGATCCCTTAAGGGTAAGTGGATCATGCTCGCTAGGTATATTTTTAAGTTGCTCAAGGCTTTGTTTGCATCGTTTTACTTGCTCAAGAATGATTGTTTTGCTTGAGCCTGTAAGGTTCTCTGCCAGCATGGCAATGGTTGATAGAGGTGTAGCGATTTCATGCGCTGTACTTGCTGCCATCGTGCCCATCATGATGAGCTGCTCTGAGCGAGTTGTTTTTTCTCTAAATTGATTGATAGCACGATCTTTTGCCTGAATACGCGTACTTAAGTAGTGAATACTTAGCGTGATAATTAATGCGGTAGAAAAAAAAGAAAGCCACATCCCCCAAAGGTGCCACCCCATCATACTGTGTAGCGTATGTTTATCATCAAACATCATGAACGTGTATAAGCCGATAATGAAGAAAAATAAGGCAGCTGTTTTCAGCTGATTTAGTGATAGTGCTGATAAACAGAGTAGAACCAAAAAGTAACTATTAGCAGGATTCATTGCGCCGCCTGTCTCTTTAAGAAGAAAAAACCAGAGGCTGGCATCAATACTTAAGAGTAGAAATACACGTTTCTCGGAAGTAATCACTCTTCGGTAGACTAAGGTAAAAATAGATAGGATGAGAATCGCCAAATAAGAAAAAATGACACTTTCCCAATGAAAATGAAAAGTAGCCTCCCCCCAGCTAAACCACAAACTTAGCAATAAAAATAACAAGGTAAGTGTGGCAACAAAAGAACGGCCAAGGGCCGCCAAGGTAACGGTTTGGAGTAATGCATTGTTATTAGTAAAAATATTGTAGAGATTCATTAAACAGAACTTTATCGGATTGTAGCGTCTTTTAAGGGAGGTAAGCTCATGATAACGCAACTTGCAATGGGTTATATCACATCTATTAAGGGATGTGTTTGCTTATAAGGTGCGTATCAGGGAAATCGCGCTATAAGGCCGTTGACAAAACTGATAAAAGAAAGTTTTCATCCCAACCAGCCTTCAGTCGCTTACCGCGAACGCTCTCTTTAGAAGACTCCATTTTCAGCATGTTCAATGCTAAATGCCTTATGACGGCCATATTTTCAGCGGCAAAACCTTCTGAATTTAGAAGTGTCTGATTCTTGATTCATCTTCTTTAAAAATCACATCTAAAGTCCAGTGAAGATTGTTTTCAATAGCCCAGTGAGAGCGTACTGCTTTTGCAAACAATGCTGCGCTAGACTCGATAGAGCATATGAAATATCGCCGCTCAATAGATGTTTCCCCCGTACTGATAACAGTCCTTTCAGATTCAACAACGCCGATTGTTTTTAAACCTTCCCAATCCTCTTTACAAGACAGCCAGTCAATGTCATTAGTAATCCAGTACCGTTTTGTTTCAATGCGTCCATGCCCTTTTTCCACGGTTTCAAAATGATCAGACTGAGCACGCTTAAACCCCTCATCAATCAGCGCATCCAGATACCGGCTAACGTCATATAAAAGGTTTCCGTGATTACCTTTCAGTGATAGAACGTAGTCTGCCTGTGCTTGCCTGATTGCCTTCGCAATCGCTTTTTGGCAACCCATTGCATCGATAGTCACGATACTTCCTTCAAGGTTAAGCAACTTTATCAACTCAGGAATAGCGGTTATCTCGTTAGATTTTTCATCAACCTTTATCTGACCAAGAACCGTATGATTAGCTGCACGAAAGGCACTTACCATATGGATTGCACCTTTCTTGTCGCCTGACGTAAATGAGCGCCTCAGTGTTTTTCCGTCAATGGCAACAATGTCGCTACTGCTAAGCTTATTAAAGGACTGAACCCACGAAATGAAACCGGATTGCAACTGTTTGGGATCAAGCATCGATAAAACATTGCCTATTGTGTCATGTGAGGGAATGCCATTTGGGAGGTTCATAACCTTACGAAGAAACGCCTCTTTGGCTTTCCCAAATCTTTCTATGTCGACAAAGCTATCTGCCCCGCAAATAACGGCTAATACTGAGAGCAATAAAATATCCATCAACTCATGACGCTTGTTCGCTGTTTCTATTCTTGGATCAGATAGGTTTTCAAAGTGATCTGTAAAATTTGTACTCATTACGTCATTCATAATCATGTAAAAAATACATTTAATGACGCTTATTTTTCTTCATAGTTCACAAATTCGTCGATCTTGCTGCGAACTTGCTATGTTCATAGCGCGATAGCCCTGAGGTGCGTATAAGTGTTTTTATGTTGGTAAATCTCTAGTGCAGCAGTGTAGATAGCAACAGTGGTATAGCCAAGAAGAAAGCTCGCAATCGTATCGCTAATAAAATGGTAATAGAGTCCGATCTGCCCCATTGCTGTCATCAAAATTAAAGGAAAACGCAAAAGGCGAAACCGTGGATAAAAGTAAAAAAAGGCAAAGGTGAATGCTGTGGGGCACTGTAAATAATTCTGTGTAACTCGGTTTTCAGTCAGTGTTCGAATTGCCTGTTATGCCGTTCATCTTATCAACTTCTTTAGGGTTGTGCGAATTGTTGCCAAGGAGGAGTTGCTGAGGTACGAAGCCAAGCTCCTTGATAATAATGAGAACAAGTTTATTGTCATGATAAGACTGAATGGCAGATTTGTTAAAGATATGGCGTTATTTGCTCGTCAAACTCAATAGCAAAGCGATTTAATGCTTCTTTCCAATGCCTGATGGGCATTGTCCATTTTTTTGAAGCGGCATCAACGGTCAGAAATACCACTTTAAATGCGGCGCCATCATTCGGAAATAATTTTCGCCGATTGACCACTTTTCGGATCACGCTGTTTAATGACTCAATAGCATTCGTGGTATAAATGACTTTTCGAATATCGTCAGGGTAATCAAAGAAAGTAATAATATTTGGCCAGTTTTGTCTCCATGAGCGACTAATTTGAGGGTATTTATCATCCCATTTTTCTGCAAAGGCATTCAATGCGCTCATCGCCTCAGCTTCTGTCATGGATTTATAAATGGCCTTTAAATCGGCGGTCACAGCCTTGTAATCTTTCCAGGGCACGAACTTTAATGAATTACGTACCATATGCACAATACATAACTGAATCTTGGTTTTGGGGTACACAGTATTCACCGCATCAGGGAAGCCCTTTAATCCATCCATACATGCAATAAGTATTTCTGTTAACCCTCTATTTTCAAGCTCTGTCATCACGTTTAACCAAAACTTGGCGCCTTCAGTTTCGGCAATCCACATGCCTAATAACTCTTTTTTTCCTTCAAGATTAACGCCAAGAGCAAGATAGATAGTTTTGTTGATAACACGCTTATCTTGCCGTATTTTGACAACAATACCGTCAAGATAAACAATGGGATAAAGGGGGTCAAGTGGCCTATTTTGCCACTCAAGGACTTGAGCATAAACCGCATCCGTCACCTTTGAAATCAAACTCGGCGATACATCTACATCGTACATTTCTTTAAAAGTTGCTGTGATGTCGCGAGTGGATAAGCCCTTCGCGTACAGACTTAAAATTTGGTCATCCATGCCTGTAATGCGAGTTTGGTGCTTTTTGATAAGCTGTGGCTCAAACGTACCAGCTCGGTCTCTCGGGACTTCAATCTCACAATCCCCGTGATCGCCTTTAAGCCGCTTTCGGCTCCGCCCGTTGCGGCTATTGCCTGTATTGTAACCCTCTGAAGAGTGCGGCTCATAACCTAAATGATCGTCCATTTCGGCATGCAAAGCTGCCTCAACGGCTACTTTCTTTAAAATAGCGCTGAATTTATTTAGATCCTCCGGGGTTTTAAGATCTTTCGCCAATTCTTTGGCTAATGACTCTATTTTTGACTGGTTCATTGCGACTCCTTTAGTCACTGTGACTCACATCGAGTGAGCCTGTTGCATTAAAGGAGTTACACAATCTTATTTACACTCTCGAAACAGCTACCGTGATTTTACAGCTTCTTGGTTATGAATAGCGCCTATGAGTGTCTCGTATAATAGATTCATTTTTTGTTCTGATTTCATTTCCTCATTACGTCTTTCGTCATCTCTTTCTTTCCTTTCTTTTCTGTCTTTGTGTTCTTTGATCCTGTCGTATATGAATCCCGTTGTCATTGCAGTGAAAATAACAAATGCTGCTATGCCTACTAGCCGGCCTTTTCTCTTACTCTTAAACTCTTCATCATCTCCACCGGTGGCTTTATTTAATCTGAATACCTTATCGGGGATGTCAATTGATGCGTTGAGCCCTGAAACGAGGGACGTAATACTAGAAAATACTTCTGCTCTCGGTTGCTGTGATAAGAAAAAAACAAGCAGAGAAGAGCAGAGTAAAATATTTTTAGCCAACCTATTCATGTAGCTTCCTTTGTAATTTTATGGGTGTTAACTAGAGACCTTTAAAATTAAGGAAAGTTTAAAATAATAAATTTTTATATGTTATATTTATATATAATAAAATAATAATAATTAGACTATATGATAAGACTATTTTTTATCCTGTGTGCACTTTTTATTTTTGGATGCGAGTCAAAGTCTAAAAATGAGACCTTTAGAGAAGATGCGCCAGAGAGTGACATTGCTAAAGAAATATCCGAGTCTGTTGACCAGCAAGGTACAGTTATAGCAACACTGGCTCTGCAAAATATACCCTATCATTTATTTTTCTTTAAGATTACCCAGGTACTCTTGGTTGATAGTATTTCAAATAAATCTGTCTCTTTAACGACGCCAAGCAATATCATCAGCATTGACTACAGCTCAATGGAAAAAAAGTCTCTCATTTTGGCCGTTAATAAGCATATCCCTGCAGGCGTTTATGATCGTGTTATCTTGTTGGTTTCAATGGAAAATTCTGTCATTACGGCATCGAATCAACTCGACAGGGAGTTGCCATTAGTTGACGCTGCTTTAAACAGTATCCCGGAAGAGCGGGCTAATTTCACCATTGAATCTTATATTGGGAATAAAGAAAAAATCACTATTGAACCTGAAGGGGTACAGCTGCTCGAAATTAGCTTTGATATAGATGCATCCACGAAATATGTACCTTTGCCGCAGGGAAAATTAGGTGTCATGTTTACCCCTCAAATTAGAGCAAAAATTCAAACGAATAAAAATCCTGTGCAGTTGATTGGTGAAGTTGAAAAAATAACTGATAAACATTTAACCCTGTTGCACCCGTATAAAGTTCAGCCTCAAAAGCCAGAATATACGATGAACTATGCGTTTAGCGATAAAGATGCTGGCGTTTTTTATGATGGCCGTAGGGATAGCCATTTAGCAGCTGAGGACTCTGAATATTGGGCCTATATTGATACAGATCTTAATCTGACGAAAACGGGGTTTGATGTAACAATAAGCAATGCTTTTTTGCTAAAAAAACAGCCGGGTTTAAAGTTGTTTCAAGGGGTTATTGTCGAAGGTAATGAGCGAAAAATGACGTTATCAGGGTTGTATTTGGATTCTGGTTATTCTGGCTATCCGCTACAACGCAAACTTATGAATAAAACGTTTACATTTAGCGACAGCATTTCTCTTTTTTATAAAGGTAATATAGACCCCCTCGTCAACAAGATTGAACCCACCGCAGGTCAAAAAGTTTGGGTCATTATTGATCCCACAGCATTGATAATAAAAAGTATGTTTATAAAACCGTCAAGAATCTTGGGGCGTGCAGAGAAAGATGCCGACAGTCAATTACGTATACGCCCGTTGTCTTACAATAATGTTGATGCACTGAGCGCTAATTACAGCCGTTACTACCCTCAAACCTTAACCATAAACGATACAACATCTTCCTTTTCAGAAGATCAACTTATCGATATGACGGGGTATCAAATAGCAGGTAATCAGGCGAGCTTTATCCCCATTAAGTCACAGATAGTGCCAGAGAATACACCCCTGATTTTCTCGATCTCAACACCTGCTATTCCCGTGGTTAGCGAAATGGTTCTTAATGCTAAAGGGCAGCTGACATTGGCACTGAATCCAGAAATTCATGAGGGAAAAGCATTTTTAAAAATCCGTTACCCTGAATCAAATGCGCAATTTCGTTCAGCAAGTAAGATCAAAAATATTCTTGTGGATCAGCCAAAAGGGCGTCAGTTAAGTGTCTTAATCGATGGTACAGACCCTGTTCAATCTTTTCATTTTGATGAAAATGAAGCTTTCTATCATTTTATCAATGAAAAGTTATCGAGTGATTCCTATCTGTTCAATGAAATAAATTTTTCTGGTGTATTAGAAGGTGGCATGCTTAAAGCCTCGAAGATATCCATCGTTTTCATCAATAAGGAAACGGTGAATACAGAAAGAACCCCCTATGATGACGATGACGATAGTACACCCACAATTTCAACGAATAGAAACAGCAAATTTAATAATTTTTTGATGTCGGCGATGCCTATTATGGTGCCACTGGGTGCAACTCTATTAGTAACAAGTATTCTATCAACTATTTCTGGCTTGTTTGACGGCGCTTATTCAGCCGTACAATTATCGACTCACCGAAAAGAAATGCGAGAATTGATTGTAGAGGCAAGAGAAGAGCGAGCCAAAGGATTCATTAATGAAATGAATAAGCAATATGAAGGTACGGAAGAAGGAAAATTCAAAACGATTGAAAATATTTTTGAGGGGGGAAGTGATAAAGAAAAGTTTCAAGCCTTAAAAAATATCATTGAAAATAACCGGAAACAGCTTGAGGCCATTCGCGATAGCGGCAGCGCTAAGAGTAACGTCGATAAATTTATTCGCATGCATTACGTGCTATTAACTTACCTTGAAGGGTTTGATGAAATAGGCATTAAAGAAAATATTTTAAATGCCGATGAACGATATAAAGCACTTGTGACTTCTTCAAATGAGCTGCATGAGTCATTGAAAAACTATATCAATCAGAGTGTGTTTAAAACAAATAAGGGGGAGGTTATAGGGAAAATTTCTTCTTATACGGATAATTTACATGACATTATTTTTGAGAATGGCAAACAAATACTGACCGAAGACGCGATCAAAAAAACCCACCCAAGTATTAGCGATGAGTTAAGAAAAGAGTTTCATAAGGTTCGTAGTCTTAAGCCGAGAATTTAGGTTTATTAAATTTTTCGTTGCATGAAACTAATGCGTCATGATTAGCATCATACTAGGGGACGTAATAACCTTCATATAAATTTGTCGTGACACCTCAGCCCAAATCCCTTTTGCTTGGTATTGTTTATTCACTACCTGTTTTTTCGCTGCCTCAGTTTGATGAGCAGGTCATCGTTATTGCTGAGCAAACAGAGTCTCCCTTTACCGTTGTCGCGAACCCTAAGCAGCCTACTCAGCCTGTGCCTGCTTTTGATGCTTCAGGTTTTTTACGCACTATCCCGGGCTTTACTGTCGCAAGGAAGGGAGGCAGTGGTGGTGATATCAGTTTGCGTGGGCAGTCGGGTTCGCGTATCCAAATTTCGAGTGGAGGTCAGCAAATAGCAGGGACTTGTGGGGGGCGAATGGATCCACCCACCAATTATATTTCACCACAAAACTACGATGAACTGATCGTGATTAAAGGGCCGCAAGCCGTAAAGTATGGCCCTGTTGGTGCATCAGGTACGGTTATTTTCGACAATAAACGTCAGCAATTGAAAAGTGCGACAGCCGAAGGTCGCGTATCGATGACAGCAGGCAGCTTTGAGCGGTTTGATACGGCACTGGATACGTTGGTGGGTAACGCATTGGGCTATTGGCAGATGAATACGCTCTCATCACAAAGCAACGATTACACCGATGGCGACGGCCACAAAATGCAGTCAGCTTATGCGCGATTTAATGGTCAAACAGCGATTGGGTTTACGCCATCCATTAACCACTTGCTTGAATTACGGTTAAGTACATCAACCGGCCATGCAGATTATGCGGATCGTGGTTATAAAGCACGAAAAATTGCGCATGATAGTGCGGCACTTTCTTACCGACATTTTTCTGATGACGCTTTTTATACGCAGCTTGATGCCTTGATTTATGCCAATAAAAATGCACATATCATGGATTCTTTTGATACCTCTCGTCAACCAAGTGGCTCTGCACCCGAGCGCCTTAATCAGGGCGGCCACTTATGGGTAGATGTGCCGGTCAGTGATCAATGGCAGCTTTCGCTGGGTTTTGATTATTTGACCACATCACAGAGTAACCGTATGGCTAAAAGTTTGGCCGTATTGATGAATGAAAAGCTTCAAAAAGTCTATACACATACAGATATTGGCAGTTTTTTAGAGGCAACTTATCAGTCAGATATTTATGCGTGGGTGAGTGGTGCAAGGTTCGATTTAACGGAAACTGACTTACAAGGTAGTTGGCGAGATACAGTGCATGCTCCGCATCAAGATGATCGTCTTGTCAGTGGCTTTACTCGCATGGAGATCACTTATGATAGGTTTGATGTATCGGTAGGGCTAGGGCATGCCATGCGTACACCGGATTATTGGGAGGTGATGAAAGCAGGCAAAAAATTGTTTTTAAAATCTGAAAAAACAACGCAGATAGATATCGGTTGGCTTTACCATGGCGAAGTGGATACAGCTATTTCACTATTTTATGGGCAAACGTATGATTTCATCTTAATCGATAAGCAGGCAAAGCCACTGGCAAGAAATATTCATGCGGAAGTTTACGGCGGTGAGCTGTCGGTGCGTAAAGAGATGACAAATCATTGGCAAGTTCAAAGCAGCCTTGCCTATACACGAGGCAATAATAAAACGGATAGTTTACCCTTGGCACAGGTTTCACCGGTTGAGTTTAGGTTAGCCTGTGATTACCATCAGGATGTTTGGCAAATGGGTGCTTACACGCGCTTTGTAGGCGCACAAAAGCGTGTTGCCATTGGTCAGGGAAATATCGTGTCGCAAGATATCGGGCCATCCAAAGCCTTCGCGGTTTTTTCATTAAATGGCAGCTATCTGTGTGGGCAACATCTGGCATTGCATGGAGGTATCGATAATCTGTTTAATCAAGCTTATGCCGAGCATATCAGTAAAACAGGCAGCGGCAATGCCTTGTTGCCTATTGATGCAAGAACGCTACAGGTGAACGAGCCGGGTAGAACGTTTTGGTTGGTTGCCGAGTTACGGTTTTAGCTGATTTTTACCCGCACAACACGCATGATGTCGAGCTCGAATCCCGCGACATTTTCTTTATCCGTATAGTAGGTCAAATTTACCCGTTGGCCTTTGAGGCATTTATAGGCTTTTTGTCGCTTAAATTTAAAGGGCGAAGAAATACTTTCAATCATCAGCGTGTGTAATATCCAGTCATCTTTTTCACGCTGAACATGTGAAACAACCTTTAACCCATCTGATTGAATTAACTGGGTGTGTTTTTTTAGCATTTTGTCAGGATTGGATTTCATGAGTTAACCATCAATAAAATAATCAGGATTAATCAACCAGCGATTGATTAATTGTTCAGTGGTATCTTTGTCTTTAACCAAGTGTTTTGCGAACGATTGTACGTCATCGAGCAAAGCGGCATCTCGACTGATATCAGCGATTCGAAAACGGATTAGGCCTGTTTGATTATTGCCTAATATATCGCCTGGGCCGCGTAATTCGAGGTCTTTTTCAGCAATTTTAAATCCATCATTGGTTTCACGCATGACTTGTAAACGTTGCTTGGCATGATGCGATAAAGGCGATTGATATAAAAAGAGACAATAACTTTGATGGCTACCACGGCCAACACGGCCGCGCAGTTGGTGTAATTGAGATAAACCTAAACGTTCAGGATTTTCAATAACCATAATGGAGGCGTTAGGCACGTTAACGCCAACCTCAATAACCGTGGTTGCAACCAATAAGTCGATATTGCCAGTAACAAATTCATCCATGATCATGGCTTTATCAGCGGGTTTGAGCTTACCATGTATGAGGCCCACGGTGAGATCGGGGAGTAATGATTGCAAAAGTACCAAGGTATCTTCAGCAGCTTGGCAGTTTAACGTTTCTGACGTTTCAATTAATGTACAAACCCAATAGGCTTGCCGACCTTCTGCGCAAACCGCCCTTATGCGCGAGGTGATCTCTTCTCGCCTCACCTGGTCAACGAGCCGAGTTTGTATCGGTTGTCTTCCTGGGGGTAATTCATCAATGATAGAAAGATCAAGATCTGCGTAGGCCGTCATCGCCAGCGTTCGTGGAATTGGTGTGGCTGTCATGATCAGCTGGTGAGGAACTTGGCGCGCGCCACCTTTATGGCGTAAGGCCAATCGTTGGTGTACACCAAAACGATGCTGCTCATCAATAATAACGAGGCCGAGTTGTTTAAAAATAACCGAATCCTCGATAACAGCATGGGTGCCGATTAATAATTGAACCTCTCCTGCGACAAGTCGTGCAAGGCGTTCGCGTTTTTGCTTAGCTGTATGCCTGCCGAGTAAAAGCTCAACGTTGATACCGAGAGGGGTAAACCATTGTGCGAAGCTCTCAGCATGTTGCTCTGCCAATATTTCCGTAGGCGCCATAAATACCGCTTGATGACCATTTTCTATGGCGGTGCAACAGGCGAGGGCGGCAACAATGGTTTTTCCGCTGCCGACATCGCCTTGAATTAAACGCAGCATAGGGGTATTTTTATTTAGATCTTGATCAATATCTGACACGGCCGTTTGTTGGGCATTGGTCAATGAAAATGGCAAATTATGTTGTAAATCTTGGTTGAGTTGCCCACTTGGCATGAGTGCAGCGGGCAGTTGCTGCCGTTTGTGGCGGAACTTAATCAGGCACAATTGATGTGCTAATAATTCTTCAAAGGCGAGGCGTTGTTGGTAGGGGTGTGTGCCTTCATGCAGTAGATGAACCCGTGTATCTGGCGGGGGGTTATGTAGGTTTTGCAAGGCCTCTGTCAGGTGAATTTGCAACGCTGGCAGTGATGAGGGTATCTGAATGACATCCAGTAAAGAGGCATCTTTTGTCATCAACTCAAGTGCTTGCGCCTGTACTTGTCGCCACAACTTTTGACTGATGCCTTGTGTGCTGGGATAAATGGCCGTTAGCGTTGGATCCTGTGTATGCAAAGGTTCGGGGTCAAGCTGGTATTCAGGATGAACCATTTCTAGTCCTTGATTTAATAAACGTACTTCTGCAAAACAGCGTATCACGCGGCCTTTTTCAAAATTAGCTTTTTGACCTTGGTTAAAATGAAAAAAACGCAAATGGATACTGGCTGTCCCGTCATTGACGGTCACGACCAACGCGCGGCGTTTACCAAAGGTGACCTGTGTGTCTTCAATGGCACCTTCAATCTGCGTGTAGCGGCCCATCTGGCATCGCATGATTGGCGTGACGCGGGTTCTGTCCTGGTAATCTCTTGGCAAGTGAAAGAGTAAATCCAGAATACGCGTGACACCAAGCTTCTGGAATTTATCCACAAGCGCAGGCCCAACGCCTTTTAAATAACGAATATCACTCCCTAATGTTATTGTCATTCATTCGCCTTTACCGGGTTGATGGCTAAATAAGGCATTCTCAGAAACCTTATTAAAATGATCGATTTTTGTGATCGTAACGAGCTAATATAATTCGATTAATGTAAACACGCTAAACGTTTGTCTACCAATCATGAGATTATCCTATGGAATCACACCCATTACCAAAACTGAATCATTTGTCAGGTCAGCGAGTGGCGCTTTTCGGTTGTGGCGATATTGGCAGTCGTCTGGCGAAGCAGCTGGTGGCATCGGGCGCGTTGGTTAAAGCTTATCGACGAGATATTGCAGGATTGGAGGCGTTGTCAGCTGAGGCGGTTGATTTTAGCCAACCAAAAACGTTGCAGGCAATAAAAGATGAGGTGTTTGATTTTGCTGTTATCACATTGGTGCCGGAACGTTCATTTGATGATAGGGCAAAAGCTTATCAAGCGGGTTATGTGGGTAACTTACAAAACATTTTACAGGTGCTGAATAGCAAGCCATTGAAAAAAGTATTGTGGGTTTCCAGTACCAGTGTTTATGCACAATCAGGGGGGCAGTGGGTTGATGAAACATCAGAAGCTGATCCACAAACCGCAACTGGGAAAATATTACGCCAAGCAGAAGACGTGATAAATTCACTCGCTGACAAGGCAACAGTTGTACGTTTCTCTGGTATTTACCGCTCTGAAACGCATCGCTATTTAAATAAATTATTGGCAGGAGACTTACCTGAAAAGGCAGATCAAAATTTTATCATGAACCGTATTCATGTTGATGACTGTGCGGGTATTTTGGGTTTTCTGATGGATCAGCAAGCAGGTAAAAAACACGTTGAGCGGTTGGTCATCGGTACAGATAGTCAGCCCGTTGATTATGAAAGCTTTGTGCGCTGGTTAAGTTTGCAGCTACATCAACCGTTGAATACAGCAACAGTGACGAAAGCGCCACCTTCTAACAAAAAGATCAGTAATCAACGGTTACGTGATGAGGGCTACGCTTTTTTATACCCAACTTACCGAGAAGGCTTTGCTCGTTTATTACAGATCTACCAAGAGCGGGGGCAATGATAGTAAGGCCATCAAGCTCTATACCGATCGCCCTTGAAGATGTAAGGGTGTTGGCCGCGCGCGCTCACCCCAATCACTTACGGGCTGTAAGCTCATGGAGACTTGCTCACTTGCCGCCTTCTTGCATTTCCAATTTCGATGGGTATAAAAGGTCTTCATTAAGCAAAAGCTAATAATCAGGATGGTATAGATTTAGTGAGAGTTTTTTTGCTAGATCAGCGATTATTTTCTGACCTCTAACGCTATTTCCTACTCCATCGATAGGTGGGGAAAAAGCAGCAATACTGAGCTTGCCCGGTGCAATTGATAACAAGCCGCCGCCCACACCGCTTTTACTGGGCAGACCAACGGAATAGGCCCAGTCGCCAGAATAGGTATACAAGCCTTCCATCGTCATTTCGGCCAGAACACAGGGAATATGATTCGGGCTTATAATTTGTTTACCTGATTTTGGGTTAACGCCATTATTGGCCAGTGTCGCACCCATCATGGATAAATCTCTACAATTGAGCAGTGTTGAGCATTGTCTTGTATAGACTTCACAGGCCTCCATGGGATCACAAAAGCAATTCCCGGCAGCATAGAGCAGCCAGGCAATTGCTCGGTTATGGAAATTAGTGCTTTGCTCAGACTCATTGAGTTCTTCAGATAATGTAACGTCGGTGCCTATCATTTGCTGTTGGAATTTTAAAATCTTATTCCAACGATCTTCTTTGTTGTCTGCTTTTAGTAAACTAACGCTTGCCATAGCGCCAGCATTTACCAAAGGCGTTAACGGCTTATCTTTATGCTCGGTTAATGCCATGACGGAGTTAAAAGGCAAGCCCGTTGGCTCTGCCCCAATTTTTTTTCTGACGGCCGTAGTGCCCATCTCTTCTAACAATAGTGATAATGTACAAATTTTTGAGATAGATTCAATCGCAAAAGGGTATTCCGTATCGCCAACACTAAAAACATCACCATCAGCAGTGGTGACGCATAAACCGCATAGTTCACTGGGAACCGATTCAAGAAAAGGGATGTAGCTAGCGTTCTTTCCTCCTTTTATTGATTTATGTTTGGTATAAACTTCTTCCACCAATGTTTGTAGTTGGTTTACATTTATTTTATTTTTCATGGCGAAGTACCCGTTGTTGTTTCTTCTGCTTTTGGCTCTCCATTGTTTGTATTTTGTGTGTTTTGTTTATTTTCAAAATGTTTTGCGGTTACGCCAGGTGTGTGAATGGTAGAGGTATTTTGTAATCCTGGGTGAATGCCTTCAACTTGCCATGTGAAGGGTGCAAAGGTACTTTCTTCATCACGCCAGTGATCTCTACGAAAATGAAAAATAATGAAAGGAATAATCAAAATAAACAGGGATGATGCAATCAGTATTAAGACATAGGTTGTGTTACTGCCAATGTTGATTTGGCTGGGTGGAATAAAGCTAAAAACAAAAGCAGCAAACACGCTCACAAAACCTAATATAGTAAAAAGCCATAAGCCAAAAGTGCCTCCAGGTATGCGGTAAGGTCTGGGCCTATTTGGCTGAGAGAATCTCAAGTGTAAAACCGATGAAAACATAAACATATAGAGCGTCAAATAGATTATTGCGGCGAGCTGTTGAAGTATTTGATAGGCCGATTGTACAGATGGTAAGACAATAAATATCACCGAAAGAAAAGTAACGATAAATCCTTGCAGCATGAGAATATGTATAGGCATCCCATGCTTATTGGTGACTTGTAAAAAGCGAGGTAAATAGCCTGCTTTTGCAACGGTTAAAAGCCCAGATGAAGGCCCTGCAACCCAAGTTACAATGCCCGCTAATACGCCAATGGCCAGACAAATTGCCATAACGGGTGCTAGAAACCCAATCCCAGCCCATTTAAAAATATCGTAATAGGTCACCAATAGGCTTTGCGTCAGATTGATATCAGCTTGAGGTATTACGAAAGCAATGGCCAGTGTGCCAAAGACAAAAATAGAGACAATAGTAATTGACGCTATACCAATAGCCATAGGGTAGCTTTTAGTTGCATTATTAAGCTCTTTGACGTGAAAGGCATTCATTTCAATACCGGCATAAAATAAGAAAATACTGGCAGCTAAAACAATATTGTCGAATTTTGTAAAATCGGGGATGACATGACTCCAATCTAATGCAATTTGTATATGTGGAGATTTAAATAGAAAAATGAAACCTAATATGATGAGTATAATGGCAGGAATAATCGTTCCGATAATACCGCCATACTTAGACATCTTTGAGAAAGCACCTACGCCAAATAAAGAAATAATGGTTGCTAGCCAATATATGGATAAAACAACGGATAACACAAATGCTTTGTTACCAGAGAGTGCCTGATCCCAGGTTTGGTCTGGGCCAATAAAAGCTAAGGATACAGCACCAAAAGTCAGTGCTGTTGGGAAAAAAACACAGACTTGAAGAAAAACTAAAAACATAGCAACAAAGCCAATTTTGGAACCAAAAGCCTCTCCTGCCCAACGAAACATTCCGCCTTTTTCTGGCCACCCTGTGGCAAGTTCTGCAGCGACAAGTGCGACAGGTATAAGAAAAAATATAGCCGCGAAGACATATAAAAAAACGGAACTTAGGGAAGTAGCATTTTAAACATTACCAGCGTATGATGCCCTACCATTACATGTCTAAAGTTGTTTATTCTCTATTTTATTTATGCCCACTTCAATTGATATAGAACCTGAGTATATTTCTCTCTTCAAATTAGCAGCCAGGCTATTAAAAAACCCTGAAAAAAGACTTTTTATGGCTGAAGTTTCTGAAACCCTTTGCAGTGGAAGTGCCCGGTTGACTGAATCAACCTTTGGGTTTGGACGAAAGGCGGTTGCATTAGGGATCAACGAAAAAAAAACTGGGATGATCTGTTATGGAAATTATGAACCCTGCGGAAAAAATAAATCCGAGGTTGCACTGGTAGGCCTTGAAGATGATATCCGTAGCCTGGTTGAGCCTGAAAGCCAAGCGGATTCACGGTTAAGAAATACATTTGCCTATACCCGCATAACGGCCAAAGTTGTACGGCAGAAGCTAGTCGAGGAAAAGAACTGGCAAGAAGACCTTCTACCTAAAGAGCGAACCATTAGCAATATCCTGAATAGGATGGGTTATAAGCTCCGCAAGGTGCAGAAATCCAAACCTGAAAAAAAATACCAGAAACTAACGCCATCTTCGACAACGTCAACAAAGTTAGAGCAGAAGCCAGTCAACGACAAAACACGTTGCAGATCAGCATAGACTGCAAGGCTACTGTTAATCTCGGCGACTTTTCCAGAGCGGGTAAATCTCGCGGAGCAGAAGTGGTCCAGGCGCTAGATCACGATATGGCAGATAAAGATAAAATGGTGCCATTTGGGATTCTTAACCTAGATAACGATCAACTCCATGTTGTTTATGGACCCTCCTACAAGACGAGCGACTTTATTTGTGATGCACTGCAATTGTGGTGGGAGAATGTCAAAGAAGCTAACAAGGACAAAGATGAGCTGATTATTTATACAGACAATGGCCCGGAGAGTAATAGCCTGCGAACTCAGTTTCTTTTGCGGATTGTGCAATTTTCCAGTCAAACTGGGCTGAGAATCAGGCTGGTTTACTACCCTCCTTATCACAGCAAATATAATCCCATTGAAAGGCGGTGGGCTTTTTTGGAAAGCCATTGGAATGGCACACTTCTAAATTCAGTTCATGTGGTGGTGGAGTGGACAAAAAGTCTTGTGCATAAATGTAAAAAAACAATTGTTGATTTAATTGATAAGGTTTATACGAAAGGTGTAAGGCCAAGTAAGGAAGTGCTTGACGAGATTCAACCCCACATTACAAGACATGCCGAGCTGAAAAAGTGGGATGTGACTATACACCCAAAAAAGGTATCTTCTTAAATGCTGCCTCCCTTAACCCGTATTCAGCTTCTGATGGAAGGCCTCTGAGACTTACAACAGCAACAACATTCATGATGGCGAATGTGATGATACTGAGTTTGCCTAATACCGGTTTTTTTAGGTTTCTCATTCTTCCTCCTAGGCTAATAAGTTAGATTAAATATAAGAAATAATATTGATTTCAGGCGAATAACAAATGCCTTTTTAATCCTTTAGTTAATCATGTTAGTGGCATGTACCGATTAGCCTTGACGATGCAAGGGCATTGGCCGCGCTCGCTTACCCCAATCACTTATGGGCTGTAATCTCACGGGGATTCGCTCGCTTGCCGCCTTCTTGCATCTCCAATCTCGATGGGTATAGATAAGAGTATTAGACGCATATTAATAATTAATATGCTCATTCTTAGTAGACAGTAACTTATTAGAAAAGTTATCTATTGTACGAACAAAGGTTATATATACTTAGATGGTAATAAAGTTATTGTAACTGATGCTGCAATCAATCATTATTATAGGCATCTATCCACCCCTGCTTGTATATATTTGAGGGCGTCATGAAAAACATGTTTATTCATTTAATTTCATTGGTAGTTTTATTTTCTGTGTATGTCCATTCATTCCAAAGTTTTCAATGTGATAATCAAGCAGTTCCCGGCTGGCCGAGCCAAAAAATAACGAGCGCTTCTGTATCTGGTGCAAATTCTGCAAGAGGGAATTATAATTTTGATCAACTCGTAAAACGGCCTGTTAGATCTGTTTTTACTTATGCTCAAGGTGGAGGAGGGGATGCCTATAATCTTCAGAAGATAGACACACCCAATAAAACACTGAAGATTCTTGAGCAAGCTAGAAAGCTTGAAGATATTTACGATAACCAACGACAGGTAATGCCAGTTATTGTTGTTTATACAGCAGGTGGAAGCACAGGTGTAGAAACCATCAATATAGATCTTGGACAAGATTCACGCTATGCCGATAATTTATGGAAACGTTATTACAATCTGATCCGCATTGCTCAGGTGTCAGAAAGTTATAAAGATGAAAAACATCCGACGCCCGCCACATTTGTTATTAACCCAGATCTACTTGGTGAGATTAATAAAAGTTGCCAAAAGTATTATTGCCCTGTTGCCTATAAAACTATGGCTATCCCTACTCATGCCGCATTGTTAAAAGCGTTTTCTTCTCTTCATGCTGATGGATATCTGAATCAGTTGCCAGATATTCCTGATGACCTTCAATCAGATCAGCTTAATTTAGCAGGCTACATTAAATCGGTTAATCGGTTAATTGGTTAATAAAAACATTTGCGCCGAGTGTTGCATTCGGTTGGCAAGATAATATTTGGGCTGGCGACCCTCGTGGGCATCGCTGGGTTCATGAAGCTGCAACTGAAGACCCAAATGGTGATACGCTAAAAGTACATAGCCAAGAAGAAGTGGCATTTCTCCATGAATTACAACTTTTTGAGAAAGATAACCTTTATCGGCCGCATTTTATCGCCTTTGATAAGTGGGAACGTGATAACTGGGATCAATCATTGCAAGAAGCGGGAGTTAATAGTGGTTATCTCTACAATGCGCCTGCATGGCAAGTATATTTTTCTTTTATAAAAAATATTAGTCATGCATTCAATAACTTGCCTGTCATGCTTTTTCAGATCCCAGGTGGGCATATGCAGGTAAAAAATGACAGAGATACGCGTAATGATCATGGATCTACTGCGCCGGATTATATTTTTGGTGATGATAGCCTTGCATCGGATCTCAGTAATGTAGAAGACTACATTACCCGTACGAGGTTCAAGAGGCCGATGAATGATTATTTTGTGGCTGATAATAGCGTCATAAAATATCTTAATACCTGCCCTAAAAATAATAAAGGGTGTGCTCAAGGTGTTTACCACTGGCATTTAAGCCACTGGCAGGATTTGTTGGATATGAATGTTTTTTCAATTTTATGGGGTGGCGGGTCAACAACCAGCATCGTTGGTTTGACCGAAAGCTTGGATGATAACGGCTGGTTATTTAATAAGTTACAGACTCAAGAAGCGGTTTTTCGATAAAAACACACGGCCTAATTTTATAGTGATATGTTATGAACCTAATAAACGTTTTTTTCTTACTTTACGAATTTCTTTTTCGGATGACCACTCTAAAACACCAGAAGTGAGATCCATAAGCTTTAACGTGAATTTGTAATAAACATCTTTTGTACTGCCACTCTGTTTGGTGATTGAAATCATATTGCCATAAAGCATGTATTGCGCGCCCATTTGACGGCCAACTTGTATTGCTTTACTTGGGTCGATAAGCCCTGAATGTTGCTGATAATTAAATTGCTTTTTGACACGAGCGATAGCGTTTGGATCAACAAATCGATATTTTCCGGACTGGATTAAATGGCTCTGGATGCTATCTGTGATACTTTGCATATCAATATGTTCGGTGGTTTTGTTGATGATGCCATCAATGAAAATAACGGGGCGTGATTGGGCTGTTATAGTCACCATAGGTGGGAAAGCTAATAAATCATTGACCATGGCGGCGGCGATTTGTTGTAAGTCAGATGAGCCGAAATCGGTATTGACGCTCTCAATTTGTGTTGCATCGCCATACTCAACAGTTGAGCATGCGGTAAGGCATGCTAATGTGATGACGCTAAGAAACCATTTATTACAACGCATAACCGACCCTATTTTTGCCTTTCAATAAATAACTTGGCTGAAAGTACACGTTTTGACGGCGCAACCATCTGGATGCTCGTTGACTCATAAGGCGCAATGATCACAGGTTTCCATGGCGTTTTTTCGGGATTCACTTCAAATCCATCTTTGTCATAGAATTTAAATTTATACGATAATTTTTCGGATAAATTGTTGATGTTAATCACTTCAGCACTGAATTCTCTTAGATCCCCTTTGAGGCGAACCAATTCATTACCAACTTTCACTAAGCTCAGCATAGGGTCAAAAATAACGCTAAGGTAGGGCGATTTTTTTGCTTTGGGTTTTGTGTTGAGTGTCGCTGGTGTACAGCCGAATAAACAAGTGGCAATAAAAATAATAAAATACCTGGCGAAGGCGTTTCTTTTTAACATACTGGTTGTCCTATTGCGTAACACTCTCTTTAGAGTTGGGTTATTTGCGTCACCAAACGGTTGCCAGCATCAATGACGCGAAGTAGTGTTGTTTGGCCTTTATGGATAAGTATATGTTGTGATTTGGAAACGTACCCAAAATCGATAAAAATTTCTTGTAACCCATGAGAAATCTCGAAGCGAGTAGCTTGTGCGGAGTGGGGTAAAGTTGACCAGCTACGTAAATCTGCTTGCTCAGATGCAATGCTGTAAATATTGGCGAGCACGCCACCCACATCCGAAGATTTTTGCATCTTTGCCTGCAATTGTTTTTTTGCTATCACGCGTAAGACTTGCCGAGTGAGCAAAGTGGGATAGTTGTTTTTGAGTGATTTGGCAGCCAATGCAGAGAGTGAGGTTAATACATCCGTTGTTTGCGTTTGATTGGCGACAGATACCTGCAACGTTTTTGTTTCAGGCCACTCACCCTTTGCGTAATAAGGCAGTGAAATCGATAAAAATGTATTCAAGCTTGGGCTGGGAATACTCAGCGTTAAGCTTTTTCGTTTGGCAATGAACCCTTGTTCAAAGAGCACAACGAGAACACCTTTATTATTTTGCGTTTGCTGTTTTTCTACGCGTTTTATGGCATTTTGAATGAGGCGATTATCGGGATTAATTTCGTAAGCTTTTTTATAATCAACCCGTGCATTATTCCATTGCTGGTTTGCCTCAGCGAATACTGCGCTGAAATAATAAGTGTATGCACTGAGAAAATGGCTTCGGATTTTCGATGTGTAAAGGTCAACACCTGTAAGCAGTGGATTTTTATTAATCAGATCAAGATTTATTTGTTGTTCCCGGGCTTTTTGATGAGCTTTGGCAATGTGTTTATCGTGAAGCAATTCTTGGCGGCGTTGTGTGTCACGCGCTCGCCTTATTTCAACGCCTGCAGCTGTCATGTTTTGTGTAAAAAGGTAGTTGTAGGCCTGAAAATGATGCGTATAAACACGTTCAAACGGTGCGCCATCGTAGGGAATGTTGTTTTCATTGCCCAAGAGGGAAAGCGCTTGTGCACTTGTTTTACTGGTTGAAATGATAGC
Organism: Pseudomonadales bacterium; assembly: GCA_965248335.1. Classification (GTDB taxonomy): domain Bacteria; phylum Pseudomonadota; class Gammaproteobacteria; order Pseudomonadales; family DT-91; genus CAKMZU01. Next base: position 95,508 of record CBDFIY010000003.1, read on the forward strand.
TCTGGTATCTGCCTTTTTATAATGACGTATGGCTTCACGCAGTGATAATTCACTTTGCTTAAATTGGCCGGCGAGTTGCTGTAAACGGCCGGCTTCTTGTGCATACAGCATGCCATCTGCTGATGATATTTTATGTGTTATTTTTTTAGCCATCAACGATGGGGTGTTTTGGTGTATAGCCTTGTGGTAGGCCGCTACTTGATGGTCGTAGGTATAAAAAAACGAACTGCTTGCACAGGCGGCAAGCAGTAAGCTTGTGATAAGTATGACGTGAATATAGCGCGGATTGATTCGGTACATCTGGCGTCCCTCCAAACAAATAGCTTAGAAGGTAATGCGCAGTATGACATTTTTTTATGACCGGAGGCTTGATCTCGTGGCGTTATGTGTTCAGTTATATGATTAAGATTTCCGAGGGATGTCTTTCACGCCATCTTTTGTCGCCAAGAATAATTTATCAGCACCGCGGCGTGCAAAAATTCCATTACAAACAACGCCAGCAAGTCCATCAATGTAGGATTCTTTCTCTCTAGCGCCTGTGATTTGAAAATCATAGAGATCAAGAATTTGGTTGCCATTATCCGTGACCACGCCCTCTCGATAAACAGGATCTGCACCGAGCGCAAGCAACTGTCTTGCCACATAACTTCTGGCCATAGGGATGACTTCAACGGGCAGCGGGAAGGCCCCTAGAATATCGACATATTTGGATTCATCGGCAATACAAATAAATTCTTTAGCGACTGCTGAGACGATTTTTTCTCGTGTTAATGCCGCACCACCCCCTTTAATCATTTCAAGGTAGGGATTAATTTCATCGGCACCATCAATATACACCGGCATCTCGCTGACGCTGTTCAAGTCCAGTACTTCAATGCCGTGTTTTTCAAGTCGGTCGCTGCTCGCTTTTGAGCTTGCGACACAAGCTTTGAAATCATTTTTGTATTTTGCTAGGGCATCAATGAAAAAATTTGCGGTAGAGCCTGTGCCGATACCGATAATGTCGTTTTGGTTGATTTTATCTAGCACATATTCCAGCGCTTTTTCAGCACATGCTTTTTTTAAGGCATCTTGACTCATGAAAAAATCCTATCGTGAACAGCGATTAAAATGAATAATGATGTTTGTCGGCAATTTGTGTGTTGAGTGTCCAGAAATCATAAATAAGAAACACGATAACCACAGGGAAACCTATGGCGAAAGGCGGAAAGATAAACCAACTCAAACTGGATAGCGTGATTAACAACATGATGGTTGCGCTGACATATTTGCCGATATAAAAACGATGTGCCCCGAAGATGCCGAAAAAGGTCAGTAATATCCAAGCGAGGGAGTAATTAATATCGCCATCTTCAAAGCGGCGATCAGCTTCACGCTCCATACTTGGAATGAGGAAAACGTCAATCAACCAACCAATGCCCAATAATCCAAAGGTAAAAAACCAAATTGTGCCAGTCACGGGCTTGCCGTAATAAAAGCGGTGCGAGCCTGTAAAGCCAAATACCCAGAGTATGTAACCAATAAGGAGGGAATGGCTGCTATCAAAAGAGGGTTGTTTCATAATAAAAGATGCGCTCTCGCTTTAGCGATCGGAGTATTGATATCAGTTTGCCAGGCGGTAATGGCGACGTTGACGACTTTATTGCCTTTCCTCACGATATTACAGCGTGCAAAGGTATCTTGAAATCGTGCGGGTCGCAAATAATCCAGAGAAAAATTAATGATCTTCGGTATTTTGGTCGTCTCCAGTGTAAAAATGACTTCTACGATAGCCGTGGTTTCCATAAAGCCACCAATGCAGCCACCATGCAGTGCAGGGAGCGTTGGGTTACCAATATTCGATTCTTGTGCTTTTAAGATAAAGTCGTTGTCTGTGTTGCCAGTAAAACCCATGCCGATAGTTTGCGCATAAGGGATGCAATTGATGACCCTTTTCCGGTCTTGGCTTTTGATGGCGTCAAGAAGTGATGAAATCATAAAGCCTCCTAGGTGGGTTTGATTCGCATAAAGCTACCTGTGCATTGTGCAATGGCCTTGTCTTCTTCGTTCGGGTGGTAGGCTGTTGCACGCGTAAAGATAACGCTTGAGGTAACACGATAAGCTTCGGCCATGGCAATAACGGCTTCCCCTTTTGTGGCGGGCCGCATGTAGTCGATGCGTAGATCCAGCGTGGGGGCAAATTCAAATTCATCGAGGGCAGCAACAGCTGCGAAGCCGCAGGCAGTATCCAAAAGTGTGGTTAATGCCCCGCCGTGTATGACACCTGTTTCACTATTGCCAATGATTTTTTCATCATAAGGGAGGCTCAGCGTTAATCGGCTTTTTTCTGCGCCGACAACCCTAATACCTAATAGTGCGCAGTGCTTTAGCGGTTCAACAATTGCGCGAATAAATTCAGTTAATTCGTCTGACATGGCAAGCTATACGAAGTCAATGATGGCGTTATTATGGCGGATTTTTTGAAGGTTGCCTATCCATGAACCGTATATTTGATTCGAGGCAACCAAAAGAAAATAATAGGGGCTTTGTGGTGGTTATCCGATAAAAAGCCCATGTTGCGTGGCGTCATTGCTTAAATCTGTGTTGCTTGATTCTTTTTTAAAAAACTGAATATAATCTCGGCTATTCTTCAGAAACCACATTGCAACTTTCACTGTTCTTTATCCTCTAAAGTTGATCTTTTTCCGATAAAAAAGTTAACGAATGAGCTTACAAATTACCTGTGATGCTGAGCCAGAGAAAAAAATCTTAATTATTCATCTCGACGGCATGTTAAATACTGAGACAGTGAAAGCATTTGATAAAGCCATCACCGAAAGCAAGTTACAAGCAGTGATGTATGTGGTGTTAGAGTTAAAAGCATTGACCTATATCAGCTCAGCCGGTTTCCGATCTGTTTTTAAACTCACCAAGTTTATGCAAGGAAGAGGCGGGGAGGTCACTGTGGCCAACCGACAGCCTCAAATTCGTAAAATTTTTGAGATTATTCAGGCATTACCTGAAATGGCATTCTTTTCAAGCGACGAAGAAATGGACGACTATTTACAGCAGATTCACCCCACGTTGAATGCCACTACAAAAAAACCTGCTTTGGAAGGTTCATCCACACAGCTGCCCACAGATGAAACCATTTAGGGATTGGCCTATACAGACACGTTTCATGTGTTTGATTGCCCCTGTGGTGACTCTGGGGATAAGTGTCATTGCCATGTATAACTTGCAAGCAATTGTTACTTATCGTTTGAAAGAAGCAAAACAAGATGTACGTTACGAAACATCGGTTGTGGCCAATCGTATTGCTGGTCAAATGCAATTTGCCGAGAAGTCTGTCAATGCACTGGCGAATATTGTTCAAGATTTTGAAGGCACACATAAAGATTTACAGCTCTCTTTGAGTCATTTTGTTGAAACACACCCTGAAATTACAGGCAGTGCGCTACTGGCCACACAAAAGTGGCGAAAGCTATATCACTTGAAACCTTGTGCCGATAAAGAAAAAAGCCACCTGTTTCCGTATGCGTGTTATTTGGCTGATTATGTTTATGAGGTCGACAAGAAAATCCACTACCTTAATCTGAACACGCTTGAACCCAATGATACGGAGCATGTTTGGTATCGTTTAATGAAAATGCCCGATCATGCGCGTTGGTTAGGTTCATACCCATCGTCTTTACAAAAAAAATACCTGTTTTCTTATGCGGCGCCGATTCACAAAAAATACGATGGGAAAAGCATAGCAATGGCTTATGTCATCGGTGATATGGATTTGAATAAAGTATTTGAGAGTGCGCAATTGTTGATGAGCAAGCAACTCGTATCTGCTCGCCTTATTGACGCTAAGGGCAACGTGCTGATGGATGGAAAAGGAAATAAAATGTACGCGCTCTTAGATACATTTCTTGACGGCCAACCCTCGGCAGAGTGGTTGCGCGTGCTTAAAGAAATCTCGCAAGGTAAGAAAGGCATTGCTCGCCTGCCTTGTCAGCAGAACGGCTACTCAGAGTGTTTATATACCTACCAGAAATTGCCCGCCACAGAGGTCAGCCTTGTGCTTTCTTTTGCGTTAGATGAGGCGATCGCCAGTATTCATCATTTTGTCCTCTATTTTTTGCTATTAAGTCTCTTGTTAATGGGGGTGACGCTATGGGTTATTCATCGTATTTGTAGGAATGTAACGGATTCTCTGGTGAGCTTGAGTGACGCGGCGGAATATTTGAGTAAAGGGGAGTTTAACCAACCTATTGCTGCAGCAAAAGGAAACGATGAGGTCGGCACACTGGTTAACGCTTTTGTTCATATGCAGTCCGAATTACAGCATTACATGCATCGGCTAAAAACTGAAACGGCCAAAACGAATCGATTTGAAGGAGAAATGCATGCAGCAAGCATTATTCAGCAATCAATGCTCAATGGAAAAGGCGCGTCTTATTTTGCTTTCGACCCGTTTGCTTTGTGGGCAATGTTGAAATCTGCACATGCGGTCGGTGGAGATTTTTATCATTACGCATTTGGCGCACCTGGGCAGCTTATGTTTGTCATTGGCGATGTTTCCGATAAAGGCGTGAGCGCCGCATTATTTATGGCGAAAGCACTGAGCATTTTTAAATACGAAATTCAGGCTAAAAAAGGCTTACCGGATATTTTACAATCGATGAATGATGAGCTTTTTAGCCAAAACGAAGCCTGTATGTTTGTGACCTTAATCAGTGGGGAGCTAGACATATCGACAGGCCGCGTGCGTTTTGTTTCAGCTGGCCATGACATGCCTTTTGTTATTCGTGATAAAGGCGTTGTTCAACTCGAAGGCGAGCGCACTCAGGCATTAGGGTTGCAGGAGGCGATACAATTTCCCGTTAATGTGCTCGATCTAGCCGCAGGTGAGAGGCTTGTGTGCTTTACGGATGGGCTAACAGAAGCCTTTAATGAGAAGGGTGAAATTTTTGGTATTTGTCGCTTAGCTCGTGTATTAAAAGAAAAAAGTACAGCTGATATTGCAGTAATAGGTGACTCGGCGTTTAAAGCCGTACATCAATTTTCAGGTGCGATACCGAGAAGTGACGATATGGCTCTGCTTGTGATAGGCCGTGAGCCAAGTTACTCATTTTTAATAAATCCAGATTCAGCAGCACACATCTCTCATTATCAGTATGCTGCTGATCTTGGCGTTGTAGGCGTCTGTTTAAACGATATTGATGAGTATGGGAAAAACTATGACATTGAAACCAGAAAAGGTGATATTCAATTAGTTTTAGAGGAGCTTTTAAGTAATGCAGTGAAATACGGGCAAATACCTGATGGAAAAAAAATAAACTGTCATTGGTGTTTGGCGAACGGAACTTTTTATGTGGAAGTTGTGTATCAGGGTTGCGTATTTAACCCTTTCGTGGATAGTTATCCTGATAGTAATTCACCAACACCTTGTGTTGGCGGCCTTGGTTTAACGTTTGTTAAATTATTAACTGATGAACAAGTGTATTGTCGAGATAATAAAAATAACCGTCTCTGCTTCATCTTTACATGCAGTTAACATGTATGATGTTTGCTAGATAATGTTTGCTAGAATGCGCGCTTTTATCCTACTATTGCGTATGATTATCGTGCAAGCTTGTTAATGAAATCTTGCTATACCCATCGGAATTGGAGATGCAAGAAGGCGGCAAGCGAGCGAATCCCCATGAGCTTACAGGCCGTAAGTGATTGGGGTGAGCGAGCGCGGCCAACGCCCTTGCATCTTCAAGTGTGATCGGTATATAACAGCGTCCTTTTTTACTTTTGGAGAACCCCGTGGATTTATTAAATCAATTAGAAGAAAACATTAATACAACCTTAGAAGGTTATGAGTTGTTGCAACTTGAAGTTGAAGAACTAAAAGAAGAGCTTCAGCGTTTGGAAGCAGATAATGCAAACCTCTTGGATACGCAAACGCACTGGGAAGCAAAAGTGAAATCTATATTGTCTGTGTTTTCTGATGGGCAAAGCGAGCCAGAGGAAGAAGCGGATGAAGCGTCAGAAGAAGGTTTTGAAGAGGCAGCCTCTTCTTAATATGATATCTACTTTTGGCTGATTAGTGTGCGGATTTTGGTTGATTGGCAGGGAGGCAATACCTTTTTTGCCATGCAAGATATAGTGTAAGCTAAGTTTGCGAATCATTTTTCGTATTGTTTTGAGATTGACTAAGGATAGTTCTCATGCGTTATTTTCGCCCTTTAAAAAAAGCGTTTATTAATGGCTCAGCTCTGCTCACAACTGAGATTTTTCGTCAGAAGCTACTTCCCCCACCTTTGTTAGATTCACCTCAGCATGAATACCCTATTCTTTTGATGCATGGATTTATGGGATTTACTACGCTTAATATCTTTAATCGACGCCTGCTTGATTATTTTAACGGGGCAGAATCTGCCATGATCAATTCAGGCTTTGGTGTCTTTGCTTCTGTGATTAACCCGATGGAATCGCCTGCAAAACGTGCACAAATGTGGGCAGTTGAACTGGACAGGGTATTATATAAAACAGGCGCTAAAAAAGTGCATATTATTGCACATGGGCAGGCCGCTATTGATGCTAAAATTCTTGCCTGTCGCCCTATGATGACATGTAATAGTGTTCATGGTGAAAAAATCCAAGGGATGGGCTTTGCGGATAAAATTGCAAGCATGACGACACTCGGTGGCCCGCATTTAGGAACCCCCTTGGCTGATGATTTACAAAGTAAAGCACCTCAGGCAAGCTTCACGGATTTATTTGATTACCTTGCTATTATTCACCAGTCAACGCTGACAACTGTAAAGCGATGCCTTGAGAATTTGTCGAGGGATTTTATGATGAATACCTTTAATCCATCGATGCAGATACCTTCTCATATCCCTTGTTATTTAGTGGCGGCCAACCCTGTCGTTGAAAAAAATACCAGCATGCTTTTGGATCGAACATGGAAAGATATTTGCCATATAGCAGAGTACGATGGTGGTGGTGATAATGATGGTTTTGTTCCTTTGCGCAGTGCTTTATATGAAGGAAATGAAACGTTGCTGGCAGGTACACAGACAAAGCAATGGCAGTCTCTAGGGCAAGTAACCACTGATCATTTTGGCTTGGTTGGTAACCGGGTAAGCAAAAATGCACAGTTTAATTATTTGGCCTTTGTTATGGGGCTTGCGCAGCACGGTGATTTACCGAGTAAACAGCACACGCAAATGAGTTTAAATACCAATGGGTGTTGGCAAAGAAAAACGAATTACTCGCCCGCCAAATATAAACCTGTTAGTGATCTTGTGAAAAAAAAGAAGGTTCCTGAAATGTAAATTTATGATTCTTATTTTTCCTTACAAAAAATTTAAAATCCCACAATTCTTTTTGGTTAATCTGTCGGTTGAACTAAATAAAATTACCTGTGTCAGAGCATAGCTATCAATAGCGTCATCAAACAACCGATGTGCGAGGTGTGGGGTTATGTTCAGGAATTTATCAGGAAATACTATAGCGGTCATAAACTTCATTTTCTGGGGTTTACTGCCGCTTTATTATCAATACGTTAATGTAGATGATATTTTTGAGCTTTTTTCTGTTCGCATTTTGGCTTCACTGCCCTGCCTGTGGTTAGCCTTTATTCTATTTAAAGAGAAACTTCCATCGTTGGCATCCATTTGGCAAAAAAAGCGTTCTTGCGTAATGATCGTTTTGTCGAGTGCGTTTATATCGGTGTCTTGGTGTACGTTTACCTATGCAATTACCAATGGGCACGTGATGGAAGCGAGCTTAGGGTTTTTTATCGCGCCTTTATTTGCCATCGCTTTTGGTGTGTTTATCCAACATGATGGGCTTGATATCTATAAAGGTATCGCCATTATTTTGGCTATAGCGGGCGTTGGTTATCAAATAGTGGTTTATAAGCAGGTACCGGTAACCTCTCTTATTATGGCGTTAACATTCTCATTATACGGGTTGTGCAAAAAATACACAGATTTTGACATGCTGTTCTCATTGACGCTTGAAACACTCGTCATTGCACCTTTTGCCGCTATTTATCTGTGTGTAATTGATCTGGGTGGGAACAGCCAGCTGGCGAATACTGATGGTGTAACATGGGCCTTATTTTTAGGTGCGGCACCCATGACGCTTATACCTTATTTTTTGTATACCGCAGCGGTGAGAAAAACATCACTGACGATGATCGGCCTTTTACATTATATTGAGCCTAGCCTACAATTTTGTTTGGCGTTGCTGTATTTTCATGAGCCGTTTGATCACGTTAAGGCTATCAGCTTTGGCCTGATATGGAGTGGTTTATTGATTTTCTCGTTCCCTGCGGTTGTTAAAGTCTTTAGGCAGCGAAAGAGTAAGGCTGTTGCGTCAGTCAGTCAGTGAATGAATAATTATTCATGAAGTATCATTAAGGTGTCAGCATGTTAACGCAGAATAAAGCCGTTGATCTTGTGATCGCTCATCGTGGTTTACAGGCACACTTTCCAGAAAATAGTGCTTTGGCCATAAAAGGTGCTCTTGAGGCAGGTGTTCGTCAGATAGAGCTGGATGTTCAATTTAGCCGAGATGGCGAGCCTGTTTTGTTTCACGATAACAACCTAAAACGTGTTTGTAAGCAAAAGATAGAGGTGTCATCGCTTAATTTGGATGAGCTCATGCAAATGTCTGCTTATGAGCCAAAACGTTTTAAACGGGATTTTATTGCTAACACCATAGAGCCTTTGTCAGCAATTCTTCCTTTTTTTGAACAATACCCCGACGTGTATTTTTTTATTGAATTGAAAGATGGTGCGATTGAGCACTATGGCGAAGATTATTGTTTGGCCAAAATAGCAATGGTGTTAGCACCCTATCTCGATCGTTTGACGTTAATTGCTTTTAATCATTCTGCGATATGTAAAGCTAAAGCGTCTTTCCATTTCCAAAAAACAGGACTGGTATTGTCGAGTTTGAAGAGCTGCTGGCAACGATGCTGCTCGGGCAATGTGGATATTGCATTTATCAATGTAAAAAGATTAAGCACGAAATCATTACCTAAATTACCCTGCGCGTTAGCTGTTTATGAAATTGCTGATGTTGATGCAGCCAGGCACTGGCTTAATTTGGGTGTGGATAAAGTCGAGAGTTTTTCGAGTGACATCCTCTTAAGTGGTCTTCCCTAAAATTTCAAGCCATTCGCTAATGGTGCTATACTTGCGGCCTTAACGTCACCATTCCAAATCACTATGATTGAACCCGCTGCTACCCATTCTGTAGGCTTGGTTGTGCCAAAAACCCTTGTTGTGGACGATACTCTGGTACTTGCCTCATCAAAATCGCTTAAAGGTTATGAGTTAGCTTATGAAACCTATGGTGAGCTGAATGCACAGAAGAGTAATGCCATATTGATTTGTCATGCGCTAAGTGGCAACGCGCATGCAGCAGGATTCCATGCAGAAGAGAAGCAGAATCCAGGTTGGTGGGACAATTTTATTGGCCCGAATAAAGTGATTGATACTCGCCGGTTTTTTGTCGTGAGCACCAATAATTTGGGGGGCTGTGATGGCAGCACAGGGCCATTATCGATAAACCCAGAAACACAAAAAACCTACGGCCCGGATTTTCCCGCTTTACGCGTACGCGATTGGGTAGAAACACAATACAGATTGATGCAAGATCTTGGCATCACACAATGGGCGGCGGTGATCGGCGGCAGCTTAGGCGGCATGCAGGTGATGCGTTGGGCGCTGAATTACCCAGAGAAACTCAAACACAGTATTATTCTTGCTTCCAGTATGAAGCTGACCACGCAAAATATTGGCTTCAACGAGACGGCAAGAGCCGCGATTAAAAGTGACCCTGACTTTCTAGACGGCTACTATCAAGAGCAAGGAAAAATCCCGCGTAAGGGGCTTTCGTTGGCGCGTATGATTGGCCATTTAACCTATCTTTCTGATGGCGGCATGAACCAGAAATTTGGCCGTGAATTACGCTCAGGCAGTTTTCAGCTTGGTCAATCCAGTCCGTTAGAGTTTCAAGTGGCGAGTTATTTGCACTATCAGGGCGAAAAGTTTTCGCAGAAATTTGATGCGAATAGTTATATTTTAATGACGCACACACTTGATATGTTTGATCTTGCACGAGAATACGATGACGATCCCGTGAAAGCATTTTCTCATGCTTTATCAGAATTTTTAATCATTTCGTTCTCAAGCGATTGGCGATTTTCTCCGGTGCGATCGAAAGAAATGGTGAATGCATTGATTGGCGCAGGCAAGTCTGTTGTTTATACCGATATTGAATCAACAGCTGGGCATGATGGTTTTTTATTAAATAATGCGCGTTATGAAAAAGTATTCAGAACCTACATGGATCGTGTTTATCACGGGTTAAGTGACGAGTCGTAAAGTATGCGTATTGAATTTAATATTATTGAAAGTTGGATAAAAAAGCAGGCACGTGTGCTTGATCTCGGTTGTGGTGATGGCACGCTTCTGTACCAGCTCAAAAAAAATAAATCAGTTGATGGGTTAGGTATTGAGATAGGTGCGGATAACTTCGATCGTTGTATTGCTAAAGGCTTGAGTGTTATCAATCAAAACCTGAATGATGGGCTGGGTAACTTTTCTGATAAAAGCTTCGATACGGTGGTGATGACATTAACACTCCAAGCCATGCGCAGGCCAGATAGGGTGCTGCATGAGACACTGAGAGTTGGCGAAACGGCCATTGTTGCTTTCCCTAATTTTGGTCACTGGCGATCGAGATTGCATTTATTGTTTAAGGGTACAATGCCAGTATCTGAGTTTATGCCTTACGAATGGTATGACACACCCAACATTCATTTCTGTACGATCAAGGATTTTGAAGCGTTATGTGAGTCGCAAGGTGTTCGTGTGCTTAATCGTGCCCTAACAAGCTTGCAAGGGCATCAATCTTTTCTTGCTCAGTTTATGCCTAACTGGTTTGCCTCTGTTGCTGTCTATCATTTGTCGAGATAATTTTTATGAAAGCCATGTTTTTATTACTCATTTTTTTGCCTTCGATCGTTTTTTCTGAGCAACAATATTATGATAAATCAACACATCAAATTCGTTATGGGGCGTATGAGATTAATTATACGGTGATAAATTCCACTTTTCTCACGCCGAATATTGCAAAGGCGTATGGATTGGTTCGATCTAAAGATCAAGCCTATGTGAATGTATCAGTCGTGAAAATAGGAAAGAATGGTAAACGATCAAAGCAACGGGCGAAGATTACCGGCACAGAATACGATCTCATTATCACAAAACAATTAGTGTTCAAAAAAATTGAAGATAAAGGTTCAATTTATTATTTTGCGCCTGTCGATATTAAAAATAAAATCCCCGTTTATTTTAAACTTCAAGTACGGCCAAGTGGTAAAAAGCCTGCCAAAGAAATCAATTTTAAAAAGGTGTTGTATGTCCAATAAGCCTGTACTCAATAGCTCTTTAAACAAAATTGTTATTGCTAGCCATAACGTGGGTAAGCTCAAAGAATTTCAAGCACTCTTTGCAGGCACTGGCATCGATATTGTATCAGCCAAAGATTTTGCCGTCAGTGATGTTGAGGAAACGGGTGTAACCTTTGTAGAGAATGCCTTGATTAAAGCACGGCATGTTGCAAAAGAAACGGGTTTGCCAGCAATAGCCGACGATTCAGGGTTGATTGTAGATGTGCTTATGGGGCAGCCCGGTGTTTTCAGTGCACGCTACAGCGAAGAAGCAACGGATGATGCCAATAACAAAAAGCTGCTGCAGGCGCTGACGCCTGTTAAAGGTGATGCACGTGCTGCAAGTTTTCATTGTGTCTTAACGCTCTTACGGCATGCAGAAGACCCTATTCCACTTATTGCGCACGGTATCTGGCATGGCCGTATTTTAGACGCGCCACGGGGTGATAATGGTTTTGGTTATGACCCTTTGTTTTGGATTGAAAATGAGCATGCGAGTAGCGCAGAATTACCACTTGCGAGAAAAAATCAATTATCTCATCGTGCCCAGGCGTTGAGAAAATTATTAGCCCTGTTGAGCTAATCGTCCATGCTGAACCTACCGCCTTTATCGCTTTATATTCATATTCCTTGGTGTGAGAAAAAATGCCCGTATTGCGATTTTAATTCACATGTTGCAGCGGCGATGCCTGAGGCGCTGTATGTCAAAAAGCTCAAAGAGGATTTGAGATCACAACAAGATTTTGTTCAAGGCCGAAGGCTCCATAGTATTTTTATTGGTGGTGGAACCCCAAGTTTATTTTCGGCGAAAAGCATTACTGCTATTCTTGATGCGGCTAGCGACCTGATAGGCTTTGAGCCGGGTATAGAAATTACCATGGAGGCCAATCCATCCAGTAGCGAGCGCGAGAAATTTGAGGCGCTCAAGTCAGGCGGCGTTAATCGACTATCCATTGGGGTACAGAGCTTTGATGACAGTGCATTAAAACGCTTGGGTCGCGTACATCAAGCAGATGATGCAAAAGCTGCCATTCTCGCCGCACAGAAGGCGGGTTTTGCGCGGATTAACGTGGATCTCATGCACGGTTTACCGCATCAAACAGACGAAGCCGCTAAGCATGATTTGCAGTTGGCCGTTGATTTTGGGGTAGAGCATATTTCGTGGTATCAGCTGACACTTGAAAAAAATACGGCCTTTTATTCAAATCCGCCCCCCATTCCCCATGAAGATACCTTATCGCTGATTCAAGATAATGGCTTGCAGTGGTTAACATCACAGGGGTTTGAGCAATACGAGGTTTCAGCATTTACTAAAAATAACGCGCAAAGTTTGCATAACGTAAATTATTGGCAATTTGGCGATTACCTTGCCATAGGTGCTGGCGCCCACGGAAAAGTGACTTTATCAGATCGTCGTATTTATCGTTTTAATAATACGCGTGTGCCGAATGATTACCTTCAAAAAGAACAGGCTTTTACCGCACAAAAGCAATTGGTTGATAAAGAATCTGTGTTGTTTGAGGCCTTACTGAATGGTCTGCGTTTAAAGCAGGGGGTATCGACAGAGTTGCTTTTGGCTTATACCGATCATCATTTTGATGAGCTGATCACTATGCTTCAGCCAGCTATAGATAAAAAATTGGTGACGGTAACAGCAAAACGATTATCGACAACGGATCTGGGTTTTCGTTATTTAAATACGCTGCTTGCTTTGATTTGCCCTTAGCCTCGGGTTATCTCACGCCAACAGAACCTATTGATAGGGTGTACTGGGTAATAAAACCAAGCGTATCAAGTGGGCCTTATTGATAAGTAGTCCAATAAACGCGCAGGAGCCATTGCATCTTCAAGCTCAAAACCGCCTTCTTCTTGTATAAACCGGGCGCTGTGTTGCACTAATAGCTGATGTGTATTTTTAAGATTTAACTGCATCGTTCTTTTGCGTATTGGTGTGGAGAGAGGTTGAAGCTCTATGGCTGTAGGACGCGTAGGTAGGTTTAACTTCGGTTTTCTGGATTGCATGACTTCTTTAGAAGGAAGGAGTTCGGCAAAGTCAGTGCTCAACGTTAATGGGTTGATGGGTAAATAATCTGTAATTGTTCGCGTTGATAACGAAAAATAATCTGTCCAGCTCGTTAATCTATTGACTGCTTGAGTCATAGTAGTTGACTCAACATAGGTTAATTTTCGGGTACGCTGATGGTCGATGTCTACTTCTAACTTCATTTTTTCAATAACGGGTAAGTGCAAATTTTTGTAGAGCCCACTTTTGGCATCAAGTATTTTGTGGTCGACTAAGAAGTCTGCTAATGCATTGCCGACCCATCGCCCTGAAGTAGTTTGCTTCATACGTAAGTTATTGTGGTTATCTGGTAACCCAAAAAAACTGACCTCAGTGTTAGGGCTTTCAAGCTTTAGCCATTTTCTATCAATGGCTTGAAAAAGAGAGCGATTTTCTTTTTCAGCAAGAAATATAGTTGCCGATTTTACAATGCTTGGTAATTTGTAAGCGTTTACATTGAGTATATCCAGACCGCCAGGTACGGGGTCTATGCTAAATAAATCGAGTGTAATTGTTTCACCAAAATGTATTTTTATGGCATTGGATAGGTAGTGATTTTCGGCACCTCCACGACTAAAACCTATCAGTGCTATCTGTGTGGGCAGCTGCCTGTGAAAGTCCAGCCAAAGTAATTGTTTAATCACTCGCTTTGTTGTGTGATTTAATCCGTATCCTGTTAATGCACCGCGTATAAGGTTGAGTCTGCGGATATTAGATGGCCATTGGATGGTGATTAAACTTCCTGTCTTGGGGTTAACAAAGCTTTGTAACGATTCTGGGTGCCCTTTAGATCCGGGGCCATCATTAATCATAAATGTGCGGTGATCTCGCCCTGAATCGCGTAATTCTTGCCCAAGAATATGTAAAACTCCATTGTTTTTTTCGTCGGCGACAGGCGTAAAGAATTCTTTCGTTGTTCCGTGATTAATCACGACAAAAGGTGAATTAGTAGGAGCTTTTTGGGGAGATGAATCTATGACCATGAATCCAGAGTTTTCCCCTGTGATTGTCGACATGTTTTTTTGGGGGTCGTGTAATGTTTCAACAATCTTTAAGCCCCAGCGTTTTGCGCTACTGGTTAATTTATCCGATTCAGATAAGAGCGCAGATACATTAATATTTTCATGAAATACCTCGTGTTTCATGCTGTTCGATTCAATTTTATTGAGTATCGTGGGGCGTAAGTTAAAGTCGTTTGCAACGTTTTTAATGTGTGGTGCGAGAGAGGTGATAAAAGACTGCAAGGTAATAGGAAGAAAATCAGAAGGGCCATATAATGCGACATCGGCAGCTGTATCTATATGAAGTCGAGTGAGTGGATCGATAACCCTGATGGCTTGTTGGTTTTTTTCCGTTTCTTGAGTGGCATTTTCTTGATGCTTTACGTGTGGCGTATTGTCATCGAAAAATGAATAGAGCTCGAGAAAATCTTGTTGTTTTTGTTCTGGATAAGGGAATAGAGCAATCTCGGCGGTAATAGCATGAATGCTTTTTTGATGTTCAGCTGTGATAAGGATTTGTTCATACCCATGTTTGGGACGTTGCCATATATGAAAAAAAGTAAGGAAGACTTGTTGCTGTTGATGGGTAAAGATACGCGTATTGCCTGTATCTTGGCTTTTTCGGAGATCGTATTCAATACAGCGCATTGCTTGAACGACAGAGAGATATTGCTCGATGTTTAAGGATATGTTTTTAAGCGGTATGACGTCAAATAAGTCGCAATAACGTAAAATAGCTGCACGGCAGACATCCAGGGCATACGTATAGTTTCCATTGTCCTTGATGTTATTTTTATTGCCTTCCATGCTCTAAGTTTATGATGGATGTCATTATTGTGTGGGTAGATGAGTAAAATGTAATGCTTTAAGCGTATGGCGGTAGTGACATACAGAAGCGTGAAGTGCTTCCTTAACGATAAGCATCAAGTTGGCTAAAATCCAATCATAAGAACAAGAAAGCACGGAAGATTCCCAAAACAAAAGGGCATTTTATTTTTATTGTCCGCTGCCCTACGCACCTTTTATCTGGCTTCCTTCTGTATAACATACACGTAAATAACGCACACCGAATTAAGCTTTATAGCCAAAGCTTTGAAACTGTTAGAAAATATTGATAAAACTCAGATTTCCGCTTGCCTGACAGGCAAGATTCCATAAAAAATAAGCCTATTTTATGCCCTTAAATAATGTCGGTTGTCGATACCGAGGCATGTCACCCTCATCATTGCGGAAGTTCTTAGTGCATGGAAAACATAAACGTACTTATTTTAGTTGCATCGCCTTCAGAATCTACGCGCATTACGAATTTATTCAGAGAGAATAACTTCCCAGTTCGCGCACATAGAGTTACGTCCAAAGAAGATTTTATCGAACACGTCGAAAAAGGCGAATGGCATCTTCTTATTACTGATGATCATCACATGAATGTCCCTTTATCCTATTGTTTGTCAGTGCTAAAAGATAAGGGGGGGGATATGCCCGTTTTGTTGCTTGCTGAGGGCTTATCACTTGATGAAAAAGTCACGATGACTGAGCAAGGCGTAACTGTATTGATCGATAAGCAAGAAGACAGGCTATTTTTGCCAGTCGCTAAGCGAGCGGCAAGGTGCCATGCCAACGCCCTTCAAAAAAATGCACTTCAAGCAGATTACAATGCATTGCTTGCCAGAACAAAAAACCTTCTGGAAGACACTGATGAAGCTATTGCTTATGTCGCAGAGGGTATACTTATTGAATGTAATCAGCTTTTTGCCGAAAAACTGGGATTTTCAAAAAAGGATGATTTGGTCTGCCTGTCGTTAATTGACTTGATAGAAGATAAAAACACATTCAAACGATTTTTTAAGCAGTACAGTAAAGATAATGTGCAAGATGAGCACGTCTTCCAGTTTATTCGCGCTGATCAATCTCTTATAGAGCTGTCTATTACGCTTAAAACAACCACGCACCAGAGTGAAGATTGCGTGCAAGTGACCATGACAGATGTGCAAGAAGAACTCATCACGGAAGGTGCAACGACAAGCTTTACGGTTTTAGAACAATTAGAACACCACCACGGTGCTTTAATGCAAAGTGATAATCTTGAAAAATATTGCTTTGTTCTAATTTCTATTAATGATTTCGATGATTTGCAGAGGCGTCTCTGGTTTTCAGGTACTCAGGCTTTAAGGAAAGATTTACAGCAATTAATTTGTAAGCATGCGAATGTTCAAGCGGTTCATTTTATTAATGATGCAACGTTGGCGTTCTTTTATGCTGAGCCACCAACCAAAACAAAAAGTTTATTTGAGGATTTTTGCCATGAGCATGAGCATTATATATTTGAGTGTAAGAAAACGAGCCTGAGCTATAAGTTGACGTGCCAGATAGCTAACCTGTATTCAGAAAAAATAGACAGCTATCTTGATCAGGCATTGGCTCAGCTGATGAATGCAGCGCCGTCTGATGAAAATAGCGTAGAGGTGGTGATGTTGGAGAAAAAAACATCGAGGCAAGTAAAGCCCAAGGTGACAAAATCAGCTGTGCTCAGTCATGAAACCATTGCTATTCTGTATCAGCCTATTATGAGTTTGCGCGGTGAGAAAAAAGAAACTTATGAGGTAACTTACGCTATCCAAAAAGGTTTTGACGGTGACAGTCTTGCAAAAGATAGCACGTTAGATCAGTGGGTAATTATTGAGGCTACAAAGGCTTTAGCAACACACCGTGCAAATGGGCATGACACGCGATTGCTCATTAATCTTAGCCGGTATGCACTGATTGATACGGCTTTTTCGAGCTGGATAAAAGTGGTACTCAAGGCCAGTAACTTACCCGTTGATGCTATTATTTTTCAGTTTGATGAAGAAGATATTGTTAATAATCTTAAGCAAGGCGCGGCGACTTGCAATGCTTTACGTGCAAACGATCATTTACTCGCCGTGACCAGTTTTAGTGAACAGGCCTCTTCTTTGCAATTGCTTAAGCATATTCATCCTCATTTTGTACATTTTAAAAATAGCCTAACGCCTTTGCTTAGTGATGATGGTATTTTTGATGCGATTAAGGTTTTGCTTGAGAAGCTTGAAGCATCCAATGTCAGTACTATCTTGTCTAATGTTCGCGGTACGGCAGAAATGGCTTCACTTTGGCAGATTGGTGCGAGCTATATGACAGGCAGCTATCTTCAGGAGCCGGATAGCAAAATGGCTTATGAGTTTGCTGAATTGCATTAACGTTCAGAGGATGTCTATACCGATCACCCTTGAAGATGCAATGGCGTTGGCCGCGCTCGCTCACCCCAATTACTTACGGGTTGTAAGCTCATGGGGATTCGCTCGCTTGCGGCCTTCTTGCATATCCAATTCCGATGGGTATAAGACGCTACCCTCCCTCAACTTCGTCAAGTAATGCTAACAGTGCCTCTTCATCTAAATCCTCTTCAAGTAAAGCATCTTCGAGAATATGGATGGCGAGTGCTTCTATCGTAGGTTTCTCGAAAAATATTTTTAGGGGTAAATCACAGAGTAATTGAGAACGAACTTTTGCACTGACTTGTGTGGCTAATAATGAATGCCCGCCAAGCTCAAAGAAGTTATCAGTAATCCCAACTTGTTCTATACCTAATATAGATTGCCAAATTTCAACTAATGTCTCCTCAGTTTCATTACGCGGAGGGGAGTATGTTTGTCTGTGGAAGTGATGCACAGTGGGCTTAGGTAATCGTGCTGTATCAATCTTTCCGTTTGTGGTTAATGGCCATGCCTCAAGGCCTATAATAGCTTGCGGTAGCATATAATCAGCGAGATGCTCGGCTAAAAAGGTACGAATGTTACCTGCAGGTAAAGCGTTTGAATCTTTTACCAGGCAGTAAGCGGTGAGTTGAGGGTTTTGTTGCGTATCGCTAATTTGTACATGGCTTTCTAGTACATCGTGATGGTTATTGAGTTGTGCTGTAATTTCGTCAAGCTCGACTCTAAAGCCACGAATGTTGACTTGGCGATCAAGCCGCCCGAGGTACTCAATTTCACCGTTTGGTAATTGCCGAGCAAGGTCGCCGCTGCGGTAGAGATGAATAGTAGGATCAAAGGGGCTGGGAATAAAACGCTTGGCAGTTAATTCGGGTCGTTGATGGTAGCCTTGAGTGACGCCAGCACCGGCTACGCAGATTTCGCCTTTCACACCGATAGGGGCTAATTGGAGATGTTGATCCAAGATCAATAAGTGCATGTCGGGCAAGGCTACGCCAATTGTACGGCGGTTCTCGAAGATATCACTGGGCGTGATACGGTGAAAGCTTGCATGGACGGTCGTTTCGGTAATGCCATACATGTTAGTAAGCTTTACGGCATCAAGAGCGTGATTATCTACCCAGGGTTTAAGGGCTTGATAATCGAGTGCTTCCCCGCCAAAAATAACCTGTTTTAAATGCAGTGGCTTGGATTGTGATTGATCTTGCATGATTAATTGAGAGAATGCTGACGGTGTTTGATTTAACACAGTGATCTTTTCTTCAGCTAAAAAACGATAAAAGCGATCGGGTGTGCGCGTGATGGCTTTAGGCACGATGGCTAGCTTGGCGCCATGCAATAACGCACCAAAAATTTCCCATACCGAGAAGTCGAATGCGTAGGAATGAAATAAACACCATACATCTTGCGCGTTAAAATCAAACAAAGGTGTTGTTGTGGAGAACAAGCGCGCTAGGTTGCGATGAGAAACTAAGCAGCCTTTGGGTTTCCCCGTGGTGCCTGAAGTATAAATCATATAGGCGATGCTATTTTGATCGATGGCTTTGTTTGGATTAAGAGGCGACTCATTTTTTCCAGCATCAGGCGCAATACTAAGGCAATCGGTGAAGGATGTCTGATCTGTGATGATGCAGCTCAAGCCTGCATCTTCAGCAATAAAGGCTTTTCTAGCCTCGGGAGAATCTGGGTCAATCGGAACATAAATAGCGCCGATTTTTAGCGTAGCGAGAATACTCACGACGACTTCTTGACTGCGATTGAGGCTAATGCCGATAAAATCTTGAGATTTAATGCCTTGCTTCAGTAGATAGTGTGCAAGCTGATTACTTTTTTCATTCAGTGTCTGATAACTCAGAGCACCTTTTTCGTCATTAATGGCGGTGTGTTCGGTGAATTGGCGGGTAACTTGTTCGAATCGCTCTACAACTAAGGGCGTTATTGGTGAGGGTTGCGATTTTATGGCGTGCTGTTGAATATCACGAGTGTTTAGCAAGTTGAGACTTTTAATAGGTTGTTCGGTTTGCGCAACAAAGCCTTCTAAAATCTGAATATAATGCTGTGCCATGCGTGCAATCGTTGTTTCTTTGAAAAGGTCAGCGGCAAACTCAAAGCGTAGAGACAGTGTATTTTCAGCGTCTAGGCAGCAGAGGTTAAGGTCGTATTTTGCATGGTGCTGTTCAATGCGTTCAAGGCGAATGCTGTCATCAAAAGCGGATTGTATTTGTGCCTCAAGGCTTTGAGTTTCTACTTGCATTGATGCCTGAAGAAAAGGTGTATAGGCTGTTTGCCGTTCAATATCGAGTGTTTCAAGCACCGCATCGAAAGGGACATCTTGATTGGCAAGGACATCGACAAATTGCGCTTGTTGCTGCATCAAAAAGTCGCCAATCGATTGATCACCATCGATTTTCTGACGCATGACGAGATTGTTGACAAAGAGGCCGACCATGTTTTGTGTGGCGTGTTGTTGCCTGCCCGCAACAGGGAAACCAATACATAGGTCATCCTGTCGCGTATAGCGCGACAATAAAATCCCGTAAGCGGCCATCAGGACAATCATTAATCGACTATCAGTTGC
This sequence comes from Pseudomonadales bacterium, assembly GCA_965248335.1. Lineage (GTDB taxonomy): Bacteria > Pseudomonadota > Gammaproteobacteria > Pseudomonadales > DT-91 > CAKMZU01. Next base: position 115,816 of record CBDFIY010000003.1, read on the forward strand.
TGTACTCAATGCTTTTAATGCGGCATAGAGCCGTGATGGCAGATGGATTGAAATCGTTTTACCTTTGAAACTGGGTACCTGTGGGCGAGGGTAATCCAGTGGCAAATCTAAATAGCCTGTACTTTCGGCTAAAGCCTTGTTCCAGAAATCGATTTGCTGGACGAAGATGTCATGATGTTTGATTTGTTGCTGATAGTAGCAATAGTCTTTGTAATCGAGGGCCGGTTTTGGGCCAAGTGCTTTATCGCCGCACAATAACTGACCGAGGTCTTTTAATAGCAGTGCGATGGATAAACCATCCACACTGATATGGTGTAAGCACAGGGCAAGCAGTGACTCGTTATCATTAAGGTGAATTAACTGCGCCTGAATAAGAGGCCCTTTGTTGAGGTCAAATGAGTGCCTAGCCATTGCTGATAGTAAGCGTTTACTTTTCTTCCCTTTTTCGGTGTTCGCGAGTACTGAAAGATCAATAACATCCAGAGCCCAATGCTGGGGTGAGGCTTGTAAATAGGGCACGCCATCTTTACTTAAAAAAGACAAATTCAGCACATCATAACGGTCAATGAGCGTGTCGAGTGCGCGATGCACCTCCCATTCGGTTATGGGTTTTGTGAGACGAAGCGCCAACGGCATATTGTAAGCGAAGGACTCTGGCATCATCTGTTGGATAAACCATAGGCGTTGTTGTGATAAACCCGCAGGGATATCGGTTTTGGCCTTGGCAGGCAGAATGGGTGGAAGTATCTTTTGTGGGTTTTGCGCTAAATGTGCCGAGAGATCAGCCAAGGTTGGGTGATCAAAAAAATCACGTAAGGTAACAGTTTGTTGGAGTTCTTCGGTGAGCTTGGCGGCGCATTTGGCAGCGAGTAAGCTGTGTCCGCCGAGTTCAAAGAAGTTATCTAGGGTGCTTATGTTCTCTAAGCCGAGTAATTCACACCAAACGACCGCCAGTCGCTTCTCGAATTCAGTGCTTGGTTGCTGTGCGGTCAGAGGGATTACTTGAATAGCAGGTAAGGCTTCTTTATCGATTTTCCCGTTTTGCGTTAACGGAAGCTGTGGCAGTTGAAGCAAACCCAAAGGTTGCATGTAGTGAGGTAATTGCGCGCGAAGGTGCATTTTGAGCTGGGAAAGGTTAATCGGTGTATCGGCACGGAAGTAGGCGAAAATCTGCGGGGTCTTGTCGTCATTATGGCGACAAATGACACAGGCTTGCTTGATACCTTCAAAAACGCCGATTTGCCGCTCAATCTCGCCGAGTTCGATGCGAAATCCACGGACTTTAAGCTGATCGTCCTCGCGGCCACAATAAACGATTTGGCCCTCAATCGTTAGAAAACCTAAATCACCTGTATGGTAGCGCAATGTACCGTCATCATCTTTCGAAAAGGGTGCAACGGGCGGCTGTTGGTGTAGATAACCTTTGGCTAAGCCTTCGCCTGCAACAACGATTTCACCCGTAACGCCAATGGGGCACGATTGGCCGTAAGGCGTTTCGATATGTATTTGGCTACGATTGACGGCACGACCTATGGGGAGAGGCTGCTGCATCAAAGATTGAACATCAATACGTTGAAAGCTACTTACTGTACCGTTTTCAGTGGGGCCATATAAGTTATAGAGCGCGATATCAGGCTGATTCTCGATCAACCGCCTGGCCATATCTTGATCCATGGCTTCGCCGCCTGTCATCAGCGTCTGCAGCCCGGAAAATAATGTTGGATCATGTTGTGCGTGCAGGTTAAAAAGCGCCGTTGTTAAAAATAAAGCATCCAGTGCGTGCTGCTTTAAAAAGCGCGATAAGGCTTCTGAGTTAAGGAGTGTATCATCATCAATGGCGACGAGGGTTGCGCCATTTAAGAGCGCATTCCACACTTCGATGTTGCAGGCATCAAAAGCCACGTTTGCGGCATAACCGATGCGTTCGCCAGGGTTGAGCGAAAGAAACCCATTGTTTACGCCTAACCGAAATAATGCACGATGAGGAAGGTCAACGCCTTTGGGTTTGCCGGTTGAGCCTGAGGTAAACAAAATACAGGCGCTGTCGTTCTTGTCACCTTGAAAAGAAAGATTGGTGGTGTCAAAAGTGCTGTCATCGATAAGGGTTTTATCATCGATGAGCAACTGACTTTGCGCGGCGCTAAAAATATACTGGATACGCGCTTCTGGATATGAGGGGTCGATAGGGACGTAAACGGCACGAATTTTTAAGCAGGCAATAATAGAAACAAGTAAGTTGAGGCCGCGAGAAAGTTTAATGGCGACACGATCGTGTGTACTAACACCTTGGTCTTGAAGCCATCGAGCGCGTTGGTTAGACAGAGAGTTCAGTATTGCGTAACTGATGGTCTGCTCGTTATCAGAATAAGCAATAAGGTCGCCATGACGGGTAACGATATCTTCAAATTGCAAGCTAAGGTATGCCAGTGTAGGAATTTCTTCACTCTGCGTATGGCAAGCTTTTATGGCCTGTTTGTCTACAGAGGTAAGCAGTGAGAAGTCGCTAATCGCCCGTGCGGGTTGTTGTGTTGATTGTTCAAGTAAAAGAGTGAGGTGTTCGGCAAATTGGTCAATGGTTCCTGCACGGAAAATCGCTGTATTGTAGCGAAATTGCAGTGAAATTTGTTCTTCTTGATCAAACCCAGTCAGCACGAGATCATAAATAGCACCTTGTTGCTTCATGCTTAAAACAGACTGAATCAATTGACCTTGCTGGGCTTGCTCTTGCATCTGGTTCCATGAGAATGCACATTGAAACAAGGGATTTTGTGCTGTATCTCGAGGTAGGTTTAACTCATCAACAAGGCGTTGTAACGGATAGCGCTGAAACCCCATGGCTTGTTGTAATTGGGTTTTGTTGCGTTGTAGTAGTGCTTCGAAATCTGTGGTCTGTGTGAAATCTGCGACAAAACAGGCCGGATTTGTAAATTGCCCTGCAATCTTCTGGTAATCAGAATCGTGCCGGCCAATTAAAGGCACGCCTAAACCAAAGTGTGTTTCGCGGCTATAGAAGTGTAATAGCAGCTGATAGGCACTTAACACCCAGGTAAAGGCGGATGTCCCTGCTTTTTTTGCGGCATCTTTGATTTGCAGGCTCAGTGTGGGTTCAAGTAAGTGCGAGCGTTCGGCGCCTTGAAATTTAGTCTGTGCAGACCTTGGGATGTCTGTGCGTAGCTGCAGTGGATTTGGCGCAGGGGTGAGTAATTGATGCCAATAGTCTTTTGCCGCAGAAGAATCTTCGCTATTGAGATATGCTTGCTCTGAAAACACATAGTCTTTATACAGTTTGCCGATCTCAGGTAAATCAGCTGACTGCTGATTGCAGGTTGCACTATAGACTTGCTGTAATTCATTTAAAAATAAGGATAGCGCCCAAAAATCCGCCACAATATGGTGCGCGATAAAGAGTAAGCGATAGCCATTATTGGGGGTTTTTAGCAAAATGGCTTTAATAAGGGCGTCTTGTTCAAGGTCAAAGGGTTGCTCAGCATGTACTTTTGCCCATACGTCGAGATCCAGAGAATCATCTGCGTTTTCTTCGGTCAATACCGAAGGTAGGGAGTAACTCACTTGTTGCGCTAAAACACCATCAAGGGTTTTGATTGCCATGCGTAGCGGCGCATGTCGCTGTAAGACAAGATCGAGACTGGTGGTGAGCGCATGTTTATCGAGGTCATCCGTTAAGTGTAATAAGGTCGATAAATGATAAGCACAGCTTGAAGGGGCAAGGCTTTGCTGGAGATGAATAGCCTTTTGCCCTTCGCTGAGCGGGAAGCCTAGATAGGCATCCGGCTGTTTTTTTAATAACGCTAATATGGCAGATTTATTTTCACGCAGTGTGCTGAGGCAATCGCTGGTGAGGGCATCTTTATTGCCACGAAAGCGTAATTGGTCGGTTTCGAGCCAAAGCTCAACACCTTGTCGCCAAAGTGTGCGTAAAAAGATTTTTAATGCAGAGTGATCCATGGAAGTTTTTTTATTTTTATTGTTAAACTTTTATGAACGAAGAATACAGCGCACAGATGTGCTTTAAAACAATTAACCTGAGATTATTGCCGTGATTTAAAGAAAACCTTCTATTTCTGCGGATTCATTCGTATTTGATGGTGACTTGAGTGTCAGCAAGTAAAGCGCCAGGTCATCGATATTATCAAGCTGCCATATGATTGACACATCAAGTGTTTTGCCGCACCAACTTTCAATTTCTGAAGCCAGTGTTAGCCACTGAATCGAATCTAGCCCTAGGCTATTAAGTGGTGTTGTGGCGGTGCAGTCATGCGCGATGTTGGTTGCAAAGAAACTCACCAATTCTATGCGTAACTCTTTAATTGATAGGCTTTCAAAAGGGTGGGTTGAGTGAAATTGTAGTTGCTTTGTGGGCCTTGGATTTTCCCAACGCTTTGCCGATTTTAGAGTGTTTGCGAGATATTGTTGTTTGACTAAAAAGCGTTGAATCTTGCCACTTGATGTTTTTGGCAGGCTGGCAAAGCGAATAAATTCAATAGCTTTTGTCTCTATACCATGTATTTTGGCAATTGCTTTTTGGATTTCTCGTCCAGCCTTGTCTATAGGAAAATCTCTACGTGCAGAGCGTTGTATTTCAGCAACAATGACTAAATGCTCATGGTGATCGACACTTACTGTGATTGCAGCAATGCTATCTTTCACTAAAGATGGGCAGGCTTTAGCGGCGGTGAGTTCAATATCTTGTGGATGATGGTTTTTTCCACGGATAATAACTAAATCTTTTAGGCGGCCAGCAATAAATAGCTCTCCTTCGATCATGCCTGCAAGATCGCCCGTGCGTAAAAAAGGGCCTTCGTCGTCGGTCGTAAAAGCTTCAAATATTTCTTGTGTTTGTGAGGTTTTTTGCCAATACCCACGCGCAATGTGCGGGCCATTCAGCCAGATTTCACCAATCTGGCCATCTTCGAGTGTCTCGAAAGTCGTTGGATCAACGATACGCAGTGTTTGTGGCGGAATATTTCTTCCTGCACTGATAAAGCGTTGGGCGTAGATGGTTGAGAAGGTGAGTTGGTTATTTGTGAGGGCGTTTTTATCGAAGTATGCTTCGATAAGTGTGTCTTTGTCGTTACAGGTTGATAGCAACGTGCATTCCGCCATGCCGTAAGCGGGACGGAGGACTTTGGCATCAAACCCCAAGGGTCGATATTTTTCAGTAAAAGCATCCAATGTTTCTGCGCGTATGGGTTCTGCGCCTGTCATGGCAAAGCACCAAGGCGATAAATCTAGCCCCTCGATATCTTCATCGGCCACTTGATCAACAAGTAGCTGGTACGCAAAGTTTGGCTGCGTTGCACCAATGGGAAACTGTTTGCCATAGCAGTCAATGAGTTTCAAGAAGCGTAAAGGGTTCTGTAGAAACGCATTGGGTGGCATCAAAATAGCACCCGCGCCCCAATAAACAGGCATCATCACCGCGCCTATTAATCCCATGTCGTGAAACAGCGGTAGCCACGAAACGCAGTGTGTATCTTGCGGGATTTGGTAAGCCGATTGCGCCATGTTGATATTGGCGACAATGTTTTTATGGCTGACCATTACGCCTTTAGGTTCGCCGGTTGAGCCTGAGGTATATTGCAAAAATGCCAAGGATTCATGGATATCGGGCATCACAAAGCTTGCGGCTAATTGTGGTGAGATGTCATCTGTTGCCAGCCATGAAAGGTGCTTGTGTGTATCCGTCATATGCTCTGAGCATAAGGGGCGACTGAGTGCAATTTGTTGTGTTGTACTGAGTATGATTGTTGGTTGGCAGTCATTTAAAACACTGAGCAGACGATCGAGGTTGTGGTTTTTTCGGGGTGGGTAAGCGGGGACAGCAATAACACCGGCGTAAAGGCAGCTGAAAAAGCCGAGCAGAAAATCAAGGCCCGGCTGGTACAATAAGACGGCCGTTTTACCTTCGTAAGCTTTGAGCTCATGCGCAATGGCTCGGCATTGTTGATCAAGCTCAAAATACGTGAGTGTGTCGGGATTATTCTCACCATCGGCAAAAAAGCGTAATACTTTATGCGAAGGTTTGGTTTTAGCGTAATGCTGTATAGCATCCGGTAATGTGCAAAAAGGCGTTTGAATATCTTTCATGGCCGGTTTCTTATTGACCCATCTATCAATAATACGCAGTTGGTTTGGTGCGTCGTTTATTGGATTGTTATTATTATTGTTGTTGTGTTGTTATTCGTGACGACTTGCTTTGTCTTTATAGTGAAGCTAAAAATACTAATAATATTCATGTTACTTGAGTTTCTGACTGGCTGCAAATTGCACACTTTTAGGCATTCAGTAACTCGCCTATGAGTGCCTACCTTTGTCAGCTTCATCCATTAAAATGTGTTTGCATCACCCTAAATCACCTGTGTATATCGCGGCTTTTGGCCTTCTGTTGATGCTGCCTAGCTTATTTGTGGGCTTTTTTGCTGACGATTACAGTTTTTATGCATTGTCGCATATTGATACGGATGCTTTAAAAACAGACAATTTTTCCTTTTTTGATTATTTTACCTTTCTTACCGGCGATGATATGCGTACCGAGCATCTGATTCGTTACGGCGCTTTGCCGTGGTGGTTAGATCGTGAGATGAAAGCCATTTTTTTTAGGCCCGTGAGTGAGTTGACGCATTTTATTGATTTTCACTGGATTAAAATCCCTTGGCTGATGCATCTGCATAGCACGCTTTGGTATGGATTGCTTTTAGGTGTGGTTTACAAAATCTACCGACAGTTTTCTAAACGTAGAAGTGTAGCTGTTTTAGGGTTTCTTCTTTTTGCGGTTGATGGTACGCATGGGTTCACAGTGGCCTGGTTAGCCAATCGTAATGCGATCATTGCCACGGTTTTTGTTTTATTGGCATTGCACTGCCATCATCGTTTTCGGCAGAGTCAGTCAATTAAAATGCTTGGTTTGAGCTTGTTATGTGTCGGGTTGGGTTTGCTATCCGCTGAAATTGCGATCAGTGTAGCTGCTATCTTGTTTTCTTACGCGTTGTTTTTTGACAGAGATGCAGAAGATAAACTGCGCTTTGATAATTTCATCGCGCTATTACCTTGTGCGTTTCTCGTATTGTTTTGGATTTGTTGTTATAAGTTTGCAGGCTTTGGCGCTTTTTCTGATGGCGGTTATTACAATGATGTTTTCGGGCAGCCTGACCAATTTTTATTGAATCTCACTGAGCGTCTGCCCGTTGCGCTATCCATGCAATTTCACCCGTTGCCACTGTTTCATTTTCAACAATTTTCAGCTTTTACGATCATCAGCGGTTATGTGATTTTTGTATCGTTGATTATCGGTGCTTACTTCATGAAAAGTCGCCTGTATAATTTTTGTTTATCATCGGCGCTGTTATCATTTTTACCGGTATTGAGCGTAGAGGCACAAGAGCGCAATTTTTTGGTTGTCGGCATTTTTTCGTGTTTGATGCTTTCCTGCGCTATGCGAAATATCTATCTGCAAATGAGGCGACGTTTGGTGTGGCTGTTAGGCCCATTGCTCGGCATGATGCTTTTGTCGCATCTTTTATTTTCGACGTTAACGATGCCACTTTATGCGTATGCACCTAAATTTATGGGTGAAGGGGCACGTAAGCTGGCGCTTTCTTTGCCTAGCGATATCGCTCCGGATAAATTAATCATTACCTTGGGCAGTGGTGCTTTTGAGTCTGTTGTGGTTAACCCCATCCGTTTTTATCATGAGCGAGTAGCATATCGGCCTGTGATTAACTTAGTGACCAATACAGCTGGGCTTGAGATAAGACGTGAGGAGGACGCGTTAATTGTACGAAACGAAAAAGGCTTGCTTGGGGGGCAGGATTTATTATTTAGAAACCCTAGCAGAAAGCCTTTTAAGGTGAGTCAAGTCTTCAAGTTGACGCCTACTTGCGATATAGAAATCTTGATGGTGGATATAAAGTATATACCCACAGAATTAAAGCTGGCTTGTGAGGGGGGCACCTTAGAGGTCGTGCCCTTTTATAGGAAGTATCATGCGTTGAAGCGATTAAATTTGGGTGAAGAGCGAATTGTTTTATGAGTTATCTTTTTTCTCATTTTCAATGTGGTGTGGTCCAAATTCCTTTCCAAAAATTGAGTCATTGTCACTGTCGGAATAAGAAGAAAAGCCATTTGTTAGTGGGTCACGGATTTCTGTATTTGATGTGTTTATTTCTTCGTCCTCTAGGTGTGCAAGGCTGATACGAAAGCGGAATTCTACTTCTTTCTGTCTTGATTCTTCGTCGAATGCTTTCTCCGGTCGCTTTATATCAGTTGATTGGTAGTTGCTGTTTGTTTTCTTCTTCTGCTCTGTTTTTCTCAGAGATGGCCGCGAATCTAAAGAATTCTTGGGAATTAATGGCGTTCCTTCATCCGTGTTCTCGGATGCTACGTAGCATAAGAAGCCTTTTAAAAAGGACCTTAAATTTTCTTCTGCGTATGGTTGTGAGTGAGATTTTTTTGTATAAATAAAAAAAATAAATATTATTTCTTTTGAATATTTCATGATGGTTAACGCGCAAAAAAAAGAAATAAGACCTATTTTATTTTTCTAAGTTCAGTCGTTTTGAAAGTTTCATTAAATGCTCCCTGTGACGCGGTTTTTAGATGGCGTATTTATTTCAGTAACCTTTTTAGAAGCCTTAATAAAGTTTGCTAGCTTCTCCGTTGTTGTTAAATCAAAGAGAAGGTTTAGTGGGATGTCGACTTTAAAATGTTGACGAATTTGTACCATAGCGCGAGAAGCGGACAAAGAGTTTGCGCCAATTTCGAAAAAATTATCGTGAATACTTATTTCACTAACATTCAATACATTGGCAATAATGCTAGCGATTGTTTTTTCTGTGTCATCTCTTGGTGTTGTAAAAGGGACTACGCGTTGATCTGTGGGTAGCGGCAAGGCTTTACGATCGATCTTACCGTTGTTGTTTAATGGCCACTGTTTTAAAACAAAAAACTGGGACGGTATCATGTAGCTCGGGAGATGTTTTTCGAGCGCTTTCTTCCAAGCGGATACGGATGTATTTTGCTGCTCACTTAAGACATAAGCAATCAATTTCTGCTCATGTAATAAAACACGTGCATCCGTGATATGGCCTATCTGATTGACTTGATATTCAATCTCGGCAGGATCAATACGCTGACCGTTAAGCTTTAACTGGAAGTCTCTGCGTCCGATAAATTCAATCTGCCCGTCTGTGTTCCATCGACCTAAATCACCGGTTAAGTAGAGTTGTCCGTCGGCATAAGGGTTAGGGATGAATCGCTGCTTGTTAAGCGCATCGTTGTTGAGGTAGCCTCGCCCGACACCTTCACCGCCAATGGCAATTTCGCCGATGAGTCCTGTGGGGACTAATCGCTGGTGCGCATTGAGAATACTCACATTGATATTCGGGTTGCAACGGCCTACGGGTAGCACTTTAGCGGTATGTGGATTTGTAATTGGGTAATAGAGTGCAATGTCTGTGCATTCAGTTGGGCCGTAGTGGTTAGTGAGCTTTGTTTGATAGTTATCACTTACTAACCAATGGGCCAGCCTAGGCAAGGCTATTGATTCTCCGCCAAACGCAACCTGTTTTAGGCTGCGTAGTGTGGATAAGTTTGCGTTATCTTCCACTAAAGGATAAAAAACGCTGGGTGCGCAATTGAGGTGAGTGATGGCCTGTTCTTGTATGAGTGAGGCGATATGCTGGCTGTCGTAGTGTTGCTCAATGGATAAGACTAATCGTCCGCCGGTGATTAAAGGCGCAAAAATATTTTTTTGGGTTAAGTCAAAACCTAATGAGCTGATGATCAAAAAACGGCTTTCGGCGTTCGCGTTAACACTGTCTGTATACCATTGCTGTAGGTTGATTTCGCCTGCATGGGTAAGCGCCGCCCCTTTTGGTTCGCCGGTGGAGCCCGAGGTGAAAATAACATAGAGCAAGTCATCGCTGGTTTGGTTGATGCTGGGTGCGTGCGTGTGCTCTTTTTTCAATCGCTGTTGCATCGTTTTGTCTGTTAAATCAATGCATGTTAGCTGTGAGTATTGGTCATTGATAAAGCCTGTACCCGCAAAGCATATTTCAATTTCTGCCGTGCTGAGCATTGATTGAATACGACTTGCTGGGTGTTGTGGATCAATAGGCACATAAGCCCCACCCGCTTTAATGATGGCGATAATAGCAAGAATCGCTTCGATGTCTCGGTTGAGGCATACACCTACACGAATGTCGCTCCCTACACCTTTGTATTTCAGATAATGTGCTATTTGATTGGTTTGTACATTTAGCGCTGCATAAGTCAGTTCGCGTTCAGGTGTTGAGAGCGCGACGGCCTCGGGTGTTTTCTCTGCCTGCTCGATGAGTAGCGTAGCCAGTGATGATACTTGATCATACTTTCCTTGGTGCGTAGTGGGCGTCTGCCAATGGTATTGTTGATCCATGTATTCGTGGTGATGCAGTAGCTTTAGATCGGCCAAGCATGGATTATTGTTGATAACTTGCTGATTGAGTAACTTGAGCCGCTGAAGAAAATGCAGCGCATTAAAATGGCTGGGTTGATAATAAAGCTCAAGCCTTGTGCCGCTGTTAAGGGCTTTAACGATAAATTGAACCGCGCCTTCCACATAAGGAGGCATCTCTGCGCAGGGCGCTTTTTGGTCAAAGAAATCGAAGGTTTCGGGTAAAAAGTGATAGTAGTTATACATAAATTGCAAAGCCCCCTGGGGTTGCAGTTCTTGTACGGCACTTTTTGAAATATCGTTAAAAGGTTTACTTTGCTTTTGTCTTTGGCGTGCGGCAATCAGCCAATCATCCAGAGAACAGTCAGCGTTAAGTAAGGTTTTTGACGTGATAAAGGGTGTTTGTTGAAACAGACAGCCCAGCGCGTTTTCTTGGGTTTTATTGCGTTTGGCATGAAACTCCGTGATGTAGAAGTCGTCTTCAGCTTGGCAGTATTCAGCAATCAATAAGCTATACAAAACTTTGAAATAAAGTGCAGGCGTGGTTTTCTTTTGCCGACAAAATGTACGTATGGCGTGCCATTCTTGATCTGTAAAATGCAGGGAATCCACATGATGCTGAGTTGTTGTTTTGTTGACTTGATCGAGAGACGCCGATGAAAAGCGTAAAGGCTCGCAGTGCTGCAGTTGAGATTGCCAAAATGCTAAGGTTTCGTTGCTATCCACCTGTGAGCGGTTGGCTTGTGTGTAGTTTTTGGTATCAAAAACATTAGCCACAGGTTTGGTTGTGCCTTTAACAAGGGCTTGGTAATAAGCGATGTGCTGTTGAGCCAATAAGGACACAGAAATACCATCTAAAATGGCATGATGGCAAGACATTAAAAGGATGTGGCGATTGTCTGCTATTTTCATCAGACCATAATGGAAAAACTGGTTGTCAGTATAACGGTCGGGTTGATAAATAAAGTCATTAACGCGTTTTTCAATGTCGCTCTGCGTGAGCGTTTCGTTGCTATAATCCAAAACGGTTAGAGCGCAGGTGATGGTTTCTAGCAAGTATTGATAAGCCCATTCTCCCAAGTTGAGCGGGTTCACCAAAAAGATTGTGCGGCAAGTGGGTTGGTCGTCAGAGACTTGTTGTATGGCTTGTTGCCATTGCCGTTCATCGATAGGAAAAGCAGGCTCAATGCGATAGCCTAAGGTGTTTGCTCGCGCCGTTGGGTGGAGTTGTTGTGCGAGCACCATATCTTTTTGCATGGCGTTTAAGGGGAGCAATAGGCCTTTTTGATGATCAATCGACAAGGTATTTAGGAGCGTTTGTTTATCGATGATGTCGAAGCTGCTTAAGCGTTTTTCTGGCTGGGTTAAGCAGGTATCAAGCAGACGAACAAAGTGCTGTAAAAAGCTGTCAATGGTCGAGCGATCAAACAAATCTGTATTGAATTCAGCACTGACGTCAACGTGCTCACCTTTTTCGATACAGGTCAGCGTGAGGTCATATTTGGCACGTGTAATGGGTAAATCAAGGATTTCGCAGCTGAGCCCTTCAATATCAGGCAAGTTAAATAAGGCTTTATCGATGAGGTTAAAGCCCACTTGTGCAATGGGTGAGTAGCTCAGATTACGTGCAAGAGGCAGCTGATTAATCACCTTTTCAATCGGAATATCTTGATGGGCAAATGCACCTAAAACTTGATCCATCGTTTTTTGGCATAAAGTATAAAAATCAGGATTTCCCGATAAGTCATTACGGATGATCACGGTGTTGACGAAATAACCGATTAAGTTTTGCAGCTCATTCTTGTGTCGTCCAGCGACAGGCGTGCCCACACATATATCTTGCTGTTTTGCATACTGGCTAAGCAATAAAAAATACACGCTAAGTAGGGCGTGGTAATGACTGATGCCTTGCTGTCGGCAAAATTGGCTTAGCTTTTGTGTCAGTGCTTTGTCTATGCGCTGTGTGGTTAATTGACCATTAAAGGTTTGCTGCGCGGGGCGTTCACGATCTAACGGGAGGTGTAATAATGGGGGGGCACCTTCAAGTCGTTGTAGCCAATACTGAATATGACCTTGAACTTTATCCGATACTAAATACTGCCTTTGCCACACACTGTAGTCGGCATATTGTATGCGTAGCGGGGTAAACAATATGGCTTGCTTGCTTCGGATCGCATCATAGGCTGTGAGCAAATCACGCTGTAGTATCGAGAGAGACCAGCCATCGGCAATCATATGGTGCAGGCATGCGGCTAAACAATAGCTATTATCAGAGGCGACAAATAAGGCGGCGCGGAATAACGAGGTATCGGCTTGGGTGAAGGGTTGAAAGACTGTTGCCTGCATTAAAGGCAGTGCATCTTCAATGCTAGTTGCAGGTTCAAGGTTGATCGTTTCGATGTTGATCGCTTGTGCGTCGATGAGTTTCTGAAAAGCATTACCATTGTCGTCTGTGCTTATCGATGTTCTTAACGTTTCATGCCGCTCGATCACAGCATGGAGTGCGCCCTGTAATGCAGCCTTATCAATATCACCTTTGAGTTTAATGGCAAAAGGAATGAGATAGGCGCTATTTTCAGGGGCCATTTGTTCGATGATCCACAGCCTTTCTTGCGCCGGTGATAGCGGTAACAAGGATTGCCTCGAAACCCGCTGTATAGGATAGATGACATCAAGGTTATCTAATGTATTACCGGCTTGTATCACAACGCCTAACGCTTTAACGGTAGGGTTTTCGAAAAATATACGGATACTGATGTCGACGCCAAAGGCTTCTTGTATTGCGCCAACGAGCTGTGTGGCTAAGATGGAGTGGCCGCCGAGTTCAAAAAAGTTATCTTCTATGCCGATGTCTTTAATACTGAGTTTGTCTGCAAATAATTGACATAATTGTTGCTCGACAAGGCTAGTGGGGGCTGTATATCGGTGGTGGATGAAGTGCTCATGCTCAGGTTCAGGCAATGCATTTTTGTCAATTTTTCCATTCGCCGATAAAGGCCAAGAGGTGATAGCAATAAAGGCTTGTGGAATCATGTAGTCAGGCAAGTAAGCTTTCAAATAGTGGCGCAATTGCAAAAGATCAATGGCTGAGTCGGTCTGTTTCGTGTAATAAGCCACGAGTTGATCGTTTTCTGCTTTTTCATTCACGGCTACCAGCGCTTCTTTAATGCCTTGATGTTGCTGGATACGGCTGGCAATGTCATCGGGTTCTATTCTAAAACCACGCATTTTTATTTGATCATCTAAACGTGCGACAAAAACAATTTCGAGCTGGCCTGCGGCAGAGCGTTGGTACTTCGCGGCATCACCGGTTTTGTAAATTTTTGCACCGGGTTTTGAAATGTAGGAGTTATCAATAAATACGGCATCGGTGGCATCAGGTTGATTGAGGTAGCCAAGCGAAACACCTTGGCCGCCGATGTATAATTCGCCCACTGTGCCAATGGGTGAAAGCTTTGTATTCTTATCAAGAATGTAGAGGCTAACGCCGTCAATGGGTTGGCCGATAGGAATGGCGTTATCATAGTAGTTTGATACAGGGGCAACGTTGAATATTGCAGCAATATCTGTACATTCTGTGGGGCCGTACATGTTGCCAATGCCGGCGCTAAAATGTGGGCTATCAATCCAAGGCTTTAAAGCCGTAAGCTTAATGGTTTCACCACCAAACAGCATGTGTTTGAGTGATGCTAGCGCATAGAGTTGGTCGGATCGTTCACATTGATCAATGATGGGATAAAAAGCGCTGGGCACACAGTTGAGGATAGAAATATTTTTCTGATAAATGGTATCAGCGATATGTTGTGGATCAAAGGTCGTGGTTTCCGGGAACACAATCTCTGCACCGAGGAGCAATGGCACGATGAGATTTTTTTGCGTAAGGTCAAAACCTAAAGCAGAAATCACTAAAAACCGGTCTTGAGCGGTAAATTGATAATGGTTTTTATACCAGTGAATCAGGTTGTAAATATTAGCCTGTGTGACGCTGACGCCTTTCGGTTGCCCTGTTGATCCTGAGGTGAAAATGGTATAGAAGGGCGCATCAAAAGCCGCTTTGGTCTCGGGAATGATGACATTTTCTTCAAATATAAATTGATCTATAAAAAGCGTTTTGAATTTTTCGGGAAGCGAAGAAAACGGCTGATGTGTGATCACCAGCAGCGGTTGAGCCTGCGCTAAGATCAACTGCAAGCGCTCAGGTGGGTAGCTGGTATCCATGGGTACATAAGCTGCGCCGGTTTTCATGACCGCGAGCATGGCTACAACGCAGTTTATGCCGGGCGGCAAACAGATGGCGATTCGCTGGTTGGCGCGGGCCCCCTGATTCAATAACTGTTGGGCAAGCGCGTTAGCTTTCTGGTGTAGCTCACCATGAGAAATACTTTTGGCACCCTGACTGACAGCGATGTGTTCAGGGCGCTTTAAACTGGTTTTTTCAAGCTGTTCAATCAGTAATTTATTGGCTTGATTGGCAGCTTTTAGCAAGGGTAAAAATTGCGTAAAATCTTGCGTATCATAGAGGTTAATATCTTTGATAGCCTGATGAGGTTTCTCGGCAACAGAGACTAAAAGGTTAAGGTAGTGTTGGGCTAATGCCTTGATATGATCACGACGAAAAATATCACTGTTAAATTCAAATGTCGCCATTAAGTGTTCGGTGCCTTCATGGATATGGCACTGTAGATCATATTTCGCGGTGACGCTGCGAAAAGGAACCGTGGTAATATGAATATTTTCGCCCATAGCGTTAACGGGAAGCAGATCCTTTTGCAGCGTAAAAAGCACTTGAAAAATAGGGTGAGTCGACAGGCTTCTGTGTTCGGAGAAATGCTCAGCAATGGACTCAAAAGGTATGTCTTGGTTATCCTGCGCTTGTGTTAATGTTGTCTGGAGTTGCGGTAAGAAAGCATCAAATGCGAAGCTGTCATCAATCGGGTGGCGCAAGGCGAGTAAATTAATAAAACACCCGACAACCGGCTCAAGCTGGCTGTTTCTACGGCCGGTAACAGGCGTGCCTATGGCAAAATCTTTTTGCGCTGAGTGGCGCATTAGGAGGATTTGGTAAGCGCCCAGTAGCAAGGTGAATAGCGTTGTTTGAGTCGATGTGTGAATATTTTCCAATTGCGTTCTGAGTTTTGCGGATATCGTAATATCGACGCTATCGCCGCGATAGCTTGGCTGGTCTGGTCGTGCGCTATCAATGGGAAGCCGCAATGCTGGTGTGTCACGTAATTGTGCGAGCCAAAACTGCAGTTGCTTGTCATGAGAAGCACCTTGTAGCCATTGTTTTTGGTGGTAAGCATAGTCAACGTATTGAATATGCAAATCCGGTAGTGAAGGCGCTTTTCCGTCGGAAAACGTTTGATAAAAATAACAGATTTCATTGATCAGTAATTGCATGGACCAGCCATCAGCAATGATATGGTGCAAATTGATCATAAAAACAAAATGCGCAACGGGTGCATTTTGTTCACTAAGGCGGATTAAGTGTGCGCGAAAGAAAGGCAGCCCCTCTTCTTTCTGTGGTGCTAAGTGAAAAGGTTTGAGTGCTTCATTGGTTAATATTTGCTGCACACGTTTTTGAGCTTTTTCTTCATCAAGATGGCTAAAATCAAAGTCTTCTTTCAGCGGTTTGTGTGTGTGAGGGAGAATTTTTTGAAGTACTTCTTGTTTGTCGTTGGTGACAAAATACGTGCGTAACGATTCGTGTCGTTGAATGACAGCATTGAAGGCCTTTGAAAAAAGTGTAGGGTTAAATGTGCCTTGTATCCTAACGGCGGCTGGAATATGCAGCGATGGGTTGCCCGGTTCTAATCGGTCTAGAAACCAAAAACGTTGTTGTGCAAAGGAAAGCGGAAATTCTATATTCTCTCCACGATTAAGTGCTCTAAGAGAAAAGCCTTCATGGTTTTTTGCGTCTTGTAAAATAATAATCAGCGCTGATTTGGCAGCAATAATTTGTTCTTTAATATCAGTGGTCATGACACCTTTAGGTGCTTTAAATCGTAACTGATCTTTTTCATCAATCCATAATTTGATACCTTTAGCACCAAGCTGACTTAACAGTTGCAAAGGGGTCATAAAATGCCTTCTTCTAATACGTCTTCATCAAGGTGTTCGTGATTTTGCTGCATGGCAAAAATGATTTCAGCAAGACCTTCTATGGTGCTTATTTCGAATAATGTTCGCATGGGTAAATCAATAAAGAACCGCTCACGAATGCGAATTAATAACTGTGTCGCCATGAGTGAGTGGCCGCCAGAATGGAAAAAGTTGTCAGTAACGCCGATTTTGTCGATGGCGAGTAGGTTTTTCCATATATCGACAATCTCAGCTTCTAACGCATTACGCGGCGCTATATAAGTATTCTCTTCCGCACGACACATGTCTATATCTGGAAGAAGTTTTCGGTCGACTTTGCCGTTGACGTTTACCGGGATGCTATCAATTTTCACAAAAGCCGAGGGGATCATAAAATCCGCCAATATTTGTCCGAGAGATTGTCGATAAAATTGTGCAGACGCTAGATCAGAAGGTGACATCATATAAGCGATGAGTTGCTCCTGTTGTTGATTTTGTCTAAGTGCGACGACGGCGTCTTTTATACCGGGGAGCTGCTTGATAGCGGCCTCAATTTCTTCAGGTTCTACACGGAAGCCGCGTATTTTCATTTGACTGTCGTTACGTGCAATAAACTCAAGGCCATCGTTGCTTTTGTAACGAACCAGATCACCTGTACGGTAGAGCGATTTATCGCCTTGTGATTGAGAATAAGGGTTGGTAACGAATGCAGACGCATTGCGTGCATCGTTATTATGGTAACCAAGCCCTGTAGATGTACCTGCAATACACAGTTCGCCAATAGCACCTTTGGGGAGAAGGTGAAGGTTTTTGTCGACGACATAAAGCTGAACATTGTTGATAGGACGCCCTATGGGGAGTTTTTTATCCGTTTTTTTGTGGCGGTAAAAGGTGGCGATATCGGTACATTCTGTGGGCCCGTACATGTTAACAAGCGCCGCGTGGGTAGTGGAATGATCCAGCCATGCATGGAGTTGACTCAATTGTATCGATTCACCGCCTAGAAAAACCTGTTTAAGCGAAGCCAATTCCACGAAGTCACGGCAGTGGTCAATTAACGGATAAAATGCGCTGGGCGCACAATTAATCCAGCTGATGGCTTGTGTTTTTATTGTACGATTGATCTCTACGGGGTCGTAATAATCACAACCGGTGAAATGTAACTCGGCACCAAAGCACAGGCTCGCCCAGAGATTTTTTTGGGTGAGATCAAACCCTATGGATGAAAAAACCAGCAGCTTATCGTCTGCTGACAGCGTAAAGGTTTCTTTGTACCAGTGGTAAAGATTACTTGCATTCAAATGGCTGACACTGGCCGCCTTAGGCCGGCCTGTTGAACCTGAGGTATACAGCATATAGAGCGGCAGATTTTCATCATGATGCCGCGCGGGATTGTCACGGTTTTCAGTATTTTTGATTGCGTCTAAACAGAATTGGTTGACCGATAAGTCTTCGAGGGTTGCCTGCGTTAAGACCAATGATATGCCGGCATCGTCTACCATGCCTTGTAAGCGCGGCACGGGCCAATGGGGCTCCATAGGAATATAGGTTGCTTGCATTTTGACGGTTGCGATCAATGCCACCATCAAATCTATCGAGGGTAATAAGGATACGCCAACGTGACTGCCTTTTGTGATGCCTTGTGTCATCAAGACGTGCGCTAATTGGTTGGCGCGATGATTCAGTTTATCGAAAGTAATCGACTGCTCGCCTTCCACAATAGCAATTTTATGGGGGGTACGCTCAACTTGGCGCTCGAAGAGTGTTGCGATATCAGTCTCTAAGGGTGTTTTATTTGGCGCTTGACCCAGTGTGAGAAGTGTTTGTTTGTCGTTGTTGTTAAGTAGCGACAAATCCTTTATTTGATGGCTGGGTTTGTCACAAGCATCGTTTAAAAGGCACTTGAATGCGTCTGTTAAGTGCATCAGTGTCGATCGTTCAAAAATATCTGTGTTGTATTCGAAGTGACAAGAAAGCCCATTGTCTGTGGTATGAACGATCAGGCTTAAGTCGAACTTAGCCGTCTGGTTATCCATAGGTATCAAGGATGTTTCAAGCGCGGTTAACGCGCATTGTGCTTGATTATTATCAGGGTTGTAGCTGAAAAACACCTGAAAAATGGGCGCTACACTCGTATCTCTCGGTAAATCAAGTGCCTCAACAATGGATTCAAAGGGTATATCTTGATGGCTTTGTGCGTCGAGCGTTGTGTTTTTTACCTGTGTTAATAGCTCAGCAAAAGTGATATCTGCCGTTGCATCATTTGTTATAGCGAGCGAATTGACAAAAAAGCCGATAAGGCCCTGTGTATCTTCGTGATTTCGACCCGCAACAGGCGTACCGATGCAAAAATGACGTTGTTGCGTGTAACGAAAAAGCAATGCTTGAAATACACTCATTAAGCCATGGAAGAGTGTGACGTTGAATGTGTGGCATAATTCGGTGAATTTATTTACCTCTGTTTCCTGGAGGTCTACTTTAATGAAATCGCCTTGGTAGCTGATTGTTTTTGGCCGTGAGTGATCATATGGCAAAGAAAGTGGCTCAATGCCCTCGAGTGCTTTTAGCCAGAAACTGCGTTGTTTCTCAATGACGGGTTGCGCGAATAGCTCGGATTGCCATCGGGCAAAGTCAGTGTATTGGCAGGGTAACTCAGGCAGCGCATGTACATCGCCATGAATGGCTTGGTTATACAGTATCGAGAGCTCCGAGAGTAAGACTTGGCATGACCATGCATCTGAAATGATATGGTGTAAAACAAAAGATAAAACATGGCGTTGATCAGACAACTTGAACAGCGTTACCCGAAATAAAGGGCCATTCAATAGATCAAAGGGGGTGGCCATCTCTTTTTCTAGTGCAGCATTTAACGATGCTTCGTTAAGATGCATACGGGCAAGGACAGCTGTTGATTTATCGGTTATCCGCTGAAAAACCCCTTCATGCTGATTAACAAAGGTGGTTCTCAAGCTGTCGTGGCGATCTATGATCGTTTGAAGCGCATGCTTAAGAGCAAAAAGATTGAGTGACCCCTCAAGATTTAATGCGCTCGCTATGTGGTAAGTTGGCTTTCCTGGATCTAATTGCTCAAGAAACCACAAGCGTTGCTGGCCTGAAGAAAGTGTATAGTGCCCAGTATTTTGTTTTACGTGCACAATAGGCTGATGCACAGAAAAATGAGTGGTTTGCTGGGTACGTTTTTTCTTTTTTAATTTTGTAAGCAGTATTTCTCTCTGAGTTGGCGAGAGGGCATCCAGCCGCTCAGAAAGACGGGTATCAACAGTACTCATTGTGCCAGCCTTATGGGTAAAGCGAAAACTAAGAACAAACAGAAATTTGTTAATGGCCTAGAATGAAGTGCCTTACCGCAATGTTATTATTGTTATGTTTTGTGGGGCTTAAATTGCATACATTACAGTTATTTTACCTAAGCAGTTAAAAAAAACACCGTAAACATCTTTTTTTTGTGATCCTATCTGACTTGTGAGGCACAGGTTTATCTGTATGGCCACGCAATAATAAAGACCGATTTTTCATGAAAAAACAGTTAATTTTAAAGCAAGAGTGAATTTCTCAATGATTGAATAACCTAAGGGTCTTTGCTTGTTGGGTTAGTCATTATGCTTAAGCTACATTTTTCAAGCATTATCAACGTTATATTATTATCTGCCTTACTGCCTAGGTGGGGATTTTCTCTAGCAGAGCCCCTCGTGCCTGAGTATAAAACACCCCTCAATTTGACGGGTATCATCGATGGAGATCCGAGTTTTAAGCAAGAGGTTTCAGGTAACTTACTTAACGTTGCCTATAAAGAGGCAAAAAAAGGTAATCCTGTATTAATTGTTCAGGGGTGTAATTGTTTTGGTTTTGGTGGTGGCTTGTCTGCAGAAATAGGGAGGCTTTTACCCGAAGCCAAATTTGTTGACGATGAAGATACCCGCAAAAGTGGCGAGAAATTAGGCCACTATACGAGTGCTGATGTTACACGAAACGGCGTCACATTTAAGGTGATCAATGGTTATACGCAATACCATGGTGGCCGTGCTAGGCAGCTAAGTCTAGAGGAAAATATAAGCAGTGTATTTAGAAAAATAGCCAAAGATTTCCCAGGTTATAGGGTTTATTATCCAGACATCGGCTGCGGTATTGCGGGCGGTAACTGGGACAGAATCCATCCTATTATAAAACAAGCGCTAAAAGGCAATAGTGCTACTTTTGTTCGCTATAATCCGAACGAAACAGCGATTTTACCTGAGGTAGGAAGCGTGCATGACTTTCTAAAAGAGACAGATTATTTATATCATGATAAGAATTCACCTCAAGGAAATGAACCTATATTAAAGGGGCTTTCGTCTGTTGAGTTGTTAGCTGTTAAGAGTTTTATAAAGGCACTTATGAAAAAGAGAGTAGGTTAAAGCCAACAGAAACTAATAAGCTATACCCATCACACTTGAAGATGCAAGGGCGTTGCCCGCGCTCGCTCACCCCAATCACTTACTGACTGTAAGCTCACGGGGATTCGCTCGCTTGCCGCCTTCTTGCATCTCCAATTCCGGCGGGTATATACAAAGAAATAGTCATTCAAAAATATGAATTTTTCAATGATAAAGCAACCAAACTAATTTTACGTTATACAGTCTGTGGTTATGAGTGGCATCGCTTTCTGGATACCTATTAGAGTGATCTTGCTGTCTTTTTTGTTGGCCGGATGGACATTGACGTGGGCTATAGATTTTATAGATGAGTATGAAATACCCAGTGATTTAGCGGATGTTGCTTTCGTTGATGTTACTGATGGGCGCTCAAGCTTAGGACAAGAGGTTTCAGGTAATTTACTCAATATTGCCTATGAAGAAGCTAAAAAAGGTGAGTTTGTATTAATCGTACATGGATGTAATTGTTTTGGCTTTGGTAGTGGTTTATCCGGACAACTCAACGAATACTTGCCTGAAGCAGAACTGATTGATCAGAAATCCGTTAGAGGCGACAGAAGTAAACTTGGTCGCTATACCAGTGTAGATGTCATACGTAATGGCATCACATTTAAGGTTATTAATGCTTATACGCAATACCAGGGTGGAGAAGAAAAACAGCAAAATCTTGAGAGAAGCATAAAAAGTGTTTTCAGGAAAATAGCGAAAGATTTCCCTGAATATAAGATTTATTATCCCGCTATAGGTTGCGGTATAACCGGTGGTGAATGGAATAAAATTCATCCCGTCATTAAAAGGGCTTTAAAAGGGAGAGATTTCACGTTTGTTCGTTACAATCCTGATGAGGCGGTTCGGTTGCCAAGACCTGTCAATGACGTTAAGAGAAAAAGTGCAGTCATCCCCGACAATGAGAAACAAGAGCCTTGGCATCAGTCGACCATGACAAAGGTTGTCAGTATTCTGGCTGTGATTAAAGTGATAGCGGCAACCGTGATGAGCATTGTTTATAAAATCAAACAGAAAGAAAAAGTTGACCCGTATACAGATGTCAGCGAAAACCCTTCGCAAGCCGGCATCACAAAAACACTCGAAAAAAGTCCTCAGTCGGCATAGAATCTATGCCTTTTTAGCAGGAACGCTTTATGTCGATTGTTAATACCCTTGCCAATGAACTGAATGTTTCCGCCTCACAAGTTGATAGTGCAGTGGCTTTGCTCGATGGCGGCGCAACGGTGCCTTTTATTGCCCGCTACCGGAAAGAAGTGACCGGCGCGCTAGATGATATACAACTACGGCAACTTGAAGAGCGCTTAGGTTATCTGAGAGAGTTGGCTGATCGAAAATTAGCGGTCATTAAATCGATTGATGAACAAGGTAAGTTAACGGGATTGTTAAAATCGGCGATTGAAAAAGCCGATACAAAAACAGCCGTTGAAGACCTGTACCTTCCTTATAAGAAGAAACGGAAAACCAAAGGCCAAATAGCGATTGCTGCTGGCTTAGAGCCTCTAGCGGATAGCTTGTTTCAAAATCGTGAGCAAGACCCAGAGGCAACAGCGCAATCTTTTGTTGATGCCGATAAAGGCATAAATGATGTTAAGGCAGCTCTTGATGGTGCCAAATTCATTCTCATGGAGCGCTTTGCTGAAGATGCGGGTTTACTCGCAAAATTACGCGTAAATCTCGTGCGTGATGGTGCGCTGATTTGCCAATTACTCCCTGGTAGTGAAGAAAAAGGTGCGAAATTTCAAGATTACTTCGACTATACCGAAGCCTACAGTAAAGTGCCTTCCCATCGTGCGCTTGCGGTATTTCGTGGGCGTAATGAAGGTATTTTATCGATCAGTATTGACTTACCCCTTGAAGAGAAGCCTAAAGTTCACCCGTTTGAAATGATCATTCGCGAGCACATAGTCTTTAAAGAACAAGGGTTAGCAGCCGATAAGTGGTTAACAGATGTCGTGCGATGGACATGGCGCGTAAAACTACAAAGCTATATTGAAACAGATTTGCTGTCAGACCTTAGACTACGTGCAGAGCAAGCAGCGATAAAAGTTTTCGCTGAAAACTTAAAAGATTTGTTGTTAGCGGCACCCGGAGGTCCGAAAGTAACACTCGCTTTGGACCCCGGTTTAAGAACAGGTTGTAAAGTCGCTGTTGTTGATGCAACCGGGAAATTACTCGAATACGCGACCATTTATCCTCACCAACCACGGAATGAGTATGCAAAGTCAGCAGCGGTGATTAAACAGCTCGCTGAGAAATTTACTGTTGAGCTGGTGGCAATAGGCAATGGCACTGCCTCTCGGGAAACAGATAAATTGGTCGCAGATGTGATCAAACATTGCCCAGAACTCAGGCTAAAAAAGGTGATGGTCAGTGAAGCGGGTGCATCGGTATATTCAGCATCGGAATTAGCATCCAAAGAATTTCCTGATTTAGATGTAACGATTCGTGGTGCCGTCTCTATTGCACGCCGCCTGCAAGATCCTTTAGGTGAGCTTGTTAAAATCGAACCTAAAGCCATCGGTGTTGGTCAATATCAGCATGATGTGAGTCAGCTTATGCTCTCAAAAGCGTTGGATTCAGTGGTTGAGGATTGCGTAAATGCGGTAGGCGTTGATGTCAACATGGCATCGGCTGAATTACTTGGGCATGTCTCTGGACTTAATGCCACCATAGCCAAAAATATCGTGGCTTTTCGCGATGAAAAAGGCGCGTTTAAAAATCGTGATGTTATCAAGCAAGTGCCGCGTTTTGGTGACAAAACGTTTGAGCAGGCAGCGGGTTTTTTACGCATTCGTCATGGAGATAACCCTTTAGATGGATCATCAGTTCACCCAGAATCTTATGCTCTCGTTGAGCAAATTGCCGAGAAGGCCGGTGTTGATATTCAAGCAATGATTGGTGCGGTGAAATTACTGGATGGCATTTCCATTGATCAGTTTGTCAGCGAAAGTGTTGGAAAACTGACATTAACTGACATTGTTGATGAACTAAAAAAGCCTGGGCGTGATCCAAGGCCTGAGTTTAAAACGGCAGACTTTAAAGAGGGTGTAGAAAACCTGAAAGATTTAAAGCCCGCCATGATTTTGCAGGGGACAGTCACGAATGTCACCGCTTTTGGCGCTTTTGTGGATGTCGGTGTACATCAAGATGGCTTAGTGCACATTTCGGCTTTATCGGAAAGCTTTGTCAAAGACCCGAGAGATGTCGTCAAGACGGGTGACATCGTGAAAGTCAAAGTGATGGAGGTCGACATCCCGCGTAAGCGGATTGGTTTATCGATGCGTATGAGTGACGAACCTGAAGAAGGTAAACGTACCCAGACGCATACTGCGTCGCCTAAAAAATCGCATAAGCAAAGTAACCGACAAAATCAGGCGTCGCCTGCGGCATCAAATGCATTTGCACAAGCATTTGCACAGGCAAAACAGAAAAAATAGTAGGGTATTATGACAGTTAGGGCCAAATTAGGCATTTACCTCCCGTTAAGTATGTTGTTTTTTGGCTTTAGCTGCTCATCGCTGCAAGCGAATAACTTTGGCTTTCAAGTGACCCCGAGCACCTTTGATTATAATTATCTGGATGTGACGAGTATCATAACGACAGCTGAGGGTAATGGGGTTGGCCTAAAGATCAGTGCCGATGTAGAGCCTAATTTTGCCATGACGGCGACTGTCGAGCACACGCTGCAAAGCGCAAATAGCACAACCTATTTGGCCGTAGGAACAACCTATCACCAGCTATTGAAAAAAACCGATGCACCTACTCTCGATTGGGTTATCCATTTGTCACTTGAAGCGCGATCAGTCAATAATAAATTGGCCGAAAAAGATGCCTCAGCGATAAGTCATGATATTGGTTTGCGGATAGGCTCAGGTTTACGGTATCAAATTCGCCCGTATCTTGACCTTTATTCAGATATAGCTGTGTCGACAACTACGCGATCGACCGTTCATATTCGTATCGGGGCGAGCTATGACATTACGACACGGCTTAACCTGTATAGCAGTTATGAATTCAGTGATACGGATAAATTCCGCTTAGGTTTTCGTCGGTTATTTTAATGAAATCTCCCGAAAAAGCATGACGCATCCAAGAAATCCTTCCATCCCTGCCCCTGCATCATCAGTCAATTTGCGATGCGTTTTTTGACAGGGCGATGTTTATTAATAATAGCTATTTGATCAAAAAAGAAACAATTCCTTGTTACTTAGCAACGATCTCTGTAGAATCGCTCGCCTTTTCATTGACTGTCAAATAACGCCTACGGAATAGCCTGGGGCGCATAACGCAGGCATTTTGGGGATTTTTTTACTTTGACGGATACAGCGTTACCGATCAAAAACATCAAAAATGATGTTTTATCAGGGTTAACTGTGGCACTTGCCTTGGTGCCAGAAGCAGTGGCTTTCGCCTTTGTTGCAGGCGTAGAGCCTTTAGTGGGGCTTTATGCTGCCTTCATGGTGGGTTTAATTACTGCCGTGATGGGCGGTCGTCCGGGTATGATTTCAGGGGCGACCGGTGCTTTAGCTGTTGTTATGGTTGCCCTCGTTGCTGACCATGGCGTGCAATACCTGTTTGCCACCGTTGTCTTGATGGGCATCTTACAAATGATTGCTGGGGTTTTAAAACTCGGCAAATTTATCCGTATGGTTCCGCATCCGGTGATGCTTGGTTTCGTGAATGGCCTAGCGATTGTTATTTTCTTGGCGCAACTTGGTCAGTTTGGCGTGACAGGCGAAGCAGGCTGGTTAGCCGGAACATCGCTGCAAGGCAGCATTATTGATGTCGCATGGTTGAACGCGGATAAATTGTTACCCATGCTGGGGCTAGTAGCGCTAACGATGGCGATTATTTTTGGCTTGCCAAAATTAACCAAAGCAGTGCCTTCTTCGCTGGTTGCGATCGTGGTTGTCAGTTTACTGGTCGTATTTTTTAACGTCGATACACGTACCGTGGGCGATGTTGCATCCATCGCTGGCGGATTGCCGACTTTTAGTATTCCTATGGTGCCTTTTACGTTTGAAACCTTACAGATTATTTTCCCCTATGCGCTAGTGCTTGCCGCCATTGGTTTGATTGAATCGTTATTAACCTTGCGTCTTATCGATGAAGTAACCGAAACACGCGGTCGTGGTAATAAAGAATGCATTGCACAAGGCGTGAGTAATGTGGCCACGGGGTTCTTTGGTGGAATGGGCGGTTGTGCCATGATCGGCCAAAGCATGATTAATGTAAATTCTGGTGGTCGAGGACGTTTATCTGGCATCACTGCAGCTTTATCTTTGTTAGCCTTTATTTTATTTGCTTCTTCTTTGATTGAACAAATTCCTATTGCCGCGCTTGTTGGCGTCATGTTTGTGGTGGTGATAGGTACCTTTGAATGGAGCAGCTTTCGCATTATGAATAAAGTGCCGCGTGCGGATGCTTTTGTGATTGTGCTAGTATCCGCTGTCACGGTGCTTACGGATTTGGCAATGGCGGTTGTTGTTGGCGTGATTGTTTCTGCGTTGGTATTTGCGTGGCAGCATGCAAAGCATGTCTCGATCAAACGAGTGAGCAGCACAGGAAACCTGACGCGCTATGAAGTGCATGGTTCCCTCTTTTTTGCCTCCACTGCACATTTTTCTGAGCAATTTCATCCTGCGAGGGATGCAGACGAAGTGGTTATCGATTTTGGCAATGCCAAGGTCGTGGATCATTCCGGTATTACAGCCATTGATACCTTGGCCGAAAAGTATCAAGCAGCAGGGAAAGCACTCCATTTGATTCACTTATCCGAAGATTGCCGGCGATTAATTAACAAAGCTGACAATTTAGTGGAAGTGAATGTTGTTGAAGACCCTAAATATTTTGTGGCAGACGACAATATTGCTTAATCGCATTTCTTGTCTGTTTCACTGAATAAAACACGTAGCTTCCTAAGCGGAAGCTTCTACTGGCCTCGAAAAGGCCTACTGCTACCTATTTGCACATTTAAGGCCTGCCTATGTCATCTGAACCCACAAACGAACCCAAGCTTGAAACTTTTGAAGCGCTTGGATTACCTGAAACCATGCTTCAAGCCATTAAAGATATTGGCTATGAAAGACCTTCGCCTATTCAGTCGCAAGCTATCCCTTATTTGTTGGATGGGCGAGATTTACTCGGTGTCGCACAGACGGGTACGGGTAAGACCGCAGCCTTTGCGCTGCCTCTGCTGTCACGCTTAGACTTGTCGAGCCGAGATGTGCAGATATTGTGTCTTGCGCCCACAAGAGAGCTTGCGATTCAAGTGGAAGAAGCGTTTAGAAGCTATGCTAAGAATCTGAAAGGTTTTCACTCAGCCGCGATCTATGGTGGGCAATCTTACCCTGTACAGATTAAGGCGCTAAAAAAAGGTCCGCAAGTGATTGTAGGTACGCCTGGGCGCGTGATGGATCACATGCGTAAGGGCACTATTAAGCTCAATAACCTGCAAGCACTTATTTTAGATGAAGCTGATGAGATGCTGCGAATGGGTTTTATCGACGATGTTGAATGGGTGTTGGAGCAAACGCCGAATACACAACAAATTGCGCTATTTTCAGCGACGATGCCATCTGCAATCAAACGCATCACTAAAAAGTACTTGAAAGACCCTGCTGAAGTGACGATTAAGCTAAAAACCACCACCGCAGAAAGTATTCGCCAGCGTTATTGGCAGCTGAGCAATCCTGAAAAGCTTGATACGCTTGCACGTATCATCGATTCAGAAACCTATGATGCAATGATTATTTTTGTGCGTACCAAAAATTCCACGGTCGAGATTGCTGAAAAATTACAGGCACTTGGCCATGCTGCTGATGCACTGAATGGTGACATGGCGCAAAACGTGCGCGAAAAGTGTATTACTAACCTGAAAAAAGGCCGTTTAGATATTCTGATTGCGACCGATGTGGCGGCACGAGGCTTAGACGTAGAGCGCATCAGTCACGTTATCAATTATGACGTACCCTATGATACCGAATCCTATGTGCATCGTATTGGCCGTACAGGGCGAGCAGGGCGCAAAGGCGAAGCGATTTTATTTGTAAACAACCGCGAACAGCGTATGTTGCAAGCGATTGAGCGGGCAACGCGTCAAAAAATTGAAAAATTCGTTTTTCCGAGTAATGAAGAGCTCAATGATCGCAAAAAGCAGCGATTTTTTGCACAAATCGATACGGCTTTAGGTGAAGACTCGGAAGAGTATCAAACTTTAATGGGTGAGTATCTTGACAAAAATTCGATTGAAGCTGAAGACTTAGCTTCTGTTCTCGCGTTTATGTTGCATGACAGTAAACCTTTCCGCATTAAAGATTTACCTAAACCTAAAAAGCGCGAACGCACACGTAAAGATTCTCGTCGAGAAAATACACCCGACCGTGATCGAGGCGAAAGACCAAGACGTCAGCGTTCAGCATCAGATGAAGGCCTAACGACTTGCCGTATTGAAGTCGGTGAAAATCAAGGTGCTAAAAAAGGCAATATCGTCGGTGCGATTGCCAATGAGTGCGATTTGGATTCCAGTAACATTGGTAAAATCGTTATTCGTGATGATTATAGCTTGGTTGATTTACCGGGTGATATTCCGAAGCCTATGATGCAAAAGCTGCAAAAAATTCGTATTGCTGGGTTGCCGATGAAGCTCTCTGTGATGTCGGGTAAGGCCGATAAAGACAGTAAACCAGATGCGCCAAAGGCAAGGAAGAGAAAACCAAAACCTGCGCCTAAAAAGAAATCGTCTTAATTTTGTTCTAGGCCTATATTCATAGGCCTTGTCTTATTTCTCGTAAGTTTTTATTTTCGCTGCTATTGAGCGAAGTTAAAAGTTTTATGAACTTTTTTTTAGCGTTAAAGTCTTTTAATAATTGAATTATTTTAAGATTTTTTATGAAACGTTATTTCCTTTTCTTTGTTTGTGTTTTGGGCGCTTGTATTTGCTGCAGTAAAAATGCTAAAGCGGGTAAGAGGGGAGCGTCTACTGATGATAATGAGGCGGCAGAAGCTTTACTGTCTTTATCGCAGGCAAAAACCCCCCGCCTTCAAATGCCTAAAATTGTAAATTGTTTTTCTCTTAACGCAGGAACACTTTCCTCAGTGGTTAATACACCGCCAGATACGCCGCCTGAAAATCGTTGGGAAGACCCTTTTATCGATCGAGAAATGCATGCACAAAAAGGGAGGCTCCCTTGTTCAGGGGCGAAGAAAGCAGCTATAGACTTCGCCTGGGCAGTTCTTGGGGAGGATGATGTTGGTAGGAAAGAGCTAATTAGCAAGAATCAACCTGTGATCACTACTCGGCTAAGTGACTTATCGGTGTTCAATAAAATCTTAAAGGATGCAGGTAGATCCCCTATTGATTATGGCGCGATAGGGAATAATTCGAGACCGGTTGATCCCCTCGTGCCTGTGCCGGGTCAACCGACAATGATGGTGAGTGATGAAGATTTCAGAAATTTTTTGAAGAAAGATAAGGTGACGGTGTCGGTTATTTTTCAAGGGGCTCTTTCGGCGGGGAAAAATGACGTCCCGCATGTGATAGAAAATTCAGGCCGGGTAAATAGGGTTGAACTGCCTTGGTACCACCCTTATGTGAAACAAATTACAGGGTTGTATCAATAGATAAAGACGGCGTAAGAAAAAAACGGGGTTACCCCCGTTTGTTGAGATTAAAAAGTGTAAGTAACGTCGGCACCAAAGGTACGTGGATCGCCGTAGTAGTTGATGCCAGAAGTTGGCCCTGCTGGGATACCGTTAACGCGATAAGCTTCGCCAGTCAGGTTTTTACCCCAGAGCCCGAGGTCTAGCGTTTGGTTTCCACCCACTGAAATATCAGCTAGCGCTATGCGTCCATTTAAAAGGCCGTATGCGTCACTTTTTGTTTTCGCTGCAGCATCTTTCTGGCGATAAAAGACTTGTTCTGCCGTATAAGAATAATCACCCGTTATTTTAAGTTCTGCAAAGCCAACAGGTTTTGCATAGTTAAAACCAACTGAAAACTTGCTATCTGGCGCGTAGGCAAAAAGCATTTCATCTTTTTTCTGTTGGCCATCAAGGGGATCAATGAAGTTGGTGTACTCTGCATGTAAATAACCGTAATTGAAAAAAGCCGTCAGTTCGTCAGTGATAGCAACTAATGTTTCAAGCTCAATGCCTCTGGTTTGTGATTCTCCTGCATTTTCTATTTTGGAGTATCCTGTAGAGTTGTCATAAGCGGATACCTGCATATTTTTAATGTCGCTTAAAAATAAAGCAAGGTTCGTTTTCAGGCGATTGTCAAACCACTGCCCTTTCATGCCAAGCTCATAAGCCGTAGATGTTTCTTCGTCATAAGGCGTTTCGGCATTAGCCTTAGTTGCGGACTCACCATTAAATCCACCTGCGCGCCATCCTTGAGAGACTTTCGCATAGGTGGTTAAATCATCAGTTGCTGCATAGCTAAGTGATACCATGGGAGAAAAATTTGACCATGTTTTCTCTGCGTTAGAGGAATAAGGAAGAACAGTAGGAAATCTTGGATTTATATCTGGGTGTTCGACATAAGCTTTTTTTGTTTCTTGCGTAAGTCGTCCGCCTAAAGTCAGTGTCAAAGTGTCTGTTGCTAGCCAGTCGGCTTGACCAAAAACAGCATACGACGTGCTTTCAGAGCCATAATAGTTGTTTAGTGTATAAGCAGGTATGGGAACACCCACTGATGTTAAATCCCAGTGGTATGGGTTTTTGGCATCAACTTGATCAGTATAATAAAAAAGTCCGCTAACAAAATTTATATGGTTTGTAGTACCGATGAGCTGAATTTCTTGAGATGTTTGATGGTGCTTAACATTTCTTTGCGTTTCAAAAATCGGCGCAGCCGTTCCATCGTAATCGTTGTAGTCGTTAAACTTCATTTCACGGTAAGCTGTAATAGACTTAACGGTTAAATTATCATCAATGTCATAAGTAGTAATTAGGCTATGCCCTGAACTTTCTGACTTATCGAAGTTTGCACCGTTAAGTGCGCCTTTTCCTAGCCGTTTTGGTTTAGACAGCTTGCCGTCTTTTAGGTTTTCTAGCTGACCAAGCGCCACCGTATTATCGCGCTTTGAGTAATCTACGGTATAAACAAAATTCAGCTGATCAGTGGCATCAATATTTGCTTTAAAAAGTGCAGCTTGAGAATCCAGTTTTTTAAACTTGTCTATTTTCGCGTTCGGGGCCGTATTCTCGTAAAACCCTTGGCGGTCACGTTTGCTGTACGACAACATAAAGCTGGCGATATCACCGACGGTGCCAGTATCAACAGTGCCTGCAAATTCGGTATAGCCATAGTTTCCTGTACCGACTTTGACTTTCGCGCCGAACTCTTCATAAGGCTTGCGCGTCACGAGGTTAATCGCGCCGCCCGTTGTATTTTTCCCGTACAACGTACCCTGTGGGCCACGCAAAATTTCAATTGCTGATAATTCGGCAACATCAAAAATACCACCGACGTTTTTCGCAATAAAAACGCCATCCATATAAATACCCACCGAAGGCTCCCATGTTGCAGCGGGATTGATAGATGCTGCCCCTCGAATCGCCACCGTTGCGCCAGTAGAGCCACCCGGTGATGGCGCTATTTGTACGTTAGGTGCTGTTGAGCCCACATCTGAAATATCAGAAATATTTCGATCGGTAATGGCTTGCGCGTTAATAGCGGTGATCGCAACAGGCACATCTTGTAAATTTTGCTCGCGTTTTTGTGCGGTAACAACGACTTCTTCAAGGCCTGCGTTTGTTGGCTGGGCCTCTTCGGCAAAGGCGGATAGTGTTAGCGTGGATGCCAGAGCAGCAGGGATTGCTGCCTTTTTAAAGGGTTTTTTCAAGATACTCTCCTTAGTTTTCATGTTTTTATTATTTGTTTGATCTAGGGAGGGTATTTTATATGAAAATTGTCATCATGATGTCACAAAGCGTGCATTCGTGAACTCGATCGCTTTTCAAGCGCGTATTTTTTTGGGATTAATTTGAGGCGTTAGATTATTTATTTTTCTAGTTTATAGTTTTCAGCATATTGGTTCATTGCGTTTGTTTGATCGCCGTTAGATGAATAAGTTGATTCGGTGAGGAAGTCCAGTAAAGCTTGTTTATGTATAGAATCTTTCAAATACCCAAAGGCCGCATCTTTGTCAGTGGCAATTTCTGTTCTTAATGTAAGAAAAGTATCTTCTTTTAGACTGGGATTGTTTTGCATCATTTGTACAATGCCTTCTGTGGTTTGATTGCCCTCAAACTTTGCAGCAAAGAAGGCAGGGTAATCATCAGATTCATTGATGGTATTTATAGCAGCCTTAAATGGGCCTCCTTTAGGCGGTTGATCAATGCTCTGTGAAGTATAATCAAAGAGTGTAGTGAGGAGAGAATTTTTAGCACCCTCATAATATATGGTTTCAATAACTGATGCGTCACTGGGCATCTGTTCGTCCGCATTGGAAACTTTAGGCCGCGTGCTTTTCAGCATCGAATAAGAAAAAGGAATAAAACAGACAATAAGAGAAAAAACTACATAACGGTACATTAACAAATCTGCCTATTACTCTTGCTCAAGATGGATAGCGCTTAATAAGCTGCTTACTCATTATTCGTAATTTTCAGCTGCACATTAAGACTCAAGAGATATCGAATAGTTCAGTAATCGTTTGATTAAAACGGTAGGTTTTTTGTTCGCTAGAAATAATATATTTAATGTGCTTCATCCCAGTTATTGCCGACACCCACATCGACGATGAGTGGGATATCAAGTGTCGCAGCATTTTGCATGCTGTCTTTCACGCATTGGGTAAAGGCATCAAGTTGGCTTTCTGGGACTTCAAAAACGAGTTCATCATGAACCTGCATGATCATTTTCGTATCAGGAAAGTCGGCTAACTTCTTATCAATTTCAATCATGGCGAGTTTGATAATATCCGCAGCTGTGCCTTGCATGGGCGCGTTAATAGCTGTGCGTTCGGCTGCCTGGCGTTGTAGGCCATTTTTAGCATTAATTTCAGGCAGGTAGAGGCGGCGACCAAAGAGCGTTTCGACAAAGCCTTGCTCTCTTGCTTTTTCTTTAATGGTTTCCATATAGCTTTTAACGCCAGGATAACGATCAAAATACGCATCGACATAACTCTGCGCGGTGCTGCGATTTATGCCTAATTGTTTGCATAAGCCAAACGCCGACATGCCATAAATTAAACCAAAATTAATGGCTTTTGCATTGCGTCGCTGATCATCAGTGACTTGATCTAATGGTGTATCAAATACTTCAGAAGCGGTGGCTTTGTGGATATCGGCTCCGGCTTTAAAGGCATCGAGTAAACCTTTATCGCCTGATAAATGTGCCATGATACGCAGTTCGACCTGACTGTAATCGGCGGCGAGTAATTTCATGCCCTTAGGGGCAATAAAGGCTTTACGGATGCGGCGGCCTTGTTCGGTACGGATCGGTATATTTTGCAGGTTTGGATTTTTAGAAGATAAACGCCCTGTAGCCGTGACTGCTTGATGGTACGACGTGTGGACGCGACCCGTGGCAGGGTTAATCTGTAGTGGCAGCGCATCCGTGTAAGTGGACTTGAGTTTTTTCATGCTGCGATATTGCATGATGATGCTGGGCAATTCGTAGTTTTCAGCAAGCTCTTGCAGCACGGGCTCTGCGGTGGAGGGTTGTCCTTTGGGTGTTTTTTTTATCACGGGAATGTCAAGTTTTTCAAACAAGATGGATTGCAGTTGTTTGGGGGAATTTAGATTGAATTTTTCACCCGCGAGTTCAAATGCTTGCGCTTGCAGTTGGTTGCAGCCGGCTTCTAATTCGATACTTTGCTCTTTTAACGCTCTGGCATCGATAAGGCAGCCGTTGTGTTCGACTTTGGTGAGTATAGGAACGAGGGGCATTTCAATGTCACTGTATATGCTTGCTGGGCCCTCGTTTTTGATAAGTCTTGCGTTGAGTACTTGATGGAGCCTGAGCGTGATATCGGCATCTTCGGCCGCATAATTTGTTGCGGTGTCGACATCGATTTGATTGAAGGTGAGTTGTTTTTTACCTTTGCCTGCGATGTCTTCAAAGTGGATGGTTTCATGCCCCAAGTATTTTTGGCTGAGTGTATCCATATCGTGACGATGAGCGGTTGAATGGTTGACGTAAGATTCGAGCATAGTGTCGTGTTCTATGCCTTTGAGCTCAATGCCGTGATTCAATAATACGTGCGCATCGTATTTAAGGTTTTGACCGACTTTTTTGATGTTAGGGTCTTCGAGAATAGGTTTGAAGATCGCCAACGTTTGCTTTCTATCGAGTTGTGCCGGTGCATCAAGATAATCATGGGCAAGAGGGATATAGCAAGCTTCACCTGCTGTCACGGATAAACACAAACCGACGATTTCAGCGTCCATGAAATCGAGGCTGGTCGTTTCTGTATCAAAGGCGACTAAATCGGCGGTTGTGATTTTCTTTAGCCAATCATCAAGTTGTGCTTGCGTGGTGACGGTTTCATAGTGTGCTTCTATTGTTTCGGGTGTCTCTTCTTGCACCTCTTCATCCGTTTCAAGCTCTTGTTGCCAAGATTTGAACTCAAGATCGGTATAAAGGGCAAACAGCGCTTCATTATTGGGTGCGCGACTTTTAAGTGTATCAATGGATTCGGGAAGGTCGACATCGCATTTGATGGTCGCCAGTTTATAGGATAATAAGGCTTTATCTTTTTCGTCGGCGAGTTTTTCGGGCATTTTCTTTGCGCCACGAAATGTAAGTGCGCGCACGGCTTCTAAATCTTGATAAATCGTATCGAGGCTGCCGAGTTGTTGCAATAAGGCCAAGGCAGTTTTTTCACCGACACCTGCAACGCCGGGAATATTATCGGATTTATCACCCATTAAGGCGAGAAAGTCGATGATAAGCTCGGCGGGAATACCAAACTTATCGATTACGCCTTGTTCATCCATGGTGGTATTGTCCATGGTGTTTATCAATGTCACATGATCATTCACCAGTTGCGCCATGTCTTTATCGCCGGTGGAAACAATCACAGGGATTTCTCGTTCAGTGGCTTGTTTGGCGTAGGTGCCGATGACATCATCCGCCTCAACGCCCTCGACGATCACCAAAGGCAAGCCAAGCGCTTCAACAATTTGGTGTATAGGCGCAACTTGTGGCCTTAAATCTTCTGGCATCGGCGGGCGGTTGGCTTTATAGTCGGCATATAAGTCGCTCCGAAATGTCTTACCTTTTGCATCAAATATCATCACAATAAGGCTATCTGGATAGGCTTTTTGCAAACTTTTGAGCATGTTGATGACGCCCTTAACCGCGCCAGTTGGCGAGCCTTTGGAGTTAGTCAAAGGGGGGAGGGCGTGATACGCGCGGTAGAGATAAGAAGAGCCATCAACAAGAACAATAGGGTTTGAAGATTCAGACATGGTTGACTAGGGTTCACAAGTAAATCGAACTTTTATCTTACCACCGCAACAAACAAATGATGAACTTTAATTAGGGCGCAGCTATGGCCGTTTTTACTACCTTAGATTTTGACGAAATTAATGCGCTGATTCAGCCTTATGGTATTGGTGATTTAGTGAGTTTTAGTGGCGTGAGCGCGGGGCTTGAAAACACCAATTATGCAATCACAACCAGTTCAAACCACATGGCTGAGGAATACGGTCATGATCGGCAAGGCGAATATTTTTTAACCATTTTTGAGGAGTTGCCTGAAAACGATTTGCCCTTCCATTTAGGCCTTTTGGAAACCTTGGGGAACAAAGGTATACCTGTGTCGATCCCCGTCAGGGATTATGATGGCAAGTCGATTCAAACCATCGCCGGAAAACCGGCGGTATTGTGCCCGAGCTTACAAGGCCATCATCCGGGTGACGCATCGGTACCACAGTGCGAGGCGATGGGTGATATGTTGGCGCGTATTCATGAAATCTCGGATGGTGTTGATTACCACAAAGGCGGTATTCGTGATGTTAAATGGTTACAAAAAACATTAGCGCAAGTCGAATCCGGATTGAGTGATGATGAGCGGCAATTATGCCATCAGACGATGGATGACTACTTACAGGTTTGCAAAGAAAATAACTTGCCTTCCACGATTATTCACGGCGATTTGTTTCGTGATAACGCGTTATTTGATGGTAATAATTTGACAGGCGTGATTGATTTTTTCAGCGCAGGCAGAGGGTTTGCATTGTATGACATTGCAGTGAGTGCGAATGACTGGTGTGTGTCGGGCGATCATCTGGATGCAGATAAGCTGCAGGCGTTTGCCCAAGGTTATTCGGCACATCGCCCCTTTACTGATGAAGAGAAAGCTCATTGGCCGCTGTTTGTGAAACTGACGGCGATGCGCTTTTGGTTATCCCGTATTCAGGCACACCAGCGTATTTTGTCACATCCGCATGAGCTGAATACCTTTAAAAGCCCTGAGCCTTTTCGGCGGTTGTTTTTACGTTATGTGAATGCCTCTGTACTGGCGATATAAGCAGATGTTGCTTCGATCGGCTATGTTCGTACTTTTTATTTGGCACCTCAGCGCTGTGAGTACCATTGCCTCGAATGATTTACGTGCATGCGGCGTTGTTAAGCTTCAGAATAAAGACATTTTTTTTCAAATCCTGTTTCCTTTTGTGCGAGAAGTGCAGGATCTTGAGAATGATTGTTATGAAGTTGAGTATAAAGAACCGGTTTTCGGTAGCTCGACAAGAGAGTTACACATACCTAAAGGCTATGATTTAGCCGCAGTAGAGTCCACTTATTATTTAGATGATTTGCGCAAAGAAATTAAGAGTAAGGACGCTAATCTGGAGGGGTACGATATTTTATTTTATAGTGATAATAAAAAAAATATTAGCCCTAACTAAGATTGTGGTCATTCAAAGTTAGAGAGTAGGCATTGATAAGAATGAAAGAACGTAAAAAGAAAGCAGAAAATTATTGGAATTTAGGCTTGCAGGCTGAAAGTGAGAATGATCTCCCTAAGGCATACGAACATTACACGCAAGCGCATAATCTCATCATGGATTGCGCTAAGCTGCACGAAAGATCCCATCAACACCTAAAGCGGATCAATGCAAAAATGGGTAACCGAGGTGAGTGGGTAACGGATTGCTTGCTACACCTTTTTGCACCTTTAGGCGTGTTTGAGTTGGTCTCTTATTTTGCCAAAACGGATGCGTTTGGCAGTGAGATTTGCAAGCGTAGCTAACCGCCTGACTGCTTGGTATCAAAGCCTTTCGCCTTGAGTAGTTCAAGTAATAAGGCGCGATGGTCGCCTTGAAATTCTAATACGCCGCCTTTGATAGCGCCGCCAACCCCGCACTTCTTTTTCAGTGTTTTGTGCAGAGTTTTTAATTCATCTGGGGGCAAGGGAAGGCCGGTCACGAGCGTTACGCCAGCACCTTTTCTACCTTTGGTCTCACGTTGGATACGCACGCGACCATCGCCTTTAATGCGTGTGTCTTTACATTTCCCAGCATGTTTTTTTTCGCCGCAATGTGGGCAAAGGCTTCCGTGTTCTGTGGAGTACACCAAGTTTTTTGATTTCATGCTTCTTCTCGTAATTTTTCCCTGACGGCCATCAACACTTTACCGTAGTGATTTTCACCGCGTCTGTCGCGGCCGCAGCCCCAAAAGTAGTCGTAATTGTTACTTTCAACGATTTGTTTATCGTCCGTATTTAAAAGCAATTGCGCAATATCTGGGTGTGTTTTCATTTTGGTATACACCGCGCGTGTCATCATCACTATTTTAATCGTCTTCCAGTCTTTGCGACGTTTTTTAAAACGGTTGCGGCCGAGATTTTGTGCGGCCTTGGGTGACTCTGCGAGAGCAATCTTTTTTTGATAGCGCGTATCCTCGAATTTTTTCGCCTGATAATAATGCATCACCGTGGGCCAGTTTTCATCGTCCAAAGAAAAGCTATGTGCCGAGTAGCTGCTCAAAGGTTCATCGGGGTCTGATTGGGCTAAGAATACAGCATTGTCATCAAGTTGAGGAAATAAAGACATGAGTGATTAATCTTGCGATAAACGGTTGATTTTCCTTGATTACTGCTTGTTGTCAATGCCTAAGACAGTCGGTTCCACATGACACTGCGCACGGTATGAAAAAAAAGCTGCACTATAATGTAGGCATGTTAATTTCTTGCTTGCTACGTTCTTATGATAAATAAATTACCCCTTTGTTGTTTATACAGTTTTTTGAGTGTTTCTCTTATTGGTTGTAGCGATGGTAGTCAAAGAAGGCACTCAGTTAACCAAGGCGCGTTATCAGCGCAGTCAAGTAATAAAAATATCTCACGTATAAACCAAACATCTTTATTCGAAGATGAAACCGCGCAGGAAAAAGCCACAATTATTTCAGAGAGTAAAACAAAGACGAGTACGAAAGCGACTTCGGGTGAAAAATCGAGCTTGGCGTCGTTTTATCGCATGGAGGACGCACTGCAATCGGATGACCCCTGCCAAAGAAAACCGGGTTTGCTGGATAACGTAGGGGTACAAGATTTTACGCCAGAAACGGATAGCCAGCATTTATTGGTTCGCTGCAGTTTAGTGGGGTTTATAGAGGATGCGTGCAAACTGAATGAGCTGGATTTTATAAGCAATGCATACCCTACGGTAACCCGCGAAAATATTTTGTCTCGAACGTTAGTCACCCAGCCTTGGATGCTGAAGAACTTTACGGAATTCTTAAATTTTTTACCCGATGACGTTTTGCCATTATTTGGCAGTGTGACCGCAGGGCTATCGCGCTATGTTTTTGATCAGTTCGCTTAAAAATCATACTACAAAGCAGATGGCTGATTGTATTTCAATCAGTTTATGGGTATGAATTAGCCCGCTACTGAAAAACTACACTTCTCTTTTGTATTCAAATTACAAAAGAGTGTTAATTTAGAAACCAACACTAAATTATTAGCGGGTTTAGATTAAAAAATAAACATTTTGTTTGATTGTCGCCGATCTTGTTAATATCGTAGTGCGATTGCCCTGAGTGTGACCGCCATCGTATTGCACGAAAACATCAAACCGTCTTTCTTTTTAGCGGTGACAGGTGCCGTTTATTTGGATCCCAATTATTTATGGTTAACGCTTGAGCAGAAACAATCGCTCAAAAAAACCGTCGACTTCAGACAATGCTTAAATAAAAGTGCTGTATCAAAAGAAACCAAAACTAT
Organism: Pseudomonadales bacterium; assembly: GCA_965248335.1. Classification (GTDB taxonomy): domain Bacteria; phylum Pseudomonadota; class Gammaproteobacteria; order Pseudomonadales; family DT-91; genus CAKMZU01. The sequence goes on from CBDFIY010000003.1 coordinate 154,971, forward strand.
CGATAAACCTGCCGATATTCGAAATGCGTTGCAGTTCTTGCCGTTAACACGTTATGTGAAAGATGGGGCTTTTGCTTTGTCGAATACAGATGGTTCTCGTGAAGATCTACACGTTTGTCATGGCTTGGCATCTGTGGTTCTACATGAGTTAGCCCATGCTGTGGATAAGTTTCCCGCCAATTTACTCACGCAAGCGGATAAAGCATTAACGCCTATGGCCGTTAGCCAGTCATTGGATACGCAGCATCTAGGAGTTGCCGGAAATGTGCTGCATTCAGATTACCCCCTAAATAACGCAATATTGACCGGTCTTGCAGGTGTTATGTTTCAAGGACAAACCTTAACGGATGATATTAGCGCATTGACGGCCTTGGGTGTTGGACAGCAAATTGACACGGATCAAGCCAATGACCTTTATAACTATTCAAAAACCAGTGAAGATGTCGCCATGTTGTTTGAAGAATATATGATGAAAAGGCTGTTTGATATTGATCGGGAAATCGCTTTTGTGACGCCGGTGAGTGAAGCGATTACTCGCTGTAAAGATCTACGTTTTGACTACCAAAAGGTCAACCGTATCGCCTCTGTTATCCCTAGAGCTGAATCCGTAGTCGCCAAGATCTTGCCTGATTATTATCAAACAGTGGTAGCCAATGATGCGCTAACGGTTAAATCAACCGATTTTAGTTGGTGTAATGTGCCTCAGCCTCATAGCCCTGTCGTTACAGATCAAGTGCTAAGGGATAACGAGCTCGATTGCGTTAACTTATTTGAAAAACGTTTCCACCAGAAAGTGCATCAAAAAGCAGGGCTTTAGTTGGGCTCAAAATGTAAATGTGTTGCTGTCGGTAGTGTTTTTTCAAAATCCTTTAAAAGCTTCCTAATACCTTTTTCTGCTGATTTGTTGGTGGCAAAGATACAGATATTATGTAGCGAAACAATTTTTGGTATACTCCCCGATAGTTCAGCCACCTTTACCCAGTTTGGAGGTACATTAGGGAACCAATTGGGTGCTTGATAAATCATTGCTAGGTCAACTTGATATGCTTTAGTGAGATCACCCATCCATTTTACGCCACCAGCTTTTCTCAGTTGCCGTGCTTGGCTTGATCCCAAGCCCCATAAATCCAAAACATATTCATCATTGTTAAAACTGACTAAGCCAAGATCGTTGACGGCAACAGGTTTCTGGTAAAAGTCGGTAATGAACCGGCTCATTTGTGCTTGTTGGTGATAAATGTTGCTTGCTGCCATGGGTGTTGTGATGATAGCCGCCGTGTGTTCTATACTGCCGATGAAAATAAATAAAATCATGATAGCGCGACTGATTTTCTTCCATAGCGATTTTTCTTTTGTTAACACAGGAACTGCATACAAACAGAAAATTCCTGCGCCAGCATAGACCCAAATATAAAGCTCATAACGGAAGTACCAGCCTGTTCTACCAAAGAACAGGTGCAGCAAGATGCTGACCGCAAGGGATGCATAAAAAAGCCGTTGAGGTTTCCCGATATAACGAAACCAAGCCGTATGTAAAAACAGCATTGCACATAAAACCAAGGCAATACTTTTGGGGTAATGGAGGTTGACCCATAGGTTGTGGAATACTTTGCCAAGGCCTTGTGCTGGGCTGGATTTAATCAGTATAGAATCGGGCAGAAAACTTAAACCAAGCTGAAGCAAAAAGAATGAAAAGAGAACCAAACCACCTACGATGGCCGCCAGTATGAGAATGGATGACATTTTTCTACCGCTAAAAAACAAATAAAATAAAGCACCTCCTGATATAGCAAGGCATTCATAACGTATAAAAGGTGCAATAAAAATGACAATCCAAAGCCACCAATCAGTTTTCTGTGTCTGCAAATGCTTGAACAATCCGTAAAAAATAAGGAGTGACATGAGTACCTGAAGCTGGTGCTCCATACCCACAAAACTAAGCCCAATCATGTTACTTAGTAGGACGAAGAGCAGTAAAAATACCAATATAACGTTATGACTGAATGCACCCGCATGCCTTATGTTATTTACTTGTTGAATCAGGCGGGAAAAAATACTGAGTGAGAGTAGCCCAAATACGATGTTCAGCAACCAAAGCGCAAAGTCTGCTTGTTTTAATGCCGAAAGTGGCGCAATAAGGAAGGGCCAAAGTATGGATGATGACGGCGCAGAAAATTCGTTTGCGTTGATACCATAATGGCCGTCAAGTAAGTGCTGAGCAAGGGCTAAATGGATATAAGGATCATCAAGCGTGAAGCTAAAGTTTCCTTGTGTTAATACGAGACTGGCCATCAATATAAAAGCAAAAAAGGCGATTGTTATGCTGATTGCATAGGTTAGAGGACTGGAATAATACTGCTTCGATATTGGCCGTGCGTTAACAGTGCGCATTGAGGTATTCTTGTTTTTTTTATTGTTATATAGCTACAAGACGCATTGTAATCGTGCACTTACCTTGTTTGATAGCACCAATGTGTGGACTTAGGCATTATCTCACATGCAAGTGATTACTCTTGCTGCATATTGTTTGCTGATTCACTACGGCCACGTAAGATACGAACATTTTTTCCTCTTGAGTCAGTGTAGTAGCCATCTATTGCCTGACTTGATTGAGGCTTACTCATTTTCGCAGGGTCGTAAATTTTGTGTCCACCTTTTTCATAGAAGTCTTTTTCGCTGGTGAAGTTGTCAGTTTGGCTGGAAAAGAGCTGCTTAGTGAGCCCTGTATCTGCAGTCAAATCTGTTTTCTTACCTGTTGCTTTGATAACGCTTGGGTGTACTATGGCTTGACCTGTACCTGAACTGGCTCCTATCCGAGAAATACTTTCATAGGTTGGTGACAATTGGGTCTTTTTATAGAAGCTATCAGCAAATTTTTGCATAAATGAGTTTGTATACCAGTGGCTTCTGCCGAGTGAGCAACCATCCATATTGATATGGTTTGGCGTTATGGCGCTTGTTGAGATTGATAGCGGCCTGTTAAACTTTTCGCTGTATGCCTTATTGGCGGCATCTGGGAGTTTATTGAGTAGATTTTGCATGGAGTTAGTGAGTTGCTTTACGCTATGCCCACCATGTGAGTATTCTGAGCCATGACCAAAAGGATTCCAGATGACTTTATCCCGGAATTCTGGCTGAGCAAATTTAGCAAGATTATCAATACCATTTGTGATACGAAAATCGCCTTCTTTATTCATTTGTACAAGAATACTGTGATCAGGGTAGCGCATGAATTTCCTATAAATAGCTTGATTGATAGCATAACTATCGTTTTCAAGCTGTATGTAAACGCGTAATTCCTTGGGGCTTTTTCGGTTTCTCTCGCCATATTCATCATTATATTGCTTTTCTAGCCCGGGTATTTCGCTGAATCTCTTTTTGATGGCATCATCTGCAATAATTGGCCAGTCTTTGAATTTCCCCTTTTTGTCCGTTTGCATTAAGTCTGGTCGGTATAAACTCTTAAGTTTAAATACAGAGGTTGGCGAGTTTTTTTTATTCGAACCTTGTTTGTGTATGCCTAGTACACGTGAAGCATTGGTATCGCTCTTGAAATAGAATTGGGAGTTTGTGGTTTTCGGTATTTCCTTAAGGGCAGACCCAAGTGTATACAAGCCTATTTGGGGAGTGTAAAAAGTTGGACCTTTATTAAATCTACAACGGTAAATACCTTTTTTAGATTCTATAGTGACATCTTCAAAGCCTGCGAGATCATGAGCTACTGACCTCCAGTCATCCTGAGATGAGTCTTCATGCCATTGCTTGTTATCGGAGTTCCACTTGAGTGGAAGAACATCCCCTTTATCTGGGTCAATCAACTTATCTCCGATAAGGATCAATTGTTCTGTGTCTAGGTCGCCAGGGATTGCTTTAGCTTTTATTCTGTCGCTCTCTATTGCTTGATGGTAAACAGAAAATTTGTGACTGGTGAAATTGTAAACTGTAGTGATTCCAGAACCTAGTTCACTATAAGCTGTAAATTCTGAATCATTACCTGCCCACTGTGGAATGTGGCCCGCTAGGTTAGGGTCTTTTTTTATTAGGTAGTTAAGCCTCAAGCTCCCGGCAACGAGTAATATACCGGCGACACCTGCTAAAGAGCCGCCAACGATTGCCCCTATAGGTGTCTTATTTTCTTTGACAACGGCTTTATCATCTTCATGCATTGTTGATAAGTCTGTGACTGCGTCTTTTTCCCAAAAATCGTCACCTGGCGTTGAATGTGCTAAAGGGGTTTGTAAGTAGAGGTGAAGTGATGTGGCCACGAATTTGCCCTCATCATGAGTGCCCTTTGCATTTAAACTAAACAATTTTTGTTCATAGTTATTTAGAAGTGGAGATATTTTTTCCATTAATTGGTCTAAATCTGTCAATTTTTCAACTGAATTTAGGTCACCTTCTTGATAGGTTAATGAAAAGCTTGTTGTTTCGGTTGTTTGTATTTCATTGATCTTTATTTCAGTGCTGATAGCGCTATCAACTAGGTTGGCAGTTATTCTGGTATCGTTGAGAGAGTCGAGAAAGAATAACTGGCCATTGCCCTCGTCAGTTTTTTCATGAAATATTTGTGCTGTATTGTTGATAGAAAAGTCGAGAGAAATTTCGACATTTTTCATGCTTAAAACTTCTTCTTCAAGAGTTTCAAGGCTTGTCTCTGTTGTCGGTGTTAAGTGAGTCTTAATACGTATGTAGTCGCCAACAATAGGGCTAATCTCTTTCTGTTGTATTTCAATGAGCGAGCTTGCAAACTGTTCGTAACGCTTACCATCAAGGGTGAGTGGTTGAATGATAAGCTTTTTATTGCTTGCAATGACTTTTCCTTCAATGGTTGCAGGCTTGATATGAATGGATGATTGGCCATGACCTTCATATAAAATGATGGGCTGTCCGGAGTTGAGTGCCTTGTTATAAATAGTAGAGTTTATATAGGTCGATACTTTTTGTGGCAGGACGTGTGCCGACACGAAATTTATTTTCCGCTCAGGGTTGTAGTGGTGCCCCATGAGTTTCAATTCGCCTTCCGTATCAATAAGCCAGCCTAGGAACTGATCTTGCGTGATCAGATGTACACTGTTTTCATCAATGTTGAAATCCCCTTGGATTAAAGACGCATTTGCTTGAATAGTGGCCCCTATAGCTCCTTCATCTAGGGTATAAGGGAAGTAGCATTTTAAACATTACCAGCGTATGATGCCCTACCATTACATGTCTAAAGTTGTTTATTCTCTATTTTATTTATGCCCACTTCAATTGATATAGAACCTGAGTATATTTCTCTCTTCAAATTAGCAGCCAGGCTATTAAAAAACCCTGAAAAAAGACTTTTTATGGCTGAAGTTTCTGAAACCCTTTGCAGTGGAAGTGCCCGGTTGACTGAATCAACCTTTGGGTTTGGACGAAAGGCGGTTGCATTAGGGATCAACGAAAAAAAAACTGGGATGATCTGTTATGGAAATTATGAACCCTGCGGAAAAAATAAATCCGAGGTTGCACTGGTAGGCCTTGAAGATGATATCCGTAGCCTGGTTGAGCCTGAAAGCCAAGCGGATTCACGGTTAAGAAATACATTTGCCTATACCCGCATAACGGCCAAAGTTGTACGGCAGAAGCTAGTCGAGGAAAAGAACTGGCAAGAAGACCTTCTACCTAAAGAGCGAACCATTAGCAATATCCTGAATAGGATGGGTTATAAGCTCCGCAAGGTGCAGAAATCCAAACCTGAAAAAAAATACCAGAAACTAACGCCATCTTCGACAACGTCAACAAAGTTAGAGCAGAAGCCAGTCAACGACAAAACACGTTGCAGATCAGCATAGACTGCAAGGCTACTGTTAATCTCGGCGACTTTTCCAGAGCGGGTAAATCTCGCGGAGCAGAAGTGGTCCAGGCGCTAGATCACGATATGGCAGATAAAGATAAAATGGTGCCATTTGGGATTCTTAACCTAGATAACGATCAACTCCATGTTGTTTATGGACTCTCCTACAAGACGAGCGACTTTATTTGTGATGCACTGCAATTGTGGTGGGAGAATGTCAAAGAAGCTAACAAGGACAAAGATGAGCTGATTATTTATACAGACAATGGCCCGGAGAGTAATAGCCTGCGAACTCAGTTTCTTTTGCGGATGGTGCAATTTTCCAGTCAAACTGGGCTGAGAATCAGGCTGGTTTACTACCCTCCTTATCACAGCAAATATAATCCCATTGAAAGGCGGTGGGCTTTTTTGGAAAGCCATTGGAATGGCACACTTCTAAATTCAGTTCATGTGGTGGTGGAGTGGACAAAAAGTCTTGTGCATAAATGTAAAAAAACAATTGTTGATTTAATTGATAAGGTTTATACGAAAGGTGTAAGGCCAAGTAAGGAAGTGCTTGACGAGATTCAACCCCACATTACAAGACATGCCGAGCTGAAAAAGTGGGATGTGACTATACACCCAAAAAAGGTATCTTCTTAAATGCTGCCTCCCTAAGTACTTTGTATCAAGCCATTTACTCGGGAAGGTGTTGAGTTAATAGGTAATGTTTTTCCTCCTATATTGGCTAAAAATTTCTCAGAAGAAGACAAACCAGTTATTTTCCCCTCAATGATAAGCTTATCAACACGGGTTATATCAAATTGTGGATGAAATTGAATAAATGTGTTGTTGGCTATAGAGGGCTTAACAGGGCCTCCTAGCACTTTTTGATCAGTGCATAAATTGACCGGAGAAAAGCATTTTCTCTCTGTATTTATCATTAATTGCACACCCCATAACTCGATGTTTCATACCCTTTTTGCTTTGATCATTAAGTGTTAACAAATTCATACAGTGACGCTTTATTGTAGCAATATTGAGCCCAGCGGAATGAAGCTGGCAGTCATCTTCTTTAAAAGTAACATCTAACCGCCAATGCAGTTTATTTTCTATTTCCCAGTGTCCCCTAATGGCTTTCGCCGCATGCTTTGCATCAGGAGAGCGTGAGCTAATATACCAGGAAACTTCTTTAGACTCCCCTTTATTTGAAGACCGATGCCGCTCAACACGCACAGCCGAACTCAAGCCGCTCCAAGGTTTAGCCTTATCTACCCAGTCTGTTAATTCAAAGTGCTGATATTTCCTTATCTCTAATCGACCATGCCCTTTATTCGCCTCCTCAAAATATGAGGTCTTATTTTCTTCATAACCATCACGTTCAAGCTTGTGATGAAAAGCTTGGATTTCTTCCAGCAACCCCGGTAGATTTCAACATACTTGTCGCCTAAAGTTTACTTTTATGCCGCCTGATTTATTTCCCTATTACTTTTAGATTTCCCTGGGTTTAAATAAACCTCAGCAATGTGATCCCAGTTTCTAATGTCGCCACTCCATCGCTCTGGGTGCGCCATTTTCGCCTGTAGATAAACAGCTTTACGGTTGATTAAGATAATTCTATCTTGCTTCGTATGACGCTCTACAGGCGTGACATATTTTATGCTGCTATGTCTGTGCTCATGATTATACCAATCAGCAAATCCATTCACCCATTTTCGTGCTAAATCTAAACCCTCAAAGGCTTTTTCTGGGTATTCTGGTCGATACTTAAGTGTTCTAAATAATGACTCAGAATAAGGGTTATCATTACTAACAGAGGGGCGGCTAAACGACGGAGCAACCCCTAATTCTTGCAGTGTCGCTAGCATTGTTGCGCCTTTCATCGGGCTACCGTTGTCCGAATGTAAGATCACCTGATTCGGCTTAATCCCTTCACGCAAGCAAATATCTGTCATTAAATCTGCGGCCAATGCACTGCTTTCTTGTTCATATACCTGCCAACCAACAATCTTTCGGCTATAAATATCCATGACAAGATACAAGTAATAAAACAAGCCTTTTACCGTTGTTGGTAAATACGTAATATCCCAACTATAAATCTGATTCGGGCCTGTGGCCGTCAACGATTCAGGTTTTGTAATAACTCTGGCAGGCTTACTTCTCAGCCGATGCTTATCTTGTTTATGTGCTTTTAACACACGGTAAATAGTGGATTCAGATGCGATGTACACACCTTTATCTGCAAGCATTGGCACGATGACGCTGGGCGATAAATTCGCGTATTCAGGTTGGTTGCAGACCTGAATAATACGCTGTCTCTCAAGCTCACTGAGCTTATTACAAGGGCTGTGCTTGGCTGACAAACGACCATCTTCATCGCCCTCTGGTCGCGCCCAGCGCTGTAATGTTTTTGGTGTAATGCCTATAATATCGCAAGCCTGCCTTTGCCTGGCACCATTGGATCGAGCCTCGCTAATCAAGTGAATAATATCATCACGCTCTTGTTTCACTATTAGCTGGCCTCGTCGCTTTCCCATATTTCGTGGACTTTTTTTTGGAGTACTAGCAGCGCTGCTGTTTCAGCTAATGCCTTATCTTTACGGTTTAACTCCTTTTTTAGTAACTTAATGTCATTTTTAAATTGCTTATTCTCACTTTGAATTTCTGAAGCAGTCGATAGGGGCTTATTCTTGATAAAATCACCTCTCCATTGGTTGATATGATGTGGGTATATTCCTTTCTCTCGGCAAAGCTGGCTGATGTCCTCGACGCTCAAAGATCCGCAGGCAATGACCATATTCAAACGTTCTTCAGCGCTCCAATCTTGGGGCCTTTTTTCTTTAACCATGGTCATTACCCCACCATCTAATGGTTGATTAAGCCGTTGCTCTTTAGCCTGTCTAATCCATTTTTGTAACGTCGAATGGCCAATACCTAAGTTTTCAGCCACATCCTTGATGCTCATACATTCTTGTCGGCTCAATGCCTTTTCTATTGCCTGTATCTTAAACGAATGGGTAAACGATTTTCTCATTTTTTATGCCTCTAATTAAAATTTTAGAGGCGACAAGTATCCTGACACAGGGGGACCCCTGCTGATTACCTTTCAGTTGCAGAAAATAGTCAGCTTCTTTTTCAATAATCTTTTTTGCGATTTCTTTTTGGCATCCCATCGCATCAATGGTAATAGTGGCATTTTTTACCTCAATTCTGTCGATAAGCTTCGGCAAAGTTTTGATTTCATTTTTCTTTCCTTCTGATTCGAGGGCACACAGCGTCAGGCCTCGGCTTTGAGACCATGCACTAATAACATGGATGGCTTCTCGACCATTGTGCCTTGTTCCTCGCATCGTTTTGCCGTCTAATGAAATAACATCTCCTGTAGATTCACCCTGCAAACTTGAAACGAATGTCGTAAACCCTTCAATCAAATCTCTTGGTCTTATGCATGCAAGTAAAAACCGTAATGTTTCTGCACAGGGAGCAGATTCGATATCTGTATGCTTCTGCAGCCAGTCAAGCTTCATAGCTGCAAAATTAGACATGCTGTTAGGGCTATCATAACCACTTATTATTGATGAAAAAACGATTAGAAGGAGGCTTTCAAGGCTGTGTTTTTGATTGATGCCTTGTCGCGGATCTCTTATTGAGGCTGTACATGCAGATATATTCATGGTGTTTGGATGGCAGAAAACTATCTTTGACAATAGGTATGAGAAATTGACTATTTTAATATTGAATTTTTCAAGGACTTCGTATTATATGACAGCTTAAACTTTGTACTGATCAAAAAGTGCTAGGAAGCCCTGGAGGGCTTAAGGGTTTTTTGTAAATCAATGGTTAGGCGATGTAGCTGTATGCTATTTGCCTCGATAATAAAAGGGCTAGGTAGATTTAGTTCGACAAAGAAATGAGGCTTTACTTGTGGAATAAGGAGGTTGTCGTGGCTTAACATTTGCCCTTCAATCCAAGATTGTGTCTCACTATCGAACAGGGTTATGCTGCTGTCTTTCATGGAAATAGCAAGCTTGACTGAATGATATTCTCCAGATGGTAGTTCAAGTGTCGATATGAATTGTGATTCAAGTATTGCTAGTTCAATCTTTTTATTTATATTAATTGTAAAAACTTTATTGTTTACGTTTGTAAAGCTCGTACTTACGATATTTATCGGTAAGCTCATAACGCCAGATTCGCTAGATTGAAAGCCTAAAAGTATCGCCCCTGTTGGTCCATCAGCTTGATCATTTAAAGTACAAGAAATAAAAAATAAAAAAGGGAAAAGTTTTATAAATAATTTCATGTAAATTTATTATTCCAAATAAATAATTTTTAGTATAGTGGAGTGTCATAAAGTTGAGAGGTGTTGTTAATTATATTCTTGGTTTTTCAAGGCTGGCTGTTTGGTTCTTTTCCATACGCCATTCAGATTGTTTATTGAGTAGGTTTGTTATCTGCTAAACAGTACAGGAGTTTGTTATTATACGAATTTTAGAGGATTTATTATGTCATCATTACCCGCATGTCCTGAATGTCAGTCAGCTTATACTTATGAAGATCGCGGTTTTTTGATTTGCCCAGAGTGCGGCAATGAATGGACGGCGGGGGCTGTTGCCGATGATGATGAGAAAAAAGTTGTCGACGCTAACGGTAATCTGCTGGTAGATGGCGATACAGTTACGGTGATCAAGGACTTGAAAGTGAAAGGCTCGTCATCCGTTGTTAAGGTGGGCACGAAAGTTAAAAACATTCGACTGGTTGACGGTGATCATGATATCGATTGTAAGATCGATGGCATTGGGGCAATGAAGTTGAAATCGCAATTTGTTAAAAAAGTCTAATAAGTGGCATTAGGCAGCATTGGCTATAACTGCTTTCGCATAGCCAATGCTAAGCATATTTATTCAGGGTTTAGGTTGGTCTACCAGCACGGTGAGAGGTTGGCCGTCTCGTACGTTGGCATAAACAACATAGAGGATGACAGGTTCGTCACCGATGCTCTCGCCAAAATGATTTCTGTTTACGGACTCATTAAAAGCTTCGCCCGCTTTAAATTCTTTCGATTGCCCATCCTCTGTTGTTACCCTTAAATGTCCTTGGACGACAATAGCTGTATTGATCATCGGGTGGAAGTGGAGAGGTAAGCGCATGTTTCCGGGGATGGTGATTTTTAAAACATGTATTTCGGGTTGGCCGGTGAGGTAAGGAGGAAGCGCCTTGCCAGCCCAAGTTTCTGAACTTTTTAGCAAGCTCACAACTTCAACTTTATCGCTATAGTGAGCAGCAGGGTGTGCTTGAGGGGGTGTTGACGAAGGACAAGATAATGCCCATTGAGAAGAAAAAATAACCATTAAAAAGAAAAAGTGTGCTTTCACGGTAATCACCTTGATCATAGCTCTAATTAAACTAAGGCTTCTGACTCTAGGTTAAATAAAAAGTTCACCTATGCGATTTTAGCTGTGTGCCTGTAAGTAGAGGTAAACTTGTGCTGTCATCTGTAGGCAAACAAAAGCAAAGAAGCCTGCAATAACGTCATCAACCATGATGCCAAAGCCGCCTTTAACACGTTTATCAATCAACCCAATGGGGAAGGGTTTAATGATGTCAAAAAAGCGGAAATAGACAAAACCAATAACTACCCATAGCCAATGCGGGCTAGGTATAAATAAAAGCGTCAGCCACAGCCCGACAAACTCATCCCAAACAATGGAGCCATGATCATGTACGCCACAGTCTTTTGCGGTTTTTCCACAAATATAAATGCCAGCGAGTGCGCTAATCACGAGCATGATTATGTAGCCTTGCTCACTGAGATAGGCGTGAAAAAGGTAGAAAAAAGGAATCGCAGCAAGGGTGCCGAAAGTGCCGGGCGCAAAAGGTGCAAGTCCAGAGCCAAAACCTGTGGCTAAAAGATGAACAGGGTTTTTAAGATTGAAGGGTTTCATCATGAAAGTGGTCAAATCCCAAGAGTGACTCGAAGTTAAGGCCTATGTTATTTCCGGTGAAGCAGAGGCTTTGTGTGTCAGTTATTCTGCCAATACAGTGCATATTGTCAATAGGGAAGTTGTTAGGTGGTAGGCGGCTTGTAAAGCAAAGTTTATAATCATCGCCTCCTGTAAGGGCAAGTTGTAATGCCTCTTTAGGTGAGCAGTTGCGTAGAAGCGCCGAAGATAAGGGTATTTGCTGGAGGCCAATTTCTGCCCCGACACTTGATGCGTTCAATATATGGCCGAGGTCTTGCAAAAGACCGTCAGAAATATCAATACAACTGGAGGCAACCTTCAGTAATCGTAATTGTAACCCAATGTTAATTTCAGGTTGGGGGTCTAAATAGGCGTCGATTAAGCGTGCTTTATCTTGCCGGGTAATCGGCCTTCTCTCGAAATAAGCAGCAAGGCCTAGCGCGGCATCTCCCAGCATTCCACTCACATAAATATAATCCGATATTTTTGCGCCAGAGCGATACAGGGCGCAGCCTTGTGGCAGCTCGCCAAAGACGGTCACGGAAAACTGCATCGTTTGTTGGTTTTGAGTGCGTGTGGTATCGCCCCCGATTAAGCAGACATCATGCTTATTAGCTGCGTTAAAAAGCCCCGATGAGAACTCTCCTAGCCAAGATGCATCAAGTGAAGGAATGCTCATCGCAAGCGTAAAATGACGGGGTTTAGCACCCATGGCAGCCAAGTCGCTGAGCGCAACATTTAAGGCGCGCGAGCCAATCGCATAAGGGTTGGCATCTCGAGGAAAGTGCGTACCTGCAATAGAGGTATCGACAGAAACGGCTTGCTGGGTAGTGGGGGGTGCTTGAATGATGGCGCAGTCATCGCCAATGCCTTGAATAAGGCCTTCTGCTGGCTTTTGTTTGCCAGTAAAAAAATCGCGGATGAGGCGAAATTCATTCGCCTCTTTGATCATCATGCATAACCTTCATGGTTAACGTTTATTGTTTTTTGCGCTTATTTCAAGTGCCCTGAATTCGGGGGCAGCTTTATCCAGAATGGCATTGATGAACTTATGACTATCTTCAGCGCCAAATTTCTTGGCAAGCGAAACGGCCTCATTAATCACCACTTTGTAGGGCGTATCTATACGTGACTGAAGTTCGTAAACGGACATACGTAAAAGCGCATGCTCTACCGGATTAATATCAGTCAATGCACGATCTGTTAGATGCTTTTCAATGGTTTGATCAATGACATCAAGTGTTGCCGGCACCTGATGCACGATATCGGAAAAATAAAGCACGTCAACCTTCGTAAAATCGTTGTCGGTGCGGAACTCGGCTTCGATTTTATTGAGCGGTGCTCGCGTCATTTTCCATTGATACAAAGCCTGCATGGCGTAATGTCTGGCTTTACGCCTTTTGGCGATGAGTATCTGGTGTTCCGTGAGGGTTTTTTTTGTCATGTTATTGTTTTCATCAGGTTTGCCATCTCTATGGCAGATAACGCGGCCTCTTCTCCTTTATTGCCGGCTTTGGTGCCCGCCCGTTCTATGGCTTGCTCAATAGTATCGACTGTTAAGACACCGAAAGTGACGGGAATATTTTGTTTAAGGCTGATATGGCTTAAGCCGCTCACGCATTCGCCAGCGACATATTCAAAATGTGGCGTACCGCCCCGAATAACAGCGCCAAGGGCAATAATGGCATCATAATTACCTTTTGTGGCAACCTGCTGGACAGTGAGAGGGATCTCGAAAGCACCGGGGGTGTATATCACGGTAATGTTTTCAGCTTTCGCGCCGTGACGTAATAAACAGTTCTTTGCGCCTTCTAATAGATTTTCAACGACGAATGAGTGCCATCTACCGATAACAATGGCAAAGGTTCTGTCGGTGGCGATTAAATCAGCTTCAATGGTTGTAATAGACATAGTCATTATCCAAGTTCAGTAGAAGGTGAGACAAATTCAACAACTTCAAGGTTGAAACCAGAGATGGCGCTGTAACGCATAGGGTTAGACATCAACTGCATTTTTCCTACGCCGGCCTCTCTTAAGAGTTGAGAGCCTATACCGACGGATAGGTTCATTTCTCGGGTGTGCCCTAGGTTCGAGTTTTCAATGTTTTGCTTGCCGATGACAAGGTCGCTCCCGCCAAGTAAGTCTTCAAAGCTTTCTTGCTGATGAATGAGTACGATGACGCCTTTGCCTTTTTCTTGAATCGCTTTCATTGACTTAGCCATGTTCCAACCGTCAACGCCAGGAATATTGGCCTGTAAAACGTCGCGCACGGTGTTGGTTTGTTGAACGCGCGATAAGGTGACTTCTTCCGGGGTAATGTGCCCTTTTTTCAAAACAAAGTGGACGTCATCAAAAAGGTTGTCTTGGTATCGCTGGAGAATAAATTCGCCAAATTCTGTTGCGATAGGCGATTCGTCCAATAGAGAAACTGTTTTTTCTGTGGTAAGGCGGTACTGGATGAGGTCGGCAACAGTGCCAATTTTGAGCTGATGCTTTTCTGCGAAGGCTTCAAGGTCTGGCCTACGTGCCATTTCTCCGTCATCATTAATGATTTCGACGATAACAGCCGCGGCTTCGAAACCAGCAAGGCGAGCAAGGTCAGTGCCTGCCTCTGTATGCCCTGCACGTGTCAATACGCCGCCTTTTTGAGCGCGTAATGGGAAAATATGGCCGGGTTGGACGATATCTTCAGGTTTTGCATTTTTCGCTACTGCTGCATGAATTGTTCGCGCGCGGTCAGCTGCCGATATGCCGGTGGTTACACCTTCTGAAGCTTCAATAGATAAAGTAAAGTTTGTGCCGTGTGAGCAGCCAGGGTCGGCAACCATTAAGGGCAAATTAAGCTGTTCACAGCGCTCGCCAGACATGGGTAGACACACAAGACCTCTTGCGTGAGTAATCATGAAGTTGATATCTTCTGGGCGCACACATTCGGCAGCCATGACAAGATCGCCTTCATTTTCTCGGTCTTCGTCATCCATTAAGATGACCATTTTCCCAAGGCGGATATCATTAATGATTTCTTCAGGCGTATTCATGGATTACTCACAAACGTGGCGGACGAGGTTGTCCGAAATTAATGAAAAAGCAGCAGAATTTTAGGGAGTGCAATGCTGAGCCTTAAGCGACTATTAGTCAATCAATTCTTACCTAAATCAGCAATTTTTACCGATGTTTAATCATGTTTTCTATAGTTAGGTGTCAATGTGAGTTGAAGGTCATTGCCGACTTGTTTGAGCTGTTTTAATTCGAAGTTTATTTGTTGGGACATACTATCAAAGGGGAGTTGCGCTAAAGGTTTTGCCTCACTTCCGAGGAGTGTAGGTGCAACAAAGCTTTTGATTTCATCAAGCAGCTGCTGCTGTAAGAATGCGCCGAGCAACGTTGGGCCTGCTTCAAGCATCACTTGATTGCATTGATGTTTGGCAAGGTATTCGATGAGGGCGTTTAAATCCACTCGACCCTCTGTGTTGGGTAGTTGTATTGTCTCAATGCCTTGCTGGGTTAGTTGGTCGATTTTATTCGGCTGGCTATCAGCGAAGGCTATTAAGCATTCGCCTGTTTCGTGGAGAATGGCAGCATCTAATGGGGTGCGCAAATGGCTATCCACAATGACGCGAAGGGGTTGTCTGAGAGGGCCGTTTCCCACAGATAAGGAGTCATCGCGTACCGTGAGCGAAGGATTGTCTGCCATAATGGTCGATATGCCGGTAATAATGGCACAACTGCTTGCACGCAATTGTTGAACACTGGCGCGTGCATGTTTACCTGTGATCCACTTGCTTTCGCCGCTCATCATGGCTGTTCGCCCATCAAGGCTGCTGGCTGTTTTAGCAAAAACCCAAGGCTTGCCTGTTTTCATGCGCTGAAAAAAGCCACGATTGAGAGCGTAAGCCTCTTCTTCGAGCAATGGTCCGGCTACTTGTATGCCGCGAGATTGAAGCAAAGTGATCCCACACCCTGCAACAGATGGGTTGGGGTCCTGCATGGCATAGACAACCCGTTTTACGCCTGCGTGAATTAAAGCTTCTGCGCAAGGCGGCGTTTTTCCGTAGTGGCTGCAAGGTTCGAGGGTGACATAGCAGGTTGATTGGATAAGGTTAAGTTTTTGCTGCCTAGCAGCATGAAGTGCGTTGATTTCTGCATGGGCTTCACCTGCTCTCTTATGGAAGCCTTCGGCTATTTTCTTTCCATCGGTGATGACGCAGCCAACGCAGGGATTGGGTGTTGTGCTGTATTGCCCTTTTTTTGCAAGCTGGATGGCGCGTGCCATGAGTTTATGGTCAGTAACAGAAAAGGTTGTCATGAGGTGGGGCTAGTCATCGTTTGTTGTGGCAAGTTTGTCGATTTCTGCACGAAATTCATCGAGATCTTGAAAGCTTCTGTACACGGAGGCAAAGCGAACATAAGCGACCTGATCAAGATTTTTTAGGTGGCCCATGACGGCTTCACCGACTAATGTGGAATCAACTTCGCGCTCGCCGAGTGCGCGCAGAGATTGTTTCACGTGGTTGATCGAGGCTTCGATTTGCTCAACGCTGACAGGACGTTTTTCGAGCGCACGAAGAATGCCTGCACGTAGCTTTTCTTCATTAAACGGCTCTCTGATGCCGGTTTGTTTGATCACTTTGGGCATGAGAAGCTCGGCTGTCTCATAGGTAGTAAAGCGCTCGGCACATTCAGCACATTCCCTTCGCCGCCGCACTTGGCTGCCTTCGGCAACAAGGCGGGAGTCGATCACACGGGTGTCGAGTGTCTGGCAAAAAGGGCAATGCATAATGCGTCCTTGAGAGCTAAGCGTTAGCTTTTATACACGGGGAAATTTTTACAAAGTGCGTCGACTTTGTTTCTTATATCGTTGCTGACGGCTTCATTGTTTATATCATCAAGGATGTCGCAAATCCAGCCAGCTAATTGTTTACACTCACCTTCTTGAAAGCCCCTTGTGGTGATAGCCGGTGTGCCGATACGTAGTCCACTGGTAACAAAAGGCGATTGAGGATCATTAGGTACCATGTTCTTGTTAACGGTGATGTGCGCGCGATCAAGCGCTGCATCCGCATCTTTACCTGTTATACCTTGGCGAATAAGGCTCAATAAGAATAAATGATCTTCCGTGCCGTTGGATACGACTTCATAGCCGCGTTCAATGATGATTTCTGCCATGGCTTTTGCATTTTTTATCACTTGTTGCTGGTAAATTTTGAACTCATCAGACATCGCCTCTTTGAAGCAAATCGCTTTTGCAGCGATGACATGTACAAGTGGTCCGCCTTGGCCGCCGGGAAATACAGCAGAGTTGAACTTTTTCTCAAGTCCAGGATTTGCTTTTGCTAAAATCAAGCCGCCGCGAGGGCCACGTAGGGTTTTGTGGGTGGTCGTCGTAACAACATCAGCAAAAGGAACGGGGTTAGGATAGGCACCTGCTGCAATGAGTCCGGCTACGTGTGCCATATCGACCATAAAGTAGGCATTAACTTTATCCGCAATCTCACGGAATCTTGCCCAGTCAACAACGAGTGAGTATGCAGAAAAGCCTGCAATGATCATCTTGGGTTTATGTTCGAGAGCAAGTGCTTCGACTTGTTCGTAGTCGATTTCACCTGTTTCAGGGTTTAGCCCGTATTGAACGGCGTTATATATTTTCCCCGAAAAGCTTGGTTTCGCGCCGTGCGTTAAATGGCCGCCGTCAGCAAGGCTCATGCCAAGAACGGTATCGCCAGGATTTAATAACGCCATAAAAACAGCTGAATTTGCCTGAGAGCCTGAATGCGGCTGAACATTCGCATAATCTGCACCAAATAATTGACAAGCACGGTCGATGGCAAGCTGTTCTACGATATCCGCGTTTTCGCACCCGCCATAATAACGTTTGCCTGGGTAGCCTTCGGCGTATTTGTTTGTCAGTATTGAGCCTTGGGCCTCCATCACGCGCGGGCTTGTATAGTTCTCGGAGGCAATAAGCTGGATGTGTTCTTCTTGGCGATGTTTTTCGGCTTCAATAGCCTCAAATATATCTTTATCAAAAGCTTCAATAGTCATCTGAGAATGAAACATAAAAGGCTCCAGCATAGGTATCAGTGGTCTAGGAAAGCACGCTATTTTACATTTTTTTAACTTGAATGGCACGCTTACTCTACTGAGTTTTCAATGAAATCGGTTTCTTCTGAAAATTTATCAGGCCAGATATGCACGTTGGTGGTTAGCGTAATGTGTTTAAATTTCACTTCGACAAATTGGGCGGTGAACCCTGTGGTGTAAGGTATAGGAGGAATAGTAATTAAGGCATGCGTGTTTTCGGCTGCTTTTTGGGTGAGATCTTGAGGGGTATACTTAATCCCTTGAGAAAGCCGGAAGTCGCGCCTTGATGGCAGGGCTATCGCGCTATGTTTTTGATCAGTTCGCTTAAAAATCATACTACAAAGCAGATGGCTGATTGTATTTCAATCAGTTTATGGGTATGAATTAGCCCGCTACTGAAAAACTACACTTCTCTTTTGTATTCAAATTACAAAAGAGTGTTAATTTAGAAACCAACACTAAATTATTAGCGGGTTTAGATTAAAAAATAAACATTTTGTTTGATTGTCGCCGATCTTGTTAATATCGTAGTGCGATTGCCCTGGCCTTGATGGGTTGTGGGCTCGCCAAAGGGTGATTTTTTTGGCAGGCTGGTCGAATGCGACATGCGAAAGCTGGTCATTGAAAAAGGATTCACTGATTTTAGGAATAGCTTTTTGCCGGATAAAGGTAGAGTAAAAATCTTTGAGTGCGAATAGATATTGCGTACCACTCAGTCTATGCCCTTGGTTTGGTAATACACGCACGTAGTTTTCGCCCGGCATTGTTTTAAAGAGCTGGTTTTGGCAGTCTGGCGTGTAAAAATCATCGCCGGACGTTCTTATTAGGTATTTTGGCAGAGTAAAACGTTGCTGGTAACGGGGGTGATTGATATAGCCATATGGGTCTGTCATAGACATCAGTTTTTTAAATGGCGAAGAGCCTAAGTACTCCGGGATTTGCGCGTTAACATAATCTTTAAAAGCATCTGGCCAGTACTGAATACTTTTTTTGATGAATTTGGCTGTGTTTTCAACATCAAGGATTTCATTGACTGCAGTGACTAATGCCACAATGCGCTTATCCTCAAGCAGCGTTAACCAGCTTGACCATCCGCGCTTTGAAATGCCAGTTAAAACATAGTGTGTCGGGGCTTCAAAGCCGATTTTTTCGGCAGCACTGACGACGGCGTCAAGGGCGATGCTCGTTGCTTTTGCCATCGGAAAAAGAAGCGGGTAAGTCGGGCTATTTGGGTGTTCCATAAACTGCCGCCAATTGTGAGCGAGTAAATCATCTTCTTTGCGATCAACGCCATCATCAAGGCGCAAGTATTGGTTGGGTATATCTTTGAGTTCGACGATGATTGAGTGTGTTTGCCTTGCCAGGTATGCATAAAAAAGGAAAAGGTATTTGTTGTCGTAAGGATCTTTTTCTTCGGTATCGATGGGTTGGTTAATACCGCCGTTGACAAGCATGAGCCCTTCTTGATGAAGCATTTTTTCAGGTACATAGATAGAGAGTCGGTGATGCCAGGTTGTATTCTTGGGCCAATTGATCGATTTGAAGATAAAGTCATAACGTGTAACGCCTAAATATTGTGTTATATCTGTGAGCTGTATGCTTGGCTTGCCTGTATCTAGGTGGAAGTAATAAGAAAGGTCGGGGGGTTCGTGGGTGTGGCTCAGCAGAGGAACCAATAAAAAAGCGAATGCTAATTGGCTTGAACGCACAAATAATTTATTAAATAGCACAGAAGATACCGAACTAAAAAATATTAGAGGCCCCATTTTCGTAAATGTTCACCCCATATCCAATTTTCAAGGCTGATCTTATAGCACCTGTTACGCTGTTATATGAATTTATCGGAGATCGTCATCTGGAGCACGCTGGCGGTTGAAAAGTGGTATGATAAGGTCTGAATGATTATGAGGTACAGGCCATCATGGCATTAGCAATTTTTGATTTGGATGAGACTTTGTTAGCAGGCGATAGTGATCAAAGTTTTGGTCAGTTTATTGTCGACAAAGGTATTGTTGATAGCCATAGTTATGCGTTAGAAAATGACCGTTTCCATGAGCATTATCAGCAAGGGGTATTAGACATTGATGCATATTTGCGGTTTTGCTTGAAAGTGTTGGGAGACCACTCTGTTGAGCAACTCCACTTATGGCGTGAAGAATTTATTGATACGATCATTAAGCCGATTGTCTTGCCGAAAGGGCTAAAAAAAATTGCTGAACATCGAGCAAAAGGTGATTTTATTCTCATCATTACAGCGACCAATCGTTTTGTAACAGGGCCCATTGCTGAGATGTTAAAAGTTGATCACTTATTGGCGACAAATGTTGAAATAAGGGATGGTCAATACACGGGGTTACCGGTAGGCGTACCTTGTTTTAAGGAAGGGAAAATAACTAACCTGAACAGTTGGCTGGAGGCAACCAGTCAAGATATGGCAGGCAGTTATTTTTATAGCGATTCGCGCAATGATATTCCTTTGCTAGAGCGTGTGGACAACCCTGTTGTTGTTGACCCTGATGATGTGCTTCGCAAGCACGCTGAAACGAGTGGATGGCCGATCACCAGTTTTCGTTAAATTGAGTGTTTACATATTATTTACTTTTACTGATGAGTCAAAAGTATGACCGAGTCTATGATCAAATCTATTCTTTCAGCCAATGTTTATGAAGCAGCGATAGAAACGCCCTTGCAGGAAGCGCGATTTTTGTCAAAGCGGCTATCCAACAAGATTTTGATAAAGCGAGAAGATTTGCAGCCTGTTTACTCCTTTAAAATTCGCGGTGCTTTCAATAAGATGCGGCAATTAACACCCGATCAGTTAGCGCAGGGGGTGGTAGCTGCCTCGGCGGGTAATCATGCGCAGGGCGTTGCCTATTCAGCTAGACAGCTGGGTTGTAAGGCGACTATCGTGATGCCAGAAACAACACCGTCAACCAAGGTGAGTGGCGTGAGGGCGTTGGGTGGGAAAGTTGTATTGCATGGTGATACCTTTGACGAGGCATCTCAGTATGCGCAGAAGCTTATAGAGGAAGAAGGGATGATTTATATCCCGCCTTATGATGATCATGACGTTATCGCGGGTCAGGGAACCATAGGCATTGAAATACTTAAACAGTATACAGACAATATTGATATTGTTTTTCTGCCTGTGGGCGGAGGTGGGTTGGCTGCGGGTGTATCGAGCTACTTAAAATATGTTCGTCCTGATATAAAAATTGTGGCGGTAGAGCCAGAAGACGCTGCCTGTTTGCAGTTGGCTTTGAAGGATCAAAGGCGAAGTACCTTAAAAGAAGTGGGTTTATTTGTCGATGGTGCAGCAGTCGCACAAATCGGGAAAAAGACTTTTGATATTCTACGGGAAACGGTTGATGACATTGTGACAGCAACCACCGATCAAATTTGTGATGCCATCAAGGATATTTTTGAAGATACACGGTCAATTGCAGAGCCAGCCGGCGCATTGGCACTAGCTGGGCTGAAGAACTATATCAAACAATATGATATCAGTGGTCAAACACTCGTTGTGATTGAAAGTGGAGCAAATACCAACTTTGACCGCTTGCGTTATATTTGTGAGAGAAGTCAAGTAGGTGAAAAGCGCGAAGCTATCTTTAGTGTCAAAATTCCAGAAGAGGCAGGCAGCTTCAAGAAATTGTGTACTTCGATAGGTAAGCGCAATATTTCTGAATTCAATTACCGCTATACAGACACGAATGAAGCACAAATATTTTTAGGGTTACAGGTAAAAGACTCTAGCGAAAGATTGCAAGTTGCGCAGAGGCTCCAGAAAGCCAATTATACAGTGGATGATCTAAGCGATAATGATATGGCCAAAGATCATGTGCGGCATATGGTAGGTGGTCATAGTGGCTTAACGATTAACGAGCAGGTTTATTCGTTTGAGTTTCCAGAGAGGCCTGGCGCATTAATGAACTTCCTCAACAAGCTGGGTAATAACTGGAATATTACGATGTTCCATTACCGCAATCATGGCTCGGCATGGGGGCGTGTACTTGCGGGTATTCAGGTAGAGAAAGGGGAGAAAAGAGCCGTGAAGTCTTTGCTGGATGATTTAGGCTACCCCTATAAAGAAGAAATGGATAATCCTGCTTATCAGGATTTTTTGAGGGGTTAGTATTGGAATTCCGTGTAGCCTCAAGATAAAACTCGCTAAGCATGACTTGGCGAGTGTAAGTGATGGTCGAGGTAAAGTTCTACTTCGTTATCAAGGTAGCCTTATCCGTGACGACCATGTTCACAGTAACATCCCACGCATCAGTAGGAATATGACCGGCTTGCTGAAAGTTGTGCGCGACGCCAATCAAGAGTGGTTGGCGGGTGAAAATTCTTTGGCGCTTAAAGGAGAGTACCTTGTCATAGAAGCCACCACCCATACCGAGCCGGTTACTCTGGTCGTCAAAGGCAACGAGAGGCATCAAAATGACATCTAGCTTTCTGATGTCGCGCGTTTTTCCCCGGCTCACTTCTTTGATGCCGAAGTGATTTGTAAATAAGCCATTTCGGCCACTGAAGCGATTGAATCTCATCGGTTTTCGTGGGTGTTTAGTGATTTTGGGAATGTAAAATGCTTTATTTCTGTGGTGAGCATTGTAAAAAACATCTAATGATATTTCACCATCAGAGGCAAGGTATATACCGATGTGTTGGGCTTTTTTGATGATGGGAAGTGATGAAAGCTGTTTTGCCAAGCCTATTGCTGCATGGTGTTGCTGCGTGGCATTGAGTGATCGGCGTTGCTTTCTATGTTGTGCTCTAAGCGTTTTTTTTGTAGGCATAGGCAAGAAATAAGAGGGTTTCCCGAGTTATCGCTACAGGGGTTAACCTGAACCCGACGGTTCAAGTCGGTGGTCATGCGGAGGAATAAGGCTTTCCGTCAAGCGGACATGCACAACATCCTACGACAAAACCCCCTGCGGTTTTACTTATCGGCTCGAGGATATGCCCTGAAAGCGCATAACCCAGCAAACCCTATAGAAAATAGTAACGTAAATGTGGGGAAATCGCCACTGACTTTTTGTGCTAAATAGTTTTTTAAGAAGCGTTGGTTTATATGTGGTCAGGGTTGAAATGGATCAAGGCAGAATGCAATTTTTTATTTAGAAGCTCTAAACGCTTTTCTTGGTCTGATAACTGTTTTTCATCGACTGTTTTTTCGGAGATGAGTTCATGGCTGAGATTGAGTGCCGTCATGATGGCAATGCGTTCAAGGCCAATTACCTTGCCTGTATCACGGATTTTACGCATTTGCTGGTCGAGGTGTCTTGCCGCGAGTTTCAATTCCGGTAGCTGTTCTTCTGTGCAGGCGATCTGGTACTCTTTGCCAAGTAAATATATCTGAGCGGTACTCGTCGAATTGACACTCACGCATTGTTCTCCAGAGCTTTTAATCGATTGATCATATTTGTGATTTTTCCGGCAGCCGTATCGTTTCGATGGCTAAGCTCTTTTTTTTCTTGGATATGAAGGTGCTCTTGCTGCTTTAGTGCTTTATTTTCAGTCGATAATTCATTACACCTTTGAATCAGTGTGTCGATATGACGCTCAAGTGTCTCAATAGTTTGCTTGTCCATAAAAAATCACCAACAATATATTTTATTAATATAGTGTTCTTAGCGGAGTGGGTCAATGCTCGGTCAAGGGACTTTAATTATTCAGAGAAGAGATTTTTGCCCACTGGTTAGTCCGGTAGAGGGAGGTTAGAGGGGTGGTATATATAATCTCTTTAGGGGATATGAGAAAGAATCAGGTATTTTGATGGGGTTGAAGCCTTTAAAATTTTATGATTTTATCTTCTTCCAAGCACTTCGGCGTTCGATTGAAGTTTGCGTCAGGCGGCTATCTACGGGATATGTTTTTGTCTACTTATTAAGGGGGTAGGTGACGTCATTAAAACGACAATAGGGAGGCGAGTTTATTTTGTGGCTGGTGCCGATAAACAGCCATAGAGGCCGCTACGAAACTTTTATTCAATGTAAAATATTTTCTTAAAAAATCTCTAATGGGGTGTCACTAGTGTTGGCATCATCCTATTGGGTAGATGACATGCCCTCTCAGGCATGCATTTCAGTTGGTATGTTGCTATATACCCATCACACTTGAAGATGCAAGGGCGTTGGCCGCGCTCGCTCACCCCAATCACTTACTGATTGTAAGCTCATGGGGATTCGCTCGTTTTCCGCCTTCTTGCATCTCCAATTCCGATGAGTATAGGTTTCAGTGCTAGCAGCCGTGCCCATAGTAATGAGAGTAATGATGAGGGTAGTAGTAATGAGGGTCATAATGGTGATATAAGCCAAAAGCATGACCTAGGATATGCCATCCAGCGCCGAAGAATTCGTGGTGGTGGCCTGCATTGCTAGAGTTATAGGAAGCAAAAAGTAACGCTGAAAAAAGAAAAACTTTTAATGCCTTCATGTCTGTGTCTTCATATTAGAACTTTACAAGTAGTCGACTGCTGTCTGCCTTAAAAGTTCAATATTTACGAAATTTTTCCATGAAAATCGTTAGCTTTATATGGGCTAAAATTGCTCACCATAACTTTACCTGATTACCCCTAAAGCTCAGCTACTGTTACACTTGCGGTCAAGAACAGTATCGTTGAGGTGTTCACATGTCTAAAAATACGGTTCAATTCCAAAAAGGCTACAGCCTTTCAGATCTGTTTAGAGATTATGGATCAGAGATGCAATGCGAAGCGGCACTCTTTAACTGGAGGTGGCCCAACGGCTTTACTTGTCCCGATTGTCACTCGACATCCTATTGCAAGCTTAAAAGCAGAGCCCTGTATCAATGCAATAAATGTCACCATCAAACATCACTAACGAGCAGGACTTTATTCGCAGGTACAAAGCTACCATTAAAGACATGGTTTCTTGCTATTCACTTACTCACCCAGTCAAAAACTGGATTATCGATATTGGCATTAAAACGCCAACTAGGTGTCGGGTACAATACGGCATGGTCAGTTAAGCATAAAGTCATGCAGGCAATGAAGGAGCGGGATGATAGCAAACCTTTGTCGGGTTTTATTCAGGTGGATGATGTTTATTGGGGAGGAGAGCAAAGAGGCGGAAAGCGTGGACGTGGATCTTCTAATAAAACACCCTACATCACAGCGGTTTCTCTTGATGATGAGGGTAAGCCAATTAGCATGAATATGAATGTCGTTGAGGGGTTTACGCTTAATGAGATAAAGCGATGGGCCAAGAGGCATGTAAAGGAAGGAAGCACTGTGATTTCTGATGGCCTTGCTTGCTTTAATGCCATCAAAGACGCTAATTGTACCCACAACAAATTTGTCACTGGTGGTGGGCCTGATTGCGTTAACCTCGAAGAGTTTAAGTGGGTTAACACAATAATCGGCAACATCAAAACGTCTATGCATGGCGCTTATCATTCCATTAGCCCAAGGCATTTGCCACGATACCTGGCTGAGTTTTGTTATCGCTTTAATCGTCGTTTTAATTTGAAGGCATTGCTTCCGCGGTTTATGTCCGTAGCGCTAAAAACGCCTCCAATGCCATATAAGTTCCTTACGATGGCTGAGGCTTATGGGTAATCAGGTAACTTTATGCATTGTTTTTTGTGTCTTAGCTGCAGTAAAGGTAGGGATTTTATAGGCTGACTGTATAGGCATGAAATGCTAGGATATGAGGGTATCGTATTTCGTGTGTGGAGACCCCTATGCTGGCTGTTGATAGTCCCTTAACTTTCGATGAATTGGCTAATTTTCTATTAAGTGAATCATCATTTTATTCACCGTCAGGGCTGCACGGCTTGATCGCGGGTTACCTTGCCGGTGGTGGTATTTCGCCTGAGCTAGCGATGCCAGATTTCCAGATATTTTTAGAACTCGAGCAGTTGTCAGATCGTGACGCCTTAACCCAGTTTCATCAAAAAATACAAGTGAGCTTAAGCAATGAAGATTTAAATTTTACGCCTATTCTTCCTGACGACGAGCAGGATTTATCATTAAGGCTTGAAGCTTTGGCGCATTGGTGTGAGGGATTTTTAGCCGGTTTTGGTCTCAATAAAATGCCACAAGGGAAGCTGCCTGATTTGGTTTCAGAAACCTTGAATGATTATGCTGCAATATCACAAGTTGATATTGAAGATAGCGAAGATGGTGAAGAGGGCGAAGAGGACTATTTTGGCATTCTGGAATTTGTCCGCGTGAGTGCATTAAATATCTTTCTAGAGTTTAAAGCGAAACGAAAACCGGCTAATAGTGATAAAAAGCAAGCAGGGGCAAGTCAGTATTTTAATGCTAAGAAGCTCCACTAAGATTAGGAATCTTTATGATCAGTGCTGATGTTTTTAAAGCGCGCAGAGACAGGCTTACTCGTCATCTTAACGAGGGGTCTATTGCTTTGATTCCCTCTGCCTCCGAAGTGGTACGTAATAGTGATGTGCATTACCCTTTTAGGCAAAACAGTGACTTCTTCTATTTGACAGGTTTCAATGAGCCTGACGCCTTAGCTGTTTTGGTAAAGAAGGAGAAAGACGCTCAGTTTATTTTGTTTTGTCGTGATAAGGATCCGACGAGAGAGCAGTGGGATGGTTATCGTGCCGGTGTGGATGGCGCTATAGCGAATTACCAGGCCGATAAGGCGTACTCTATTCATGATGTCGACAAAAAATTACCTCAATTAATGGAAAATTGTCAGCAAGTTTATTATCCATTAGGTGTGAACGTCTCATTTGATCAGCGTGTACATCAATGGCTTAATGATATCCGTGCACAAGCACGCTTGGGTAAACTTGCCCCATCTGCTTGCGTCGATATCTGTGAGTTATTACATGAGCAGCGGTTGATTAAATCTACCGATGAAATCGCTGTCATGCAAAAATCGGCAGATATTTCATCAGCCGCGCATGTGCGTGCCATGAAGGCATCGAAGCCGGGTATTTTTGAGTACGAGCTTGAAGCAGAGATTCTCCATGAGTTTGGGAAAAACGGCGCGAGGCAGGCTGCATATTCAAGTATCGTTGGTGGCGGTGATAATGCATGCATCTTGCATTACATCTGTAATGATCAGCCGCTGAAAGCATCTGATTTAGTATTGATAGATGCGGGTTGTGATTATCATCATTATGCGGCAGATATTACCCGAACCTTTCCTGTATCTGGCACTTTTAGTGAGCCACAAAAGGCAATTTACGAGATTGTCTTAAATGCGCAGTTAGCCGCGATCGATTTAATAAAACCCGGGGTGAAATGGCATGAGCCTCATGAGTTGTCTGTTCGAGTGATTACGCAGGGACTGATAGATTTGGGTTTATTAGAGGGCGATTTGGATGCTTGTATTGCTGAAGGTGTTTATAAGGCGTTTTATATGCACCGTGTGGGGCATTGGTTAGGCATGGATGTGCATGATGTCGGTCGTTATAAGATTGACGGGCAATGGCGGTCGCTTGAAGTGGGTATGGCGTTGACGGTAGAGCCCGGTATTTATATCGCTAAAGATAATCTTAATGTGGAAGAGGAGTGGCGGGGAATCGGTATTCGTATAGAGGATGACATCGTCGTAGAGGCGGATGGTTGTCGCGTTTTGACACAGGCTGCGCCAAAAACTATTCAAGCGATCGAAGCATTGATGCTCTCATGAAAGAAAAGACTTTCGATATCATTATCGCAGGTGGTGGTATGGTGGGGTTGAGCCTTGCTGCTATGTTGCCTGACACGCTACAGGTAGCTTTGATTGACCGATTTCCTTTGCCTGAAGACGATAGCCCTTTGCCACAGCCAAGCTTTGATAGCCGGTCAACGGCGTTATCTTATCAAAGTGTTCAAATATTTAAATCTTGTGGTATTTGGCCTCTGATACAACCTTTTGTTGAGTCAATTACAAAAGTGCATGTCTCTGATAAAGGTTACTTAGGGTCGGCGATGTTGAGTGCCGAGCAAAAAGGTTGGGAGGCGCTGGGATTTGTTATTGAAAATGCGATTCTTGGGCGTCAGCTCTTACATGCTGTGCGACATAAATCTAACGTAACTCTCTTGTGTCCTGCGCGGGTTAAAGAAATTAAGCCCTTACAAGAAGGGTGTTGGGTAGCGTATGAGGAAAGAGCAAGCATTACTCGCCTAAAGGCGGCATTAGTGGTTGTTGCTGATGGCGCACAATCAACACTTTGTGAATCGTTGGGTATTCGATGCGATGTTACTGATTATCGGCATAAAGCGATCATTGCTAATGTCAGCGCCCAGCTGCCTCATGAGGGTATGGCTTTTGAGCGTTTTACAAAGAAAGGCCCGTTGGCGTTACTGCCTTTGCCGAGCATTGGAGGAGAGAACCGTTTAGCATTGATCTGGACCTTACCTGAAGGTGATGCAGATGATTTGCTTGCCTTGCCAGATGCCGATTTTTTAGGGGCTTTACAAAAAACATTTGGCCAGCGGTTGGGGCGCTTTATTAAACTGGGTAAAAGAGGTAGTCATCCACTTAAACTGACGCAAGCAGTAGAGCAAGTAAGAAATGAGGTGATAGTGTTAGGAAATGCAGCGCATAGTTTACATCCTGTTGCTGGGCAAGGGTTTAATTTGGCATTGAGAGATAGTGCAGCCTTGTGCGACTCGATCGTTCAGGCAGTCGAAGAAAATGATAAAATAGGTAGTTTAAAAGTGCTTAAGCGTTATTTTGAGCAACAGCAGAATGATCAGCGAGCAACGGTTGTATTTAGCGATAAATTGCCAGAGCTATTTTCGAAACAAATAGAATTGCTAAATGTATTAAATACACTAGGGCTTGTTTCTTTGGATATCCTGCCTAAGGCAAAATCAAGGTTTATCGAATTTGCTGCAGGTGTAAGGAAGAGCAGTGTGAAACATACGATAAATCAAAAAAGCGGTGCGAAATGACAGTACAGGCAAATTCCACTGATACGGCTATAACAGATACGACTATAGATGTAGATATTGCCATCGTTGGTGGCGGTATTGCAGGGAGCGCTTTAGCGCTAGCGCTAAAAGATAGCGGCTATAAGTTGTGCGTGATAGACCCTAACCCTATAGCGGCAAAACAGCCCAAGTTAGATTATTCCGTAGCCGGGTTTGATGCACGCGTGTTTGCTTTGAATCTAGCAAGTATGCAATTTTTAAGGCGACTGTCGGCATGGCCGGCGATTGAAGCAAGTCGCTGCCAGCATTTTTCTCGAATGTTTGTGGCTGATGGGGAAGGGACTGGGCATTGTGAAATGCAGTCACATGAAATTGGCGAGCAACAACTTGGGGCGATTGTAGAGCACAACTTGCTCCATTTTAGTTTGCTGCAAGCATTAGAGCACTCGATGAATTTAATCAAGCTGGCGTCTGTGACGGTGGAGCGCTTAGTGCCTGAAGACATGGCAGGTTTTAATAACCGGCTGATATTATCCGATGGCCGCACCGTCCGCACGAAGCTTGTTGTCGGTGCTGATGGCGGTAATTCATGGGTTAGGCAGCAGGGTGTGTTCGATACGAGAGAGTGGTCTTATGGCCATAAGGCCATTGTTTGTACGCTTGCTTGTGAAAAGCCGCATCAAAACACGGCATGGCAACGGTTTATGCACGCAGGCCCTTTAGCCTTTTTGCCTTTGCCGAGCGACGGCGATAAACATTTTGTCTCCATCGTCTGGTCGCAAAAATATGAAGAGGCCGACATGTTATTAACATTGGATGATGATGCCTTCATGCAAAGATTACAAAGCGTTAGCGAAGGTTGGCTAGGTCGGTTGAATGAAGTCTCCAGGCGATTCAGCTTCGATTTGCGTCAACGGCATGCGAAATCCTATGCGAAAGAGGGCATTGTGTTAGTTGCCGATGCGGCGCATACGATCCACCCGCTTGCTGGGCAAGGTATGAACCTAGGCCTTGAAGATGTGCGTGTACTTTCCGAGGAATTATTGACTGCAAAAGCGAATTCAGTTTCTATTAGCATCTTACCCTTTTTGTCGCGCTACCAGCGTCGCAGGAAGGCAGATAATTTGTTAATGATGGCAGCAATGGAAGGTTTTAAGCGCCTATTTGAGCAAGAATCCCTCGTGTTTGGTTTGTTGCGTAAAGCCGGCATGGATGGCTTTTCACATTTACCTTTTGTGAAGCAAGAAGTCATTAAGCATGCCGCTGGCTTGCGTTAATTCCTACTTTTTGTCGCCTTAACTCTAACAAATTATGCCTATTTTTCACTGTTAGCCAGGCGTAGATTCTCATCGCGGAACGAGTAGTCTCTCTTTTTGTCCTATGTTGATGATAGATATTTATATCTTCTATTTTTCGATCTGCTGGTGCGTTGAGGTAGTTATGTCAGATAAAAAGTTAGCTAAAAAGAATACGTGTGCGTTTATTATAGGAGGCTCTAGCGGCGTAGGTTTTGCTGTTGCTGAGCAGCTACTAAAGCGAGGTACAGGTGTCATCATTCTTGGCAGATCTGGTGAAAAATTGGCATCAAAGAAAAGAGTTTTATCAAAGATAGGGGAGGTTGAAACACTGCAAGCTGACTTGTATGAAGAAGAAGATGTGCAGCGAGTGATCCAGTTTGTTACAAGGTTTTCTAGTCATATCACTGACTATGTGAATGCTGTAAGTTATTTTAAACCGAGGCCCTTTCTCGAGCATAAATCGGATGACTATGATCAATGCTTAGATTTGAATCGCGCGTCTTTTTTTATTTCTCAGGCTGTTTGTAAAAATATGATAAGGCATGGGGGGGGGCTCGATGGTGCATATTGGCTCTATATGGGATCATCTTCAAGGCAAAACCGACGATTAAAGTACAGCCTTCTTCGGCGCACTCTATGGCAAAGTCAGGGCTTCATGCGCTAACCCAGCATATGGCCATTGAGCTTGCCGAATATAAAATAAGGGTTAATGCTGTTGCGCCGACAATTGTTAAAAAAGTCTTTTTTGAATCAGATATAGAATGGGCAAAACCGACGATTAAAGTACAGCCTTCTTCGGCGCACTCTATGGCAAAGTCAGGGCTTCATGCGCTAACCCAGCATATGGCCATTGAGCTTGCCGAATATAAAATAAGGGTTAATGCTGTTGCGCCGACAATTGTTAAAAAAGTCTTTTTTGAATCAGATATAGAAAAAACGGCCTTATATAATATACATGCTGAGTTTGCGGGGTTTCATTCTAAGCAAATAAATCCCCCTGATGATGTGGTGAATATCGTGTGTTTTTTACTGAGTGATCAGGCTAGCTGGGTTACAGGTGCTATTTGGGATGTTGATGGTGGCGTGATGATTGGCAGAGGTTGAGTCTGAGAAGAAAGTAATATTAGAAAATCTCTGCGTTTTTTCATAAGGCATTTCCATTCCTTGATACTAACAGTTAGAATCTGCGCCAATCATGCGCTGGCGTAGGAGGCTGTATGCTGAGAAAAATAATCACAGTTATTATGTTAAATACTCTGCTGATAGGGCTTTTAGGTTGCTCGGAAAAGAAGTCGGCAACGCATCAGGTGAAAAATGAAGAGAAGATTGTCATTTATAGTGCGCGGAAAGAGCACCTCATAAAACCTGTTTTTGATTTTTATACAAAAAAAACGGGCGTAAAAATTCAGTATATTACTGATAAAGCTGGGCCTTTGCTGGTCAGAATCCAAAGTGAAGGGGCCTCTACACCCGCCGATATTCTATTGACAACGGATATTGGTTTTTTGTGGCGTGCACAGGAAATGAACTTATTACAAGGCGTTGATTCTCAAGTGATTATGGATAACGTCCCCGCTTATCTTCGTGACAAAAAGCATCGCTGGTTTGCTATTACGCAACGTTCGCGTGTCATTGTTTATGCCTCTGATCGTGTAAAACCGGATGAACTCAGTACTTACGAAGATTTAGCCAGTAATAAGTTTAAAGACAAGCTTTGTCTGAGAACGTCTAAGAAAAGTTATAATCAGTCGTTAATAGCAAGTATTCTCGCGCATGACGGTGAAGAGAAAACGCAACAGGTCGTGGATGGGTGGGTGAAAAATTTAGCGGTGGCACCCTTTTCAAATGATACTTCTGCGATGAAGGCTGTGATGGCAGGGCAGTGTGATGTGACCTTAGTTAACACCTATTACTACGGCAGGCTGGAAAAAGACAAGGCACAGGGCAGTTTGAAAATATTCTGGCCGAATCAAAATACGACAGGCGTCCATATGAATATATCAGGCGCAGGGCTTTTAAAGCATGCAAAGCAACCTGAGGCGGCTACAACCTTCCTTGAGTGGTTATCAAGTGAAGAGGCGCAAACACTGCTGGTAAAAATGAATCTTGAGTTTCCTGTTAATCCACGTGTTAAACCTGTTTCGCAGGTGTTGAGCTGGGGGAGTTTTAAGCCAGATGGCCTGCCTATGAACGTTATTGCTAACTATCAACAGGAAGCCGTTAAGATCATTGATAGGGCAGGGTACCGTTAAGGGTGAAGTTATTGTGGGGCGTTGGAGGCATTGTGCTGTTATTGGTGATGCTTCCCATCACCGCTATTTTTCTCAGCTGGGTCTCTGTCGACTTTTCTTTATGGGCTCACCTTCTTGATACACAAGTCAGTCATTGGGTTTTCAATACACTGGTATTGATGGTTTTAGTCGGTATACAGGCCACGATGCTGGGCGTTTTATTTGCTTGGCTCTTCGTTTTTTTTGATTTTATGGGTCGACGTTGGTTGGAGTGGGCAATAGTTTTGCCATTGACGATGCCTGCTTATGTCTATGCGTTTATTTTTTTAGGGCTTTGGGGTTATACAGGCCCTGTGCAAGGGTTTCTGAGAGAAAATAACATCGCTTTTTTACAATTCTCAGATATCAGAAATTTGTGGACGCTATCTTGGGTGTTATCGTTTTGCCTCTACCCTTACATCTATTTGCTTGCGCGCGAAGCATTTTTAGGGCTTACAAAAAATACAGAAGATGCGGCAAGAATGCTGGGGGCAGGCCGCTTTGATCTTAATGTGAAGTTACGTTTAGGCATGATAAAGGTACCTGTTGTCGCTGGTTGCACGTTAGTTATGATAGAAACGCTTGCAGACTTTGGCGCTGTGGCCATGTTCAATATTGATACGCTCACCGTCGGGGTTTATAAAGTTTGGTTTGAGTTTTTTGATCTTAAAACGGCTTGTCAGTTAGCGTCTATTTTACTGGTTTTTGTTTTTGGTTTTCTGTTGATTCGCAGTGGAAAAAAACGTGATACGTATTTTCAGGCAGATAGGCATATTGCGCGTAAGCAATTATCAGGTCTACAAAACTATGCTGTGTTTGCCGCCATTTTTATTTTTCTTGTCCTTTTCTTTCTGTTGCCCGTAGGTCAGTTAATTTTTTGGATAATAAAAACGCAGTTTGCCATTAATGAAAATTTTATTCAGTTAATGATGAATAGCTTTAAGCTAGCTACTTTTTCGGCGATTTTTATTGTTATCGTTTCTTTGCTGTTGGTAAATTTGGAACGATTTAGTCTGTCCGCTGTCGCAGGGAAAATCCTTTCCGCTGTGCGATTAGGCTATGCAATACCGGGTGCAGTGCTTGCAGTTGGTCTCGTTATGGTATTTGGTCAGTTTGAGCAACTATTATCCGGTATAAAAGCAGCTTTAGGCTTAGGTGGCCAGCAAATTTTTTTGGGCGGGCTATCGCTATTATTTGTGACATACATGGTACGTTTTTTGACAGTAGGGCTTAACCCCGTCGGTTCATCTATGGCGCAAATAAGTACGCCAATTATCGAGGCAGCAAGGATTTTCGAGCGCTCTAAGGCTGCTATGTATTTGCTTGTGAAATGGCCGCTATTAAAAAAGGGATTGTTAACAGCTGGCATATTAGTGTTTGTGGAAGTGATTAAAGAGATGCCAGCGACTTTATTATTAAGACCTTTTGGGTTTGATACTTTGGCAGTAAAAGTGTTCGAGTTAACCTCTGAGGGTGAGTACGAGCTTGCTGCTATGCCCGCATTGATGATCATGTTGTTATGTGTCATCCCGGTAGCCTTGACAATTTTGAAGACAAATCAGACAAACAAAAAACAAAAAACATACTATGTATAATAAATACTTGTATTTTGAAATTGAGTGCTTAGACTTTTACGCCCTAAATTTTGCTTTATTAAACTAATGGCGCCAGAGAGAGGTTACGAATGAATGAATTGCCTGCGGATTTAAAATATGCGACCAGTCATGAGTGGATTCGTGTTGAAGGAAACGTAGCGACTGTGGGCATAACCGATTATGCCCAAAATGCGCTAGGGGATGTCGTCTATATTGAATTACCTGAAATTGGATCGGATCTTTCGGCTGCTGATGAAGCGGGCGTTGTCGAATCAGTGAAGGCCGCTTCGGATATTTATTTTCCTATTAGTGGCGAAGTGGTCGAAATCAATGAAGATTTAGAAGACATGCCGGAAGTCATTAATACAGACCCTTACGGTGACGGATGGTTTTTTAAACTTAAAATCAAAGATACGTCAGAACTCGATAGCTTGCTGAGCGCGGATGAATATTTAGATTTCGTGGCAGCTGAAGAAGCGGAAACTTAATATTTATGCACCCCCTTGTCATCTCGGCTCGAGCCGAGAAACGTATCAAAGCAGGCCAGCTTTGGATTTATAGCAATGAAGTCGATACCAAAAAGACACCCTTATCTGGCTTTGAATCCGGACAGCAAGTTGTGCTGCAAAACGTCGCACAAAAAGTTCTGGCTTATGCATTAATTAACCCTAAATCATTAATATGCGCACGCATTGTAAGTACGCAGCACCCATTAAGTGCCACGCTCATTAAGCAACGTTTATTAGACGCTTACGCATTAAGACAAGCCTGCTATAAGCGCCCTTTTTATCGCTTATTTTATGCCGAAGCAGATTTTTTACCAGGGTTGATCATTGATCGGTTTGGTGATTATTGCGTTGCACAAATTACGAATGAAGGGCTGTTGCCTTTTCAGCAAGCTATAGCGGATGTACTAATTAAGAAGGTAGCAATAAAAGGCGTATTATTCAGGCAAGACATGCAATCTCGTGCATTGGAAGGCATGGATATAAGCACAGAAAGTGAAATCATAGGGGAAATGCCTGAGCAGCTTGTCGTCGAGGAAAATGGGTGCGAGTTCATCATCCCTGCTGACGGCGGACAAAAAACAGGCTGGTTTTATGATCATCGGGATAACCGCGCTAAAATTGCCGAGCTGTCGAAAGGTAAGCGTGTGTTGGATGTCTTTAGCTATATCGGTGCTTGGGGGTTAGCTTGCCTAAAGCAAGGAGCCACTGAATTGGTATCGATTGATAGCTCGAAGAGCGCAATGGATTTTCAAGCACAAAGTGCCGCCCGTAATGGCTTTTCCGATCAGTTTCACGGGCTAACAACGGATGCTTTTAAGGGCTTATCTGCGTTGCTTGAAGCAAAAGAAAAGTTTGATATCGTTATTCTTGACCCACCCGCTTTTATTAAAAAGAAAAAAGATCAACGCCCTGGCGAGCACGCCTATAAAAAGTTTAATGAAGCAGGCCTCAGATTATTAACGCCCGGTGGGTTTTTAGTGTCAGCATCCTGTTCTATGCACCTTGAACACAGTACTTTGCAGTCAATTGTTCAGGGTAGGGCACGACATGTGGATCGCAAAGTAAGGCTTTGCTATAAAGGCGGCCATCCTTTCGATCATCCTGTTCATCCCGCAATCAAGGAAACTGAGTATTTGAAAGCGCAGATTTATCAGGTGACGCGATAACTGCGCCTTGAATTTTAACCGGTGTTCCCCATATAGTTATTTCTTAATTTATATTGCGGAGTACTATTTTGGAACAATATCGCGGTACTACCATCTTGTCGGTTCGTCGAGGTGATAAGGTTGTCATCGGAGGCGATGGCCAAGTTTCACTGGGGAACACCGTACTTAAGGGCAATGCGAGGAAAATTCGAACGCTTTACAATGATCGTGTCATCGCAGGCTTTGCAGGTGGCACGGCCGATGCTTTTACGTTGCTTGAGTTGTTCGAATCCCAGCTTGAGAAATACCAAGGTCATCTAACGCGTTCAGCGGTTGAAATGGCTAAGCTTTGGCGAACAGAAAGATCACTACGTCAATTAGAGGCCATGCTCATTGTGGCTGATAAAGAAACCTCACTTATGATTACTGGCAACGGCGATGTCGTTGATGCCGACGATAATCTATTGGCCATTGGTTCTGGTGGTTCGTTTGCCTATGCGGGTGCGAAAGCCCTACTTGAAAATACCGACCTTGATGCCAGAGAAATCGTTGAAAAAGGCCTTTCGATTGCCGCCGATATCTGTGTTTATACTAACCACAGCCGAACCATTAAAGAATTAGATTGCCAGTAGGGCTTTAAACAGGAGTATTCCCATGTCGACAAATGCTCAGACCATGACACCCAGAGAAATTGTGCATGAGTTGAATAAACACATTATTGGTCAGGATCAGGCCAAGCGTGCTGTTGCCATCGCTTTGCGAAACCGTTGGCGCAGAATGCAAGTTGATGTTGAATTGCGTAATGAGATCAACCCAAAAAATATTTTAATGATAGGCCCTACAGGCGTAGGTAAAACCGAAATTGCTAGGCGACTGGCGAAGTTAGCCAATGCGCCATTCATTAAAGTTGAGGCAACCAAGTTCACTGAGGTGGGCTATGTTGGGCGCGATGTGGAATCTATTATTCGGGATCTTGTCGATGCGGCGATTAAAATGTTGCGCGAAGAGGGCATGAGTCGAGTTAAGCATAAAGCTTTAGATGCCGCAGAAGAACGTATATTAGATGCGCTGCTGCCACCTGTGCGAGATTTTGAAGAAGATTCGAAGCAGCAAGAGCAGTCCACCACACGTCAGTTGTTCAGGAAAAAATTACGCGAAGGCGAGCTTGATGACAAAGACATTGATATTGATGTGGCGGCATCGCCAATGGGGTTAGAAATTATGGCTCCACCCGGTATGGAAGACATGACTAACCAACTACAAAATATGTTTTCCAACATGTCTGAAGGCAAGAAAAAAAGTAAAAAAATGCCTGTGAAAGCAGCGATGAAGCTTATACAAGAAGAAGAAGCCGCCAAGCTGGTCAATGAGGATGAGATAAAAATACAAGCTGTTGAACTTGTTGAACAAACCGGCATGGTGTTCATTGATGAAATTGATAAGGTTGCCAAACGTGGTGAATCAGGTGGCGCAGATGTTTCTCGTGAAGGCGTTCAGCGTGATTTGTTGCCATTGATCGAAGGTTGTACCGTCAATACGAAGTACGGCATGATCAAGACAGATCATATTCTTTTTATTGCATCCGGTGCTTTCCACTTATCTAAGCCCTCAGACTTGATTCCAGAGTTACAAGGGCGCCTGCCTATTCGCGTTGAGCTGAAAGCGCTAAAAGCAGAAGA
Organism: Pseudomonadales bacterium; assembly: GCA_965248335.1. Classification (GTDB taxonomy): domain Bacteria; phylum Pseudomonadota; class Gammaproteobacteria; order Pseudomonadales; family DT-91; genus CAKMZU01. The sequence goes on from CBDFIY010000003.1 coordinate 192,166, forward strand.
CTTCGTGCGGATTCTCAAAGAACCTGACGCATCACTAATAAAGCAATACATTGCTTTATTAGCCACTGAAGGTATGACACTGAATTTTTCAGATTCAGGCATTCAGCGCATGGCGGAGATTGCCTGGGAAGTGAATGACCGAACGGAAAATATCGGTGCAAGGCGTTTGCATACCGTGTTGGAGAAGGTATTAGATGAAACGTCTTTCGATGCCTCCGACTGCGTTGGTGAGACACTTGTCATTGACGCTGACTTTGTGAACAGTAAACTTGAGGAGCTTGTTCAGGATCAAGATCTTAGTCGTTTTATTCTGTAATACGACTTTAGGTGTGAAATTATGTACTTTAGCATTGCTCTAAAAAAAAGGCTTTGCTAGAGTGTTTCTGATTTTACGGCTTGAGTTGTATTATGTCTTGTTGTCGAACACTTTCTTTCTGCCTTTTTGTTTTTCTCTCTGCTTGTTTATTCGGCTGTAAAACACCCCAAAAAAAACCTCCTTTAGCACATGTCTATGTTACGCCAGTGCAAAAACAACAGTACTACGCTAACCAGGAATATGTTGGGCGTCTTGAGGCTGTTAATGATGCGACGATTCACGCACAAGTGACAGGCTACTTACAGTCTGTACATTTTATTGAAGGCGATATTGTTGAAAAAGACGCGCTACTTTTTATTATTGATCCGAGTATCTATAAGGTAAAGCTGTCCGGTGCTAAAGCGAGTGTCTCTCAAGCAGCAGCACTGTTGGAAGAGGCTCAATTAAATTTTAATCGAGGCAGTAAGCTAATTAAACAAGGTGCAATTTCACGCAGCGAATTGGACCGTTTGACGGCAAAATTGCATTCGACACAAGCTAACATGCAAGTGGCAAAAGCAAAAGAGAAGTCTGCCGTCATTGATTTACAATATACACAGCTTAAAGCACCTTTTAGGGGACGAATAGGCGAAAAGAAATTTAGCATTGGCGATTTGGTTAAATCGGGTGCGGAGGCACCACTTACAACAATTGTTAGTATAGATCCAATCTATGCAACATTTCAGGTGAATGCAAAAACCTATGAAAAAGTAGCGAGACGAAGACGAGAAGCGATAGCGCAAGGTAAAAAACCGATGACGTTTACCGCACACTTAAAGTTGGCATCGGGTGATATATATCCTTTTTCAGGTGATTTAGATTTTGTTTCTAACCGTATCAATGCAGAAACAGACTCTATTATGATCCGAGCAATATTTGCTAATTACGAAGGCAGTTTAAGGCCTGGGCAATATGTGCGTGTACGTATTGACTCGAACCAGTCTACAGAGGTTTTGACAGTCCCCCAAGCATCTGTAATAAGCAATCAGGAAGGCGATTTTATCTACACCGTAACGGATGAAGATATCGTTAAATCGATAAAGGTCACGCTTGACGATAATATTAAAGAGCAAGTGATTGTCGAAGGTGACGGGTTGAAAGAAGGCCAGCGAGTTATTGAAGCGGGCGTTCAAAAAGTTAAGCCAGGGCAGAAAGTTGATGCTCAGGCTAAAGCGCAAGAAAATCCTAAAAAAACATTACATGCAACATCACCCTAAGGTGCGGTTATGATCAGCGAGTTTTTTATTGGCCGCCCCAAATTTGCCATCGTTATTTCTATCATTATTACCTTGGCAGGATTTATTTCTCTAATGAAGCTGCCTATCGCTCAGTATCCTCAGGTTGCGCCCCCTCATGTTTCTGTTACTGCCTCCTACCCGGGCGCTTCTGCGAGTGTTGTTGAGAAAACGGTAGCTGGCCCTATCGAAGATGTTGTTAATGGCGTTGAAGGCATGATCTATATGCAATCGACTAGCGATAACCTGGGTAATTATACGCTTGATGTCACTTTTGAACTAGGTACCGACCCCGATATGGCAGTGGTGCGTGTACAAAATAAACTTGTACAAGCTGACGCTAAACTACCCATGGAAGTGAAGGTGAATGGCGTTGTCGCGAGTAAATCTTCGCCAGATATATTGATGCTAATCAGTGTCTTTTCGCCGGATAAAGCAAGAGATTTCTTGTTTTTAACTAATTATACCCAAATTAATATTCAAAGTAGCATTGCAAGAATACCGGGTGTCGCGGATGCCAAGGTATTTGGCGGTACATACTCTATGCGTTTATGGCTAAACCCCGATAGTATGAATGCATTAGGGCTAACGACGAGTGATGTCTATAACGCATTGAAAGAGCAGAATGTGCAAGTTGCTTCAGGCGCTATTGGTTCACCACCTTATGATGGTGATATCCAAAATCAATACACGTTACAGGTGTTAGGCCGTCTTGATAGCGTGGAGGAATTCGAACAAATCATTCTCCGCTCTGACCCTGATGGATCACAAGTGTTTTTAAAAGATATTGCTCGTGTCGAGCTAGGGCAGAGCGATTACTCGATACTTTCTCAGTTCAATGGCGATCCGGCTGTCAATATGATGATTAATTTGACACCAACAGCGAATGCCTTGCAGGTGAACCAACAAGTACTTGAAGAAATGGCGAAGTTAAAGAAGAACTTCCCCGCAGGCGTTGACTTTTCAGCCAGCTATAACTCATCCAAATATGTATCCGCATCGATAGGGCAAGTGCAAGATGCATTGTATGAAGCAGTATTATTCGTGGTTTTGGTTGCTTTCATATTTTTGGGGTCAATGCGAGCTGCTTTAGTGCCGAGTATTGCAATACCTGTGTCGCTTATCGGTACATTTTTATTTTTAAATATAATGGGTATGTCAGTGAATACCATGACGCTTTTGGCACTTATTCTGGCGATTGGCATCGTGGTGGATGACGCGATACTGGTGATCGAGAACGTTGAGCGGCATTTGAAATTGAAACCCGAATTAGGCGCAAAGCAGGCGACGATTGATGCCATGAAAGAGGTCACGGCCCCGATCATTGCCACCTCTTTGGTTTTACTGGCGGTGTTTGTACCGATCAGTGTATTACCGGGTCTGACGGGGCAAATGTACCGACAACTTGGTGTGACGATCTCGGTTGCAGTGATTATTTCCAGTATTAACGCATTGACCTTAAGCCCAGTGCTCTGTTCGTTACTGTTGAAGCCCAATCAAAATGAAGCGAAGTGGTATAAAGGCTTTACGGTTTTGTTTGAAAAGATCACGATAAAATATGGCGAAGGTGTTGGCTTTTTGATGAGAAAGCTTGTCATGGTCGGCATTGTTTTTGGTACGCTCATACTGGCAACTGTTTTTGGGTTTTTAAAAATACCAACTGCTTTTGTGCCTGATGAAGATCAAGGCGTTTTTATTGTGAGTATCCAGTTGCCGGATGATGCGTCATTAAACCGGTCGTACGATGTAGCTAAGGAAGTTGAAGCGCTGCTGCGTACCGATAAGAATGTCGAAACACTGACCACTATTACAGGGTTTAGTTTGTTAGCAGGTACTATGCAGAGTAATTCGGCGGTTATTTTTGTGGTGTTAAAACCATGGAGCGAACGACCAGGGCCTGAGAATCTTGTGTTCAGATCCGTATCGCGTATTAATGAGTTAGCTTTTTTTGCTGTTCCTGAGGCGACTGTATTTGCTGTGTTGCCGCCCTCTATTCCGGGAGTAGGCTCTGTAGGTGGTATGGAGCTTGTCGTGCAAGATACGCTGGGCGGCTCCTATAATGACCTCTCCCAGCAAGCGTTGGCGCTGTCTACTGAGGCGATGGAATCAGGCGTTATTGCATCATCTTTTACAACCTTTCGTTCAAATGTCCCTATGTACTTTCTTAATGTCGATCGAGAAAAAGCGAAAAGTTTAGGTGTTCCTTTGCAAGAGGTATTTTCTACCTTGCAGGCAAATTTTGGCTCGCTGTATATCAATGATTTTAATAAATTTGGCCAGTCATACCCTGTTATTATGCAGGCAGAAGCTAAAATGCGAAAAGATTTAAATGATTTACAAAACTTTTACGTCAAAAATACGCAGGGCGATATGATCCCTTTAACGAATATTATTACGACAAAAAAAATATTTGGCCCCGATGCAGTAACACGTTATAACAAGTTCCGTGCAGCGGTGACTAACGCAACAGTCGCTCCGGGTCACTCATCTTCAGAGGGGATAGCGGTGTTTGATAATCTCGCCCAGTCGTTATCTGAAGGCTACGAAGTTTCATGGACGGGGCAGGTTTACCAAGAAATTAAGTCGGGGTCGGCAGCGATACTCGCCTTCATATTAGCGATTATTTTTATCTATTTATTTTTAGTCGCGCAATATGAAAGTTGGTCAATTCCTTTGTCGATTATGTTAGTTGTGCCCATTGCATTGGGCGGCGCTATTCTAGCGCTTTTTCTCACTAAGATGCCGCTTAACTTGTATGGACAATTAGGCTTGGTGCTTCTGCTTTGTATGGCTTCTAAAAATGCCATACTCATCATCGAATTCGCTAAAAATAAACGTGAAGCGGGAGAAAGTATTTTAGATGCTGCACTGGATGCAGGAAAGCTGCGTTTTCGTGCGATTAACATGACGGCGATTTCTTTTATTGCCGGTATGGTGCCTTTGATATTGGCCAGCGGCCCCGGCGCTTTTGCTCAAATATCATTGAGTGTGCCCGTAGCGGCCGGTATGTTGGTTGCACTTTTTGTAGGCACGTTCTTGATCCCTTGTTTTTATGTCATCGTGCAAACACTTCGAGAGAAAATCTCATCGGGTGGTAATAAGCGCGCATAAATCATTTTTTAAATGATCCCGCGAGAATAAAAAAATAGCTATCGGTATACGCTTGAGTGAGTGGCTGTACTTCCTTGTACAATACTAATGTTCGTTAACTTACCTTGCACTATGCATCGTGACGAAGTGCATTTTAATCGATACAATGCTTCTTTTTATTGAGAGAATGGCATGGCTGATAAAGACGATACCACGCATTTTGGCTATGAAACGGTTAACGAGTCAGAAAAAGCCTCAAAAGTAGCAGGGGTATTTCATTCGGTTGCCAGTAAATATGACATCATGAATGATTTGATGTCAGGTGGTGTTCATCGATTGTGGAAACAATTAACCATCGAAGCAAGTACAGCGAGGGCAGGACAAAAAATTCTTGATATCGCAGGGGGTACGGGTGACCTTGCTGCTAAATTTTCCAAAATTGTCGGGGATGAAGGGCAAGTGATTCTTTCTGATATTAATAGCTCTATGCTGAATGTCGGCAGAGATCGGCTGATTGATAGAGGCTTGACCAATAACCTTGCTTACGTGCAGGCGGATGCGGAGTCCTTACCCTTTGAAGATAATTATTTTGATTGTATTACCATCGCTTTTGGCTTACGTAATGTGACACATAAAGAACTCGCATTAGCATCCATGTTGCGTATTTTAAAACCCGGAGGAAAGCTGCTGGTTTTAGAGTTTTCAAAACCAAGAAATCCTCTTTTATCAAAGGCTTACGATGCCTACTCATTTAATATTTTACCAAAAGTAGGGAAGCTTGTAGCCGATGATGAAGAGAGTTATCGTTATTTGGCTGAATCCATTCGTATGCATCCTGATCAAGAAACACTGAAACAAATGATGCTGGATGCGGGTTTTAATCGCGTTGATTATTACAATATGACAGGTGGCATTGTAGCTTTGCACAAAGGGTATAAGGCGTAATCGTATGCAGGAGCAATTAGCTACCCTTGAGCTGTTAATTAATCAAGCACTAAAACTCGATGAAAAGGCGCAAACACAGTTAGCGCAATTTTTAGGAAAAAGCATTCGCATCACCTGCTCTGAGCCTGATCTTGATATCGTACTGAGTGTGCTTGAAAAGAAAATTCGCCTGTTGACTTATGACAGCTGGTTGGTGGAAGCAGAAACTACGCCTACCACGCATTTGACAGGGGGTTTTGCCGCTTTTGTGCAACTGCTTGCTGCTGAAGATAAAGCCGCAGCTCTGATCAATCTCGATCTTAAGCTCAAAGGTGATACTGCCCTACTCATTGATTTGCAAAATGTACTCACGCATATCGGTATTGACTGGGAGTATCATTTGGCGCGGTTTGTTGGGGATGTTCCTGCACATTTTTTAGGAAAAATGTCGCGCAGCACGTGGCGTTGGATAAAAGATACGCAACCTATATTTGTGAGACATGTGCGAGAGTTTGTGACAGAAGAGATGACGTTGACACCGCCTAAAGTTGAGATTGATGCTTATGTTGACGATATTCAGCAGTTATCACAACGTATAGAGCGGTTAGAAGCACACGTTAAGCGCTTTGCTATCAAGAGGAAAAGCTGATTCGTGTTACGGTTATTTAAAATTCTTTGGGTCTGTTACAAATACCGCCTTGACCAGTGTTTACCGATCGGCACCATGCCTTGGTACGTGCGCTTCTTATGCCTTAGTTTTTGTCTTGTGAAGCCACCTGAATTGTCCTTGTCTGAGCGTCTCGCGAGTGCATTAGAAGAACTCGGGCCTTTGTTTGTGAAATTTGGCCAATTACTGTCGACGAGGCCAGATTTACTGAGTGATGATGCGACCAACGAATTGGCTAAGCTGCAAGATAATGTAGCGCCCTTTGATAGCGAACGCTCGGTTGCCATTATTGAGGAGGCGCTGGGTGCACCTGTTGGTCATTTGTTTCATACTTTTGACAGCATCCCTATGGCTTCGGCTTCCATTGCTCAAGTGCATGCCGCGACGCTGTTCGATCTGAGAGAAGTCGTTGTGAAGGTCGTGCGGCCGAATATCCGAAAGCTTATAGACAAAGATCTTAAGCTGCTTAAGGTAGGCGCTTGGCTTATTTACCGGCTTCACCCTGATGGTAAGCGTTTACGCCCGATGGAGGTTGTCGAAGAGTATCACTACACGCTTATTAATGAATTGGATTTGAAAAAAGAAGCGGCGAATGCCTCGCAACTAAGGCGAAATTTCATTACATCCGACTTACTCTATGTGCCTGAGATTTACTGGCCTTACTGCCGCAAAAATGTCATGGTCATGGAGCGTATTGATGGCATATCTGTGAGCGATATAGCAGCCCTTGACGCACAAGGCTCTGACCGTAAAAAGCTTGCAGAGCGAGGTGTAGAAATATTTTTTACTCAAGTATTTAAGCACAGTTTTTTCCATGCAGATATGCACCCTGGCAATATTTTCGTCGCCAAAACACCGGTTGATCCGCCAAAATACATTGCTATCGATTGTGCCATTGTGGGCAGCCTTGATGAGGCCGATCAATATTACGTTGCACGCTGCTTGTTGGCGATTTTTAAGCGCGATTACCGGCTGGTAGCTAAGCTGCATGTCGAATCGGGCTGGGTTGCAAAAGGCACAAAAGTGACTGAATTTGAATCAGCGATTCGCAGTGTTTGTGAGCCTATTTTTGAGCGGCCCTTGGCAGAAATTTCCTTTGCTGAATTGTTATTGTATTTATTTCAAACAGCACGACGCTTTGATATGCAAGTACAGCCTTCATTGATGCTTTTGCAAAAAACGCTATTGCACATCGAGGGGTTGGGAAGAGAGGTCTATCCTGATTTAGATTTATGGGAAACGGCCATGCCATTTTTAGAAAATTGGATGCGAGCACGTTATTCGCCACTCAATATTTTTAAACAAGTAGAGCAGCACTTGCCGAGTTGGCTTGAGCATCTGCCGGATATGCCGGACCTTGTTTATGATAATTTGCATGCACAAAAAACGAATGATCAGGCAACGTTATTGAGCCTTTTTAAACAGCAGCAACGCGTAAATCATTGGCTGAGCCTTGGTTTTATTACTTTAGCAGCAGTTTTATTGATTAAGCTGCTTTAACCTTTCGAGTCTACTAATGGATGTATCAAAAATATTAGATGCGCTGAATGATGCGCAACGTGAAGCTGTGGCAGCAGAGGGATCCAACATCTTGGTTCTGGCGGGGGCCGGTAGTGGAAAAACACGTGTTTTAGTTCATCGCATTGCTTGGTTGATGCAAGTCGAGAACTTATCTCCACACAGTATTTTGGCCGTGACCTTTACCAATAAAGCGGCTAAAGAGATGCGCGCACGTATCGAAAATATGCTGAATATCCCTACACAAAGTTTATGGATAGGGACGTTTCATGGTCTTGCGCATCGATTATTAAAAATGCACTGGATGGAGGCGGGGCTGCCGCAGAATTTCCAAATTTTAGACAGCGATGATCAGCTACGTCTGATAAAACGGATCATGAAAGAGCTCGCGCTTGATGATAGCCAGTGGCCGCCACGACAGGCACAAAGCTATATCAACAACAAAAAAGATGAGGGGCTAAGAGCGGGGAATATTGAAACCTTTGGTGATATGTACGAAGAAACGCTGCTTAAAGTGTATGCGGCCTATGAAAATCTCTGTCAGCAAAATGGCGTCGTAGATTTCGCGGAATTATTATTACGTTCACATGAATTATGGCTCAAACAGCCTCAACTGCTACAGCACTACCAGCAACGCTTTCGACATATTCTGGTAGACGAATTTCAGGATACTAATGCGGTGCAATATGCCTGGATTCGAATGCTAGCCGGTGGGTCATCGTGTCTCATGGCTGTGGGGGACGACGATCAATCCATCTACGGCTGGCGCGGTGCAAAAATTGAAAATATTCAATCGTTGAGCCATGACTTTAAAGACCTAAAAACCATTAAGCTTGAACAAAATTACCGTTCAACAAAAACGATTCTAGAAGCAGCTAATGCGGTTATCGAAAAAAATGCTTCACGGCTAGGTAAATCGTTGTGGACAGAAGGCGAAGATGGCGAGCTTATTGAATTGTATGCAGCATTTAACGAACAAGACGAAGCACGATTTATTATCGAAAGTATTGAGCAACAACTGCGCTTACACCCCTTTAAGAAAGCTGATGTTGCTGTGCTGTATCGGTCGAATGCTCAGTCGAGGATACTGGAAGAAGCCTTGATTCGCTCAAGCATGCCTTACCGTATTTATGGCGGTCAGCGATTCTATGAGCGTCTTGAAATTAAGCATGCGATGGCCTACTTGCGTTTAATGACGAACCCTCAGGATGATGCGGCTTTTGAGCGTGTTGTAAATATACCAACGCGGGGTATTGGCAATAAAACGCTTGATACGTTGCGGACAACTGCGAGAGAGCAAGGGAAGAGCCTTTGGCAATCGGCACAAAGTCTTATTGTTAACAAAGCACTTCCGCCAAGAGCGACAACGTGCTTACAAGCTTTCTTGCAGCTAATTAATACATTTGAGTCGCAGTGTGAGGCACTTGAGCTGAAAGAGGCCGTTGATCATGTGATTAAAAAAAGTGGTTTAATTGCCTATTTCAAAAAAGAAAAAGGTGAAAAAGGGCAGGCGCGCATTGAAAACCTTGAAGAATTAGTCAGTGCCGCCTCTGAATTCCCTCTTGAAACAGAATCCGAAATATCGTCATTACAACAGTTTATTGATTCAGCGGCGCTGGATGCCGGTGATGCACAGGCCGATGAATATGAAGATTGCGTGCAATTAATGACATTGCACAGCGCGAAAGGCTTAGAGTTTCCCTGTGTTTTTCTCGCGGGTGTAGAAGAAGGCCTTTTCCCGCATAAAATGAGTGCAACCGACCCTGAGCGGCTAGAAGAAGAGCGTAGGCTTTGTTATGTCGGTATTACGCGTGCGATGCAGAAATTGTTCATTACATATGCAGAAAATAGGCGTATGCACGGACAAGATAATTGCAACAGTCCGTCGCGATTTATAAAAGATATCCCCAAAGAATTAATCAGAGAAATACGCTTACAATCCGTATCAAAGCCCATTGCTAGTAAACGTATAAACACAAACCAATCTTTGAAGAGTCAGGAAGCGGCATTCCGTTTAGGGCAGCGTGTTCTCCACAAGAAATTCGGTGAAGGCACTGTACTTCAGAATGAAGGGCAGGGAAAAAGTGCGCGAGTTCAGGTTAATTTCAGTGATGTGGGTAGCAAGTGGCTGGTATTGGAATATGCCAAATTAGAGGCCGTATAAGGTTATCTTAAATAAGGGTAAGGGAAACATGAATAATAAGATCAACCTTCCATCGCTGATTATTCTTTGCTTGGTGGCGCTTATCGTAGCGCTGGTCGGCTTATTGTCCATGAATCCCCTGGAAAGAAAACAGTCTTTGGTGCAAGGTTCGGCACAACCCGTTATTGAATGGAAAATGGCGACATCATGGCCGAAAGGGTTTCCTGGGCTTGGTACTGCGCCAGAATATTTTGCTGAACAAGTTAATCGCATGAGTGGCGGACGTTTGGTGGTTAAAGTTTTTGCCGCAGGTGAGCTGGTGCCCGCACTGAGTGTTTTCGATGCTGTCTCTAGTGGCAGTATCGAAGCAGGGCATTCGGGTGCCTATTATTGGAAAGGAAAAATTAAAGCATCGCCTTTTTTTACAACCGTGCCTTTTGGTATGACAGCACAAGAAATGAACGCATGGCTGTATTACGGTGGTGGCATGGAGTTATGGCGAGAGCTTTATGCGCCTTTTAATGTATATCCGTTGGCAGCAGGCAATACAGGCATGCAAATGGCCGGTTGGTTTAACAAGGAAATACATACAATTGATGATTTACAGGGATTGAAAATGCGTATTCCCGGGTTGGCAGGTGAGGTATTCACGCGTGCTGGTGGCGTGGCGGTCAACATCCCAGGTGGTGAACTCTATACGGCATTAAAGACAGGTGTGATTGATGCAACAGAGTGGGTTGGCCCGTACAATGACCTTGCCGTGGGTTTCTATGAGGTCGCTAAGTATTACTATTATCCCGGCTGGCATGAGCCAGGCTCAACGCTTGAGCTTACAGTCAACAAGGACGCGTTTATGGCTTTACCTAAAGATTTGCAGGCTATTGTTGAGTCGGCAGCCATCGCGTCAAATGAATTGATGTTAAGTGAGTATACAGCGAGAAATAATCATGCACTTAGAGAGCTCGTTGAAACACACGGGGTGCAATTAAAACCGCTGCCGATGCCTGTATTAAAAGAACTTCATAAGCATGGACGTGAGGTATTGGCAGAAATTACCCAAAGTGATGCGATGGCAGAAAAAATCTATCGCTCGTATCAAGCTTTTAATAAACAAGTGCAGGCCTATCACCGTGTATCCGAACAGGCCTATATGAATATGCGTGAGCAGCTAGTGCATTAGCGACTTAAACATAAACCGACAGAGCCAAGTGTTGGCAGTTATTTTTCTTGTTGGGTAAATAGATACTCTATTTCTTCTGCGCTCATATTATTACGCGCTATCGTAGGTAGTTATGCCATTCAAATTAGCGTCAATCAGTGATGCGGAATTTTTATCTGATTTTTATGTTAAAAATGCAGCTCACCTGTGCTTATGGGAGCCACTCAGAGAAAACGGTTATCATTCTATAGATTCATGGATGGCACGTTTAAAGATGCGAGAAGTTGAACAGAGTGCAGGGCATGCTTTATATTTTATATCCTATACCTCTAAATATAATGAAATCATTGGCGTGTGTTCACTCACAAATATTGTTAAGGGCCCCTTTCAAGCATGCAATATTGGTTATGCAATTTCTAAGCAATATGAAGGGAGCGGGTTGATGAAGAAACTGTGCAGCCACGTTATTGAATATGCTTTTGAGGAAGTAAATCTGAATAGGGTCATGGCAAATTACATTCCAAGAAACCATAGATCGGAAGCTCTATTAAAAAGTCTAGGGTTTAGAAAAGAAGGTTTTGCAAAAAGCTATCTGTTTATCAATGGCAAGTGGGAAGACCATGTGCTGACATCACTCATCAACCCAAGCAGCACGTAACACGTTGATGCAGTTCGTTCCGATGCTTTATACTTCCACTGGAAGCCTAAAGCCATGTACCTTTTGTGCATTTGCTTCGCAAAGTTTAGGGGGGCTTTGGGTTCTCTGATCAAGGTGTTAGCAGGCGATATAGCCCGTAATAAGTTAGAGATATTGAATGAAAAGCTGGAAGCTATTACCAAAAATAGAGGATATAGCTAAGTATGTTGAGTGCTATTGGTTTTTGGAAAAAGAATTGCATGACCAGAGCTTCAACTATCCTAAGCTAAATCCAGATCCATCTTCTCATTTAATTATCGCTAATTTAAATCATGCGTACGAGTATACGCATGGTTCTATTTCTCAAAATGTTATAGGAGGCCATTGGATTTTTCCGCATCTAAAAACATTTACGATGGATCATTCAAATCCTTTTAAGATTATTGGGATTAAGTTTAAAGTTGGCGCGTTCTACTCTTTAAATCTGCACAATTTTATTTCTAATCTAGATAAGATTGAGATGGTTGATGTAAATCATCTCATAGGCTCGGGGTCAGTTGACCCAAGGCAGCTTTTGATTAATGCCCCAGAACATGAAAGCCAAGTATGCAATTTACTGGATGAAACTCTCTTGCCCTGGCTATTGGATAGTCACGAAGACAAACATAGTTATTTGGTTCGCCAAATCTTATTATTACTTAGAGAATGGCTTTAGCGATCAACCTCATTTAATTCGCCGACTCAAAAATGCTATCGGTAAAACACCTGCTAATTATGCACAACAGCGAGATCTAGCTATAGATATCTACGGAGATTTTGAGTTTAACTAAAACTGTCGATTTTCTTCAATCTGTATTGATCGTGGTTCACTAGAATTACCGGAATCAGTTAATCAATACTTCGGACAGTTTTTTAAGTTATTGATTTTAAAGGGTTTAATTTTTCGCTTAAGTATCAACCAAAGCTAGATAAATCAATGGGTTACAGTTTATGTAAATCCTTCAAATCGAAAACTGTCCGAAGTGTTGTTAATGAAAGAAGGATAAACGATGAAGGTAAATATTCGCCAGTATAGGGTGTCAGATTTAGAGGCAGTTCTTAACTCGTGGGAAACTGCAACACGACTAGCTCATCCATTCATGAACGATGAATTTATTGCTCAAGAGCGAATAAACGTAGCTGAAATATATATGCCTAATACCGATACGTGGGTCGTTGAGCTTGAAGGTGAAGTTAAAGGATTTGTTGCATTAATGGGAAACGAGGTTGGAGCAATATTTTTACAGCCTGACTGTCATGGTCAGGGTATGGGTAAGTCACTAATGGATAAAGCACAAGAATTATACGGAGATCTTGAAGTAGAAGTATTTAAAGAAAATTTAATCGGACGTAAGTTTTACTTTAGATACGGTTTCGTGGAGCTAGCAGAAAAACTACATGAGGCAACAGGTCAGCAGGTGTTGCGCTCGGTAGATTTCAACATACTTGTCGCCTAAAGTTTACTTTTATGCCGCCTGATTTACTTCCCTATCACTTTTAGATTTCCCTGGGTTTAAATAAGCCTCATCAATGTGATCCCAGTTTCTAATGTCGCCACTCCATCGCTCTGGGTGCGCCATTTTCGCCTGTAGATAAACAGCTTTACGGTTGATTAAGATAATTCTATCTTGCTTCGTATGACGCTCTACAGGCGTGACATATTTTATGCTGCTGTGTCTGTGCTCATGATTATACCAATCAGCAAATCCATTCACCCATTTTCGTGCTAAATCTAAACCCTCAAAGGCTTTTTCTGGGTATTCTGGTCGATACTTAAGTGTTCTAAATAATGACTCAGAATAAGGGTTATCATTACTAACAGAGGGGCGGCTAAACGACGGAGCAACCCCTAATTCTTGCAGTGTCGCTAGCATTGTTGCGCCTTTCATCGGGCTACCGTTGTCCGAATGTAAGATCACCTGATTCGGCTTAATCCCTTCACGTAAGCAAATATCTGTCATTAAATCTGCGGCCAATGCACTGCTTTCTTGTTCATATACCTGCCAACCAACAATCTTTCGGCTATAAATATCCATGACAAGATACAAGTAATAAAACAAGCCTTTTACCGTTGTTGGTAAATACGTAATATCCCAACTATAAATCTGATTCGGGCCTGTGGCCGTCAACGATTCAGGTTTTGTAATAACTCTGGCAGGCTTACTTCTCAGCCGATGCTTATCTTGTTTATGTGCTTTTAACACACGGTAAATAGTGGATTCAGATGCGATGTACACACCTTTATCTGCAAGCATTGGCACGATGACGCTGGGCGATAAATTCGCGTATTCAGGTTGGTTGCAGACCTGAATAATACGCTGTCTCTCAAGCTCACTGAGCTTATTACAAGGGCTGTGCTTGGCTGACAAACGACCATCTTCATCGCCCTCTGGTCGCGCCCAGCGCTGTAATGTTTTTGGTGTAATGCCTATAATATCGCAAGCCTGCCTTTGCCTAGCACCATTGGATCGAGCCTCGCTAATCAAGTGAATAATATCATCACGCTCTTGTTTCACTATTAGCTGGCCTCGTCGCTTTCCCATATTTCGTGGACTTTTTTTTGGAGTACTAGCAGCGCTGCTGTTTCAGCTAATGCCTTATCTTTACGGTTTAACTCCTTTTTTAGTAACTTAATGTCATTTTTAAATTGCTTATTCTCACTTTGAATTTCTGAAGCAGTCGATAGGGGCTTATTCTTGATAAAATCACCTCTCCATTGGTTGATATGATGTGGGTATATTCCTTTCTCTCGGCAAAGCTGGCTGATGTCCTCGACGCTCAAAGATCCGCAGGCAATGACCATATTCAAACGTTCTTCAGCGCTCCAATCTTGGGGCCTTTTTTCTTTAACCATGGTCATTACCCCACCATCTAATGGTTGATTAAGCCGTTGCTCTTTAGCCTGTCTAATCCATTTTTGTAACGTCGAATGGCCAATACCTAAGTTTTCAGCCACATCCTTGATGCTCATACATTCTTGCCGGCTCAATGCCTTTTCTATTGCCTGTATCTTAAACGAATGGGTAAACGATTTTCTCATTTTTTATGCCTCTAATTAAAATTTTAGAGGCGACAAGTATCCTGACACAGGGGGATACCGATCACCCTTGAAGATGCAAGGGCGTTGGCCGCCCAATCACTTACTGACTGTAAGCTCATGGGAGTTCGCTCGCTGCCGCCTTCTTGCATCTCCAATTCCGATGGGTATATCTTGCACGTAAAGTGCAATAAGTAGGTTGGAGCATTATTAATGTTAAAGCTGTCTTATTGTTTGTCTTTATTTACATTTATTTTTTATACGTTTCTTGTTTTTTTATTAAAGACCTTGTATTAACAATCCTTTAAAGTAAGAACTAATTTAAATTTTACGGGTCTTTATATGTGCGAATGTTTTTAAGTAGCCCTTTTGGTTTTGAGCTTAAAGATAAAAAAATGATTATAGCCCTATTGATTTTTCGGAGAGTTTACATGCGTAAATTAGTTTTTAAATCGTTGCTTTTAGTAGCAGTTACAACTTTTTCTTTTACTTCATTTGCCGTAGATAAGCCTGCGCCAATCAACAATTTTGAAGTTGCCGACAGTTTGAAAGATATTAGTACGCTTGATGTTGTGCTGGATAATTTAAGGTCTGGCAGTATCGATCAAGAAAGTAGAGATAAATTTGTTGCTTTGGGGAAGCATCAACTGGGCGTTGTTCGTCACACCTATGGCCCAGCAGTGGAGATACACCATATGAACGGAATGCTTAAGAAAGAAGTTGCGATGCAAAAGCTAGGGCTTTATACGGGTATCCCGTTGGCTGTGGGTGCGACAGCATTGGTTGCTTACCTTTGGAAAAAGCATAACGAAAAATACAATATGGATATGCCGTTGGATGACGATGAAGATTAATTTCTGTTAAATAAAAAAGCGGCTATTTAGCCGCTTTTTTTTGTTTGATATTTCTTGGGTATGTTATTTGGATGCTAATAGATATTTGGGCAGAGTTTTTGGCATCGTGTAGATGGCATCTTGATATGGGTTGAGGGCCATCAAGTGCCTAATGATAATACGGAAGCCTCAAAGCCCAGCCGACATTGTCTTTTTGAAAAAGCCTTGCATGAGTATTTCCCATTGCTCTTTCCAGTTTACAGTAGGTGGGCGAGTGAAATCACTACGTACAAATTGGGCAATACGTCCTTCTGCACTCGCAAGTAATAGATTTGCTGCCGCCTGTGTCGAGAGTGTAGGCCTTATACCTTCTTTGAGTTCTGCTTCTCGAATGACTTGTTTAAGCTGTGTTTCAAGTCTGTCATAAAACTGAGCGATGCGTCTTCTTAGCGTATCCGTCTCTCCGGCTAATGCATCTCCGGTTAAAATTCGAGAGATACCCGGATTTTTTTCCGAAAAAGTCAAGTAATAGTAGGCTTAAGATTTGCTCACACTGGTTAGCTGCAGAAATATCTTGCGTGGTGATACGTTGAACTCTCGAAAAAATGGCGACTTCGATAAACTCAATGAGCCCTTCAAACATTTTTGTTTTGCTAGGGAAGTGGCGATAAAGTGCCGCTTCAGAAACACCAACTTGGTTTGCAAGCTTGGCGGTAGTAATACGTGCACCCGGTGAAGCCTCTAGCATCTTAGCCAGTGACTCAAGAATTTGCTGTCGCCTTTCACCTTTCTGTTTTGTTCTGCTCATGGTTTGCTCGTGCAAGGGGTTATTGGTCATTACTGGTGATCAAGATTGGTGATTAAGGTACCCACACCTTCATCTGTGAAAATTTCAAGTAAAACGGCATTCTCAACGCGCCCATCGATGATATGAGCACGCTTGACACCTGACTTTACAGCATTGAGCGCACATTCAATTTTAGGCAGCATGCCACCATAGATTGTGCCATCGGCTATCAGCGCATCTACTTGCTCAGTACTTAATCCGGTCAGCACTTTGCCGCTTTTATCTAAAAGCCCTGAGACATTGGTTAATAGCATAAGTTTTTCGGCATTTAATACAGTGGCGATTTTACCGGCAACAATGTCAGCATTAATATTGAGTGATTGGCCATTTTTGTCAACGCCAATAGGGGCGATTACAGGAATAAAATCAGCTTGAGTCAATAAATTAAGTATATCCGTATTAATATGTTCAACGGCACCGACATGGCCGATATCAATAATTTCAGTTGCCTGGGTTTCTTTTGATACGGCGGATGTTTGGATTTTTTTTGCCATAATGAGCTGGCCGTCTTTACCGCTGATGCCTATGGCCTTGCCACCTTGTTGATTAAGGAGGTTAACAATCTCCTTGTTGACTGAGCCACCTAATACCATCTCAACGACATCCATCGTGTCGCTATCAGTCACCCGCAAGCCATTCACGAAGCGGCTCTCAATGTTGAGTTTGCTGAGAAGTTCCCCAATTTGCGGGCCGCCACCATGCACGATAATCGGATTAATGCCGCAGGCTTTCATTAAGACGATGTTTCTGGCGAAGCTCTGCTTCAGCGCCTTGTCAGTCATGGCATTACCGCCATATTTGACAACGAAGGTTTTGCCTTGAAACCGCTGGAGGTAGGGCAAGGCTTCGGATAATACGCTTGCCGTTTCGGCGGCTCTGTCTGTTGCTAGGGACATAAAAGATCCTATTATAATCGCTTTGTTTAAACCGGCAGTATGAGGTGGGTATCGATACGTTTAAGCGCGGTTTGAAATACTTGAATTATTTCTTCTAGTGCTTTTTCGGATGCGCCTTCGAAGCGTGCGGTGAGCATGGCACCCGTGTTTGAAGCACGGATAATACCAAATTTGTCAGGGTATTCTAAACGAACGCCATCAAGCGTAATGATTTCTGCATTTTCGTGTTGTAAATATTCCGATAGTTTACGGATGATGATGAACTTATCGCTGTCTTTTTTTACAGGGATGAGTAATTCGGGTGTTGCAAAGGTTTGCTCGAATGTTTGGTAGGTTTCTTCTAACGTTGTGTTGCTCATCGCTAAATGTTCGAGCAGCCGTGCGCCTGCATACATACCATCATCAAAACCAAACCAACGATCCTTGAAGCAGAAATGTCCGGTGAATTCGCCACCGAGTAATGCTTTTGTCTCGTGCATTTTATGCTTTATGTTTGAGTGCCCTGTTTTACATAGAATAGGGCGAGCACCTGCATTTGAAATGGCCCTTGGCAGCCTTGGTGAACATTTCACATCAAACACAATATTTGTACCCGGATTTGTTGCAGCAATATCGGCAGAAAAAAGCATCAAAAGTTGATCGCCGGAGAGAATATTGCCAGAACCTGTAACAACGACGAGTCTGTCGGCGTCGCCATCAAGAGCAAAGCCGAGATCTGCTTGCTGTTTTTTGACTTCATTGATCAGCGCTTCAAGGTTTTCTGCTTTGCAGGGGTCAGGTGCATGGTTAGGGAAATGGCCATCGATGTCACAATAAAGTGGTATCACATCGCAATCAATTGCTTGTAATACGGCAAGCCCTAGGGGGCCGCCAGCGCCGTTGGCAGCATCTAATACAACCTTTAAAGGTCTAGCAACGATGATGTCTTTTTTGAGAGTTTGAACGTAGGCTTCATTGATATCGTTGAATAGACTCAGTTTACCTTTGCCTTCTTCGTATTGCTGGGTTTTGATGAGGTGCTTAATTTTTTGGATTGTTTTACCGGTAAGGCTTTGCGCTTCTAATATGATTTTGAAGCCATTATCTGTGCCTGCATTATGGCTAGCTGTCACAATAATACCCGCTTGGGTACCTAGGTGATGCGTTGCAAAATAGAGTGCGGGGCTAGACACTGTGCCAATATCAATCACATCACAACCCGTATTGAGTAATCCTTTTATCAGTGAATCTTTGAGTTTTGGGCTGCTTAATCTGCCATCACAGCCGACAGCAAGCTTTGTCTGGTTGGCTCTGATCGCCTTAGAGCCAACAGCCTTGCCGATTTGATAAGCGAGGTTAGCAGTGATTTGTGTATCGGCTTGCCCTCGAATATCATAATCACGGAAGACTTCATCAGGAATATGGGCGAGTTGGTGGTTGATCGTTTTAATTTTTGTATCCGGGATCACTTCATTGCGTTGTGATGGGTTATGCGTTGAAGTTTGATTTAAATCTTCATCGTTGAGTGGGTTCTTGTGGATATGGTTTTTAGCATGAATAATGGCCTCAAGTAAGGGGCGTAATAGAGAAAAATTAAGGGCAGGTGCTTGAGCGTCGTGTACGGAGGAAAGAGTTTGTACGTATTGCGTCAGGGCTACGCTGTCGGCAGATAGCATGCGGTGAATGATTTTCAAACTGATAATACAGAGCACGGTAGCTATCAGTGCAATGATAAGGATAGACATATAAAGCAAGAAGGGCGTGGCAGTATGGTTATTTGGCATTGGCGATACAGCTAACTGTACCTGCGGTATAGGGCTTTTGATTGTGCTGGTAAATGTGTTTAATCTGCCAACCTGATAAACACTTTTGCCGTGATTGGTTAAGAGCGAAACACCTTGGATCAGTGAGTTTTTGGATTTAAGTAATGGATCAAAGAATGCCACGCTAAATGAAACAAACAACACACCTAATGTTTTTGAATTTTCAGTAATGGGTGAGGCGAAGGTAATGCGCCATTGATTATCGATTTTATAAACTTCGGCAGTGTAAGGCTTGTTTAAAGTGACTTTTGAGTAAAGCAATAACTCAACATTATTATTTAATTGAATACCCAGCTTTTGTAATCCTGCAGACCCTGAAATAGTAAAAGGCAGGGCGCGAACATCTAACGCTCCGGGGATGACTTGGCGTACTTCTTGATTAAATTCACCTTGAATTTTCCGATAGGCCAGTTTTTGTTGTTCGATACTGTCGAGAGATTTAATGCGCTGGAGTGGTTTTATCAAGTGTTTGTTGTCAGTCGCTATATGATTTACCAGCAGCTGTCTGCTGTTAATCTGGTTGCTGAGTTGGGAGTAAAGTAGCCGAGATAGTGCCTTGCTGCGTTCAGCTGTCTCTGTATTTGTGAGGGAAGGAAGGTACAAATTTGATAGGAAGAACAAAGCGAGGGAAGTCGCAATCAATAGAAGAAGTATTGCTGTAACCCCTAAGCCTAGAAAAGAAAAACGCTTATTGATTGCCGAGTTTTTTTTTTGTTTTGCCATTATATCACTTATAGTTTTTAGGGTGCGGCTGTACTCGCCAGTCGGAATAATGGATTGATATAAAATTAACCAGCTTCTCTGCAATGGCAGTTTTACTGCTTTGTTCAATCCTTTGTTCAGCTTGCTCAGTCAAGAAGGTTACTGCGTTGTGATCCGTGCCGAAGCCGATGCTTTTGTCACTGACATCATTCGCAACAATAACATTCAGTTTTTTTCTTGTTAACTTATTTTTTGCATTCTCAAGGAGGTTTTCTGTTTCTGCCGCAAAGCCTACGGCAAAAGGGGGATCTAACGTGTCCGTGATTGCAGAAATGATGTCAGGGTTTTTGGTTAAATTAAGCGTGAGCGTGTCACTGTGTTTTTTGATTTTATGATGAGCAATGCTCGAAGGCTTATAATCTGCAACGGCGGCACAGGCGATAAAAATATCAGAAGATTTCGCGTACAGAAGGCTTTCATGCAGCATGTCTTCGGCGCTGAGTACATCAATGCGGGTGACTTTGTCGGGGGCTGAAAGCGCAACAGGCCCAGTGATGAGGTTGACGGATGCGCCGGCATCAATACATGCTTTTGCTATAGCGAAGCCCATTTTTCCAGAGCTATGATTACTGATATAGCGAACAGGGTCTATAGCCTCTTGCGTTGGTCCGGCAGTTAATGTGACGGTTAATCCGTCGAGGTTTTGTGGTTGGAAGCGTTGACCGCAAGCGAGAATGATTTCTTCAACCTCAATCATTCGGCCTGGCCCCGTATCGCCGCAAGCTTGCTCACCAATACCTGGGCCAAGTATCGTTATTCCACGTTGGCTCAGTCGATTAACGTTGTCTGTTGTGGCGGCGTTTCGCCACATGGCTTGATTCATCGCAGGGGCGAGGGCTATTTTTTGTGTTGTCGCAAGGCAAAGTGTGGTGAGTAAGTCATCGGCTAACCCTGCGTTTAAGCGCGCTAAAAAATTAGCGGAAGCCGGTGCGACGAGGATTAAGTCTGCCCATTTAGCGAGTTCGATATGGCCCATGGCACGTTCGGCTTCGGTATCAAGAAGTGCTGTGTGCACATTGTTGCCTGATAACGCTTGCAGAGTGAGCGGAGTGATAAAGGCTTCAGCGCCTTTTGTCATGACAACACGGACATCGGCACCTAGGGCGGTGAGCTTCCGAATCAAGTCTGCAGATTTGTAAGCGGCAATGCCACCTGTGACGCCGAGCAAGATTCGACGATTGTTCAGTTTGTTCATAAGTATAACTATTGAGTTCGTGCAAGGGCGATAATAGACTGCCTATAGTTTTATTTAAAGTACTTTATCTGCTTGAATTAAATTGATGGTAAGTGCTTACTAATGGAGTAGAGGTATGACCATAACATTGCTGCCTGTCAGCGAGCAACCACGCGAGAAATTGCTCAATAAAGGGCCAGAAAGCTTATCAGATGCTGAGCTATTAGCCATATTTCTTCGAACAGGGTTTAAGGGGTGCTCAGCCGTTGAGCTTGCCAGGCGAATGATCAACGAATTTGGCAGTTTGCAGGCACTGTTTGATGCAAGTTTAGAGACTTTTTGTCAGTCCAAAGGCTTAGGGAGCGTCAAGTATTGCCAGCTTCAGGCCGTTTTGGAAATGGCCAAGCGTTATTTTTGGGAGGAGCTGCAGGCAAAGCCCTCATTGACGTCGTCAAAGGAGGCGCAGGAATTTATTTATAGTAAGCTACAAGGTTTGCACCGAGAGGTATTCGGATGTATTTTTTTGAATAATCAGCATCATGTTATCAGTTACGAAACGCTCTTTTCTGGCACGATCAATCAAGCTGCAGTATACCCGAGAGAAATCGCTAAAAAATGCCTAGAAGTCAATGCGGCGGCGGTTATTCTTGCACATAACCATCCCTCAGGTATGAGCGATCCCAGTCAGGCTGATAAAAAGATGACAGATAAGATCGTTAAGGCCTTATCTTTGCTGGATGTGAAGGTGCTGGACCATTTTATTGTCGGAAAACGCAATGTTTATTCGTTTGCTGAATCAGGCATACTATGAGTGCGAACTGAACGTAGTATTTGCTTTCGTTTTGTATTTTTGGTATAAAGTCGCGCTCAATTCTACAAGTTGCGCGATAGGGTCGCACGACTTGTAAAAATAATGTTTTCGGGCTTTGGCCCACTGAAAGATCGAGTCAAGGCAATGTCTAAAGTATGTCAAGTAACGGGTAAGCGTCCGTTAACAGGTAACAACGTATCGCACGCTAAAAACAGAACCAAGCGTCGTTTTGAGCCGAACCTCCATTCTCATCGTTTCTGGCTTGAATCAGAAAAACGATTTGTTAAATTGCGTGTTTCGGCTAAAGGTATGCGAATCATCGATAAACTAGGTCTTGAGCAAGTGCTTGCAGACATTCGTGCGCGTGGCGGCAAGGTTTAAAAGGTAAGTAATCATGAGAGATAAAATTAAACTTGTTTCATCGGCAGGTACGGGTCATTTTTATACAACCGATAAAAACAAGAGAAACACCCCTGATAAAATGGTTATTAAAAAATATGATCCTGTCGTAAGGAAACATGTTGAGTACAAAGAATCAAAAATAAAATAAATTATTATTTATTTTAAAAAAAGCGCCTGGTGGCGCTTTTTTATTGTCTGTCTATTTTGTCATGAAGGAAAAAAATACGCGTCCTTTACTATACTCAAAAATAAGTTAAACAAATCTGAATGTTAACGGCATTTTTCGAAGAAAAGCTAGAGGAGCGTTAATGAGCTCAGAGAATGAACCAATAAAAGTATTGAAAGGTGGAGCTGGTACAGGCTCGTTGCTCTCTCGGGATACCGAAGATGATGAGGCGGACGTCCAACCTGATAGCGAGGAGGCCTCGCTTGATAAAGCACTGAAGGTTGAGCAGCCCTCTACGCCGAAGGTCGAAGGTGGAGAGTCAGATATTGAGATTACGGTTATGCCACCTCATGCATCGAGTATGCCTAAAAACCTTGAGCGAGCACCTGATACAGACGTTATTCACGTAGATAGAGTTGAACAACAGTCAGAAATACCAAAGCAAGAGTCACCGGTTTACCAGGAGAGTGAAAGTTCAGGTTCGGCTTTTGAGATTGCACCTGTGCCTGCCTCTTCCCTTGATAGTAAAGAGGCAATAGTAAAGCCTGACTCGGTTGATACATCACTTGAGCATACGTATGATTCGCAGGCAAGCGGCCAGAGTAGCTCGCAGCAGGTGATTTCTTTGCCTCAGGATAATTCTGTATCCTCAACACCAACACCAACACCAACACCAACACCAACACCAACACCAACACCAACACCAATACCGAGTGGATCAGAAACGCCCACTCTAAGTGACAGTGAGGATGTGAACACTCAAGATGATCATTCATCTTTCAATACGCAGATTCAAGTAAATACCCAACCTCCTGGCGAAAATGCCATTGAGTCAACATTTGAAACAAATTCAACCAACCCGCCATCTACAAACGAAGAGTCGCTTTCGCCTTTCCAGAAAGAGATGATTGAGGCCTTGCGTAGCTTGAGTAAGAGAGATATTAGCTCTGACAGTACATCACGTGATATGTCGGATGAGATTATTAATGCATTGCCGGAAGAAACGCTTGAAATAAATGATGAAGTAAAACCCTCTCTTGAGGTAGAGGAAAGCTCGTACGGTCTTTCGTCTGGCGTTATGTTTGGGCTTATTGGTTTGGCATCGTTAGCACTGGGAGGTTTATCGGTTTGGTTAATTTCATCGCTGGCGAGTTCAGAGAGTAAGACGCCACTCTCGCAGAAAAGCGATGATAAAGAAGATATAGCCGAGACAATACTCACTGAAGTTGTCACAAATGAAGACAGAGATTCAGGTACGCCTGTGGTAGAAAATCAAGAAACGCTGCCGGAAGAAAATAAGCCAACGGTGTTAGAAAATCAAAAGCCGATTTCAAAGGATATCATTTTAACGGTTGAAGGTGATTCTCCTTACCATATAGATAAACAAGGATTTTTCTTTAGAGACGATGATGACGATAGTTTGCGTGGCCTTGTGATTCGGTCCTTGCCTAAAGAAGGCGAGTTAAAAGCAGAAGGTAAAACGATCACTGAAGATAAATTCTTCAAGATCGATACATTGGATGATATTGATGGCATTGCGATCACTTATCACTTAGGTGAAGGTGACAGCTTGAGTAGTTTTGAATTTGCTTTAGTGAGCGGTGAGAGCGTTACCATGCAACAAAATAGCGATGATTACACATATACTTTTGAGGCACCTGCAAGCCTTTCAGGTATAGCAGAACAGGTTATGTTAAATGATTTAAATAATGATGCTTACTTTCCACTCATAAATATAGAGATGATTTAAATAAAAAAATAGCATTAATATTTTTTAAAAATTGTTAGGTGATTGAAAAAATTCACCACAAACTTTTTGTAAAGCAAGCGCTTTATTTTTCTTAACGGCATGCTACCTATTTTTGGAACATAGAATGAAGGATAAACACCTATCCTCGGAAAGCTTATCACTCTCCGGTATTCACAGCGGTAGATTTCAAGATACTTGTCGCCTAAAGTTTACTTTTATGCCGCCTGATTTACGTCCCTATTACTTTTAGATTTTCCTGGGTTTAAATAAACCTCAGCAATGTGATCCCAGTTTCTAATGTCGCCACTCCATCGCTCTGGGTGTGCCATTTTCGCCTTTAGATAAACAGCCTTACGGTTGATCAAGATAATTCTATCTTGCTTCGTATGACGCTCTACAGGCGTGACGTATTTTATGCTGCTATGTCTGTGCTCGTGATTATACCAATCAGCAAATCCACTCACCCAGTCTCGTGCTAAATCTAAACCCTCAAAGGCTTTTTCTGGGTATTCTGGTCGATACTTAAGTGTTCTAAATAATGACTCAGAATAAGGGTTATCATTACTAACAGAGGGTCGGCTAAACGACGGAACAACCCCTAATTCTTGCAGTGTCGCTAGCATTGTTGCGCCTTTCATCGGGCTACCGTTGTCCGAATGTAAGATCACCTGATTCGGTTTAATCCCTTCACGCAAGCAAATATCTGTCATTAAATCTGCGGCCAATGCACTGCTTTCTTGTTCATATACCTGCCAACCAACAATCTTTCGGCTATAAATATCCATGACAAGATACAAGTAATAAAACAAGCCTTTTACCGTTGTTGGTAAATACGTAATATCCCAACTATAAATCTGATTCGGGCCTGTGGCCGTCAACGATTCAGGTTTTGTAATAACTCTGGCAGGCTTACTTCTCAGCCGATGCTTATCTTGTTTATGTGCTTTTAACACACGGTAAATAGTGGATTCAGATGCGATGTACACACCTTTATCTGCAAGCATTGGCACGATGACGCTGGGCGATAAATTCGCGTATTCAGGTTGGTTGCAGACCTGAATAATACGCTGTCTCTCAAGCTCACTGAGCTTATTACAAGGGCTGTGCTTGGCTGACAAACGACCATCTTCATCGCCCTCTGGTCGCGCCCAGCGCTGTAATGTTTTTGGTGTAATGCCTATAATATCGCAAGCCTGCCTTTGCCTGGCACCATTGGATCGAGCCTCGCTAATCAAGTGAATAATATCATCACGCTCTTGTTTCACTATTAGCTGGCCTCGTCGCTTCCCCATATTTCGTGGACTTTTTTTTGGAGTACTAGCAGCGCTGCTGTTTCAGCTAATGCCTTATCTTTACGGTTTAACTCCTTTTTTAGTAACTTAATGTCATTTTTAAATTGCTTATTCTCACTTTGAATTTTTGAAGCAGTCGATAGGGGCTTATTCTTGATAAAATCACCTCTCCATTGGTTGATATGATGTGGGTATATTCCTTTCTCTCGGCAAAGCTGGCTGATGTCCTCGACGCTCAAAGATCCGCAGGCAATGACTATATTTAAACGCTCTTCAGCGCCCCAATCTTGAGGTCTTTTTTCTTTAGCCATTGTACTTACCCCACTCTCTAATGGTTGATTAAGCTGCTGCTCTTTGGCCTGCCTAATCCATTTTTGTAACGTTGAATGGCCAATGCCTAAGTTTTCAGCCACATCCTTGATGCTCATACCTTCTTGTCGGTTCAATGCCTTTTCTATTGCCTGTATCTTAAACGAATGGGTAAATAATTTTCTCATTTCTCATTTCTCATTTCTCATGCCTCTAATTAAAATTTTAGAGGCGACAAGTATCCTGACACAGGGGGACAGTAACCCTAAATCAAACGAGTTAATTGCATGGCAACTCGATTTTTTTCCTGTTAAAGAAAAAAATGAAACAAATGAAGCCGTACATGTTGACGAGGACTCTGAAGAGGAACCCTCTCAGCGTATCGTTGATAAAACAGATACTGATGCCGAAACATTATCAGAATCAAAAGCAGATGTGCTTCGAGAGACCGCGTCGGCAACGGATGAAGAACATTCCGTTGAAAAAGGCGATAGATATGTGGAAAGTAATAAGCTAGAAGATGAAGAGGATGAAGAAGATAGCGATGAAGGTGTTTATTCATCACTTGATGCACCAACGATACCTTTGTCAGTCCCCTTGATTCGCCCACTTGAATCCTCGTTAGATTTACTGCCTCCATCCGAATTAGTACGCCCTACCAGCCTGATTCAATCGACGAATAACAGTTTGTTGCGTCCCTCTGGCGATGGGTTGTTGCCTGCTGATGAGCCATCTCTGCCTGTGCCACAAACAGGGCTATCTTGGTGGGTGATTGGGTCGGTAATAGGCGGTGCATTAACCGGTATTCTAGGTTTAGTTTCTTGGGCGCTGAACGGCAATGATGACAAAGGTAAAAATGAACCCTCAAAAGGCCAGCCAGATACCCCTGATGATAGAGAAGTAAAGAAACTTGAGACGATAACTGAAGAAAGCCTTGTGATAAACAGCAAGGTTGTTGCGTTGGTTGAGGATGGTCAATACAGGTTAGACCTACATGACTTTGATTTTTCAGATGAAAATGTCAACAATGAATTGGCATTGATACAAATTAAATCATTGCCTGATAAGGGTGAGCTTTATTTTAAGGGGCAGGCTGCAATCGTAGGGCAGCAGGTAAGAATTGATGAAATTCCGACATTGAGCTATCTGCCGGCACCCGATGGCTTTGGAAAAAACTATTCATCATTTTCTTTTACTACCAATGATGGGAAATCAGAGAATGAAACAGGTAAGCTGTCTTTTAACGTGCTGGGTGTTGATGATGCGCCACACTCAGAAGATGTTAGTGTGGGGTTTTCCAAAAAAGGTACATATTCCATCACCCAGAAATCAATTAATTATAGTGATATCGAACAGGATACGATGTCGCACTTGCGTATTGACAGACTCCCTGAAAAAGGATTTTTACAGGTTGATGGCCAGCGTCTAGAAGCCGCTCAACTCATTGCAGTATCTGGTGAATTCGGCTGGCCGGAAATTATTTATACGCCAGAGGGTGAGCAGGCAGCAGATTTTCTCTTTTCGGTGGCGAATGAAGTGAACGGGAAGCAAGTGATGAGTGTAGGGCCTTATACCTTTACATTAAGCCCAATAGAAATAAAGGAAGCGCCAGAAACACGCTCAAAACAAATGATATTTAATGAAGATGAGCAGTTTGTTTTTGGTTTAGAAGACTTTGCTTTTATAGATGCTAATAGTCATGACAGTTTGCACGCCGTACAAATTAAGAACCTGCCTGAACAAGGGGCGCTTTTATTCGATGGAAATGCAGTGAGTGCTGGGCAAAGTATTTTTAGCGAACATATAGGAAAGCTCATTTATAAACCGGAAGATAATGCATTTGGCGAAAACTACACACAGTTTGATTTTACTGTGAGTGATGGTTTGCTATTTAGTGAGGTGGAGACTATTGCCTTCACAGTGAACGCAATAGAGGATAAGCCGATATCAAAAGATGTCACGATACAGGTTGAGGCAGGTTCAACGTATTGGTTAAAACAAGCAGATTTATACTTTGAAGATGTTGACGATGGCGACAGCTTTCAGCGGATATACATTGATAAATATCCAGATGATGATCAGCTCATATACAGTGAATGGGGAAAGATGTTAGCGGTGTCTAGTGAGCACGGGTTAATGTCAGTACTTGCGTATAATGGGCCGGCATTTGGTTTATCGTTTACACCGAGTGGAGACGCGGATGCCGAGGTTGAATTTCGGGTTTCATCAAAAGCGATGAACGATTACTCGCCCACACTGCCAAGTGATATCAGTGATACATATCACTTGTATTTTGATGTTGTGCCTGCACTTTCTGGTCCCGCGTTTTATGCGACAGAAGAATCCACTTTTTTAAACGATATGTATCCCGTGCAAAGTCTGATTGGATAAAGTGACTAAAAAGAGAGGTTTATACCGATCACCCTTGAAGATGCAAGGGCGTTGGCCGCGCTTGCTCACCCCAATCACTTACTGACTGTAAGCTCATGGGGATTCGCTCGCTTGCCGCCTTCTTGCATCTCCAATTCCGATAGGTATATGAATAAGCCCCTCTCTCCAATACTGGCGCCAATTTTTTCAGCAATTTAGCGAGAAGCTATTTCAGTTCATGCAGTCTTTGAAGATCAAAAAGTACACGCTATTTATATATTCTTATCAAAAAAAGTAAACTCTATTTATATAATCCTGTCGAACCATTGATGAGTGGCTTCTATTAACAATACTTCGGACAGTTTTACGCAGCAATAACCCCGAAGTTACTCATGCTGTCATAAACTTGTCTGACTTTTTTATCATTTAAGTCAATTTTTAACTCGTTAAAAAGTCTCTGCATCATGTGCTGATTGAGTTTTCGCCGCTTCCATGATGCAATAGATATAACGGTTTCACCCTGTGTTCCTTTTGTTTTTCTGTCTTCAATTTTCATTCGTCCGAAAAATAAGGTTTAAACCCCCGCCTTCAGGCGGGTAGCTTTAAGCTAGCAGTTGCCTTTATGATACGGGCATGAAATACCGTTATGGTTCGCACACGAAATATAAGATTGAATATCATTTTGTTTGGGTGACTAAGTATCGCTATCAGGTATTAAAAGGCGATGTTGGACTGAGAGTTCGTGAGTTAATCAGGCAAACGTGTGAGTATTTAGAAATAGAAATATTGCGCGGCGTGATCAGCAAAGATCATGTACATTTGCTGATATCTGTGCCACCGACTTTATCACCAGCAGAGGTAATGAGGAGAATAAAAGGTCGATCATCGACTAAATTGTTTCAGGAGTTTCCACATTTAAAGAAAAGGTATTGGGGACAGAATTTTTGGGCGAGAGGTTATTTTTGTGTGACGGCTGGAGAGCTAACTAAAGAGATGATACAGGAGTATCTGGAGCACCACTTTGAACGAAAATTTGATGATAATTTCGATGTTGAATGAGAGTATTTATTCGGCTTTAGCCGAAAAGCTGGACTTTCAGTCCGCAGTTTTTAACCCACCGTCTTTAGACGGTGGTTGTTAAGTAAATTTAGCGCAGTAAAGGATGCATTCAGTTGAAAGTTGATCGCCTCTTCATTGCAAGACTGGCAATCCATCAGACCCGTGTATTGTTTGGCGTCCCTAAAAACAAACTCAATCTGGAACCTTGCTTTGTAATAGGTAAGCAGTGTCATAGCAGCTAGATTGGTGTCCGTTGAATATAAAAGAGCGCGGCCTTCTTTATCGCCTTTTTTAAAAATTAACATGACCACCTTGATATCACGTTTAAGGGAAACTGAGTAAGCAACGGTTGTGTACATATGCGTTTTACCTTCATCAATCTCTCCTACATACTCAAATCGACAAAGATCAGCTTCTATATCGACTTTGCCATCGAATTTTTTGGGGCGCCCCTTGCCAGAATATTCTCCTTCGTAGAGCCATTTTAAACGGGCGTCTATGCGTAGCTTACCAACGATATGAAGACCTGCTTCGGCAACAGGGTTGACATATTTTATCTTCGTATAAAAGCTATCCGTAGAAATATAACGTATTCCCTTGTCTTTTAATGCTTTAGCCATACCAACAGTCTGCTCTGCATACAAGTCAGTACGAGACTTGCCTTCTTGGTCTATGGTTTGTTTTGCATCCAGCCCATACGCGGTATTTGATTTGAGATGGACAATGCTAAGCAATGAGACCTCAAGTCCTTTTTCAGCGGAGCCTGAACCACCGCTCCAGAAGTTCCCTAAACCTGAAGTGCACTTGCCGCTCTTTTTTACGAAACTTGCATCTATAGCTGCAATCCATTCATCTTCTTTCGGTAACTCGCTAAAAATGAGCTGATTATTAAAAGCTTTAAAGTCGAAGGATACACGATACCATCGACTAAAAGTTTTCTCGCACAAGCTTGAAAAACGACTCATATTGCGAAAATTTGCCTTGCCACGGAATACCATTAGCGTAATCAATAGCGCCCTAATGAATTTTTTTGTGGTAAGCAAATATCGGACATTGAATCTAAAATCTGTGAAATCAAATTTTGCATGAACTATTTTCAGTAAAAACATTCATAGACTTAGATCATCTCAAGTGGTTCAAAAAACTGTCCGAAGTATTGATTAAGTAAGCGCACAAAAATATGCAATGACGGATGCAGGTACAAAACTTAAGGGTTAACGACGCTTTTGGCACTGTATCTCACACTCAAAATAATTTAGGTGAAGGATTTAATTGGTTTAAGGCGTTATAAATTCGACGTAACTTTATTGTGTTAGAGAGGCTTAGATGACGTTTATTCAGCTACTCGCAAGCTTAACGCCTATTATTAGCGTCATGCTGTTTCTTGTTATCTTGAGAATGCCTGCCTCTAAAGCAATGCCTATTTCAATGATCATTACTGGATTGGCTGCTTTGTTCATTTGGAAAATGGATGGCAATATATTGGCAGCTTCAATTGTTGAGGGTCTATTATCTGCGTTAACGCCATTAAGTATTATATTTGGCGCATTATTCTTGCTCAACACCCTTAAATTTTCCGGTGCAATGGATACCATTCGGGCAGGATTTACGAACATTAGTAGTGATGCTCGTGTTCAAGTCATCATCATATGCTGGTTGTTTGGCTCGTTCGTTGAAGGCTCTGCAGGTTTTGGGACGCCTGCTGCGATTGCTGCACCATTACTCATATTGCTGGGTGTTCCCCCAGTTGCTGCTGCCGTTGTTGCATTGATTGCGGATTCAACGGCTGTCTCATTTGGTGCGATTGGTTTACCTGTCTTATTTGGCATGGAGCAAGGCCTCACCCAAGGCGGCGTTAACATGGCAGCTGAACAAATTGCATTGCATGGAGACAGTTTTTCGGATTATGCGCGTTATATTGCCATTCACATGATTACCATTGATTTGATTACAGGGACACTCATCCCGCTGACGATGGTGGCAATTCTTACCGGATTTTTTGGTCGTAAAAAATCATTCAAAGAGGGATTGTCAATCTGGAAATTTGCGCTTTTTTCAGGTTTTGCTTTTACGATACCTGCGTGGCTGATTAACTACCTGTTTGGCCCTGAGTTCCCTTCTGTGATTGGCGCGCTTGTTGGTATGGCGTTGGTTATTCCTGTTGCTAAAAAAGGTTACCTGCTGCCAAAAGAACCTTGGCATGATTTCGCAGAGAATGAGGGGCAAGCATGCAAAGAATTTGATACTGATGTTAAATTTTCGCAAGTTGCTGCATGGTCTCCTTATGTCATCATGGCGATACTGTTAGTTCTTTCGCGTACTATTGCGCCGTTGAAGGCATGGTTGACGCAGTTCAATATCAGCTGGGTGGGGTTGCTGGGTACAGAGCTAAAAGCAGGCTTTGCGACTTTATATGCGCCAGGTATTTTCTTTGTGCTTGTTTGTGTCTTAGGGTTTTTTCTTTTTAAAATGAAGCCTGCAGCGATTAAAGCATCTGTTTCGGTCTCATGCGCCTCCATCATACCAACGATCATTGCGCTTGGTGCATCGGTGCCCATGGTTAAGATATTTTTGAATTCTGGCAGTAATACCGCCAATTTAGCCTCTATGCCGGTTGCTCTGGCGCATACACTGGCAGAGAGTATGGGTGCAGTCTGGGCTTGGGTTTCTCCTATCGTCGGCATTTTTGGCGCTTTTTTGTCTGGGTCTGCAACCTTTTCAAATATGATGTTTTCGAGTTTGCAATACAGTGTGGCTGATAATATCGGTGCCAATCATGCGCTTATTTTAGCCTTGCAAGGCATCGGCGCTAACGCAGGTAATATGATGTGCGTTATGAATGTTGTGGCTGCGGCAACGGTTGTTGGTATGGCTGGTAGAGAAGCTGAAATCATCCGTAAAACCATGCCGGTTGCTTTAGGTTACGCGTTAGTTGCAGGAACCGTCGCTACGCTTTGGGGCGGCTTTTAAGAACCATTATGGATCAGGGCCTATCTTTCGTGATAAACCTGTGGAGCCCTCTATTTCATGGCGATTGATTATAAACGGGTATTTGATGACCTACTGAATAAGTTAGGCGATAGCGCGGTAACGGACGATCCCGTTCGCCGATTCGCTTGGTCAACGGATGCAAGCTACTTCCGTATCGTACCAGAGATAGTCGTTCATGCAGATACGTTAGATCAAGTGAAGTATACGCTTGCTATTGCTCGTTACCATCATGCACCCGTGACGTTTAGAGCAGCAGGAACCAGTTTGTCAGGGCAGGCCATTGGTGAGGGCATCTTGTTAATGCTTGGTCATGATGGGTTTAGAAAAATTTCTATTTCTAATGAGGGTAACAAGGTAACTCTCGGTACAGCTGTTATTGGTGCTGATGCCAATAGGGCACTTAAACCCTTTGACAAAAAAATTGGCCCTGATCCTGCGACCTTAGAGTCCGCAAAAATCGGCGGGATTCTATCAAATAATGCCTCTGGTATGTGTTGTGGCACCCAACAAAACAGTTATCAAACTATCGTATCAGCGAAGTTGCTGTTTGTTGATGGAACAATGCTTGATACGGGTTGTGAAGCGTCGAAGGATGCATTCAGACAGTCACATGCCGAGTTACTCACTTCACTGACAAAGCTTTCAGAAGAAACGCGCGCAAATCAAACGCTCGCTGATCGAATTCGACATAAATTTTCGATAAAAAACACCACAGGTTATAGCGTGAATGCGCTCGTTGATTTTAGTGACCCTTTTGAGCTGATCAACCATTTAATTGTTGGCGCAGAGGGTACGTTGGCGTTTGTTGAAGAGGTCACCTACAACACGGTTGATGAAGCACCTTTTAAAGCCTCTGCAATGGCTGTCTTTTTCAGCATGGAAGATGCCGCCAGTGCCATTCCACCGCTCATCGGCAACAGTGTGGCGGCTGCAGAATTGCTCGACTGGGCATCGATAAAAGCGATTACAGGCAAAACAGGGATGCCAGAATGGCTGTCTGGTTTACCCGAGGGCGCAGCCATTTTACTGATTGAGTCGCGCGGTAATGACAAAGAAACCTTGCGGCAGTATACCCAAGATGTGATTAATCGGCTTAAGTCCTTTAAAACGGAACGGCCGGTAAGCTTTACGGATGATCCAGCGATTTATAATCCACTCTGGGCAATGCGGTCAGGGTTATTTCCCATCATTGGCGGTGAGCGACCAAAGGGTACATCCGTTATTATTGAAGATATTGCGTTCCATATTAAACACCTTGCCCAGGCGGCGAGCGACTTAACTGAGCTCTTCTTTAAGCATGGCTACCCAGAAGGGGTTATTTATGGGCATGCGTTAGCGGGCAACTTTCATTTTATCATCACGCCTGCTTTCAACTCACAGGCAGATATCGATCGCTTTCAAGCATTCATGCAAGACGTTGCTGACATGGTGCTGCATAAATACGATGGCTCAATGAAAGCCGAGCATGGCACAGGGCGAGCAGTTGCGCCTTTCGTAGAAATGGAATGGGGACGAGAAGCATACATATTAATGAAACGCATCAAACAGATTTTTGATCCCGAAGCGCTACTGAACCCCGGGGTAATTCTTAATGATGATAAACAGATACATGTTAAGAATATCAAGCCATGCCACGTTGTGGATAGCCTGGTTGATAAGTGCATTGAATGCGGTTTCTGCGAGAAAACTTGCCCAACAACGGCCATTACGATGTCACCGCGTCAGCGTATTACAACGCTGCGTGAAATAGAGCGGCTGAGCTTATCGGGCAATACGCAAGCCGCTGATAAAATGCGTATGGAAGCAAAATATGATGTTGTTGATACCTGTGTCGCTTGTGAGCTGTGCGCCATCGCTTGCCCAGTTGATGCCAATATTGGCAAGCTCGTTCGTCATTTAAGAACCCCTTATATCAGTGCGGCAGGGCACGGCGTACTCGACTTTCAAGCGAAACATTTTGGTGTGGTTAATCAAGCAATGAGTACTGGCTTGGATATTTTAAGTACCGTCAATAAAGTGGCAGGCAGTGGATTTACGGGCGCTATGATGAAAGCAGGGAGAGTATTATCCAAAGAGGTGCCATATTGGAACCCGAACTTTCCGAAAGGCGGCAAACTACCCAAAGAATCTCAACAGAAGGTAACCGGAAAAACGGTTGTTTATTTTCCTGCTTGTGGCGGACGAACGTTTGGCCCGACGCCTATTGATCCGGATAACCGATCGCTGGCTGATATTGTCGTTACGCTGCTTAAACGTTCGGGTTATCACGTCGTTATGCCTAAAAAAACACGTGCATTGTGCTGTGGGCAAATATGGGAATCGCAAGGCGATTTTAAAAATGCGGATAGAAAACGTAGCGAACTCATCGAAACCGTTTCAGCAATGACAAAAGAGGGTGAGTTCCCCGTTATTATTGATGGGTTATCTTGTACATATCGCGCATTAAGCCAACATGAAGCGTTCGCTGAAAAAATAACGATGACGGATATCGTTGATTTCATTCATGATAGGTTGCTTGATAAGTTAGACATAAAAAAGCAAAAAAAAGCCGTTGCCTTACACGTTGGTTGCAGTGCCCGTAAGATGCAGATTGAATCTAAGCTCATCAATATAACAGAAGCTTGTAGCCAGCAAGTGATTCGCCCAGAAGGCATTTATTGCTGTGGTTATGCCGGTGATAAAGGCCTTTATAACCCTGAGCTCAATGCCAGTGCGTTACGAAATATCAAAAAACTGATCCCTGATAATGTGAAGGAAGGTTACTACGCAAACCGCACGTGTGAGGTTGGGCTAACACAGCATAGCGGTATGTCGTACCGCCATGTAGCTTATTTGCTTGAGGAGTGCACGCGGTAAATACATCGGGTCGAGAAAAAAGCGAGAGATATAATAAATGGGCTGTGAGTGAATATGCATCCACAATTAGCTAACGTCTTTTATCAATTTATTCTCCATCATTATGGTATTCAGACCAAAATATGCTTTCCCAGAGGGATTTGAACGAGAGAGCAATAAATGCAAGTATATAGACGGTGTACAGAGGGAAAATGAAAGAAATGATCAAAGAAAATAATATAAATCCAAAAAAACCTACATCCTGAAGAATTCCAAGAAGCCACACAATGACAGTGGAAGATATGATGACGGCAACAAGACTAAGTAGGAATGTCATTCCTCTACCTAAATTGTTAAGTTTTTCTTCTAATTTCTCTAATTTCATATTTGCTTCTATCCTTAGAATTTTATTTTATTGGCTATCTGGATTATAGAGCCCGACATTGAAACCCTTCTCAATTAAGTAACTGGCGTGCAGCTTACTCATCACACCTTTATCGCAATAAAGCAGATAGTGCTTCGCCTTATCTTGTGTCTCAAAAAACGTATTTAACGTATAAAAAGGCACAGCCTGAACCGTTACGCCATCTACTTTTAATGGATTATCTATCGTGTCATTAGGATGCCTGATATCAATGATCTTGCTCGAAGCCGCGGGCGTTGCTTCGACAGGGACTACCGGCGCTGTCATATCTTTTTCGCTAAGGCTATCAATCAGAGTAAATTTTGCTTGTTTGACGGCATCGTTAAGTCGTGAAAAATCAAAATTTTCTTCTTCGGCAAGAATGCGTGGCAGTTTTGCTCGGGTGGTGGGTTTCACCGAAATAACGCCACAATATTCAGGAATAACCGCGGAAAAGGCTTCTGTGCCTATTTTTCGGGCGGTGGCGATGATCTCTTCTTTATCAGCAGTGATCAGCGGCCTAAGAATCAATGTATCCGTGACTTTATCAATAACAGAGAGATTTATTAGGGTTTGACTGGAAACCTGCGCGACAGCTTCGCCTGTAACCAGTGCGTGGATGTTGTATTGTGCGGCAATCTCGGATGCCGCACGCATCATCATACGTTTAAGGATAACCCCCATTTGGGAGTTGGTTACTTTGGTTAAAATCTCAGCGACTACTTCCTCAAAGGGTACAGAAATAAACTTGACTCTAACGCCGGAGCCGTAATGTTGCCACAGATAATACGCGATCTCTTTAACCGCAATCTCGTGCTCAATGCCGCCGAGGTTGAAGAAGCAAAAGTGTGTTGGCATCCCTCGGCGCATTGTCATATAGGACGACACTGACGAATCAAAGCCGCCTGATATCAAGGATAAGACAGGCTCAACTTCACCCATTGGGAAGCCGCCTAAGCCTTTAATTTTCTTGTTGATAAGGTAAAGCTTATCGTCAGTGAGTTCGAGCTGAACGGTGAAGTCAGGGTTTTTGAGGCTAACTTTTGTATCCCCTATGGTTTGCAAAATACGCCCGCCGACTTGTTGCTCGAGTTCGTGGGAGGTGAAATTATGCTTACCACTGCGTTTGCAGCGAACGACAAAGCTTTTTTGATGGATCTCATCAGCAAAGAGTGCGATGCAAAGCTTAGCGGTTTCATCAAAATCAATGAATTCGTGTACTGTCACATCAAGAAAATGCGCGATACCCGTTGTGTGCTGGAGTAAGTGCACGGCCTTCGTTTTTATATCTGCATACTTATTATCAATGGCAACCGTTAACTTATCCCAGTGAAGTGTAACCTCAGCAGGAATGTCGGCAGACCGGAATAATGAAGAGAGATTTTTTTTAAGCTTACTCGACATTTGTTTTCGTACAGGCTTACTTTTTATGATGATTTCAGGAGAGAGTTTGACAATAAAAAACATAGGGTCGAGCCGATAAACAATAATCGGCGTAGTTTACCCTAAAAAAGAAGTTGAGCGCAGTTTTAGGGGTGTTGATGTCAGTGAAAACGGCAAAATGTATCGAATACAGTCCTGTTGGTGTGCAGGCGCGGCACCAAAATGGTGCTCCGGGTTTGTTCTGCGAACCTTTTTTGTGCGAATTTGTTTTGGTTTGCATCTATCTGTAGGTTTAATCTGGCATTTATTTTGCTTACCCTCTTTGATGGGCTCGGCATTGCTGGGCAAAAATTTTCCTGATTACCCCTAAAGCTCAGCTACTGTTACACTTGCGGTCAAGAACAGTATCGTTGAGGTGTTCACATGTCTAAAAATACGGTTCAATTCCAAAAAGGCTACAGCCTTTCAGATCTGTTTAGAGATTATGGATCAGAGATGCAATGCGAAGCGGCACTCTTTAACTGGAGGTGGCCCAACGGCTTTACTTGTCCCGATTGTCACTCGACATCCTATTGCAAGCTTAAAAGCAGAGCCCTGTATCAATGCAATAAATGTCACCATCAAACATCACTAACGAGCAGGACTTTATTCGCAGGTACAAAGCTACCATTAAAGACATGGTTTCTTGCTATTCACTTACTCACCCAGTCAAAAACTGGATTATCGATATTGGCATTAAAACGCCAACTAGGTGTCGGGTACAATACGGCATGGTCAGTTAAGCATAAAGTCATGCAGGCAATGAAGGAGCGGGATGATAGCAAACCTTTGTCGGGTTTTATTCAAGTGGATGATGTTTATTGGGGAGGAGAGCAAAGAGGCGGAAAGCGTGGACGTGGATCTTCTAATAAAACACCCTACATCACAGCGGTTTCTCTTGATGATGAGGGTAAGCCAATTAGCATGAATATGAATGTCGTTGAGGGGTTTACGCTTAATGAGATAAAACGATGGGCCAAGAGGCATGTAAAGGAAGGAAGCACTGTGATTTCTGATGGCCTTGCTTGCTTTAATGCCATCAAAGACGCTAATTGTACCCACAACAAATTTGTCACTGGTGGTGGGCCTGATTGCGTTAACCTCGAAGAGTTTAAGTGGGTTAACACAATAATCGGCAACATCAAAACGTCTATGCATGGCGCTTATCATTCCATTAGCCCAAGGCATTTGCCACGATACCTGGCTGAGTTTTGTTATCGCTTTAATCGTCGTTTTAATTTGAAGGCATTGCTTCCGCGGTTTATGTCCGTAGCGCTAAAAACGCCTCCAATGCCATATAAGTTCCTTACGATGGCTGAGGCTTATGGGTAATCAGGAAAATTTTTAATGGTCCCTGTTTCGGTTAGGAATAGTGGTTTACAATGGTTTGAATTTTATCGCCAGACGTAAACGTTTGACACCATTTAACGAGGCGTAAGCCGACATACTGGAGAATAACCATGTCAGAGAATACTCTGAAAATCATCACAGAAAGCGAAGCGCGTTGGGCCGACTTAAGGTTCACCGACACAAAGGGTAAAGAGCAGCACGTGACTGTACCTGTTTCTGAAATTGACGAAGGTTTTTTTGAAGTCGGCAAAATGTTCGATGGTTCTTCGATTGCTGGCTGGAAAGGCATTAACGAATCTGACATGGTACTTATGCCTGATGACGAAGCGACTTTGGTTGATCCTTTCACTGATGAAGCAACCGTTATTATCCGTTGTGGTATCGTTGACCCAATCACTGGCGAAGGTTATAACCGTGATCCACGTTCTATCGGTCACCGTGCTGTCGAATACATGAAGTCTACCGGTATTGCTGATAGCGTATTGTTTGGCCCAGAGCCAGAATTTTTCGTCTTTGATGATGTTAAATGGCACACTGATATCTCAGGTGCTGGGTATGAAATTAATTCTGAAGAAGCTGCTTGGTCTTCAAATAAATCATTCTCTGATGGCAATACAGGCCATCGTCCTGGTGTTAAAGGCGGCTATTTTCCTGTGCCTCCAGTCGATAGCCTTCACGACCTTCGTGGCGCTATGTGTAATGCGATGGAAGCTATGGGCTTGGTCATTGAAGTGCATCATCACGAAGTAGGTACAGCTGGCCAGTGTGAAATTGGTGTTGGCCCTAACAGTCTTGTTAAGAAGGCAGATGAAGTACAAGTACTTAAATACTGTGTGCATAATGTTGCGCATGGCTACGGTAAAACAGCAACCTTTATGCCTAAGCCTTTAGTTGGCGATAACGGTTCTGGCATGCACGTTCACCAATCTTTAGCAAAAAATGGTGACAACGTATTTGCTGGTGATGCATATGCGGGTCTTTCTGAAACTGCGCTTTTTTATATTGGCGGCATCATTAAGCACGCTAAAGCGATCAACGCATTTGCTAACGCCTCAACCAACTCTTATAAGCGTTTGGTTCCTGGCTTTGAAGCACCTGTTATGTTGGCTTATTCTGCGCGTAACCGTTCGGCGTCTATCCGTATTCCTTTCGTGCCTAGCCCAAAAGCAAGCCGTATCGAAGTACGTTTTCCTGACCCAACAGGTAACCCATACCTTGCATTCACTGCGATGTTAATGGCAGGTCTTGATGGTATTCAAAACAAAATGCACCCTGGCGATGCAGCCGATAAAGATCTCTATGACCTACCTCCAGAAGAAGCCGCAGAAATCCCAACGGTTGCTTCAAGCTTTGAAGAAGCATTGGCTGCATTGGATGCTGACCGTGCCTTCTTAACTGCTGGCGGTGTTATGGATGATGATATGATTGATGGTTATATCGCGCTTAAGAATGAAGAAGTAGAGCAACTTAACATGACAACTCACCCCGTTGAGTTCGAAATGTACTATAGTTGCTAATCGCGGTACTCCTTTATAAAGCCCGCTTTTTAGCGGGTTTTTTTTGCTCTAAAATTTGTGGGGAAAGACAATGAAGATAGTTGGATGTCTAATCAGCTTGCTGTTGGTAATAGCGTCTGTCACTGCAGATATTTATTCCTATCAAGATGAGCAAGGCAATACGGTCTACACCGATCAGCCGCCAAGTGATGTCAAAATACAAAAAATTGATGTTTCGCCCATTAACCAGCTACAAGTCGACAAGGCATTACAGAAAAAAAGTGATGCATTTTATAAAAAGAAAAGAGAAGAATCAGAACTTGATCAGTCAGAGAAAACCTCTCACCAGAAGGCATATAGGAAAAAACAAATAGCACTTCAGAAAGCAAAAAAACGACTCGAGGCGGCCAAAGAAATTCGATCAGGTGACGTGTTTCCTAATAAATCTGGTGGCTTTCGTTATACTGCGCAATATAAAAAACGACTCGCAGAAGCAGAGTTTGCCATAAAGAAAACAAGGAAATCGCTTCAGCAAGAGGAAAATATGCCGCGTTAGCCATTGAGAGCATGTGTTGGCGCATTCTTTGCTTTAGTTAGGTAAATTGTTTACGCCAACTTATGATGAATTTTACACCTGCCCTTTATCAATCTTTATTCGATAGCATGCATACAGCGGTTATTTTGCTAGATCGCGAGCTTTGCGTGCTTTACCTAAATCCCTCTGCAGAATCCTTATTACAGGTAAGTGCAAGCCGCTACACAGGTATCAGCTTGGATCATATTTTTTCAGAATACGGCGGTACACCTGAAGGTGTAGAAAAAGCAGTAAAAAAAGATCAGGCATTCACCAAAAGACGAACCTCATTAAAACTACCCACGGCTGAAATTGTTGTCGATTATACAGTGACGCCGATTCCTGAAAGCGGTCACTGCGTGCTGATGGAAATCGACCCGTTAGATCGTGCGATACAGATCCGTCAAGAGGAGATGTTAGTCGCCTCACAGGCAGTCGCACAAGATATGGTGCGGGGTTTGGCGCATGAGATAAAAAATCCTTTAGGCGGTTTAAGGGGGGCAGCACAATTGCTTCATAGGCAGCTTGACTCAGCTGACTTACGTGAATATACCGACATTATTATTCGTGAGGCCGATAGGCTCAGAAATCTCGTCGATCGATTGTTGGGTACCCAAAAATCGATAAACTTTGAGGAAATAAATATCCATGAGGTTTTGGAATATGTGCGTAAGCTTGTAGCCGTTGATGCACCAACGGTGGAGATAAAGATTGATTATGATCCAAGTATACCGACCCTCTATGCCGGTAGAGAGCAACTGTTACAAGTATTTTTAAATCTTGCTAGAAATGCAGTACAAGCCCTAGAACAGACGAAAACGCCCCGTATTTATCTTCGAACACGTATCCAGCGGAAGTTCACCATAGGGCATGATCAATACCCTATGGTGTTGCGTATCGATGTGGTTGATAACGGTGAGGGCATTGATGAATCTTTGGCGGAAACCTTGTTTTTTCCTATGGTTAGCGGGCGAGCTGCAGGAACGGGGCTTGGCTTATCGATTGCACAATCCATTGTCAATCAGCACAAAGGCCTCATTAAATTTGAAAATCAGCAAGGCGCAACGGTTTTTTCAGTTTATCTGCCTTTCGGAGAAAATAATGACAAGTAATGCAAGCGTCTGGATTGTTGATGATGATAAGTCGATTCGCTGGGTGCTGGAGAAAGCCTTGACGCAAGAAGGGTTATGCATCCAATCCTTTGAAGACGGAAACAGTGCTTATGATCAGCTATTTGAAGAACAACCGGATGTCATTATCAGTGATATCCGAATGCCCGGCATTGATGGCTTAGATCTGCTCAAGAAGATAAAAAACAAGTTTCCAGAGATCCCTGTCATTATTACGACTGCCCATTCAGATTTAGACAGCGCCGTGAGCTCTTATCAGGGCGGCGCATTCGAATATCTGCCAAAACCTTTTGATGTCGATGAAGTTGTTGAAGTACTTAATCGTGCCTTGCAGCATGTTAAACAACAAAAGAATGATATCCAGGAAGTCATCGAGGAAATTGCTGATACCGAAATTATCGGTGAAGCACCGGCCATGCAAGAAGTATTTCGTGCAATTGGTCGATTATCACATTCAAATATCACCGTATTGATCAACGGTGAATCAGGTACAGGTAAAGAGCTTGTCGCAAGAGCCTTGCATCGACATAGCCCGCGACAAAAAGCGCCCTTTATCGCGCTTAATATGGCGGCAATCCCGAAAGATTTAATGGAAACTGAGCTTTTCGGTCATGAGAAGGGCGCATTCACAGGGGCAACGTCACAGAGGAAAGGGCGTTTTGAACAAGCTAACGGCGGCACGTTATTTCTCGATGAGATTGGCGATATGCCGGCGGATACACAAACGCGCCTTCTGCGTGTATTAGCCGATGGTGAATTCTATCGTGTGGGTGGGCATACCTCTGTCAAAGTAGATGTACGCATTATCGCCGCAACGCACCAAGACCTTGAAGAGTTAGTGAAAGAGCGCGCATTTCGTGAAGACCTGTTTCATCGGCTAAACGTCATTCGTATTCATATTCCGAGATTAAGTGAGCGGCGAGAAGATATCGCTAAACTCGCCAGCTACTTTTTAGCGCAGGCGGCTGTTGAGTTGGATGCCGAGGTTAAAATCCTTGATACGCAAGTTGCTGACTATCTATGCACGCTCGATTGGCCGGGAAACGTACGACAGCTTGAGAACATGTGCCGATGGATCACTGTCATGGCGGCAGGGCGCGAAGTACATATGACCGATTTGCCACCTGAGCTGTTGGGTGATACGCAAAAGGCGGTGGTTTCTCAGCAGTTTGATTGGCGGGCTTTGCTAGCAACGTGGGCGGATAAAGAGCTTGCAGCGGGCAGGCAAGACTTACTCGCCACTGCCATGCCTGAGTTTGAGCGTGTTATGATTCAATCAGCACTGAAACAAACTTCCGGCCGTAAGCGTGATGCAGCGATTCTTTTGGGATGGGGGAGAAATACCCTGACGCGTAAGATGAAAGAATTGTCTTTTGCACAATCTGAGGACGATTAAATTCTTCGTCGAGAACTGATAAGATCTCTATTTGACCTTATCAGTACTATTCGGTAACGTGTCGCGCCATGCGTGCGTTGAGAAACCTTTCTTATGGCTAAAAAAACTGTCTCCTTCGAAAAGTCTTTGCAAGAGCTTGAATCCCTCGTTAAGCAGATTGATTCTGGCGAGTTGGAACTCGAAGCGGCGCTCGCTGCTTTTGAAAAAGGCGTTGCGTTGATAAGAGATTGTCAAAGCGCACTAACCACCGCTGAAAAAAAGGTTAATCTTCTCACTGAGGCGGCTGACGGGCTAGCGCTAACGCCTTTTGATGATGAATCTGATAATGCCTAATCAACAACTCCCAGAGCTGCTGGCAAGCTATCAATCGCGTGTGCAAGCAACCTTCGCCAGCTTGCTCGGCGAAGCAAAAAATCGCCATAACCCGCTTGAAAGCACAACACTGCATGATGCAATGGCCTACAGCCTGACGAATGGTGGAAAACGCGTTCGCCCGACATTAGTGTATGCGTCAGCTTTAGCCGTTGATCCATCGTTTAGCCTTGAAAAACTGGATTATCTTGCCGCTGCCGTTGAGATGATGCACTGCTATTCCTTGGTACATGATGACCTCCCAGCAATGGATGACGACGACTTACGGCGTGGCCAGCCCACGTGCCATAAAGCGTATGATGAAGCCACGGCAATTTTAGTGGGCGATGCATTGCAGACATTAGGATTTGAGCTGGTGGCGGGTGCTGACTTTGCTGCAGAAAAAAAAGTGGCAATGTTCCAAATCATTTCTAAAGCTTTAGGTGCTCGTGGCATGGTGCTTGGCCAATCACTAGATATTGAATCTGAAAACAAAAAACTTAAACTTGATCAACTAGCTTTTATCCATGCA
The DNA here is from genome assembly GCA_965248335.1 of Pseudomonadales bacterium. GTDB lineage: Bacteria > Pseudomonadota > Gammaproteobacteria > Pseudomonadales > DT-91 > CAKMZU01. The sequence goes on from CBDFIY010000003.1 coordinate 235,923, forward strand.
AAAAAAACCGGGGAGTTAATTCGGGCAAGTGTAGGCGTAGGTGCAGTTGCAGTCGGAGGTGATGCCGCTTGCCAGCAGGCGCTAGATGATTATGCGCGGCATTTAGGATTAGCGTTTCAAATTCAAGACGATATCTTGGATGTGGAATCGGATACGGCTGTGCTCGGGAAAAAACAAGGGGCAGATGCTGACTTAAATAAATCGACCTATCCCGTGCTGATGGGGCTAGAGGCTGCCAAACTCAAAGCACATCAATCCGTTGAGCAAGCTAAATCAGCTATCGATGGGCTTTCCTGTACGGATACATTGTGCGCCATTGCAGATTTTGTTATTACCCGTAAGTTTTAACAGCTGAGTCCCAAATAGCAAGTTGATAATGACTTGCACTGGCAGCTATTTAGAGTTTTCTCACGTTGTTTCGGGTGTTATCTTTCTTTGTCTGTACTCTCTCTATTCTGGAAATATACCGATCACCCTTGAAGATGCAAGGACATTGCCCGCGCCCGCTCACCAAAATCACTTACTGATTGTAAGCTCATGGGGATTCGCTCGCTAGCCGCCTTCTTGCATCTCCAATTCTGATGGGTATAGATCCCTTCTATCATTCTCAGCGACTTAAAGCTTGTCTACCTGTTTAGCTTATTTCTAATCGTGCGGCCGGTCTGAGTTTTGGCTGTCAATGAGTGTAGGTGGTTTTTGCATTTGCTAAATTAAATTAATTTAAATGAAGATGATAAGTGTTTTCATTTACAAGTCTTATTTAATCTGTTAGATTTATTTCGTTAAATGCATGCTTGTGTTTTAACTAAATTAAAAATTAAAAATTAAAAATTAAAAATTAAAAATTAAAAATTAAAAATTAAAAATTAAAAATTAAAAATTAAAAAGGAAAAAGGAAGAAGGATGAGTGTATCTAGAAAATGGATATCAAAGCTTTCAGTGGTATCAGCACTTCTTATATCAAGCCAACTTTCAGTTTCAGAGGTGGCGCACGAGTTACCTACTACTCTCTGTACAGATAACATTACTTCTTTTACTGCCAGTAATGGGTGTCTTATTAAGCCTCCTGCGGGAATGACGGCTGATGCCGATATGGGGATAAAAATATTTACTCCATTGAGTGTTGGTGATCCAGCAATAGAGCAGAATGTCAAGAAAGGCTTAGAGAAAGTTGTTTTATATGCCGGCGGTTTTTCTGGTAAAAATGTTAGAAGCCTAGAGATGGAAGACCTTAAAGAGTTTCTCTGCGAGGGCGTTAGCGTTGTTAATATTCAGTCAGGTGGGGCTGGAAAAGATACGGTAGAAGACATTAGTGCGCAAGTGCAGGTTATCATTCAGAAGCTTAATACATTCCGTGCGGCTAATAGTAATAATAAAAAAATGGTTTATATTGGCCATAGTTTGGGTGCAATAGCTGGGAAGCATGCGCTTGCAACTATGGAGAAAAATAATAAACTCCATAATTTCGGAACTTATATTTCCTATGATGCGCCTCATAGAGGTGCCAATGTCCCTCAAAGTATTCAGCAGATGAAAGGTGTTTTAGATGACTATTTGCGAGAGGCTCAAGCTTTCGGGTTGAAGTATTCAAGTAAATTTAATATCCCGACTTTCGTTGTAAAAAGCCTTTATACAACTGTGCAGGAAGCCCTAGATGATATATCTAGTGAATACGTAGAATCATCAGTATTGGATCAATTGCTAGTAAATAATGTCTTTGCCAGTGATGTTAAATTTAAAGCATTTGCAGCATCTTATAACGCATTAGGTTACCCAAAAGAGACACGAAATATTGCTGTATCTAATGGGTCTCTATCGAACAAGCAAATCGGTTATGATAACGGGAATACGCTTGTGGATTTTTCAGCAGCTACTCATGAGCCTCCTCTAAGAGGGCGAGTTGATTTAAAGATATATCCAAGTAAACCCAATATGAAATCCATGGATATGAATCTGGTTCTTGAAGGTGTCGATACTAGAACATATAAATGTTTCTTTTTCTTTACTTGCACTCAAAGCATATCGATTGGCGGTAATTTGCCTAAGTCGCGAGTTGCAAACTCTAGCGTAATTCCACTTGATGATGTCCCTGGCTCCTATTCGCCAAATATTTCATTGGTTATTGCTAAAATGACCTATTTTGCCAACGGGGTTTTTAAAGGGTATATAAAATCGCCTTACTACGATAGTGCAGCAAAAAAGGTTAAGGATATTAAGTTAGTTAACAGAGAGATTGTATTAGAAAATGAAAACAATGTTGTAAACTTTTCGTTTACACCAACAGCAAGTGCTTTGGATTTGCCGGTTAATACAAGTATCGATGAGTTAAAAAATGCAGTTAATAATAAGTTGACGCCTTTTGATTTGGTGATTATTAAGGGAGATTTAAGCCATCATGGCGTGGAAAATAAAAACTTCCATCACTCAGATAAAAAACTAACAGCGAAAACAAAAGAAGAAATAAGGTTGGGACTGCAGAAATTATAAAATATTAACCAATCGATATGCCGTTAAGCAGTGGTTATGGCTGTTTGGCGGTACTTTTATAAGTAATTAACCAAAGGATGAATAAATATGCATAAAATAATAAAAAAAATAAGTATTTTAATCATGCCGCTTTCAGTTGTATTGACGACAGGTTGTATTACAGACTCGTTAAAAATACCAACCGAAAACTTTAATGCGGATGTCATTATTAATGCCGATGACAGGCAGATGGTTTCTAATATCAATATTACAGAGAAAAAAAATACATTCTTTACTGTGAATAACACTGAAAAAATGTATACAACAGTGGATCATGATCAACAAGAAATGAGTAAAGAGACCACAAAGCTTGTTCTTGGCAGCAAAGATTTTGGTTTTGCATGGGACACGGGCACGGATGGCATAAATTTACTAAACGAAAGTTATAGTGCTATATATAAAGGCGATTTTGCGGAAAAAGTGGTAGAGGTAGAGTTTGCTCGTGTCGGAAAGCAGGGTGCGGCTAAATCCACGGTAATCGTTCCTCTCGCATCAACCATTCTTACCCCTAGTGATGGCGATAGCGTTAAATTTGATGGCACAATACCAATCACTTGGTCACCCTCTGGTATTTCGGATACAGTAAAGCTTAGATTTGATTCTGATTGTATCGTTGAGGGAAAATATTATTGGTCTTTTTGGTGGTCTGCGGTTTCGGGTAAGGATGTAGCTGTTGTTGATGTGCCGGATACCGGCAGTTATATTGCAGATGGACGGATTATAAAAAATTCTTGTTGCCCGGTACTACCGTGGCTGAACGGTTTAACTTTTCAAAACTAGATTGCAGCATAGAAGTCTATATCATTCGAACAGCCAAAGGCACACTTTCCAAAGAGTTTAATTCGGGCAGTGTTTCTGCGTCGAATACCCGTAAGATGTTAGGAGCTATTAAAGTTGAACTGTAATAATGTTTAAGGCGCTTTGATAAACAGTTGTCATGCGCCTTTGCCGCAAAAAGATTCAGCAGGCTATCAGATAGTCTGCTCTTCCTACTCTTTATTCCCCTCTTCATGAACCTCCAAAGTCGATGGGCATAGAGCGTATTTTTTGGTAGTTATCGCATATTTTTCAGAAGGTTAAGTTTATACCCAACTGACTTCAATGTGCGCGATTTAGCTGTTGGAAATTATCATTAATTCTACTGCCTAAATCAGCGCCAATTTCAGGTAGTATTTTTTCAAAAAACTCGCTAATTTTATTTTTAAAATCCTTTGCCGTGGAAAAGTACTGGTTATTCCTGACTTTTTCGTTCATCACCTTCCACAGCCGCTCTATGGGGTTTAGATTTGGGCTGTATGGTGGCAAGGTGTGAAGTTTAATGCCTAACTTGTCCGCAGCGCTCAGGACAGCCTTGGATTTATGATAGCCAGCTCCATCTAAAACTAAATGCACTGTCTTCTCACTATAATGTGCTCGTATTTTATGGAAAAATTCAATAATCGAATCGCCATTAACGGTGTCATATTGGCCAATAATAGCTTCTTCTATATGGGTGAGTTCGATAGCACCTATTATATTGAGCCGTGTCCGACTTCCCGTGGTCTCTATGGGTTTATCGACACCCGTTTTGATCCATCCCGATGTGATTTTTGTTGCTTGAGTTGGATGAACTGCGTCCATGAACAGTAAGGCTTCACCCTCTGATAGCTCAGCTTTTAGCGCTTCATACTTTTCAATAAATTGCGCTTGTTTTTCAACATCAAACTTATGTGGAATGCCTTTAGGCTTTTTATAGCTGAAACCCTTTTGGTGTAACCACTGGGTTAGCCCTGAAACACTAAACTGCACACCCCAAGTTGTTTTAATATAATGACCAATTTGGCTCACTTGGGTATATATTTTTCCTGACAAATGAGTAACCAGCAACTGAGATTGCTCGTTATCTAGGTAACCTTTGGAGCCGCCATTGGTTGATAATAACTTTTCATCATTTAGGTAATCATTAAGATGCCGAACAATCGTGGACTCATCTTTTCTTAATGCCTGAGCGATCATTCTTGTCGACCAGCCTTCCGACCGCAACAAAACGACCTTCAAACGATCACTTTCTCTACTGTCTCTTGCTTGCTTATGACGCAATTCCAGTGCAAGTTTTTCGTTTTTTGTCAGGTCGATTTTCAGCATCTGCGCACTATGATTATTTACTCTTTATAAATCAAGTACTTTCAATAGCGATGGGTATAGTGTGATAATCATTGATTACGTGCAATAAGCATCTCTATCTTTCCTCTCTCTCCCGTATTTAATTTTCAGTGTAAAATGCAAGCAGAAAACGCTGAAATACGGTAATATGCACCTCTTTTTTTGAAGCCAAGGTTTTTTTGTGGCAAAGCAAGTTTTTACGCAAATCCCCAGTGTTCAACCGGATACCCCTTTGCTGGATACCATTGATTATCCGGCGGCTTTGCGTTTGCTTGAAGAACATGAGCTACCTGATCTTGCTGATGAATTAAGGCATTTCTTATTGTATGCGGTAGGGCAAACCGGCGGGCATTTTGGCGCAGGCTTGGGCGTCATTGAGCTGACGGTTGCCTTACACTATGTGTTTAATACGCCTTATGATCGTATTGTTTGGGATGTTGGCCATCAAACTTACCCACATAAAATCTTAACTGGCAGACGGGCGGCGATGAAAAGTTTGCGTACGCTTGGCGGGCTATCAGGCTTTCCAAAGCGTTCAGAGTCGGAGTACGATGCGTTTGGTGTGGGGCATTCAAGCACGAGCATCAGTGCGGCTCTGGGTATGGCGCTTGCAGCACAACAAAAACAAGAAGATCGCCACGCGATTGCGGTGATTGGTGATGGTGCCATGACAGCAGGTATGGCTTTTGAGGCACTGCATCATGCGGCACACACCGGCGCTAATATGCTCGTTGTGCTGAATGATAATCAAATGTCGATTTCAGCGAATGAAGGTGGCCTTGCGAACTATTTTGCCAAGATTTGGGTGAGCAAATTTTATCAGAGCGTTCGAGAGGGTGGAAAAAAAGTGCTGTCTTACTTACCGCCAGCACTTGAGCTAGCAAGACGTACCGAAGAGCACATGAAGGGCATGGTGTCGCCTGCGACCTTATTCGAAGAGTTGGGCTTTAATTATATCGGTCCGTTGGATGGTCATGATTTACCTTCGTTGACCCATGCCTTAAATAACATGAAGGATTTTAAAGGCCCCCAGTTATTGCATGTTTTCACGCAAAAAGGGCACGGTTTTACCCCAGCAGAGCAAGATCCTCTGGGCTATCATGCTATTACGAAAATTTTATCAAAGAATGAACGCAAGAATCCACCGGAAGTCGTCGCCAAAGCCATACCAAAATATCAGGATGTGTTTGGCGATTGGTTGTGTGATATGGCTGCGCATGATGATCGACTTATTGGTATCACACCTGCGATGGGCGAAGGCTCGGGTATGACGCGATTTTCAGAGACTTTCCCTGAGCGGTTCCACGATGTTGCCATTGCTGAGCAGCATGCAGTGACACTTGCCGCTGGATTGGCCTGTGAAAAAATGAAACCTGTCGTGGCCATCTATTCAACGTTTTTGCAGCGCGGCTATGATCAGCTGATTCATGATGTGGCGATTCAAGATCTGGATGTATTGTTTACCATTGATCGTGCGGGTATCGTGGGTGAAGATGGTGCAACCCATGCTGGTGCATTCGACATCAGCTTTTTGCAAGCCATACCTAATATGCTCATCATGGCACCTTCTGATGAAAACGAAACACGCTTGCTGCTGAATACGGGGTTTTATTCACCGCATCCTGCTGCGGTACGCTATCCTCGTGGTCAAGCTGAGGGTGTGAGTATTACCGCAAAGTATGAAACTGTAGCGATTGGTAAAAGCCGTGATATTCGAGCCGGTAAGAAAGTGGCTATTGTTAATTTTGGGGCTTTATTGCATGAGTGTCGTTTAGCCGCTGATCAGTTAGATGCAACACTGGTTGATATGCGTTTTATTAAACCCTTGGATGAAGAAAAGCTACTCACACTTGCGGCGACACATGATGTGATTGTGACCGTTGAAGAGGGCGCTTTGCTAGGTGGCGTGGGATCGAGCGTTAGTTTATTCTATCAGCAGCAGTGCCTGTTGGTACATTGTTTACATTTGGGTTTGCCTGATCGGTTTATTGATCATGGAAAACGCCCAGAGCTGCTTAACGCTTGTGGCTTAACGGCTGATGAAATGGTCAAAAGTATTCAAGATCGCACGGCTTCACTTTTGTCAGCAAAGCTTGCGAGATTGCGGTAAATTTTGACGAGGAGGAAAGCGCTTTTTTGTGAAGAGCAAGCGCTAATACTTGAGCTGGAACGCTGGAAAAACGTTAAATGACTTCTTCTTGGTGATCAAGCATGTGGCCAAGCTTGCCCGCTTTTGTTGCTAAGTAATGCTCGTTATGCTCGTTAAGCCCTGCTCTGTGTACAAGGCGTTCAGCAACAATGATGCCTGCATCTTCCAGTGCCTTTACCTTTTTTGGGTTGTTGGTCATCAATCGCACACTATTAACCCCTAAGTGATCAAGCATGGGCTGACACATGTGATAGTTGCGAAGGTCGGCCGCAAAGCCTAATTCTTCATTCGCTTCAACGGTATCTGCACCTTGGTCTTGTAATTTATAGGCGCGGATTTTATTCAATAAGCCAATGCCACGGCCCTCTTGACGTAAATACAGTAAAACGCCACGGCCTTCTTTCGCGATGGCTTCAAGCGCTGCATGGAGTTGAGGGCCGCAGTCACAGCGCTGGCTAAATAGCGCATCGCCGGTTAGACATTCGGAATGTAGCCGGCATAACACGGGTTCACCATCACTGACATTGCCCAGTGAAAGGGCAATATGTTCTTTTTGCTCTAACTCGTCCCAAAAACCATGAAGATTGAAGGTTGCAAAAGGCGTCGGTAATTGAGAGCTTTCTATAAATTTTATTGTCACTGTTTTACCTGAATGGCGGCTTACTATAAATTCGACACATTTTAACCAGTTTTGTCACCCCTTTCGAGGAATTTGGCTAAAAGTTGAAGTCTAATGCGCAATGACAGGGCGTTTATATCAAGAGGGTGATGCGGGTTTCATGTTTTCGAGAACATGTTCTGCAAAGCCATGGCCTGCTTCATCATATAAATTAAACGCAATGCAGTTCATTTTTTCAAGCTCTAGCTTTTGATCGGCAAAACGTGCCATGACGGCGACGGGGCCTTGATAGGAGGTTTTTTTGATGAGTTCGACAACCGAGCGATTTTCCTCGTGGTTGGTGAGGTTCACCATAATGAGTTGTACAAAAGATAAGTCGAGATGTTGCCAAAATTGGCCGTCATTACCATCAGCATGAACCACGTTGTAGTCGAGGCTTTTGAGGTTGGCTGCTTTTTCGGCATTTTCTTCAATACCTATGATTGAGCTGTAATTTGATCGGTGAAGGTGGTCGTAGACGCCTTTACCTACGCGTCCTAAGCCGAGAATAAGCACTTGTGCCTGACCGATATAAACAGGTTTCTCGATGGGTAATCGCTCAGGTCTTTCAAAGTGATTGAAAAGATGCTGGTAGCGGGCATAGATAAAATGTGCGCTCTTATTGAATGGCGAAGCGATTAAGTAAGACAGTGATAAGGCAACGGCAATCATTACCAGCCATTGTGCATCTAGCATTGACTGACTGACGGCAAGACTGACCACTATAAGCCCAAATTCACTGTAGTTAGCAAGGGCGAGCGAGGAGAGGAGTGCTGTTCGTGCGCGTAGTTTCATTGCGACAAACAAAAAGAAGAAAAGTATGGGCTTAATGATGAGTACGCCAACAAGGATGAGTGAAAAAATAGAGAGAGGTAAAGAAGGCAGGCCATACAAACCGATGCTTAAGAAGAATCCAATTAGGAAGATATCTTTGAAATTCATTAGGCTTGCATAAAGCTCCTTGCTTTTACTGGTGTTAGCAATCACGCAACCTGCTACCAGTGCCCCTAAGTCTGCCTTTAAGCCTAGGCCCTCAAATAAAGCGGTTGTGCCGAAAGCTAATACAAAGCCTGCAAGAATTAATAACTCGCCGTGGCCACAGGCTTTGAGTATGCGGTCAAATAAGGGGCGTAAGGGGATTAGCAGTAAAAGAAGTATCGCATATAAACTGGGTAGTTTGTCTGCGGTTGAACTCATATAAAAAACGGCCACAAGATCTTGAACAACTAATATGCCAATAGTGATGACCGCAAATAATGAATTTGACTCACCTTTTTCATCGAAAATTTTGACAGCAAAAATGGTGCTGGAAAATGCCAAAGCGAAGGCAAGTAGCCAAGTACCCTCCTGATTAAGTGGCGGTAAGTGAGGAATGTACTGATAAATAAATTGAATGATAAAGAAAAAAATTGGAATGATGATCGCCGTATGTATCAATGAAATACCAAATACATAGGGAGATTTGATGTTTTTAAAACGAAGCTTCAGCCCAATGGTAAAAAGTAACAGTATTTCTCCTATGTAGGCGAGATGATGAATGAGACCGTCTTGCTCGATACCCAATGCATGAACAATAAACCCTGCCAGTAAAAATCCAATCAGTGATGGTTGGCCTATGGCTTTAAAGGCGAGGCCAAGAAACAATGTTGCAAGCAAGATGATGGGATCAAGCATGATGTATTCAATCAGTATCCGTTGGTTTTAAGGAAGTATAGATAAAGGAGGCTCATGCAAAGCAGATAATTGTTCTTTCAATTCAAGAATGTGTTCGCCCCAATACCTATCGGTATTAAACCACGGGAAATGGAGCCTAAAAGCGGGGTCAACCCAGCGTTTTGCCAGCCATGCTGAAAAGTAGAGGATACGAAGTGTTCGAAGGGTTTCTATCAATCGGATTTCACGATAATCGATGGATGAAAAGACTTCATAGCCTTCAATGATCTCTTGTAACTGCGCTGTTTGCTCAAAACGGCTACCAGAAAGCAGCATCCATAAGTCCCAGATTGCTGGTGCCATGCGTGCATCATCAAAATCAACAAAAAAAGGCTTATTGTCACGCACTAGCACGTTACCCATATGGCAATCACCATGGGTTCTGATCATAGGTATGTCGGTAAGTTCATTGAGTATATCCGCCATGGCTGATATAAGTTGTGAGGTAATGGCTTGGTAGGCGTCTTTGAGGTTATCTGGCAATAAGGTCGCTTGAATAATATTTATGCTATCGATGCCATAGCTCTCAAGCGTTAACGTTGGGCGGAAGGTAAACGATTTGGTTTTTGCTGTTGCGTGCATGCGGCCAAGTGTCTGAGCAAGTGTGTTTAGATGCTCCATCTGGTCGATATCCGGCGCTCGTCCGCCTTTCCTTTTAAAGATGGCGATGCGGTGAGTATCCACGAGGCGAAGCGATTCACCCGCTTCTGAGCGCGTGGGGCAAATCACTGGAATTTCGTCATCGGCCAATTCAAAACAGAAATCATGTTCTTCTTGTATTTGTTCGTTGCTCCATCGATAAGGCCGATAAAATTTAGCAATGATGGGCAATTGGTCTTCAATGCCGACTTGGTAGACGCGGTTCTCATAGCTATTGAGTGCGAGAATACGACCATCGCAAAGATAGCCTTGTGACTCTATTGCCTGCATGACAGTTTCAGGTGTTAGCGAGGCGAATGGAGTAGAAAGGTCTTCGGGTATGTTTTTCTCGCTCATAATTGTGTAATCGTCATTATCTGGGGAGTAGGAGGCTGTATTATAATGCACATAATAAAACTTCATACCAGAAAGTAATAATGACAGAGAAAACATTGGATTTCAGTAACCCTTTAGGCTACCCCATACGTGAAGATTTTGGATCAGGTTGTTACTTTCGTGGTATCAAGCTCGAAAAAAGATCAGATGAAAAAGGCAATTTTATCTTGGGTGAGCTGGAGGATTCGAATCATGGATTTCGTGTATACGTTTATGTGGACAATGAAAAAGTTGTCGATATTCGCGGTGAGGCAATTCGTACACCTCTGACGACATGTTTTGGTGCAATGGATGTGCTTAAGAAGTTAATTGGGTGCCCTCTGGGTTTGTCATTGAAAGACTTAGCTGCGCGAGTGCAAGCGAATGAGCACTGCACTCACTGGCTAGATTTAACCTTACTTGCGATTAATCATGCCAAGCGTTCTACGGCTATTCGCGAGTATAGAGTTGAGGCAAAAGATGAAGCGGGTAAACCCGAATGGGTCATTGTTTATCGGGATGGTTTGCGTGTGTTGAGTTGGCTTGTTCACAATTGGACTGTGATTGAACCAAAATCGCTTGCGAGGAAAACGCTATTTAAAGGTTTTTCTGCTTGGGCCAGTGAGTTCTCTGAGGGCGATGATGAGTTACTGGAGGCGGCGCTTGTTTTACAAAAAGGTTATTTTGTATCTACAGCACGTCGTTTCGATTTAAACAAAGTAGAGGGTGAACCTGCGATTAAACACGACGTCATGCACGGTGCTTGTTATTCATATCAAGAGCCGCAGCTATCTAAGGCTGTGCGTGCCAAAAATAGTGTGCGTGATTTTTCTCATGATCAAATACAGCTGTTGAGGTTCAGTTAGTTTTTTGAGTTCGTTCAAGTTTATATTATTTTCATGGTTTTTATATAATAAGAAAATAAGATAAAAATATGTAATATATTTAAGTGTATGGGTAAACTTAATATAATTTTTGTTTTTTTCTTCTTGTCTTGTTCTCATAGCAATAAGCTTGGCTCTCTAAGTTTGAGTTTTTCTTCTTCCCATCATTTTTTTCTGGATTATGAGATTTCTTTGGATTCTATTGAAGTTCTGAATCAAGAGGGCGAGTTAATTTCTATTCCTATAAAAAGAAATGTACTTGATTTCGCGAATACTCATTTTCCTATTGAAGTTGCTAATAGCAAGATACCTCCTGGGAAATATACAGCTATTTTTTTGACTTTAGAGCTTTCTGGGTTTGAGCCAACACAGACTCAGATGGATTCTAGCGGCAACTTAGTGGAGCAATCATTAAATGTTGTTGATGTTGATAGATCGCCAATTCCGAGTGAAACAACACGAGTGACAACTGAGCTACGCGTTAATTTTGACGTTTCTTTGAGTGAAAAGAAATCGCTGTTATTAGTTCACGACGTTAATAGCTCTTTGCGGTTTTTAAGTATTCCAGATGCATCCTTAAATATGATCAAAGATGATCGGGTGATTTTTAATCCATTTTTCTCAGTCTTCGACTTTTCTCAATATCATGCCGATTACATGATTCCATTGAAGGAGTCGAGTACGAGTGATAATGCGATATTAGGTGAGAAAGGAGCAACTTTTTCATCTCCAGGTGTTGTTTACGAAATAGCAGACAATGATCTGACAATTAAAGTTGATGGAAAGTTGATAACACTTGATATTGATAAGGTTGAGTTTAAATCTTCGACTGATGAAAATCAGGTTGTCGATGTCTCTAATTTGTATGTAGGCATGGATATTTTTTACTTATCGAAGAAAAATCAGATATTCTTTTATCCTTCTTGGTTAATGGTTCAGCTGCCCAAGCTACTGGGTGGCTATCTACCTGAGAAAACGAAAGTACTTTCGGTAAATTATTTTAAAAAAAGTAAAATATTAAGTAAATCAAACGAGATTTTAATTGATTATTCTAGGCTGAATATTTCTGAGTTAATAGGAGGTGAAAATACGCTGGTTCGCTTATATGGAGTAGCTCATCAAACGGAAAATGAGTTAAATCTTTTTGAGGCTGCAGGCTATGAGCTTGTCACAACAAATGACATATCTGTACATATGCGTTTTGATGAAGAGAAATCAAATAATATAGAGTTCATTGCAGTTGATGATTATTCCGTGATGACTTTCAGTGAGAGTCTTGTTCAAAACACGTATGTCTCCATGTATTTACATCAGAGCAAAATCGAACTATCAACGCTTTTGGAGAAAGTCTACTTAACGAATGATGCTTCGTATCAAGTTATGTATCAACAAGAAAAGGCATCGCTCGTTGAGTCTCTAACAAAAGATGATTTCTTGGGTAGGTTGTCTTTATTACTTGATACAGGCCATAAAATTAAACAGATAGATATGACAGGTGTGCTTGATACAGAGAGCGCCAGTTTTATTGCTGCTGATATAAAATTATCTTTGATCGCTAAAATTCAGGGAGCGCATGTCCCTGATAGCATCAGCGCTAACAAACAAACAGGCTTATCTAAAGGTGCGATTGCAAGTATTGGTGTTAGCTCTACGCTGGGTGGCTCTTTGGTTTTTGCGGGCGTTGTTGCTATTGCTGATAAGTATTTGAAGTCAGAACAGACTTTGGCTAGCTCTCAGCTATTAAAATATAGGCAGAGTTTTGGCGGGAGTTGTGGTGCAGCTACATCAGCATGTGCAATATACGAATTCAAAAGTAAGGGGCGTGATGAAAGTGATGAAGAGGCGATTAATGGAATAAGAAAGCTTGAAAAAAAGATATATCAAATAACGGCTTCTTCAGGGCCTTATGGGAGGAGAGCATTAGCGCAAGCCTCTGATAGCGGTCTTAGGCGCTCAGGTCAACCAACATATCCATCAGGGATATTAGCAGCGATTAATGATAATGCAGAGCTCAGTGAAGCCTTTCATGCGGAAGCCTATAGTAAAAGAAATTTATGGTCTTACATACTGCCACGCTTGTATCCTAAAGAGTTTAATTATTTGGACACAAAAAATCTCATTCATTATACTAAGCCACATGTATTATCAGAAAATCAACGTGAGCTGAAATTTGTAGCCTTTAAACGTTTTGGCATTCCAAATGGTGCAGTGCATATTATTATGAAGAGACCCGATGGAACAATACTTGATACAGGTACAGGAAAGAACTTTGGGAGTTTAAAAGCGATGGAGCGTTCATGGCAATCGACTTTCGGAGGACGATTTACGTCCGTTTCTGATTTGGGTCTTTCTGTTATTTTAACGCAAAAAGTAAGGTCTATAAAGTAGAATCTTTTAGGAAGTTATCCATAGCTGTAGTCATTTTATTTCTAAAGTGTGCTGATTCGCCTGAAAGGTGGTGCCTTGCGCCTTCGATTTCAACATAGGTAAAGTTATTAAATTTTCCTTCGAGCAGGCTCCTGTTCTTTTTGCCATTCACCGCAATGTCCTTTTCACCTTGTATCATGAGCACAGGGATGTCTAACGGGCGTGCTGGCATAAAGCCATCTTTTAGCCATGACTGAACTGCTAGCAACCAGTCAGTCGAGATGACTTGTGCCTGAAGTGGATCTTTCATGCGGAGAAATAGCCAGAATGCATCATCGGATGTGTTTTGAATAAACCGCCGCTTAATCGTGGCCTTAAAATGTTTCATGAAGAAAAGTTGTACTTGTATCCAGGTCCATCCCGTGGGTTCAACCAGTGGAGCCAGTAAGATCAGTTTGTCGTAATTAGGGAAATCAGTTGATTGCACAAACTGGATGGCAACGCTAGCTCCTGTACTGTGGCCTACAAGGTATCTTGGGTGGGGGATGCCCCACTGGTTTATTTGCGCAGTTAGATCAGATAAAACTTTATGGTACTCAATAAAGCTTGGAATGCTTGCGGATGTGCCAGAAGATAATCCATGACCAGGAAGATCAAAGGCAATGACATTAAAGGACTGCTCAAGAAAATACTGAATCAATGAGCGGTGAGAGCCAACATGATCCATATAGCCATGAATAAAGATAACGGTGGCCTTGGGTTTTGCGACATAAAAAGAGTGCACGGCTATTTGGTAATTGCCAAGAGGCATCACACCAAAAGCTTGATCACTGCAAAGTTGCTGATCGAGGAAATTGAGGTGGTAGTATGAAAGGTAATGCTTTATCGCGGGTTGGTTAATTGTATCTTGAGAGTAGGCAGGTAATGGGTGAAGTTCATTAATATTTAGCACGTTTATACCTGTTAAGGCGGGCATGAAAGCATACCCGCCAAGATAAGAATGAATTAACTAATAGTAGCGTCAAGTTCACCGGTTGCATAACGTTCGTGCATGGCATCAAGAGAAAGCGGTTTAATCTTGCTAGCATTGCCTGCTGCCCCGAAGGCTTCATAACGAGATTTGCAGATTTCACTCATCGCGTTAATCGTTGTTGTTAGGAATTTTCTTGGATCAAATTCGGCTTTATTTTGTGTCAAGAAACGACGAACTGCGCCTGTGGATGCAAGACGTAAATCGGTGTCGATATTCACTTTACGCACACCATGCTTGATACCTTCGACGATTTCTTCGATGGGTACGCCATAGGTTTCGGGTATTTCGCCGCCAAATTCATTAATGACAGCAAGCCATTCTTGAGGAACGGATGAAGAACCATGCATAACCAAATGTGTATTTGGAATACGTTTATGGATAGCCTTGATACGCTCAATGGCTAAGATGTCGCCTGTTGGCGGGCGCGTAAACTTGTATGCACCATGACTTGTACCAATGGCAATGGCAAGCGCATCGACTTGCGTTTGACTGACAAAATCAGCAGCTTCGTCTGGATCTGTTAGCATTTGTTCCATGCTGAGTTTACCGACGGCTCCAATGCCATCTTCTTCGCCTGCTTCGCCTGTCTCGAGTGAGCCTAAGCAGCCGAGTTCGCCTTCGACAGAAACGCCGCAAGCATGTGCCATAGCAACTGTACGTTGGGTGACATCAACATTGTACTCGTAAGTTGAAGGTGTTTTTCCGTCTTCGCCGAGGGAGCCATCCATCATGACAGAGCTAAAGCCTAATTGAATGGAACGCTGGTTAACGGCAGGGCTCGTACCGTGATCTTGATGCATAACAATCGGGATATGCGGAAATTCTTCAATGGCAGCGAGAATAAGGTGACGTAAAAAAGGTGCGCCAGCATACTTGCGCGCACCCGCTGAGGCTTGAAGGATAACCGGTGAATCGGTTTCGTCAGCGGCCATCATGATGGCGCGTACTTGCTCAAGGTTATTGACGTTAAATGCAGGTATGCCGTAACTGTTTTCGGCGGCATGGTCGAGCATTTGACGCATAGAAATTAAAGCCATAAATAATGTCCTTTTGTATAAATTATTGATCGCTCATTGCGCGTTGCTGCAAGATTGCAACGGCGGGGAGTTCTTTGCCTTCGACATATTCCAAAAATGCACCACCACCTGTTGAAATGTAGGATACCTTGCTGGCGATATTGAATTGGTCAACGGCAGCAAGGGTGTCACCGCCGCCTGCAATAGAAAATGCACTTGCATCGGCAATGGCGAGTGATAGTGCCTTAGTACCTTCTGAAAATTGCGGAAATTCAAATACGCCCACAGGGCCATTCCAGATAATCGTTTTGGCCTCGTTAAGGATAGCGGCTAATGCATCGTTTGTTTTGGGGCCGATATCAAAGATCATATCATCATCAGCAACATCGCTGACTGACTTGAGCGTCGCCGCTGTATCTTCAGCAAAGGCTTTTCCTGTAACAACGTCGACAGGCAGTGGGATGCTCACTTTTTTCATGATGCTGCGAGCTGTATCGACTAAGCCTGCTTCGTAGAGTGATTTACCTACAGGGTGGCCTGCAGCGGCTAAAAACGTATTGGCAATGCCTCCGCCGACGATGATTTGATCGCATTTGTCGGCAAGCGTTTCGAGAACCTTGAGTTTGGTGGAAACTTTAGAGCCGCCAACAATAGCGACCACAGGTTTTTCAGGGTTTGTTAGGGCACTTTCGAGGGCATCAAGCTCCGCTGTTAATAACGGGCCGGCGCAGGCTGTTTTAGCAAACTTGGCGACGCCATGGGTTGACGCTTGTGCTCTGTGCGCGGTACCAAAAGCATCCATGACAAAAATATCACAAAGGTTAGCGTAGGCTTTTGCGAGATTGTCGTCGTTTGTTTTTTCGCCGGTGTTGAAGCGAACGTTTTCTAATAGCGCCACTTCGCCTGCTTTTAAGCTGATATCTTGTGTTAAGTAATCGGTGATTAACGGCACTGGCTGACCGAGTGCGTCAGATAAATAGTTGGCTACAGGTGCGAGCGTAAAATCAGCATTTTCATTCAATGATCCTCCTTCATTCGGGCGACCCAAGTGCGACATGATTAATACAGATGCGCCTTGTTCAAGGGCAAGCTTAATCGTGGGTAATGATGCCTGGATGCGCTTGTCGCTGCTTACTTTACCTGCTTTGATAGGCACGTTTAAATCTTGGCGGATGAGTACGCACTGCTGGCTAAGATCCTTGTCTTGCATACGGATCACGGTTGAGGTCATACGGCTTCCTAGTCGACACTTAAGTAGAAAAAATGGCCGTTATTCTCTCGTACCTTGATTGTAATCGCAAACCTATTTCTTAAGAGGGTGACTGAAAACGGGGCTTCTCAAAGGAAAAGCCGCCGGTTTTTTTCACTGAGAAGCGCTGAATTTCTTCGATCTGCAGGGACTAGCCCAATGGAGGTTTTTTACCCATTAGGCAGAGCTGTAGCTTCATCGCCTTTAAAAAGGTTTTTTATGTCATCTAAAATCATGTAGCTACAAGGGACTAATATCAGTGTGATGGCTGTAGCAAAGAGAATGCCGAAACCTAAGGATATCGCCATAGGTACCATGTTTTCAGCCCGCATATCATTCTCCATCAACATAGGCGCAACACCTGCGAAGGTGGTAGCTGTGGTTAAAAAGATAGCACGAAAGCGTAGTCGACCCGATTCTATCGTAGATTCCAGGCTACTTAAGCCGCGTGCTTTAGCTCGGTTAATGAAATCGACCATGATTAAGCTGTCGTTCACGACGACACCCGTTAGGGCAATAACGCCAAAGAGCGACATCATGCTTACCGGGAACCCCATCACCCAGTGGCCAAATACAGCGCCAACGATACCAAAAGGCACAACGCTCATGATAATCATGGGTTGGAAATAGGATTTAAGGGGTATTGCCAAGAGTGCAAATACGGCGAAAAATGCAAGAATAAAGTACATGGCAAGATCATACTCCAAGTCTTTTTCATCGGCATTTTCACCTTTAGGATTGTACTGCACACTTGGGTATTGCTTCAGGAGTTCAGGTATAAAGACATCAGTGATATTTTGATGCACTTTTTTAGGTGAAAGAATGTTTTTATCTAGGCGTGCTTTAACAAAGGCAGCAGATTGGTAGTTAATGCGCGTTAATTTCGATTGCAGATTAGATTCTTGCAGGTACACCAGCTCAGATAAGGGAATAAATCGGTTACCAGAAACTTTGACATCCATTTCGTATAGATCAGACAGGGTTTGCCGCTTATGGGATGGTAGGCGAACCATGACTTTTATTTCGTTGTTATCGCGCTGGATACGCTGAGCTTCTGCGCCAAAGAATGCATCGTGCACTTGCTTGCTAATATCGACATGTGTCAGCCCCAATGCCACTGCGCGTGGCTTTAAACGCAAAATATAGCTTTCTTGAACGCCCTTGGCTGAACTTTGGATGTTAGATATTCCACTTGTTATTTTTAAGTGATCAGCGAGGGCATTCGCGGCTGCTCTTAGCTGATTTTGGTTTCTACTGGTCAGCATATAATAAAGCTGATGCGATGAGGTGTCGCTTTCCATCACTGCCGAGAAGCTTAGCAAGTTTGCCTCAGGAATTTCACCGACCACTTTGCGCCACTTTTTGATGATTTCAAAACTGTCTATTTCGCGTTCTGATTGTTTTGTGAGCTCTAACGTAAACTCCGCGTTTGAGGCGTTTGATTTAAAATAGAAGAGATGTTGAATGAGTTTTGACTCGGTTTTATATTCTTTTTGATAATCACGCTCGACTTGATAAATACCATCTGTGATTTTTTGAACGTTAGATTTTACCGAGCTATCCTTGGTGCCCTTAGCCATGTTCAGTGTCACTTTAAGGAAATCGCTGCCATCCGAAGGGAGTAAAACATATTTGACAAGATTACTGCCAATTAAGCCAAGGGTGAGAAGAAGAACAGCGATAAAAAGAGCAACGGTAATATACCGATTTTTGAGCGATACCTTGAGGAGGGGCTGGTACACCTTAGTAACCCACCGAGACAGGCGTAGGTTGTTTCGCTTTTGAAAGTTGTCGTGCCAAGTAAACCGAAATTTACTGAATAAGCCATGATGAGCGGCTGCAAGATGCGCAGGCAGAATGAGTTTTGATTCAAGCAACGAAAATAGCAGGCAAAAGATGACAATGAAGCCGATAGCATGCGGTGCTGCCTTCCATGGGCCTTCGATCATAATCATGGGGAAGAAGGCAGCAACAGTTGTCAGCACGCCAAAAAATGCAGGTAAGAATACTTTTTTAACTCCACGAACGACGGCATCTCTGCTATAGCCATTGTTATTGATTTCGGTATCGACACTTTCACCGATAATGATGGCATCATCGACAATGATGCCGAGCACTAAAATAAAGCCAAAGATGGAGAGTATATTAATACTGACATCGGCGAAGGGCATCGGCATTAAAAAGAGTGTACCCATAAAGCAAACGGGCAGACCTGCAATAATCCAAAAAACAATACGAATATTAAGGAATAAGGCAAGTATTAAGGCAACTAAGAGTGCTCCCCATAGCATGTTGTCTAACATCATGGATTGGCTGGCGCTTAAGTAATAGGTGATATCGCCCCATGCGGTTAAAGATACCCCTTCGGGCAAAGTATTCTTTTTAGGTTCAATAAAGGCTTTTGCTTGCTTGGCTATCTCGTTGATATCTTGGTTACCCACGGCAAAGACAGCAATGCCTACGCTGTAATCACCATCGAAATAACCTTTAGCATTGTATTTAACAAAGCCGTCATTGATTTTGGCGACGTCGCCTAACCTGATCACTACACCGTTCTCTTGCGTGAGTAATACCAACTTTTCGAAATCTGCCTGGCGATAAGATTGCCCATCAACGCGGAGAATGATCAGCCCTCGGCTCGAATCAATGCCGCCACTCGGCAAGTTAATGGATTCGTAGCGAATCTTTCGAGCAACATCATCAATGGTTAATTGATACTTCCGAAGTTTTTGCTCATCAACGGCGATACCTATTTCAAAAGGCTTGTCGCCCCAGACAGCGACTTTTTTAATGTCAGTTTGTGCCAGTAAGTCTTCTTTTATCTCGTGAGCGAGCAGTTTGGCGCTGCGCTCGGTGAGATTGTCGCCATGTAGCTGTAGTTGTATGGCGAGCCCGCTGTATAGGCTTTGTGCGATGATGGGCTTTTCTGCATAATTAGGAAAAGATTTGATGCTATCAATGGCTATTTTAATTTGGCTTGTGAGTTTGTCCGCATTAAAATCGTCGTCTACGTCAACGTTTGTATGAGAGGCCCCGTAAGAACTGTTGGCATGAATTTTTTTAATGCCGCTGATGTTTTTGAGTGCTTCTTCAATCTTTAGAGTGATGCCCTCTTCAACTTCGAGCGGTGATGCGCCGGGGTAGGCGACAGAAATACTGATCGTATCTTTTTGCTTGTTGGGTACCACTTCTTTGCGGATTTGCGCAATGGATAGAATGCCGCTGATGATGATAAACCACATCAATAAATTAGCTGCAACCGGATTGTCGACAAACCAAGCAATAACACCGCGCTCTTGATTATTCATGGTAAATCCGCCAAGCGATGAGTTGAGTTGTCGATCACAACCGTACGGCCCTCTATGGGGTTCGCTAGCGGGCTAATAACAATACGATCAGACTCGTCTAAACCGTTATGAATATAAATGCTTTTACCCCGAGTGGGTAAAATTTCGACTTTACGTTTGGTGAGTTGATTGTCGCTGCTTACCAGCCAAATTTGATTGCCTGATCGTAGCAAATGTCTGGGTAGGGTAACGATATGCTGTAATGGTTTACTTTGCAGCGTTGCTTGTACAAATGCACCGATACGTAACGGCGATGATCGTTTAGTTTTTAAGCCGTAAGGGTCTTTTACCTCAATAATCGCATAAAGAATGCCATTATTTTCATCCAGTATGCCTTCAGAGCGAACGAGGTGACCTCGCCATTCAGATTTAATGCCGGTATTGTCTATGCTGAGTATTGCTGGGTGTTTGCTTCTGACGCCAAGCGTAGGCAAATCAAGTAGTTGAATTTGTTGGGTTGTTAGGGGGACTCGAATTTCTACGGTATCAATGGCGTGTAATATGCCGACTTGCTGCCCGGCATTCACAAACTGTCCTGCATCGACTTGTTTGGCAGACATAAGGCCATCAAAGGGCGCTGTAACTTCCGTTTTTGATAGGTTGAGTTGTGCGGAATTTAAAGCTTCTCTCGCGGCAACCATTTTAGCCTTTGCCGCAGCTACCTGAGGCTTTCTAAGAGCAAGCTGAGAGGCAGCCTGGTTATCATCTTGCAGTCTTCCTTCCCATTCTATTTTTGCTACGTAGGCGTGCCCCTGTTCTTGGATGTAGAGGCTTTTTGCCTCAGCAAGACTTGATTCGGCAGTGGCAACGTCGTTGCGGTAACGTTGTTTTTCAATGGTAAACAGAGGTTCATCTTTTAAGAAAAAGCCACCGTTAATCCATTTCGGTGATACCCAAACGACTTTACCAGAAACTTCAGGCAATACCGGTATTTTGATGCGGGCGCTGACTAATCCGCGTGTGTGAATATCAATAACTTTATCTGAAAATGTCGTAGGAATAACATGTACTGTTGGCTCAATGTACGTGCTGAGTTTTTCATTGTCGGGCTTATTCAGTGAAAAAAGGCCGAGCACGGCGACGACAGCGAGAGTAATGATGCCGAAAATCATGACAAGCTGGTAGGTAATATTTTTAGGTGATGATCCGGACACGTCGAGACTACCTTTGTATTGTTATTATTATTGTGTAATTTGCTTACTTTAGGTTTAGATGCAGAAGAAGCAATGAACTAGTGAGCATTTTATATATGACGCTGGGATTTTAGAGCAATGAGTTCTTTAAAGCGTCGAATAGCTCGCTCGTATTCCTTGTTGAGTTCAAATATATCATGCTCGTGTTTTTGGAGTAGCGATTCGGTCGATAAAATCTGTTTTTCGAGTTGCTTGATATGATCTTTTACCTGTTGACTGATTTTTGTGGAATTTCGTTCTTTCTGGGCGGCCTTACCATATTCTGTGTCGACTTCTGTGCGAACAGATCGTAAATTGCTTTTAAGAATAGTAACACGTACATTCAATTCATCGGCTTTACGCCGTTGTTCGGCTTTAATATCAGAAGTAAAAGAAAACCGTTTTAAAAGCGATAAGTCATAGTTGTCCTTTTTTTTCTTCGCCCTTAAAAGCTTCTCTTGTTCGGCATTTTTGGATGCTTTTATGCGGTACTCTTCAGTGGTTAATTGCGGCAGGACTGTTTTGATGATGCGAGCATTCTTATCGATTATTTCATAGCCGCTAGCTGCATATTTAGCCGGTATATGATTATTGATCACGAGTGTGCCTTGCTCATTTTTGTACCGGAAAAGCTGCATGGCGAAGATGCTTTTGCTTGCCAGCAGCAGGCAAGCAAAGAGAATCAATACCAGTGGTTTATTGTGAGGTACCATAGGTCAGTCGGTAGTCGTTAATTTTTGTTATCAGCTCATGTTGATTATTATCAGCTAAGTAGTCAACAATATCCGTTAATTGGATGATACTTTTGACGGCTATATCAAAGTCTTTTTCTACTTGCTGAATGGCTGACAGTTCCGTTGTGCCTTTTTCTTGACGATCAAGTCCAACAACGACGCCTGAGATCACGGCTTTCTTGTCTGCGACCAAGTTTGCGACTTCATGTATGGCTGTGCCAGCTGTAATGACATCGTCAATGACGAGTAGTTTTTTGCCTGTGACATCGGCCCCCACCAGTTGCCCACCTTCACCGTGGTCCTTTTTCTCTTTGCGGTTGTAAGTAAAAGGTTTATCGATGCCGTGATGCTCGTAAAGTGCGGCGGCGGTGAGTGCGCCGAGGGAGATGCCCTTGTAGGCAGGGCCGAAGATGATGTCGTAATCAAAATCTTGGGTTGCTATTAATTCAGCATAGCAAGTGGCGAGGGTGTGAAGTGCTTTACCTTGATACATAAGCCCCGCATTAAAAAAGTAGGGACTTTTTCTACCTGATTTCAAGGTGAACGCGCCAAACCCTAGTGCTTTTGCCTCTATGGCAGTATTAATAAACTGCTTTTTGGACGAATCCATAACGATTTTTTCCGAAAGAAAACTGTAAATATTTAATAATTGAAAGCAACTATTCTGTTATACTCTTGTCGATACTATAGCTTCGAAATATTTATTTTCTATAGCTAAACCAAGATCCGAAGAATTATCTCAATATTAAGGATCACGGGTCAATTTCTGTTAAGGATAAAGTGGCTCTATTCACTTAAGAAAAATAACTTGATAGTCATAAGACCTCTAAGTAAAGGTAAAGTATGCGTATTATCAATTTTTCTGCTGACGGTATCCAATCAGCAAAAAACAAAGGCTTTTTTGAATGGTTAGCTAATCAAGATGCTGACTTGGTTTGTATTCAAGATTTGCGCGCCACCGAATTTGACTTGACCAGCGATGCATTTTTCCCCGAAGGTTATTTCCCTTATTTTTTTGATAACCCTGATGGTTTGAATGGGGTTGCCATTTATACGCGTAGTTTGCCTAAAGCTATTATGTCAGGCCTCGGCTTTGCTGATTTTGATGCAGAAGCACGGTTCATTCAAGCTGACTTTGAGCATATCAGTATCGGTTCCATTCTTGTGCCGCAATCATTTATCAATGAACCCAGCTCCCTTGAGCGTAAAGCACAGTTTTTTGATTTGCTTTATGCCCATTTTGATAAAATCCGCAATAAACGCCGGGAATTCATTTTCGCGGGCAACTGGCATGTTGCGCATGATTTCAAAGATGTCGAAAACAAAAATCTCGGCGATACTCCCGGCTTTTTATCTGAAGAAAGGCGATGGTTTGATGAGATTCAGCATCAGCTGGGTTATGTGGATGCGTTTCGTGAGATTAATCAAGACGATGACGAGTTTTCATGGTGGCCTAGCTTTGATCAAAGCGGCTGGCGAGTGGATACGCAGATTGTCTCTGAAGGAATGAAAAAACATATCGAGTACGGCACGATTTATAAAAAACAGAAATTTTCTAGTCATGCGCCGGTGATTATGGATTATGATTTTTTGTTGTCTGAAGATAACGATTATTGATAGCGATATTTAACCTCTATGAATGTCTTATGGGTGGCTCTATTCAGTAGCATATTGCTTTATAGTGTTTTGGCTGTCCAGCAAGTGAAGGCTGCAGTAGGTGATGTTGTGAGCAAAAGAACGGCTTTCGAAAAGGTGCGGGACGCCTGTCTTCCTTATCTGTCTATATCAGCGCGCGAGTTTGAAAAAGCAGCCTATAATGAAAAAAAAGAAGATGAGTTAGTAAGCCGAGCGAAGGTCGCACTTGGCCATAAAAGTTATGACGTACAAACTAGTGTGGCTAGGAAGCTAAAGGCGATTAGCTTTGTTGGGGGTACTGAAGATCATGAATGCAATTTAGTAAACTCGATATTAGACAATGGTCTAACGTATCATGAAGAAAAAAAGAGGCATGAAGAAGAAGCAAAAAAAGCGAGTAAAAAAAGGGAAAAACTTGTTCGTAATCAGTCGTTTGATGTGAGGGTGCCAAAATTGGAGGATCAGCATAATGAGCATGGTGCTAGGCTTAAATCTCTAGAAGACGAAAACTTAAACCTGAGGGGAACGGTTTCATATCTAATGAGTATATTAGGTCTAAAATCTCCAGTTGTTTCCGAATTAGAGCCAGTTTATCAGGAATTAAGGCCTAAGACATACCTTCTAGGAGGAAGTCAGAAAGTGGTTGATATTTCCAATCATTCCACCACCCGAAAATTAAGGCTCTCAACGCGTATTTAGTGCCAATGTTTTCTTTTTTTATTTGACTGGATAAACATAGACACAAAAGTTGAGCTGTTCGCAGTTTTATTTTAAGGCATTTTTTTGGTGTACAAAGAGTTCGGTAATTCCTGATTTTGCTAGATTTAGTAAACCTTGAAGCTCCTCTTCTGAAAACGTTTTTCCTTCCGCTGTACCTTGAATTTCAACAAAGCCACCTGCACTTGTCATCACGACATTCATGTCGGTTTCTGCGGAAGAATCCTGTTCGTAATCAAGGTCTAGCACGAGTTTGTCACCTACCACGCCAACGGAAACCGCAGCAATAAGGTGTTGCATAGGGTTACTCTTCAATACTTTTTTCTCAATCAAGCTTTGAAAAGCATCAGCTAGCGCCACTGAAGCACCAGTGATTGAAGCAGTACGTGTGCCGCCATCAGCTTGTAACACATCACAGTCAACGGTGATGGAGATTTCGCCAAGTGCTTCTAGATCAACAGCAGCACGCAAACTGCGACCAATGAGGCGTTGAATTTCAATCGTTCTTCCCGATTGTTTTCCTGCTGCAGACTCACGCCTCATTCGTGAATGTGTAGAGCGGGGAAGCATACCGTATTCTGCGGTAACCCAGCCTTTCCCAGAGCCGCGCAAAAATCCTGGAACCTTATCGGCAACACTGGCGGTGCAAAGTACTTTGGTTTCACCAAACTCAACGAGAACAGAGCCTTCGGCATGTTTGGTGTAGTTTCTAGTGAGAGTGACAGGACGCATTTCGTTCGGCTGTCTCTGTGTTGAATCTGACATATGAGTTTCCTAAGTATTGGAAGAAAATTGGGAGACGCGAATCTACTGAAATCAGATATAATTCGCAAGTTATCATTTCCTAGAAAGGCTTTAACAATGCTAAAGAGTATGACTGCTTTTGCACGTAATGAAAAAACCTTCGATTGGGGGCGCGTGGTGTGTGAATTGCGGGCTGTGAATCATCGATATCTGGATATGAGCTTTAAGCTTTAAGCTTTCAGGCTCAGTGAGGAGTATGGAGTCAGCCATGCGAGAGACGATGAAAAAATGCTTACAGCGTGGAAAGGTCGAGTGTTTTTTACAGGTTGATCTTCAGGCAGGAGAGCAGCAGCAAATATCCGTCAATTTGCCATACCTTCGAGCGCTGTTGGATGCTAATGGTGAGATCTATACGCAGATGCAGGTGGCGACAGAAGAAAAAGCAAGTACATTCTTAGGCTGGCCGGGTGTGGTTAATGCGGGAGGCTCTTTGCCGGACGATTGTGAAGATCAAATGCTTAGTTTATTTGTAGATACCCTTGATCAATTAGTCAGTCATAGACAGCGAGAAGGCATTGAGCTTGTAAAATTTATCGGATTGCGTTTAGTGAGCATCGAGCAACTGATTGATGATCTGAGTAAGCAATTGCCTGAGATGATTGTGCAGCAGCAAGCTAAGGTTACGGCAAAGATTGAGCAATTACAGGTTGCCATTGATCAAGATAGACTGATGCAAGAATTAGTATTTTTAGCGCAAAAAGCGGATGTTTCTGAGGAGTTGGATCGCGTTTCAGCACACCTTAAGGAGATTTCTATCGTCATCAAGCAAGGTGAGCCCTGTGGTAGGCGGTTAGATTTTTTGATGCAGGAGCTTAATAGGGAGGCCAATACGCTTGGTTCAAAATCCATAAATATTGCGACAAGTCAGGCTTCGATTGAGTTGAAGGTGTTGGTTGAGCAAGTACGCGAGCAGGTTCAGAATATTGAATAACAAGTTGTATCCGTTAGGGACTGTGAAAATCTAAAGGTGTAATGTCTTCTGCCGCCGTGCGTTGTAAGCCTTCAATGCCTTTAAACGCATTAATACTGTCTTCAAAGTTATTGCTAAGAATCCTTTCATCTTCTATCCATTTTCCTTCTTTGTTCATAATAATGGCGCTGTATGTCAAGTTGTCTATTTCTACGTCGGCAAAGTGGGGGAGTGCGAGCCAGAAATTAAGGGCGTTATCTTCATCAATCTCAGGGCGTATTTGCTCACCGAGGATTTCAAAATTGCCCTGAGGGTTTTGAATGGCTAGGTTTATTGCCTGTGGTGTGATGATGAGTTGGAATCGCTGCCAGTGGAATTGCTTATTTTGGGTAGAGTTGTCCAGTAACGGATTAAATTGAGCCCTGTTTGATGGGTATTGGTAGGCTGTTTTTTTATGCAGGCTAAAACCAAGAACGGGTGCGTGTACTGATGACATGTTTGAGTCGAGGGGGTTTTGATCTTCGGTATATCGCCACTGCCAAACTTGGTTAGTTTCTATTTCATCATCGTTTGCAAATAGTGCCGCTTTGATCTTTGATAGGCCAATTCCCCACCGGTGCTTACTGTCGCGATTCAGCAAGTCAAAAGTAAGTCGATACGTTGTATTACGCAGGGTAGACGTAGTGAACTTAAAATATCGGAAAACGCGATCACTCCCCTTGTCACCGTATGCGCCCCAATAGTTGAAATTATAGCTACTAAGGGAGCTGCGTTTTTCACGTTGTGCGAATGGGGCAGCTTTTAATTGAGCAGTATGATTTTGAAGTCCGTTGCTGTTGAAAGATGTTGATGAAAGGTGTCGAGAAAAAGCATTAACCGGTTTGAAATGGAAACTATGCTCAAGGTTTCCGCTCTCCAGTTGAAGCCCTGCAAGGCTTTTGATGGTTTCAGGGTTTATTTTAATTTGGTAGTTGTTGTTTGTGCTGAACCAAGTAGGAGCAACTCGGCCAATTTTTTTGTTTAGAGCCTCAGTCGTCGTCAGGGTGGGAAACATTGAGAGCTGAGATTGGTGCCAAAAGGGCAAAAAACTGATTGTCTTGTTTTTTTGCTTAAAAGTTAAGGCTTGCATAACAGAGCGCTGATCAATGGGATGAGGAAACTTAATACTAATCTGGTTGTGCTGATAAGGGTTGATTAGCCAGCGAGTGATATCTGTTGTTGATGCTATTTGCGTAGGGCTAATCAATGGATGAAGCGAGAGCATGTCAATAGCATGATTGTCGCTGGCCACAAAAGGGGGAAGTAAGATTGTATCCAGATTGCTAAGAGACGGGGTGTCCGTGTTGAATGAAGCTAAAAAAGCAGTATCATTTTGTAAATCTGTACCGGCTACCCAGCCTTTTTGAGAGGTGGGTCGGAAAAGATCGATCTGACTTAGATTCGGCATCTGAAGGTCAAAGGGCTTTGTACCATTTAATGGGAAGAGTTGGAGGTATTGACCACCCTTTTTGTGGTTAATTTTAAATGCATGGGTATCGTTGATTGCATCGAAATCACAGTTTCCGTTAAGTAACGGCTCTTGCTTAAAGGGTACAACTTGAACGAGTAAATTACCTACACAGCCTAAAACGTGGTTTTTTGTAGAGAATAACCGAGAGACTTTGTAACCATCCCATGTGAGCGGGGTTTGAGCGATGCCCGCACCGAAAGCGTTAAGTAAATGCCCGTCGACAAATAATGTGCTGCTTTCATCAACCTGATAATTGTCAGCGTATTGGCTCGATGCAGGAACACTGAGAAGCTTTCCATCCTTATACAGCTTTAAGCTTTTACTGATTTTTTTGCTTTGCAGAGTGGCTCGAGAGCTATAAGCAAAATTTCCGCTAGGGAAAATGACATAACTATCAAAGGTATCGTTTTCAGAGGGTGTGATGATAGAAATATTGCCATGCTGATCAATTTTGTTGAGCTGACTGTAATGCCCAATAAAATTATGTGTACTGATATAGCGATTACTAAAGGCATCAAACTGTAAAGGTCGCAGCCCTTTTTTGATGTTATCGAAGGGGAGGGTGTTTCTCGTTTCGGGTTCAATCCATGGAATGGTAACTTTGATAGGGATGTTGATGCCAGCGATAGTGGCAGATGCATCAACCTGCCTGTTGCCAGTTAGGCAGCTGAGTGCTTGGGTTGACCGATGGTAGGCCAGTATGGAACAGAAAAAAAGATGCTTTTTAAAAAGACGCTGTATGCCATTAGCGAGTGATGTGGCGGGGATGTGAGGTGTTTCATGGGTTGTGCCTCCGATCGAAATAGTATTAATGCACACCTGCATGTCAGTGGTATCAGGTAGGTAAGTAAGATACCCACCTTGGGTGCAATGGTCATCGGTGGCTACGTAGTAATCGTATGTAAAATAGGCTTCTTTACCGAATCGTTTTTTGAGTTCGTTGAGTGTTAAAGGAAAATTCATCTCAAAGGTTCTTCCTACGAGCGGGGTTTGCCAAGTTAATTCAGTTGAATCGTTGAGACTGATGTGATCGCTCAAATAGGTGGATTTTGCCGAGTGTTCTTTGTTGGCACTGAGATGAAAGTAAAGCGATTCTTTGTCAGGGCTCAGCACCATATAATTAATACGAAGTGGCTCGATATTTTGGATGGGTAAGAATACGTTTTTTTTGTCATCGATAGCGAGAAGATTGCTATCGCCTCTATAGCTAAAATTAGCCTGTGTGGCTTCATCAAGTTTGTTTTGATACAGAATCAAATGGACTGAAGGATGGATATTGATTACGGGTGTGTCATTGTTATTAATTTGTATGTCGGTAACGGCATTTTGCTTATCTTGCGTGGGCAGCCTTTCTGATAGTAGTCCGGCTACTAAGACCTCAGGAGAGTGAGTGCTTTTTTTAGCATGTATATTTTTATTGCTGTCGCAGGCTGTCAGGTGAAGGAAAAATACTAGGGTGGCCGGTAGTAGGCGTAGCGTAATCATTTCGTCCTTGATGCCTCAATAACATGCTTGTGTGTTTCATTCTAGACAACGACAAGGAAAAATTACCAGCAGGCGCGACGTTTTGATATTGAGGAAAACAAAAATAATTTGGGAACTTTTCTTAATGGCGCATCTCAAAGTAGTTGATAGTGGCAAATGGAGTGGCGGTATCCCCTATACCTCACTTCATTGTGTTGATAAGTCAACACACTTTCAGCCGGTGTTTCTTGCGCCGGCTTTTTTATGCATATTTTTTGATGTTTAGTTATCGAGTGTTAACCATTCATTGAGCACCCTTTGCAATTCATCAATACCTTGTTTTTTGGGCGAAGAAAATAGCTGGATGCTGGTGAGTGGGAATTCTTCCAGCTGTTTCTTAGCTTTAAAGAAGTCATTGCGTGCCTGGTTGGGTTTCAGTTTATCCGCTTTTGTGAGTAATATGTGGATGGGAAGCTCACTTTGTTTCGACCAGTTTATCAGCATCCAGTCAAAATCTTGGAAAGGTTGCCTGATATCCATAAGAAGAATAAGGCCGCGTAATGTCAGCCTTTCTTCTAAATACTGATTCAAGTGTTTTTGCCAGTTCAGTTTTGTAACCAACGGAACTTTTGCATAGCCATAACCGGGTAAATCTACGAGTCTTATGGGGATATCATTTAATGGATTGTCGAAAAAATTAATGAGTTGCGTTCTTCCCGGCGTTTTCGATGTTCGAGCTAGTTTTTTGTTGTCAGTCAGCGCGTTGATGGCTGAAGACTTTCCTGCGTTGGAGCGCCCTGCAAAGGCAACTTCCGCACCGTTATCTAGCGGGCATTCACCTAGGTCCGGTGCGCTGGTTAAAAAAGAAAACTGCCGAAAATCAAGGGCCATGTGTAGAAATCCAGAAAGGGTGTTTTATTTGATGGGTGAGTTTCTATATAATCTCCTCATAATTATATCGCGTGCGTATCCAAACAGCTACGCATAAGAACAGACCAATAAAAACAATGGCCACGAATCAGCTGCAGTCATGAAAAAGGCGGCAGTACTCAACTCATAAATTAGCGGTGTCAGATTAGCTAAGCATTGAGTGCCTGCAAAGGACGGGGCCAGGGACGACAAGAGAAAAAACGGTATGAAACAATTACTCACAGGATTATCCGTCTTTGCGTTGGCGAGCTTTTCTTTTGCTGAAGGCGACGAGGCGCGCGGTGAAAAACTTGCATCACAGTGTGTGGTTTGTCATGGTGCCGATGGTAATAGCGTTGTAGCTGCCTTCCCAAAATTGGCTGGGCAAAATACTAAATACATGATTAAGCAATTTAATGATATGCGAATTCCCCAGTCACAAGGCGGCCGTGAAGTGCCAGAAATGACTGCTATTATTTCTGATTTGTCAGATCAAGACATTGAAGATCTTGCTGCTTATTTCGCCGCTCAAACGATTCAAGGTGGCGTGGCCAAGAAAAGTTTGGTTGAGTTGGGTGAAGCACTTTATCGAGGAGGGGACAGCGATAAAATGATCGCGGCTTGTACAGGTTGTCACGGGCCTGCGGGCAAAGGAAATAAAGGTGCTGCTTTCCCTGCGTTAGCGGGCCAGCATGCTGATTATATCGAGAAGCAACTTAAAGCCTTTCGCTTAGCTGCGGATCAGCCAACGGCAAATGGTGCACGTCAGAATGATGGTGATTCAAGAAAGATGCGAGATGTTGCGGGCCGAATGAGCGACTTACAAATTGAAGCCGTAGCTAGCTTTATTTCTGGCTTGAGATAAAGCACAAGGTTTCTTTAGAAGAGTGAGAACCGTGTTTCTGGTTTTCTCTCGGTGAGCCGTTATTATGGCTCCACTCTAGAAAAATAATAATAAAACAGAGGGATTGACGTATGCGACAGATTTTGCAGATTCTTTTATTGCCAGTGATAGGCTTCTTTGGGC
The DNA here is from genome assembly GCA_965248335.1 of Pseudomonadales bacterium. Classification (GTDB taxonomy): domain Bacteria; phylum Pseudomonadota; class Gammaproteobacteria; order Pseudomonadales; family DT-91; genus CAKMZU01. The sequence continues at coordinate 266,903 of CBDFIY010000003.1, forward strand.
AATCCGCTTTTACAGGAATCCTAGATAAACCTTTTTTTGCAGGGATTCCAGATAAACCCTACTATGTTGGTATCAGTTATGGCGCAGGGCAGATTTATTCAGGGTTGAAATACCATGTTGATGGTACGGCGAATAATAGCTCGCCCCAGAATTATAATGCACGTATATCTAAGGCAAGTTCAACGCTCATTAATGGCGGCTTCACTTTCACTAAACATTGGGCTTTTGAAGCACAGTATATGATTACTGGTGTTCTCGATATGCCTTTTTTTGTCGGTAATGAAAAAGTTTTTGACCAAGCTAAATTAAGTGCGCAAGCTTATGGTTTTTACGGTGTTTATAAGGCGGGTTCAGATGTTTACGTGCGTGCGCGATTGGGTCTTGGTCAATCCTTTATTAATTTATCGGGTAAAGAGGTGAGTGCAAATTATTCAGGCTTTGGTTTAACCTATGGCTTAAGTGTCGGCAAAAAGCTTGGTAAGCTGGGCGCTTTTGAATTGACGTACATGCGTTATGCCGATGTAAAGGCAAGCGGAGGTAAGGCTTGTGTGCCAGTCGAGGCGAATGCATCAGGTTCAGTGGGCTGTGTGCCTGACGATGGTGCAAAACGTTACTTCTCATTTAATCAAAAAATGCGTGTAAGTGCATTTACAGTAGGGTATGTGTTTATCTTTTGATAAACTCGGCCTCGTATGAAGTTTTAACAGTTAACGTGGATAAGATTTTAGGGTGATATTATGGCGGTACGTGGCTTTTTGTTGACTGCGTTGTTCGGGCTGAGTGTTTCTATGCTCACTCAAACGATTAGTGCCGCTACAAACGCGGAAACATCGCCAGCTGTGAGCGAAAAATTCATTGCGGGTAAGGATTACGAAGTTCTAGAAATCCCAGTGCCGACGCGCAACAAAGACAAAATAGAAGTGGTTGAGTTATTTTGGTATGGATGCGGTCATTGTTATAGCTTTGAATCACTGTTTGAGCCTTGGAAGAAACAGCTAGGCCCTGACGTAGATATTGTTCAAATGCCTGCGATCTGGAATAAAACCATGGAGCTTCATGCGCGTGCTTATTATACGGCACAGGCTTTAGGTAAGATTGATATCACTCACCAGCCTTTTTTTGAGGCGTTACTAATGAAAAAAGAGAGGTTGTTCAATCAATCCGCCATCGCAGATTTTTATGCAAGATATGGTGTCGATAAAAAAACGTTTAATGATACGTTTCAATCTTTTGGTGTCGACAGTCAAGTCACTTTGACGAAATCAAGAGGCAGGAGTTATCGTATGCGTGGTACACCAGAAATGGTGGTGAATGGTAAGTATCGTATATCTATCAGTCATACAAAATCACAGCCGAAAATGCTCAAAGTTGCCGAATATTTAATTGAAAAAGAGCGTAAACAGGTGAAGGCTAAGGCTGTAAAAGCACAAGATAACAAAGGGTAACCCCATGCCCAAAAGTGCGTTTTTTGGCTATCTTGGTCGCCTCAAGTGGATTAAACGCTGGGGATTAAAACGTAATATCGAGGAAGAAAATGTCATGGAGCATAGCTGGCAGGTTGCCACTATTGCTCATGCGCTTGGCATTATTCATAATCAAAATTTTAAAGGTAATATCGATGTGAATAAGGTGGCTGTCACAGCGCTTTATCACGATGTCTCCGAGATTATCACAGGTGATCTCCCTACGCCCGTTAAGTACTTTTCCAAGCATATACAAACAGCTTATAAAGCGATTGAGGCGGAAGCTGAGCAGGAATTACTGCATTTACTGCCAAAGAAGATGCAGCCCGTCTATCGCGAACTGTTGCTGCATGACCAAGTAGACCCTTTGATCGGAAAGTTTGTTAAAGCGGCGGATGTTATTAGCGCCTATCTTAAATGCCAGATGGAAGTAAATGCAGGAAACAAAGAGTTTACTACGGCACTTAGCGATTTGGAAAGTCGTGTCAGGCAGCTAAAAATGCCCGAAGTTGATTATTTTATGGCAACTTTCAATGATAGTTACTTACTTACTTTGGATGAATTGCTGTCATTACACGATGACCAACAATCCTAGCTTGCCCATCGCTTGTCGTCACTCAATCTAATGAAATAGCGAGTTGCTTAAGAAGAAATTTTCGTGTGCCGACCATTTCTTTCCACGTTTGACGCATAGAGAAATCTGCAGAGTTTCCTTTATTCGTTGTTTTCATCATTTGTGACTCGATGCAAATGATTTCTTTTAAGATATCTTCGCGTACCTGATTGATAGATTCAAGTTTATGGTGAGAGAGGTAGCGGCTCTCTGCGCGGTTAAATGCACATGAAGCGAATTGGCTGTAACGGTATGCATGTATCACAATTTTTCCTTTCTTGGTCGGCGGCATCCGCTTCAGAGCCGGTGGCGTGCCAATATTTTATAATCTGTTAAAATTAGCTCTTCGTGCTGTTTTGTAAAGTATGCACGATTAATTTTAGATTTAACTTGAAGGTCGGCCTCATGCTTTCATCAATTAATGACTGGAAAAGTGTTGATACCGTGTTATTGGATATGGACGGTACATTACTGGATTTATATTTCGATAATTATTTTTGGATGACTTATTTGCCGCAAAAATATGCAGAGCAAGAAGGGTTATCCTTCGACAATGCTTTTTCTATTCTCATGAGTAAATCAAAGGAAAAAAAGGATCGTTAGCGTGGTACTGTCTTGATGGGTGGGCTAAAGATTTAACAATGGACATCGTCAAGTTAAAAGGTGAGATAGCGGATAGAATTCAAGTAAGGCCATATGTAGAGGAATTTCTGAGAGCGCTTGCATCTATCAATAAGGAAATTATTTTATTGACTAACGCTCACCCAAGTAGCTTGCAGTTAAAAATGAAACACACTGGGTTGTTGCCTTATTTTGATTCGGTGGTCAGTACGCATCGTTATGGCTTTCCTAAAGAAAATACGAACTTTTGGCCCGTATTTATATCCGAATATGCAGTAGATGTGACGAAAACGTTGATGGTAGATGATACTGAATCTGTACTTTTGTCGGCTAAAGATGCCGGTATTCGCTACTTGTGGACGATAGCTCAGCCGGATTCAAGTATCACCACGCACGCAGATTTATTGTTCCCAGCCGTTAAGGGATTTGATGAGGTAATGCCCAGTGGTTGAGGAAAAAAAGATTAGATTGGATAAGTGGTTATGGGCGGCAAGATTTTTTAAGACGCGAAGTCTTGCTAAAAAAGCGATTGAAGCAGGACATGTTTTTTGTGAAGGGTCCAGGGTTAAAGCGAGTAAAGAGGTGAGAATTGGCGCCTTATTAAAAATACGGCAAGGTTTGGATATAAAGATTATCCATATCATGGCGCTCAGCGATAGACGACAATCCGCCGATATTGCGCAAGGGCTTTATGAGGAGACGCTAGAGAGCATAAATAAACGAAAAGAAGAGGCTATGCAGAGGAAGCAACTAAGGCAGTCACAAGTAGCACCCGAAACTAAGCCCGATAAAAAAAATCGGCGGTTGATCCATCGTTTTAAACAGAAAAATAGCGAGTAATTATGAGCGAATCAGATAATTCCCTACAAACGTTTATGTTAAAAGATGCTGCAGTTAGAGGGTCGGTCGTGGTTTTGTCATCATCTTTAGACGATTTGTTTGAGGATGCTGATTACAGCAACGACCAAAGGAAATTGCTGGCAGAGTGCGTCATGGCGAATGTGTTAATGACAAGTCATTTAAAAGTTGACGGTTTAGTGAGCATACAGGCCAAGGGCGAAGGTGCCGTCCGATTGATCGCGACAGAATGCAATAGCGAGCTACAATTCAGAGGAGTCATACAGAGTAACGCAAGGATATCAGAGGCTTTTCAGGAGGCATTTAACGACATGACGCTGACGATTACCTTGGCCCCCAATAAGGGTAAGCGTTATCAGGGTATTGTCCCGTTAGCTGATCAAAGTTTTTCAAAATGTCTGGAACATTACTTTATCCAGTCGGAGCAGTTACCAACCTTGTTCAAGTTTTCGTGGGAAGAAGGGAAAGCGGTAGGCGTTATGATTCAGGCGCTGCCAGAAATGCAGGTGGATAAGAGCGATCACTGGCAGCGTGTCAGCTTACTGGCGAATACGTTGACGCACCATGAAATGCAAACGCTCAGTGTAGATGATTGGTTGTATCGATTATTCCATGAGGAAGGTATAACTGTTTATGAGAAACGAAGTGTTACTTTTCAGTGTACCTGCTCAAGAGAGCGCTTTGAACGAGCATTAATCAGTTTAGGGGAGCAAGAACTCCGCAATATTCTAAAAGAAGAAGGCATGATTGAAACAGAGTGCCAATTTTGTCATAAAAAGTATGTGTTTGATGAGTCGGCAATATCTTTATTACTGGCATCGGGGTCTCAGGCAGTAGATCACTAAAACTAATAACCAGTCAAAAAGGCCGAAATAAACCACAATAAGGGATAGGTTAACTGTCTTTTTTTTGACATAATGACGCCCAAAAAATTGCCTGCACAAAAAAGCAACGATGCTTTGGGCGCGTTTATCTATTAGGATTCAAAAGATGACAGCAGAAATCAATGGTTTCCAAAATCTTAGCCCAGCGCAGCTTATCGAGAAAGCGCTGGAAAATGGGGAAGGTCAGCTTACTGATACAGGTGCCCTCCTTGTTACAACAGGTCAGAGAACAGGGCGCTCTCCCGCTGATCGTTTTATCGTTGAAGAACCAAGCACTTCGGATAGTATCGATTGGGGCTCAGTTAATCGCCCTTTTGATGCCGATAAATTTGATGCGTTATGGGATCGTGTTGAAACGCATTTGTCACAAAAATCACGTTATGTACAAAACTTACATGTGGGTGCAGGCGAAGACCACTATATTGCTGTAGAAGTTAATACTGAAACGGCATGGCAAAATTTATTTGGGCGTAATATGTTTGTTCGCCCAGAAAAGTACAACCCGCAACTAAAAGAAGCTTGGACTATTCTTAATGTACCTTCCTTTGTTTGTGAGCCTGAGCGAGATGGCACAAATAGTGAGGGCGTTGTTATTCTTAATTTTGCGCAACGTAAAGTCTTGTTAGCAGGTATGCGTTATGCAGGCGAGATGAAAAAAGCCATGTTCTCCGTACAAAACTTTTTGTTACCAGAAAAAGACGTACTTCCGATGCATTGCTCTGCGAATATTGGTGAGTCAGGCGATGTGGCCTTATTTTTTGGCTTGTCTGGTACAGGGAAAACCACCCTTTCTGCCGACCCTGAACGTTATTTGATCGGCGATGATGAACACGGCTGGTCAAAAGGCTCTGTCTTTAATATTGAAGGCGGTTGTTATGCAAAAACGATCAACTTATCTCAGAAAAATGAGCCGGTGATTTGGGATGCCATCCGTTTTGGTGCCATCGTTGAAAATGTTGTTGTAGATGAAGAGCGTCATGCAGATTATGACGATACATCATTAACAGAAAATGGCCGATGCTGTTATCCGTTAGAGCATGTAGACATGCGATCAGAAAAAAATGCGGGTGGAGAGCCAAAAGTCGTTATCTTTTTGACTTGTGACGTATCGGGTGTATTGCCACCCGTATCCATTTTGTCAAAAGAAGCTGCGGCGTTCCATTTCTTATCAGGTTATACCGCACGTGTAGGGTCAACAGAGTTAGGTGCAGAAGCAGGTATTCACCCTGCATTTTCTACCTGTTTTGGTGCGCCTTTCATGCCGCGTCCCGCACGTGAATATGCAGACCTTTTAATGAAGCGCGTAGAAGACTTTGGTAGCCAGGTTTATCTTGTGAATACTGGCTGGACAGGCGGATCTGGCGCACCGGGCGGTGCTGGACAGCGTTTCCCAATTCCTGTGACGCGTGCTGTTGTAGCAGCTATTCAAAGCGGTTCATTGCTGGGTGCAGAAACAGAGCATTTGGATATCCTTAATCTTGATATACCTAAATCAATCGAAGGCGTTGATGATAAGTATATCAATCCAAGAGAAGGCTGGTCTGATAAAGATGCCTACGATGAGCAAGCATCAAAGCTAGCGACCTTGTTTAGCGAGAACATTAAAAAATTCGATGTCTCTGACGCTATATCGGATGCAGGCCCTAAAGCCAAGTGATCTTAAAAGCAGGCGAAAGCCTGTTTTTTTTCGTATGAATTAATGTGCTATGCCAGAACTCCCCGAAGTTGAAACCACCTGCCGTGGTATTTCTCCACATATTAGCCAAGAGATGGTTAGCGGTATTGTTGTCCGTCAGCAAAAACTACGATGGCCGATTCCCCTCGAATTTATCAAGCCCACTTTAAATAAAACGTTAATAGAAGTTAGGCGACGAGGTAAGTATTTACTTTTGTTTTTTGAGCATGGCTATTGGCTTGTGCATTTAGGCATGTCGGGAAGCTTACGTATTGTTGATCATTCAGTGCCTGTTCAAAAACATGATCATGTGGATATGGTGTTTTCGAACGGGAAAATTTTAAGGTACAACGATCCAAGACGATTTGGTTGTTGGTTGTTTCATGACGAGAAAGAATCAAATCACCCTTTGCTCGCCAGGCTAGGGCATGAGCCTTTAGAGCCACAGTTTGATGGTGATTATTTATATTCGCAGGCGCAAAGCAAAAAGGGTGCAATAAAGCCTTTCCTTATGAATAGCAAAGTTGTGGTCGGGGTGGGTAATATTTACGCGTCTGAGTCACTATTCATGGCTGGCATTCATCCGAAGCGTGTGGCAAATAAAGTGAGCCGGATGCGCTATCAACTGTTAGCTGAACATATTAAGACTGTGCTACAAAAAGCAATAAATAGTGGTGGAACAACCCTTAAAGACTTCGTAAATAGCGATGGTAAGCCTGGTTATTTTCAGCAGTCGCTTGCTGTTTACGGGCGAGAGGGTGAACTGTGCCAAATCTGTGAAGCAGTGATTAAAAGGTGTGTCTTGGGGCAGCGAAGTACTTTTTACTGCGCATCTTGCCAGCATTGAATATGGCGGTAGGTCGACTGGTTTGCCCTTAAACCTTTTAATACGTCACAGTGAGGTTAAAAACCGCTTGAAATCGGTTCAAAATCTGACGTTTAATAGGTCAGTCTGAAGCATAAAAATAAAAACTGGAAAGTTCGGTCATGGTATCAATAATAAAAACGCTCAGCGTGGCATTTTTGCTTGTTTTTAGTTTCTCAAATCAACAGGTAATAGCAAATGATGCCGTTGTGGTAGAGAAACCCTCTGCATTTGCTATGATGGGCGATCTTGTGATTGTTCGGCCTATAATGCTTAGCTTGTCTGTTCTTGGAACGGCCGCGTATCTTGTCAGCTTACCGCTTACTTTAGCTGGTGGTAATGCAGGAGAAGCCGGCAATGTACTCGTAGTTAAACCGCTTAAAACCACTTTTATACGGTGTTTGGGTTGCGTCAAACCCGGTTATAAAAAACAAGTGAATAAGGTTGAAGGTACAAGATAGTACCTTTCTTTAATCTTTATCTAGAAAACGTTACTGCCTAACAAACTCCATACTTAACGTTTTGATCCTGCCATTTTTTTGATCTTTTTGAAAGAAGTCGACTCGGTGATGATCTTTGTCAACCACGGTCGTCTCTGTGCTGCGCTCAATTTTTTGTAGACTCGCATCTTCGGCTTCCCAGTGCATGAGCAATGAATTCCCTTTTTTTTCACCAGTATCAAAATTCATCGCCTGATTTTGATTATCTATCCAAAATCCTTCAAAGGTTGCTTTTTTCTCATTAAATCCGATATACCCCGTACCTAGTAACGTTTTTTCGCTGTTCCGTTCCTTGCCATGAAAATCATGCTTTAAAAAATGCGAGTCATAGATAAAAGTATGCTCCATGACGGATTCATTAAGGTCTGCCTCTTCATAGGCCGATAGTTGAGTATCTTGAAATATCACCTCGCCTTTGAATTTCCCTTCAAGCATACGAAGGAAATCGAGGTTCTCATCTGAAAAAGTTTGGGCATTTGGCTTCATGAATGCATCCTTTTGTGTATCAGTACTGTAGTTAGAGCAGCTAAAACAAAAATGGTTCTGAAAGATGCCTTGATTATTTAGCCTTGGCTGAGTTGTAGGGTTTAGATTTAGGTTGAAGAGATTTAGTAGGAGAAAGGCTGTAGGTAGAGTGGGGGGGGGGCAATAACCGCCACCCATAGAGATATACTGATCACACTTGAAGATACAAGGGCGTTGGCCGTGCTCGCTCACCCCAATCACTTACTGGCTGTAAGCTCATGGGGATTCGCTCGCTTGTCGCCTTCTTGTATCTCCAACCCCGATGGGTATATTGGCTCTCTAATGCCTACTACTGGAAAGAAATGTTAGTCTAGCTGCTCTGATTAGCCTACTGATCTTTGTAACGTATGGAAGTCAGAAGAAATTGCCTGATACTGTTCTTTTTTTAGTCTTGCGCCATATTGACTGACAACTTGACTTGCAGTTATAGACGCTAACTCGCCAGCTTTTTTATAGTCGTAGCCGTTATTTATAGCGTACAGAAAAGCACCTGCAAAGGCGTCACCTGCGCCATTGGCATCGATGGCTTTCGTTTCATCAGGGTTAATGCTGATGGTTTGGTGGCCATCAAATATAAGCGCCCCTTTGCTCCCTTGTGTAATAACAACGTTTTTAGCTAAGTTGCTGAGTTGTTTGAATGCGGCCTCTGCTGTCTCTTCTCCAGTCCACTGTTTAGCTTCATCGATATTACAAAATAAGAGGTCAACACCAGCGCCTATCATTTCGAGCAAGCCTTCTTTGAAAAATTCAACCATGGATGGGTCTGATAAGGTGATTGCGGTTTTAACACCGGCTTTTTCTGCCGATTCTCGGCAGGCGATGGCCGCTGCACGCCCAGTATCTGATGTGACTAAATAACCTTCTATGTATAGCCATTTTGATTGTGTTAGCGCATCAAAGTTAATGTTTTTGGTGGAGATAGATTCGCTTATGCCCAGGTAAGTATTCATTGTTCGCTCAGCATCTGGCGTAATCATGACCAAGCATTTACCCGTGATTTGCTCATGGTCTTCAATATTGTGGTCGGCATCAACGCCTGCATTTTTTAAATCATTGAGATAAAATTCCCCCATCTCATCGGCAGCTACTTTACAGCTGTAAAAACTACTTCCACCGAGCTCACTGACCGCAATGATGCTATTGGCTGCAGAACCACCACTCGATTTTTTAGCGGAGAGGAGATTGCCGCCGAGCAAACCGACTATTTGGTTTTGGCGATCCAGGTCGACCAATGTCATTAGGCCTTTATCGATGTGACAAGACTGAAGAAAGTCATCATCGGTATTGATCTCAGTATCAACAAGAGCGTTGCCTATTCCGTATACATCGTATTGTTTCATTGTCATGCGCCTTCATTGATGGGGTAAAAAGCGTATTATCCTTGAAAAAAACGTTGGACGCTAACAGAGCGTCAACTTATCATCGCAGCCCACGTGCAGATAAACGAAGTTATGTAGATACCTATGGCGAAATACAAAAAAATCGTCCAAAAACCAAAGAAGTCACTTCCCTGGTTTAAGTTGGTTTTTACATGTGTAGTGATTCTAGGTGCTTACCTGATTTATCTCGATGCAAAAATAATGCACCGCTTTAATGGGGCGAAATGGACATTACCTGCTTCTGTTTATGCGAGGCCGCTTGAAGTCTATGAAGGAAAGGCCATTAATCAGAAAGATTTCATCGCAGAGCTAAAAAGTGCGGGTTATCGTCGATCATCTCGGTCTCAGTCGAGAACTTTTCATGTTTCTGCTGATACGGTTTCTATACATACGCGTGCATTTACTTTCTGGGATAAGCCACAGCCTGCGCTTACGCTTGATATCACCTTTAGTGCATCACGCATTGTGCAGATTGAAGGCCTTGAGCGCTCGATGAATGGGGCATTTCGATTGGAGCCGATTAAGATTGGCAGTATTCACCCCCAGCAACATGAAGAGCGCTTGGTGATTGCGTATGACGATATTCCAGAAGCATTGATTGAAGCGCTGCTGGCCACGGAAGACCGTAATTTTTTTAATCATTACGGCATCTCATTAAAAGGGATTGGCCGTGCCGCTTGGTCTAATATTCGGCAAGGCGCTATTTCACAAGGTGCAAGTACGATAACTCAGCAGCTCGTGAAGAATTTATTTTTGACTTCGGATAGAACCCTTACGCGTAAATTAGAAGAGGTGCTAATGGCGGTTTTGTTGGAACTGCGTGCAACAAAGGCCGAGATTTTGGAAACTTATGTGAATGAGGTGTTTGTTGCGCAAGATGGCTCGCGAGCGATTCACGGGTTTGCCTTGGCGAGCGAATTCTTTTTTGCTAAGCCGTTAAAGCAGTTAACTGATAGCCAGATTGCATTATTAGTGGGCATGATGAAAGGTCCGTCTTACTATAATCCAATCAGGCATCCGCGAAGGGCCATAGCTCGGAGAAACCTAGTTTTGAGTTTGATGAACGAACAAGGTTATTTATCAACACCGGATTTTCTGGAAGCGGAAAATGATGCACTCGGGTTGATGCTCAAACCTGACCCTTCTTCCACAAAAAGTTATGCTGCTTATATTCAGCTTGTGAAGCAACAGCTTTTACAGGATTACAGCCAAAATGATCTACAAACGCAAGGCTTGAATGTTTTTACGAATCTAAATCCACAGTTACAGGCACATGCGCAACTGGTGATGAATCGAGGTTTAAAGCGCCTAGAGAGGCGCTATGGTAAAAGGATGGGACAAAGTAATGGCGCGATTGTGGTTGTTAATCATGCGTCAGGTGATGTGGAAGCGTTAGTTGGTGGTAAAGATTTCAGGCCGGGCAGTTTTAATCGAGCACTCTATGCGTATCGCCCTATTGGCTCACTCGTTAAGCCCGCTGTTTATCTCTCTGCCATTGAAAAAGGCTATCGCTTGAGCGATTTAATTTCTGATGAGCCTGTAAAGGTTGAGATTGATAATGAAGTTTGGGAGCCTAAAAACTATGATAGGAAAACACATCACCTTGATGATGTGATTAAATCTCCTAGAAATGTGAATAAAGACATACCTCTGTATATGGCAATGGCAAAATCATATAACGTTGCTACCGTTAGGCTTGGATTACAAGTGGGTGTTGATGCTGTAGCCGACACATTAGTTAAGCTGGGTGTGAGTACCAATATACCTAAAGTGCCGTCACTCCTTTTGGGGGCGTTAGATTTAACGCCTATTCAAGCTGCTCAAGTTTTCTCAACCATTGGTGCATCTGGGTTTTATGCGCCATTAAATGCGATAAGAGAAGTGAGTGATAGCAAGGGACAGGCTTTAAAGCGGTACAAAATAGAGTTGGAAAAACGTTTTGATAACGCTAGCATGTATCTGATTACTTATGCGATGCAAGCTGTGATGCATGAAGGTACAGGGCGAAGCGTGGCAGATAAGTTTTCCCGTAATCGCCTGATTGCAGGTAAAACAGGTACAACTAACGACCTGAGAGATAATTGGTTTGCGGGTTTTAATAGTGAGAGGGCAGCCGTTGTTTGGGTCGGTAACGATGATAATAAACCGCTTGCAATGCCAGCTTCCTTGGGCGCTTTGCCGATTTGGGCAGATTTAATGAGCGCCTACCCAAGTGCAGCAGGTAGGCCGCCAATCCCTGATGATATTGATTATTCATGGGTAGATATAGCTACTGATCAGTTAACAGAGGAGGGCTGCCCGAATGCGGTTTATCTGCCGTTTAAGAAAGGATCAGCGCCCACTTCACATACACAATGTTACTTACAACAACAAACGGAACACTGGTTTAACAAATGGTTTCAATGAAAGAACACGCGAATTTACTCGGTTTATTTTTACTTACTTTACTTTTTGCCGGTTGCGTCATACAGCCTACTAAAGAAGAAAAGCCTGTCGATATTTATGCGCCAATTAAAAATAATGTCATTGAGTACCGGAACGATGAGGAGGCAGAGCCTATCGTTCAGGCGGGTAGCGATTATATGGATAGCCAAATAAAACAGGTACGTTATATGTTCTTCTCACAGAACTACGATCAAGCCTCTCAACTGGCCGAACGTCTGATTCGTCAAGCACCTAATAATCCTGATACTTATTACTGGCTTGCAAGAATACGTATGGAAATGTCAGATTACCAGCAGGCTACGCAAATGGCACAAAAAGGCATTAGTGTGAGTCAAAAAGGTACGCAGGTACGTAAAGCGCTACAAAGGTTACAGCAACAAGCGTCTATCGCTATTGAGTAATGAGTGCTCCCGATGTGAGAAACAGCTTGTGGCAAGCAGCAATCAAGGCCTCTTCCGGTTCTAGCCAAAAAAAATGGTTTAGATGTTTGGTAAAGCGAGCAGCTGTAGCAATTATTCTTCGAGAAGAGGTGGGCGAACTTGAAATTCTCATGATTCAGCGAGCTGAGCATGAAAAGGACCGATGGTCTGGCCAGATGGGGTTTCCTGGCGGCAAACAAGACTTGGGGGATCTAAGCATTCAGGTGACTGCAGAGCGAGAGCTTTTTGAGGAGTTGTCTATTGGTAGCAATGACCTTGCCTTGCTCGGAAGGTTGTCCGACATCAATGCACGATCCCATAAGCCAATGCAGCAAGCAATGGTAATTACACCTTTTTTGTTTGCGTCTTCTGGTGCTTTAGAGCCCGTCAAAAACGAAGAAGTTGCCGATGTACTATGGGTGCCTTTATCTTTGTTTAACGAGAAAAATAGGCAATTGATGCGTCGTTTTGGGCGGGATTTGCCTTGCTATTATTATCAAGGCAAATGTATTTGGGGGTTGTCATTGATGATGATCGATGAGCTTAACGCCTTTAGACTTAACCGTTGATCATTGCTTATCGTTAATGGTCAGCGAAATCTGATAAACACCCGCTTCTCTTGATTGGTCGGAGACTTGTGTCAGCGTGTCTGTCGTAGCCTTTGGGTGTGCTTGTAGGATAACCGTACCTTTTGGGTTTTTTGCATGCAAGCGCTCAACATTGGCCCTTACGGATCGTACATCAATGCGCCTTCCTTCTAGCCAAATTTCATCAGTCGCGTTAATTTGAAAAACGATGTTTTTGATGTCTGTTTCTGTTTCGTTAGTTGATGCGTCGGGGCGTGAGACCATCAGTCCAGATTCTTTAACAAAAGAGGCTGTCACGATAAAAAAGATCAGCATAATAAAAACAACATCTAACATGGGTGTAAGGTCGATGTTAGATTCGTCGTCGTCGCTATGGTGGCGTGCTAGTCGTGACATGATGTTTTCTCAAAAATAATGGCATGCTAAGCCCTAAGTGTTACAGCATTATGACGTAATCAAAAACGATAGGAAAGCGAGACGTAAGGGCCGTAAGTATCCAGTTTGTAGTTACTTTTTTTGGTTACACCGCTGGATACTTTGGTGTCCGTTTCTAGGTCAACCTTAAAATAGCGATAGCCTGCACTTACACCAATACCTATCCAAGTTCGATAATTGACAGCTAAGTCTATATCGTAGGCTTGTTCAGGGCTGTTGAAGTTGAAATTATGCCCAGCATTGAGTTTAACATGTGTCGATAATCCGGTTAGCGGGAGGTAGGCAGTGAGTTTTCCATAAATCAATAAATACTGCTTGTCGAATGTAGATTTAACTGGGAGGTCACTCAGGTTTTGTGCAGATAATATAAAATTCATGTCGCCATCAAATTTTCTGTAGGTTAATCCAGCATCTAGAGAAACAATTTCGAGATCAAGCGGTGTCCAGTAGCCTGTCACGTCAAAATGATTGATATTGATGGTGCCCTTCAAGTTTATTTTTTTATTATCGCCACTGCTTATGATGTCTTTTAGGTATGGGGAGCCTTTTCCTTTATGTTCGATAATATTGGCAGCTAGGATAATATTGGGAAGGTAAGGTAGTGGGTGGTAAAATTCGAAATAATATTGCTGATTATTTGCTGTATTCATGTCGAGGTTTTTCTCGAGGTCGACTCTTAACGTTGATGCATTACTTATTGGTACATCAACCAATCCTTTCATTTGTGTACGCCAAAGCGTCGCACCGACTTCAAAGCCTAAGTTGTCAGCCCAAGAAACAATAGGCAAAATAAGCCCAAGCGTGATGAGGAATTTTTTCATGGAGAGTATCGCTTATTGATGTCTTAGAGTTGTTTGAAGGCTTTTTCTGCTGCAGTTAGCGTTTTGTCGAGCGTACCTTGATCATGACAACTGCTGACAAAACCAGCTTCATAAGCTGAAGGCGCAAAATAAATACCTTGATTTAACATTAAATGGAAGAAGGCTTTAAAGCGTTCGATATCACATTGCTGCACTTGCTCAAACCGTGTGATATGTTCGTCTTCGGAGAAAAAGAATCCAAACATGCCGCCAACATTAACAACACTTAAACCGATACCTGCCGTTTTAGCAATATCCTTGAGACCCGCTGTCAGTAAATGGGCTTGCTTTGATAAGGATTCGTAAAAATCGGTTTCACTTATTTGACTGAGGACGCAAAGCCCCGCGGCAGTGGCGAGAGGGTTGCCCGATAATGTGCCCGCTTGATAAACCGGCCCTGTGGGTGCGATATAATCCATGATGACTTTTTTTCCGCCAAACGCGCCTACGGGCATGCCACCGCCAATGATTTTCCCCAGTGTTGTTAAATCGGGTGTGATTCCATAAAGCGATTGTGCGCCGCCTAAAGCGACCCGAAAGCCTGTCATGACTTCATCAAAGATTAATACACTATTATAGGTGTCGCATACGCGGCGAAGTGTTTCGAGAAAGCCTTTAGCCGGTGGAATGCAGTTCATGTTGCCCGCAACCGGCTCAACGATAATACAAGCGATCTCGTTACCTATATCGTTGAAGACAGCGTCGACTTGATCGCTATCGTTAAAGTTTAAAGTGATTGTTTCTTTGGCTAATGCTTCGGGTACACCGGGTGATGTTGGCTCGCCAAGTGTCAGTGCACCTGATCCTGCTTTAACTAACAGGGAATCCGAGTGTCCGTGGTAACAACCTTCGAATTTAACAATTTTGGTTCGCCCAGTGTACCCTCGAGCAAGGCGAATGGCGCTCATGGTAGCTTCTGTGCCGGAACTGACAAGCCTGAGTAATTCGATGCTCGGCATAAGGCTTTTCACTTTTTCAGCAAGTGTCACTTCACTTTCGGTAGGCGCGCCATAACTCAAGCCTCTGTCGAGTTGTTTTTTTACGGCGGCAATAATTTCTGGATTGCTATGCCCGGTAATCATGGGCCCCCAAGAACCCACGTAATCGACATATGTGTTTCCATCGACATCGTAGGTATAGGCACCTTTTGCATGATCAAAGAATACAGGGGTGCCACCAACGCCGGTAAATGCCCTGACTGGCGAGTTAATTCCACCGGGAATAGCCAATTGCGCGCGCTCAAAGAGTGAAGATGATGACATGACTGACCTCAAAAGGGTTTAACGATGACCAGTATCACAATGGCCAGCAAGACAAAAACAGGTGCCTCATTGATGATGCGATAAAAACGATGGCTGTGGCGATTTTCACCTTTCGCAAATTGTTTTGCAAGGTGGCCGCAATAGAAATGAAAACCGAGCAAGGTTAACACTAAGGTGATTTTAGCGTGAAGCCAGCCTTGGCTCATGTAATAAGAGAAGTTGGTAGAGATTAGGCCAATGCCGGTGAGAATTGCTAAAAAAGCAATGGGTAAAGTAAAACGAAAGAGTTTACGTTCCATGATGCTGAGTCTTTCCTGTGTTGCCAGATCAGAGGCTTGAGCATGGTGAACAAAAAGGCGTGGAAGGTAAAAAATACCGGCAAACCAACTGATAACAAAAAAAACGTGTAGTGCTTTAAGCCATAAAAACATCAAAAGTTCCTTGGTTGATGAAAGTAGTAATCAAGATCTTGTCTGCTAATCACGCCAAAAAGAGGTTCTGCGTTATTATTGAAAGCGCCTTTAACGACCAGTTGATCGACGATTTCTTCTTGCATGTGCTCATAGGCTTCATAGGCAGATAACTGAAAATCAATTTCAGTTGCAGGGTGGTGTTCTATGGGAAGCGACAATACGGAAAGTTCGTTTTGATCGCTATCAAGATTATCAACGGCATTAAAAAAATCTAAACCACTTATCATAAAAGGCATTTGCTTTTGCTGAGAGACGATTAACCAGCGTGGTTGTTTATGCCGAATGTTAGAAAGAGAATCAGCAGAAAGTGTTTCATTAATCAATAAAACATTCGTCGACATCAGGCTGGAAACACCAATACGTTGCAGTGCTAGCTCAAAGACACTGACGTTATCACCTTTACCCTGGTGAGTGAGGCGTGTGATATGCGGTGGTTTTTGTTTGAAGATTTGAGTGCAAGTTAAGTTGGCAATAACGATACCAATCATGGCAGGAAAGACGACAGCTGTTGTCCCCGTTAACTCTATGAGCGCGGTTAGTGCGGCAAGCGGTGCATTTAACACCGCCGCCATCATTGTCCCCATAGCAATCATAGGGTACATGGGGTCTCGGGGAACAATGAGGCCAAATACTGAATGAATAGAAAGAAGCGTGGCACTTCCAAGGCAGGCTCCCGCGATAAGTGCTGGGCCAATAATGCCGATTGGCATGCCAAGGCCTTGCGAAACACAGGAAGCAGCTAGTTTGGCAAACAAAATAGCTAATAAGATCTGAAGGCTTAGATTATGGTTAAGTGCATTGTCGACATTATAGTAACCAATCCCCAAAATCTCAGGCACAAATAAACCAAGTAATGCCGTGAGCCCACCAGCGAGAGCAAAGCGTGTAATAATCGAGTAATGACTTATTCGCAAACACTGTTTTGAAAGGAAACAAAAGGCAGCAGATAAACTGCCTGCAAGCAATCCGATCATGACATAAATAGGAACCTCTGAAATATGATGGGTCTCTAAGGCAGGGATAATAAAGGCCGGCATATCGCCATAAACCCAGTGACTAATCAGTGTGCCACTTGATGCGGCAAGAATAATAGGAATAAATCCGACGACCGTGTATTCCATGAGAACAACTTCCATCGCAAAAATGACGCCGGCTATGGGGGTGTTAAAAGAGGCGGCGATGGCTGATGCTGTCCCGCAACCAGCAAGAATACGGATGCTATTACTGGGTAGCTGTAAATGTTGCGCGAATTGACTGCTTGTTGCCGCACCAAGATGGATTGCTGGCCCTTCTCGCCCTGAGCTTTGCCCAGTCAGAATACATATGATGGCAGAGAAAAATTGCAAAACAGCTTCTTTTAGCGGTAATCGTCCCTGGCAGTGGGTAACACGATCAATAACATGAGTGACACCCATACTTATTGGTGATTTAGATATGCAACGTAAAATAATGCCGAGAGTGATTGCACCCATAAAAACGATGGCGCAGCCAACTAAAGGGTCAAACTCAGTGTAAACTTTTTTATTCAAGCCGAACCATGTCGGCCATTCGATACAGAACCTAAACGCTTGGATAACAATACCGGTTAGTAGGCCGGTAATGATTGCAATCAGGGAGATAGGTATGAGTGATGACTCTTGTGCAAGCGGCTGCCTGACTTTCCTGATAAAAAAATACTTTAAAAAAACGATGCGTCACCCGAACTATTTTTTCTGGAGAATCTGATACTATAGATGGCCAATCAACCTACTGGGTTGAAAAACAAATGACAAGTGCTAAGAGACAGATTTCATGATTCAAGTCGGTATAGTGGGAGCGACAGGTTATACAGGGTTAGAGTTATTACGATTGCTGAGTGTTCATCCTGAGGTGGAGATCAGTGTGGTGACGTCACGTTCAGAGGCGGGCAAGAAGGTGTCTGAATTTTTTCCCAGTCTTCGCGGCATTTGTGAGTTAGCTTATACAGTGCCTGATGATAAAACATTGGGTACTTGCGATGTGGTGTTTTTTGCCACGCCGCATGCCGTTGCTATGCACTCCATGCAATCTTTACTTGCTCAAAATACGCGCGTGATCGACTTATCGGCAGATTTTCGAATTAAAGATATTGAAATGTGGGAAAAATGGTATGGCTGCCAGCATGTCTTTCCTGAAGGTGTTGAGCAGGCTGTATACGGTTTACCTGAAACACACCGAGAGCAAATAAAAGATGCGCAGTTAGTTGCTGCGCCAGGGTGCTACCCCACATCTATCCAATTGGGTTTTTTACCTTTATTAGAGGCAGGGCTGGTTGATGTTAAAGATTTAGTGGCTAATAGTGCATCGGGTGTGAGTGGTGCCGGCCGGAAAGCAGACCTGTCTGTTTCATTCTCAGAAAATAACGATAATTTTAAAGCCTATGCATTAGCTGGACATAGGCATCTCCCTGAAATTGAGCAAGGCCTTTCACTGCTGGCTAATTCACCAGTAAATTTAACCTTTGTGCCGCACCTACTGCCAACGACACGTGGTATTGTGTCGACCTTATACGCTAATTTAACTGATAGCCAAGCAATAGACCTTACCGCCTTGTATCAAAAGCGCTTTGCGGATGAACCTTTTGTTGATGTTATGTCCAATGGGGTGCTGCCTTCACTGCAGTCGGTTCGAGGGTCAAATTACTGCCGAATAACGATTGAGCGCCCACAAGGTCGTAACAAAGTTGTAGTTGTCGCCGCTATAGACAATTTGGTGAAAGGCGCGTCAGGGCAGGCAATCCAAATCATGAATATCATGTGTGGCTTGAATGAGCGAGCAGGCTTAGCTTCTGCGGCACTCGCACCCTAAATTATCAAAGAGCATTAAGATGAGTAAACATAAACAGCTCTTATGTACGGTGCTTTTTTTGGGTGTTGCTTTACTGGTGTTTGTGGGCCTTTATACCAAGGCTCGATATGAAGCAGACGTGCTGAAAGCCTACAATCAAAAACTTGAAGTACAAGAGGCGCATCTGTTGGAGCGTTTAGCATCTAAGGATGCGCAACTATCCATTAAAAGGCAAGCCTATGATGCACTCAGAAAAGATACGCAAGAAAAAATGCAGGAGGATGTAGAGCTAGTACGCCAATTAGATTTTTATCGACTTATTCTTGCCCCGGAAGAAAAAAAGAAAGGATTGGCATTAGATAGCCATCACTTTAAAAAAGTGGGTGAAAATGGGGCTACAATGACATTGACTCTGGTTAACTTTGATAAAAAACATAACCGAGTGAGTGGTGAGTTAACTATTTCTGTGCTGGGACTGTTAAATGGGCAACAAAAACGACTTAGCATTAAGGCTCTGTTGCAGCAAGGTAGCGACTTTAATAGTAAAGTATCATTTAAGTTCTACGTTATTATAGAAGAGCGGCTGGTTTTCCCGTCAGGGTTTGTGCCAACTATGCTTCAATTGTCCGCAACATTGAACAAAAAACCTCACCAATGGAAAGAGTCTATTGATTGGGTTTGGGAGAAGTAAGCTTATGTTTAAAAAAGAATCTAAAACAAAGTCTAATGATGCAAAGATACCAACCTCTTTTTCCCAGCCCGTTGCTGCGATGATGCCGAGCAAGCAATCGACTAATTCCAAAGGGGGAGGGCACACCACCTTAATCGCTCAGGACACAGAAGTATTTGGAGATATTAAATTTTCTGGGTTACTCGAAGTTGAAGGTACGATCGTGGGCAATATCAATGCAAATCCGAGCACGGAAGCACACCTTAGGATTCAAGAGAATGGGCGTGTAGAAGGCGATATTCGTGTCCCCCGCGTTGTTATTAATGGCCAGATTAAAGGAACGGTTTTATCATCAACGTTGGAGTTAGCTTCTAAGGCGATAGTAGAGGGGAATGTTCATTATAGTACTATTGAAATGATGAAAGGTTCTCAGGTCAATGGTAGTTTAGTCTACGAAGAGAATGCATTGACACAGCCGACACAAACATCATCCCCTTCGTCAAATGGCCAGAAAAAAACAAAGAAAGTGCCGCTAACTACAGAGTAAGGTCAGGGCAATCGCACTACGATATTAACAAGATCGGCGACAATCAAACAAAATGTTTATTTTTTAATCTAAACCCGCTAATAATTTAGTGTTGGTTTCTAAATTAACACTCTTTTGTAATTTGAATACAAAAGAGAAGTGTAGTTTTTCAGTAGCGGGCTAATTCATACCCATAAACTGATTGAAATACAATCAGCCATCTGCTTTGTAGTATGATTTTTAAGCGAACTGATCAAAAACATAGCGCGATAGCCCTGAGAGTAAGGTACAGTGAGTGGAAGAAAACACAAAAAAACATTATGATGCTTCGATAAATCATAGAGTAGGATAAATGAATGGTTGTTGCTGAGTCTTTTGAGCCCACGCCTCTTATTTTCACTGATAATGCGGCAAATAAGGTTCGTGAGTTGGTTGAAGAGGAGTGTAATGATAAATTAAAACTTCGTGTTTATGTCACCGGTGGTGGTTGCTCTGGGTTCCAATATGGCTTTAGTTTCGATGAGGATTCGGCTGATGACGATATTCAAATTCAGAATGCTGATATTACTTTGCTCGTTGACTCAATGAGTTATCAGTACCTGGTGGGTGCAACCGTTGATTATACGGAAGGTCTCGAGGGTTCAAAATTTATCGTTATTAATCCCAACGCTGAAACTACCTGTGGTTGTGGTGCTTCTTTCTCAATCTAGGTGCCCCAAAACGCCTAGTATTTCTTTGAGTCTAATTTAATACCCCTTCATTATTTTGAATAAATAGCACCTAATACACAAGCATGCCTTGCCCCTGTGGATAAAGTTGAATTGCCATGCAAATGATTGATTCTTCTGTCGGCAAGCCAAGCAAAGGCAATGGCTTCAACATGATCTGGGCTGATACCTAGAGCAGAAGTGGACTTGACGGGCTGAGTGCAGTGGCTTTGAATGCGCTCGACAAGAAAGCTGTTATGGGTGCCGCCACCGCATAGAAAAATTTCCTGTGTTTCTAGGCTAATCGATTGCACGATGCTTAGCGCAGTCAATTCAGTCAAGGTAGCCATTACATCTACAGGTGGAAAAGTTTCGAGCGAAAACTGGCTAAGCCACTGAGGGTTAAAATATTCTCTTCCTGTAGATTTTGGTGGTCTTGTGGCGAAGTAGCTATCTTCAAGCATGCTTTCAAGCAGTTGTGGTCGAACCTTTCCTTGTCTCCCCCACTTTCCTTTATCGTCAAATTTTTCTTGCGTGTGCTTTTGGCACCAAAAATCTAAGAGTGTATTTCCAGGCCCCGAATCAAACCCGCTGTGAAGCGCCTGTTGATTGATACGAGTGAGGTTAGCTATGCCACCAATATTGATCACTGTTCGATCTGTTGATGACGTATAAAAAAGTGAGTGATGAAAGAGGGGGACTAGAGGTGCACCTTGCCCGCCTGCGGCAATATCACGCGAGCGAAAATCTGCAATCACAGTAATACCCGTTTTCTCAGCAAGAGTGCTCGGATCACCAATTTGTAGAGAAAAACCAAATTCATCATTAGGTTGGTGGCGGATTGTCTGGCCATGACTGCCAATGGCAATAATATGTTGAGGGCTGATTTTTGCCTTATTTAGCAGGCGGTTTACGCAATTGGCAAATAGCAACGCTAATTGGCGTGATAGTTTCAGTGTCCGGTATAGCTCGTTATCAGCGGGTGCGTTGAGGCAAGCAATTTCATCACGAATGGGTTGAGGGATGTCTCCTTGCAGGGCATCCACCAAGGTAACTTTACCTTCATTAATGCTGACAAGTACACAGTCGATAGAATCTAAGCTGGTACCTGACATTAAGCCGACATACAAATTAGGTGGTATGGGTGACATTGTTATGTTCTTTTAAAGCACTTGCGCTTGAGAGTTGCTGTATTGTAATTGTACTGCTTTTACTTTTTCAAGAAATCTCTCGCGTTCGCTGGTTTTTATTGGGTCGGCGGACGGAAGCTTTTTTAAGATAGTGCGAGGATTTCGATGTGTGCCATTGACTAAGAATTCGTAGTGAAGGTGGGGGCCTGTCGCGTACCCAGTGGAGCCGACGGTACCAATGATTTGTCGTTGGCCGACACGTTGGCCTATTTTTACATGACGCTTGTTTAGATGAAGGTATTTAGTTTGGTAGTTTTGCCCGTGCTGAATAACAACATAGTTACCATTCGCTTTAGTGTAGCCTGCGCGAGTAATTCTTCCGTCACCTGCTGCAAAAATAGGCGTGCCGCGGGGTGCCGCATAATCAGTGCCGCGATGTGCCTTAATTTTTTTGTGGATAGGATGTTTTCGCCTGAGATTAAACCCTGAGCTGATGCGAGTAAAATCAAGAGGTGCGCGCAAAAAAGTTTTGCGCATGCTGACACCTTTTGCATCAAAATACCCTGTTTTGCCTTTGCTGTCCGTATAGCGGTAAGCCGTATGCGTGGTGCCGCTGTTGGTGTAGCTCACCGCGAGAATGTTGCCAAGGTCGATGACTTGGTCGTCAAGGTAAAGTGTTTCGTAGAAGACATCAAAGGTGTCGCCTGGCCTGACATCAAGGGCAAAATCGATGACACCACCAAAAATATTAGCAATCTCCATGGTGAGGTTGTCGTTGATATTGGCACGCATTGCTGAAAGGAAAAGCGAGTCGCTGACTTCTGCTTGCTTATAAGTCAGGCGAACCTCTGGCTCGCGTGTGACTTCTTTAAAGATGTATTCTTGATCGTTAATCGTTATTTCGACACGAGTAAGTGGAGATTGGATGTAATGAATTTCTTTGAGATTATTATCTTTAAACCCAAAGCGGAAAGACTCGCTGGGCAGTAGTTTGAGTAGCGCATTTTTATTGGGGGCGCTATTCATCAAGTTAGCAAGCAATGTGTCAGAAAGGTTAAGCCTATAAAATATTCGAGCAAGGTTATCACCAGAGCGTACGGAGGCAGTCTTCCAGGTCAGTGTTGCCCTCTCTGTGGCGACAGGTGGCGGCGTGTAAATTGGTTTACCTTGGATGGGGACAGTCAGTAATATTTTTGGCGAGTCTTGGTGTAACGGTATAGCAACGCCTAAAATGAGCAGCACTAAAAAAAGCACAACCATAAAGTGAATGTGTCTCGGAGGGTATCCTTTTAGGTCTGTTAAAAATTTATCAGGAAAAAACATGGTTAAAGTAGAGAGCCATTTTTATTGCAATTTTTCAATGAGTATAACAGAGAGTTTTTGGTTGAACTTGTAA
>CBDFIY010000003.1:295000-550000 GCA_965248335.1 Pseudomonadales bacterium
TTACCCTCGGGGGTAGAGCACTGTTTGGGCTAGGGGGTCATCTCGACTTACCAACCCCATGCAAACTCCGAATACCGAGGAGTACAATTGCGGGAGACACACGGCGGGTGCTAACGTCCGTCGTGGAAAGGGAAACAACCCAGACCGCCAGCTAAGGTCCCAAAGTAATGTTAAGTGGGAAACGATGTGGGAAGGCTTAGACAGCTAGGAGGTTGGCTTAGAAGCAGCCACCCTTTAAAGAAAGCGTAATAGCTCACTAGTCGAGTCGGCCCGCGCGGAAGATGTAACGGGGCTAAACATTACACCGAAGCTGCGGATGCGTGTTACTGTTTACAGTAATATGCATGGTAGAGGAGCGTTCTGTAGGCTGATGAAGGTGAACTGAGAAGTTTGCTGGAGGTATCAGAAGTGCGAATGCTGACATGAGTAACGATAAGGGGTGTGAAAAACATCCCCGCCGAAAGACCAAGGTTTCCTGCGCAACGCTAATCGGCGCAGGGTTAGTCGGCCCCTAAGGCGAGGCAGAAATGCGTAGTCGATGGGAAACTGGTTAATATTCCAGTACTTCTATATATTGCGATGGGGGGACGGAGAAGGTTAGGCCAGCGCGGCGATGGTTGTCCGCGTTTAAGGTAGTAGGCAGGTGACTTAGGTAAATCCGGGTTGCTAATGCCGAGAACTGATGACGAAGCGAACGTAGTTCGTGAAGTGGTTGATACCATGCTTCCAAGAAAAGCCTCTAAGCTTCAGATATATAGGAACCGTACCCCAAACCGACACAGGTGGTCGGGTAGAGAATACCAAGGCGCTTGAGAGAACTCGGGTGAAGGAACTAGGCAAAATGGTACCGTAACTTCGGGAGAAGGTACGCCGGTTTTGGTGATGGGACTTGCTCCCTAAGCTGAGGCCGGTCGAAGTGACCAGGTGGCTGCAACTGTTTATTAAAAACATAGCACTCTGCAAACACGAAAGTGGACGTATAGGGTGTGACGCCTGCCCGGTGCCGGAAGGTTAATTGATGGGGTTATCTTCGGAGAAGCTCTTGATCGAAGCCCCGGTAAACGGCGGCCGTAACTATAACGGTCCTAAGGTAGCGAAATTCCTTGTCGGGTAAGTTCCGACCTGCACGAATGGCGTAATGATGGCCACACTGTCTCCACCCGAGACTCAGTGAAATTGAAATTGCTGTTAAGATGCAGTGTACCCGCGGCTAGACGGAAAGACCCCGTGAACCTTTACTATAGCTTCACAGTGGACTTTGGCTTTACTTGTGTAGGATAGCTGGGAGGCTTTGAAACCGTGTCGCTAGATACGGTGGAGCCAACCTTGAAATACCAGCCTGGTAACGCTGAAGTTCTAACGCAGGTCCCTTATCGGGATCGCGGACATTGTGTGGTGGGTAGTTTGACTGGGGCGGTCTCCTCCTAAAGAGTAACGGAGGAGCACGAAGGTGCGCTAATGACGGTCGGACATCGTCAGGTTAGTGTAAAGGCATAAGCGCGCTTGACTGCGAGACTGACAAGTCGAGCAGGTACGAAAGTAGGTCTTAGTGATCCGGTGGTTCTGTATGGAAGGGCCATCGCTCAACGGATAAAAGGTACTCCGGGGATAACAGGCTGATTCCGCCCAAGAGTTCACATCGACGGCGGAGTTTGGCACCTCGATGTCGGCTCATCACATCCTGGGGCTGAAGCCGGTCCCAAGGGTATGGCTGTTCGCCATTTAAAGTGGTACGCGAGCTGGGTTTAGAACGTCGTGAGACAGTTCGGTCCCTATCTGCCGTGGGCGTTGGAGATTTGAGGAAAGCTGCTCCTAGTACGAGAGGACCGGAGTGGACGAACCTCTGGTGTTCGGGTTGTATCGCCAGATGCATTGCCCGGTAGCTACGTTCGGACAGGATAACCGCTGAAAGCATCTAAGCGGGAAGCCTCTTCCAAGATTAGATCTCCCTGGGACTTTAAGTCCCCTAAAGAGCCGTTAAAGACTATGACGTTGATAGGCTGGGTGTGTAAGCGTTGTGAGACGTTGAGCTAACCAGTACTAATTGCTCGTGAGGCTTGACCATAAACTTAAAAGGTTTATGTGAACAAGACGAAAGACGTTGTGTGACAACGGGTTACCTATAAAATGGTAGCAATGAGAGTTGACACTAAACAAGACAAAGCAGTGTATGTAATTATCAATATGGCATATCAGCGAATCATTTTTATCGAATTCGGTTGGGGTTAACGACGAATGATCAAAAAATATTTTGATTAGTCCATGTTAGCGACAACCAAACAGTTTGCTTGGCGAACATAGAGTGCTGGAACCACCTGATTCCATACCGAACTCAGTAGTGAAACGGTACATCGCCGATGGTAGTGTGGGGTTTCCCCATGTGAGAGTAGGTCATCGCCAAGCTTTTATTCTAAAGCCCTAATCAGTCTCTGGTTAGGGTTTTGCAATGAAATATTTTAAATATGAAACATGCGTCTAGTATGCGTTAATTATTTAATCTGAATAATAAGCTAAGAAGATATTTTTATGATTCTAAGCTCAGAAAATAAAACCTGTGATTATCTGCCAGGTTGAAATCAATTTATGACATTTCAAATTATTACCTTCAAGCTATCTAAACAGCAAAACTCAGTTTTGAATCAAACGAACATTAAGCAATCACATATCAATCTATAATCAGGTTTATGGTGAGGTATTAGTATTATCATAATTAATTACATGGGAGAAATTGGTGGATCAAGCACAATTAGAAATTGAACTCGGCGCGTGGAAGAATATCGCGATAGATAAACAGGTTTTACTAAGCGACGTTTTTAGTGTGTTAGGTCTAAGCGACCAATCCAGCAATGATGAATTAAAGTCCACGTTAAGAAGTATTATCGAGCAAGCAAGTAATGCGAGTGAGAATATCCTGCAAGCTAAATCTGATGTTGTTGCTGTAAATAAGCAACTATCAGAACTAAAAAAAGAAGCAGAAAAAGTTAGCGAGATTAAGGAAAAGGCTGATGAAACAGAAGAGGCTTCCAAACAGTTAGCCATTAACGCTAAACAGCTTGAAAAGGAAGCTGAAGAAAAAGTTCAAGCATCAAAAAAAGAAAATGCTGAAGATCTGAAAAAAATAAACCAACAGCTAAAAGAAAAGCAAAAAGAAATTAAAGCTATTCATAAAATTTTAGCTGACTCGCCAGAAAATGTTGTTAAAAAGCTTAAAGCTCTAAACAAAGAAAAATTCAACGAGTCGACATTACGTAAGCAAGCAGAAGCTGAGTCTCGAACATTGCGAAAGCAGCTCAAAGAAGTAGAAAAAGATAAATCAGATTTACAAGGGACCATAGATAAAGGTGCTGACCTTGTTGAATCTGTTAAAGGATTATCACAAGTTGCAAATGAACTTTATACGGATCTTTTGACTCACGTTGAAAGCGCTGATGATGTCAAGAAAGTGCCTGAAATCGATGAGGCACTCTTGGACTTGTTTACACCTGAAATGGAAGAAGCGTAGCTTTGCCATTGTTCTTCTATAGCTAGCTTATTGGCTAGCTAATCTTCCCCCCTTCTAGTAACCCCCTGCCTCATATCCTTTATCTAACAAGTTAATTTAGATTAATATTAATACAGTTACACAGAGATCTTTTTGACAAGCATTTGAATATCGGAGGTATTGCCGATGGGTGATCTATTAGTAGCCCCCGCTTTAAGCTTCGATAAATTCTTGAAGGCAAAACGGGTAGCGATAAAATGTAAGAGTTTACTCGAGAAGATAGTTAACGGCCGCGTTAATTTCTTCTTTGGAGCAATCCATGCAGAGACCCTTAGCCGGCATTGCGCCAATACCCTTAAAGGCATTGTTATATAGGGTTTCTTTGCCTTTAGCTAGGCGATCTTTCCATTGAGCAGCATTGCCTTTAATTGGGGCACCGGCAGCACCTGTTGAGTGACATGCTGTACAGTTCGTATTAAAAATTTGTTCCCCTGTTCTTGGGCCGTTTGACGTTTTTGGTGTAGGTACCTCATTTGCACACGGGCTTCCTTCTAAGCATACATTACCTGGAGACTCGATTCTTTCGCTAATCATTGCTTTTCTATCTTTTGATAATGAAAAAGCAGACATTGAAAATGAGGCAGTTAATAAAATAGTTAGGCTAGAGAGCAGCATTATTTGAAGTGGCTTCATTTTTTTCTCTTATCTTATATTGTGGAACATGGCCGTTTCTATTATACCTACGAATTTTTGAATTGTTAAATATACAACCCATATCGAGATGTGTTTTCTTGGCAATTGTTCGTTTTGCGATTTTTTAGTTTATGCAGGATAATGCTCTTTCTAGAGTTTAAACCTATGTCTTTTCCTTTAGGAATTTAATCGAGAGTGTAAGTTGTTGCTTAATACTATGATGGTTGGTAACACTGTTGGATAGTTTGTTCTCGAGCCTATTTCTAGCTAATGTTTTGAGAGAGAGTATGTCTTCGCTACAAGATCAATTGTTGAAATCAGGTTTGGTTGACAGCAAAAAAGCTAAGCAAGTAAAAAAAAGTAAAAAAAAGCAAAATAAAGCAGCCCATAAAAGCAAGCAGCCCATTGTTGATGAAGGAAAGGAGGTTGCACGTAAGGCCCTGAAGGAAAAAGCAGAGCAATCACGTAAGGTTAACGAAGAAAAAAACCGCCTTGGCGAAGAGAAAGCGCTCCTTGCTCAAATAAAGCAGATTGTATTATTGAATAAGATCGATGGAATTAAAGGCGATATAGGTTTTAATTTTGCTGATGGGACAAAGGTAAAAAAACTCTATGTGAGTGACTCTATTAGCACTGATTTAAGCAAAGGTAGGCTAGCTATTGTAAAAATTGATGAAATAAACGCGCCTCAGTATTATGTTATTGCAAAAAAAGTGGCTGAGAAAATTTCTGAGCGGAATGAAAGTGTTATTTTATTAATGAATAAGAATGAGAGTAACGATATTGATGAGGACGATCCTTACGCGGATTTCCAGATACCTGATGATTTAATGTGGTAGTTTTCACAAAAGGTTTGTCAGTCAGTTAGCCATTCATACTATACTGACAATGCAGTAAATGGCCTATCCGATATTATATTTATAAAAAAGGATTTTTATGAAGAAGTATATACTCTCGACCCTTTTTGTCGCCAATTTCAGTGTTGCACTCCCATTTAATTCCCAAGATACCATATCCAGAAGCATGGGGGGGGCGGGCGTTGCTTCATCAAATCCTGGCTCGGCCAGTCAATTTAACCCAGCCTTACTAAGTCACTATAGAGAAGATCAAGACTTTAGTATCGTCTTCCCGAATATATCCGCTTCATTGAAATACAAAAAAGAAGTTAAAGATGCGTTACAGCGAATCAATGATGAAAGTTATATCCCAAATATTAGGGATTCGATTACGAATCTTAACCGTTTAAGTCAGCAGACGTTTCGTTCAAACGTCAATCAACTCGTAACTAACACAGATGCGCTATCGGGAAGTTTACGTATTATTTCTGGTCGTCCTGTTACAGCAACAGTGACCCCTTTTGATATCACACTGAGTTTTCCTGGAGAAAAATTTGGTTTTGCCATCTATACGAATACATCACTACATGTTCAGGCTGTTCCTCATGTTAGCGAATGCGATTTACAGTTAATGAAGGGCTTTGCAGATTTATTAGAAAGTATTTCCCCCAGCAACCCACAAATACCAACTGATAACACACGGATTGATTTAAATTGTGAAGAAAGGCAATTAAGCTTGGATCTTGTTCGCCGTAATAACGGAAACAATCAAGCTGAATTTCTTGATTTTACTCAGGGAAAAGCTTCAGATGGTAAAAGTTTTTTGTTGTCGAGTGCGGAAGCAGCTCTTTTAGTTATTAATGAAACAGGTATATCTATTTCTCATCAGTTTGTAATAAAAGATACTCCTATATCTATTGGCATTACTCCTAAATACTTGTCTGTAGCTACGGCTTATGCTTTTCCAACCGTCAAATCCATCAGTGATAATACCTTCGATACCAAAGATTACCTTAAAGATAACTATCAGCGTGATGGCGATTTTTCTTCTGACTTTGGTCTTGCCGTCGACTTTCTTAACGATCGTTCATTAACAGTGGGTTTAGTCGTGAAAAACATGATTCCTCATACTTATGAGTCTTTGCCGTTTAATCGCTTTGGGGATGATAGTAAGCAGATAAGTCAGAAGTTTACAGTGGATACACAAGTCCGTGCGGGAGTGAGCTTCGAGAAATACGGTTTTATAATTGCTACAGATATTGATCTGACTGAAAATAGCCCGTTATTTTTTGGAAATTCAACACAGTTTGCTGCATTTGGTATCGAATATGACATTGCAGACGTAAATATTGTGAAGCTTCGGGCGGGTGCTAAAATTAATATGAAAGATAAGACAGATAATACCTTTTCGGGGGGGCTAGGCGTGAATATCTTTGCCCTACACTTGGATTTAGGCGCAGAAATGGGTGATGAATACCTTGCTGGCGCAATGCAGTTAGGGTTAGATTTCTAATTGTCTACCATGGTTATGGAACTGCAGGCAAGATTATGGTCTCTATATAGATACGAGTTAATGATCTATTTAAGTTAGGAGAGATTGATGAGTAAGTACCAGCGAATACTTGTTGCTATCGACTTAGAACAAGAAACACAGCGTATCATAGATAGTGCCTTGTCTCTGACGAGTGATACTGCATTGATTAAGGTCATCCATGTTGTCCTGCCCTTGTCACAAGCTTTTTATGCTAATGGGCTAGGACTCGTCCAGCCAATGGTCGACTTGGTTAAGCTTGAAAATGATATTATCGAGAAGGCAACAGCTGATCTAGATCATTTAGTGAGTGCCGCAAGCCCAACAGCTAATATCGTATCAGAAGTTAAAAAAGGTGATGTTGTTGAGATGATTGTTGATGAAGCCAAAGATTATCATGCGGATGTCATTGTCTTAGGCAGTCATGGCACATCGGGTATAAAACTTTTACTCGGGTCAACCGCAAACGGTGTGCTGCATCATGCACCTTGCGATACGTTGATGGTGAAACTCTAGTCTAATGTAAAGTCATATCTAAGAGTCAGTATAATCTGGCTCTTTTTTTGCCCCCCCTCTAGTCCCCCTTTATAAATTTCAAACCTGAAAAATAAATACACGAAATTCGTAAAATGATAACTATGAACGATGGAAATTTCTGTTGTCTGTTTATACTCTCGCCAATGATCAAAAATAAGACAAAGTATGCAGTGTTAATTTAAATGAAGGAAATCTTTGATTTTTATCGAAAAGTTTCAATTGCTTATTGTCTTTAAAAGGCAGATCAAAAATAACAGCTAAGCTGTAAGAGATAACAATAAAACGCTGGCTACCGTCAGCAGAGGAGGAAACATGTTAACCCTTCAACAAATCCTTATGCTAAAAGAAAATAATGTAACAACTATGTCCCAGCTGGCTTTGTTATTAGCAGCTGAAAAGCCAAAACCTTTTCAAGTACTGGCAGAAGAAACGGGCGTTACTGTTCGAGGTATAGAGAGAATGATTGAGCGAGGTACAGACTTGCTAAAAGTAGTGGAGGCGAAGAAGGTTAAAAAACAAGAAAATTCGGTTGGGCGACCTGTCGTGCGTGCTGTCATACGATCAGCGAAAGCAACGCGAATACTTAAAAAATTAGCATGACGGAAAACCCCCTCTACTTTGGGTGCCATCTATATTCGGGATGAGGTAGATGCCTGCGGGCATAGATGATCCTTTGTCGCATGGGGGCGTTAGTCAGCCCAGGAATCATTATTAATTTGATAACTGCAATTACTCCCAGTACTAGACTGGATTTTCCTTTTTTGGATGTGAAAAGTTTAATTGGTTGCTCACCTGTTTTTCTAGCTAAGCCAAAATAAGATCAAGACAGAGTGGGTAATTTATCCATGCTGGCAAGAATTCCCGTAACAAATAAAATGCAGGCAATGAAGGCTAAAAGAATATGGAGCGTAGTTCCTCCTGCTGATGTATAGCCATCGTTGGCAGGATTTTTTTGCCTTCGTATGGCGATGACCATAGCAATAGGTATTAAGATCAAAACGATGGTTATTATCGCCGCAGAAAAATTTAACGCTTGCTGAAATATATCTGAAGCAAACATGACGAGAACGAGCGTTGGTACAAATGTTAATAACGTTGACGTGATATTGCCCCTTCGTGAAAGTGAAATTCGTAAGCTATCTCGTATAAAATCTTTCAATGAGAGCGCTATGGTTGCGTAAGAGGTTGCGATGGCTACATTAGCGAAGATAATAATCAGAAGCGTTGTCAGGTTGCTTCCTTTGTTGATATAAAGAAAAAAATCACCAATATTATTATTGTCGTGTGTGGTTAAAAAGTCGGCATAGCTATGGGCTCCGTACCGAGGCAGTATGCCTAAAGTGACAGTTAGCCAAATTACGTAAACGGTAAACGGTAATAAACTGCCCGCAATGATCGCTTTACGCGTTGATTTGATATTTTTATTTAAGTAATAAAATACAGAGGGAACAACGATTTGTAACCCAAAGGAAAAAAACAAGATAGGAATTGCTGAGGCGATAAATCTTGTACTATTGTTTGTGTCTATTAATAACGGTATCTTTATATCGTGAAACAGTAATGCTGTGAGTAAAAAAAAGCATACCCCTTTTAGCGAAAAGAGTATCCTATTGGCCCAGTCAACAGTTTGATGGCCTTTATAGACAACACAGGCAATAATAAAAACATAGGTCACACTAATGAAATGATTAGGTGCGCTAATACCGTTAGCGTGTAAGTTTGCTTTTATCATAGATGCACCACCGCTGACGAAAGCACAGGAAAGCGCGAGCAGTAAAACTAAATAAGCAACGGTACAAAAAATCAGACCTGTAGAGCCGAGTGTGTAAGCGCTCATTGAGCTAAAGCTTTTTACGCTATCGGGTGTCTTAGAGAGCACCTCCAGAATTAATAATGATGTGATAATGGAGGTTAGGGCTGCAATCGTAAGGAGTATTAAGCTTATAAGGAACCCAGGCCCTGATGCTGATAAAGGGAGTCCTAGCATTCCTGCTCCGATGCAAGTCCCCGCAAAGATAAGTATGCTGCCCAGCATTTTTGATTGAGGCATAATGGAGCTCATAGTGAGTAAAAAGGGTTGTCTAAATAACCCTTGCAAGCTTTGATAGCGGGTCGCCCGGAGACCTGCTTAATTCAAAATCTGACATAACAAATGCCGTTATGTTCCATACGACTCGACCTTTTCTAAATCACGATGATTCACCATTATATTGCTCAATGAATGCTTTTATTTTTTCAATAGGTTGAGGTGTGGATAAATAATAGCCTTGAATAATGTCTGCCCCAAGGCTACGCAACATATCGATTTGCTGCTTGTACTCAACACCCTCAAGGACAACTTCTAAATCCAAATTTTTAGCAAGCTCTATGGTAGAGCTAATAATCATTTTATCTTTTGGTGAAAAACGCATGTTGCTAACAAATGAACGGTCGATTTTGATTTGATCAATAGGTAATGACATAATACGAGATAGCGTTGAATAGCCAGTGCCGTAGTCATCCAGTGAAATTTTAACGCCTAGAGATCTGAGTTGAGCCAAGGTTTTCTGCGCACTATCATCCGCTGTCATCATGGCTGTTTCTGTGAGTTCGACACACAATAAATTTGGTGAGATCGCATACCTTCTCATTAAAGTCGTTATTTTATTTATCAGGTTGGGTGCACATAGATTTTTTGGGGAGAAATTGACCGCCACTTGAATGGTTTTTCCGAGAGTGCAAATATGTGACATGACGATTTCAAGAAAGTGAAAAAGTGCCTCATGCACTAGTTCAGACTGCTCAAGAATAGGAATAAAGTCGTGAGGGAGTAGAATACCCAATTCAGGGTGATCCCATCGTAAAAGTGCTTCGCAAGCTGTGATTTTATCTAGATTAAGATCAAGGCTGGGCTGAAGGTATAAAGTGAACTCATTATTCTTTAATGCATTTTTTAAGTCATTCGTTAATTTTAGTTGTTGGTGGCTTAAGCTTCGCAAACTCTCTTCGAAAATGACGGGATAGCCTACTATTTTAGATCGGTGGCAGGCAATATTAGCAAGCTTGAGTAATTCTGAAATGGTTTTTTCTCTCGTTGTATCTATCGCAATGCCAATAGAGCAGGCTGCCGAAATAGTAAACCCTGCTATGGTTGTGGGGTGAGAAAGGGCTTGTTGTAATTGTGCCGTATATTGTTTGAATGGCCACTCCATTGCCGTGACATGCGTATTTAGAATACAAAACTTATCGCCACCAATTCGCGCGTAAAGATTATCCTGCGACTCGCAAAATGTTTTGAGTTGTAAGGACGCGTAGCGCAAAAGTTCATCGCCAGCATCGTGTCCAAGGGCCGCATTGACTTGGTCTAAACCTTTTAAATCAATAATGATCAGTCTTGTGGATGAGCTTGCGGGTAAATCAATAAGGCGTTTTTCAGAGAGTTGAGCAAAATATAGGCGGTTGGGTATGCCGGTTAAGGTATCTATGTTTTCAAGTGTTGACTGAGTTTTGGTTACTGTGGGGATATTATCTGTATTTGCATGGACAGCATCAGGAAAGGTTTCGATCATCATGATGTAACCGCTCATGAATACAGAGCGCATGATTTTTTTTGCAGTGTCTATATAAAGCGTGTCGTTAGCTCCGTATGGCTGTGCGATCCAATGCTTCATGTTTGAAGAGCCAGGAATAGCATCTTCAAGGAAAAGCCCCGTCAATTGATTGGCGTTAATAGGTATGTTAAGTGTAGATGCGGCATTCTCGTTGCACACAATGACTTTCCCCTTGTGGTCGAGAATGACGATACCTATAGGTGATTTTTGTACGATAGCTAACAATAAATCAGCCATTTCGACTTTATGCATAGGGCAGTTCGGTATTTTTTGCTGAAGTTGCATGCTGTAGCGGATAGCTCGGCGATGCGTTAAGGATAGATGCCGGGGTGTACCTGAATAACAACTACTTATTTAAAATACCATAAGATATGGAATGCGCCAGAAAACGGCGTTGATAGTTTTGCTACGAACGATGCGATTGATTGATTCTTTGTGTTAACAAATCAAGTAAGCCTGCATCTTTACCAATGTAGTCCAACAGATTGCATTGTATGATTCGATCACGCTGCCGGATTTTTGAAAGTTTAGCAGGGATATCTTTTTCTACATGATTACCCGAACTTAAAAAATAAGGTAAAAAGTCGATCGAAAATTCTGCATCTGTGTATTGGCGGAAAAGCGTATTTACGTAGTCCTCTAAAGACGGGGTACCCAGTTCTAAAAAGCAACAATCTACAATGTCGTAGTGGGTGGTGTCGTAGTGATTAGTGTCGTAGTGGGTGGTGTCGTAGTGATTAGTGTCGTAGTGCGAAATGCTGCAGGTTGAATTTGTCAGCCTACCTCGTAATGATTGCGTAAGCGTTATGATTTCATTGTTTGATTCTGGACGCCTGCTTCCATGAGCGATAAGTAGGAATATGCTTAGCGTTTTCTTTGTGGTAGACATGAGACAATTGTAGCATTTTACGATTAAAAACAATAATCTCTTATGTTGGCATTGAAAAAAATAAATTAAGAGGAAAAATATGTTTGAACCAACGTACTGGCAATGGATGATTGCAGGGTTTTTTCTTATTGGCTTAGAACTTTTTATTTCAACCTTTGTCACTTTATGGTTTGGTCTAGCCGCTGTAATTGTAGGCGCAGCCCTTTCATTGGTACCGATGGCACTCGGTGTGCAGTTGAGCCTTTGGCTTGGCTTATCGGTTTTGGGGGTGGTATTTTGGTTCGCATGGGCAGCCCCTAGACGTAAGAAGCGATCCTTGAGTGATATGCGGCAGGCAGTGATCAGCCAAACAGCGACAGTTATTAAGGTGCCTAGTGTTGGGCAAAAAGGGCTGCTGAGGTTTTACTCGCCTATTCTAGGTGTGGATGAATGGTTGTTTGAGAGTGATGAAACGATTGAGTTCGGAGATACTGTTATTGTGCTTGATCTTATAGACAGAAAAACATTAAACGTTAAACCGGTAAGTTAGGAGGAAGGTATGTCGATGATTGGTGTATTGAGTGCGTTGATTATTTTGGTTTTTTTCTATGTGCTCTTCGGTGTAAAAATGGTACCTCAGGGGGCAAGGTGGGTGGTTCAACGTCTTGGTAAATATCATATGTGTCTGGATCCAGGGTTGAAGTTTATTATCCCTATCATGGACCGTGTGGCTTACAAAGTAACAACTAAGGATATCGTGTTAGGCATTCCTGAGCAGGATGTGATTACTAAGGATAATGCCGTTATATTGGCGAATGCAGTTGCCTATATCAATATAGGTTCGCCAGAAAAAGCCGTTTATGGGGTCGAGGATTATCGTTTTGCGATTCAAACGCTGGTTCAAACCACTCTGAGATCGATTGTTGGAGAAATGACTTTAGACGAGTCACTCTCTTCACGTGAGCAAATTAAAGCACGCTTAAAAGAGGCGATTGCTCAAGAGGTTGCGGTTTGGGGTATTACACTTAAGACGGTAGAAATTCAGGATATTAAGCCATCGACGACCATGCAAGCGGCGATGGAAGCACAGGCGGCTGCAGAGCGAGAAAGGCGAGCAACGGTGACACGTGCTGGCGGCCAGAAAGAAGCGCAAATACTTGAAGCGGAAGGCCGGTTGGAAGCATCCAAACGAGATGCAGAGGCGCAGGTAATACTTGCAACTGCCAGTAAGGAAGCGATAGAAAAAGTGACATCATCTATCGGTGAAAGTGAACTGCCTGTGATGTACTTGCTTGGTGAGCGTTATATTCAGTCTATTCAGCATCTCGCTGAATCAGAAACGACGAAAACGTTTGTTTATCCTGCGGATCTTGTGGGTACGATAAAAGGAATGTTGCAGAAGTAGCAGTTTTTCGCCGCGTAGGAGATATCTTACAAAATACAATAATTGTCATTAAGGTGGCATTAAATTGACATAAACGGGCTGACTTAATGGCGTGATGTCATGTATTTATAGCTAATATGTTGTTTTTGTTGAACATTAAACTCTTGGCATAGCTATCGCACTGTGTATGGTAAAGGAAGAGTATAAAGCCAAGGATTGGCTATCTAGGTTGAAGTAGCCCGAACAAGAGTTTTCGGGCTTTTCACTTTTTAAGCTCCCTGTATCCCTTCATGTAATGGACTTTCCTCATTTGGAAGATATTTGTATATACCCATCACACTTGAAGATGCAAGGGCGTTGGCCACACTCGCTCACCCCAATCACTTACTGACTGTAAGCTCATGGGGATTCGCTCGCTTGCCGCCTTCTCGCATCTCCAATTCCGATGGGTATAACCAGCTATTTTAGAATAGTGATAATCACATATCCTACGCAGCTTATATGTTTCATCTTACTTGTGTCATTTCTTTTATTCCGATGTCATCGTATTTCAATACTTTAACAGCATTACAGCGGATACGAATTTAGAGGATAACCTGTTGATAAATATTAACGCTGGATAAGTTGTATTTTTGTCTTACGGTGTTGTTTTCGTTTTCGATGAAACCCACGGATGTGTCATTTTTAAGTTTCGATGAAAATTGAATTAAAAGGCGGAAATCATTTTTCAGGGAAGAAACCTTTCTTCTTATCGTACTTTGTTGGCTAGCGGGAGATTTTTTTTCTGTCTTTATGAACTTATCTAGACTTGTATTTTCATCAAAAGTATTTGTATCTTGAATGTTACGAATAAATTTATTTGTATTAATTATTTTTTTGAATGTTGAGTGAAGGCTATTTGTTTCATCGTCAAACAAACTTCCTTGATCTGCACTGGCTACGTTATTAGCATCCAATATTTTATCTAGTATTATCTTTTGTTTAATGGGTATTTCTCGATATTCATTTTCTAGCTCCATTTTGTCTGTGAATGTCCTCCCTTCAAAGTAGGCTGCATATACGTTTGGGTATCTTGATTTGAACAAGAATTCGTGATCACTGTTGACGAAAAGCTCTGGGTAGTCCGTATATTTTTTTGTGGTTATCCGAAAATTAAAGTTGCTTCCTGATTGAAGCTGTTTTTTTAAGGGGTTTGAGAGTTGGATTTTATCTTTTTTATTAAGAGCATATTCTTCAGGTGTGTTTCGTGCGGATTGCAGTGATCGGTATCGATCAATTTTCTCATGCTCTGCCATTGTATATGCCTTAAAAAGCTCAGAATTTTTATCGATACTCCCATGCTGCTGTAAAAATCTTAGCATTAAATCGGCATTCACTATGCCGCTGTCGTTATCAAATTTTGCTAAGTCTCGATGAATGCCAGGGAAGGTAAGGAATTTAACGTTTGTTTCGTTTGTATGGGTGAGAAAACTTTTATCGACGGGTGCAAAAGCTAGCCGCTTTTCATTTTCCGCGAGTGTTGCAGTAAAACTTTTTACTGCAGGTGGCAGATGATGATTGTCATAAGAAAAATTCTTGAGGAATCCACCCACGGGATCAATGGCAAAGATGTTTATTTTGACGCTTGGAAATTCTCGTGCAATGGCATTCGCTTGACGGATACTGGTTGCGCCACCACGGCTCCACCCTGTCATGTTGATCACCTGGGGTAGCCGGTTGTTTGATTTTAACCAGCGAAGTTTGACTAATAAATTATCAACATTATTTTGCATCCCTATACCTTTAAGGCTGTTCCAGAGCCTTTGGCCTTGCGTATTTTTGCCAAGTCTAACTTTCTGCAGGCGGTTTTTATCATCGATATAATAATGAACTCTATCTGGATCTCCAATTGAATCCACGCCCTCAGTGATCTCTTTAGGCCCCAAAAATTGATTACCAATAAGATTGATAAGTTCTCGTGATGAGGCGCTTTTCATACTTGAGCCACCCGTACCATGATTGAAAATGGTCAAAGTATTACTTGAGTAGTTGTCAATTATTTCGGTAGAGAGCAACTGAATAGAGCCAGAAAAACGTGTAGCTTTTAACTTGTTTTGTTCGCTAATAAAACGAGGCTTGCTGAGAATATAAATGTGAGCGGCTTTGTTAAGTTGAGGGAGCTGTTTGGGTGTTGTTGTGCATACGGGCAATATTTTTTCGCCGCAATGTGTTGCCGAGGTTTCGGTAGGACCAGTAAGTCGTTGAGAATCGAATTTTATTGGGTTAAAAAAATGTGTGGAAAAAAAGCTATTTCATTACGTGTAATGCCGAAGCTTGTTGTTGCGTTAAGTAAACTAATTAGACGGGTGGATATAAGATGCTTGTCAATCAGCGGAACTTTTTTTGAAGCTTCAGACTTGGCTGCGTTGAGTAGTTGCTTAATTTTTTTCGAATCAATATTTTTTTTATCGAGAAAACGTTCAATGCAAAAAATACTTATAATATCACTTTTGAGTTGAGCGTCACTGTTTACCCAGGCAGGGTCATTTCTGTAGGCGAGCGTTTCAAACGAGAGCTGGAGATGGGCTCTACAATGGTCTGTGGTGTATTGGCTCATAGGTCATTCGAGTTATATTCATAGTTAAAATATAACCCGTATTTACAAAATAGAGACAAAAGTTTAGGCGATTGCGCCTTTCTTAACGCCCTCGTAAGCGACAACGCGGAAAGTGGAAGTGGGTATTTGTTGCTTGAGTGTGGCGGCAATAAAGTCAGCGATACACTCAACCGTTGTATCGCAAGGGAGAACTTCAATGGTGTGCTGTGGCATAGCTAGAGAAAATTGCCCTTGCTCTGCCTCATAATAAAAAATGCCGTGATCAGTAATGGCCGCTAGACCTTGCTGGCTAAACTGAGCAGTCTCAAGTGTACTTTGATCTTCGGCTGTTGCTAGGTAAATATCCCTCCAGCGCTCCGCCCAGATTTTTTCACGTGCAGGGCTACGCATATCATTTTCATAAATATCAATTTTTGAACGGTGACCATGCGCAATACGTTGGCAATTGCCATCGTGCTTCTTTAAACCGTGCGTGTAATGGTAGTACACGCCATGAATATCTTCATGACGAAGGTTGAGCTTAATGGCACCAATGTTTTTAGGTAATACTTCGATGAGTGCCTTTTCGAGGTATTTTGTGACGGCTTCATTCGTGATCTTGTCACTGGGCAGGCAGCAAAATGCAGAAGCTGGCGAGGCAAGGTGTAGGCTATGTTGGCCATAAAAGAAATCGACATAACAGTTATGCGGGTGGGCTTCATAGTTGAGTGCTTGCGACTCAATAGGGACTATCAATTTGTGATCAATAATGTCATCAATAAGTTGCTTAGCGTGTTTTTTTACCCGAGAAAAGTCAAAAAGCATACTCATTTCATTGAGTTCGCCTTCGAGTTCTAAATCAACAATCCAGCTTTCGCCTAGCATGCCACGCTCGTGACAAAGGTAAGAGCTGTCGATAACGGTAAGATCGTTAATAAAGAGAATCATGGTTAACCGTTTATCTCCAGCGCACAGGCTTTAGCAAAATAGGTGAGAATGGCATCAGCGCCTGCGCGCTTAAATGCGAGTAAACTTTCAAACATGACTGCTTTCTCATCGAGCCAGCCATTCGCAGCTGCGGCTTTATGCATGGCGTATTCGCCGCTGACTTGATACACAAAGGTAGGTGCGCGAAATTGGTTCTTCGCTTGCCTTACAATATCGAGGTAAGGCATTCCTGGTTTGATCATGATCATGTCTGCGCCTTCTTGTAAATCGAGGGCGATTTCATGCAGAGCCTCATCGGCGTTTGCAGGGTTCATTTGGTAGGATTTTTTATCACTTTTAGCGAGATTAACTGAGCTGCCTACCGCATCGCGGAATGGACCGTAATATGCTGACGCATATTTTGCGCTGTAGGCCAAAATACAGGTGTTACTGTGGTTTTGGGCTTCAAGAGCATGCCTGATAGCGCCGATTCTGCCATCCATCATGTCGCTCGGGGCGACGATATCTGCGCCGGCCTCAACATGCGATAATGCTTGCTTGATCAGAATCTCGGTAGTGCGATCATTCAAAACATAACCCGCTTCATTGATGATGCCATCTTGCCCGTGGGTCGTGAAAGGGTCCAGTGCAACGTCACTGATAATGCCTAAATGAGGGCAGGCTGATTTAATTTCGTAGATGGCGCGCTGGATAAGTCCGCTGGGATTGTAGGCTTCTTTTGCGTTGATGCTTTTTTTATCCTCAGGCGTCACAGGGAATAACGCAACGGCGGGGATGCCTAAGCGCACTAATAGTTTGCACTCTTCCACAGCAAGATCAATGCTGAGTCTTTCGATGTCGGGCATTGAGGGTATGGGTTGTCTTTTTTTGCTACCTTCAAGAATAAACAGCGGGTAAATGAGATCATCGACGGACAGCGTGTTCTCTGCCATGAGGCGGCGAGTAAAGTCGGCTTGTCGCATTCTGCGCAGGCGGGCTTCTGGGAATTGCCTTGTGGCTAGGGTGCTTCGCATAGATAAGCTCTAGGGTTAAATCTTGCTGGCATTGTACACGAATACACCAAGGCTGATAAGATCACTTGGCCGTTCTGCACCAGCTAAAAGATGCCTGTTGATCGTGTTTGTTCTGATATTGAGCGGCATCAAAATGCGGGTCGAGTTGTTGGGCAACAAAAAGTGCGCGCGGTAAAATATACGTGGAGAGGTGGTGGTTTCTTGCGGATTGGTGAAAAATGAGATTTTCACAACCTTGAGCGTGAAGATTGATAGGCGAAATAAAAGCGATCTCACGATCAATATCAAAATGATGCTTCATCATGAGTTCCTCAAAAAGCAATGCAGTATCTTCTGTGGCTGTGTGATAGCTATAAAGATCGTTTGCTGCGCTGTTAAAAAATACCTTTGATATGCTCGCGGCATCCGCCGCCATCAACGAGGCGCTTGGGTATTTTCCGGCATTGATAGTGTGGCTGCTTTGTGTAAGAAGGCCTGTTATATCAGAAAGCGGCCAGCGTAGATAAAGTGCTGAAGTGAGGGTGCCATGATCGTTAAGCCGAAAATCATCAAGCGTTGTGTAAAGATTCCTCGTGGAAAGCTGTTCTGCCGGATAAAAGTCATTAGCATGAGCAAGCTCATGGAATAATAAGCTGGCAAGTGCATAGCGTGCGGTTGATTCACTGGTGAGAACGGGTTGATCTAGAGGAGGAGCATGCCAAGTGTTTTGATCTGCTTGAGGTGTGTCGACAAAAATAGTCTGGCCATCTTTTACATAACGGCTGATAAAGTGAAAGCTAAGAGGCGAATCGATGTTACAAAAATCTATTTTTTGACTTGCGGCATCGACTGTATTTTTTTGTCTATCGGTGAAAGCCAAAAGTTGTGGTGAAATATACATAGCGCCGGTGGCTGGGAAGAAAAATCCATAAGGGATGAGCGGGTGTATGATAACGGCAGTGATGCTGCCGAAAAGTGTCGTTATGACATCGGGCATTTGTTCGAGTAGTTTTTTAAAGTTATTCGCCATCCATTCTTCGGTAGTGATTGTCTTAGCGAGGATGTCATTGAGGGTGGGCGGTCCTGCCTGATAAAGAAAATCAAGTTCATTTAACGTACAGATGCTTTTATTGTTTTTGATGATGGTGCAATCGGCGATGGGCTGTAGGGATTTTGTCAGGCCGCCAGCAACGAAAGTAAAATCTGTCGAGTGTATGTTTTGAAGAGCGATATTGCGCGTTTTACAAGGTGCATCTGCCTCCCTGAGTTTCAAGAAATCACCACTAATGATAGGTGCATTGATATCTTCTGGTTTGTTCTCATGAATCAGTGGGCGTTTATTTTCGCTCGAACAACCTATGATAAGTAGGCTGCAAAGCATTAAAAGACAGCAAAGCAGTAAAATCTTCATCGTTGTGGTTTGCAGATTTTGCATGCCATAAGTGTAATCAAGATTCATGCTTCTACAACTGAAGCAAAATCACCACCTGAGTTGTCAAAAGGAATAGCAGGCAATGAGGTGTTGATAGTGCGTACGTTGATTTTTTATGCTTCTACCCATGGGCATACCGCTAAAATTGCCACAAATATTGGTGCAATTTTACAGCGGGAGAATTGGCCGGTTCAGTTAAGATCAACTGATCAAGTGCCTGAAAATATTGATGAGTTTGAGTTGATCATTATAGGTTCAAGAGTGCGTTATGGAAAACATGATAAAGCTATTATTGAGTTTATGGCGGCGAATAGCGAAGCTCTGAAAAATAAAGAAACAGCTTTTTTCTCCGTTAATCTGGTGGCGAGAAAGCCAGAAAAATCTTCGCCTGATACGAGTCCTTATGTAAAAAAGATGTTAAGCCAATTATCGTGGCAACCAAATTTTATGGCTGTCTTTGCCGGGAAGTTGAATTACCCCGTTTATGGGTGGGTAGATAAAAAAATGATTCAGTTGATTATGAAAATGACGAAAGGGCCAACGGATACGTTAAATGTTTATGAATTTACTGACTGGCAGGCCGTTGACGCGTTTGGGAAAGAAATTCTTAGAAAAGAAATGCGTAAATAGGTTGAGATAACGCTTCGGGTATATACCGATCACCCGTGAAGATGTAAGGGCGTTGGCCGCGCTCGCTCACCCCAATCACTTACTGACTGTAAGCTCATGGGAGTTCGCTCGCTTGCCGCCTTCTTGCATCGCCAATTCCGATGGGTATAAAACGATTAAAAGAAGAAAGTATAGGTGACGAGTAAATATTAAATGATGATTTATGGAGAGCGTATGCTCTCATTTTTATAAATTAATCATGGTTTATGATGTGATGTAACAGAAACGAAGGTTTTTATTTCTCCGATCAGTATCTGCAATAAATATCTGTTGTCGTCGGTGCATAAATACCTGCTGTAGACACAGTGAAGATATTATTATAAATACTTTTATAATTTTTTATTGTCACTGTATTGTCGCCGCGGTCGCAGATGGAGACTATATCTACTGATTTGGTTTGCATCAAACCCCAAAGGATAAAGTGGTTGGTTTTTGTGAGATCGGGTTTGATGCCATCGACTGTACGGTTAGGGCCTTTCCCCAGGAATACGTACTGATGTGTTGAGCAGGCAAAGAGAGAAAAAAGAACGGGAAGGATAAGGAAAGTTTTTTTCACAAAAGTGGCCTGCTAATAAAAAATTATTATAAATATATAGACCACAAGTTGTTAGCTATCAAGGCGGGTTAGCTTTCGCGCATCACTTGATGACGTATGCCCGGCATTAGCCACCGTTTTTGACGAAGCCGTAAGTAATAAATGATGGCTGTGGCAATGATCATGATAACAAAAGCCGTCCAGACCTCGTGGCTTTGTCTGTGCAAAACTTTCATCATGAAAACCTGAACGATAAGCATGAACCAGTGAAGCGAAATAGAAGTAAACATCAGCCATTTTGTATCGCCAGTGCCGCGTAAAATGGCACCAGCAATCTGG
The DNA here is from genome assembly GCA_965248335.1 of Pseudomonadales bacterium. Classification (GTDB taxonomy): domain Bacteria; phylum Pseudomonadota; class Gammaproteobacteria; order Pseudomonadales; family DT-91; genus CAKMZU01. The sequence continues at coordinate 315,411 of CBDFIY010000003.1, forward strand.
ATAACGGCATCTGCCATCACATAGCTGATCAGGCCTGTCATCATAAATTGCGATAACGCATAGATTTCTTGGCTTTGAGGGTCATCCGTTAAAAAGATATTGATCATGGGCGATTTAAAAAGGAAAAATAGCACGGCTAAAATGCCCGAATAACCAAGGCCAATGATAAAGGCGGTTTTCATCAGTGATGAAATCGCTGGCATATCATTTGCTCCAAGAGTTTTTCCTGTCATTGATATGACGGCAATGCCAAGGCCTGTCAATGGCACAAACGAGAGGATATCCCAGTTAAAAACAATGGCTGCAGATGCGCCCTCGGCAATACCGAAGGATTGAAAGAAAAGCAAAAATAAATTGAATGCAGCGACGTTCAAAAACATTTCAACGCCGGAGGGTAATCCAAGGCGTATATACCCAACTGACTTCAATGTGCGCGATTTAGCTGTTGGAAATTATCATTAATTCTACTGCCTAAATCAGCGCCAATTTCAGGTAGTATTTTTTCAAAAAACTCGCTAATTTTATTTTTAAAATCCTTTGCCGTGGAAAAGTACTGGTTATTCCTGACTTTTTCGTTCATCACCTTCCACAGCCGCTCTATGGGGTTTAGATTTGGGCTGTATGGTGGCAAGGTGTGAAGTTTAATGCCTAACTTGTCCGCAGCGCTCAGGACAGCCTTGGATTTATGATAGGCAGCTCCATCTAAAACTAAATGCACTGTCTTCTCACTATAATGTGCTCGTATTTTATGGAAAAATTCAATAATCGAATCGCCATTAACGGTGTCATATTGGCCAATAATAGCTTCTTCTATATGGGCGAGTTCGATAGCACCTATTATATTGAGTCGTGTCCGGCTTCCCGTGGTCTCTATGGGTTTATCGACACCCGCTTTGATCCATCCCGATGTGATTTTTGTTGCTTGAGTTGGATGGACTGCATCCATGAACAGTAAGGCTTCACCCTCTGATAGCTCAGCTTTTAGCGCTTCATACTTTTCAATAAATTGCGCTTGTTTTTCAACATCAAACTTATGTGGAATGCCTTTAGGCTTTTTATAGCTGAAACCCTTTTGGTGTAACCACTGGGTTAGCCCTGAAACACTAAACTGCACACCCCAAGTTGTTTTAATATAATGACCAATTTGGCTCACTTGGGTATATATTTTTCCTGACAAATGAGTAACCAGCAACTGAGATTGCTCGTTATCTAGGTAACCTTTGGAGCCGCCATTGGTTGATAATAACTTTTCATCATTTAGGTAATCATTAAGATGCCGAACAATCGTGGACTCATCTTTTCTTAATGCCTGAGCGATCATTCTTGTCGACCAGCCTTCCGACCGCAACAAAACGACCTTCAAACGATCACTTTCTCTACTGTCTCTTGCTTGCTTATGACGCAATTCCAGTGCAAGTTTTTCGTTTTTTGTCAGGTCGATTTTCAGCATCTGCGCACTATGATTATTTACTCTTTATAAATCAAGTACTTTCAATAGCGATGGGTATATAGCGACGGAGAATGCCGCTGTCGATGACAAAAAATGCTTTTAGCGTATCAAAAGCTTGCTGATGAGTACGATTAAAATATATCCCAGCATAAAGGCCAGTAATCAAAAGGGTACTTAGTAATGTACCAATGCCAGCGCCTACAATGCCCATGGCGGGAATGTGCCAAAAACCAAAAATGAGGACATAGCTAAGAGGAATATTAATGATGACGGCCAGTGAGTCAGCAATCATGACGGTTTTTGTTTTCCCAATGCCGACAAAAAAACTGGCGAATGCGATTTTAATGAGTGTAAAAATAGCGCCTACTTGCAGGGTATAGAAGTAGACAGTTTCGAGTGAGATTTGCTCTTGCGGGTGATCCATCCATACAAAAAGGAAGGGAGATAAATAAGTGATGATAGCCAATAAAGGGAGGCTACAAAGAATGATGACAAATGCTGCTGTGATGACTTTTGCGCATTTCCTGAATGCTTTTGCGCCGTAATATTGAGCAACCATTGCATTGCCATAAGATATCAAGCCAATAAATAGCGATAGCGTGAAGAACGACGTAACCCCACCGCCGAGAGAAGCTGTCATGTGCAGAGGACTAATATGCGACATGAAATAGCGATCAGTAAAAATCATTAACGCCATAGCACCTTGAGAAATAATCATAGGGACGGCGAGTTTGATTAATGTTGCTGCGTGCGAAGTCTGCAGGACGTTTTTATTTACTAGCATTGAGCTGCCATTATTTTTAACTTTCTAGGCGGTTTTTTAGGTGTTTTTTCTATCTATTAAGCTGAGGGGGCTGCGAAGACATTGAAGCGCTTAGGTCGAGCGGATAGTAAGCGCTTAATGTCTGATGTCAATTGCTGGTCTGGTAGCGTTGTGGGCTGTTTGTATTTTCTATGGAATCGGTTATCAATTTACAGAAAAAGTATTGTTAGTGGCGGTCTTATGGGTGGTGTAGGTCGGTAATGAGGCTTAATTTTTAGATAGTAATGCTTTGCCGTTAGACTTCTACTTATGAGGAGGGGTTGGTTATTTTTTGAAGTCGTTTAAAGGTAGTATTTTGATTTGAGGATTTTATTTCAGTTACTAACGATCAACTTGAAAATAAGGTATTGACGATTATATGATGCTTATTCCCTCAAAGTAACGTACGTCAATAAGTTCTAAAAAGGGCAATTAATTATGTATTCGCTTATTAAATCCGACCATGCAAAAGCGTGAGTATTCGACCATTTTTCTGTATGCTAACGGCCGATATAAGGATAGAAAGGAATTATGGATGAGGCGCAATCCTGTACACTATTTACTTGCAATAGTGCTTCTGTGCTTGATTGGCTGCACACAATTTCAAGCCAAGCTACCTGCGTGGGGCAAGCAACTGCCTTCCGATGAAAAAGCTTTTTACGCTTTCGGCCAAGGCGTTGATGTATTTAATGCTGAAGACAATGCACGCATCTCATTGGCGTCTCAATTTGGCGCGCTAGTGAATGACTCTACCTCAATCTACGTCTATTCAGATGGCCAATTTTCACAATCGGTGATTGAGGTGATTAGTTCTGTAGACGTCTTGGATATCAAACTCACTCATGCAAAAGTCATCAAACAAACGCATTTAGGCAATCATTATTTTGTCTTGTTAGAATTACCTAAACATGCATTAGCTGAACAGCTTAAAGCTGATGTGAGCCAAAACCGCAGAGATATTCAGCGTGTGTTATCGGCGCGATCCAATGACAAGGATTTTGGTTATTGGTGGACGTTACGACAAGTCTTACCGATTGTAAAAACACTCGAAAGAAACAGTGCTTTGTTATCCAGTATTGAGCGGTCGCCGCGAATACAAGATAGTCAATTAATTACGGCTTACTACAAAACATTTAACCGGCATACAGCATCACGCAAACTGTCCATTATCAACCGGACGAAAAGTAAAACCGCGATAGATGTTGTTAGTAAGCAGCTGAATAAAGAAAATATATCGATTACCGACTCGAATTTTTTCCGAAGATCGGATTATGTTGAGCTTAGTAGCCATTACTCGCGACAAAAAATTGGACAGGAGTTCTATATGAAAGGAACGTTGTCTGTGAAGTTAAGGCTATCCAGTGGGCAGGTGCTCTCAACTTTTGATCTGAGTAGTCAGAATATATCTTTAAACGGTTATTCCGCAGCCAAACAACGCGTTATAAACGAACTATTAAGCCAGCTCGATACGATTGATATTGTCTCCTGCCTCGTGAATAAAAAAATGCATTGCACAAAAGGAATTTGAAATGATTCGTTGCAGTATAGCCTTATTACCGATTATCAGTTTAGTTTTGATGCTAACGTCTTGCGCCTCTCTTTACGAGGATAAAAAATCAGAAGCGTATAGCCCGCCTACCGAAAGAAAGCTTCAACGAATATCCGTCGATAGTAAACCGCCTCATGCTTCCGAACTCGATGGTCATGCCATGAACGTTATCTGGAATATACAAGCAGATGTAAACGATGACCTTACTCTTTCGAATGCATTAAGGGAAGTAGCATTTTAAACATTACCAGCGTATGATGCCCTACCATTACATGTCTAAAGTTGTTTATTCTCTATTTTATTTATGCCCACTTCAATTGATATAGAACCTGAGTATATTTCTCTCTTCAAATTAGCAGCCAGGCTATTAAAAAACCCTGAAAAAAGACTTTTTATGGCTGAAGTTTCTGAAACCCTTTGCAGTGGAAGTGCCCGGTTGACTGAATCAACCTTTGGGTTTGGACGAAAGGCGGTTGCATTAGGGATCAACGAAAAAAAAACTGGGATGATCTGTTATGGAAATTATGAACCCTGCGGAAAAAATAAATCCGAGGTTGCACTGGTAGGCCTTGAAGATGATATCCGTAGCCTGGTTGAGCCTGAAAGCCAAGCGGATTCACGGTTAAGAAATACATTTGCCTATACCCGCATAACGGCCAAAGTTGTACGGCAGAAGCTAGTCGAGGAAAAGAACTGGCAAGAAGACCTTCTACCTAAAGAGCGAACCATTAGCAATATCCTGAATAGGATGGGTTATAAGCTCCGCAAGGTGCAGAAATCCAAACCTGAAAAAAAATACCAGAAACTAACGCCATCTTCGACAACGTCAACAAAGTTAGAGCAGAAGCCAGTCAACGACAAAACACGTTGCAGATCAGCATAGACTGCAAGGCTACTGTTAATCTCGGCGACTTTTCCAGAGCGGGTAAATCTCGCGGAGCAGAAGTGGTCCAGGCGCTAGATCACGATATGGCAGATAAAGATAAAATGGTGCCATTTGGGATTCTTAACCTAGATAACGATCAACTCCATGTTGTTTATGGACTCTCCTACAAGACGAGCGACTTTATTTGTGATGCACTGCAATTGTGGTGGGAGAATGTCAAAGAAGCTAACAAGGACAAAGATGAGCTGATTATTTATACAGACAATGGCCCGGAGAGTAATAGCCTGCGAACTCAGTTTCTTTTGCGGATGGTGCAATTTTCCAGTCAAACTGGGCTGAGAATCAGGCTGGTTTACTACCCTCCTTATCACAGCAAATATAATCCCATTGAAAGGCGGTGGGCTTTTTTGGAAAGCCATTGGAATGGCACACTTCTAAATTCAGTTCATGTGGTGGTGGAGTGGACAAAAAGTCTTGTGCATAAATGTAAAAAAACAATTGTTGATTTAATTGATAAGGTTTATACGAAAGGTGTAAGGCCAAGTAAGGAAGTGCTTGACGAGATTCAACCCCACATTACAAGACATGCCGAGCTGAAAAAGTGGGATGTGACTATACACCCAAAAAAGGTATCTTCTTAAATGCTGCCTCCCTAAGAGAGGGTATCGTACATCAATTAAAAACGCAGGGAATAAAAATCAAAGGCGCACAGGACAAGAAAACGCAGCACCTTATTGAAGAAATTGAGCGCGCTCAAAGAAACTCCTCTGAGTTGAATTATTTGGGCGAGCAAAAAGTTGATTATTATGTAAAGGCAGCGATTACGCGCTCTACGATAAAAAAAGATTACTCAAAGCCAATATGGTGTCCAATGTGTAAGAAGAAAAGAGAGGGTAGTTGTGAATATGATTTACGTGCAGGGTTACAACTTGAAGTTTTAAGCCTGCCCTCTCTGCGCAGAATGAAACACGATAGCGTAAAAATGGATGAATCCTTTTCGGTTGATGTTTTTGATCAATGCCAACCCTATAATGCTACACCCGAAGGCAGTAATGAATATAAAGAAAGACACGCAGACATTATTGAAACGCTTGTTAGCTGTACCAGCTATTCTTTGAATAATTTTTTAGCTCCCGAAGCCTATATCGAGAAGTATTTTAGCGACGGGAAAAAGCATATCTATCAATTATCGGCTGGCCGAACGGCAGGCATAAAGCGAGGCGATAGTGTCTCAATTTTTAGAATGCAGGCGTCAGGGAAAACAAAGTTTGGTGAAGCTAAAGTGATTGCGGTGAAAGCAACGAAAGCGTTTATTCAAACGAGAAATGATGAATTACGAGAAGGTATCCGCCTGTACGACCGCGCTAAAGTACAGTATGGAAGCATGCTAAAAGATATGGCATGTTCAGATAACGTTACTAAAAGTTAGCAAACGTAGCACGCCGATATCTATGCGCCGGAATAGGCTTCGCTATTCCAGTGCGCTGACCTCCGTAGATTTCAAGAAAGATGCCAGAAGGCGTATTTTTTAAGCTACAAGAATCTAAATAGCTACTATTTCTATAAGAGGCAATACGTATTATGAAGGGCTGCCTTGTGGAGAGGGATAGAATGTTAATGACTGAGTTTCTTAGGAGGGCTACTTGCTGTTAGCCCCCCTGATTATGAGGAAGGTTGACTACTTTTTGGTGTTGAGTAATAGGTGTTTGTAAAGAACATACTTAGGCTCTTCCATGGTGATGGTTGGAGTGGTCACTGACTTTGCTTTTTCATAGTTAAATTTATTCTTATATGTGAAGACGGTTTCTCTGTGGCCGACATCGTTATCAAACAGGTCTATTGCCTTTGCTTTATAAGTGTAATCGCATGTTTTGTTTTTGCCTGTGTCGAAGTTATGGTGTTGCTCGTCTGGGTTTTCTTTCTTAATGTTATACCCTAACTCTCTCAAGGCGGGAATAAAATAACCTAGAGATTTCCCTACGTTTCCTTGATGCGCGTTATATATTGCTGTATCACCGTTAAATTCATGAAGAGGTTGCACATTTCCTAGGTTTTTGACTTCTTGAATTCCCTTTGTTTTATCCTTGCCATCTATCGTTATTTTCTGGCTTCTGCCAAGATCGCCCCAAAATGTTTTGGCTAGCTTATTATTAGTTTCTTCATCCGTCCCTATGGTCTGAGTATTTTTCTCTACTTCATCTCTTCGGTGTATTGCTTCAAGCATTTCCTTTGCTGTATTTTCGTCAAATTTGTCCAATTCAAATTCTGACTGCGTGGGTAAGGTAAATAGCTCATCTTTTTTTTCTAGAGATAATTCTCTTAACTTATCGGCAGACAATTCATTTATGTTAGCAATGTCAATGAAGCCGTTGTCTGCATCTTTTTCTTCTAATGTGGAAGTTGTGAGGCACAGTAAGCCTAATATGTTTTTTTTGATGGATCCTTCTGCAGTACATTTGTTAACGTTACATAAAATTATAATAAAAATAAGTATTTTGTTAATTTGCATTTTAATATCTGTATTTACGTCGATACTTTTTTGATAAATATGTCGAGATAAGTTCGGTTTTTTTATAAATTTAATGTTTATGTGTCATCGTGAAGTTGTAGTGGCGGCGAATATTCCGATCGCCCTTGAAGATGCAAGGGTGTTTGCCGCGCTCGCTCACCCCAGCCACTTACGGGCTGTAAGCTCATGGGGATTCGCTCGCTTGCCGCCTTCTTGCATCTCCAATTCCGATGGGTATAGCTGTAAGTAGAAAAATTTTAATCAGCCCGTTTATTTTTTAGGATTCTGTTTGGGTTTATATGGGTGGTGGATTTGTCGTATCATAATCGCTGAAAAATATTTTTTAATGATCAGTGAAATCTATGAGAAAAACTATTTATATTTTATTTTTATACGCGTGTTTATCTTTTTCTGGAATAAAAGATGTCATGAGGAGTTTGTTTTTGTTGGACTGTTCTGGCAGTAATGAAAACCTAACTCTTGAGGGTATATTCAATAAACAAGCGGATATACTCAAGGGAGGAATGGAGAGGGATCATAGGAACGGTGTTTTAAATCATGGTGCATGTTACATAGCTGGACGAGATGCGATGCGTGAGATGCATGCAATTTCTCATGCTCACGGTACTGAGCATGAGGTATCCAGTGATACACAGAGAAAGCTTGTAAATGTTGCTGCTCAGGCCGCTGTAATTGATGGTTATCTGAAGCATACCGGGCATGAGGCTGTTTCGGAAGATGTGCGATTAAGCTTTGCAGGTGCTTTTAGTAATAGCGTAGAAACATCTGGGCAATCAGGCATTAAACGGCTCAGAGAGTTGGCGAATGACCCAAAGATATCGAAGGCAGAGGAAAGTGATTTATTCGCCCATATTGGGAGTACAGGTATTACATTAGGTACTAAATGGGATATTACTCATACTTATTATGGCGATAAAGAGGCGAGTAAGCGTCAAGGAAAAGACAACACTAAAAAGACAAGGTCAGTCCGGACAGATTTTAAAAATTTCGAAGTAGCGCCTATAGAGAAAAGCTGGCATTACATTTTTCCAAAAGGTTGCGTGGAGAAAAATGAACAGACTTAACGAGAGCCAACCAGAACAAGACGTTGAATAACGATGGCTTAATTGTTGATCACCTTAGGCTGAAAAGCGATGCCATCATTTATACCCGTATGGATTCTAGGTTTTTTCGTGCTGATAGGTGGGGTCATATAAATGGCAGGCAACCTGCCTTTTATCGGTTGTGATTATTTGCGGTGTAATATGCTCACAGGGACTAAAAGCATGGGGGCAACGACGATAAAAACGGCAGCCGGGTTTAATATTGATAGGGGATGCAACCTCACCGTTAATACATTGGTCTTCGCGCGCACGTTCTTTCTTGGGGTCGGCAACAGGGTTAGAGGCAATGAGCATTTGTGTATAAGGATGCTGAGGGTTAAAAAAAACATCGTCAGCTGCACCCATTTCGACCATGATTCCCATGTACATAACCATGATGCGGTCTGAAATATAACGAACCATTGATAAGTCATGAGCAATAAACAGCAAGGTTAAATCCATGGATTGTTTAAGCTCGGTAAGCAAGTTAATGACTTGTGCTTGAACAGAGACATCAAGCGCAGAAATGGGCTCATCACAAACGATAAAATGTGGGTTGATAATTAATGCTCGCGCGATGCCGAGTCTTTGCCTTTGCCCCCCTGAAAATTCGTGTGGGTATCGCGACAAGTGATCAGCTTGCAAGCCGACTTTTTCAAGCCAAGAAATGATCAACGCTTTATCATGATTTTTTGATTTGTTTTCACCCTGCAATAACAAAGGCTCACGCAGTATATCGAATACGTTCATGTGTGGGTTAAGCGATGAATAAGGATCTTGGAAAATCATCTGTAACGATTTCCCATACTTTTTATAGTCGGCGGTTTTATAGTTTGCTGGTAGTTGTTGTCCGTTAAATAGTGCAGAGCCTGACGTTTTTGGATGTAAGCCGACAATCGCCTTACCGAGGGTTGATTTCCCTGAGCCACTTTCGCCAACAAGACCTAATACTTCACCTTGTTTGATTTTTAAGTCGATGCCGTCGACGGCATGAACGGTGCGATGTTTATCGAGATGAAAGTAGGTTTTGACATTGCAGAGCTCTAGCACGGTATCCGTCATGCGTTATCCTCTTGTAAGCTCAGGCGTTTTTTTATGGGTGCTTTTTCATGATGTAGCCAACAGCGTGCCTGATGATCGCTTTTCAAGGTGTAGAGTGGCGGGTGATGATCCTTGCATACGGCCATGGCGTATTCGCAGCGATCAGTAAAGCCGCAACCTTGTGGCGGCTTAAATAAATCCGGCGGAGACCCTTCGATGGCGATAAGCGGCGTATCATCTTGTTGTGTCATGGTGGGCATGGAGCGTTTAAGGCCTTGCATATAGGGGTGGCCCGTCTCATAGAACACCGTATCCACTCGCCCCATTTCAACGATTTCACCGGCATACATCACAGCAACTTCATCGGCCATGTGTGCCACAACGCCTAAGTCGTGTGTGATCAGGACAATGGCCATACCCTCGTCTTTTTGGATTTCTTGCATGATGCTCAGTACTTGGTTTTGTATCGTGACATCTAAGGCGGTTGTCGGCTCATCAGCAATGAGTAAAGAGGGTTTACAGGCGAGGCTCATGGCAATCATTACTCGTTGTAACATACCCCCTGAGAACTCAAAAGGGTATTGGTTAGCGCGTTGTCGCGCCTCAGGAATTTTGGTTTTATCCAATAAATGGATCGCCTCTTTAAGTGCTTCTTGTTGGCTTGCACCTTTATGAAGTATCAGCGACTCGGCTATCTGGTGGCCTACTTTCATGGTGGGATTCAGGCTACTCATGGGGTCTTGAAAAATCATGGCGATTTCAACGCCACGCAATTTATTAAGGGCAGATTCGTTTAATGACAGAATATCGATACCGTTCAAGTAGGCACTGCCGGCAATGATTTTTCCGGGCGGCGTAGGAATTAGCCCCATCAGGCTTTGAACGCTGACTGATTTTCCGCAGCCGGATTCACCCACAATGGCGAGTGTTTTTCCGGCTTGTACTTCATAGCTAATACCTCTGACTGCCTGAACCTTTCCTCCGTGTGTCGTGAACTCAACCTGCAAGTTGTTCACGGATAAAACAGGCTTCTCAGACATTAACTCTCTCCTTTTGATTTAACATCAAGTGCATCACGCAAGCCGTCACCGAGTAGATTAAAGGCAAGTACCGTAATACTGATAAATAGCGCAGGGAAGAGGAGTTCGTGTGGGTGAGTCAGAAGCGTCGGCATACCATCATTACACATAGAGCCCCAGGAAGGCGTAGGCGGTGCAACGCCCATACCAATAAAGGATAAGAAGGCTTCGGTAAAGATTGCACTGGGTACAGCGAAAGTGATAGAGACAAGTAATAAACCTAATACGTTAGGCATCATGTGTTTCATGATCAGATAATGTGGATTGGCGCCCATCAATTTGGCGGCTTGCATATAAGGTTCTTCACGAATTTTTAGCATTTGTCCACGAATCAAGCGAGCCGTTGATGGCCAGCTTAATAAAATGAGTGCGATGAGGAGTGGGAAAATACCGCTTTCGCCGGGACCTATGCCAAAAGCGACTTTTAAAAGGATCATAAAGAGCAGAAAGGGCAGCGCAATGACAAAATCAACAAAACGCATCATGATCTCATCGACTTTGCCACCTAAGTAGCCTGAAATTCCGCCGTATAAAAGCCCTAAGAAAATAAAGATAAGGGGGGCAACGATGCCGATAAAGAGAGAGACTTTTCCGCCTTGAATCAAGCGTGCGAGCATATCACGGCCTAGGTAATCGGTACCGAGTGGGTGGCTCGGCAGGCGAATGGTTTTGCCGAGTTTTTGTCCGCGCAGGTTTTCCTTAATCAACCCTTGCTTTATCGCTTGCCTGAGGGTGATTGCTTGCTGTGCATGGGTACGGATTGTGCTGTATTCATCAGATAGCCGAGCATTGAACACGGGCACAACAGAGTAATAGTAATCGATGTTTTCAAGTTGAAGGGCATCGATATAGCTGACTAGATCCCCATTATCTATTTCCCCTAAGGGTATACCTAAGTCATGTCGGCCGTAGGGCGGGTATTCGTGGCGAAAGATATGATAGCCCCCTGCGCCTGCAACAGGCTCCCAGGTAAGCATAATCGCCTCTGTTGTGGGTGTGCCCATAACGGCAAGCGACTCTGGAGCAAGCTCTGCAACAAAAGGTGCATGATTGGTTTTAAAAATGGGCTGATAGTCTATTTTGTTCGGGATGACGAGCGCTTGTTTTGTAAAGCTTGGGCCTCGCGAGACCTGCATGAGATCTTGATCATAAGGATCAGCTGACCAAAAAAATGAACCAAAAAGTGTAAATACCAATAAGCCGATAATCAGTATCAGTGAAAGAAATGCACTTTTATTTTTTTTAAGTTTGAGCCAGGCATTACGCCAATAAGAAATCGATGGCCGTTCAATAGAGCGCGAAGGCTGTTTGATCAGTGGTAAAAAATCGTCATCAGTAAAAGAGGAAGATGTTGTCATGCCTCACCCCTTAATCACTTGTATGCGCGGATCGATAAAGCCGTAAAGGATATCGACAACGATGACGGCTAACACTAAAAATGCGCCATAAAACACAGTGGTTCCCATAATGACTGTATAGTCGAGTTGCTGTACCGCCTGAACAAAATACTTGCCAAGCCCAGGAATAGCAAAGACCAGCTCGACCACAAAGCCGCCTGTCGTAATACCTGCAATAGCAGGGCCGAGTACAGTCACTAAAGGCAGGATAGCATTTCGGAGTTGGTGTTTGAAAAAGATACGCTTTGAAGGCACGCCTTTCGCCTTGGCTGTACGGATAAAATCTGCTCCTTCGATGTCAAGCATTGATGAGCGCATCAGTCGTGTTAGGTAGGCCATGGTGCCGAGACCTAAAACCAAAGCAGGTACGATCATGTGTGACAGCGTTCCCCAGCCTGCAACAGGAATACGAGTATGGAAAATATCATTAAACGCCATAATGCCAAGTTGACCAAAGGCCGCGAAAACGAACCCAGGTATCGAGACAGAAAACACAACCAAAATCATAATTAAGTGATCGGGCCATTTATTTTTATAGAACGCGGTGAATGCACCAAAAAGGATGCCGCCGATGGCTGCAAAAATGATCGCCATAAGTCCTAATGTGGCGGATATAGGGAAGTGTTCTTCAATAATGTCGTTTACGCTCCGGTTTTCTTGGGTGAATGAGATACCAAAATCACCCATGGCCATGTTCTTTAGAAAGATGCCATATTGAACCAGCAAAGGTTTATCAAGCCCGTAACGTTTTTCAAGGTTCTTACGGATTTCGGGTGATAAGGCTCTATCACTCGAAAGTGGGTCGCCAGGCACCGCATGCATGCAGAAAAAGGTTGCCGTAGCAATAAACCAAATGGCGACAAGGCCAGAGAGAAGACGTTTTATAATATAGCGTGTCATCGAGACGTGCTTTCCTTAGGTGCGATTTCGGCGTAGGTGAAAATGGGATCGCCACCAAATATTTGTCTTTTTACGTTTGTTAATCGAGGATGCTGAAGGTAAACATCACCACGATAGTACAGGGGTAATACGGGAACCTCCTCTTGAATGATTTCTTGGATTTCCCCGAAAATTTTTGCGCGTTTTTTTTGGTCGCCAGTTGCTTGGGCAGTAATAATGAGATTATCGTAAACGGGGTTGTTGTATTTTCCCGAATTATTTGAATTTTCTGAGAAAAGCAAATCCGCATACGTCATCGGGTCGTTGAAGTCAGGCCCCCATCCGGCTAATAAAATATCGTATTGTCCTTTACGTTGTTTTTCTAAGCGTAACTTGAAGATTTGTTTGTCGATACGAATATCTAGCCCCAATGTATCAGCGAGTAGTTCTTGCAGGTATTCGCCCGTTTTGTTTCCACCTGTACCCCCACCATCATCAATCAATAAAAATAATGGAGGAAATGCTTTGAGGCCAAGCTCTTTTTTTGCTTTTTCTAAATAGATTTTTGCTTTAGCAATGTTGGTGATAATAGGTTTAAGGGGGTATTCAACGTGTAAGGGTTTTTCTGCACCTTTAAGCCATTTAGGAAATAGGCTTTGTGCGGGTGTGTTGCCAGGATTACCTAACACTTTGTTTGTATATAAGGTGGGATCAATAATATATTGCAGCGCTTTCCGAAAATTCTTGTTGGCGGTTATTCGATTTTTGCGGTGATTAAATTCCAGATAATAAACGGCACCACTTTGAAATTTGTAGATGGGGAGATGCTTTTTTAGTGCTTTTTTCATGTTGCTGGCCGCTAAGGATGGCGTTATCCATGTGGCAATTTTATCTTCTAAGAATAAGTTAAATAAGGCAGAGGAGTCCGAGGTGATGTAAGGGATGTTGATGGTATCTAACGTGACCTTGTCTGCTTCCCAGTAGTAAGGGTTTTTTTTCATTTTTAAAGATGCGCCATGAATCCAGTCAGTAAGAATAAACGGGCCATTTGAGAGTATATTGTCCGCATCTGCAGCGTAAGCTCGCCCCCATTTTTTGATCGCATCTTCACGAATGGGTCGATAGGTAATAAACGCGGTTAAATCGAGAAAATAGGCCGTCGGTTGATGTAAAGTTACTTCGAGCTGATAGTCATTAATGGCTTTCACGCCCAGTTTTTCTGCAGGTAATTTACCTTCGTTAATCGCTTTAGCATTCGTGATAGGGTAAAGAATGAAGGCATAAGCTGAGGCAGTTTCAGGTTTGAGTACTTCGCGCCATGCAAAGACAAAATCATGCGCGGTGACAGGTTTTCCGTCTTGCCACTTGGCATCTTTGCGCAACCAAAAGGTTGCGCCATCATCACTAAGTTCCCATTTTTCTGCCACTCCTCCAATGAGCTTGTTATTTTGATCGTGGCGCATCAATCCTTCTGTTAGGTGATCGATGATGAAGAAGCTTGTGGCGTCTTGCGAAATCAAGGTGTTGAGTTTGGGAGGCTCAGAGGTTAATGCAAGGGTGATGGATTTATTCTCTCTATCGACGGCCTGCTGACTTTCTGCAATGCATACAACAGAGATAATAAAAGTAGAGAAAAAAACAAAAGTGAGTTGTGTAAATAATTCAAGTGCAGATTTCATAAGGATTTAACGTCATCTCAATCTACTGACAAGGGTAAATGGTAGCTAGTTTTTATTATATTACACGTTTTATTTTTTATTGGGAGATTGTTGTTAGTTGGCTCTTAGGTACTTGCTTAGCTGTGTTTGGGTAGTCAGGCTTTGTAGTTTTAGCCTGCTCAGAAATCCACTGGGTTATCTTTTTCTTAAGTATGGGTAGGGTGAGAGGGCCATCTTTAAGGATTTGATGGTGAAATTCACGTATATCAAAGCTCGCATCCAGGGTAACTTGCGCTTGTTCCTTTAATTCTTTAATGGTGAGGCTGCCAAGTAAGTAACTCACCGATTGTGCAGGTCTTGCGACTGTGTGATCGATAGCGATGTTTATTTGGTGATCCGTGAGCGGTGTATAAGTCTTTAGCCATTGGGTTGCTTTGTTTTTGTCCCAGCCATATAGATGGATACCTGTATCTATGACAACGTGAGAGGTATGAGTCAATGCATAAACAATCGCGCCCACTTCTTGATACGTGCTTTGATACAGGCCAAGCGATTTACCTAATGATTCGGCATAAGTTGCCCATCCCTCCGTATAGGCAGGACAGCGAAAATATTTTCTGAAACTTATCACGTTTGGGTTTTCAATAATTTGTGATTTTTGCAATTGGTGGCCAGGAATCGCTTCATGTAAGAAAAGGGCATCACGAATGTAGTTAGGTCTGGATGAGAGATAGGACGTGTTGAGGTAAACGATACCTGCCTCATTTTCTTTAAAAGAGGGAGAAACGTAAAGTGCCGAAGGTGTTGACTCAGCAAGAAATAGAGGAATAGGTTTAATCATATAAGGTGCATTGTATAAATGACTAAACTGATCTTTTAAGCGCGGCTTAACAATGGCATTCATACCTCTATAGCTATTGATAAATGCGTGTTCGGATGGGTAGGTAAACTGCTTGTCATATTTTAAGAAGTGGAGGAAATCTGGCATGCTGCCTTTAAAATTTAACGCATTCTTCTTTCTTTGTAAGGCTGAAAACAGAGATTTTGTTTGTGCAATACCTAATGCATGAATAGTCTCAGGCGTCATGTCGATGGTTGAGTTTTTACGTATAAGATAGTGATACCAATTACTGCCATTAGGTAGTGCATTTATTCCGAGAGTACTACGGGCATGGGGTCGGTAGGTCTTTACGAGATAGCTGTATAAGTCTTGATATGCCGGTGTGAGCGTGTCTTCAATGAGCTTATGATACGCAAGCGCCAAGCGTTTTTTTTCACTCGATGGCACGGCTTCTGGTAAGTGTTTGATGGGCAGATAAAAAAGGCTGTTATCGACATCTTTATCCGTAAAAGGTTTCAGTTGTGCTATGAGTCGGTCAACGATAATCGTTGGATAGACGATTTTCTTTTTGATCCCTTTATCCATGTTGTTGATGGCCTGTTTGATCCAGGAGGGGAATTCATTCGCACGCTTTATCCAGTTATCGTAATCCTTAACTGTGGTGAAGGGTTGCCGCCCATCTTTGCCGCTACCCAAGCTGACGAGCCTTATCGGTAGGTTGAGTGAAGGGCTAATGGGTAACATGCTGTGCATATCAAGATAGCCGTCGGTTAATGACTCAAGAATCATTTTGCATTGATAAAACAAAAGATCGAAGCTGATTTTATTTTCTTCATTCAGCTTTTCGTAATTAAGTGATTTGAGTTGCTCTAAATAAGATTCAGTCACTTTTAAAAGGCGCATCCGGCTGTTGTAATCAATGCGGTCGTAGAGTTGATCGTTGAACCTGTGATCCCCTCGGTAGGTTGCCGCTATTGGGTGCCGCTTTAAAAACGCTTCGTCATAGTCGATAAATACTTGTTGGGCGCGGTCATTCTCTCTGTCTTTGGGGGTATTCGCTGTGGTGCTCGTGTCTAATTGAGTCGCCGTGTTTTGTGGGGTGCAGCTCACTAATACTGGTGGTATGATAAGAATATAAGTCGAAAGGCTTACGGGAGATAAAAAGAAATACGATAGCGTTTTGCGCATAAATCCGCCCATGACGTAGAGTTAAGTGACTGTAAAATAAAAATTCTTAGCACTCACTTAGTCAGAGTCATGAACGTGCGTAAAGTTTAGTCTAGGCGCTGAATAACCTGGTAAATAGCTAAAGTAAGTCGGCTAAGTTCATCGGGCGTAATAATATAGGGCGGCATAATATAGACAAGGTTGTTAAACGGGCGAATCCATACGCCGCGGCTAACAAACATTTCTTGTACTTTTGCAATGGCAATGGGTTTGTTGAGTTCAACGACACCGATGCTGCCTTTGACGCGAACATCGACAACATTTTTCAGTGCTTTGCAGTCGTTGAGTTCCGCTTCTAATTGCTGTGTTATCGCGTTGATACGGGACTTCCATGGCGATTCTCTTAGTAGCTTAAGGCTTGCATTTGCGGCACTGCAGGCGAGTGGGTTGCCCATAAATGTGGGGCCGTGCATAAAAACACCGGCTTCAGACTGGCAGATACCTTCGGCTACAGCCGATGTACAAAGTGTGGCCGCGAGTGTCATATACCCCCCGGTTAACGCTTTGCCTAAACATAAAATGTCTGGAATGACGGAGGCTTCAAGAAAAGCAAAAAGTTCGCCAGCGCGTCCAAAGCCTGTGGCAATTTCATCAAAAATAAGTAGTACGCCATATTGATCACAGTAAGTACGTAATGCTTTTAAGTAATCAGCCGAATAAAAATGCATGCCACCTGCACCTTGCACGAGGGGTTCTACAATGACTGCCGCGAGTTTATCGCCATTTTCGGTGAATAGTTTTTTGATGGCATTATGATCTGCCTCAGTGAGTGGTTGATTGGGCAAACTTTCAGGGCGGGGTAAAAAGAGTGTTTCGGGCAACCGGTTCTTAAACAGAGAGTGCATGCCATTGATGGGGTCACACACGCTCATCGCGCCGAAGGTGTCACCATGATAACCGCCAAGTAAGGCTGCTATTTTTTGTTTTTCTGGATGGCCTTTTCCATGTTGATATTGAAGCGCCATTTTTAAGGCTACTTCTACAGAGACAGAGCCTGAATCAGCAAGGAAAACATGATCAAAGTGCTGCTGGGTCATATCAATTAAGGTTTTTCCGAGTGTGACGGCAGGCTCATGCGTTAGCCCGCCAAACATCACATGGCTCATTTTTTTTAGCTGTGCTTGTATGGCGGCATTCATGTCAGGGTGGTTATAACCATGAATGGTTGACCACCATGAGCTCATGCCATCAATCAGAGATTCGCCTGTTTCAAGGTGAATGTTGACCCCTTCAGCATGGCTGACTGGGTAGCAGGGTAAGGGAGAAATGGTTGACGTATAAGGGTGCCAAAGGTGGGTTTTATCAAAAGTGGTATCGATAGGAAGCATGGCAGTCGACTTTTTTCATCCATTTGGTTTACAGATCTGAATCCTACAACCTTATCTTTCCTCCATCAATAAACTTTTGGCGCTACAGATAGTCATAGTAGGTGTTTATTGGTTATGTGCCTAAAGAGGTTGTTACGATGTTAAGAAGAATGCTGTTTTTGAAGCTGTCAGTTATTGGCGCGTTGAGTGTATTTATTGGATTTTATAGTGGTGGATTGTTTGCTTGCGAGAAGCATGAAAAGGCTGCGTTAATTCTTAAAGAATCCTCTATGGGTAAAAAAGCACAAATCATAGGCTCGATGACAAACACCATGCTAAGCAGTGAATTGTTTGGCCAGTTTTCTGAGCATGACCGTATGTTGGTGCGCGATATTTTAACGCGTGAAATGGATACGGCTCCTTTATTGGATGACATGAAAAATAGGCTTGCCAAGTTATTGACGCTAGATGATATGGACAAGTTGCTCAGTTGGCTTCAGTCAGATTTAGGTCAGCGAATGCTTAACCTTGAAAATGCTGCTTTAACGTCTGAAAATATGTTGATGGTCTTCAATCAGACTGATCAGATTATTGCCGATCAACAAGCACGACTAGCCATTGCAGAGCCTGTTTGTGATGCGTTAAAGTCAGAATACCTTATGGCGCAGGCGCAAAATTTTATGATGAATATGTTGTTTGTCATGATGGGACAGTCAGAGACTTTATCCGATAATGTTTGCCGTTCGGGTGCAGATGACAGGCTAAAGAAAGCGGTTCATGCGACTTTTTTACAGGCATATCAGCATGCTACGGATGAGGAACTTAATCTCTTTAAATCATTTGTGATGAGTCGGCCAGCGCTTACGCTCACCTCTGCTGTCATGGATGTACTTGTTCAAAAAATGGATAGCACAGTGCTTGCGATTAAGCATAAGCTCTATCAGGAAGCTGAGTTTAGTGTTGATGAGTCAAGCAATGGGTTTTGTTCGGCGGGAATTGAGGCGCCAGTCAGCTGCTGCTGTGATTAAGCAGCAGCTCATTGTGCGGTGTTGATGCTTGATTAGCGCGCTTTCATCGAATCAAGAAGTTGCTGGCAATAAGGGATACAAGCTGCCGTGGCTTCTTCGATGGTTTTGATCGGTTCATAGCCAAGGTCTCGGCGCGCATCTTTGGTACTCGAGAAATGCGTGATACCGGCTTTATCGATTTCTTTTGGACATAAGAAGGGTTCAGGAAATTTGAGAGTAAAGTGTAACCATTGCAACACGCGGGTGATAGGCATGAGCAGCCAAACGGGGGCCTGTATTTTCGGGAGGCGGTAGCCTAAAGCTTCGAAGATTGGCTTGAAAAAAACAAAGTTATTAATAGGCTGATCATCGGTAATAAAATACGCTTTTCCGCAGGCGGGGCTTCCGCTGTAGAGTGCTTCAGCGGCAAGAATTTCACCGTGTACAAGGTTATCGATAAAAGAAAGATCTTGCACTGAGTTGGTATCGCCAATGATGGCAACAACCTTGCCGGATTTGAGTTGTTCGACGAGAGTGTCTAGCATATAGTTGCTTTCTGCGCCGTAAATGCCACCGGGGCGAATAGCGCAGGTAAGTAAGCCATTTTGCCCATTTTGGCTGAGTACATAACGCTCAGCTGCTATTTTTGTCTCTGTGTAAAGATCGTAAACCCGAGTGGCGTAAGGGGTTGACTGATCCATGCTGTGTATGGGGGTGCCATTAAATGTCACGTTATTTGAGCTTGTATAGATTAAACGAGACACCTGATTTTTGCAGCACGCATCGACGAGAATCTTAGTCCCTTTTACATTGATATCATAAGCTCTCTGGCGATAACTATCAGTAACGGCAGAGCCGCCGAGTAAACAAATAATAGCGGCTGTATGAAAAACCGTGTCGACACCTTTCATCGCATCATTCAGCATGGCTTCGTCGCGTAAATCTCCCACAACATAGGTCATGTTGTCATCAGAGAACTTAGGCGGTTCAATATCAAAGACGACAACAGAGCAGCCTTTTTTAAGCAATGCCTTGGCAATATTACTGCCAAGGAAGCCCGCGCCGCCAGTGACTAAACAGTGTTTGATAGGCGTTTTATTATGTTGTTTATTGTCTGACATGCGCTGTGTAAAACCTTTATAGCCATAAGTGGTATGACTATATATTGACAAAACGGCACTCAACAGGTTAAAAACTGACAACTTGAGGGTCATTTCACGCCACCTTTCGGATTTGCGAGTCATTTATGGATAAGAAAAAAACGCACAGTGTCGAGTCACAGCTCAATATACCTGCGGTATCGATGAGTTATGCTGCCCTTTTGGCAGAAATGATGACCGCAGAGGGGGTTGACCGACATTCACTGTTGAAGGGGACGGCATTAACCGAAGAAGCTTTAGCCAAACAGGACAGCTTTGCCACCTTGTCGCAATTTAAAGCGCTAGTAAATCGCGCTTTCATGCTCAGTCATAATGACGCACTTGGCTTATATTTTGGCCAGCAATTGAACATTGCGAGTCATGGTTTTTTGGGTTATGCCATCATGAGTAGCCACAATACGGTTGATGCATTTTCGATGGCGATGAAATATATCAAAATACGTAATCGTTTGACGGGACTGAATGTGTCTCTACAAGAAAACTCAGCAATCCTAGAATTAGAAAGCTTTCTGCCTGAGGGCCGCTTTAACCGATTTATGGTCGAACATGCCTTTTCAAGCCTTCACCATATTTTACAATTTTTGAGCGGTATGGATGTCGCCATCGAAAAATTTTGCTTTCGTTATGAGCGCCCAGATTATGCTGATCAATACGATGCCCTGTTTAAAACACAAGTCCTTTTTGGGCAAAGTAAAAATCAGGTCGTGTTAACGGGAGAAAATTTCAATCAAGCCTCGAAGCTTGCAGATCCACTTTTAGCCGAGCTTGCACAAAAGCAATGCGAAATTTTGCTGGCATCCATCGATAATGACCGATCATTAACCGAGCGGATTAAGCAAATTGTCAATGAAACGTCTGGGCAGTTTCCTTCCAGCGATTTTATGGCGAAGCAGCTAGGCTTATCGCCGAGAACCTTTTCAAGGCAATTGCAGGCAGTAGATACGACCTATAAAGCGATCATTGATGATATTAAGCTAAACCGTGCCATTGAATACCTGTCGATGACCACGTGGAGTATTGATGAGATATCGGAGTTATTGGATTACAGTGATTCTTCCAATTTTCGTCGCGCGTTTAAAAAATGGATGGGGCAGACACCCAATGATTACCGTGTGTCGCTGAGAGAGTAATGTATTGACCTAATGCGTGTTTTTGTTGTCTCAACAATCACTGAAAAAAAATGAGGTCAGTATGAGGCAGCGCATATTTATCCTAGGCTTACTTACCAGCTTGATATCGAGCTTTCACACCGGTGCTTGTACGCGTATTAGCTCTCAAGGCGGCGATGAACGGGTCGTGACCGGACGAAATATGGACTGGCTGGAAGATATTCCTCTTCGACTGTGGAAGTTTCCGCGTGGTCTTGAGCGTCATGGCGCAGGCGGTGAACGCTCACTGGCGTGGGTGTCGCGCTTTGGTAGCGTTGCCATTTCTGGGTATGAAGCAGGCACAGCAGAAGGCATGAACGAAACGGGCTTGACTGTGCATTTGATGTGGCAATCGAGCACGGATTATGGCTCTAGTGACACCAAACCTACCTTATCTATTGGCGCTTGGGCGCAATTTGTTTTGGACAATTATGGCACAACGCAAGAAGCTATTGATGACCTCGAACAAAAAGATATTCAAATCATCGCACCCATGCTCCCTTTTGGGCGAAGCCCAAAGGTCTATTTAGCGATGACAGACAATACAGGGCATTCTGCTGTGATTGAATATCATGCGGGGCAACAAAAAATATATTCACCGATTGATTATGCTGTCATGACGAATTTATCGCATGTACAAACCAAGAAATTGGATAAAAATTTTAGAGAAGAAGCCAATAGTCTAGATACATTGCCCGGAAGCTATTTCTCTTCAGCACGCTATCAACGAGCCACCTATTTTTATGAATTAATGCCTAAGATGACCGACGGCTTTGAAGCAATGGCGGCGATGAGAAGCCTGCTTGAAACCGTCAGTGTTCCTCGTAACGTGGTAGACAAAAAACAGCCGCACCTTTCGAAGACTATCTATCGTACGGTGATGGATCAAAAAACCCGTTTGTTTTATTACCAAAGCACGAAATACCCCTTTGAAGTCTGGTTATATTTCGACGATTTAGACTTTGCAGGCGAAACGGAAGTGTTATCTTATAAAGAAGAAGGGGTGAAAGCATTTCTTCGTGGTGAATCCAG
Source organism: Pseudomonadales bacterium (assembly GCA_965248335.1). GTDB lineage: Bacteria > Pseudomonadota > Gammaproteobacteria > Pseudomonadales > DT-91 > CAKMZU01. The sequence goes on from CBDFIY010000003.1 coordinate 337,486, forward strand.
TAAAAGGCTTAAACCCGAGGCACCTTTTCCGTTTATTCACCAAAACCATTTTATAAAGGTTCACCAATAAAGCCTTGTATTATTTATGGAGCAGTCATGCCGTCTCACGATAAAAACAATGTATTTCGTCGTACAAAAATTGTTGCCACTCTCGGGCCTGCGAGTGATTCTCAGGCAGTGCTTGCAGGCTTGATAGATGCCGGGGCTAATGTATTTCGTCTGAATTTTTCGCATGGTGATTATCAAGATCATCAGCGGCGGGCTGCATTAGTACGGAAAGAGGCCGCTGCGCAGGGACGCATTGTTGCTATCCTGGGAGACTTACAAGGCCCTAAATTGCGTATTTCTCGTTTTAAAGCGGGGGAAATAACCCTAGAGGCCGGCGATTTGTTTAACCTTGATGCTGACCTTGAATCAAATGCCGGCGATAAGCAGGCCGTTGGTATTGATTACACGAATTTAGCAAGCGATTGTATCGCAGGCGATAAGTTGTTACTTGATGATGGGCGTGTTCAATTAACCGTGTTGGCTATTGTCGGCAATCGGTTAGATTGCCGTGTTGATATTGGCGGCGTGTTATCGAACAACAAAGGCATTAATCGACAAGGTGGCGGCCTTTCTGCGCCAGCACTCACGCAAAAAGATCTTGATGATATTCAGCACGCGGCTGATATTGGCATCGATTATTTGGCGGTGTCTTTTCCGCGTTCAGCCGAGGACATTCATTTAGCAAGAAAGCATTTAAGAGCCGCAGGCTCTGATGCCGGTATTGTTGCAAAAATCGAGCGTGCTGAAATTATTGAAGATGAAACCGTACTTGATGACATGATTAACGCATCAGAAGCGGTGATGGTTGCACGCGGTGATTTGGGCGTAGAAATCGGTGATGCGGAGCTTGTGAGTGTGCAGAAGCACATTATAAAACGTGCCAGAACCTTAAATAAAATGGTGATAACGGCCACCCAAATGATGGAGAGCATGATCGAGAATGCGATGCCGACCCGGGCAGAAGTTTTTGATGTGGCAAATGCCGTGATAGATGGTACGGATGCCGTGATGCTCTCAGCAGAATCCGCTGCCGGTCGATACCCCGTAGAAGCCGTGGCTGCGATGCATCGCATTATTTTAGGTGCAGAAAAAAGCCCGGCAACGACGCGCTCACAGCATCGTGTTAATCAGCGTTTCGAGCGAATTGATGAATCGATTGCACTGTCAGTGATGTATGCGGCAAATCACTTAGAGGGCGTTAAAGCGATTGTTTGTATGACAGAATCCGGTTACACCCCGCAAATCATGTCACGTATTCACTCGGCAATTCCCATTTTTGCCTTTGCGCGCCAAGAGCGAACACGTAATCAATTAGCGCTTTGTCGCGGTGTTTACGCCGTTGATGCCGATAAGGATATGACCACGACAGAAGAGATTCATGCGTGGGTTAGTGAGCGGTTGCTTTCGTTGAGCGTTGCAGGAAAAGGCGATTTGGTTATTTTCGCAAATGGTAATTACCATCAATTGGGTGGCACCAATACCATGACGATCATTACCATCTGAGCAATTTTTGAACTTCTAAGACATTCTCTTGTCTAATAACGTTTAATACAGAGAGTGATCTTTTATGGGGCGTTATATTTTATTTGCCTTTATGTGGATTTTTAGTTGTTTATCTGTAGGTTCTCCTCAGAAGTTCGCAGGGGAAGTTGCGATAGCTACAGCAAATTTACTTGTATCAGGGAATCATAAAAGTGGCATGCGAAAGGCATACAGAAAACAAGAGCCAAGAGGAATAAAGGTCAGATGCGGTGAGTGTGGTAAGGGGTTTAAAAGTGCTGGATGCTTGCCTGCTCATAGAAAGAGAGAACATGTTGCGGGCTTCGGTTCTTTAGAGTATAAGAGAAGCGATAGTGGTTATAGTACAGACTCCATAAGGAGTGATACTTTCCAGATTGAATTGAACTCACTTGCCGAGGTGAATAAGTTTTCTAGCGGTATTGATGAGTTATTATCCGCCGCAAAAACTTTAGAAACACAGGAAGCATCTAATAATTTAGTAGGCTTGTTAAGAAAAGAATGACCATGAGAGGCTGTGACGGGTAAAGCAGAGTTTGTGTAAGGTGAAATAAATCTTTTGAGTATACATGGTTTAGCTGGCTGCTCCCTTTTAACTACTTATATTTTTGTTTGTTAGAAATGTAAAGCAATCACTGACAGGTATAGTCACCTTCATCAACATAACCTTGTTATTCTTTTTTAATGATTAGAGCATTGAGTCAAATGAAGTTCATTTAAGGTGGTATTTTTTGTGATAGATAACCTTAATGAGGGCAGTGTTGATAAGGCGTTATAGCGGAATGCAGTAAGACGAAAAGGGAAGTATAGTACGAGGGCTGTGGGTATACCTCATGTACTGCTAAAAGATTTAGCAGTACATGAGTGAGGATATTTAAAGCGGGTAATGCAATGGGTAAGGCAACTTAGCAACACCTGAATCTACAGCGGCTTTTGCAACGGCAGCAGAAACGTCAGCTAAAAGGCGTGCATCCATAGGTTTAGGGATAATATAGTCTTTCCCAAAAGTTAGCGCATCTTCAGTTACAGCGTCAATTACTTGCTGTGTTACAGGTTTTTTTGCAAGGTCTTTGATGGCGTGAACCGCGGCTACTTTCATCGCCTCATTTACGGCAGTGGCGCGCACATCTAATGCGCCACGGAAGATAAATGGGAAGCCTAGCACGTTATTGACCTGATTCGGATAGTCTGAGCGGCCTGTCGCCATAATGATATCGTCACGTGTGGCACGTGCGAGTTCAGGGCTGATTTCAGGGTCTGGATTCGAGCAGGCAAAAACGATAGGGTTAGGTGCCATCGATTTCAGCATGTCGGCAGATAAGAGGTTAGCACCTGATAAACCCACAAAAACATCAGCACCAAGGCACGCATCTTCGAGCGTTCGTTTATCTGTATTATTGGCGAACTCGGCTTTGTATTCATTAATGCCGTCTCGTCCTTCATGGATCACGCCGCGTCGATCGATCATGAATATGTTTTCTTTTTTCGCACCGCAGCTGACTAATAAACGCATGCAGGCAATGGCGGCAGCACCTGCGCCAAGGCAAACAATCTTCGCGGTACCGATAGCTTTACCTTGGATGTCTAGCGCATTCAGCATGCCAGCCGCTGTTACAATGGCTGTGCCGTGCTGGTCATCATGAAATACAGGGATGTCACAAAGATCGATTAAGGCTTTTTCAATTTCAAAACATTCCGGCGCTTTAATGTCTTCAAGGTTGATACCGCCAAAAGTTAGCGCAATTCTCGACACGGTATCAATAAAGGCTTGTGGGCTTTCTGCGTCGACTTCAATATCAAACGAATCAATATTGGCGAAGCGCTTAAATAAAAGGCTTTTTCCTTCCATGACAGGTTTGGATGCGAGGGGGCCTAAATCGCCTAAGCCTAAAATAGCAGATCCGTTCGTGATAACGGCGACTAGGTTGCCTTTACCTGTGTATTTGTAAGCAAGATCTGCATCTTCGGCAATCGCTTTGACAGGCTCTGCAACACCTGGGCTGTAGGCTAATGCTAAATCGCGTTGGGTTTCTGCGGGTGTCGTCAGTGCGATAGCGATTTTGCCAGGTGTTGGCTCTGCGTGATAAGCAAGCGCAGCTTTTTTAAATTCTTCTGACATAATGATTCCGTCCAAGCTTATTTAAGGCGGGTAGACATAGTGCACTTTAGGCAATAACACCTGTGTCGGGTGTCAGTGAGGCAGCTATGTAACCGGTATATTTAAAAATTGTTTTTATAACTATGTGTATTAAAGCGCAAGCGATAATTAGTGATTTTGAGGGCGGTGGGCATAGCGAGCATAAGAAAAAAGCCTATTAATAGGCTTTTTTGTGTTGAGCGATAGTGTTTACGCCACTGTTTCCAAAAATTAGGCTTTTCTTGCGGCAAAACGTTTGTTGAACTTATCGATACGACCACCAGTGTCAGAGGTCTTCTGCTTGCCGGTGTAAAATGGGTGGCAGCTTGAACAAACGTCGATATGGATGTCTTTTGCAACGGTAGAGCGTGTAGAGATCACGTTACCACAACTGCAAGAGGCACTAATAGTTTCGTATTTTGGGTGAATATTTGCTTGCATCTTCTATAACCTCGAGTGAGCTGTACCGCCACTTGATCTTTTAAGGGATTCCCCTTAGGCTTGCCGAGCACCGTACAGGCTAAATAATCAGCGGAATATACCGATATCAAGCATACGGCGCAAGCTTTTTCCTCAGATTCTGCTAAAAAATAATCTATGTCTACTGCCCCTTCAATTCTACGACTTGCCGTGCCGACGCCCCTAAAGCGTCATTTTGACTATTTGTTCCCTGAGGGGGAATCACCGCGTTACTTGCCTGCAGGTGTGCGCGTGCAGGTGCCTTTTAATGGTAAGGTTTTGGTGGGGATTTTATGTGAGGTGGCGGCCAGTAGTGAGGTGGCGACAGAAAAGCTCAAGGCTGCGTTAGCTATTTTAGATGATCAACCTATTATCCATCCAGCTTTGGCACAGTTGATCGCCTTTGCCAGTAAATATTATCAACACCCTATTGGTGAGACTTACAGCGTTGCGCTACCAACCTTGGTTCGACGAGGTCAGCCTTTACTGGCACTGCAAGAAAAAGAATGGCAGCTGCTTGAGGCGGCACCAAGCATGTCAAAAGGTGCAGTACAGCAAAAGGCTGTGGTCGACTATTTACAGCGGCACCGCAAGTTTTCAGCAGGTGAGATGAAAACCCAAAACTTGAATCTTCAAGCTGTAAAAACACTTGAAAAGAAAGGCGTGATTCAGCAGATAGTACAAACGAAAACGCAGCAGCCTATCAAATTTCATTCCTCCGATTATAAACTCGATGCTCAGCAGAAAGCCTGTGTTGATAACTTTCACCAATTGCCCGCAGGCTACCAACCTATTCTTCTTGAAGGCATTACGGGCAGTGGAAAAACCGAGGTGTATTTGAGTTTGGTGGAGTCAGTATTAAAGCGCGGCCAGCAAGTGTTGGTTCTGGTACCTGAAATTGGTTTAACGCCACAAACGCTTGACCGTTTTCGCTATCGGTTTGATTGCGATATGGCGATTTTTCATTCGAATTTGAGCGATAAACAAAAACTCAAGTATTGGCAATATGCGCAAGCGGGTATTGCGCCTATTGTTATCGGCACACGATCGGCCGTGTTTACGCCTTGTGATAATCTCGGGTTAATTATTGTCGATGAAGAGCACGACTTATCGTATAAGCAGCAAGATACTTTACGTTATTCGGCAAGAGATCTCGCCTGTGTGCGTGGGCAAATTCATGGTATTCCTGTGGTGCTAGGGTCGGCAACGCCGAGTCTCGAAACCTTGCATAATGCCGAAGCAGGGAAGTTCCATCACTGGGTTATGACAAAGCGTGCTGGTAGCGCTGAGCCCGCAGTTGTGAGCATTTATGATATCAAGCAACAAATGATGGTAGAAGGCATGGCTGAACCGCTGCTTGATGAGGTGCGCGAAACATTAAGAAAGGATGAGCAGGTGTTGCTGTTTATCAACCGTCGAGGCTTTGCACCAGCCTTGGTTTGCCATGATTGCGGCTGGGTGCACCAGTGCCATGCGTGCGATGCAAAACTGACAGTGCATAGATCGCAGGGACGAAGTATCTGTCATCATTGTGGCGCGTACGAACGAACGCCGACACAATGCCCAGAATGCCGCAGTGTGGCTATTGAGATGCAGGGTACGGGGACAGAAAGATTGGCTTTACATATGCAGTCGCAATTCCCACAAACACCTTGTTACCGGATTGATCGTGATACCACTAAAGGAAAGGGCGCGATGGAATCCATGATGATGGCGCTGCAAGGCGAGAAATCGGCAATTCTTATCGGCACACAGATGCTGGCAAAAGGTCATCATTTGCCCAATGTCACCTTGGTGATTATCGTGGATGCCGATGCGGGGTTAATGGGGACTGATTTTCGAGCAGTCGAGCGTTTCGGGCAATTGATCACGCAAGTAACAGGCCGCTCAGGGCGAGGCGAAAAGCGCGGCAGGGCCATCATTCAAACGCACTATCCTGAGCATGAACAATTACTCAAACTCGTACATTTCGGTTACCGTCGTTTTGCGATGGACATTTTGGCAGAACGTAAAACCCTAGGTTTACCGCCGTTTAGTTATCTCGCCTTGGTGCGACTCGAAGCACAAGACCAAGGGGCGGCGTTACGCATTTTGCAGCAGCTTGTTGAACAGGCGGATACGCGTTACGGGCGATTATTGGGGCCTTTTGCTGCCGGTTTAGCGCGCCGTGCGCATTATTACCGGTTTCAGGTGTTGGTCTACGCACCGTCAAGACAAAACCAGCAATATTTAGTTCGGCAGCTGCATGAGAACAGCAAAGCTTTGATCAAAGCGCGTCATCGTTTTTCCATCGATATTGATCCGCAAGATATGGCATAATGGCTAGCCTCTTTTCCTCTACATCGCTCAACTCTATGAAACAAGAACTGCAAACGCTTTTTCAACAAGCTATCGATCATTTGTCCGCGCAATCGGTTTTTTCGGTACCTGTCTCTCCGGCAATCCAATTAGAAAGAAGCAAGAATAACGCGCATGGCGACCTTGCATGCAATCTTGCCTTAATGTTAGCCAAGCAAGCGAAAATGCCCCCGCGTGCGCTGGCTGAGCGAATCATCGAGAGCTTGCCTGATAACGAGTTGATTGAAAAGATCGAGATTGCAGGCCCCGGATTTATGAATATTTTTCTTAATAAATCGGTAGCGACAGCCGTGATAAACCAGATTTTGCAAGAGAAAGACCAATTTGGCCGTAACGACGCAGGGCGGGGTGAAAAAACACAAGTGGAATTTGTCTCCGCCAATCCCACTGGGCCGCTTCATATCGGGCACGGGCGTGGGGCAGCGGTAGGTGATTCACTGTGCAGATTGTTGCGTGTTAACGGCTATGCGGTGAGCGCCGAATTTTATTACAACGATGCCGGAGTGCAGATAGAGACATTGGGTTTATCGACTCAGGCACGGTGTAAAGGATTAACACCAACTGACGAAGGTTGGCCTGAAGGTGGCAGTTATCTTGGTGAGTATATTCAAGATGTGGCGAATGATTATATGTGCAAAGCCACAGTGAAATCTGAGGATCTTGAGGTGACGGCAAAAGGCGATGCGGATGATCTTGAAGCCATTAAAACTTTCGCTGTGGCGTATTTGCGTCATGAGCAAGATTTGGATTTGAAAGCCTTTGCTGTCTCGTTCGATCATTTCTTTTTAGAGTCGTCTTTATACACTGACGGCAAGGTTGAGCGTTGTGTCGAGCAACTTATTGCTAATCAAAAAACCTATGAAAAAGACGGTGCACTCTGGTTAAAAACAACCGAGTACGGCGATGATAAAGATCGTGTGATGCGGAAAACTGATGGCAATTACACCTACTTTGTACCGGATGTGGCCTATCATTTAGATAAATGGGAGCGAGGCTTCACGCGTGTGATTAATGAGCAAGGCGCAGATCACCACAGTACCATTACCCGTGTGCGCGCAGGCGTTCAGTCACTCGGAAAAGGTGTCCCTGAAGGCTTTCCTGAATATGTTTTACATCAAATGGTGATGGTCATGCGTGGCGGTGAAGAAGTAAAACTGTCCAAGCGTGCGGGTAGCTACGTGACGCTGCGTGATTTGATCGACGAAGTGGGTTGTGATGCGACACGGTTTTTCTTGGTATCACGTAAGGCGGATGCGCAGCTTACCTTTGATATTGATCTGGCAAAATCACAATCGAATGAAAACCCCGTGTATTACATTCAATATGCGCATGCACGTGCGGCAAGTGTCTTATCAAAAGTGGATAGTAGCAAAATAGCCGGTGCCGATTTATCACAGCTCGTAAAAGACGAAGAAATTGCGCTGTTAAAAAGGCTCGCCTATTACCCCGAAATGATTAAAATAGCCGGTGAAAAGCTTGAACCCCATCTCGTTGCTAATTATCTGCGTGAATTAGCCAGTGAGTTCCACAGTTTTTATAATGCTTATAAAGTGCTTGTTGATGATGAAGCGCTCAGCTATGCGCGAGCAGCACTCGTATTATCAGTGAAACAAGTTATTTTCAATGGATTGGATGTGTTAGGTGTGAGTGCGCCTGACCAGATGTAGGGAGTGCTCTCAATTGAGCCATGACTTCGCAAAGCCTAAAAAGAAAAAATCAAACCCTGCGGGGCAAGCAAAGAAAACAGCGGCAACACCCAAGGTTTTGCCTGGTTGGGTATGGTTTTTGGCGGGCGTATTACTGACGTTGTTCGTGCAGTTTTTGCTCCATTTAGCCTCGGAATCATTACAGCGCTCTGGCAAGGATATACCGAAAAAACCCAATATCACGTGGCCAAAAAAGACGGTGAAAGAGCAGCCTAAACCGATCATTCAGTTTTATGACACACTGAAAGAGCAAGAAGTGACAGTGGCGGGCCCTCTTGTAAAAGATCGTGATGACGGAGAGTATGGGTTTTCACTGCAAGCTGGCGCTTTCCGTAAAAAGCAAGACGCTGAACAGTTGCGTGCAGAGCTTATTTTATTGGGGTTAGATACCAATATCCGAAAAACAATTTCTGGCAGCGGTTCGACGTGGTATCGAATCATTGTCGGGCCGTTTAACTCAAGGTCTTTGTTTGCGCATGCGCGCAGCATTTTGCTTGATAATGATATACATCCTATTCGGGTCAAAAAGTATTAGAAACTGTTAACTGTTGTTAAGTGAGGCCAGTTTTTGGCCTTCAGGATGCTTCTTACAAACATTCTGCATGCCTATCAGAAGGCGTGTTGACTTAATTAACACTTATCCCATTTTTCTTTCGGTGATGTTCTTTTTCGATAAAAGAGATTAATGATGTTGATTCGTTTTTTCTTTTTTGTAGTCTTTGGCCTTATCTCAGGGCTTGCTTTTACAGGCGGTTACGGAACGTTTGATTCTAAACCTCAAGAGCTGGATTCTGCAGATTTCTCGGGCAGCGATAACGAGGGTTTTGAGAACATTTCTTTGAGCATGGGGAATGAAAATGCAGAGAAGGATCAAGTCGTTATTAGCCCAGAATTTCCAGATCATGCCCTTTATGCCCTATATGACATGGACGCTGAAAGCAATCAAGACGATAGCGGGCAATCAAAAACGACCTATGCTGCCATATATCAGCTTAATCATGCTGACGATGTATCTCTAGAGACAAGGATATCGAGTAAATACGATGTAGAATTTCCTTTGGGCGATAAAGCGCTTCAAGTTCTATCGTTGGCTTTATACCCGATAGATGGCCAGAGGGTAGCGCCTGAATCAAGGATCTATGAGTTTAATCCAAACCCATACGGGTATAAAAAAACCAATAAATGCTTACCGCCAAATTTTTTAGGGCCGGAATCAAGGCTGATGTACCTTAATGGAGATGCAACGGATTGTAATAAACAGCAGAAACAGTCAGTTAAATGCACGCAGTGCGATTCAGTTCTTAATTCGAAAAAAATGAAGGGTTTACTTCATGATGTCGTGATGACAGCGTATGAAGATAGAAATGTAAGTGTTAGCCCTGAAAGTGCCTATAGTCAGCTTAAATCGACAAGCAGGAAATCGACATCAAGGCCTATTTTGAAGACGGGTTCGGTAAAGAGAAGAGTTTCTGAAATCGAAGAAGACGGGCGGCAGTAGATGGTAGTAGCCCTTGGCTGGTTGCCTTTGATCAACTGAAATGCAATCAATGATAAAAAATTAGCCAATAATGAAACTGTTTTTTTGATGTGGGATCAATAACTCAACACCCATTTAAAGAACTGTATCCGTAGCTATTTTTTATCCAGCAGCTCGGATCCCCAGAGTCGTTTCATGAAAAAAGTCGCCGTTACCTTTGCCCTTTGTTTTTTGACCAGCTTTTCTCTTGGCGGAAATCCAATAGTTGAGACCATTCAGCCAAACACCTTTAATTACATGTTTATCGAGGCAAAATTTATCCATAAGGGTAATCGAGGCAGTGGTTTTCGATTAGATGGGTCATTTGATATTGATCACAATATCGCTGCGATGGCGGGTATTCGGTATACGACAAAAAATGACACGAGTTATACGTTAGTGAGTGCGGGCGCAGCTTATCATCAGCAGATCATGGGGCGCGCCATTGAGGGATTAGATTTTATCGCCCATGCAGCGTTTGAAGAAGCTTTCGATAATGATAAAACCTCGGATAAAAGTTATTTTGGGGTAAAAGTCGGTACAGGTGTACGCTGTGCAGTAAAACCTAAGCTCGAAGCCTTTGGCGATTTTTCTGTTGCAACCACCGGTGGCTCTGAGATATTTATCAAAGGCGGCGTGCGCTACACCTTGATGCGAGGGCTCACAGGTGTAGCAAGTTATGAATTTAGCAATAATAATACGTTGTCTCTTGGCTTGAGATATACGCTTTAATTTTTCCATTTTGATGTGTGACTAAGCCGAATTAGCGCTAATGTTTTAGCAAGTTTATTGTAGCGGTACAGCGATCTGATTCGACGACCATCTGAAACTGCCAACACTGTTGCTGACAAATCTGGCGAACGAGCTTTAAACCAAGCCCGAAGCCATCAGCATTCTCGCCTTCAAGCAATACACCTAATTTTTTATTTCTCGGCCTATTTTTTCCTGGATCATTGCTATTTTGATCTGCCTTGCAGGCATAGCGGCTATCCCCAAACTCCCTGTTGAGCGTTTTCCGAGTGTTGCACCACCGAGTATTGGCTTGTATCTCTCTTATCCAGGTGCCAGCCCACAAACCATTAACGACAGCGTGGTTTCTCTCATTGAGCGAGAAATTTCGGGTGTCAAAGGTTCGCTCTATTTTAGTTCGTCATCAAGCGCTAACGGGAGTGCATCGATTACAGTCACGTTCGACAATGGTACTGATCCCGAGATGGCACAGGTCGAGATCCAAAATAAAATAAAAGCGGTTGAACCAAGATTGCCTTTAGCTGTGCGTCAGGCAAGTATTACGGTTGAAGCAACTTCTTCAAACAACCTGATGTTCTTGGGCATCATTTCACCGAATGGGCAATATTCCGAACAGGAATTGAGCGATTACATGGTAAGAAATATTGTTGAGGAAATAAAGCGTGTACCGGGCGTTGGGCGCGTACAAATGTACGGTTCTGAATTTGCCATGCGGATTTGGGTCGACCCTGTTCTGCTGACAGGATACAACTTAACCATGGACGACGTAACGCTTGCGATTAGGCAGCAAAACATACAAATCTCACCGGGAAAAGTGGGTGATATGCCGACGAGTAAAGGGCAAAAAGCCGTGTTTCCGCTGACGGCACAAGGGCAGTTAGAAACACCAGATGAGTTTCGAGGCATCGTACTCCGGTCAAATACGCAGGGTGGCACAGTACAATTAGGGGATGTCGCCAAGGTTGAGCTGGGCGCACAAAATTATCTATACAGTAATCGCCAAAATGGACAAGCGTCAACATCGGCAGCGATTCAGTTATCGCCCGACGCAAACGCCATTGCAACATCCGCTGGCATCAAAGCCCGTATGGCGGAATTAAAGCTAGCGATGCCTGCCAATATGGATTACTCGATACTCTCTGATGCTGCAGCCTTTGCCAAAATTTCCATATAGAAAGTGGTCATCACACTTTTCGAGGCCATGTTCCTCGTGTTTTTAGTGATGTATCTTTTTCTACAAAAAGTTCGCTATACACTCATCCCTGCCATTGTTGCACCCATCGCCTTACTCGGAACGTTTGCCGTGATGTTGTTCTTGGGCTTCTCCATTAATGTCTTCACGATGTTTGGGATGGTGCTGGCTATTGGCATTATTGTTGATGATGCCATTGTTGTGGTTGAAAACGTTGAGCGGGTGATGGCAGAGACAGGTTTGCCGCCTAAAGAAGCAACCGAGCAAGCAATGAAAGGCATTCATGGTGCCGTCAAAGGCATTACGGCGGTTTTGGCTGCCGTATTTATTCCCATGGCATTTGCCTCCGGGTCTGTGGGGACGATATTCCAACAGTTTTCTTTGGCGATGGCTGTCTCCATCTTATTTTCAGCTTTCCTTGCCTTAACCTTAACGCCAGCTCTGTGTGCGACGTTGTTTAAACCGATAAGCGAAAAAGATTATGTGCGGTCGGGCTTCTTTGGGTGGTTCAATCGCAGTTTTTCTCGTTTTACTGACCTCGTTACGGCCTGGGTGGGTTATTTGGTGAATCGTTCCGGACGAATGATGATGCTCTATATGGGATTTGTTGCAGCCTGTATCTACGCATTTACCTTACTCCCGAGTACCTTTTTACCTGAAGAAGACCAAGGTTATTTCATGACATCCATTCAATTGCCGAGTGATGCAACCGTTGAGCGTACTATGGAGGTTGTGACCCGCATGGAGGCATTTACGCGCTCAAGAGAAGCCATTGATAACAGCATGAGTATTTTGGGTTTTAGTTTTAGTGGTACGGGCTCAGGATCGGCGTTCGGCATTACAACCTTAAAAGATTGGGATAAGCGGAATGGGAGCTCAACGCAACAAGAAGTACAGGCATTGAGTGAAAATTTAAGTGACCTTACCGAAGGACAAGTATTTAGCGTATTGCCTCCTGCCATTGAGGGGTTGGGGAGTTTATTGATCGTGAAAAAGCGCGTGCACTGGGTGTCTCGTTCAATGCCATCAGTGAAACGATATCCACGGCAATGGGATCAAATTATGTGAATGATTTCCCTAATAAAGGCCGTTTGCAGCAGGTGATTTTTCAGGTGCAAGCTGAATCACGGATGCGGTTAGAAGACATACTGCAGTTGTCGATTCGTAATGAGCAAGGCGGTACAGTTTATATGTCTGAATTTGTTACGCCCGTGTGGGGTATGACGGCACAGCAATTGACGCGCTTTAATGGCGTGTTGTCGGTTGCGGTCTCTGCCGCACCGGCTGCGGGTTATTCGTCAGGTGAGGCGATGCAGGAAATCGAACGCATTGTTGCTTCCTTGCCCAGTGCAACCGGTATTGCGTGGACGGGGTTATCGTTACAAGAGCGGCAGGCTAAATCTCAAACATTGATGCTATTGCTTTTCTCTATCATCGTTATCTTTCTGGTGTTATCCGCGTTATACGAAAGTTGGGCTATTCCATTGGCTGTCATTCTCGTGGTGCCTTTGGGGATTATAGGCGCTGTGGGGTTTGTTTTATTGAACGGTATGGCTAACGACGTTTTCTTCAAGGTGGGTTTGGTAACGATCATCGGTTTGCCTGCTAAAAATGCAATTCTCATCGTTGAGTTTGCCAAGCAGGCAAAAGCAGACGGAAATTCATTGATGGATTCAGTGCTTTTGGCGACGAAACTACGATTAAGGCCTATTTTGATGACATCTTTAGCGTTTGGTTGTGGAATTATTCCTCTCTATTTGGCAAGCGGCGCAAGCTCAGAGATACAAAACTCGATCGGCACCGGCGTTTTAGGGGGGGGTGTTCAGTGGTACGGTCTTAGCGGTTCTTTTTGTCCCTGTGTTTTTTGTCTTTATCAGCCGCATGGTTCGGCGGCTTGGGCAAAGCAAAAAATAAATGGTCATGCGGGCTATTTCGACCCTATCGTTTAAGGCGGTAGGGTATTTTTGTTTGAGGTTTTGAATGATGGGCTTGTCGCACTGCTGGTGCGCATTTCTATTTTCTCATTAGCAGGGTCTAACGAAGAAAAGTAAAGATAATCGGGGGTATGTCTTAGGCTGGGTAGTGTATAAGAAGAATGGTAGCAAGAGGCGGATTTGAACCGCCGACCCCATCATTATGAGTGATGTGCTCTAACCAGCTGAGCTATCTTGCCGTTGTTCGATGAGCGAGTCAGTATTGTTGACTGCTTTAAAAGAGGCGCATTTTCCAGATTTGCGCCGCTTTTGTCAAGGGATATTCGCGGGGTTTATACGTTAAAACGGAAGTGAATAACGTCGCCGTCTTGCACGATGTACTCTTTGCCTTCAAGTCGCCATTTTCCTGCCTCTTTTGCGCCAGCTTCGCCATTGCAGGCAATGAAATCATCATAGGAAATAATCTCGGCACGAATAAAGCCTTTCTCGAAATCCGTGTGTATGGCGGCGGCGGATTGCGGTGCGGTTGCGCCGACTTTCACCGTCCATGCGCGAACTTCTTTTACGCCTGCGGTAAAGTAGGTTTGTAGGCCTAGCAGCTCATAGCTGGCACGAATAACGCGATCTAGGCCGGGTTCTTCCATGCCGAGGTCTTCTAAAAACTCATCGCGTTCTTCGTCATCAAGCTCGGCGATTTCTGCTTCAAGTTTGTTGCAAATCACCACGACAGAAGCGCCTTCGCTTCCGGCAATTCTCTTCACTGTGTCGAGGTGCGGGTTGTCCTCGAAGCCCTCTTCGTCGACGTTGGCAATGTAGAGTGTCGGCTTAACGGTTAAGAGGTGAAGCTGTTTAACAAGGGCTTGCTCGCTGTCATTAAATACCATTGCGCGTATCGGGTGGCCTTCGTTAAGTTCAGCTTGAATACGTTCGAGTATGGCTTTCATGGCAATCGCATCTTTGTCGCCGCTTTTAGCCGTACGTGCCACTTTTTGTAGTTGTTTCTCAATGGACTCTAAGTCAGCCAGTGCAAGCTCGGTGTTGATGACATCGATGTCATCGGCGGGGTCAATTTTATTGGCGACATGAATAACGTTGTCATCTTCGAAGCAACGTACAACGTGTGCAATGGCGTCAGTTTCACGGATGTTGGCAAGAAATTTATTACCGAGGCCTTCACCTGTGGATGCGCCAGCGACAAGACCTGCAATATCAACAAATTCCATGGTGGTTGGAATCGTGCGCTCAGGGCTGACAATCGCCTCGAGTTTATTCAGGCGGTGGTCAGGAATGCTAACAGTGCCTTCGTTGGGGTCAATCGTGCAGAAAGGAAAGTTTTCTGCGGCGATGCCGTTTTTGGTGAGTGCGTTAAAAAGGGTAGATTTTCCCACGTTTGGCAAGCCAACGATGCCGCAGTTAATCGCCATGGTGTTTCCTTTTAGCCTTTCAGGCTGTGTAAGTGGTTCATTGCTTTTTGATGGTCGTCGCCGAGAATTTCGGGAAGATAGCGTACGGCTTCATCAATACTTGCGTAGATTTTATCTTGGTCGGTTTTGCTGGCTTTTTTGAGTACGTAGTTTGAGACATCTTTGGCGCTGCCTGGGTGCCCAATACCGATACGTAGCCGAAAAAAATCTTTACGATTGGCGAGGCACTGGATGGTGTCGCGTAAGCCGTTGTGTCCGCCGTGCCCGCCGCCCTGCTTGAGGCGAATAAAGCCTGGGTCAAAATCCAGTTCGTCGTGCGCAATTAAAATGGATTCGGGCGGTATTTTAAAAAAATTCGCCACGGAGGCAACCGAAAGACCGCTTTTGTTCATGAAGGTTGTTGGAATCAGTAGCATGACGTCGTGGCCATGTACCTGCCCTTTGCCAAAAACACCGAAGTATTTTTTGTCAGGTTTTAGCGTGATATTAAAGTCGTGCGCAATAGCTTCTACAAACCACTGGCCTGCATTATGTCGCGTCTCAACATAAGAAGGCCCCGGATTACCGAGGCCTACAATTAAGCGGAAAGTGCTCATGAGTTAGCGATTAGCCTTCGCCTTCCTCTGCCGCTGCTTCGCCTTCATCTTCATCAGCTTGTGCGCCTTTAATGGCTTTGACTTGCGCGAGGGCTAAGTCATGATCGGCGCCAAGGCTAAGGTCTGCAGAAACAACGCCTTCAGGGAGTGTGATATCCGAAATGTGTACGATATCACCGATGTTGAGTTCAGACATGTCGACTTCGATAAACTCAGGAATTCTTGAAGGTGCACATTTCACTTTAAGAAGGTTGGCATCAAGTTGCAATATGCCGCCTTGCATTTTGACACCGACACAGGTGTCTGTGTTGATGTAGTGCAATGGGATGCTCATGTGTACTTCGATGGAGTCATCGGCGCGTTGGAAGTCGGCATGAAGAATCAAATCTTTTGCTGGGTGGCGCTGTAGGTCTTTGATGATGACAGGCTCTTTTTTGCCGTTAACTTCAAGCTCGATGATAGAGGCGAAGAAACTTTCAGCTTCTTGTGCCTTCCAAAGCTCTTTGTGCTCAATCGTGATGGATTGCGCATCTGATGAACCGTAAACAACGGCAGGGGTAAAACCTGTACGACGTAGGCGGCGGCTCGAACCTTTCCCTAAATCGCTACGGCTTTGGGCTTGTAAAGTAATTTGGTTAGACATGGTTGTCTCCTGTGATACTGGCTGTACGTTCGACCCGTGCAGTCAGGGTAAATTTAGCAGGGCATAATAGTCGATCCCCTTAAGCTTTACAAATCTAAATTATATTTTTCAGTGAGCCTGAACTTGGCAGGATGTATAAGGTCGATGTATGTGTTTCTTGCTTATTCAAGACCAATAAATTATGAAATTACTGACTTTATTCTTACTGTTATCTATCACGGTTTCTTGTTTGGCTCAGAGAGATAAGAGGGACTTTAATCGTCAGAAGCCTAATTTGGAGCAGTTAAGTAAGCAGCCTTTAGGGGGGATGGCTCAATATATTTTGGCTTCAAATGTTGAGTCAACATATGATAAGAAGGCGCGAGCGAAGGTGGGCGGTGTGTTTGATGTTGTCAATAGCGCTAAAGGTTCTTGTGGTGATGGTTGTACGGTTGAAGGTATGGTGAAGTGGTTAGATAGACAGACGTCTGCTCGTGTCAATTGGGGTAATGTTTGCCCGCTTCTTGAGTCGATCTCAAAGTTGGAGGAGGTTGAGGGGGTGCGATGGACAGGGTTGGCCGAAGAAGGTAGGTCATTTCGGACGGATGTTGTTTGTGATAATCATGAGTTATTTGGGCCTGAAGGAATTATTGATAAAAAACTTCTTCAAGATACATGTTATTTAGATGAGGGTCAGTTAAAAGGCTACGATTCAAAGACAGTTGATGAGAAAAGAGATTTTGTGGAGTCTAATTTGCCGAGCTTTGATAGTCGGGTGAAAAAATGTTTTAGCGATTTATTTTGTATAGAGCCGAGCAGGCATAGCTTGAGTAAGCCGCTACAGATCATAAAAGGTGTCAGGGGCGAGATTGTGGTTATGAAAAACCACCAGGTTGTTTATCCTGATATATCGGTCAGCCAGGAAGACAATCATTCACGGCAAGCCAGTGAATGATTGAAATATTAAAAGCACTAATCGAAAAGCGCGCTAATCGATTCTTCATTATTTACGCGGCGAACTGACTCAGCCAAGATGGAGGCCATGGATAGCTGCCGGATGCGCGAACATTTTTTTGCTTCGTCATGCAGCGGGATGGTGTCTGATACCAGCAATTCATCGAGTTCTGACTCGTTGATGTTTTTTATTGCGTTACCTGAAAGTACGGCATGCGTGCTGTAGGCGATGACTTTTTTCGCGCCGTGTTCTTTGAGTGCTTTAGCTGCTTTGCAGAGGGTGCCTGCGGTATCCACGATGTCATCGACTAAAAGGCAAGTTCTGCCAGCAACATCACCGATGATGTGCATGACTTGCGATTCATTGGCTTTTGGTCGGCGCTTGTCGATGATGGCAAGATCGAGGTCGTTGAGTTTTTTGGCAACGGCACGTGCTCTGACAACGCCGCCAATATCGGGTGAGACAATCATTAGGTCGTCGTAGGCTTGTTTTTCGATGTCTTCGATTAACAGCGGCGAGCTGTATACGTTGTCGACCGGTACAGTAAAGAACCCTTGGATTTGTTCCGCATGCAGCTCAACGGTGAGTACGCGGTCAACGCCGACGGCAACCATCATGTCGGCAACGACTTTTGCGGTGATGGGTACACGTGCTGAGCGAACGCGGCGGTCTTGGCGCGCGTAGCCAAAATAGGGAAGTACGGCGGTGATGCGGCCTGCAGATGCACGCTTGAGTGCGTCGATCATGACAACCAATTCCATGAGGTTATCGTTGGTAGGGTGGCAGGTGGGTTGTAAGATGAAGACGTCTTTGCCACGTACATTTTCATTAATCTCAACGCTGGTTTCGCCGTCAGAAAACTTGCCTACGGTGATGTCTCCCAGAGAAATATGCAGCTCTTCCACTACTTTTTGGGCGAGTTCTGGATTGGCGTTCCCCGAAAAAATCATCATCTTAGACATGCTGGGTACCTGCTGAGTGTGTTGTTATAGGTGTTTTATGAGTGAAGTTCGTAAGGCAAGTGAAAGCGGTGTTGATTGTCGGTTTCATGTTGCTTATAGAGGATTGTTTGATGGATATTGATGAGTAAAAATGGCTGGGGCGGCAGGATTCGAACCTGCGCATGCTGAGATCAAAACCCAGTGCCTTACCGCTTGGCGACGCCCCAATTGTATCAAAAGCCAGCTTCATATAATGCGTTGATTGCAGGTGAGCGGTTTACGCCTTTTGCAATTATCGTGTTTATGTCAGGTTGCAATTGTAGTGCAACTTTTTGTGCTTGGCTATCGTTGTCGAATGTCAAAAACACACAGGAACCTGTGCCTGTCATTCTAACTTTTCCGTATTCTGAGAGTGCATTAAATGCATGATCTATCTCAGGATACAGTTTTCTGACGAGAAGTTCGAAGTCATTATGAAAGTCTTCTGCTTGCCTCTGGTCAAGAAAGGCCGCTATTCTCTTTTTTTTGCTGTCACGTGTCAATAACGAATGCGAAAAAATTTCTTTTGTCGATACATGGCAGTTGGGTTGATGCAGCAAAAAAACCTTTTTTTGCGTGTCTATTGCGGTGAGTTTTTCACCAATGCCTTCTGCCCATGCATTCTTCCCAAAAATAAAAATGGGTATATCTGCGCCGAGTTGTCTGCCTAAAGCCCTCAGCTCATCCTGAGTTAAACCGCACTGCCAGAGCTTGTTTAGGGTGAGTAATGTCGTTGCTGCGTTGGAGGATCCCCCGCCTATGCCGCCGCCTTGGGGAAGTAGTTTTTCTATTTGTATGTGTGCGCCTAAGCCTTTTGGTTTAAGGCACATGGCTGCACGGTAAATAAGATTGTCGGCAAGGGGTAAATTCATGCCGGAAATTGTGATTTGGTCTGACTGATTGAGGTTAAATGTTAGGTAGTCGCAATAATCGATGAATTGAAACACCGTTTGTAATTCGTGGTAGCCATCTTCTCGTTGACCGCAAATATGCAGAAAAAGATTGAGTTTGGCGGGAGAGGGTACGCGGATGTTAGTGATGTCGCTCATAGCTCTTAACAATAAATAGAATATTAACTTGGGGGTTTGTTAACTGTATTTTTGACGGTAGTTCGATGTGGCCAAACTGGCGATAATTTTTAAGTGTGACGCCGAATTTCTGGAATTGAAAGCTTATTAGCTGGCCGTGTTTACGCTGTATTTGCGTTTCTTGCCCCGTGAGTTGCCCGCTGACCCACGCTTCGATGGCACTGGCTGGGATTGACCAGCCAAGCGTTTCCTGCATCAGGTTCTTGGCACTACTGGCTTCGGCGCGGCTGCCGTCAGCGCCATCAATGCGTGCAAAGCCTGGTGTGCTGTAAAGTGTAAACAGGGGTTGGCTAAAACTATTGAAAGCATTAATTTTGAATGTGTTCCCCTGTTTTTTCCAATTGATAATGGCGCTGTCACGCTTACCTTGCGTGTGTTTGACGGAGACTTTGGCGTTTAATGTCCAGTCTGGTGTTTTTATCTCTGGCGTTTTATGGAAAGTGGCACATGCGGAAAGCAGGCCGATAAGTGCGACGCTAAGGGTAGTTCTTCGAGACAAAAGAAACATTAAAGCGCTCAAGGGTGTTGTTAAGCTCGCGATCATTGGGTGTTAACTCGACTGCTTCTGAAAAAATACGTTTTGCTTGTTCTTTGTCGCCGAGCGCCCAGAGTATTTCACCTAGATGTGCGGCTGATTTTGCAGAGGGTTGATTGTTCAGTGCCTTTGAAACCCAAAAAGCAGCGTCTTCCAGACGGCCCATACGATATAGGAGCCAGCCGTAAGAGTCCAATAAAATTGGGTTTTGCGGCGATAAGGCGAGGGCGCTTGCAAGATGCTGTTTGATTTTTATCGAGTCTTGATTGGTAATTGCTAACTTTTGGCCGAATTGTTCAAGTAGCTTGGTTTTATCGAGGGCTTGATTGAACAGTGTGTGTAAATGTTGAGCAAAACGTTCGGGTGAATACAGTTGTGATGCCAGCAGGGCGCTTTGAATGCGAAAATAAAGATGATCAGGGTGTTGATCGATGTGCTGAGCGAGGCGTTTTAATGCTTCCTTATGACGATTTTCAGCGGTTAATGCGGCGATATGCAAATGCTTTAAGCCGATGATGTAAGGCGAATATGTCGCACTGCTCAGGTGTTTTTTGATACGGCGGCGAGCCAGCGCTGTTTTGCCCTCGGTGATGAGGTGGCTGATAACTTTTAGGTGTATGGCTTGCACCTGTTGCTTTTCAGGTATCTGTTGCAGCAGGTCGAGAGCCTGCGCTGTATCGTAACGGTCCATGGCAATATTGGCTAGTTGCAGGTTTGCAAAAGGGACCTGTTCAGAGAAGGTAAGTAATTGTTGCAGTACCCGCTCGGCTTTTTTTGTCTGACTAAGTGATTGGTACAGTACCGCTAGGTTTTTCAGAAGAAAGGCACTGTTTGGGATTTGTAGGTTTAGCATTTCATAGTGCATCAGTGCGGACTGTGGGTCGCTCTTTTGCAGGAGTGTAGCGAGTTTTAGTCGAAGGTTGATTTGCCGAGGATGCATTAAAGCGCCTTTCTCATAAGATAATTGCGCATTTTCTGTCTGTTCAAGTGTTTGATATATATCGCCAGCCAAGGAGAAAACCATTGGGTTGGATTGGCCAAGCTGCATTGCCTTTTCCAGTAGTGCTGGGATGGTTTGATGGTCGGGTGTGTGGGTCAATAATAAGCACAAAGCAATCATGGCATCGTAATTGGTGTTGTTGACTTGCGCTGCAAAACGCATGGTTTGTAGAGCTTGGCTGACTGTGCTTGAGTTCGTGTGATCAAGAAGCTGGGCAATCCAGGTATAGTCGGTGGCATGACCCATGGCCTCGGCCTGTTTCATATGTGCAATGGCGGCTTTGGGTTGATTGTTGTGTGCGCTGGCGATGGCCGAGAAAAAGTGCGCACGAGGACGTTGAGGCTGAGATTCTAGCCAGATTTCTGTTGCTGTTAAAAGGGGGTGTTTATCTTTAAGCGATAATGCCAGTAGCGTGGCCTGTTCTGCAAGCTTGGGTGAACGATGCATTTTTGCTTGTGATAAATAATAGCGTAAAGCTGTTTTCGGGTCTTGATGATGCCTAGCGAAATTGGCGACGAGTAATTCAAAGAGATTGTTTTGGCTATAAGCGACTTTCTCCGCGCCGTGTGAAAAACAGGAGATCCAAAAGGCTAGGATCATGAAGGTGGCTGGCGTTTTTTTAAGGCATGTTTCAGTGGTGAGAAGCATAATGGCAGAAAAGTGAGGATTTGACCTAAGTTTAGGTGTGTTTTCCACGCTTTTAAGATGATTTTTTAATATAGAGCCAATGCTTTTGTTACGAAACCAACTCGATCACTTCGCTAATGGTGCGATAGTTGATAGAATACACGCCTTTTTGATAAGACAATAATTCACAATGGCACTCGTCGCCTTCGGTATCAATCACAAAACAGCGCCCGTTGCATTACGTGAGAGAATAGCATTTTCTTCCGAGGAAATGCCGAGTGCGTTGCGCGCATTGTGTGAGAGAAAATCGGTGAATGCGGCCATGATTGTCTCAACCTGCAACCGTACGGAAATTTTTGCAGATCTTGATGTGGCAGATAGCGCTCCCCTCGTTGCGTGGCTGAGTACGGCTAAGGCAATGGATGCAAGTGAACTAAGCGCATCAAGCTATAGCTTCTCTGAGGATAAGGCTCTCGGACAAATGATGCGTGTGGCCAGCGGTTTAGATTCTATGGTGCTGGGTGAACCGCAAATCTTGGGGCAGATGAAAACGGCGTATAATGAAGCCGTCAGTGCCGGTACAGTGAATGGGAATTTAGGCTCAGCTTTTCAACATACCTTAATTTATGCAAAAAAAATTCGCTCGAATACAGGTGTAGGGCAAAACCCCGTGTCGGTTGCTTATGCGGCAATCAGTTTATCTCAGCGTATTTTTGCTGACCTGAGTAAAACGAAGGTGCTCTTGATTGGGGCGGGCGAAACGATTGAGCTGGTTGCAAGGCATTTGGTAGAAAAGAAGGTTGGCGGTATTTTTGTCGCCAGTCGTACACTTAAGCGAGCCAATCTGCTGGCAAAAAAGTATGGTGGCCAATCCTTATTGTTGGCCGAAATTGCAGAGTATTTACCGGAAGCTGATATTGTTGTTTCATCAACAGCAAGCCAATTGCCTTTGTTAGGGAAGGGGTTGGTAGAGCGTGTGATGGAAAAGCGGCGGCATAGGCCATTGTTCATGGTGGATATTGCCGTGCCGAGAGATATTGAGCCGGAAGTGGCTAAACTTGCGGATGTTTATTTATACACGGTGGATGACCTCAGTGACGTGGTTGAGCAAAACCGTCAAAACCGCTTACAAGAAGTTGAAAAGGCCAATGTGATTATCGCTGTTGGTATTGATCATTATCGGCGTGAACAACGTAAGAATCATGCGATACCCGCGATTAAAGCTTTTCGTGCCCAGGGCAAGCAAATTCGTGATGAGACCCTTGAGCAGGCATTGCTATCACTGGCTAATGGCGAAAAGCCAGAGCAAGTACTTAAAGGGATGGCTAGATTGCTGACCAATCGGCTTCTGCACAAACCCTCACACAATATAAAACGCGCTGTCGAAAAAGGCGACCGACAAGCTATTGAACAATTTACGGCACTTTTTGATTTATCGCCTGCCGCCACAAAAGACAACTCTGACGGTTTAAGTGAATGAAAGCTTCGTTACTGACAAAAATGGAAATCCTTGCTGAGCGTTATGAGGAGATTGCACATTTATTGAGTGACCCTGATGTGATCGGTGATCAGAACCGCTTTCGAGAGCTCTCTAAAGAATATGCCGAGCTTGAAGATGTGGCAGCGGGTTTTGCACGATATCAGGAAACAACCGCTGATATCGATGAGGCCAAGGCCCTCATGCAGGATGACGACCCCGATATGCGTGAGATGGGGCAGGAAGAGTTAGTTGCAGCGGAAGCAAGAAAAGCCGCAATGAGCCAAGCGCTTATGCAATTATTAATTCCCAAAGATCCCAATGATTCACATAACGTATTTCTGGAAATTCGTGCCGGTACAGGGGGCGATGAAGCCGCGATTTTCTCCGGTGATCTTTTCCGCATGTACTCGCGTTTTGCCGACCAACAAGGTTGGAAGGTCGAGGTTGTTAGTGCACGCGAGGGTGATCATGGCGGTTATAAAGAAGTGATTACTCGTATTGCGGGGCAAGACGTGTTCGCACATTTGAAGTTCGAATCGGGTGCGCATCGCGTGCAGCGTGTACCTGAAACCGAATCACAGGGGCGCGTGCATACTTCAGCGTGTACGGTAGCCGTTATGGCTGAGCCCGATGAGGTTGACGAGGTCAATATTAATAAGGCTGACCTGCGTATTGATACCTTCCGTGCTTCAGGTTCTGGTGGGCAGCACGTTAACAAAACAGATTCGGCTATTCGTATCACGCATATCCCGACAGGGGTTGTGGTGGAATGCCAGGATCAACGCTCGCAACATAAAAACCGAGCGCGTGCGATGGGACTACTGCAGGCAAAGCTGAATCAATCTGTTGAAGATGAGGCATTTAAAAGTCAGGCCGATGAGCGGCGTAGCCTCGTCGGCTCCGGCGATCGCTCAGAAAGAATACGAACGTATAATTTCCCTCAAGGGCGTGTAACTGATCACCGCATTAATTTAACGTTATACAAATTGGATGAAGTCATGCAAGGCGATTTAGGTGTCATTACAGGACCTTTACGTCAAGAGCATCAAGCCGATCAACTCGCTGATCTTTCTAGTGACCATTAAAGAGCTGTTAAAACAAGCGGTAGTAAGATTGAACCAGCAAGCAATGCACGACAGTGCACAGCTCGATGCTGAGCTACTGTTAGCGCATGTGCTTGATTGCCAACCCAGTTTTTTAATGGCTTGGCCTGATAAACAACTTTCTAGCGATACCGTTGATCAATTTGACCGGCTACTCTTACAGCGGTGTGAAGGAAAACCTGTTGCGCTGATTTTAGGCGTACAAGAGTTTTGGTCGTTGCCGCTAGTCGTCAATGCGCACACCCTTATCCCTCGGCCGGATACCGAATGTTTGGTTGAGTATGTCTTTAATCATTTGGGGAAAGAAAAAAATATTCTTTTGCTGGATGCCGGTACAGGCTCTGGGGCAATTGGGCTTGCGTTAGCGAAAGAAAAACCGAATTGGTTCATCATCGCCTCAGATTTGAGTGAACAAGCCTTAAGCGTTGCAAAACAGAATCAAATCGCGTTAAAGCTGGGCGTTAGCTTTGTACAAGGCAGTTGGTTGTCTTTTGTTGCGGAAAATAGTCTGGATGTGCTGATCAGCAACCCGCC
The DNA here is from genome assembly GCA_965248335.1 of Pseudomonadales bacterium. Classification (GTDB taxonomy): domain Bacteria; phylum Pseudomonadota; class Gammaproteobacteria; order Pseudomonadales; family DT-91; genus CAKMZU01. The sequence goes on from CBDFIY010000003.1 coordinate 362,048, forward strand.
CTATATTCGCAGTGATGACCCCCATTTACAGCAATTAACCTTTGAGCCTTTAAGTGCTTTGGTGGCAGAAGAGGAAGGATTAGCTTGTATCCGAACGCTTGCAGATCAAGGTTGTGCGACATTAAAGCAAAGTGGCCTGCTGATGGTTGAGCACGGTTATGACCAGAGATCTCAAGTGCAAAACATATTCCGGAAATGTAGGTATCAAAACATTTCAACCTATAAAGATTATGGCGGTAATGACCGATTCACGGTAGGAACACGTGCATGAATGATGAAGAGTTGATGCGTTATAGCCGACAAATCTTGCTGCATGAATTTGATATTGAGCGCCAGCAAACGCTAAAAGATGCGTGTGTTTTGATCGTGGGTGCAGGCGGTTTAGGTTGTCCCGCTGCGATGTATCTCGCCTCAGCCGGTGTGGGGAAAATCATTATTGTGGATGATGATATCGTTGAGTTATCGAATTTGCAGCGGCAAATTGCACACGGCACGGATGACTTAGGCATGAGTAAAGTCGATTCATTAAAAGCAGCGCTCACCGCGTTGAACCCGCATGTGGCGGTTGAGGCGACGTGTCAAAGGCTTACTGAAAGCTTGGGTGGTGAGCTAGTCAATAGCGTCGATTTAGTCTTAGATTGCTCGGATAATTTCCCTACCCGATTTTTACTCAACAGACTTTGCCGTCAGTATCAAACTGCGCAGGTGATAGGCGCGGCGCAAGCGATGGAGGGGCAAGCGTTACTGCTCACGCACCAGATTGGGACGCCCTGTTATGAGTGTTTATTTAAAAACACAGGGCAAAATGATAATCAGAATTGTGCAACATCGGGCGTGCTTGCGCCTGTGGTGGGGATTGTGGGGAGTTATCAAGCGTTACTTGCCATCAAACAATTAACCGGATTTGGCCAATCCGATGCTGGGAATTTGTTTACCTTTGATTTTTATCAGGGGAGGTGGCTATCAATGCACTTATATTCGGATAAGTATTGTATTAGTTGTTTGAACCATTGATATAAGGCCAAACCATATCATGGTATTCACGTTCGCCAAAATAGCTGATGGCTCCCGCAATGGCTCCTGTGATTAATTCTGGGGCATAGTGAATAAAAGTGTTCGTTACGAGCATTTGGTCATTGATGTTGCGCTCCACTTCACCGAAACTTTGTGGTTGCGTTAAACTTACGACCGCTCTTCGATTGGTTGCGGTGAGAAGCGCCCCGCTTATTATGTGGTAACCGCAGTCTACAATACTATCAAGTGTAATACATTTTACTATCGAGCTGAGAGATAAACATAAAATAATCGTAGTTAACTTCATGAGTTAGAGTCCGTTTGCTTAGATGGCGCGTAGCGTTCATGCCACAAACAAGTGGCAGCCGCAACTGCAGCAGGAATAATTAAAAAGTTGATAATAGGAATCATGCTAACCAACATCACCGATAAGCCAAACATGAATGCCGGAAGCTTATTGTGGCCAAGCCTAGCGAGGCACTCCCTAAAAGGGATATTTTGGTTATCTGCGGGGCAATCAAGATATTGAATTGCCATTAGCCAGCCACCAATGAGAATCGATAAGATATTCAACCCTGGAATGAAAAACAAAATGGCGAGTAAGACAAGCCATTTAAGGTTTGAAATAAATTTACGGATTTCACGGGCTAGCGTCTTGGGTACCATAAGGAAGAAAGCCTTGAGGCCGCTGTCCTCATTGCTCGGGTAGCCTTGGTAGGCTTCGATTTTTTCTGACAAAAAAGCATTAAAAGGCGCGGCAACGATGTTCGCAATCGAGACAAACAAAAAGGTCAAGAAAAGCCAAAAGGTAATAAAATAGATGGGCCATAAAATCCAACTCAAGAAACTTAACCAGCTGGGTAAATAGCTCTCGATAGTGATTTGTAAGCTGGAAAGCTGTTGCATTCCCCAATAAAAAAGAAAAACAAAAAGGACGATATTAATGGTCAGAGGAATAGCGACATAGCGCTTTAGACCTTTGCGGGTGATGAGGTATAAACCATCCAGTAGCATTAAGGCTGGTGGGTTAAGTTGTCGGCGTTTTGGGCGATGAGTTTGTTCAGGCATGATTGGCAGTAACAGGCAGTGGTGGAGTTAGGTATTGGGAATTGTTTTGGGCTTTCCATGCACCAGCAATCGGTGTTTTGGCTAGCTTTGCACGCGTTGGGTTGCTCGCAGTGCGGGCAGGTTAGGTTATTTTCTTTATCTCGCATTGGCGTATTTTAAGTAGGGTGAAGAAAAATGACAATCTACTTGTAGAAATCAGTGCAGAAAATATTTCTAATGGAGCATTGCTGGACTACAGCTAAAGGGGGGATGAAGCTTGTGTTGGTGAGACTGCGATTTACCTTTATTGGTGGCTATTTTTTTTGCGATGCCTGTCGTTAAAATCACAAGTGCCTGGGCTGCTTCGAGCGGGTTAAGGGAAGTAAGCTCTTCTCTTTGTTGGGTCGCGCTTTGCCGTTGCTTTTTTGTGGATACTTTTTGTTTGTTTACTTTATTGAGATGTAATGTGTCTATTTTGAAGTCGCTAAGTGTTTTGCACCGAAGATTTTGTCTTTCGTGTATAAGCGTATTTTGGCAGAGCCGTTTTAATTCTTTTCTTTTGTGCTTGGGCAGTTTTTCTATATCTGATTGTGTTGCCTGCTTAAACAAAAGGCACGGAGGTTTGTTTCGGTATATAGAGTTATCCGCACCAAGAAAATACTTCTGCTCGGATAGATCTATTCCTTTGATGTTGGTTTTGGCTGAGTATGCATAGTTGATGACGAAAAGAGGGTGTAGAGATACCAAGAATACTATTGTTATCCAAATATTCAACTGAATACAGGGCCTCCTAGCACTTTTTGATCAGTGCATAAATTGACCGGAGAAAAGCATTTTCTCTCTGTATTTATCATTAATTGCACACCCCATAACTCGATGTTTCATCCCCTTTTTGCTTTGATCATTAAGTGTTAACAAATTCATACAGTGACGCTTTATTGTAGCAATATTGAGCCCAGCGGAATGAAGCTGGCAGTCATCTTCTTTAAAAATAACATCTAACCGCCAATGCAGTTTATTTTCTATTTCCCAGTGTCCCCTAATGGCTTTCGCCGCATGCTTTGCATCAGGAGAGCGTGAGCTAATATACCAGGAAACTTCTTTAGACTCCCCTTTATTTGAAGACCGATGCCGCTCAACACGCACAGCCGAACTCAAGCCGCTCCAAGGTTTAGCCTTATCTACCCAGTCTGTTAATTCAAAGTGCTGATATTTCCTTATCTCTAATCGACCATGCCCTTTATTCGCCTCCTCAAAATATGAGGTCTTATTTTCTTCATAACCATCACGTTCAAGCTTGTGATGAAAAGCTTGGATTTCTTCCAGCAACCCCTGCTGATTACCTTTCAGTTGCAGAAAATAGTCAGCTTCTTTTTCAATAATCTTTTTTGCGATTTCTTTTTGGCATCCCATCGCATCAATGGTAATAGTGGAATTTTTTACCTCAATTCTGTCGACAAGCTTCGGCAAAGTTTTGATTTCATTTTTCTTTCCTTCTGATTCGAGGGCACACAGCGTCAGGCCTCGGCTTTGAGACCATGCACTAATAACATGGATGGCTTCTCGACCATTGTGCCTTGTTCCTCGCATCGTTTTGCCGTCTAATGAAATAACATCTCCTGTAGATTCACCCTGCAAACTTGAAACGAATGTCGTAAACCCTTCAATCAAATCTCTTGGCTTTATGCATGCAAGTAAAAACCGTAATGTTTCTGCACAGGGAGCAGATTCGATATCTGTATGCTTCTGCAGCCAGTCAAGCTTCATAGCTGCAAAATTAGACATGCTGTTAGGGCTATCATAACCACTTATTATTGATGAAAAAACGATTAGAAGGAGGCTTTCAAGGCTGTGTTTTTGATTGATGCCTTGTCGCGGATCTCTTATTGAGGCTGTACATGCAGATATATTCATGGTGTTTGGATGGCAGAAAACTATCTTTGACAATAGGTATGAGAAATTGACTCCCAGTACGTGACACATAATTTGTTGAATAATAGCCGTTAATCTATAATTGACTGAATTAATTGATAATTATGTATCTAATAAGGTTCAAAAATTGACGAACTTATGGATATAATTTGCCCCCCCACAAGCATCTCTCTCGCCAACTCAAGAAATCATTTAGATGTCATGAAAAAAACCTTAATCTGTTTGCAGAAATATTAATTGCTTTGATAGCAGTGAGGTCAGTTAATTTGACAAAACTGGCAACACAAGTAGGCAAAGATGTAAAAGTAGAATCGAGTTACAGACGCTTGCAGCGGTTTTTTTCAAAGTCCCATTTCTCACCAAACGGTATAGCCCTGTTTATTACGCGGTTATTTTTTAATGACAGCATCAAATGGACATTAGCTATCGATAGAACCAACTGGCAATACGGCCGAGTGAATATCAATATATTAATGTTGAGCATTTGCTATAAAGGTCGTGCAATCCCCGTATTTTGGATGATGCTGAACAAAAAAGGTAACTCTAATACCTGCGAACGCATTCAGCTACTAAATCGTTTTATCCGCCTGTTTGGGAAAGATCGTATAGAAGCATTAACGGCTGACAGAGAATTTATCGGCAAAGACTTTTTTGACTACCTTGATCAGCAAGGCATTCCCTTTGTTATCCGTATTAAAAAGTCTGAAATAACAACCAATAGCCGAGGTCTTGAAGTTAATATTGATGGGCTGTTCTATCATTTAAAGCCCGGTGAGGAAACATCATTAGCGGGTGTTCGATTACTATGGGGACTGCCTGTTTATCTTTCTGGAAAACGCCTTTCTGATGGTGAATTTCTTATTGTTGCGGCCAATCAGGCGCTACCCGACAGTTTAATTATTTATGCAAGACGCTGGGAAATAGAAACATTATTTGAATGCCTCAAAACGCGTGGATTTAACTTCGAGGAAACACATCTAACGGATCACGATAAAATTGACAGGGTGATGTCTGTGCTCGCGATTGCTTATTGCTGGTCTTATAAAACGGGTGTTTGGCGCTGTGAGCAAGGCGATGGCATCAGTAAAAAAAACACGGCCGTTTAGAGAAAAGTTATTTTCGCCACGGCCTCGATTTGTTACAGCAAATAATTTCTGGCGTTGTGACTGATATTAAAAAAATACGAAAATGTCTTAACGCTTTTACGCCTAGAGACTGGATACCGCCTCTATTTAGGATGAGTGGCATATGAGCAATTAATTGTCATGTACTGGGAAATTGACTATTTTAATATTGAATTTTTCAAGGACTTCGTATCATATGACAGCTTAAACTTTGTACTGATCAAAAAGTGCTAGGAAGCCCTGCAACTGAATATGACCTTACGCATTTTTAATAACGCTTCGAGTATAAAGTTAGTATGATAGTTCAAAAATTCGCGAAGAAATTAGAGGTTCGGCATGACACAAACACTACTCGAGATTGTTAAGCAATCCCCTGCTGCTTGCCAAGTACACGATAAAGAGAAATGGATGTCGCTATTCGATCATTATCATATCGTGGAAGACCCTGTAGGCTCGTCTCCGCATATTGGTGGCATTTACTCTGGAAAGGATAAGTTTCGCGGTAACGGTGCGTTGTCGCGTTTTTTTGATACCTTTATTGCGCCTAATGATATTAGTTTTGATATTAAAAAGGATATTGTAAAAAACACGCATGTCGTGCGGGACTTGAACATCAACATCAATATGTCGGATAAAGTTAAGGTTTCGGTCCCGATGCACTTACTGTATGAGCTAAGGGCATCGGGTGATACCTATCGTATCGCTCGTTTGGCCGCCCACTGGGAGTTCTTACCCATGATTGGGCAGTTGATGGGGAAAGGTTCAGCGTGTTTGCCGGTAGCGATGAATCTCACTGTCCGTATGTTGAAATACCAAGGTCTTAGCGGCACGTTAGGTTTCAGTTCAGCAGCGTTTAATATTGGTAAAGCGGGTAGGCAGGTGGCGGAATCTTTGCTGCAGTGTATTAATCAGCGTGATTTACCGGGTGTCGTGAGCTGTTTTTGCCATGATGAAGTGTCGATTCAAGGTCTTGAAGGCAGTGAAAAGGTTCATCCTTCAATTTTGCTTGATTCAATTCCTTTTGCTTCGATTAATACAGATAAAGTCATTGTGGCGGGCGACACCGTATCGATGAGCGTTGTTACGGATACGGGTGCTTCAGGTGTCGTGTTTGTTGAGTTTGACGGCAAGCAGAAAAAAATAAGCCAATGCCGGTTTTATTTAACTCACGAATAAAACTCAACATGAATATACCGATTACCCTTGCATCTTCAAGGGCGGTCGGTATAGAACTAAAAAGGGCACTCAACGTGCCCTTTTTAGTAGCCCTTTATTTATTCAATGATGATGGCCGTCATCAAGTTTGTAACCATGACATTTTTTCGGTTGTTTATCTTTTAAAATCTTAAAGGATTTTTCTTCGCCCTGTTTGTTGTGGTGACAAGTTTTTCCTTTCCTCCCGTGCTTGCGTTCATGTTTTTTATGGTGCTTTGGCTTGGTTTCGATCTCGCGCATTTTTTCCTGTTGCTCAGGCGTTAAAACTTTGTATATTGCTAATCGTTGCTTTGCCATGAGTAATATGTGTTGTTTTCGGTGTTTGGAGGCAGTTTTTCCAAGTGCTTTCACATCCGCCAGATAACTTTCCGATAGCGGGTTCAAGGCAAGAACTTCTTGCTGGGTTATTTTTTTTGTTTTTAGTGCATGCAATTTTTCGCGTGTTTCTTTTCTTAGCATTTTGATCGTAGATGCTTGTTCTTCGCTTAAATTAAGCGTGGCAAGATGTCGCGGTTGCTTGTCTTTGGTGTGTTGGCAGTCGCTAACAGCAAAGGCACTTTGTAATAAAAAAAGGCTGCAAAAAAGAAAGGCTAAATATGTGGGTGTGCGTTTTCGGTATTGCATAAGATTTTCCTTATTGTTTGTTTAGTTATACCGATCACCCTTGAAGATGCAGGAGCGTTGGCCGCGCTCGCTCACTCCAATCACTTACTGATTGTAAGCTCATGGGGATTCGCTCGCTTGCCGCCTTCTTGCATCTCCAATTCCGATGGGTATAAATAGACTAGCTGATTTTTAAGTCTGTGTTTGCGCTAAGCTTCCTCGGCGACCTTCGCATTAATATTTAGAATAGATTGGTCAAGCGAGGCGTTATACAGTTGCCACGGGGCTTTATTTTTCTTCGCAACATACATGGCATTGTCGGCAAATTTTAATAATTGCGCTTTATTCGCCGTATGGAGTGGATACAGGGAAATGCCGATACTGGCACTGACCTTGTGTTTCTCTGTCAACAGGTCAATAGGTTCTTTTAATGCATGTAACAGCTTTTCGGCAATGTCATCTAGGCTTTTAATATCATTGATGTCTTCGAGAATAATGCCAAATTCATCGCCGCCTAAACGGGCAACGGTATCCATGTTTCTTAGGTTATCTTTTAAACGAAGCCCGACTTCTTTTAAAACAAGATCCCCTACGTCATGGCCGTAGGTGTCATTAATTGGCTTGAATTTATCGAGGTCAATAAATAAAAGTGCGGTGAGTTTCCCGTTTCGATCACTGCGCTCCAGTGAGGCGATGAGGCTTTCATCAAACTGTAAGCGATTGGCAAGATTTGTTAATGGGTCATGTGACGCTAGGTGTTGAAACTTTTTGCGCTCATTATCACGTTCAAGCTTAAGGCGTGAGTTGAGTGTGTTGAAGACAAACATAAGACCAATTAAGGATGAGTAGATAACAAACCAATGTGTTAGATGTTGGATAGGGTAAGTGTCAGCGCTCAGCATTTGAGGGAAAATGAACCCAATATTTTGCATCAAAACGAAACCGACATGTACGCAAAGTGTAATGAGCGTCCAAATGACCCCTGCGCTTTTATTCACCAAAACAAAAGCCATAATAATGGGCAAGATATTCATGGAGGTTGCTGGGGCGTAAAGGGCGCCGCCAGATAAGTAGGTGCCACCAGTAACCCCTAAAAATGTCATGATGATGGTTAAGTGTACACTAGTAAGATAAGCACCTTTTAAGCGCACCAGCATTAGGCTGATGAAATAAACCATCTGCATGCTGAGGCAGATTACTAACGCAAAAGGTTTGCCGTAAGCGCTGATGTTGTCGGAGGTTGATAACCAAACGTTAACGACACTGATGATGGCAATAAAGATAAAAAGAATGCTTTTTAAAACACGTGCTTTATAGAGACTATCGAAATCGCCTTTAAGGCTCGGGTGTATATATCTATCGAGGAACATAAATTTATTATTTTTATTATTTTTATTATTTTTATGATGTTATGCGCCGACTGTATTTTTTATTAGGGTATCTCTATACTGAGATCCCTTTTGCGCGGCCACTTTTTATGTAAACAGGTTACCTCAACGTACGCGCAAAATCAGCGACTAGGCGCACGTTTAGGTAATTTATATAGAGCAGGCTGATTGATTGTTGATCAGTGCTTCAAGTGAGGTTGCATAAGCCTCACTTCGGCGATGCTGTCTGATGATATCGAGTACCGTCTGCCCTTTGGCGTTGGCCGCCGAGAAGTTTTTTCCTGCGTCACGGAAAAAGGCGAGGAATTCTTCAAAGTTTTCGAGGCGCATGTTCTTGTAGGCGGCATGAAGCAGGTAGAAGTCGGGGTCTTCGCCGGCAGGAATAACAAGATCCAAAAAGGCTTTAACGCGCTCGGTTGTCCAAACTTCATCTAAAACCTTTTCTTTGTCTTTCTTTTGCATGTTTTACACCTTATGAGTTAAGTTTTTTAGCGAGAAGCTGATTAACCAGCGCGGGGTTAGCCTTGCCTTTAGAGACTTTCATGATTTGACCCACAAAAAACCCCGTCATTTTTTTACGTTTGGCAGGTTCTGCTTGTTGATATTGCGCGACTTGATCAGGGTTAGCATCGATGACCTGATCAACAAATTTCTCAATCGCCCCTTCGTCACTTTCTTGCTTTAAGCCTTGTTTTTCAATGATGGTGTCAGCATCACCTTCGCCTCGAATCATGGCGTCAAAGACTTGTTTGGCAATTTTACTGGAAATGGTTTTATCTTTAATGCGGTTGATGAGTCCTGCCAGTTGTTCGCTGCTGACGGGCGAATCTTTAATGTTTTTTTCATGGTTGTTGAGCTGTGCAGAAAGGTCGCCCATGACCCAGTTTGCCGAGAGTTTTGCATCCTTGCAGATCGCTACGGTGGATTCAAAAAAATCAGCTGTGGCTTTATCGCTCGATAAGATGCCTGCGTCATAAGAGGAAAGGCTGTAGTCGTTAATAAAACGATCGCAGCGGGCCTCAGGCAGTTCTGGCAGTTGTGCGCGTATTTTTTCAATGCGTGCCTGGTCAATATCAATGGGCAAGAGGTCAGGGCAAGGGAAGTAGCGATAGTCGTTAGCTTCTTCTTTGCTACGCATTGAGCGCGCTACTTTGGTTTGGCCGTTATAAAGCCGTGTTTCTTGGGTAATACTGCCGCCCGATTCTAAAACGTCAATTTGACGTTCGACTTCCAGTGCAATGGCATCTTCCATGAATTTAAATGAATTCAGGTTTTTGGTTTCCGTGCGTGTGCCGAGTGTTTCTTCACCCATGGGGCGTATTGAAATGTTCACATCGAAGCGCAGAGAGCCTTGGGACATTTCGCCGTCGGTGATACCGATACTGGTAACCAGGCTATGTAGTTTTTTTGCGAAAGCTACGGCTTCTTCAATGCTACGAATGTCAGGCTCAGAGACAATCTCGATGAGCGGTGTTCCTGCGCGGTTGAAATCGAGACCTGTTTGGCCGTGGAAATTTTCGTGTAAAGATTTACCTGCATCTTCTTCAAGGTGCGCGTGATGGATGCGAATACGTTTTTCTTGGCCGTTGCTTAGCTGTATGTCTAAGTGTCCAGGCCCAACAATCGGGGCGTCCATCTGGCTGGTTTGGTAATTTTTGGGTAAGTCAGGATAAAAGTAGTTTTTTCGTACAAAAACGGTTTCACGACAAATGTCGGCGTTGATGGCAAGGCCGAAACGTATGGCATAATCAATAGCCTGCTCATTGACTACAGGTAATGTGCCGGGGATGGCCAAGTCGACGACATTGGCCTGTGTGTTGGGTGCTTGACCAAACGTTGTGGACGAACCTGAAAATAGTTTGGATTGGGTGGCGAGCTGAACATGAACTTCAAGCCCTATGACGGTTTCCCATTGCATGGTTATCTCCTCGTTAAGACTTAAGGGCAAAGTCAGCCATTTGTTGATGCCAGTCTGTCTGTTGCTGGTATTGATGCGCGACATTCAGAATGTCAGCCTCGGCAAAAGGTTTACCGATGAGCTGCATGCCAATGGGTAATCCCGCTTGAAATCCGCAGGGGATTGAAGCAGCCGGCAGTCCTGCAAGGTTTGCCGAAATAGTAAAAATATCTTCAAGGTACATAGATACAGGATCTTTACTATTTGCGTCGAGTTTAAACGCCGTCGTTGGCGTGGTTGGCCCTAAAATAAGGTCAACCTCTTTAAACGCTTCTGTGAAATCATCTTTGATAAGACGCCTGATTTTCTGTGCTTGGAGGTAGTAGGCGTCATAGAAACCGGCCGATAACGCATAAGTGCCGACTAAAATACGACGCTGGACTTCCTCGCCAAAGCCCTCACTGCGAGAACGTTTGTAGAGGTCTTCAAGATCTTTGGGGTGTTCACAGCGGTGACCGTAACGTACGCCATCGTAGCGTTGCAAGTTAGCTGATGCCTCGGACGGTGCGATGATGTAATAAGCACTTATCGCGATATCGGATGTTTTTAGGCGTATAGATTTGAACGTGACGCCTTGTTTTTCCAAGATGGCTTTAGCATCGTTGATTGCATTGGCAATATCAGGGTCTAGGTCACTGGTGAAGTACTCTTCTGGTAAACCGATCACTTTGCCTGATAGTGGGTGGTTCAGTGCAGCGGTATAGTCTTCGCTACTTCTATTTATTGACGTGGAATCTTTGCTGTCGAACCCAGCCATGACATTTAATAGTAATGCTGCATCTTCAGCGTTCTTTGCTAGCGGCCCGCCTTGGTCGAGGCTGGAGGCGTAGGCAATCATACCATAGCGAGAGACTCTGCCATACGTTGGCTTTAGGCCGGTTAACCCGCAAAAAGCCGCCGGTTGCCTGATCGATCCGCCCGTATCAGAACCTGTGGCAGCGGGCGCTAAGCCTGCTGCCACTGCTGCTGCTGAGCCACCTGATGAGCCACCCGGAACACGCTCAAGCTGCCAAGGGTTTTTACAAGCACCATAAAAGCTGGTCTCATTCGATGACCCCATGGCGAACTCATCCATGTTGGTTTTTCCTAGGATGATGGCATGTTGATGGTTAAACTGTTCAATGATGGTTGCATCGTAAGGTGCAATAAAGTTATCCAGTATATTGGAGCCACATGTGGTTCTGATGCCGTCCGTGCAAAAAATATCTTTGTGTGCGATAGGTATGCCACAAAGCGCAGGGGCATTTTGGTTTTTGGCTAAGACGACATCTGCCGTATCCGCTTGCTTGAGCGCAATCTCAGGTGTCGGGGTGATGAAGCTATTGATTTGGCCGTCGAGCTTTTGGATTTGGTCGCAATAAAATTGAGTGAGCTCGCGACTAGAGAAGGATTTATCTCGTAAGCCTTTCTGTAATTGGGTAAGCGTTAACGTTTGCATAGGGTTTCTCAGTCAATCACTTTTGGCACAAGAAACAGGCCGTTTTCTGTTTCTGGCGCGTTAGCGAGGAGCTTTTCTCGTTCGTTGCTGGCGGTTACTGTGTCCACGCGAAGACGCTGTTTGGCATCGTGCGGATTGGCCAAAGGCGCAACACCTTTTGTGTCAATTTGCTGCATTTTATCGACGAGGCTTAGAATCTGATTAATACTGTCACAAACAGCAGGGATTTGAGCATCGTTGATTTTGAGTCTGGCGAGTTGAGCGACGTTTTCTATTTCAGTCTTCTGCAAAGACATGGAAAGCTCCAGATTTTTGGGGAAAATAAAGGAGCCATTATAGGTCATGTAAAGCCCTTGCTCAAAATGGTTATGGCTGTTAGAGTCGCCCGAATATGAAAAAAACCTGCAAAGTGGCTTTCTCTTTGGTCTAATCCGTGAAATTTGCAATTTTTACCCTACATTTATGACAAAAGTTTCTGGGGTATAGGTATTTACATGATTTTTAAACGTATTCGTGGCATGTTTTCCAATGATCTGTCCATCGATCTAGGTACCGCCAACACACTGATTTATGTGCGCGAACAAGGTATTGTGCTTGATGAGCCTTCGGTTGTTGCGATAAGAACCCATAATGGGTCAAAGATTATAGAGGCGGTTGGTTCTGATGCTAAGCGCATGCTGGGCCGGACGCCCGGTAATATTACCGCTATTCGGCCGCTAAAAGACGGGGTAATCGCTGATTTCCAAGTTACCGAGAAAATGCTCCAACATTTTATTACTAAAGTACATGAAAACAAGCTGATCTCCCCGAGCCCACGTGTGTTGATTTGCGTACCTTGCAAGTCTACGCAAGTTGAACGGCGGGCCATTCGAGAATCTGCTTATGGTGCTGGCGCTCGCGATGTCCGTTTAATTGAAGAACCTATGGCTGCTGCAATTGGCGCTGGTTTGTCTGTGGAAGAAGCCAGTGGTTCTATGGTGGTGGATATTGGTGGTGGCACCACAGAAATTGCGATTATTTCACTGAACGGTATCGTGTATTCTGATTCCGTACGTGTGGGTGGTGACCGTTTTGATGAGGCAATAGTGAGCTATGTACGCCGTAAATACGGTAGCCTTATCGGGGAAGCTACCGCTGAAAAAATTAAAGAAGAGATTGGTAGCGCTTGCCCAAGTAATCACGTTAAAGAAGTGGAGGTGCGCGGAAGAAATCTCGCTGAAGGGGTTCCGCGTAGCTTTACTTTGCGCAGCGATGAAATCCTGGAATCCTTAACCGAGCCGTTATCATCCATTGTTGCTGCGGTAAAAAGTGCCTTAGAGCAATCACCGCCAGAGCTTGCTTCTGACATTGCCGAGCGCGGTATTGTATTGACCGGTGGCGGTGCATTGCTTCGAGATATCGATAAGCTTATTTCCGGCGAAACAGGGTTGCCTGTCCTCGTTGCTGAAGAGCCGCTGACTTGCGTTGCTCGAGGGGGTGGCAAGGCCATGGAGATTATGGACATGCATAAATTGGATTTACTCTCTACCGAATAGACGTAAAGAGGCGCTACCATTAAACCTTTATTTAAAAAAGGGCCCTCTGTATTTGCCCGCTTTATGCTTGTTCTGGCTATAGGCATCTTTCTGTTGGTTTTGTCTTTTGCTACGAAGCGGCAAAACCTGATTCAGACTTTTTTAACCGATATTTCTACGCCGTTTTACCTACTTTCTGATATGCCTACAACGGTTTCTCGCTGGGTTAATCGTGTTATCACATCCAGTGACGACCTACACTTATCAAAGCAACAACTTGAGGCAGAGGCACTCGTATTAAAAGGTAAGTTACAGCGATTGAATGCTTTATCGATTGAAAATGTACGCTTGAGAGAGTTATTGAACTCTGTCCCTAAAACAGCAGGAAAAATCCTTTTAGCGGATGTGATCGCTGTGTCCCCTAACCCTGGTTACCATTACGTGATGATTAATAGAGGCGCGAGTGAAAGTGTTTATGTTGGTCAGCCTGCCATAGATCAGAATGGGTTGTATGGGCAAGTGGTTGAAGTCGGGACAGAAACATCACGCATTTTACTCATTTCTGATCAGCATCATGCCGTGCCTGCAGAGGTAAGTCGTAACGGTTTGCGTGTGGTTGTCGAGGGGACGAGCCGTTATCACCGTATGAATATCCCCAATATTGCACCCACCTCAGATATTCAAGAGGGCGATGTACTGGTTACCTCTGGTCTTGGCGGTATTTTTCCGCGTGGTTATCCGGTGGCGCAGGTGGAGAAGGCAATCTTGGAAAAAGGCAGTGACTATCTCAGTATTAGCGCCTCCCCTCTGGCGCAGCTCGATTACTCAAGGCACTTGCTGCTGCTTTTTGAGCGTTAGGGCTATGCCGCCATGAAAGCCTTTTTATTGATCATAGGCACTTTTGCCATCGCTTTTTTACTCACCGTATTAACAATGCCTGATTGGTCGTTATGGGCACGACCTGAGTGGGTGTTATTGGTGTTAATTTATTGGGCGTTGGCATTTCCTGAGCGATGTGGTGTGTTAACAGCGGGGTGTGTCGGTTTATTGCAAGACAGCGTTACCGGTAGTTTGCTGGGTACGCACATGATTTCTTTTGCATTGGTAACAGCTGTTGTGATTACCATTCATCAACGTTTTCGGATGTACGAACTCTGGCATCAAGCAAGAATCATTTTCGTATTTGTCCTACTTGAGCATGTTGTGAGCTGTTTTATCGATGGTTTCGCTGGGGGTTCAACCCCCATTTTGATGCTGCTGATACCGGCTGTCATCAGTGCGTTAATCTGGCCGTGGTTAATGGTCGTGCTTCGAGGGTTACGTCGGCACTTTGGATTGATGGTGAAGATCAGTTGAGGTATGGGCTGGTATAGAGTGAGTTTTCGTCGCGTATTAAATGAGCGGAAGTAATATCCCTATAAGGCTCGTCGTTTGATTTATGCTGTTTTGGCAAAGGCAAAGTGTAGCTCGAGCGAATGTGTCTTTCTAAGCGCCGTACCTCTGCTGTGCATAATGGGTCTGGTAGCTTATGAGAGCCTTTAAATGCGGTTAAGTCATCATTTGTAGGCAGATGACTTTTGCGCTCAAGATTAAAGCTCCTTATGTTGGTTTGATGTGACTGAATTCGCCCGTCGCTCGTTGGGTATAAGAAGCTACCAGAAAAAGGTTGACTGCTACCTCCTTCATTAATCCTAAACTTTACAGGTTAAGGTGGGGCTTGTTCACTGTTTTGATTTCCCTCTGTTTTCTCACTCAAGCTGGCAATAAGGCTGTAATTGGTTTTAGGTTCGGAGGTATCAACTTTCGTGTTCCAAAGAATGAACCGAAGGGTTAGAGAGAAAGCTGATTACTGTAAAAATAAAGGCATGGAACGGGAATAAAATAGGACTAGTTTTCACCCCCTCTTAGATATGGCTTTGTTTGCGGAGAACGAGTTAACCCAAGGTAAATCTAGGTTCTGTAAGTATACTAAATCGCAGACAATAAGTTCACTGTCCCGCGTGCTTGATTCGAGTGAATAGTTTCTTCTCGTTGAGTGTGTTACAAAGAAGCTCTAAAAATCTATGAAGATAAATGTTGCATGAGTGATGACATTCTAATCAATGCTTCGCCGATGGAAACGCGTGTAGCCATCGTTGAAAACGGGGTATTACAAGAGCTTTTTATCGAGCGAAGTAATAGCCGTGGTATTGTAGGCAACATTTATCGCGGCAAGGTAGTGCGCGTTTTACCTGGCATGCAAGCAGCATTTGTGGATATAGGGCTTGAGCGTACAAGCTTTATTCATGCTTCTGATTTTGATAGAGAAAATGCTGAAAAAGTGCCTGATATCCGTGATTGTGTGAGAGAAGGGCAAAAGGTCAATGTGCAAGTCGTTAAAGATCCTGTAGGTACAAAAGGCGCAAAAGTTACTGCAAAACTGTCTGTTTCTTCGCGTTACCTCGTGTATATGCCAAGGCTTGAGTGTACAGGGGTTTCTCAACGTATTGACGACGAAGATGAACGAAATCGCTTAAAAAAAATGGTTTCACATGTGAGGGAATCATTTTTTTCGGATTTATTAGGCAATTTCATTGTCAGAACAGCGGCTGAGGGTGTTTTAGAAAATGCCATCAAAGAGGACGTCGCTTTTTTAAGTAAACTATGGGAAACCATTTCGAAAAAAAATCAAGAAACGAAATCAGCATGTATTTTGTACGAAGATTTACCGGTTTATCATCGTGTATTACGAGATCTATCACATGCGGCTATGGATAGGATTCGCGTAGACTCAAGAGAAACTTTACAAAAAATGGAAGCATTTACGTTAACTTTTTGCCCAGACGTAAAGCCGCTTTTAGAGTGGTATCCGGGAGAGCGCCCGATTTTCGAACTCTATGGTATTGAAGACGATATTCAGCGAGCCTTGAGCCGTCGTGTAGACTTAAAGTCAGGTGGCTATTTGATTTTTGATCAAAATGAAGCGATGACAACGATTGATGTAAACACAGGTGGTTTTGTCGGGTGCCGAAACCTCGAAGAAACTATTTTTAAGACGAACTTGGAGGCGGCAACATCTTTAGCACGTCAGCTGCGTGTTCGTAATTTAGGTGGCATCGTTATTGTTGATTTTATTGATATGAAAAATACAGACCACCAAAAGCAAGTTTTACGAACCCTTGATCGTGCGTTAAAGAAAGATTTAACGAAAACAGCAGTTTCTGGTGTAACAGAATTAGGGCTTGTACAGATTGTCCGTAAGCGCACACGCGAGAGTCTTGAACAGGTGTTAAGTGAAACCTGCGGTACATGTCAAGGCCGGGGTATGGTGAAGTCTTTGGAAACGGTTTGTTATGAGATATTTCGAGCCATTTTAAGAGAATCCCGCGCCTATGATCATGGTGCTTATCTTGTTTTAGCATCACAGTCAGTGATTGATTTTTTAGTGGATGAAGAGTCTGCCAATGTTGCAGAGGTAGAGGCTTTTATTGGTAAGCCCATCGAATTTCAATTAGAGCCTGCGTATATACAGGAGTCCTTTGATGTCATCCCACAATAATTTGATAAGAGTGGGTTAATCGTCCAGTGAAGCAACTGTTATTCCGTATCACCCACCTGCTTTCTCATATTGTATTGATTGGTTTTTTGTTTTCAGTACTCTTGAGTGCCGTATTAACGGTCAGTTTTTCATATTTCTTGCCGCGAGCGGATCGTTATCGCGTGGAATTGCTAGACTGGCTGAACCAGCAAAACCCAGAAACTCAGGTTAGCGCAGAAAAAATTTCGGGCCGATGGGAAGCGTTCAGACCTTCGTTACAACTCTATAACGTGAATGTGAGTAATGCCGGTTGGGCATCTGATCTGACTTTTTCAAAACTTACTGTGCAGTTTGATGTACTTAAAAGTCTAAAATATGAAAAAGCCATTTTTTCGCATGTTGAACTCTCAGACTTGAGCTTCACACTGGCTCAAAATACGAAAGGAGAGTGGCAGCTGTCAACGGGGAATTTCAATCACTCAGAGGCTGCAGATATTAAGCCGATAGTACGCTCATTATGGGGTATCGATAACCTAAAAATTGATGACTTGCGCCTACGATTAAAACCTTATCAACAAGAAGGTGTGGATTTACCACCGCTTGAAGTACAGGGTGTGAACGAAAATCATCAGCGCAGGCTCTTGGTAAACCTGAAAGATGGCAATAAAAAAGTCAATGTGCTGACAGCTAGCGCATGGGGAAAACCCTTTACTGATGCGTTCAGAGCACAAGGTTATTTACGGTTAAAAAAGTTACAAACCTTCGATTTTTCGTGCCTGCTTGCAAAAAGTAGCGCCATCAAAGAAGCGAAACTGGATATCGGTCTGTGGTTTGAATGGCAGGATCAATCACTCGAATTAGTCACTGATATCGATATTCGTGATGGCCTTTTGCGCCTTAATGCAAATAAACCAGAAGAAAAGCCTGAATTATTTAAATTCGACCAATTGCAGACACGGGCAAAATTTATATATAAAGATAACGTTGCGAAGCTTTGGGTTCCAGCGGTGAGTTTAACGGCTAAAAAAGAAACGCTTAAACTCAAGAAACTTTATATCAAAAAGGAACAAGCGTTATCGTTTTATTTGAGCGCTTTTAATCTTGAGCAACTTAATGTCATCGCTGACTGGAAAATACTGCCGGAGAAATTGGATGATGTTCTGAGTACGCTAGCACCACAAGGTCAATTACACGATATATCCCTAACCTTAAATCGCGATGATTTTAGATTGCTGGCAAGCCTTGAGAATGTATCCGTGGGTGCATGGAAAGGCGTGCCTCAACTTACCTCGGTGACGGGCAGGCTCGATACGCGTAAGGAATATGGGCATATTGACTTTAAATCACGTGATTTATCTACCTATTTTCCACAGATCTATAGTCGCCAGCAAGATTTTGACTATGCGCAAGGGCGTGTATCTTGGCAGTTTGATGAAAACTGGCTGAATGTGGCGGGTGAAGATATTACAATAGATAGCGTTTATGGTGATGCAGAGGGGGCTTTCTATGTACAAGTGCCATTAAGCCAGGCGATGAAGGATCAAGAGCCAGCAAGATTGGTTTTAGATATAGATCTGAGCAACGGATCGGCCGCGCATCGTGCAGATTTGATACCTGACAAAAAATTACCTGCACCGCTTTTACAGTGGCTTGACGAAAGTATTATCGCTGCTTCAGTGAATAAAGCGAAATTCATCTTTCACGGCCCTTTACATGATATTGACGATCAGATTGATGAGCAAATGGTCATTCAATTGTGGCTGGATATTGAAAAGGGGCGTTTGCGTTATGTGCCTGAGCTTCCTGAATTGGCAGACCTGAAAGGCGAAATGTTGCTTGATAATACAGATGTTTTTGCGGCTGTTGATCACGCTCAGTCTACAGCGATTAATCTCAGTCATGGACGTTTTAGTCTTGTTGATGAAGGTAGCAAACATAAGCTTAGTGTGGCTGCGGATATGGCAGGCACAGCTAAAACAGCGCATGATTTTCTGACGTTGCCGTTGATTAATAAGGCATCAAACCAGTTATTTGATACCTTGCTGTTCAACCAAGGAACATTTAAGGCTGATCTAAAGTTAACTTCATCGTTGACGGATTTTGAGGAAGATTTGGGGTTAACTGTTAATGCCAAGCTCAATGCCTCTAACTTATTATTGCCTGAACAAGATATTCTTATCGATAATATTTTTGGCGGATTAACATTTTCTTTAAGTGAGGGGCTTAAGAGTAACGGTTTAAAAGGTAAACTTTTTGATAAGCCTATTCAAGCCACGATAGCGACGAATAAAAAGCAAGTGACCCAAGTCGATTTTAAAGCAAAGATAGCTATGGATGATATTAATACATGGCGATATCAGCCAGCCCTCACCTTCTTTAAAGGCGAAGCTGATGTGCTAGGTAAGTTGACCTTTGATCATGCCTCTGCAGCTATCCAGTTAACGTCAGATTTAAAAGGTGTTTCCTCTAGTCTGCCATTTCCTTTTGCAAAAAAAGCACAAGAGAAAGGCGCGCTGGCGTTACGTTTTCCGTTAACGGGTCGTGAGCAGGTTTTAAATATCGATTACGGTCTGGGTAGTCGGGCTTACTTACACCTACTTTTCGAGGATGATCAAATAAGAGCGGGCGAATTAAATTTTTCTGAAAAAGCAAAAGGCTTTATTCCACAGGTCTTACGTGTGGGGGGAGCATTACTTTCAGTGGATTTAACACCATGGGTTTCAACCTTTGAGCGCTTAGAAAAAGCGATGCAAAAGGATCCAGAAGCATCAAGCGCACTGGCTTGGCAGGTAAAAATTGACCCTTTGCATATCGAAGAGCTGCGTATTGAAGACTGCCAATTATCGGATGTTACGTTATTTGGAGAGAGTTATCCGGGGTTTTGGCATATTAATTTCGAGCAATCTTTTATAGAAGGCGGGTTGGATTTTTATAATGATAAATCAAAGCCGTTAAGCGTTTTTATAAAAACAGTGAATCTCGATGAACTTTTGAAAATGAAAGGGGCTGATCAAAGTGAAAAACCCATTGATACGAGTAAGTTTTTTGCAATGGATGTTGTGATTGATCGGTTGATTTTCAAACAAAAAGATTTAGGCTTTTGGCAGTTTAAAGCGTACGTAGATAAGCCAGAAAATACGTTGGTCTATACTGATATTGTCGCGAGAAAAGACCATCAAGAAATTGGTTTTTGGGGGCAGGGAAGTCCCACTGAGTTGCGTTGGAATCCCGAAAAAAATCTGACTAAAATTAAAGGAAGGATGTCGGGAAATAATTTTTCTGAAGTGCTAACCATGTTAGGTTTTGGCAAAGAAATTACGAGTAAAGCCTTTAATTTACAAGGGTGGGCTGAATGGAAAGGTTCACCTGGCGATTTCTCTTTTAAAACGGCGAAAGGCAGTTTGGCATTTAACTTTAAAGACGGCAGTTTTACAGATATTGATACATCGTCATCTCAGGCAATCAAGGTCATCGGTATATTTAATATCAGCTACATATTGAAGCGTTTGCAGCTGGACTTTTCCGATCTCACTAAAAAAGGATTTGCATTTGATCAGTTAAAAGGTAGCGTCGATTTTGATCAAGGGATTGTTGAAACAAAAGATACAGTGAGTGTTAAATCGCCATCTTCAAATATTAGCATCAATGGTTCAACGAACTTAAATGATGAGTCTTTAAATTTAGACATGTCAGTGAGTTTGCCGTTAGCGAGTAATATTCCCTGGATAGCTACACTTGCTGCAACAGGTGCAATTGGGTTGTGGCCTGCTGCGGGTGTTTTTTTAGTGAGTCATTTGTTTAAAAATCAAGTCAACAAACTATCAACCTTTGTTTATCATATCAAAGGCAGCCTCAGTGAACCGACCATTCGATTTAAAAAGTTGTTTGATACTGAAGGCAAAGAAAAAAAGAAAATTAAAAAAAAGAAAAATAGCTAGCTACCGGTTTCGTGCCGATAGAAAGGTGAATCACTGATTATGCTCACCCTGATCAAAGATGTCTTTGGATTACTGACTTCCTCGCAAAAAAAACGGTTTTTTTATTTGCAATTTTTTGTGGTGCTGATGAGCTTTGCTGAAGTAGCCAGTGTTGCCTCTATCGGGCCCTTTATGGCATTGATAGCCAATATAAATAGCATTGAATCACACCCAACAATGGGGATGCTCTATCAATTAAGTGACGCGGCGACACCTGAGCAATTTGTTCTTTATGCGGGTCTTTTTACCTTGATGGTGTTATTCGCGTCTGTTCTCGTGTCGACCTATACACTTTGGCGCCTTTCGCATTTTGCGGCGCAGGTAGGTGTTGAAATTAGTGATCGCCTTTATGCGTATTATTTAAATAAAGACTGGCTCTTCCATACGGCACACAGCAGCGCTTCGCTCACCTCACGTATCGTTAATGAATCACAGCGATTTACTTCGAATATTGTACTGCCTTTGTTGCTTTTTAATGCGAAATTTGTCCTGGCACTGGGTCTATCACTCACCTTGTTTTTTCTTAATCCTTGGGTCGCTATTTTTGGTGTTGGCCTTTTTTCATTAATGTATTTCTTGCTTTATAAAACCGTAAGGTCTCGATTGGCACGGAATGGCAGGGACATTAGCGAATATGCTGAAGTAAGAATGAAGCTTCTTGCTGATGGTTTTGGAGGTGTGAAAGATACATTGCTTCTGCATCGTCAGTCGTCTTTTATAAAGCAATATCAGCATACAGGTAAGTCATATGCCTATGCATTAGGCGATAATGTCACACTTAGCGATGCGCCGCGTTTTTTTATGGAATGCATTGCAATTTCAGTTGTCATTTTGTTAGTGATTTATCTGATTGCCAAAAATCATGGTGATTTAGGTGTAGTTCTGCCTATGCTGGGTATGTATGGGTTAGCAGGGTTTAAACTCCTGCCTACCTTCCAAAAAATGTATAATTATATGTCGACCATTAAAGGCTCGGCAGCTTCGTTTTATGCTATCAATACCGATTTATTGGCAAGTGAGAAAAAAATAGCAATCGTTGAGCCCAGCCCAGCCATTTTTGAAAACTCAATTGATATTCGTGCTGTTTCTTTTACCTATCCCAATAAAGCGCTACCTGCGGTTGAGCAGCTCAGTTTATCCATCCAAAAAAACCAAATGATCGGGTTAGTCGGGCCTTCGGGTTCAGGTAAATCTACCTTGGTTGATATACTGTTGGGCTTACTTAGCCCTGAGGTGGGTGAGGTTTGTATTGATGGACGCGTACTTGATGAAAGGAATATGGCTAGCTGGCAGAAAAAAATTGGGTTTGTTGCACAGCAAATCTTTTTATCGCAAAACAGCATCGCAGAAAATATTGCATTTGGGTTGCGCCCTGATGAGATTGATCAACTGCGATTGCGGCAAGCGATAAAATTGGCACACCTCGACCCGTTTATTGAGCAGTTAGCAGAGGGTATGGATACGCAAGTTGGTGAGCGAGGCGTTCAACTTTCCGGAGGGCAAAGACAGCGTATTGGTATAGCTAGAGCGCTATATCATGATGCAGAAGTGTTGATTTTAGATGAGGCAACCAGTGCACTTGATGGTGTTACAGAAAAAGTGATTATGGATGCTATCAGTGATTTTGGTGGAAAAAAAACCATCATTATGATTGCGCACAGATTAACAACAGTAAAAAATTGCGATCAGATATTTTTTATTGATCAAGGCTCTGTCATCGATAGCGGAACTTACGAGGGGCTGTTAGAGAGTAATCCAACTTTTAGGCAGATGGCATCAGAAAAAAACGATAATTGATTATTTGTTATGTTTTTATTGTTCTAACGATATGGATTGATGTGATAGGAAATCTGAGTAAGATATAATGTTAATGGCATCGAGACATCTGATACCGATCAACCTTGAAGATGCAAGGGCGTTGGCTCCCCAATCACTTACTGACTGTAAGCTCATGGGGGTTTGCTCGCTTGCCGCCTTCTTGCATCTCCAATTCCGATGGGTATAGAAGGAACTATAAATAAAGATATTTATCTACATCTTGATGCATTAACAAATAAATTATAGCGACGAAAAAATATTGACGTGTATGGTGTCGGTAAATAACCGAAGACCTTTAATTTCAGCGATGCGGAGAGAGAAATGCTAGCACAGGGCATGATTGATAGATTGAACGAACAGATTAATATAGAGTTTTTTTCTTCTAATCTATACCTGCAAATGAGTGCATGGTGTGATCATGAAGGGTTTGAGGGAGCTGCTAAATTTATGCGGCTTCATGCTACTGAAGAGATGCATCACATGCACCGACTGTTTACTTATGTCACTGAAACGGGTGCTTTACCATTATTAGGATCTATCGAGGCCCCCCAGTACGAGTTTACCTCTCTGCTAGCTTTATTTGAATATACCTACAAGCACGAGCAGGCAATCACGGCTAAGATCAACACACTCGCCCACGCTGCTTTCACCAATCAAGATTATTCAACCTTTAACTTCTTGCAGTGGTATGTGTCTGAACAGCACGAAGAAGAGAAGTTGTTTAAGTCTATCGTAGATAAGATTCGCTTGGTTGGCGAAGATGGTAAGGCGTTATTCTTGGTTGATAAAGACCTGGCGCATATGGCAAGCCATGAGTCTGGTGCTGCGATGACTGATTATCAGGGCTGAGTGCAGCTGTTGATAAAGGAGAGAGGGCGTCGATAGCATTGACGCTCGTTTTACCCATCTTCTTACTACGCATGTTAGCTAACTTCCCGCAGAGGCGGTTTTGCGGGCTGATTCTGTTGCTTATAGGAAAGGATTAGACGCAATAAAAATCTTTATACCAATCGACAAAGGCTTCGATGCCGTCTTTGATTTTTGTCGATGGCTTATAACCGACATCGTTAATTAACGCATCTACATCGGCATAGGTGTCTATTACGTCACCTTGCTGCAAGGGCAGCAAGTTCATCTTGGCCTTTTTACCAAGCGCAGATTCGAGCATTTTGATGTAATCCAGAAGCTCCACGGGTTGGTTGCTACCAATATTATACAGCCTGTAAGGTGCAAGGCTGGTGGCTGCATCGGGTTTATCAGATGACCATTGCTCATTCGGCGCTGCAATTTTATCAAGGGTGCGAACAACACCTTCAACAATATCATCGATGTAGGTAAAGTCTCTGCGGTGCTTGCCATAGTTGTAAACATCAATGGTTTCACCCGCGAGGATGGCCTTAGTAAACTTAAACAAGGCCATATCCGGTCGCCCCCATGGCCCATAAACGGTAAAAAAGCGTAAGCCTGTTGTCGGGATTTGATAGAGATGACTGTAGGTATGTGCCATCAGTTCATTGGCTTTTTTTGTTGCTGCATAAAGGCTTACAGGGTGATCAACATTGTCATGCACCGAAAAAGGAACGTTGCTATTCGCGCCATAAACAGAACTTGATGAGGCATAAACTAGATTCTCAATGTCATAATGGCGGCAGTTTTCAAGGATATGGGCAAAGCCTACAAGGTTAGCATCAATGTAGGCGAGCGGGTTTTCAATGGAGTAGCGAACACCCGCTTGTGCAGCAAGATGAACCACACGATCAGGTTTGTGCGTTTTAAAGAGTGTTTCGAGTGCCTCTCTGTCAGCGACATCGATTTTGTAGTCTTTAAATGCGGCGTGCTGCTGTAGCTGCGTTAACCGCGCAAGTTTGAGATTAACATCGTAGTAGTCGTTTAAGTTATCAACCCCAATGACCTCATCACCTCTTGCAAGTAGTTGTAAAGAAAGGTGCAAGCCAATAAAACCTGCGGCCCCGGTGACTAAAATTTTCATGGTAATATTGCCTGATTTTACGTGTGTTGACGAGTGCCGCCGTACTGCATAGTGTGTTTCAGAGGGGAGAATCCCTGAATAAAGGTAAATTGCCCAACCTGATGCTTCTAATAGCAATATACTTTGGGCCAAAGTAATCCGCTCAAAACTTTCAACAATCAGTCGTTTATCTTAAGTCAATAGAGCTTAGTACTCCATGTCAATCCGATTGCCGAGTTTAGTTTTATGCTTTTTTCGTCATTTAATCATTGCCATTCCCGCGAAGGCGGGAATCCATTACCAGACAAACCTTTTGATATGATGTGCTTGTGTACGGTTTTTTTATGTTGCTACTTTGGTTTGCGATGATAACGTAAAAGCGCTATAGGATAAAAACTTTCTGGTAATTTTGAGGGTGTGTAATTACAATATGTGCGCAGATTTATCCGGGGTTGGGCTTTTTCCCCTACTTTTTCCG
Organism: Pseudomonadales bacterium; assembly: GCA_965248335.1. Classification (GTDB taxonomy): domain Bacteria; phylum Pseudomonadota; class Gammaproteobacteria; order Pseudomonadales; family DT-91; genus CAKMZU01. The sequence continues at coordinate 387,039 of CBDFIY010000003.1, forward strand.
CCCTTAGCTCAGCTGGATAGAGCGTCCCCCTCCTAAGGGGAAGGCCTCAGGTTCGAATCCTGAAGGGCGGACCATTTCTTTATGAATCAGTTGTGGTGATGAATTAATGCCCATCGTTTTCCCTTCTCAAGACAATCATTTTTTCTATCCATTTTTGTAATTTTTTATTACGTTTCTTTAGTTCAATGGTATTTTGCTGTTTTATAAACCACAAGAGATCAGATAGATCTCGGCAAGGCGCACCACCTTGTGCACGATCTGATGGCACCTGCTGATGGAAAATAAAGTCGATTCGTTTTGCGTTAAATTGACTTAGGTTTTTTATGAGTGACTCATAGGCGAGTCTAGGGGCAACTTCGGCAGAAGATGACATATCTAAAGCGAATATGAGGGTATTCAAAAAGCTATATTTGTTATCTGAATATTTAAGGGCACCTTTTTTAAAGTAAGGTGGGTATTGGCTTGGTGGGTTAGTATCATGAGCGCCGAAAACTTTAGCTGAGTTTAGCGCAGCCCAAGACATTGTTGTACAATTATGTGTAAGCCCAGCAGGGTCATTACTAGATCGCATGTAACTTAACGCTTTTCCTGATGTGCGTCGAATGCGATTAAGTGTTTTTTCATCAACGCCATAAATGATAAGGCTGTAGCTGGGACGATAGTTGGTTTGCCCTGCGGTAAGGCCACCGAAAAAATCGATAAAGTGTGTGTGCCCTGGGATGATGTTTTTTTCATGAAATCGAGGGTAAAAATTAAACATTTCTATATCAAGCGATAAATCTTGGTTGATTGATGCGGCACCGAGTGTGAAGTGTCCACCTTGCGCTTCAAAGTCATCGCCAGCTCTCCCGCCTAGCGTTATAACAAGCGCCCTATCTGTTTGTTGTACAGGATGGTTATCTTGAATAGTGAGGCGGTATGATGGGTGTTTTTCTGAAATATTTTTAGAAAATACCATTTTTGATAAGTAATGTTTTGGATATTTTAATACGATTTTTTCACTGTTTTTGGGAAGCGTAAACGGTGAAGGTTTTAACGTGTATAAGTCGGTTTCAATGATGGCGGTGACTATTGCAGTATCATGATGATTCTTTACTAAAGCGAAAACATATTTTTCAAGGTAGTAATTGATACTCTTTTGATTGAAGCAAGTGCCATAGCAAGGTATTGCGCTTTCAAAGAGTACGGGGGTTGAGTCAATATAATATTGCTTGTTATTTTGTTGGAGGGTGCCATGTAATATTTTTTCGCCGCTTTGAATCATTGGCGTTTTTAAAAGTTTCGCTGTATTGTTTTTTTGTTTCTCGATTGATGCGCTTACGTAGGTGTCGAATTTAACCAGTGAGCGAGTTTCGCTGAGTATATTTTTTTTTCCCGTTAATAGGAAAGTTTGAGCGTTTGTGATGAGGCTGATCGATTTCTCCGTTTTTGCAAGTTTTCCTATGACGTATTCAGCGTTAGATGACTGAATGGTGTAAATAAATAAGAAAAGTATAATTCGCATAGATGCTTACCTAAATAAAAACTATGCGTATGATTTGGATGATCGAGAAAAGTTCTTTTTATGACGTATTTTGTTATATATCTTTTTTAAAAATTTTTGATTTCCGTTGGAAGTTGTAAAGGGATTTCTTTTCTGTAGGCAAGTGTTCGATGGAAGATAACTCAAAGCCATTATCGATAAAGAAGTGTTCACTTTGCGTGGTCAAAACAAAAAGGGAATGAATGCCTTGGTTTTTTGCCTGACGCTCTATGTAAAGGAGTATTTCATGCGCACGACTCTGGCCACGATAGTCGGCATGTGTCACGACGCAGGCAAGCTCTGCACTTTTGTCGTCGAAGGGGTAAAGGGCGGCAGTGGCAATGATCATGCTCTCGCGCTTAATGACGACAAAGTGGTTAATTTCTTGCTCTAGAAGCTCAGGGTCACGTTTAACGAGTACACCTTCTTCTTCAAGTGGCTGAAGTAATGCCATGATGCCGCCAACATCATCGATACTCGCCGGGTGAATAGACTCAAAAGGTGTTCGGCTTAAGAGCGCGCCAGTGCCATCCCGAGTAAAGAGTTCAGTTAAAAGTCCGCCATCGTTTTCAAAGTTGATGATATGTGTACGTTCAATACCCTGATTGCAGGCCTTAATGGCAAGGTTAAGCACATTGATGGGGTGTTTTTTGTAATAGTCTGCTGCGAGGGTTGGCGTCATCTCCTTGGGAAGTTGGTCGAAATCGCACTGATTAGTATAAATTAATAACTTTGATGCTTTTAACGTTTCTGCCGCGGCAATACCAATATTCTCGTAGCTTACATGAAAACATTCGCCAGTTGAGGAATAGGCGAGATCTGGCAGCATGATGATCTGGTTGTTTTCGAGCAATGCTGAAAGGCTTTTGTGGTTGACGCGCCTGACTGCACCGGTAAAGTGATAATCTTGGCCATCCAATACGCCAAGGGGCTTCGCCGTAATAAAGTTGCCGCTCAGTATGTGTATATTGGAACCATACATGGGTGTGTTAGGGAGTGTGCTTGAAAATAACGCTTCGAGCAAGGAACGGTGGAGGCCGCTTTGTGCTTTTATTGCATCGAGTTTATCATTGTCGGTGGGCACAGGTCGCTGATACGGAGTGGGCAGACTTTCAACCGCGAGCACAATTTGAATGCCGAGGCTGTTGAGGAGTGCGATATCGTGAACAATGGCACGAATCCCATTGCTCGCAAGGGACTCGTGGCTCAACAAAATAACAAAGGTTTCATCTTTATAAACGTTGATGTAGGGTGCAGATTCTCTAAAGGCAAGAACAAACTGTTGGCCATTAATCATGTGGTTTTAAGCCTTTAAACAATAGTGTTGGATCAGTTGGTTGATCATGGATACGCCTGAAGTAATCTGGTCAAAGGCAAGGAATTCGTCAGGTTGGTGTGCTTGATCAATGCTGCCGGGGCCAAAAACAAGTGTATCAATGCCCATTTTTTTATAGAAGGGTGCCTCTGTTGCAAAAGCGACGGCTTGTGACTCACTGTTGCTGATAGATTCTGTGAGCGTGACAAGCGGGGAGGTTCTCGCTTCTTCGAATGCCTCAACGCCTTCAAATAAGGCGTTAAGACTGAACGTTACGCCTGTTTCTTCTGCAACGGGCGCAAGTCTTTGCTTTAATATTTCGCGCATGTCGTGATTTTTCATTCCTGGAAGCCCGCGAAAATCGAAGTCTAAAGCACAGCTATTGCAAATACGATTAGGATTGTCGCCGCCGTGAATGCAGCCAAAGTTTAAAGTTGGATAGGCTACTGCAAAATCCGCCTGCTTATAGTCTTTTTTTAACTCAGCGCGAAATCGTTTTAACTCGGTCAACAGATCATTCATGGCATCAATAGCATTGTTCCCTAAAGAAGGGTCAGAAGAATGCCCGCTTTTCCCCGTCAGTGTGATTCGGTTCATCATGATACTTTTATGCATACGAATGGGTTTAAGGGAGGTAGGTTCACCGATCACAACAGCTTTAGGTGATTGCAGGTCTTTATCGAGCAAGGCTTTTGCGCCGTACATGGTACTTTCTTCATCACAGGTGGCAATGAGGGTTAACGGGTGTTGAAATGGCTGATCCTTGATACGTGTAAACGCCTCGATTACCAATGAAAAAAAGCCTTTCATGTCGCAGGTTCCCAAGCCATAAAAGCGATTGTTTTTTTCGGTAAGGGTAAGTGGGTTGGATTGCCAGCGAGATTCGTTATAAGGGACGGTATCCGTATGCCCTGAGAGCACCAAGCCCCCAGTACCATGTCCGAAACGCGCAATCAGGTTTGCCTTATTCTCTGCAACGGGTTGAATGTCGATTGAAAAACCGAGTTCCTCAAGCCAGCTCGCCAAAAGATCAATGATATCTCGATTACCCATATCGAAAGCTGGATCTACCGAACTCACTGAAGGCGTTGCTATCAGAGCTTCTAATCTTTGCTGTAAGTTGGGTAATGGCATGATTCGTCTCAACGGATTAAAGGAGATAAGACGAAGTATAAAATAGGTGTCGTTTTTAGGCCATAAATATCAATTTCAGTAAAAAGTAGAAGCATATAGCTAAAAAACTTCCTGCTGGAATAGTAATTATCCAAGATTGGAGGATGGAGCGTATGGTCAGCCAGTTTATCTGGTTTTTCCCATGGACAAGTCCAACGCCAATGACCGCACCAATCAGGGTGTGGGTGGTTGAGATGGGCAGCCCTGTGCCAGATGCAATCACCACCGTAGATGCCGCTGACAGTTCGGCTGCAAATCCGTGGCTGGGTGTCAGCGCTGTAATACGCTGACCAACAGTTGCCATGACGCGATATCCCATGGTTAATAAACCAATAGAAATACCTATTGCGCCAATAAGTAATGCCCAATCAGAAATCATGGTTTTGCTGTTTATTGCGCCTTCGCTTTGAAGAACACCAAAGATCGCAGCAAGAGGGCCTACAGCATTAGCAACATCATTGGAGCCGTGCGCAAAGGCCATAGAGCAGGCGGTGAAAACCATTAACATGCTAAAAATACGTTCCACGGGATGGTTACGCTTGCCATGATGAGTAAATTTATCGATACCTCTAATGTAGTGGCGGCCAATCAGCATCATCAGAACCCCGGTGCCGATAGAAATGAGGATACTGTTTGGCAGGTTGATATCGAGGCCGATATGCTTCAGGCCTTTTGTTAGGGTTATCATGGAAATGATAAATCCGGTTAACAACACATAAAAAGGAACAAACCGCATAGCTGCCTGATAGGTGTTTTCATTGTCTAAAATAAATTTTTTGACTGACAGGAAAACACAGAATGAAATGACGCCGGCTAAGATGGGTGAGATAACCCAGCTTGAAATAATTGTCCCTACTTTCTCCCAGTAAATAGCATCAACACCCAATACAAAGGCGCCAAACCCAACGATAGCGCCAACAATGGAGTGTGTCGTAGATACCGGCCAGCCTTTGTAGCTTGCAATGAGGAGCCAAGTGCCGGCTGCCAAAAGTGAGGCAAGCATGCCCAGTATAAGGACGTCGCCTTTTCCTTCGATGGCTGTGGGATCAATGATGCCTTTGCGGATTGTTTCGGTTACCTCTCCACCTGCAAGGTAGGCACCTAAGAATTCAAAAATAATAGCAATGATCAGTGCATGCTTGAGTGTGATTGCACGTGAGCCAACAGAGGTGGCTATGGCATTGGCTGCATCATTGGCACCCACGCCCCAAGCCATAAAAAACGTAAAGGCTACGGCAAGAACCATAATAAGCTGGAGGTGGTCGGTTATCGCCATAGTCTATTTTTGTGGTCTATTATAGAGACTTTCTGTTTGACCTAAAGCGATCAGGATAGTTTGATGGGATTCGCATAAAAAATAAAATTGTTTGAGTTAGCATTTTTTTACCGGTAGAAAGCATCTTTAGTATTAGAAAGAGCCAATACAGTGAAGAACATCGAGGCAGGCCAAAAGCTGGATTTACCCTTTGTTTTAAAAGAGCTAGTAAGGGCTAAACGGGTGAGCCCAAACGATGCAGATGCACTTTTGTCTCAGCCACGAAGTTCATCTGATTTAGCGAAGCACCCTGTGGTCTATATCGCGGATCAGCAAATCACCGACCTTAAACTTCTTAATAAACCGCTGACCAGCCGTGCGCTTTGCGAGTGGCTTGCGGCTTGTAGTCAGAAGCCTTTGTTTCATATCAATCCGTTAAAAATTGACGCGTCAAAAGTGACGCAAGTGATGTCGTTTGCTTTTGCGAAACAGCATCACATTTTAGCCGTTGAAGTGCATAAGGATTATGTCGTTGTGGCAACAGCGCAACCTTTTGCACTAGATTGGGCAGAAAATTTACAGCATGTTTTGAATAAAGTCATCCGTGTCGTCGTAGCAGACCCGAGTGATATTGTACGATTTTCCACAGAGTTTTATACTTTAGCCAATTCCATTTCAGGTGCGAGTGAGGGGCTTGCACAAACCCAGCAAAGCATGGAAGCCTATATGCAGCTTGGGGAACTTAAAGACCCTGATGCCAGCGATCAAAATATTGTGACGATTGTGGACTGGCTATTCCAATACGCTTTTGATCAACGCGCTTCTGACATCCATATCGAACCACGAAAAAATGAAGGATATATCCGTTTCCGGATAGACGGTGTCTTGCATCATGTTTACGACATGCCCATTAAGCCGTTAATTGCGATGACCAGTCGGATTAAAACGATGGGGCGAATGAATATTGCTGAAAAACGAAAACCGCAAGATGGTCGACTCAAAACAAAAACACCTGAAGGGCAAGAAATTGATTTACGTTTGTCGACCATCCCGACGGCATTTGGTGAAAAGTTGGTTATCCGAATCTTTGACCCTGAAGTCTTATTAAAAAGTTTTTCTCAGCTAGGTCTTCAGCAGCAAGATTTAAAACACTGGAAAACGATGACTGGAAAACCTCACGGTATTGTTTTAGTGACGGGGCCAACAGGGTCGGGGAAAACAACGACGCTCTATTCAACACTGAAAAGCATGGCAACACCTGAGGTAAACGTTTGCACCATTGAAGACCCCATTGAAATGATTGAAGAGAGCTTTAATCAAATGCAAGTGCATCATGCGATTGGGTTAGATTTTGCCGAAGGGGTACGTGCATTGCTAAGGCAAGACCCAGATATCATGATGATTGGTGAGATTCGCGATAAAGAAACGGCACAAATGGCGGTGCAGGCGGCTTTAACCGGTCATCTTGTCTTATCGACACTGCATACCAATGATGCGCCATCAGCCATTACTCGACTACAGGAGGTTGGTTTGCCGCCATACCTTGTCAGGGCGACCCTTGTTGGCGTGATGGCGCAACGCCTTGTGCGAACACTATGTAAAGATTGCAAGGAAGAGCAGCCCATTGATATGACGCTATGGAAGGAATTAACCGCGCCCTTTAATGTAGAGCCACCTGCGCGGGTTTTTCATCCAAAAGGATGTTTAGACTGCAGGAATACAGGATTCAAAGGGCGTGTTGGCATCTATGAGATTTTGCAAATTAATGACCAGTTATCGCCAGCGATTAGTGATCAAACCGATACACAAGCTTTACGACGATTAGGGATGAAAAACGGTATGCGAACTTTGCGGTTAAGTGGTGCTCAAAAAGTAGCGGCAGGCATGACAACCATTGAAGAAATATTAAGAGTTGCGCCACAATCTTTTCATTGACCGGCTTGGGAGTTACCTATGAATGATGCGAGTAAATCGTTGACCTTGATGGATGTATCAAGCAAGCAAGTTGCTGTTTTTGCTAAGCAGTCACTGATGTCTTTTTGGGAAAATCTAGAGAGAAATAGTGATGAAGATCAGTGGAGCGATGCGTATCGATTGATGAAACCCATGACCTTAACGGCTTTGAATAGAGCGTTGTTTTTTAGCCTTTTTTTACAGAGAACGTTGTTAGCACAACCGCAATGCCTGAATCAGCTACTGCGATTGCCGCTTATGGATAAACCGTTACCTCTAGATTTTTTTACTGACACGTTGTCGGCATGTAACGCGGATCAAGAAGAAGTTTTCGCTAAACAGTTAAGAAATACGCGCGCACTGATGATGTCTCGCTTCATTATTCAGCACTTTAATGCAACCGTACCGTTGCAGCAATTAACGACAGAGTTAAGCCTTTTCGCGGACGCTTGTATTCAAAGAGCCTGTGCTTGGCATTATGATGACCTGATGAAGCGTTTTGGTTGTCCTGTGGGTGGGCTAACTCAGCAGCGGCAGGAAATGGTGGTTCTAGGCATGGGAAAACTCGGTGCTTTTGAACTCAACTTGTCATCTGATATCGATTTGATTTTTGCTTACCCAGAGGCGGGTATGACGAACGGCAGCGAGTCCATTACCAATCAAGAGTTTTTCAGCCAACTGGGAAAGCGGTTAATTTATACATTAAACCGAAAAACGGCTGAAGGATTTGTTTTTCGTGTTGATATGCGCTTACGCCCTTATGGCCAAAGTGGCTTGTTAGTGTATAGTTTTCAGGCTTTAGAAAACTATTACCAAGACCAAGGGCGTGAGTGGGAACGCTATGCGATGATTAAAGCGAGGGCGATTGGTTCACCATATCAAGGCAAGACTTTAGAGCGATTATTTAGCCCCTTTGTCTATCGCAAATATACAGATTTCACCGCGTTAGATGGTATTCGTGATATGAAAACCTTAATCGTTAAAGAAGTGAGGCGATTAGGAAAGAGTGATGATATAAAGCTCGGTGCTGGCGGCATTCGAGAAGTTGAATTTATTGCTCAGGCTCATCAGTTAATTTATGGCGGCAAAAAAAGCGAGTTGCAAATACGTGATTTGGAAGGGGTATTGAACCAGTTGCAACAATTAAACCTGCTTGCTGATGATGCCGTTTCAGAATTATTGTTAGCTTATCGATTTTTACGTAATGTCGAACATTGCTTGCAAGCATTTAACGATGAGCAAACGCATAAGTTGCCACAGACAGAAACCGATCAAAAAAAATTGGCTTTGGCCATGCATTTTGACAGTTGGAATGCTTTTTCTCAGGTACTTAATAAACACCAACTGGCGATAAGAAAATATTTTGATGGATTGATAGAAAAGGACTTTGAATGCTTGCCAAAAGGCTTGCCTTTGCCTTTTGATTTGGAAAAAAACGACTATTCAGGTATGACTCACTGGATGAAATTACACGCCTTCACAGACGAAAAAATAGAAGCAGTTTCATCATTTATACGACAAGAAAAGATACAAAGACTAAGTGTTATTGAATGGAGTCGTTTAACGCGGTGCTTGCAATTGATACTGCCGGTGCTGAGCGATAATAAAGGTTGTGACAAAACAGTTGGTTTGATGCTTAGCCTATTGGAGTCCGTTGTGCAGCGGAGTAGCTATTTAGTGCTTCTCTACGAAAACCCACAAGTTATCGAACGCCTTTTGAGTATTGCTGCGGCAAGCTCGTGGGTAATGCATCAGTTCATTCAATACCCAGCGTTACTGGATGAACTGCTTGAAGAGAAAAGTTGTGACGAATTATCGTCCTTGAAAGGTATTACAAATAATCTGCAGCAGCAGGCGCTAAGAGTTCCTCAAGATGACTTGGAAGAGCAGATGGATATGCTGCGTTATTTCAAAATGGCGAATGTATCGACTATTTCGCTTGCAGAGATTCATGGCGATATATCGTTATTCAGTGTCAGTGGCGATCTCACGCATCTGGCGGAATCAATTTTGGCCTATGTGCTCGATATGGCTTGGTACCATTTGACGCAAAAGTTTGGCTACCCCACAAAAAACGATAAACCGTTTGAAAAGCCACCTTTTGCGATTGTCGCTTATGGGAAGCTTGGTGGTAGCGAGTTAAGTTATCAGTCGGATCTTGATCTAGTCTTTATGTATGATGCGCCGATGCATAGCATGACAGATGGGGATAACCCTATTGATAATGTGGCTTTCTTTACACGTTTAGGGCAGCGAATTATCCATATGTTGTCAACGCGTACAAAAATGGGCCAGCTGTATGAGATTGATATGCGGTTACGCCCCTCGGGTAATAAAGGCTTGTTGGTGACTTCATTAGGTGCCTTCTCGCATTATCAGGCACAAAATGCCTGGACTTGGGAGCAGCAAGCATTGGTTCGGGCTAGGGTTGTTGCAGGTTCAGCATCGATTGCATCAAGGTTTCAGGCGTTGCGTGAGTCCATACTCCAAATGCCTCGGGATAGCGCCGTCCTTGCTGAGGAAGTGGTTGCGATGCGACAAAAAATGTTCGATCATTTAACGCCCGCACATACCAAAGATGAGGCTGCTGAGGTTTTTGATTTAAAACATAGTCGCTGGGGGATTATTGACCTGGAATTTATGGTACAGTACGCCGTTCTGGCTTTTGCGCATAAGTTTACCCAGCTTACCGATTACACCGATAATATTCGACTCCTCGAAGTCATGGCAGATTGTCACCTGATTACCGATCAGGAACGAAGCGATTTGGTCAATGCTTATCAAGCTTACCGATCTTTTGGTCATCTGCTGGCATTAAAGCAAGAAAAGAATGAAGCAAAAACTGATACGTTTTCCGAGCATCGGTTTATAGTGAAAACTGTTTGGCAAAAATTAATAGACCCGCACCTGTGTGGCGGTGATCAAGATAAGTGTTAGGAGTTTAAGTATGACGATGGCAGATCGTGATGGCGTGATTTGGTTCGATGGAGAGTTGGTTCCATGGAGAGATGCCAGAGTTCATGTGTTAACCCATACTTTACATTACGGCCTAGGTGTTTTTGAAGGTGTGCGAGCTTACGAAACACAAAAAAAGGGCACCTGTATTTTTCGTCTTCAGGAGCATACAGATCGCCTGTTTCGCTCAGCGCATATTTTGCAAATGGATATGCCATTTTCTAAAGACGTGCTTAATGAGGCACAAAAACAAGTTGTCAGAGAAAATAATCTGACAGAAGCCTATCTTCGACCAATGTGTTTTTATGGGTCAGAAGGTATGGGGTTACGTGCAGATAACCTTAAATCTCATGTCATTATTGCGGCTTGGGATTGGCCGACCTATATGTCACCTGATGCGATTGAAAAAGGCATTGATGTAAAGACATCCTCTTATACGCGTCACCATGTCAATATTTCGATGTGTAAAGCGAAAGCGAATGGCCATTACATCAACTCGATGCTAGCACTTAAAGAGGCCTTGGATAGTGGCGCTGAAGAGGCCTTGTTATTAGATAACGAAGGGTATGTGGCCGAGGGTTCTGGCGAAAATGTTTTCTTGGTGCGTGATGGCGTCATTTATACGCCTGAACTCACTTCTTGCTTAGATGGTATTACCAGAAATACGATTTTCCATTTTGCTGAAGAGCTGGGTATTGAAGTGCGTGAAAAGCGTATCACGCGTGATGAAGTTTATGTGGCCGATGAAGCATTCTTCACAGGGACGGCTGCCGAAGTGCTACCCATTAAGCAATTGGATCGCCGTAATATTGGCGAAGGCAAGCGTGGTCCTATTACTGAGAAACTGCAAGCGATGTACTTTGATCAAGTTAAAGGGCGTCGTGATGAATTTGACGAGTGGCAAACACCTGTCAAATAAAAGTTATTAGTTATACAAAATTATGCTCAGCCGTGGTTTTACACGGCTTATACCGGTCGCCCTTGAAGATGCAAGTGTGTTGGCCGCGCTCGCTCACCCCAATCATTTACTGACTGTAAGTTCATGGGGATTCGCTCGCTTGCCGCCTTCTTACACCTCTAATTCCGATGGGTATATATTTAAAGTATCCTTTATAGCCCATCCAAAGCGGCAGATTGATCAAATCGAACGTCGCGTTATTTCAAGTACGTTTCCCCCTTATTACAAACACTCAAAATTTAATGCTTGCCACTGGGAGTAGAGATTTTTGATGTTCAATTCATCGTCGTATAAGTAAATATCCAATTTCCAATTTGAATATAGTCAAACCTCACACAATACTAGTTAAGGTATTTTTGCTAGGGAAAGCGAAATTGTGAAAATCAGAATCTTTGTTTTTGTCTTTATTTTTTTGGGAAGTAAAGTTTTCTCGTCTGGGTTGTCAAGTGTTGATGGGCTTGGAGAGGCTTCTCAGTTTGTTGAATTACATTTGTATTCTGGCGAGAATATTCAAGGAGAGTTAATCAGTCAAAGTAAGAAGGAAATAGTTATAAAAACCGATTTTGGTCAGCTTGATATAGCCACAAAAGAGATAAAAAATATGGATTTTTTATCGCCGGATGTGCTCGTTGATCTAAATAAAAGAAGAAACTGGTACTTTTCTGATAAACAATTAGTTGATGTTTGGTTTGATCCGACGGGGTTTACTTTAGACAAAGGCGATTTTTACATCAGTTTTTTGTCGTGGGGGTTTGGTGTAACGGATAATTTACAGGTGACAACGGCATGGTATCGTTACTTTTTAGGCGATTTAAATCTTCGAGCTAAATATAAGATTTTTGATAAGGGTATTTCATCAAGGCAAGCTTTTTCTGTCGGGGCACACCTTCATACCGCTTCACACCCTGATAAGTATGAATATAAAACGTTTGAGCGAAAATCATACGGTTATTATGATGATAAGCAGCAGAAATTTGTTGATGATGAAAAAAAAGAACTCGTCAGTGAATGGGTACAAGTAGGTAGTCAATATCGCGATGGTTATTATGACAGCTCTGATGGGGCAGGGTTATGGGGGGAGGTTTTTATGGCCTATACTTTGTCTAATTTAAGGGAGTCGGGTGCAGGGAGAGTGAATTATACCGTTGGTGCAAGCGCTATTTTATTTCCAGATACCCCGGTGATGCCAAGAGTCTATTTTGCTGTGGATGTCGATGTGCATGAAAACTTTAAAGTGCTAGGTGAGATGTTTTACGACCCTTACTATCGACCGATGAATAATAATAGTGAAGAAGATATTGATATCCCTTTGTTTTTTGATTTCGGTTTTATGACGAATAAAGTATTTGGCGTAGAACGTTTATGGTTAGGGATCCATTTTCAAAAACCAATCATATCTGGATTTTATCGGTTTTAATCTTGTGTGTTGTGGAGAGAGGCAGCAATCGATGGGTTTTTTGCCGAGAATGGAGTCATTCTTGCCTTATGGCACAAGAGTACTAACCCATTCGTTTTTAGCGATCTGTGATCTTCTGTATTTCAAACTTTACATAAAAGCTGCTAAAGTGACTCCCTTAAAATAAAGCTCTAAGCACAAATGATTTGGGCTTAAAAAGAATAATAATTAGGTGAGGTAATACGCATGTCTCAGCATTTTGATCGTACGGTTGATACTCTCGTGGTGGGTTCGGGTAATGGCGCGCTGACTGCAGCGATCACAGCACACGATCATCAGGGCGGCCAAGTCTTGATCATAGAGAAGTCTGATAAAATTGGCGGTACATCTGCAACTTCAGGTGGTGGCATTTGGATTCCGAATAACCATTACGCACAAGCGGCTGGCGCTAACGATTCTTTCGATGAAGCAAAAAAATACTTGCGTACAACCATCAGTGAAGGGGATGTGTCAGATGATATGATTGACACGTACCTAAAAAAAGGGCCAGAAATGCTTAAATTTTTGGATGAGAATAGCCGTTGTGAATATATCTCCCTAAAGATGTACCCTGACTATTACGCCAAGAATGAAGGTGCGCGTGAGGGCCACAGATCTTTAGAGCCAAAACCTATGTCGCGAAGTAAAGTCAAAGCGTGGCGTAAAATGCGTGAAAGTCACCCCATGATGTTTGCAGGCCCTGTTAGCGTGACGCAGCGTGAAGCGCATGATTTTGTTGTTGAATCAAAAATGGCACCTTTTATCATTATTCGGATGATGCTTACACACTTTTTAGATTTAGCTTGGCGTAAGAAAAAAGTAAAACGGGCGAGACGTATCACCTGTGGCGCTGCCGGTATTGGGCGATTATTGTGGTCTGTAGAGGATAGAAATATTCCTGTAGAAACAAGCATTGCTCTAAAGCAGTTAATCACCGATGAAACCGGTGCTGTGATTGGTGTTGAGTCAGAAAAAGATGGAAAACCTTATCGTATTAAAGCGAATAAAGCGGTCGTGTTAGCTTGTGGCGGGTTTGAGCATAATGATGCGATGCGGGAAGCTAACTTACCTAAACCTTCGAGTTCTGCTTTTTCCGCTGGTGTTAAAGCCAATACAGGTGATGGTATAGAGGCAGCAATCAATATTGGCGCCAAAGTCGATAAAATGAATCATGCATGGTGGGTGACTACATGGCAGGTACCGAGAGAAGAGACACCTAGATTATCTATTGTTGAGAAGTCGTTGCCGGGCTCTCTCGTTGTCAATAATCAAGGAAGGCGTTTTGCCAACGAGTCCGAAAACTATATGGCTTTTCAACATGATTTATTTAAAACACATACAAAGGAAGCTCCGAACGATCCGGCTTGGATGATTTTTGATCGTACCTATCGTTCTGAAAATATGGTAGGGCCTTTGATGAAATACAAACAGCGGCCAGATAAAGTGCTGCCGAAGCGGTTTTTTACCCCCGAGTTTTTAGTGATGGGCAATAGCATTGAGGAGCTCGCTGAAAAGACGGGTATTGATGCTAAGTCGCTCGAAGAAACCATCGAGAAATTTAATGGCTATGCACGCACCGGTAAAGATCTGGAGTTTGAGCGTGGAGATGCCGCTTACGATCGTTATTACGGAAAAGATCTAGGGCAACCTAACCCTTGTTTAGCAGAAATTAAGAAGCCGCCATTTTATGCTATTCGTTCTAATCCTGGTGATTTTGGGACAGGTGGTGGTATGGTGATTAATACGGATGCACAAGTTTTATCACAATCAGGGGAGCCAATCAAAGGTCTTTATGCTGCCGGTAATTGCGCAACTGCTTTATTGCCAACCTATCCTGGCCCCGGTTCTACATTAGGGCCTGCTATGACCTTTGCATACTTGGCCGGAAAACATATTAAATAACTAAAAGGGTTGGATAAGATGTTTCAACGCGAAGTTGATGTACTTATAGTCGGTTCAGGGTTAGGCGCTATGACGGCAGCGCTTTGCTTAAAAGAGATGGGTGTTGAGCAGATTGAAGTTATTGAAAAAGCTAAAAAGTTTGGCGGTACTTCGGGCGTTTCTGGTGGTGGTATTTGGATTCCTAATAACCACTACGCCAAGGCTTGTGGTGCACAAGATAGCTTTGAAGATGCTAAAGCCTACCTTGATAGTACGATAAAATCAGGAACAGTACCGAAAGAGCTGATTGAAACCTATATTGAAAAAGCACCGGAAATGCTTAAGTTTGTTTCAGAAAAGGCTGAAGAAATAGAATATATATCATTGGCCTCCTACCCCGATTATTACATGCAAAACCCGGGTTCTAAGGCGGGGCACCGCTCACTGGAACCGAAGCCTATTAATATCGATGCGCTAGGCGAAGATATGGCTAGCCTTCAAGAAACGCATCATATGATGTATCTGTTTAATCGTATTGGGTTTACGCAAGTCGAAGGGCATGCGTTGGTTACGCGTGCGAAAGGTTGGGTGAGTGTCATGGTGAAATTGATGCTCAAGTATGTGTCCGAGACCTTTTGGCGTATGAAGCATAAAACTAAGCGCGCTCGGCGTTTAGCCTGCGGTGCTGCAGGTACAGCGCGAATGTTTTTAGCGTTAAAGAAACGAAACATACCTGTTACTCTCAATTGTGCATTAAAAGACCTCATTACTGACGACACAGGGAGGGTTGTTGGTGTTGAAGTATCAGAAAATGGCCAGACAGTTCGTATTAAGGCGCGTAAAGCTGTTATTCTCGGTGCCGGTGGCTTCGAATATAATCAAGCCCTGCGTGAAAAATATTTACCTAAACCAACAAGTAGCGCATGGTCAGGTGGCGGCATAAGAACCAACACGGGTGATGCATTAATTGCTGCATTGAAGTTAGGCGCAAAAACACGGCTAATGAATGGTGCTTGGTGGTGTACGACTATCTCTGCACCCGATGAGCCTGCCCCGCGTCTTGCCATTATGGAAAAATCATTGCCGGGTTCTTGTGTTGTGAATATGGCGGGTAAGCGTATTGCGAATGAATCTCAAAACTACATGGCTTATCAAACGGACTTTTTTGCTTCGCACACCGAGGAGGCACCGAATGCGCCAGCTTACATGATATTTGATAAGCGTTTTCGTGATAGTTACTTGGTCGGGCCTCTGTTAGATGTACAGACGCGCCCAGATAAGAAAATTCCTGCGAGTTATTTTGAGAATGGATTTCTCGCTATTGAGGGCTCTTTAGATGCTTTGGCAAAAAAAATAGGCATAGAGGCTAAGGGACTTAATAAAACTGTTGAAAACCTTAATCGCTATGCAAAAAGCGGTGTAGATGAAGAGTTTCAGCGTGGAGATACAGAGTATGATCGATACTATGGCGACGCAACCGTTACGCCAAACCCTTGCTTGCATAGCATCGATCAGGCCCCGTTTTATGCGATCCGTATAGACCCTGGCGATTTTGGTACTCACGGAGGGGTGGATACTAATTCCCACGCCCAAGTGTTGAGGGAAAATGACGGTGAGCCAATTGAGGGTCTTTATGCCATTGGTAACTGCGCAGCTGCTATTTTACCCACTTACCCAGGCCCTGGTGCTACTTTAGGCCCTGCTATGACTTTTGCTTATCAAGCCGCTAGACATATTTCTGTATAGGTCTCTAGGTCATAAAGCGGCACGGAAAGTCTTTAAATAAAAAAGCTCTCCTTTGAATTTGTAAAAGGCTATCATGGCGAGCTGTTTATGCTCAGCGTTGCAATAGCTTTGCAGGAGCGGCTATCATTTGGTGTGCGCGATTTCTTTAATATCTCCTTGGTTTCTAAGTATTGAGTGAACCCTAAAAATATTTCTTATCACATGTGATCCCTACTCTAGTGGTTAATTCTCTTACCCTGAAAAACCTAGCGAAGATACTCGTAACAATTTATCAAATCGTGCGTCTAATGTGAAAACCGATTTGGATAGGCTGCGCGTTGTCGCCTTTTCCACCTTAATTGGCCGAGTGTGTGAACTCTGAGTTGTATACCGATCATGCAAGGGCGTTGGTCGCCCCAATCACTTACGGGCTGTAAACTCATGGGGATTCGCTCGCTTGCGGCCTTCGTGCATCTCCAATTCCGATGGCTATAGAAATCTTGTCTTTGCATTGATTATTATGTTGAAGGGAGAGAATTTTGCGATAAAAGGTTTCTACTTACTTGCACTTGCTTATTGTAGATGTTGACCTAGCTAGGTGTACGTTATTGTTAGCCAATACACGCGGGGTTTAATTGTCGAAGGTGAGATCAAAAGTATTGTTGTATAAGAAACTTGCAGGAGAGAAAGTTTATAAAAGGGGCGGCAGAATGATTGTTTGGCGATAGTCCTCTGGATTCTTCGGTGAGAGTTGTGGCTTCGTTGAAAGTTTTGGCTACTGAGTAGGTGATGGCGAGAAAATGAATGGGCATTGAGGATTTCCTCAATGCCATAACAAGTTACTGCTGGAGTTGATTCTCTTTGACGATTTCTTCGCCGTTAAAGACAAAGCTGTCGATAGTGCAGCCGGTTGATAGAATAGAGAAACCGAAAACTGCAATTAAGATTATTGCTTTCATAAGACATCCTTTTCTTTTTTTGTCAGTGGCGAGGATTTATTCCCAGTTGCAATCACATCTAATCCGTTAGTATGTTTGCCGCCATGTTTTCATTGTTAATGTTAGGAGTATTTCCTTATTCGTCAAAAAATTTATTGGCATAGTAAGTATGTTTTTTATGAGTTTTTTTTGGTTGGGCATTTTTACATGTATATTTTTTTGAATAGTTGGTTTATTTAAGGGGTGTTGATGTCAATTCAGACAGCAGTTATAGGTGGGGGGTGTTTTTGGTGTATTCAGTCAGCATTTGCACAAGTAAGAGGTGTTGAATCTTCAGTTGCTGGATATGCAGGAGGTATCGTCGCTCATCCGACCTATGAATATGTCTGTTCTGGTAGTTCGGGTCATGCGGAAGTTGTTTGTGTACTTTATGATGAGGATATACTTAGCTATAAGGCGTTGCTAAGTTTATTTTTTGCACTGCATAACCCTACGACGTTAAATCAGCAAGGAGCTGATAGGGGTACGCAGTACCGTTCGGCGATTTTTTATGTTGATGAAGTGCAGTGTCAGGCTGCGCAGGATTTTATTCGGGCGTTAAGTAATCGAAATGCATATCCATCTGCAATTGTTACAGAGGTAACGGCATTAGATAGATTTTATCCGGCAGAAGATTACCACCAGAACTTTATGGAGAAAAATCCAAGGAATAGTTATTGTCAGCGAATTGTTACGCCAAAGTTGGCCAGATTTTTTTCTGTATATAAAAAGCATCTTAATTTCCGAAGTTGATTTTGTCTGCCGTGGGTTTCGCGAGCTGTAAATGAATGTAAGTTGAAGTGGGTTGCTTGCTTGAACGAGTACCTAAATGAGTGGGCGAAACAAAATATCTTGCCTTGGGTTTTTGATAGACTGTTCTGCACTGTATGAGAAGAATTCAATTTTTAGGTTTTTATGATGAGTAAGACGCCCTATGCGCTAATTGCACTTTTGTCGGATGGAGAATTCCATTCGGGCGAGGCTATTGGTGATTTATTTAAGATTAGCCGGAGCGCTGTTTGGAAGCAGCTAAAGAAAGTTGTAGAGCTAGGAATCGAAGTTGAAACGGTTAAGGGTAAAGGTTACCGGGTTGTTCATCCGTTTAATTTGTTAGACAGAGAAGCTATTTGTGCGTTGTTAAATCATCACCTACCTGCTGCAACCCTCGATATTCTACCTGTTACAACGTCGACGAATGATTTATTTAACCGAAAAATATTTAATAAAGAGGCTGTGGGTAAGGGAGACCTAATTTTGGCTGAGCAGCAAACAGCAGGTAAGGGCCGGCGTGGACGGGTTTGGCATAGCCTCTTTGCAAGAAATATTATCATGTCAATGGTTTGGTCGTTTGATCAGGGTATGACTAAATTGGATGGGTTAAGTTTGGTGGTGGGCTTGGCATTGGTGGAGGCGTTAAGGTCTATGTCGGTTCCTGAGGTGAAGCTAAAGTGGC
The DNA here is from genome assembly GCA_965248335.1 of Pseudomonadales bacterium. Taxonomy (GTDB): domain Bacteria; phylum Pseudomonadota; class Gammaproteobacteria; order Pseudomonadales; family DT-91; genus CAKMZU01. The sequence goes on from CBDFIY010000003.1 coordinate 405,641, forward strand.
CAAATGATGTCATGGTGAAGGATAGAAAAGTGGCGGGTATTCTCCTTGAAATGAATGGCGATCCAACAGCGGAATGTTTCGTTGTTATTGGAGTTGGTCTGAACGTGAATATGCAAGGAGGTGATATGGAGGGGGTTGATCAGCCGTGGATTTCAGTTTCTCAGGCGCTCGGACAAAACGTCGACAGAACTGCGTTTATAAATATTTTTCTGGAGAAATTAATTTATCATTTGCAAGTCTTTGAAAAAGAGGGGTTTGAGGTTTTTCGATCAAGGTGGGGTGAAACTGATTGGCTTAAAGAAAAAGCTGTTGCTATAAAAACGGGTAATACAATCATATTTGGAGAGGCTAGGGGCGTGAACACTCAAGGAGGAATCCTTATTGATCAAGAAGGCGTTCTTCATGCTTATACGAGTGGTGAAGTTTCTGTCCGGCGAGCGGGTTGATGTAAGGTTGGTAGAGGTGGGTTAGTTCGGGGTGTCACTAATGTATAAGCGCAAATTTAAGCATTAATAAAGCTTTTTTAGCTGTGAATAAAATAAAGCGTGTAGAACATGAAGAAATAGAGAAAAAATAAGACGATATAACGAGAATAATAATATGATAACCGTTTAGATTTTCTGGAGGTGGGTTATGCGCTTGCTCGTATTGTTTCTAGTGGCGTTTAATGTGACGATTTATGCATGGTTTTCCTTTAAAAGTCATAAAGGGGAACAGGAAAAGTCGAGTCAGGTTCAATATGACGTCTTACGTGTAAAGCCCTTGATTATGAAGTCTGAGTTGGATGCATCAATGCTGACCAGTATGCATGAGCAGCAAGTCGGCACTACTCAGGATCGAGAGCAAGTGTTAGAAGATATGCTGGACGTGAGTTTGTCGACGGAGATGTCTGAAGGGTTTGATGGCGACTGTTTTCTGTTAGGGCCTTATCAGGAGATTGTTACGGCTCGCTCGCACGTTAACCTTTTAGAGAAGAGGGTTATTAGGGCTGAAATGGTTGAGAGTGTATCGGAACTTCCAGCGCTATACTGGGTTTTTATCCCCCCTTTTTCTACTGAAGCTGAAGCGGTTTCGGCGCTGAGGCGATTGCAAGAAAATAGTAAAGATAGTTACCTTGTTACAGAGGGGGAGTTTGAGAATGCAATTTCCCTGGGTGTTTTCCGCGTTGTCTCCTCGGCAGAAATGATTCGAAAGGAGATTGTGCGTTTAGGGTTTGACGCTAAGATGACGTTAAGAAAAAAAGAAATGAAGGCGATTTGGTTATCAATTGGCGAAGAGGAGGAGGGCGAGCTAACTCACAATCTCTTCGAGCGCATGAAAGTCGATAATATTTTGCTAAAAAAACAAGATAAATTGTGCGATGACGTTGCACTTTTAAAACGTATCCTCTAGAATGCGCAGCCTCTTACAGAGATGAATGTGCTGGCGTAGCTCAGTAGGTAGAGCAGCTGATTTGTAATCAGCCGGTCGGGGGTTCGACTCCTCTCGCCAGCTCCATTTTTTTTGTGTATTCGTCTTCTGTTCTTTAGGTGGGGTTCCCGAGTGGCCAAAGGGATCAGACTGTAAATCTGACGCGAAAGCTTCGGTGGTTCGAATCCACCCCCCACCACCAAGCTAGATAATATGCGGGTATGGTACAATGGTAGAACCTCAGCCTTCCAAGCTGATGATGCGGGTTCGATTCCCGCTACCCGCTCCATCTCCTTGCTCAAGTAGCTCAGCTGGTAGAGCACACCCTTGGTAAGGGTGAGGTCGGCGGTTCAAATCCGCTCTTGAGCTCCATCTTGACATGAGTAAATATTCGCCTATTATCTATAGGTTTTATTGACATGGTTGGGATGAGGGAGTAGTATCTCGCCTCTTTTTTCTAGGTATAGGCCAGTAGTTCAATTGGTAGAGCGTCGGTCTCCAAAACCGAAAGTTGGGGGTTCGAGTCCCTCCTGGCCTGCCACGTACCGATTTTACCTTTATGATAGTGAAGCAATAGATGAGTAATAACGGACAGGAATCTTCTTCATCACCCGTAAATGCCGTCAAGTGGATAGCTTGTGCGGCGATTGTTATAGCGGGTGTTTTAGGTAATAGCTATTACACCAATGAATTGTCAGTTTTTATTAGGGCAATAATCTTGGTGGGTATGGCTGTCGCTGCTGGTGCGTTTGCGTTTACTACAACTCAAGGCATCAGTTTTTGGACGTTACTAAAAGAAGCAAAAACAGAGATTCGTAGGGTTGTATGGCCTACCCGACAAGAAACCACGCAAACGACGATGATTGTTATTGTTGTCGTGTTGATAATGTCGCTGATTCTTTGGGTGCTTGATATAGGGCTAAACTTTCTAATCTCTTGGTTGATAGGGTAGAGGTAAACAGATGTCCAAGCGATGGTATGTAGTGCATGCCTTTTCTGGTTATGAAAAGAAAGTTCAGCAATCTTTACATGAGCGTATTGCATTGAATCAAATGGAAGACTTATTTGGTGAGGTACTAGTGCCAACTGAAGAAGTCGTTGAAATGCGTGATGGGCAAGCACGAAAGAGTGAAAGAAAATTCTTTCCTGGGTACGTGCTTGTGCAGATGGAGTTAAATGACGATAGTTGGCATTTAGTTAAAGAAACCCCTCGGGTTTTAGGTTTTATTGGGGGTAAGCCTGATAAACCAGCCGCAATTACTGATCGTGAGGCGGATGCAATCCTGCAGCGTGTTCAGGATGGCGCAGATAAGCCTAAGCCAAAAACTTTATTTGAAGTTGGCGAGATTGTGCGAGTTACTGATGGGCCTTTCAATGACTTTAACGGCGCAGTAGAAAGTGTTGATTATGATAGAAGTAAAGTTCAAGTAGCTGTTCAGATATTTGGTCGGTCTACACCTGTTGATTTGGATTTCACCCAAGTCGAAAAAACTTAAATCGTCTAAATTGGGGAGCCTTAGGGCGTTTGAACCCATAGGAGTAAAGTTATGGCGAAGAAAATAGAAGCCTATATTAAGCTTCAAGTGCCTGCAGGTCAGGCAAATCCAAGCCCCCCAGTTGGTCCTGCGCTGGGTCAGCACGGGGTGAATATCATGGAGTTTTGTAAAGCCTTTAATGCTGAAACCCAAGGCATGGAAAGTGGCTTGCCAATCCCTGTTGTTATCTCTGTTTATAGTGATCGTAGCTTTACCTTTATTAAAAAGACGCCTCCTGCATCCGTTTTGCTGAGAAAAGCTGCAGGTATCAAGAAAGGTTCAGGCGTACCAAACACAGAGAAAGTTGGCAAAGTGACGCGTGCGCAACTTGAAGAAATCGCTACCACAAAAATGGCAGATTTGAATGCAAACGATATGGAAGCGGCAATAAAAATTATTGCGGGTTCTGCACGAAGTGCTGGTATCGAGGTGGAGGGATAATTCATGGCTAAGTTATCAAAAAGACAAAAACTTATTCAAGGCAAAATAGAACTTGGTAAGCTATACAGTTTCGAAGAAGCTGTCGCGGTACTTAAAGATGTTTCTTCCGTTAAGTTCGAAGAAACGATTGATGTTTCGGTGAATCTTGGTGTCGATGCTAAAAAATCAGATCAGCAAGTTCGTGGTGCAACTTCATTGCCAGCTGGTTCAGGTAAAGATGTGCGTGTAGCCGTATTTACTTCAGGTGCTAATGCTGAAGCGGCTAAAGAAGCTGGGGCAGAGTTCGTTGGTATGGAAGATCTTGCTGAGCAAGTAAAATCTGGCATGATGGATTTTGACGTTGTTGTTGCAAGTCCTGACGCTATGCGTGTTGTTGGTCAGTTGGGTCAAGTTCTTGGCCCTCGAGGTCTTATGCCTAACCCTAAAACGGGTACAGTTACGCCTAATGTCTCTGAGGCGGTTATAAATGCGAAATCAGGACAAGTTCGTTATAGAACTGACAAAAACGGCATTATTCACGGCGCTATCGGAAAGCTAAATTTTGATACACCTGCAATCAAGCAAAATTTGCAGGCGTTGATTACCGATTTAATGAAAGCGAAACCGGCGTCAGCTAAAGGTCATTACATGAAGAAAATCACCTTGTCTACAACGATGGGGCCTGGTTTGTCGGTTGATATTTCAAGTTTAGAGGTTAAGTAAACGAATCTGAATAAAGCAATTTATTCAAAAAGACTTTGGGGCTGGAAATTTATTTTCAGACCGTCAAAGACCGTAGGTGTTGCAAGAGCAACTTAATTAAAGCCTGCGCAGATGGTGTAAGCCCTTGCGGTTAATGCCATAAATGCAACCATCTGGTTGCAAAACTAAAGCAATTTAGGAGATACCAATGGCAATTGGTTTAGAAGATAAAAGAGCTATTGTTGCAGATGTGAATACTGTGGCTAGCGATGCTTTATCTCTTGTGGTTGCCGACTCTCGTGGTTGTACCGTCAGCGAAATGACAGGTTTGCGCCGTCAAGCGCGTGAAGCAAATGTTACCGTACGTGTTGTACGAAATACATTAGCCAAGCGAGCCGTTGCAGGTACTGAATACGAGTGCGCTCAAGATACTTTTAAAGGGCCATCTTTATTGGCTTTTTCAATGGATCACCCGGGTGCAGCTGCGCGTATTTTCAAAGACTTCGCTAAAGAAAACGAAGCTTTTGAAGTAAAAGCGTTAGCAGTTGGAGGTCAGTTGCTGGACGCTAACCAAATTGATTTGCTAGCTAAATTACCTACACGTGACAAGGCAATATCTCAGTTGATGAGTGTCATGCAAGCACCTGTAGCGAAACTAGTAAGAACCATGAACGAAGTTCCTGGGAAATTGGTTCGTACCTTGGCAGCTGTTCGCGATCAAAAAGAACTAGCTTAATATTTAAGATCTCAATGTTAATTGAGTTAACCGTATAAAATTGGAGACAAAAATGGCTCTTTCAAAAGATGATATTTTAAACGCAATTTCTGAGATGTCTGTTATGGATATCGTAGAGTTGATCGAAGCAATGGAAGAAAAATTCGGTGTAACTGCCGCCGTTGCAGCTGCTGCTGCACCTGCAGCAGGTGCTGGCGATGCGGGTGCTGCAGTTGAAGAGCAAACTGAATTTGATGTAATTCTTACTTCAATTGGCGAAAAGAAAGTCAATGTTATCAAGGCTGTTCGTGCAATTACAGGTTTAGGCCTTAAAGAAGCGAAAGCTGTGGTTGACGGTGCACCTGCTCCTGTTAAGGAAGGTGTGTCTAAAGACGACGCAGAAGAAACTAAGAAAGCATTGGAAGAAGCTGGCGCAACTGTTGAAGTTAAATAACTTTATTCAGTGCAAGAGCACTTCTTACGCAGTCTGCTAGAAATAGTAGGTGTGTGGGCTGGCGAAGTATTTCGCTGGCCTTTTTGCGTTTATACGTAAATATTAGACAGACAATGAAGCCTTCTAGGCTGTAACAATTCGACATGTTAGCCATCTATAATTAGCTAACCTGATCATCACGACGCGTTTAGGGAGTACTGATGACATATTCATACACTGAAAAAAAACGGATCAGGAAAAATTTCGGACAGTTTCAGCAAGTTATGGATGTGCCTTACTTATTGGCCATTCAGCTGGACTCTTATCGAAAGTTTACCCAGGCAGGTATTGCGCATGATGATCGTGACAACGTAGGCCTTAATGCTGCGTTTAAATCTGTTTTTCCAATTGTAAGCTATTCAGGTAATGCTGCGCTTGAGTATGTCAGTTATAAGCTAGGTGAGCCAGTCTTTGATGTCGCTGAGTGTACGCTGCGAGGCGTGACTTATGCAGTGACCCTCAGAGTTCGAGTAAGACTCATTATTTATGATAAAGACTCAAGTAATAAAGCAATTAAAGATATTAAAGAGCAAGAAGTTTATATGGGAGAAATTCCATTAATGACTAAAAACGGTACCTTCGTCATCAATGGAACGGAAAGAGTTATCGTTTCTCAGTTACACCGCTCACCGGGTGTTTTCTTCGATCATGATAAAGGTAAGACACACTCCTCAGGGAAATTACTTTATTCGGCTCGAGTTATTCCTTACCGAGGTTCTTGGTTAGATTTTGAATTTGATGCTAAAGATCTCGTTTATGTTCGTATAGATCGCCGAAGAAAATTACCTGCTACTATCTTACTAAGAGCTTTAGGTTATAGCTCTGAAGAAATGTTAGCGATGTTCTTTGAGGTAGATAGTTTCCATATTGAAGGTGACATGGTTACCTTTAAACTCGTACCAGACAGGCTGCGTGGTGAAGTTGCGGCTTTTGATATTCAGGATGAGTCGGGGAAAATTATTGTTGAAGAAGGCCGAAGGATAACAGGTCGTAATATTCGACAGATTGCCAAAGCCAAGATAAGTGAATTAGAAGTTCCTGTTGATTATTTGCTAGGTCGATCCCTGGCTAAAAATATCATTGATGAAGAAAGTGGCGAGCTACTCCTTGAGTGTAATACAGAGATTACAGAGGAAGTATTAGAAAAACTGCGTACGGCTAAAATTGAAAATATTGAAACGATTTATAGTAATGAGTTGGATTGCGGGCCTTATATATCGGAAACTTTAAGATCGGACGTATCCCGTGATGAGCTTGATGCGTTGGTAGAAATTTATCGTATGATGCGCCCGGGAGAGCCACCTACGAAAGATGCTGCCGAGAACCTTTTCCAAAATCTATTTTTTACGGAAGATCGTTATGATCTGTCAGCCGTTGGCCGCATGAAGTTTAATCGACGTTTAGGCCGTGAGGAGATTGTAGGCTCGGGTGCGCTGTCAAAAGAAGATATTGTTGATGTGTTGTCACTTTTAATTGGCATCAGGAATGGTAAAGGCGTTATCGATGATATTGATCACTTAGGTAATAGACGTGTTCGTTCAGTCGGAGAAATGGCAGAAAATCAATTTCGTGTAGGTTTAGTACGTGTGGAACGAGCAGTAAAAGAACGCTTGTCACAAGCAGAGTCTGAAGGGTTGATGCCACAAGACCTGATTAATGCAAAACCTGTAGCGGCAGCAATTAAAGAGTTTTTTGGCTCTAGCCAACTTTCTCAATTCATGGATCAAAATAACCCGTTATCTGAAATTACGCACAAGCGTCGTGTGTCGGCATTAGGGCCTGGCGGCTTGACGCGTGAGCGAGCAGGCTTCGAGGTGCGAGATGTTCATCCGACGCATTATGGGCGTGTCTGTCCAATTGAAACACCTGAAGGCCCCAATATCGGCTTGATCAACTCGTTGGCAACTTACTCACGTACTAATGAGTATGGTTTCCTTGAGAGTCCCTACGTGAAGGTTGTTGATGGAAAGGTTTCAGGTGAGGTTGAATACTTCTCCGCGATTAATGAATATGAATATGTCATTGCACAAGCTTCAGCAAAGTTGGATGACGATGGGAAGTTTATCGAAGACTTAGTTAGCGTAAGGTATGAGCATGAATTCATTTTGGTCCCGCCAGAAAAAATTCAATATATGGATGTTTCTCCTAAGCAGGTAGTATCAGTTGCCGCCTCTATGATCCCCTTCCTTGAGCACGATGATGCTAACCGTGCCTTGATGGGTTCAAATATGCAACGTCAAGCTGTGCCGACCTTGGTTTCCGATAAGCCGTTAGTCGGCACGGGAATGGAGCGAATTGTAGCACGTGATTCAGGTGTGTGTGTTGTTGCTGAGCATGGTGGCGTTATTTATAGTGTGGATGCCGGTAGAGTCGTTGTAAGAGTCAATGATAATGAAGTTGGGGATGGTGAAGCCCCCGTTGATATTTATAACCTTGTTAAATATACACGATCTAATCACAACACCTGTATTAATCAAAAACCATTGGTCGCCAAAGGCGATGTAATTGCGCGCGGTGATATTTTGGCGGATGGTCCATCCATCGATATGGGTGAGTTGGCGCTAGGGCAGAACATGCGGATCGCATTTATGCCATGGAATGGTTACAACTTTGAGGATTCTATCCTTGTTTCTGAGCGAGTTGTTCAAGAGGATAGATTTACATCAATTCATATCCATGAAATGACCTGTGTGGCTCGGGATACCAAGTTAGGCTCCGAAGAAATAACCTCGGATATTCCTAATGTCGGGGAGTCGGCATTATCTAAATTGGATGACTCCGGTATTGTTTATATAGGGGCTGAAGTAAGTGCTGGCGATATCTTGGTTGGAAAGGTTACACCCAAGGGTGAAACGCAATTAACACCAGAAGAAAAACTGTTGAGGGCTATCTTTGGAGAGAAGGCCTCTGATGTAAAAGATACGTCATTAAGGGTTGGAACCAGCATAAAGGGAACGGTAATCGACGTTCAGGTGTTTACCCGTGATGGCCTTGAAAAAGATCAGCGTTCACTAGACATAGAGCGTGTACAGCTTGATGATTATCGCAAAGACCTTAATCAAGAGTATTCTATTATTGAGAGCGCTACCTTTGCGCGGTTATCTAAGCTACTGGTCGGCAATAAAATCAAAGCAGGGTTAGGTTTAGAAAAGGGAGCTCTATTTACAGACGAAAATGCAAATCAGCTAACTCATGATCAATGGTTTAAGTTGAGAATGAGCGATGCGAAGCTGAATGCTGAAATAGATAATGCTGAGAAAGCGTTAGTTGAATACCGCAAGGAACTCGATGACCGTTTTGAAGTTAAAAAGAAAAAATTGCAAAGCGGTGATGATTTAGCGCCGGGAGTGCTAAAAATCGTTAAAGTTTATTTAGCGATAAAGCGGCGTATTCAGCCCGGTGATAAAATGGCTGGACGTCATGGAAACAAAGGTGTTATTTCTGTAATAAAACCCGTTGAGGATATGCCTTATGATGAGAAGGGTGAGCCAGTTGATATAGTACTTAATCCTCTGGGTGTACCTTCTCGTATGAACGTTGGGCAGGTTCTCGAAACGCACTTAGGTATGGCCGCTCGTGGTTTAGGTCAGAAGGTTGAGCGCATGCTGAGAGAGCAACGTGCAATCGGTGAAATAAGAGCGTATCTGGAAACCATTTATAATGAGAATGCCGCTCAAAAAGAGAGTTTGAGCGATTTTTCGGATGACGAAATTATTGAACTAGCCTCTAATCTAAAAGCTGGTGTGCCAATGGCAACACCTGTTTTTGATGGCGCAGCAGAATCGCAAATCAAAGATCTACTTAAGTTAGCCGATATTCCAGAAAGTGGCCAGATTACATTGTTTGATGGTCGCACAGGGGATACATTTACACGCCCTGTGACTGTCGGCTATATGTACATGCTTAAATTGAATCACTTGGTTGATGATAAAATGCATGCAAGATCTACAGGGTCATATAGCCTTGTTACGCAGCAGCCGCTTGGGGGTAAAGCTCAGTTTGGTGGCCAGCGTTTTGGTGAAATGGAGGTGTGGGCACTTGAGGCATATGGTGCAGCTTATACCTTGCAGGAAATGCTTACCGTCAAATCTGATGACGTTGGTGGCCGTACAAAAATGTATAAAAATATTGTGGATGGAAATCATAGTATGGAGCCAGGAATGCCCGAATCATTCAATGTGTTAGTGAAAGAAATTCGATCCTTAGGTATTGATATCGATCTTGATACTGAGTAAAGATTTTTTTTTGAAACACAGGCAGTATCAGGTTTAGATACTGTCAAATTATTTCCTGAGGATACCCTCAGAAAACTGGAGAAAAAGCCTTGAAAGACTTACTTAATATCCTCAAGTCCCAGGGACAGTCTGAAGAGTTTGACTCAATTAAGATTGGACTAGCTTCACCTGAAATGATTCGTTCTTGGTCTTTTGGTGAGGTCAAAAAGCCAGAGACCATTAATTATCGTACTTTTAAACCAGAAAGGGATGGTTTGTTTTGTGCGAAGATTTTTGGTCCGGTCAAAGACTATGAGTGCCTTTGTGGTAAATATAAGCGTTTAAAGCACCGTGGGGTTATTTGCGAAAAGTGTGGCGTTGAAGTAGCTCTTGCTAAAGTACGTCGTGAGCGTATGGCACATATTGAATTGGCTGCACCTGTTGCACATATTTGGTTTTTAAAGTCGCTGCCTTCTCGTATCGGCCTGTTACTTGATATGACATTACGGGATATTGAAAGAATCCTTTACTTTGAATCATATGTTGTTGTTGAACCGGGTATGACGACTCTTGAGCAGGGTCAATTACTAAACGATGATCAATATTACGAAGCGCTTGAAGAGTTTGGTGATGAATTTACAGCTAAAATGGGTGCAGAAGCAATTCAAGCTTTGATGCTTGATCTTGATTTAGTAGAAATTATTGAACAGTTACGCGAAGAAATACCGGCGACAAATAGTGAAACCAAAATCAAAAAGCTTTCAAAGCGGCTTAAGATCATGGAAGCGTTTGTTACCTCAGGCAATAAGCCTGAGTGGATGATCATGAAGGTCTTGCCGGTTCTCCCGCCAGATTTACGACCACTGGTTCCACTTGATGGTGGACGGTTTGCAACATCAGATCTTAATGATCTATATCGTCGCGTTATCAATAGGAATAACCGCTTAAAACGCCTTCTTGATTTAAGTGCGCCAGATATCATCGTTCGTAACGAGAAGAGAATGTTGCAAGAGTCGGTTGACGCATTGCTTGATAACGGCAGGCGAGGTCGTGCTATAACAGGATCTAATAAGCGACCATTAAAATCCTTAGCTGATATGATCAAGGGTAAACAAGGGCGATTCCGTCAAAACCTATTAGGTAAGCGAGTTGATTACTCTGGCCGTTCAGTTATTGTCGTTGGGCCAATACTTAGATTGCATCAGTGCGGCTTGCCAAAGAAAATGGCTCTTGAGTTATTTAAGCCTTTTATTTTTGGTCGTTTAGAGCATCTAGGTTTAGCGACAACGATTAAAGCAGCAAAGAAAATGGTCGAGCGTGAGCCACCAGAAGTATGGGATATCCTTGCTGAAGTAATTCGAGAGCACCCTGTCATGCTTAACCGGGCTCCAACGCTTCATAGACTTGGAATACAGGCATTTGAGCCTGTGCTGATTGAAGGTAAAGCCATTCAGCTACACCCATTAGTTTGCGCAGCATTTAACGCTGACTTTGATGGCGATCAGATGGCTGTCCACGTTCCGTTGACAATAGAAGCGCAACTTGAGGCTCGTGCTTTGATGATGTCGACTAACAATATTTTATCGCCTGCTTCCGGTGAGCCAATTATTGTTCCCTCGCAAGATGTTGTTCTTGGTCTTTATTGGATGACTCGTGAGCGGGTGAATGCCAGAGGGGAGGGGATGGTTTTCTCAAGTGTAAGTGAGGTGAGTCGTGCCTATGCAACAGGAAATGCAGATTTACAAGCAAGAATTAAAGTGCGTATAAAAGAAACTGTACGTGCAAAATCGGAAGATGGTCAGTCAATGACAGAGACAGTTAATGAGTCTCTCCTTGAAACCACTATTGGACGTGTCTTGTTGTGGGAGAAGGTGCCTGAAGGGTTGCCTTTTAGTATTGTTAATAAAGATATGAATAAAAAAGCGATCTCTAACGCGCTTGATGAAAGTTACCGTATGTGTGGATTAAAAGATACGGTTATCTTTGCCGATCAATTAATGTATACAGGGTTCGAATACTCGACAAAATCGGGGTGTTCGATCGGTGTAAACGACTTTGCTATTCCGAAAGAAAAAGTAAAAATAATTGGTGATGCAGAAGAAGAAGTGCATGAAATTGCTGAGCAATTTAATTCAGGTCTTGTAACGCAGGGCGAAAAGTACAACAAAGTTATTGATATTTGGTCGCGTGCAAATGACCTAGTTGCTGCAGCGATGATGGATGGAATTAGTAAGGAAACAGTTACTAATAGAGAGGGTGAGCAAGAAGAGCAGGCCTCATTTAACTCCGTTTATATCTATGCAGATTCCGGTGCTAGGGGTTCTCCTGCGCAGATTCGTCAATTGGCAGGTATGCGAGGCCTGATGGCAAAGCCAGATGGATCGATTATTGAAACGCCAATCACTTCTAACTTTAGAGAAGGGTTGAGTGTGTCGCAGTACTTTATCTCTACCCATGGTGCGCGTAAAGGCCTTGCAGATACAGCATTGAAAACAGCTAACTCTGGTTATTTGACGCGCCGTCTTGTTGATGTTGCACAAGACGTAGTCATTACAGAGGTCGATTGTGGTACGGAACGGGGGATTACGATGACGCCCGTGATTGAAGGCGGCGACATCATCGAAACCCTAGGTGGACGAGTGTTAGGTAGAACTGTACGTAAAGATGTTCTAATGCCTGGGGCTGGTGATGAACTCGTTATCTCGGCCGGTACTCTTATAGATGAAGCATGGGTTGTCAAGCTCGACAAAATGGCAATTGACGAAATCGAAGTGCGATCGACGATTACCTGCGAATCTCGTCATGGCGTTTGTGCGAAATGTTACGGGCGTGATCTAGCGCGAGGGCATCAAGTAAATATTGGAGAAGCAGTAGGCGTTATTGCAGCTCAGTCAATTGGTGAGCCAGGTACACAGTTGACTATGCGTACATTCCATATTGGTGGAGCGGCTTCGCGAGCCACAGCGGATGATAATATTCAAGTTAAGCATGATGGATCAATTCGTCTACATAACATGAAAGTTGTTGAGAGAGACGATGGCAAGCTTGTTGCCACATCACGATCTGGTGAATTGTCTGTCGTTGATCAGTCGGGACGTGAGCGCGAGCGTTATAAGCTATCTTATGGGTCAGTAATCAACCTGAAAGATTCTGCTGCAGTTAAAGCAGGTGAGGTCGTGGCTAATTGGGATCCGCATATGCATCCGATTGTCACTGAGGTAGCTGGTCTTGCTAGGTTCAGTGGAATGGATGAGGGTATTTCTGTTACACGTCAAACGGATGAGTTGACTGGGTTAACGAATATTCGTGTGATCGACCTCAATGAGCGTCCAGCTGCTGGTAAGGATGTTAAGCCTGCAATCACTCTGGTTGATGCGGAGGGTAATGAATTATGCCTTGCTGGGACAACGATGCCGGCACATTACTTCTTACCTGCTAATGCGATTGTAGGTTTAGTTGATGGGGATGAAATCAAAATTGGCGATGTGTTGGCTAGAATTCCTCAAGAAGGTTCTAAGACGCGCGATATTACAGGTGGTCTCCCTCGCGTCGCAGACTTGTTTGAGGCGCGAAAGCCTAAAGAGTCGGCCATTCTTGCTGAAATTACAGGTACGGTAAGCTGGGGTAAAGAAACTAAGGGCAAGCGTAGATTGGTGATTACCCCGCCAGAGGGAACAATTCTGACAACCGGTAAGCCGCATTATGAGGCGTTGATTCCTAAGTGGCGTAATTTCTCAGTATTTGAGGGCGAGAATGTTGAGAAAGGTGAAGTTGTTTCTGAGGGGCCGTCGAATCCACATGATATCCTGAGATTGAAAGGTGTTGTGGCGCTTGCTAATTATATCGTTAATGAAGTTCAAGATGTTTACCGTTTACAAGGTGTAAAAATAAACGACAAGCACATTGAAGTTATTATTAGGCAAATGCTAAGAAAAACTGAGGTCTCACAAGCCGGAGACTCAGCTTTTATTAAGGGAGAGCAGATTGAGCTATCCCGTGTGTTGGCCGAGAATGAGAAGTTAGGCGGCAGTGATAAGGTTCCTGCTCAGTATGATCGACTCCTTCTAGGTATTACTAAGGCATCACTGGCAACTGAAAGCTTCATTTCTGCAGCGTCTTTTCAGGAGACTACGCGCGTGCTGACGGAAGCAGCTGTGCATGGTAAGCGTGATTATCTGCGAGGCCTTAAGGAGAATGTGGTTGTTGGTAGACTAATCCCCGCAGGGACGGGTTTGGCTTATCATCAGCGACGTAAAGAGATGAAAGAACAAGATGCAGCAATGGCGAGTGCAAGTGATGTTGAAGCTGCATTGGCTGAGGCATTTGCAAGCGATACGGCAGGCATTTAAAGCTGAATGCTTTACTTGACTGATCAGGAAGTGATCTATATTATTCGCTTCCTATTTTAGACGTCGGAGTTGCGGCTTAATTTGCTGCAATGATGGCGAGTGCTATAAAAGCTAATTATTGGAGTTAAATAATGGCAACGATCAATCAATTGGTCCGTAAGCCTCGAAAACGAAAAGCTGCTGCTAGTGATGTAAGGGCACTTCAAGGTTGCCCTCAGCGTCGTGGTGTCTGCACCCGTGTTTATACGACAACCCCTAAAAAGCCAAACTCAGCATTACGTAAAGTATGCCGTGTACGTTTGACGAATGGTTATGAAGTATCTTCCTATATTGGCGGTGAAGGTCATAACTTGCAAGAACACAGTGTTGTTCTTATTCGTGGTGGTCGTGTAAAAGATTTACCGGGTGTCCGTTATCATACGGTTCGAGGAACATTAGATACACAAGGTGTTAACGATAGAAAGCAGGGTCGTTCTAAGTACGGAACTAAGCGACCTAAATCGTAAATACTGCTTTTAAACGTTAAATCATATTCATCCAAAAGGTTTATGTCGTCAAAGTTGACAGTAAGGCCGGACGTAAGTTCTGGGTAAGCCTGAAGAGAAAGGTGCATAGCTATGCCAAGAAGACGAGTTGTCGCGAAACGCGAAATTCTGCCAGATCCAAAATATGGAAACACAACACTGGCTAAATTCATGAACCATGTCATGGTAAGTGGAAAAAAATCTGTTGCTGAAAGTATCGTGTACGGAGCTTTAGATATAGTCCAAGAAAAACTTGGCACAGACCCTCTGCAAATATTTGAAGAAGCATTAGAAAATGTCTCTCCAAAAGTAGAAGTGAAATCACGTCGTGTCGGCGGTGCTACTTATCAAGTGCCTGTTGAAGTTAGACCCTCACGTCGTGTAGCTTTGTCCATGCGTTGGATTGTAGAATATTCACGTGGTCGAGGTGAAAAATCAATGCGTCAACGTCTTGCTGGCGAAATGATCGATGCATCTCAGGGTAAAGGGAATGCAGTGAAGAAACGTGAAGATGTACACCGTATGGCTGAAGCCAACAAAGCATTCTCGCATTTCCGTTTCTAATTTTAATCAGGAGATATTATCGTGGCACGACAAACTCCCATCACAAGATACCGAAATATCGGTATTTGTGCGCACGTAGATGCGGGTAAGACAACGACGACAGAGCGTGTTTTATTTTACACGGGCCTTTCTCATAAGATTGGTGAAGTTCATGATGGCGCAGCCACTATGGATTGGATGGAGCAAGAGCAAGAACGTGGTATTACAATCACCTCTGCTGCAACAACCTGTTTTTGGGCTGGGATGCAGCAACAGTTTGATCAGCATCGAGTTAACATTATAGATACCCCCGGGCATGTTGATTTCACAATAGAAGTAGAACGTTCGCTGCGTGTATTAGATGGCGCAGTAGTTGTTCTCTGTGGTTCGTCGGGTGTTCAGCCGCAGACTGAGACGGTTTGGCGTCAAGCGAACAAATACGAAGTACCTCGCATGGTGTTTGTTAATAAAATGGATCGTGCGGGCGCCGACTTTAATATGGTTGTTTCACAATTAAGAGACCGCCTTAATGCAGTTGCGGTACCTCTGCAGATGACCATTGGTGCTGAGGATGAATTTAAAGGTGTTGTTGATCTTGTTAAAATGAAGGCGATACTTTGGAATGAAGAAGATCAAGGTATGACATTTGAGTATGGCGATATTCCTGCGGATATTGAAGACCAGTGTCAAGAAATGCGAGAATATTTGGTTGAAGCTGCGGCTGAGGCAAATGATGAGTATACGGAAAAATACCTTGAAGACGGGGAGCTTTCTGAGGAAGAGATAATTGCCGGTATTCGTAAAAGAACATTAGCCAATGAAATTGTTCCTGTTATTGGTGGCTCAGCTTTTAAAAACAAGGGCGTTCAGGCTATGCTTGATGCCGTTATTCAGTACCTTCCTTCTCCTGCAGAAGTTAAACCAATTGAAGGTACTCTTGAAGATGGCGAGACAATTGAGGCTAGACCTGCTGATGATGATGCTCCTTTCTCTGCATTGGCATTTAAAATAGCAACTGATCCTTTTGTTGGTACGTTAACATTTTTTAGATGTTATTCGGGGCGCCTTGAAAGTGGAACGGCTGTCTATAACTCTGTAAAAATGAAAAAAGAGCGCGTTGGCCGTATGGTTCAAATGCACTCTAATGACCGACAAGAAATTAAAGAAGTGTTGGCGGGTGATATAGCTGCAGCTATTGGCCTTAAAGATGTGACGACAGGCGATACGTTGTGTGCTCAAGATCGTAAAATTGTTTTGGAGCGCATGGAGTTTCCTGAGCCTGTTATCTCGGTAGCAGTTGAACCTAAATCTAAGGCAGACCAAGAAAAAATGGGAATTGCGTTAGGTAAGCTTGCGCAAGAAGATCCTTCTTTCCGTGTTAAGACTGATGAGGAAACAGGTCAGACAATCATCTCTGGGATGGGTGAGTTGCATCTTGATATACTTGTAGATCGTATGCGCCGAGAATTTAGTGTCGAAGCTAATATCGGTAAGCCGCAAGTTGCCTACCGTGAAGCAATTACAAAAACGTGTGATATCGAAGGGAAGTTCGTTCGACAGTCAGGTGGTCGTGGTCAATACGGTCATGTGTGGATTAAGTTTGAAGTTAATACAGATCCAGAAGCTGACCCAGACAAGCTTACATTTGTAAATGAAATTGTTGGTGGCGCGGTGCCGAAGGAGTATATTCCGGCGGTTGCGAAGGGTATTGAAGAGCAGATGCAAAATGGTATTCTTGCAGGTTATCCTTTGCTGAACCTTAAAGCGACACTGTATGACGGTTCATTCCATGATGTTGACTCGAACGAAATGGCTTTTAAAGTTGCAGGGTCGTTGGCAACGAAGAAGCTCTCTGCGGAGGGTGGGGCGCAATTGCTTGAGCCAATGATGAAGGTTGAGGTTGTAACGCCTGAAGAAAACATGGGTGATGTTGTCGGTGACTTGAATCGTCGGCGTGGAATGATCTTGGGGATGGAAGAAAACACATCTGGTAAAGTTGTGAATGCTGAAGTGCCTTTGGGTGAAATGTTTGGTTACGCTACTGATCTTCGAAGTCAGACGCAAGGCCGAGCTACTTTTACCATGGAGTTTGAAAAATATTCTCCGGCTCCTTCTAATATCGCAGAAGAAATTATATCTAAAAACAGCTAGTAAAATATTTTATTAAAGAGGAGACAATTGTGTCTAAAGAAAAATTTGAACGTAATCTCCCCCATGTCAATGTGGGGACAATCGGCCATGTTGACCATGGAAAAACTACACTTACAGCTGCTTTAACGCGTGTGGCAGCAGAAGTTTTTGGCGGTGAAGCAGTTGCATTTGATGGTATCGATAATGCACCCGAAGAGAAGGAGCGTGGTATTACCATCTCAACATCTCATGTTGAATATGAAACAAAGACGCGTCACTACGCGCACGTCGATTGCCCAGGGCATGCTGATTATGTTAAGAACATGATAACTGGTGCTGCTCAAATGGATGGTGCAATACTTGTTTGTGGTGCGACCGATGGTCCTATGCCTCAAACACGTGAACATATCCTTTTGTCGCGTCAGGTTGGTGTGCCATATATCGTAGTTTTCTTGAATAAAGCTGACCTTCTTGCTGAAGATTGCGGTGGCGTTGACTCTGAAGAATACGAAGAGATGAAAGAGTTGGTTGAGATGGAGTTGCGTGATCTCCTTTCTGAGTATGACTTCCCTGGTGATGATACTCCAATCATTTGCGGTTCTGCGTTGATGGCGCTCAATGGTGAAGATGAGAATGGGCTAGGAACATCTGCCGTTAAATCGTTGCTAGAAGCTCTCGATACTTATATTCCTGAGCCTGAGCGTGACATTGATCAGGCATTCTTGATGCCTGTGGAAGATGTGTTCTCTATCTCGGGTCGTGGTACGGTTGTGACAGGTCGTGTAGAGCGTGGTGTTGTTAAGGTGGGCGAAGAGATAGAAATCGTCGGCATTAAAGAAACTACTAAAACGACATGTACGGGCGTTGAAATGTTCCGTAAGCTGCTTGATGAAGGTCGGGCGGGTGAAAATGTCGGCGTACTTTTGCGAGGAGTTAAGCGTGAAGACGTTGAGCGTGGGCAGGTGCTTGCAAAGCCTGGAAGTATCAATCCTCATACCAAGTTTGATGCGGAGGTTTACGTACTGACTAAAGATGAAGGTGGACGTCATACGCCATTTTTTAAAGGTTATCGACCACAATTCTATTTCCGCACAACTGATGTTACGGGTGCTTGTGAGTTACCTACGGATGTAGAAATGGTAATGCCTGGTGATAATGTTCAGATGGCCGTTACTTTAATTCACCCTATTGCAATGGATGAAGGTCTACGTTTTGCTATCCGAGAGGGTGGAAGAACTGTAGGCGCCGGAGTAGTTGCTAAAATCACTGAATAGTATTTTTCTCGCCAAAAAAAGCCGATTTTTCGGCTTTTTTTGTGCTTGCTGAATCTAAAGTTGTTGAATTGAATTTAGCATCCGCCCTGTGAGTATAAAAGTCAAAATAAGTAAATGAATTGCGTTGACAAATATTCGTTAGCCCTTTAGAATTCCGCCTCCTTTTTGCAGTGTGCTACTGCGAAGGGGTTAAAATAAAGTTGGAGAAGGTATACATGCAAAATCAGCGTATCAGAATTCGCTTAAAAGCTTTTGATCATCGTTTGATTGATGTTTCAACAAGTGAAATTGTAGAGACAGCTAAGCGAACAGGTGCTCAAGTTCGTGGCCCTATACCGCTACCAACAAGAAAAGAACTGTTTACCATATTGGTCTCTCCTCATGTAAATAAAGATGCAAGGGATCAGTATGAGATCAAAACACATAAGCGCCTGCTTGATATTGTTGAGCCAACAGAGAAAACTGTTGATGCATTAATGAAGCTTGACCTTGCTGCAGGTGTTGAAGTTCAAATTAGTCTTGGTTAGTTAGTTTACATTCCCGTCTTTTAGCTCGGGTGTAACGCTTACTTTGGTGAGCGGCCGTAGAGGGTGTTAGCCCCGTACACAAGAGGTTTTACATATGACTATTGGCATAGTCGGTCGCAAATGCGGCATGACTCGCGTGTTTAGTGAGTCTGGAGAGTCAATCCCGGTGACGGTGATTGAGGTTCTCCCTAATTATATTTCTCAGGTCAAAACCCAGGAGTCTGATGGCTATAGTGCTATTCAGGTGACTGCCGGTATCAAAAAAACTTCTCGTGTGAATAAAGCAGAGGCAGGCCACTTCTCGAAGGCGGGTGTTTCAGCTGGTAGAGGCCTGTGGGAATTCCGCACAGACTCTTCCGAAGAATTCGAGCTAGGCCAAGCGCTGACAGCTGCAACCTTTAAAGAAGGTCAGATGGTGGACGCTGCGGCAGAATCTAAAGGTAAGGGTTTTCAGGGTGGCGTAAAGCGTTGGAATTTTGCCATGCAGGATGCTACGCATGGTAACTCCATTTCCCATAGGGCACCGGGTTCAATTGGTCAATGTCAGACGCCTGGTAAAGTTTGGAAGGGCAAAAAGATGGCTGGCCATATGGGTGCAGAGCAAGTAACAGCTCAGAATCTTCAAGTGGTGCGGGTTGACGAAACTGATAATTTGATCCTTGTGAAAGGGTCAGTTCCTGGTGCGAGCGGAAGTGATGTTATACTTCGCCCGGCTATGAAAGCTAAATCCTAAGGGGGATGACTGATGGAGTTAAGTATCATTGCTCCCGGTAATGCAGACGCTGGAAAGTTAGAAGTATCTGAAAATGCATTTGCCAGAGAATACAATGAAGATCTAGTGCATCAAGTTGTTGTTGCTTATCAGGCTGCAGCAAGGCAAGGCACTAAGGCTCAAAAGAATCGTGCGGCAGTCAGTGGTGGTGGTAAGAAACCATGGCGTCAGAAAGGTACGGGGCGTGCGCGTGCTGGCACTATTCGAAGCCCAATCTGGGTCGGCGGAGGTCGGACGTTTGCTGCGCAACCAAGAGATTTTTCTCAAAAAGTAAATCGTAAAATGTATCGCGCTGCTATGCAAACCATCGTGTCTGAGTTGGCTCGCACTGATCGTTTAAAAGTTGTTGAGAGTTTTGATCTTTCTGCACCTAAAACCAAGGTTTTAGCAGAGAAATTAAATACAATGAATGTTTCTAACGCACTTATCATTACTGAAGAGCTCGATAAAAACCTTTATCTATCAGCGCGAAATATTCCATGTGTTGATGTTATCGATGTTGCTGCGGTTGATCCAGTTAGTCTAGTAAGCTACAAGTCAGTTATCATGACAGTTGGTGCCGTTAAGAAATATGAGGAGAGGTTAGGATGAATCCTGAGCGTATCTATACAGTCCTGCAGGGGCCGCATATTTCAGAAAAGGCAGCTTTAGGTGCTGAGGCAGCTAACCAATTTGTCTTTAAAGTGGCAATTGATGCAAATAAGCTTGAAGTAAAGAAAGCAGTTGAAAAGCTATTTAGTGTAAAGGTAGCGAAAGTCCAGGTGATCAAGGTTAAAGGTAAAACCAAGCGTAATCGTTATGGTGTATCGAAGAAGCCTGATTGGAAAAAAGCATATGTTCGCTTAGAGCAAGGTCACGAAATTGACCTCGCTATAGCAGAGTAAGGGGAACGAAATGCCGATAGTAAAATTATCACCTACATCACCAGGGCGTCGTCATGTCGTTCGTGTTGTTAACCCTGACTTACATAAGGGTGCGCCGCACAAAGCTCTGCTTGAAAAGAAAAGTAAATCAGGCGGTCGTAATAATAACGGACGTATAACCACTCGTCATATTGGCGGTGGCCACAAGCAGCATTATCGTGTTGTTGATTTTAAGCGTAATAAAGATAGTATCCCTGCAAAAGTTGAGCGTTTAGAATACGACCCTAACCGAACTGCTAACATAGCACTCGTGCTTTACGCAGACGGCGAGCGTCGTTACATTATTGCTCCTAAGGCCTTGAAGGCAGGTGATAGCATTGAGTCAGGTGCACATGCGCCGATCAAGCCGGGTAATACATTGCCTATTCGTAATATCCCTGTTGGTAGCGTTATTCATTGCGTTGAGCTTAAGCCAGGTAAAGGTGCTCAGATAGCACGCTCAGCTGGAACCTCTGCGCAGTTAGTTGCTCGAGAGGGTCAATATGCGACAATTCGTTTGCGCTCAGGTGAAATGCGGAAAGTTTTATCAGATTGCCGTGCAACAATTGGCGAAGTGTCGAATAGTGAGCATAACTTACGCTCGCTGGGTAAAGCTGGCGCAAGTCGCTGGAGAGGTGTGAGGCCAACTGTACGTGGTGTAGCGATGAACCCAGTTGACCATCCGCACGGTGGTGGTGAAGGCCGAACATCTGGTGGCCGTCATCCTGTTTCACCTTGGGGTACACCAACCAAAGGTTATAAGACCCGTAAAAACAAGCGTACGAATAAGCTAATTGTTCGTCGACGTGGATCTAAATAGAGGATTATGACGTGCCCCGTTCATTAAAAAAAGGCCCATTTATTGATCTTCACCTTCTAAAAAAAGTTGAAGTGGCTGTTGAAAAAAATGAAAAGCGCCCGATCAAAACTTGGTCAAGACGTTCCGTCATTTTCCCTGATATGGTAGGGCTAACCATTGCGATCCATAACGGACGCCAACACGTACCTGTATTCATTACTGAAGACATGGTTGGACATAAACTCGGCGAATTTGCTGCAACAAGGACCTATCGTGGTCATGCTGCAGACAAAAAAGCTAAGCGCTAGGTCGGAGGACTCAATATGGAAATCGCGGCTAAAGTAAAAGGTGCTGCTATATCAGCCCAGAAAGCGCGTTTGGTAGCAGATCAAATTCGTGGGAAAAACGTTGAAGATGCACTCACACTGCTCAACTTCAGCCCAAAGAAAGCAGCAGTGCTTGTAAAAAAAGCGTTGGACTCAGCAGTTGCCAATGCTGAGCACAATGAAGGTGCTGATATTGATGAGCTTAGAGTGTCAACGATCTTCGTTGATGAAGGGCTTACGATGAAACGCATCAAACCACGTGCGAAGGGTAGGGCAGATCGCATATTAAAGCGTACCTGTCATATTACTGTTAAAGTTTCTGACGGCGAAAAATAGGAGTTGCCAGATGGGTCAAAAAGTAAATCCAACGGGCATCAGACTGGGTATTGTTAAAACCCATAATTCAGTTTGGTATGCCGACAGTAAAACTTTTGCACAAAAGCTTGTGAATGATATTGAAGTCAGAAGCTATGTCGAAAGTAAATTAATAAAAGCTTCAGTTAGCCGAGTCGTTATTGAACGACCAGCGCAAACGGCCAAAATTACCATCCATACAGCAAGACCGGGTGTTGTAATAGGGAAGAAAGGTGAAGATGTTGATGCTCTACGTGAAGAGCTAACAAGAAGAATGGGCGTTCCTGTTCATATCAATATCGAAGAAATTAGAAAGCCTGATCTTGATGCGAAGCTAGTAGGACAAAATGTTGCACAGCAGTTAGAACGTCGCGTTATGTTTAGAAGAGCTATGAAGCGAGCCGTGCAAAATGCAATGAGACAAGGCGCCGAGGGTGTTAAGATTCAAGTAAGTGGTCGCTTGGGCGGTGCTGAGATTGCCCGTGCTGAATGGTATAGAGAAGGGCGTGTACCTTTGCATACACTTAGAGCGGATATCGACTATGCGACTTATGAAGCGCATACTACCTACGGTGTTATTGGTGTTAAAGTATGGATCTTTAAAGGTGAAGTGATTGGTGGGCAAGAAGCCGAAGAACAATCAAGCCCAAAAAAGACCGCAGCTAAGAAATAGTTGGTAGAAAAATATGTTACAGCCTAAGCGAACAAAATTTCGTAAACAGATGAAGGGCCGAAATCGAGGCTTAGCTCATCGTGGTAGTACTGTCAGTTTTGGCGAGTTTGGCTTAAAAGCAACTGGTCGTGGACGTATTACTGCTCGACAAATTGAATCTGCCCGACGTGCCATGACTAGGCACATTAAACGGGGCGGTAAAATATGGATTCGTGTTTTCCCAGATAAGCCAATTACCCAAAAGCCGCTTGAAGTACGTCAAGGTAAAGGTAAAGGTAATGTAGAATATTGGGTGGCTCAAGTTCAGCCTGGAAAAGTACTTTACGAAGTGCAAGGTGTCTCAGAGGAGCTAGCTAGAGAGGCTTTCGAGCTTGCAGCTGCTAAGATTCCGGTAGCGACAACCTTTGTGAAACGGACGGTGATGTAATGAAAATATCCGACTTGCAAGATAAATCTGTTGAAGAGCTTAATACAACCCTTATCTCTCTTAGAGAAGAGCAGTTCAAGCTAAACATGAAACATTCAACAGGACAGCTAGGTCAGACGCACCTGCTCAAAGAAAATCGGACTGATATAGCGCGCATCAAAACGCTACTCACTCAAAAAGCAGGTAATCAGTAATGTCAGATAAAACAGTGCGCACAGCTTCTGGTAAAGTAGTCAGTAATAAAATGGATAAAACCATTACTGTAGTGGTAGAGAGGCGAGTTAAACACCCTGTTTACGGTAAGTACCTTACCCGATCTACCAAATTGCACGCTCATGATGAGTCCAATGAATGCAGTATCGGCGATAAAGTAACAGTTAAAGAGAGTCGCCCCTTATCAAAGACAAAGTCTTGGGCGCTTTTGAGTGTTGACGAGCGAACAGCGCAAGTATAATAGTATTAGTATTTTAGCTTTTGGGGCTACACGATGATTCAAACACAGTCATATTTAGAAGTCGCAGATAACAGTGGTGCACGCCGAGTTATGTGCATTAAAGTTTTGGGTGGCTCTCATCGTCGCTACGCTCGTGTCGGCGATATTATTAAAGTTACAGTAAAAGAAGCCATTCCACGTGGAAAGGTAAAAAAGGGTCAGGTCATGAGCGCTGTCGTTGTTCGGACTAGAAAAGGCGTTCGCCGTCCTGACGGCTCTTTGATAAAGTTCGACGATAATGCGGCCGTTTTGTTGAATGCTAACAATGCTCCAATAGGTACGCGTATCTTTGGACCTGTTACTCGTGAACTAAGGTCTGAGCGTTTTATGAAAATCATCTCACTAGCGCCAGAAGTGCTCTAGGTTTTGATAAGAAATTGAGGGTATAGAGATGTTTAAGATTAAACGTGATGACGAAGTCATCGTTATTGCAGGCCGTGATAAAGGCAAAAGAGGCAAAGTTGCTAAATTGCAGGATAACGGAAAACTGATAGTTTCCGGTATTAATTTAGTTAAAAAGCACCAAAAGCCAAACCCTAATGCTGGCCAGCCTGGTGGGATTATCGACAAAGAAGCTGCTATTCAGGCATCTAATGTTGCTATCTACAATCCAGAAACTCAAAAAGCTGATCGCGTTGGATTCCGATTTGAAGACGGTAAAAAGATCCGTTTTTACAAATCCAATAACGCAGCAGTTGATGCATAATTGAAGGTCAAATAACATGGCAGCACGTTTGAAAGAGCTCTACCAACAAGAACTCGTTGGTAAGTTAAAAGAAGAATTAAACATTGAAAATATCATGGCTGTGCCTAAAATCACCAAAATCACTCTGAATATGGGTGTCGGTGAAGCTGTTGGCGATAAGAAAGCACTAGAACATGCAGTTAAGGATTTACAGGCGATCTCAGGCCAGAAAGTTGTTGTTACTAAAGCGAAGAAATCTGTAGCTGGATTTAAAGTTCGTGAGGGCTGGCCGATAGGTTGTAAGGTGACGCTACGTTCTGAAAGAATGTACGAATTCCTTGAACGTCTGATTAGTATCTCTATCCCACGTATACGAGACTTTAGAGGGGTAAACCCTAAATCCTTCGATGGACGTGGCAACTTTGCAATGGGTGTAACTGAACAGATTATTTTCCCAGAAATTGATTACGACAAAGTCGACAAGTTGCGTGGTTTGGATATTGCTATAACCACAACCGCAAGAACAGACGACGAAGGTAGAGCATTACTACGTGCGTTCAATTTTCCACTTAAAGGGTAACAGGATTTAAGCATGGCAAAGGCATCGATGAAGGCACGTGAAACAAAACGTGCTAAAACTGTCGCAAAATATGCAGAAAAACGCGCTGCATTAAAAGCAGTCATTGGCAGTGCAGCTGCTTCAGAAGAAGAGAAGTGGGACGCGCAAAAAGCATTACAGCAATTACCAAGAAATGCTAGCCCAGTTCGTCAGCAAAGAAGGTGCCAGGTGACTGGGCGTCCTCACGCTGTCTATCGTAAGTTTGGTCTTTGTCGAAACCAAATTAGAAAGTCTGCTATGCAAGGTGATATACCAGGTCTTGTGAAATCAAGCTGGTAACAGAGTAAGAGGAGAAGATTATGAGTATGCAAGATCCTATAGCAGATATGCTGACCAGAATTCGAAATGGTCAAATGGCTGAGAAATTTGATATTTCAATGCCTGCCTCTACCAAGAAATTGGCCATTGCTGAAGTTTTAAAGGCAGAAGGTTTTATTGAAGGATTCGAAGAGTTTGAACAAGACAAATTAAAAACTTTGAATGTGAAATTGAAGTACTTCAACGGAAAGCCTGTCATTGAAGGTATAGACCGTGTAAGTCGTCCAGGTTTGCGCATTTACAAAGGCGCTGGTGAAATAGCCAAAGTAAACAGCGGTCTCGGAATTTCGATTGTGTCAACCAATAAAGGGTTGATGAGTGATCGGAAAGCACGTGAGACCGGTGTTGGTGGCGAAATTATTTGTAATGTCTTCTAAATAAGACAAATACTAAGAGTAAATTATTATGTCTCGTGTTGCGAAAAGTCCGGTTGAGCTTCCAAAAGGTGTAACCGCTGATTTGAAAGACTCAAAATTGACGCTAAAAGGTAGTAATGGAACATTGAACCTTGATCTTCATCCTACTGTTGAAGTTAAGTTTGAAAGCAATGTTTTTACCTTCGCAGGAAAAACCAATAAAGATTGGGCTATGGCGGGTACCACGCGTGCACTCGTAAATAACATGGTGAAAGGTGTAAGCGTAGGTTTTGAAAAGAAATTGTTACTGCAAGGTGTAGGTTATCGTGCAAAAGCTTCAGGTTCTGTGCTGAACCTTACATTGGGCTTTTCTCATCCGGTAGATTACAAATTACCTGAGGGAATTAAAGTTCAAACACCAAGCCAAACAGAAATTGTCATTAAAGGCGCAGATAAACAGCGCGTAGGCCAGGTTGCCTCAGAGATTCGGGCTTTCAGACCGCCAGAACCCTATAAAGGTAAAGGTGTTCGCTATGCTGATGAATTTGTACGTCGTAAAGAAGCCAAGAAAAAGTAAGGGTTAATGATGGATAAGAAATCTTCAAGACTCCGTAGAGCAAAACGTACCCGCATTAAACTTAGAGAGCTTGGTTCTGTGCGTTTAACTGTTAACCGTTCATCGCAGCACATTTACGCACAGGTGATATCAGCTGATGGCGGTCAAGTACTTGCAAGCGCATCGACGCTGGATTCAACATTGCGTGAAGCTAATACAAGTAATATTGGTGCCGCAGAAGCTGTTGGTAAGCTCATTGCAGAAAGAGCTAAAACAGCAGGCATAGAAAGCGTTGCTTTTGATCGTAGTGGTTACAAATATCATGGCCGCGTTAAAGCGTTGGCAGAATCAGCACGCGAAGCTGGCTTACAATTTTAGAGGTTTGACGCATGGCATTTAATGAAAGAGAAAAGCCGAACCAGGAAGGTTTGCAAGAAAAGCTTGTACAGGTAAATCGTGTCGCTAAAGTTGTAAAAGGCGGCCGTATCTTTGGCTTTACAGCGTTGGCCGTCGTTGGTGATGGAAATGGTAAAGTTGGCTTTGGTCGTGGTAAAGCACGCGAAGTTCCTGTAGCTATTCAAAAAGCGATGGAGTCGGCGCGTCGCAATACTGTAAATGTAGAATTAGATGGCGATACGATTCAGTATCCTATCAAAGCAAGGCACGGCGCATCTAAAATTTATATGCAGCCAGCCTCGGAAGGTACCGGTGTTATTGCGGGCGGCGCAATGAGAGCAGTGCTCGAAGTTGCAGGTGTCCATAATGTATTAGCGAAGTGCTATGGTTCAACCAACCCTGTGAACGTTGTTCGTGCAACGATTAAAGGTTTGGAAAATATGCAATCTCCTGAAACAGTTGCTCAGCGCCGTGGCAAATCTGTTGATGAGATCCTAGGATAAGAGGGATTAGCATGTCTGACTTAAAGACGATAAAAGTTACCCAGATTAAAAGTACTTCTGGGCGAATTAAAGCACACCAAGCCTGCGTTAAAGGCTTAGGCTTACGAAAAATCAATCATACTGTTGAAGTTGAAGATACACCTTCTGTTCGCGGGATGATCAGCAAAGCACACTACTTGCTGCGTGTAGAGGGCTAATTATGGAACTTAATACAATACAGCCAGCTGAAGGCCATAAGTCTACCAGGAAGCGCGTAGGTCGCGGTATTGGGAGTGGTCTAGGTAAAACTTGCGGCCGTGGTCACAAGGGGCAAAAGTCGCGTTCTGGTGGTCATACGATACCAGGTTTTGAGGGTGGTCAAATGCCCTTACAAAAACGCTTACCTAAATTTGGGTTCTCTTCTAGAATTGGTAAAGTTACCGCAGAAGTTCGTACCTCTGAACTTGCTTTATTAGAAGGCGATACTGTAGATCTAGCTACGCTCAAAGATGCCGATATCCTTAATGGTAATATTACGCGTGCTAAGATATTTCTTTCTGGAGACGTCACTAAAGCCTTCAATATTAAAGGTTTGCGTGTCACTAAAGGCGCAAAATCTGCGATAGAAGCTGCTGGTGGAACAGTCGCTTAATAAAGGTTAAAGGTAAATTGGATGGCCAAACAGCCAAAAGCACTAAATACATCAAACCAAGCTGGCGTAAGTGAGTTGCTTTATCGCTTACGCTTTCTCTTTCTTGCGTTAGTTGTATATCGAATAGGTACACATATACCTATTCCTGGTATAAATCCCTTGCAGGTGAAAGCCTTGTTCAGCCAGAACTCGGATACCATACTTGGGCTGTTTAACATGTTCTCAGGTGGAGCCCTAGAGCGCATGTCCATCTTGGCCTTGGGCATAATGCCATATATATCTGCTTCTATTATTATGCAGTTGATGACAGCAGTCAGCCCCCAGCTGGAGCAACTAAAAAAAGAAGGTGAAGCTGGAAGAAGAAAAATAAGCCAGTATACGCGCTACGGGACGCTGATTTTAGCTTCAGTGCAGGCCTTGGGGATGTCAACAGGCCTTTCAGCACAAGGCTTATTTTATTCTCCTGGTGCGGGTACAACGCTGGTAGCCTCCGTTTCGTTGGTGACAGGTTCGATGTTTATGATGTGGTTAGGCGAGCAGATCACTGAAAAGGGAGTTGGTAATGGTATATCTATGCTTATCTTTGCAGGTATCGTCGCTGGATTACCCTCTGCTATTGGTCAGTCGATAGAGCAAGCCCGTCAAGGTGAACTCAATGTATTAGTACTGTTAATCGTCTTGCTTTTAGGGTTGGCTGTAATCTGGTTTATTGTGATGATCGAACGCGGGCAGCGTCGTATAACCATCAATTATGCAAAGCGTCAACAGGGGCGTAGGATGGTGCAGGGTCAAAAGAGTCATTTGCCTTTGAAAATAAATATGGCAGGTGTTATTCCGGCGATTTTTGCTTCCAGTATACTCCTGTTTCCTGCATCGATTGGGGAATGGTTTGGCGGAGCATCAAGTAAAATGGGCTGGTTGAAAGATGTTGCCTTTATGATTGGCCCAGGTCAGCCGTTAAATATTATTTTATTTACAGCCTTGATTGTTTTCTTTTGTTTCTTTTATACGGCGTTGATGTATAACCCAAAAGAAGTTGCTGATAATCTAAAAAAATCAGGTGCGTTCTTACCCGGAATAAGACCTGGGCAGCAAACAGCAAACTATATTGATAAGGTCTTAACACGACTGACTCTTTTTGGGGCGATTTATATTAGTGCCGTCTGCTTGCTGCCGCAGTTTTTGATTCTTGTAGCAAATGTGCCTTTCTATCTAGGTGGTACATCGCTCTTGATCGTAGTTGTTGTTGTGATGGATTTCATGGCGCAGGTGCAATCTCATTTGCTTTCCCATCAGTACGAAGGACTGATGAAAAAGGCAAATTTAAATACACGTTAAGACAATGCGTTACTACGCCTAAATAAGTGGAGAACACGATGAAAGTCCGTGCTTCAGTAAAAAAAATCTGCCGTGATTGTAAAGTGGTAAAACGTAAAGGGGTGACCCGCGTTATCTGTAAGACAGAGCCACGCCACAAACAACGTCAAGGTTAAAAATTGGTTGATTTTTATCAAATCAGGCGCTATATTGCGCGCCTTTCGAAAAAATAATGTCGGAGATAGTTGAATGGCTCGTATTGCCGGGGTCAATATACCAGATCACAAGCACGCTGTAATTTCGCTTACTTATGTGTATGGCGTTGGCCGTACAACAGCAAAAAAACTTTGTGCAGCAGTTGGTATCAAAGAAGAAACAAGAATATCTGATTTATCAGAAGGTGTTCTCGATAAAATTCGTGCAGAAATTACAAACCTCACGGTTGAGGGTGATTTGCGTCGAGAGATTAACTTAAATATAAAACGCTTGTTGGATCTTGGGTGCTACCGAGGTTTACGTCATCGACGTAATTTGCCACTTCGCGGTCAACGCACCAAGACCAATGCTCGCACACGAAAAGGCCCACGTAAGCCCATTCGTAAGTAATATTCGTTTGAATGTAGGAATAAAATATGGCTAAGCCAGCTCCTAAGGCTAGAAAAAAAGTTAAGAAAAGTGTCGTTGATGGCATTGCGCATATTCATGCCTCATTCAACAACACCATTATTACCATTACTGATCGTCAAGGAAATGCACTTTCTTGGGCGACTTCAGGTGGCTCAGGTTTCAGAGGTTCGCGTAAATCCACACCCTTTGCAGCACAGGTTGCAGCAGAGCGTGCTGGTACTGCTGCTCAAGATTACGGGCTTAAGAGCTTAGAAGTGCAAGTAAAAGGGCCTGGGCCAGGTCGTGAGTCAGCAGTACGTGCACTGAACAGTTGTGGGTATAAAATTACCACGATCAAAGATGTCACTCCTATACCACATAATGGCTGCCGCCCAGCTAAAAAACGACGCGTGTAAACAGAGGTTTAAATTACTATGGCACGATATATTGGACCTACATGTAAACTTTCACGTCGTGAGGGAACCGATCTTTTTCTCAAGAGTGGCGTAAGGTCACTTGACAGCAAATGCAAAGTTGAAACAATTCCAGGTCAGCATGGCGCACGACGTGGCCGCTTATCTGATTACGGGGTTCAGCTTCGTGAAAAGCAAAAAGTCCGTCGTATTTATGGTGTACTTGAAAAGCAATTCAAAAACTACTACAAAGAAGCTGCTCGTTTGAAAGGTGCTACAGGCACAAACCTTTTAAATCTTCTTGAAACTAGATTAGATAACGTTGTTTACCGAATGGGTTTTGGTAGTACACGTGCTGAGTCAAGGCAGCTTGTAAGCCATAAGTCTGTGCTTGTTAATGGAACAGTGGTTAATATTGCTTCTTATAAAGTTAAAGAAGGCGATGTTATTAGTGTTCGTGAAAAATCACAGAGTCAGCTACGAGTAAAAAATGCACTAGAACTTGCTAACCAGAGAGCTGAAGTTGAGTGGGTTGAAGTAAATACTTCTAAGCTTGAAGGCACTTTTAAACGTTATCCTGAGCGTGAAGATCTACCAGCAGAAATCAACGAAAACCTTATCGTTGAACTATATTCTAAGTAATCTAAGCGGAACGATCTTTAATAGGAGTAAATATGGGTAGTATAGTTTCTGAATTTTTGACGCCAAAAGTCATCAATGTTGAAGAGTTTAGTCCAACTCATGCTAAAGTCGTTCTTGAGCCATTAGAGCGCGGTTTCGGGCATACGCTCGGAAATGCCTTAAGAAGAATCCTACTTTCTTCAATGAATGGCTGTGCTGTTACCGAAGTTGAAATTGATGGTGTGCTTCATGAGTATAGTAACCTTGATGGTCTCAGAGAAGACGTTATTGAAGTGCTACTCAATCTAAAAGATGTAGCGATCATGCTCAATGAGAAAGATAGAGCAGAGTTGACTCTGATAAAGCAGGGCCCTGGTATCGTTACAGCTGCTGATATATCTCTTGATCATGATGTAGAGATAAAAAATCCTGAGCATCAAATAGCTGTTTTGGATGATACCAGCCAACTTAATATGCGGATCGTAGTTGAGAAGGGGCGTGGTTATTCACCTGCAGAATCGCGTGTAAATGATGAAGATGAAACTAGAAGTATTGGTAAACTGTTACTTGACGCTAGCTTTAGCCCAGTTCAAAAAGTTTCTTACGTTGTTGAGAGTGCCCGTGTTGAGCAACGAACCGATTTGGATAAGCTTGTTCTAGATCTAGAAACCAACGGTACATTAGATCCTGAAGATGCCATTCGCCGCGCAGCAACAATTTTACAGCAGCAACTTTCCGTATTTGTAGATTTAGAAAGTGAAGCTGAAAGTGAAGAAGTTGAGCAGCAGGATAACATTGACCCTATGTTGATGAGGCCTGTTGATGATCTTGAGCTTACTGTTAGGTCTGCTAACTGCCTTAAGGCCGAAAGTATTTACTACATTGGCGATCTTGTACAACGAACTGAAGTTGAATTGCTTAAAACGCCTAACCTAGGAAAAAAATCTTTAACCGAAATTAAAGATGTTCTAGAGAGCAGAGGCTTCCATTTAGGTATGCGTGTTGAAAACTGGCCGCCTGCTAGTTTAAAAAATGACGAACGTGTTATCCTTCGTTAGTAAAGCATGCAACAAGTATTGATTTAATAGGAATAGAAAAATGCGACACCGTCATAGCGGTAGACAACTTAATAGAAATGCTTCGCACCGTAAAGCGATGTTCCAAAACATGACTATTTCTTTAGTTGAGCATGAGTTGATCAAAACAACTTTGCCAAAAGCCAAAGAATTACGCCGATTTGCTGAGCCTTTGATAACCCTTTCTAAAGAAGATTCTGTTGCTAATAGAAGATTGGCATTTGATCGATTAAGAAATAAAGCAGCAGTTGGCAAGCTCTTCTCTGAGCTAGGTCCTCGGTATGAATCACGTCCAGGCGGTTACCTGCGCATTCTGAAGGCTGGTTTTAGGGCCGGTGACAATGCGCCTATGGCTTACATAGAGCTTGTTGATAGACCTTTGCCTGACATAGAAGACGATCTAGATGGTGATATCGAAGAATAGCGATACCGATGAATAGAAGAGGCGCAAGCCTCTTTTTTTTTTAACATATCTTTAACGCGCTATCTGAGCGATACCCTAGACGCTGATCTTATTCCCTTTTTATTAATGATACTCATTGTTTTTAATATATTCAGTGCCTCATATAGTTGATAGTCATTATTCTTTAATGCTAATTCATCCATCTCAGGTTTTTCTGCTACCTGTTTAGTTGATTTAAGGTGACCTTGTAAAGAGGATTCGTTGAAGAGTGGTTCGTTATCTATATCTATTAGCTCTTTTGCAGTAATAATAATATCAGGCTTTATGCCTTCAGCTTGTATTGAGCGACCTGATGGGGTGAAATATTTAGCCGTTGTCAATTTCAACGCGCCACCGTTATCAAGGGGGATTAGAGCTTGAATAGAGCCTTTTCCAAAGGTTTTTGTGCCTACAATAATAGCCCGTTTCTGCTCTTTTAGAGCACCTGTTAATACTTCTGAGGAAGAGGCTGTTCCTCCATTGATAAGTACAACGATAGGCAAGCTGTCACTCAATGTTCTCGCTTGAGTTGCAAATATATCCTCTCTTTTTGCTTCGTGCTGTCCCTGTGTATAGGTGATTAAACCCTTAGATAAAAGGTAGTCTGCTATATGAATGGCGGGGTCTAATAAACCACCAGGGTTATTCCGTAAGTCAATCAGTATTCCACTCGTTTCTTGCCGTTTATTCGCTATATGTTTACGTAATATGCGCGAAAACTCACTCGCTGTTCTTTGCTGAAAGTGAGAGATTTTTATATACACGTAGTTTTTTGAAAGTATTTTTGAAGTTATACTCTCTATTTCTATAATCTCTCGGACTATATTGAATTCTAAAGGATCAGCTTTGTTGTCTCTTAATATGAGTAGTTTAACGTGGCTGCCTTCTTTACCTTGAAGTAGATCCAAAACGTTGTCTCTGTTGAGCCCCTGTAAGGCTACATCATCTACTTTTATAATAAGATCTCCGCTTAACAACCCTGCTTTTTCTGCTGGTGTATTGTTTATTGGAGAAACGATTTTTATGAACTCTCCCTCCACGGCTACTTCTACGCCAAGGCCTGCAAATTCACCAGATGTTGTTTCTTGAAGTTTCTTATATTCCTTGTTTGACAGGTAGTTAGAGTGAGGGTCAAGATTTTGAAGCATCCCCTTAATGGCGCTTTTCAATAATTGTTCGTCATTAATTACGTTTACATAGCGAGTTTTTACTTGATGGTACACATCAACAAAATGTTGGAGTTGCTCAATAGGGATTGTGCTAGATGATTTCTCTATGGTTGTTTTGGCTTGGATTGGGATTATGTAAAAAGAGAATATAAGAACGGCTTTCTTTATTGATACCATGTACAGCTTCCTTGCTAATGATTTGTTCCTGAGGCAATAGTTTTGGCCACTATTTGAACCATTTGTTAGGGTTTACGGCTTCTCCATTATGCCTGATTTCAAAGTATAGCTCTGAATGATCGAGCCCGCCGCTATTGCCAACTGTTGCGATAATATCGCTTTGCTTAACCCAGTCTCCTGTTTCAGCGTGTAGTGTTTGGTTGTGCGCGTAAAGTGTCATATAGCCTTCTCCGTGGTCAATAATAATAAGCAAGCCTTTACCTCTAAACCAGCCAGAGAAAACTACACGACCGTAATGGACGGCTTGTACGGATTTACCCAAAGCACTGATAAAGGCTACACCTTGCCATTTTACTTGTGTGTTTTCTATTGAGTGGCCAAACCGTTTGTCGAGTTTTCCTTTGGTTGGTTTGATAAGTTTGCGTTGCATCGTAGAAAAAGGTGATATGTCTGCTGGAACTGTAATGTCGGCAATTGATCTTTCTACGGCTTTAATTAAAGATTGGAGCCGCCTCTGATTCGCGCGTAGTGTGTTTAATTTTTGTTGATTTGTCGTGATTTGTTTATTTAATAAGGTAAGTAGCTTTTTGCGTTCCAAGAGGTTTGTCGAAATAGCCTTTTTCTCTTGGTCGAGCTGCGTAAGTTGACGTGTATTTTTTTCTCTCTCAGTGCGCATCGTTTGAGAGATATTGTCGATTTTCTTAATGGTTTCTCGGTGTGAAGTGAGTAGCGTGTTGTGTGATGCTTCAATATATTTAGTGAACAGGAGTGTACGACTTATTTTTTTAGGATTTTCTTGGTTGAGGAAGAGTTTTACCTGACTTTCTCGGCTTAGCCTATAAATCGAAACAAGTATGTTATTTATTTGGCTTTCTATGAGTTTTTTTTGTTTTAACAGGGAGTTTCTTTTAGTATTCAGCACCTTTATAGATTGATTGTTATTTTTGATCTTGGATTCTAAAAACAGACTGTTGGTAGCAAGTTTCGCCTGGTTTTTTTCAACAATTTCCAGGTTTTGTATTAAATAAGCCTTTTCTTTATGTTGCTTTTCAAGGGCTTTTATTTGTAATTCGATGCGTGATTGAACATTTTTAAGTTCTTTTTGGGATTGAGTGGCATTGACCTCGATAGAAAAAGACAAAAGGACAGCGAGTAAGCAGCCGAAGCACAAGGATTGTTGAGTAGTTATTGACATTATTGGCTAGTCACAAGGGTTAAACTAATACACTAAGTGCGAATCACTTAGTGTATGTTAGCGCATGTCCAGTCATTTCCGGAGGTAACTCTAGGCCCATAAGGTTAATGAGGGTTGGGGCTATATCCGCTAATCTGCCAGGGTTGAGCTGTAAGGGTTGATTGCCGATATAAACAAGTGGAACTGGGCCTGTGGTATGCTGCGTATGCGCTTGGTTATTTTCATAATCGAGCATTTGTTCGCAGTTGCCATGATCTGCTGTGATTAAGCATTGGCTATTTGTGTCTAAAATTGCGCGGGTTATTGTATTCAAGCATTGGTCGATTGCTTCTACAGCTTTGATGGCAGCTTCGAAATTACCGGTGTGTCCAACCATGTCACCGTTTGCGATATTACAAACGATACAATCGAAATGTTGGCTCTTGATCGCGTTAACGAGCTGCTCTGTAACCTCAAAAACGCTCATTTCAGGCTTGAGGTCGTAAGTAGGAACGTCGGGCGAGGGTATTAAAATGCGTTGCTCTCCATGGTAACAATCCTCTTTGCCGCCACTAAAGAAAAAGGTGACATGCGCATACTTTTCAGTTTCAGCAATACGTAACTGAGTTTTTTGTAGAGATGCAAGGTATTCGCCTAGGTCATTGTCCAGTTTTATGGGCGGAAAGGCGCAGTTGGCATCAAGTGTATCGGCATACTGGGTTGTCATCACAAAAGAGCTAAGCGCAATTTTCCGGCTTCTGGCAAACTTATCAAATCCGGTTTCTGTGAACGCTTGCGTTAACTCTCTAGCGCGGTCTGCACGAAAGTTCATGAAAATGACAGCATCACCGCTTTCGATGGCTTGCCCGCCTTCAATGTTTGTTGCGCTAACAAACTCATCATTCTCATCACGGGCATATGCGTTGCGTAACGCTTCTTTGGCGCTAGTTGTTAGGTAGGGGGCGCTATTGTCAGCAATTAGCTGGTATGCTTTTTCGACGCGATCCCAGCGTTGATCCCTATCCATCGCATAAAAACGGCCAACAATGGAGGAGATTTTCGCTTGATGTTTACTGCAGTGTTTTTCTAAGGCTTCAATGTAGGCTTCAGCGCTACGAGGCGGTGTGTCCCTGCCGTCAAGTATGGCATGAACGTAAATTTTTGATGCACCTTGAGTTGCAGCGGCTTCAATCATCGCGAATAAATGATCCTGATGACTATGAACGCCACCTGGGCTCAGTAGGCCAATAATGTGTACTGACTTTTGATTGCTTTGGGCTGCATTGATCGCTTGCCTATAGGCTTTAGTCTCTGCAAAAGAGCCATCTTCGATAGCTTTGTTGATGCGGCTAATATTTTGGTAAACGATACGTCCGCTGCCTAGGCTCATATGGCCGACTTCTGAATTGCCCATTTGTCCATCTGGCAGGCCAACATCGCGGCCTGATGTGGCGATCTGGGTGTGAGGGAAGGTGCTGA
Organism: Pseudomonadales bacterium; assembly: GCA_965248335.1. Lineage (GTDB taxonomy): Bacteria > Pseudomonadota > Gammaproteobacteria > Pseudomonadales > DT-91 > CAKMZU01. The sequence goes on from CBDFIY010000003.1 coordinate 441,761, forward strand.
GTAATTGATCCCAAGTTGGTGTGTTGGCTGCAGCTATCGCATTGTTATCAGTGGACTCACGTACTCCCCATCCATCAAGTATCAATAAAAGGGTTGTTTGCTTAGGTGTTGACATAGCGGCGAGTCTTTATAAATGTTTTGAGTAACTATTCTATACAAAAACGCACAGTTAGACCAAGTTTTGCGTTGGCTAACAGCTTCTCAGTATGTGTATAATGCGCGCTGACTTACTGGTAGGCTGAAACGTTGAATGGAAGATATTTTAGAATTCATCACTGTAAATTGGGTGCTTGCATCTGTTTTTGTTGTGCTCGTGATTGCTCTTTACATGTATGAGGCGATGAAAGCAGGGAAGTCTGTGGGTACGCAAGGGTTGTCAGACTTAGTGAACCGAAACGACGCATTGATTCTCGATATTCGTGATACAAATGACTTTAAAAAAGGGCATATTATTGATGCTAAAAATATTCCACTGAGGGATGTTGAGGGACGACTTTCTGAAATAAACAGCCATCAAGAAAAGCCTATCGTGGTCGTTTGTAAGCTCGGGCAATCTGCAGCAGGTGTGACCAAACTATTAAAGTCAAAAGGGTTCACGCAGGTTTATAAGCTTTCAGGCGGTATGTCTGAGTGGTCGGCAGCTAATTTGCCTATTGTTAAGTCGTAAGCTTTTACTTTGTGCGGGTCGTGTTCAATGCCTTGCGAAAAATTGAATATGTCGCCTCTCCTTTGGTTTATAGAGTGGCGAGAGTGCGAGTGCTGTCGATGAGGAAGAGAATTATATGGATAAAGTGACTGTTTATACAACAAAGTACTGCCCCTATTGTATGCGAGCAAAAGCATTGTTGAAGCAGAAAGGACAGCCTTTTGACGAGATGGCTGTTGATGGAAAGCCACAGCTGCGAGCAGAAATAGCACAAAAATCAGGGCAAACATCCGTGCCGCAAATTTGGATTGGAGATAAGCATATAGGCGGTTGCGATGACTTATTTCAACTAGAAGCGAGTGGTGAACTCGATAAATTGTTGCCTAATTAATGAGTGGAGTTATTCATGACAGACGTACAAGCAAAAGAATTTGCAATTCAGCGACTGTATTTAAAAGATTTATCGTTTGAAACCCCTATGGGAGCAGATGTGTTTAAGGAAGCGTGGAAGCCTAAGATCCACTTAGATGTGAATACAAAAAATGAACAGCTTGAAGACGATGTTTTTGAAGTGGTGCTGTCATTGACGGTAAGTGCGAAAATGGAAGAGGTTGATAAAACGGGATTTTTAGTTGAGGTGCATCAGGCGGGTATATTCACTTGTAAAGGTTTAAAGGATGATGAGTTACGCCATGTTCTTAGTACCGTTGCGCCGAATATACTTTTTCCGTATGCACGTGAGGCTGTAGATTCAGCAGTCATTAAGGCAAGCTTTCCGCCTTTGATGTTAGCACCTATTAATTTTGACGCGCTTTATCAGCAAGCACTTCAGCAACAACAAGAAGACACTACGGGTAACGCGAAGCACTGATGTAAAGTATCACCCTTCACCGTGAGCGGTGTAAAAGGGTGATTTCTTTGATTAGGAGTTCGCATTCTTTTTGGGTGCCTACTGTGATCCGCAAAAAATCTTCGATACGTGGCGAATCGAAATGACGGACAAAAATCCCCCCTTCTTTTAATAACGAATAAAGTTTTTTCGCTTTTATGCAAGGTGGTTTTGCCATAACGAAATTGGCAGACGATGGGATAACAGAGAAGCCTAAGCCGGTCAGTTTTTCTGTGAGATATGTGCGAGAAGCAATAATTTTTTCGCAGGTTTTCGTGAAATATGGCTTGTCGGCAATTGCTGCGCTAGCACCGGCTTGTGCAATGCTGTCAATGGGGTATGAATTAAAGCTATCTTTGACCCTGTTGAGTCCTTCGATTAGATCAGGGTGGCCTACCGCAAAGCCGACTCTAAGGCCTGCAAGGCTGCGAGATTTCGATAGAGTTTGAGTGACCAGTAGTTGATCGTATTTTCTAATCAATGAAATGGCCGATTCCCCACCAAAATCAATATAAGCCTCATCGATAACAACGACAGAGTCTTTATTGCTTTGGAGAAGTTTTTTTATTTCAGATAGTGAGAGGTATTTACCCGTTGGGGCGTTGGGGTTTGGGAAAATAATTCCGCCATTCTCTATTGAGTAGTCGTTGATTTGTATATTGAAACTCTCAGAAAGCGGGATTTTTTTTGTGTCAAGCTGATAGAGTTTTGCGTAGACAGGGTAGAAACTGTAGGATATGTCGGGAAATAATATAGCTGTCTCAGGGTTAAATAAACCGTGGAAAATATGGGCGAGTACTTCATCGGAGCCGTTGCCAACAAAAACTTCTTTCGTTGAAATACTGTAGTAATCGGCAACAGATTTTTTTATGGTATGCGATTCGCTATCAGGGTAAAGCTGTAAATCCGCTTTCAGTGCTTGCTGCATAGCCATAAGTGCTTCAGGCGAAGGAGGGTAGGGGTTTTCATTGGTATTTAGCTTCGCCTTAATGCTATTATTGGCGCCTTTAGGCTGCTCACCAGGTACGTAGGGTGTTAGTGTTTTAACGATTGGATTCCAGTACCGGCTCATGCTTGTCCCCAAAAAATGGGTGATTATATCGTTTACCCTCCAAAAAAGTAAATTGGCTAACTACTGTTTACTCTTTTCTGTTCGGCGTTTTTTATTCATTTAAGAGGTTCTATGTTTCATATCGCACTCTTTGAGCCCTGTATTGCTCCTAATACGGGAAATATCATCCGTTTGGCGGCAAATATCGGCTGTTCATTGCACTTAATAGAGCCGTTAGGGTTTGATATGGATGAAAAAAAGTTAAGGCGTGCAGGTCTTGATTATCATGAATATGCAAACGTGCAAAAGCATGAAAATTTTGAAGCGTTTAGGCGAGCTATGACATCTCGTCGTATTATAGCGTGCACAACAAAGGGTAACGAATACCATACGGGTCTTGAGTATCAAGACCATGATGTTCTGTTATTTGGTGCGGAAACGCACGGGTTGAGCGAGGAGGCGCTGGCAGCTGTTCCGGAGGGTTTGAGGGTTCGTATTCCTATGCTGGAAACAAGTCGTAGTTTAAATTTATCAAATGCTGTTGCCGTCATTAGTTATGAGGCGTGCCGCCAGCTTGGTTTTGCTGGGCTGATCTAGTTTGTTTGATAGGGAGCATTGTTTTCACTAATTTAGGTCGTTACTCCTTTTATTTTCTCTAGAAATGTATTCTTTTGAAACAAGTATTTTTTTGTAATTGCTTGTTTCTGGGAGCTATTCTTTACATCCGGGCTAGTTTTTTTTGTACTGTTATCAACTGTCAAAGATGGCCGATTTATAACGTTTTCCGTTTTCCCTGGCTTCATTAAGGTAATAGGTGCTAAGTAAATATATAGAAAGTAATTTTTTATTTTGTGTTTGTTATTGGCGATATAAAAAATATTCGATTTTTTTATTCCTTTATATGCAACTTTTTCACAACAATAATCTCAATACTAAGCAAATGAAAAATAATATTTGATTTTTGTTTCTTTGTTTTTGAAAAGGATGTTCAGAAAAAATGAAGCATAAATATTATTCTAAATATGTATATCTGGCGAATTAGGTATAATTTTTTTTTATTAAAAAGTATAAAACGCCCTAAACTCTTAAAAAAAACGTTAAGTTGTTAAAAAAATAGCGAATTTATTGCGAGTTTGTGTATGTAAATTATACTGATTGCCAAGGGACTGCGCTTAGACTTAGCAAAATACGGATGGAAGGTGACGTCAGAGCGTTTGAGATTTAATTAATGAATACAGAGGTGATACTTTGAGCGTTAAATTGATCGATAACGATGCTTTTTACGGCTATCGAGTACGTCGAACCGTGGATGGTAAACTCTATCAAGAGTACTTGTCGTTAAAAAAAGAAGGTAAGCGGATGACCGCAGCTGCACAAAAGAGGGTTTTGGGTGCAGCGAAGGCGCGAGATCTAGAGCTTGAAGACGCTCAGAAAAAAGCCAAGGAACGAAAGAAAGCTGAACGATGCTTTCATGCGGATGGCAGTGTCAAAGGTATTTCTTTTCTCAAGAAGAAAGAGAAGAGTGGTAATTTGACCCCGATTTTTCAGGTGGGAATCGCTTCTGAAATAGAAAATAAGATCGTCTGCACCAGTTTTTCGGTGAATGCGCATGGGTTAAATGCGGCTTGGGATAAGGCTGTAGCTGCATTCACTCAGCACAAGAATATTCGAAAGGGGACAAAGCTTTATAAAAAAATTGCTGCGGCAATGCCTAAAGTGGATGTTAAAGCAGTCAGTAAAAAATCACCTGCGGCTAAAAAATCGGCTGTTAAAAAGGTGGTAGTTAAGAAGAAAGCTGTAGCTAAAAAGACAGTGGCAAAAAAAGTCGTTCCTAAGAAAAAGGTGGTGTCGAAAAAGACAGTAGCTAAAAAAGTAGTAGCTAAAAAAACAGCGCCGAAGAAAAAGGCTGTAGCCAAAAAGACAGTAGCCAAAAAAGCTGTAACAAAAAAGGCAGCGCCGAAGAAAAAGGCTGTAGCGAAAAAGACAGTAGCTAAAAAAGCTGTAACAAAAAAAGCAGCGCCGAAGAAAAAAGCCGTAGCGAAAAAGACTGTAGCCAAAAAAACTGTAACAAAAAAGGCAGCGCCGAAGAAAAAGGCTGTAGCGAAAAAGACGGTTGCTAAAAAAGCAGTGCCTAAGAAAAAAGCCGTAGCTAAAAAAGCTGTACCTAAGAAGAAGGCGGGAGCAAAGAAAAAATAAGTCCCTAAAGTAAAAAGCCTCGTTGATTTAACGAGGCTTTTCTATAAAAAGAAGGCTTTATTTCGTGTCTTCGTAAGCTTTGGCGGCTTTTATAACCTCTGCTAATGCTTCTTCTGACCCAGCCCAGCCGTCAATTTTAACCCATTTTCCAACTTCAAGATCTTTATAGTTTTCAAAAAAATGCTCGATTTGTTTGATTAATAACTCAGGAAGATCAGAAGGTTCTTTGACATCTTTATAAAGTACGGTCAATTTGTCATGAGGAACGGCTAAAAGTTTGGCGTCTTGGCCGGCTTCGTCTGACATGTTGAGTATGCCGATAGGCCGGGCACGGATCACAGCACCAGGTGCAACTGGGTAAGGTGTGACAACCAATACATCTAAGGCGTCGCCATCTTCAGAGAGCGTGTTAGGGATGTAGCCATAGTTTGCAGGGTAAAACATAGGTGTTGCCATGAAGCGATCAACCATAAGTGCATCATAGTCTTTTTCTATCTCATATTTGATCGGGCTACTATTTGCCGGGATTTCAATGGCCACGAAAATATCTTCAGGTAATTTTTTTCCAGCAGGGATCTGGTTATAGCTCATGTCTTTTCCTTGTTTAGCGGTTATGTGAATATCTAAAGCGAGCATTATAAGGTGAGTATGCTAAAAACGATAGCCTGAAGAAAAGTTGTAAGGCTTCTTGTCAGTGCGGATACTGCGACGCTAAGAAGAGCTTTACTCACATTGCATGGTTTCTTTAGGTTATCTTTTTCTAATCGCTAGTACTCATATCAATCCGATAGTCGGGTTTAGTTTTATGTTTTTTAGTCATTTGGTTATTAGATTCCCGCGAAGGAGGGAATCTATGAGCAGACAAACCCTTTAAAATAATGTACTTGGGTGCTAGATCGAAAATGTCTCTTTCAGCTTTTTGGGAACGCGTACCTTTTTCAGCGTTGCAAACATGGGCAGTCCATTCTTATAAGGAGGGTAGTCTTCCCCTTGGATGAGCGGCGAAAAATAGGCCCTTGCTTTCTCCGTGATATGGAAACCATCTTCACTGATATAGTCTCGGGGCATCATTTGTTCTACATTTGCCACTTCGGCCAATGGCGCTTCGCCAATATGCCATTGGTACGACGCCGTATCTTCACGGATAATGCAAGGCATGATGGCTGTTTTCCCTTCAATAGCCTTCTCGACGGCAGCTTTACCGAGGGCGTATGCTTGCTCGACATCGGTTTTGGAGGCGATGTGCCTTGCTGCACGTTGAAGGTAATCTGCAACAGCCCAGTGATACTTGTAACCCAGTTTATCTTTTACCAGTTTTGCAAGTGTAGGTGCTACGCCTCCTAACTGAGTATGGCCAAAGGCATCTTTAGCGCCAGCGTCTGCGATAAAGCGGCCGTCGGCGTATTGCGCACCTTCTGAGGCAACGATAACGCAAAAGCCAAATTCATTTACGCAGGCGTCGACCTTGGCGAGAAACGTCTGCTCATCGAAAGCAATCTCTGGGAATAAAATAATATGCGGAGGCTGGCCACTTTCTTCAGATGCAAGGCCTGATGCACCTGCAATCCACCCAGCATGACGCCCCATAACCTCAAACACAAACACCTTTGTTGATGTTTTGCACATTGATGCCACATCAAGCCCAGCTTCTCTTGTTGAAATGGCGACATATTTAGCAACAGAGCCGAAGCCTGGCGAGTTATCGGTAAAAGGAAGGTCGTTATCAACAGTCTTAGGGATGTGGATGGCCTGAATGGGGAAGCCCATTGTTTCAGAAAGCTGAGAGATTTTTAAGCAGGTATCAGCGCTATCGCCACCACCATTATAAAAGAAATAACCAATATTATGCGTTTTGAATACATCGATAAGGCGTTCGTATTCTGCTTTATTCGCTTCGAGACTTTTTAATTTGTAGCGGCATGAGCCAAATGCGCCTGAAGGGGTATATCGCAATGCTGCAATGGTTTCATCGGTTTCCTCATAGGTGTCAATGAGATCTTCTAAAAGTGCGCCAATAATGCCATTATGGCCTGCGTAGACTTTGTTGATTTCAGGGTGTTGCTTCGCGGTTTGAATCACGCCGCAGGCGGAAGCATTAATGACAGAAGTCACCCCGCCAGATTGCGCGTAAAAAGCGTTTTTTGCCATTAGATTTAACTCTGAGTTTTATTCTTTAAGGTTTTATAAATGAGTAGAACGATAATAAAAGTGCATATGATACTGAAAAATAGTCGTCGCTGCATGTTGAATTTTAATGAGCCTTCATCCATCCTTTGTTTCCGTGAATGCCGTCAGCGTTGTTGAGCTGTGACAGTTTCTGGCTTTACGCCATAAAAAAATCATAACGGGTTGTTTTGCAAGAGGAAGCATGAAGCATATTTACATTTTAGGCATTTGTGGCACATTCATGGGGGGGCTTGCCGTGCTCGCTAAAGAAATGGGGTTTAAGGTCTCGGGTTGTGATACCAATATTTATCCACCGATGAGTACGCAACTGTCAGTCGCCGGTATTCATTTGGATCAAGGCTTTGAGTCAGAGCACCTTAGCGATACAACGATTGATATGGTTGTCGTCGGTAATGCCTTAAGTCGTGGCAATCCAATCGTAGAGCATCTTCTTAATAGCAATATTCCTTATACCTCAGGGCCGCAATTTCTACATGATTATATTTTGCATGATAAGTGGGTGCTCGCCGTTTCGGGCACGCATGGAAAAACATCCACCTCGGCTATGCTTGCGTGGATTTTAGCGGCAAATGCAGTGGATACAGGTTTTTTAATCGGTGGTGTTGTGAATAACTTCCCATTATCTGCCAAGCTGGGCAACAGCCCCTATTTTGTGATTGAAGCCGATGAGTATGACACAGCCTTTTTTGATAAACGCAGTAAGTTTATTCATTATCGCCCTAAAACATTGATCATCAATAATATCGAATTTGATCATGCGGATATTTTTGATTCCATGAACGATATTTATAAACAGTTCCATCACTTACTACGTGTTGTGCCGCAGAACGGCACTGTTGTGTATCCGGCCTCGGACACCCATATCCAAAAGGTTTTATCCATGGGGTGCTGGTCTACTACCGTCCCTTTTGGCATGCAAGGCGAAAAAGAGAGCAGCTACATGGTTAACGTGGTTGAACCTGATGGAAGCCATTTTTCGGTAACGGATCACCAGAGGAATGTGCTCGCAGAAATCAATTGGTCGTTAGTGGGTCAACACAATGTTGCTAATGCCATGGCTGCTATGCTTGCAGCGAAAACGATAGGTATTGAATTAACGGCATCGGCAAAAGCACTCCAAACATATAAAGGCGTCAAACGGCGGATGGAATTACTGGCAACGGTGGATGGTGTGGCGGTATATGATGATTTTGCGCATCACCCCACGGCGATAAAAACAAGCCTTGAAGGCATGCGTAAGAACGTGACGGGTCGGCTGATTGCGGTCATTGAGTTAGCATCCAATACCATGAAACAAGGCATTCATAAAGATGTACTTGCTGATGCGGTTAGCACTGCTGATTTGTGCTTTTGCTACGTTAATGGCCAATTGCAATGGACGTGGCCGCAAGAAGTCGGCACGCTTTATTCTTCAACGGATGCGCTCCTAAAAGCCGTTCTAGCACAGGTTCAACCACAAGATCATGTAATTTTGATGAGTAACAGCGGTTTTGGTGGATTTCGTCAACAACTTGTAGGAGCGCTCAGTGAGCGAGGCCAATAACAAAAACATTTGCCTGGCAATAACCGGGGCTTCAGGCTTTCGTTATGCATTACGGCTCTTGGAACAATTGCTCGTTCAAGGTTGTCATGTGCACTGTATTGTTTCCAGCGGTGCAAGAGAAGTGGCGAAGCTTGAAGATAATATTGATTTACCAGAAACTATGGATGCCCTCAAAAGCCAGCTATTATCTCTCACAGGGATCGATGCTCATGGCGCGCAACTTACCTGTTATGACACGCGAGACTGGTTATCGCCAGTGGCTTCAGGCTCATCAAAAATCGAGGCCATGGTCGTTTGCCCCTGCAGCACAGGCAGCTTGGCGGCAATCGCACAAGGCTTTAGTGACGATCTCATTAAACGCGCGGCGGTTGTTACACTAAAAGAGCATAGGCGGTTAGTCATAGTCACTCGAGAAATGCCACTTTCGGCCATACAGCTAGAGCACATGCATAAGTTAGCGCTGATGGGGGTGCGTATTCTACCCGCCAGCCCCGGGTTTTATCATCACCCAACCCGTATTGACGATTTGGTTGATTTTGTTGTGGCGCGTATTTTAAGCCAGCTTGATCTTAATCAGGATTTAATTAAACCGTGGCCCTAGGGAGAGTGCATTGACCAACCTGTATATAAAGGCATTACATTACCCGAAATTGATACTGCTCAGTATTTTTTGCATGGGTTTGCTGCTGGCCATTAAAATCCCCACGCTCGATATTGATGCGTCGAGTGATTCCTTGGTTTTAGAGAAAGATCAATCATTGGCCGATTACCGGAAAGTCATTAATGATTACGGCACGACCGATTTTCTGCTGTTAACTTACACACCGAAAACAGATTTATTTTCACCGGAAACTTTTAAAGACATAAAGCAAATAAAAAAAACGATAGAGCAACTGAAGGGCGTTAAATCGGTCACAACTTACCTTGATGTCCCACTGCTTTATAGCCCAAAAGTCAGGCTTGAAGACTTTAGTGGCGGGATTCGTTATCTGGAAGATGCGGATCAAATGCTCGCTCGCCAAGAATTCAAAAACAGCCCAATTTATAAGCAACTCATTACCAGTCAAGACGAAAAGACAACAGCGATCGTCGTTAATCTAACGGATGCAACAGAAGTACAGGTGCTCAGGGCGCAGAAAGACGCGTTACCCAATACTGATCTGGTTGCCTCGCATCATCAAGTGAGTGTGGCTTATGATCAAGCGGTTAAAGCGCGGAAGCAGCTTGAGGCAACATTAATTGGCAATATTCGAACACTGGTGACTCAGCATAACCAACACGCACAAATTTTTGTTGGCGGTGTTCCCATGATTGTGGCTGATATGCTCGATTTTTTGCGCAGCGACATGGCCGTGTTCGGTATCGCCATACTGGTTTTTATTATCATACTGCTAGGGCTTATTTTTAGGCGAGTGCGCTGGGTCGTGCTTCCTATGTTTACCTGTTTGGCAACGGCCGTGTATATGCTCGGTGGTATCGCGTGGAGTGGTACAAAACTCACCGTGCTCTCTGCGAATTTCATTGCCATCTTGCTGATTATTACCCTCTCTGTGGCTGTACATTTGATTGTGCGTTTTATTGAAGAAGAAAAAAAACAACCGAGCCTTACTGAGTATGAACTCGTTATATTTGTCATGAAAGCCATGATAAAACCGTGCTTATTCACAACGCTGACAACGCTCGTGGCTTTTATGTCACTGGTGTTGTCCGGCATAAAACCTGTGATCGATTTTGGCTGGATGATGACAATTGCAGTCAGTCTTGCATTAATATTATCGTTTTTAATTATCCCATCTGGCTTACTACTCATTCGCAGACATTATCATGAAAGCACCGATCAGGTGACGAATAAGCTGGTGAATGTGTTTGCAACGTTAGCGAGAAAGCATACCCGTAAAATGCTATTGCTCGGGATTGTTATAGCGGTGATATCTGGTATAGGTATCACTCAGCTAAGGGTAGAAAACCGTTTCATCGACAATTTCTCAGAAGACACAGAAATTTATCAAGGTATGCTCACGATCGATAAGCAGTTAGGCGGTACTTTACCCTTATCTATCTTGCTGAGACAGCCGCCTGTTGAATTGACTGCACCTAAACCTCAATCGCTTGTGACAAACCACGAGGATGACGATTTCTTTTCTGATGAAGATTTTAGCCAGAACGACTTTGAGAGTGACAAGTCCACGCAAACCAGTTACTGGTTTACGCGGGCTGGCCTCGAAGATATCGATAGAATTCATGCGTTTGTTCAGTCGCAACCCGATTCGGGTAAAGTGCTTTCATTAGCCTCCCTCTATCAAGTGATACGGGATATTTCAGGCAGTAATGTGGATGATATTCAGCTAGCGTTGATTAAAAAAAGCCTGAATGGCGACATTAAAAAATCGCTGATTACCCCGTATCTTTCTGATGACGGAAAAGAAGCGCGGATTAGCGTAAGGGTGAAAGAGACCAGTAAAGGGTTAGAGCGTAATGCCTATCTCAACAATATAAAGCAGTTTTTAATCGAGGATATGGGCTATCGAGAAGAAGATATTACGCTAACAGGCATGATGGTGCTGTATAACAACATGCTGCAAAGCCTGTTTAGCTCGCAAATACAAACCCTTGGTGCCGTGTTTATCGCCATTATGCTGATGTTTGGGTTTTTATTTCGCTCGTTTTCTTTGGCGTTAATCGGTATTTTGCCGAATCTCCTCGCGGCTGGGTTTGTTTTAGGTTTAATGGGTTGGCTATCCATTCCACTCGATATCATGACAATTACCATCGCCGCCATAACGCTCGGTATTGGTGTGGATGATACGATTCATTACCTTCATCGCTTTAAAAAAGAGCTGGCAAAAGACAATGATTACTTATCGACGGTTTATCGCTGCCATCACAGTACAGGATTAGCGATGTTTTACACCTCAGTGACAATCGTATTTGGGTTTTCCATCCTAACCTTATCTAATTTTACACCCAGTATTTACTTTGGGTTGCTGACCAGCATCGCCATGCTTTCAGCCTTACTGGGCGCGCTCGTTTTATTGCCCGCCATGTTGATTTTCTTTAAGCCGATCAAACCGGTTAATGCACATGCCCACTAAGTTTCATGCGTTGTAGGGCAGGTTGTGGCGCTTGTTGTATAGCGCCTTCAATCACTCAGCCATTTTACGGTATGCCGCAAGGTAAGAAAGCAGGCGAGTCATGCGTGCACTTGGATGAAGATAAGCGGTGCGCGATTTTTCATGATGTAAGACGCCCAGATTGCTGCGCACAATTTCAGGCGGAAGAGGATTTTTGTGGGGGAAATGCAGATGAAGCTATTTCGCTATTAACATCACTGGAGCAAGCGACTTGTTAATAAACTAAAAATGAAGCCTATTCTAAAAAAAGACTCAAATAGGAAAAGGTGAGACGAATAGGTCTGGTGAAATGCATAGTTTTCTTTCTATTTGCTTAGTTGTTTTTAGTTTGGGTATGATTTTAGGCGCTGAAGTACAGGCGAAAAATAAAAATAAATTAAAGCACAGGATGGCGGCGACAGCTCAATTTGCAGTTGATCATAATGATCGGCTTAAACAAGCTTTTGGTGTGGAAAGTGAACAGTCTGCGTCTGGTGCGCAACAGGTTCATACACGTCAGGGTGTGACAAAGACTATTTTAGGCGGTTTGAGTTCAGTTTATGGGCAGGGTTCTTTTTCTGAGCGTCCGTCCGTTGTGCGTCGGTTCAAGTCCGGCGACCAAGAGTATAATGCTTATCAGAGCGAAATAGACGCAGTTCGGTTGCAGCTCAATAATTCCTCAACTACCGCTACGTTGAAGAGAAAAAAATCTAAAAATCTTAATGTAGCGAATGGGATAGAAAGTGAGAAAGATGCCCCTGATGAGTATGCGTTAGAGAATCGTATTTTAAAGGGGCTGTCGGCAGTTGATCGGGAAACTCTTGGCTCGGCATTAGATCTATACTCAGGTGCTATAAATGCAAAAGACTGGGATCAAAAAAAAGAAGTCACATCGTGGAAGGTGAATCTTGAAAACGCCCTTAACAAAAAGCTAGATGCAGTTGAAAGTGAGCAGCAAGCTAATACTGATGAAATTCAGCCAGCAGGTGATAGCTAACACTTATCAGATTAATGCCGTTTATTCCGTTTAAAGGCTTCCGTTTGTGACGCCCTCCCTTAAAAGGTTGTTGTGCTCCATTTAACTAATTTGTTAGAGTTCAGGGCATAAAAGTCACCTTTGGCTATTGGAATGGCCTCAAGATTCGATAATAACAATAGCCGGAAGTCTGGCACCAAAGGATCACCTATGTTGAAGAATAATAAGAAAAAAGCGTGGATCAAAGGGTCTGCATTCTCAAGCGTTGTATTAGCGACTACTTTTTTAACGGCTTGTGGTGGGGGAGGTGGTGGTAGTGACTCTGGCGGTGGCACTAAACCAACTGTTGAAATTATATATCCAACCTCTTCGGATACAATCACAAATGAAAGCACTGATGAATTTGAAATAAAAATTTCAAATGCTGCCGATTGCTCTGGCATTTTTGTGAAATTGAATGATATCAATGTTGAAAAAGAGTTTACCTGTGGAGATGGCATAGCAACGGCAACTATCTCTTCGTTAAAAGGTCTCTTGAATGAAGGCAGTAATAATACAATTAGAGCTTCAGTTAATAATAGTAATACAGATGAAAAAAATTTTAGTGCGAGTATTGTTTCTGGCGACATTATTATTACCGCAGCATCGCAGAATGTCGTTACGAAACCAGGCGAAGAGACGCCCTTCAATTTTTTAACACGGAAAGAAGCTTGGGATAGTTTAACTGTTAATGGGGCTTCACTTGATAAATACCCTCTGAAGTATTCACTTTTAACGCCTGTTCTTAATGCTAATGATGACACTAGTGAGCTTGATGATAGCAACGGCGATTTCACCGTCACGGCGACTTATTCTGATTCCAGTGCTGATTCAACTGTTAACTTAGCAGCAAATGGCCGTACGCTAAAAACATTAAATGCCCTCCAAATAAACAATCAAGCATTTACTGCAATGACGCCTTGGTTAGGTGAAATCCTAGCTGCCTCACTGGGGGAAGATGGGATATTATTAGATAGTAATAATCAGGATGTATGTGCATTAATTTTAGGGCAAAACTCTGGAAAATTTTGTGATCTTTATGTGCTTAGTTTAGGTAACTATAAAGGGGAAGAGAATGATTACGATTGGAGCAACCCTGAAAAGTCAACATTTGAGCCTGATGTCGATATTGCCTTTGTTGCTAAAGATAGTGTTGATGAAGGAGCTATCAACCTAAAAATCTCCGCTAGTTTTGAAAAGGCACTTGTAAAGATTGTATTTAAAGATAGCGCTGACGGCGATAAGGTTGGAATCATAAAGGCATTTTTGTCATTAAGTAGTGGTAAAATTGGAATGAATTTACTGGGAGATAAAGAGGCCAAGTTTGGTGAGTCTAGTGATGCCCCTAAAGAGGATTTTGTTTTAAGGTTTAGAGAGGCAAAAAAAGGCAATATTGATTTTATTGTTGCTGGTGAAAATGAGGATCCTAATAGCTCTTTAAGTTTTTCAAGAGTTTATGATTGTAGTGCGGAGAGCGATTCTATATTTTGCGATGAGGGCAAAGCTACAGCTGTTGGCGAAAAGGTAAAAACTAGCCTTGTAGGTAATATAAGTACGCCGGTAAAAGAAAAATTAGAGGAAACCTTGGCGAAAGAGTATGCAGTTGTTAAGGATGGTAAATTCGTTCGTAATACAACATTAAAAAAAGAAATATCTAAATTTGCGCGAATAGAAGTTAAGACAGAAAAAAACTTTGAAGAAAAGTCTGTTAATGGCTCATCAATAAAGCAAGAGCAACGAACAATCCCTGATAGGTTAATGGCTCGTGATGGTGGCAATGAAAGTAACCATGGCGTTTTATTAAGCTTTGGCGGCCGATCGTTAGTGTCGACTGAAGGAAACTACCCCGCAGGGAAATCTGCACTTGGTTCTGTACTGAGTAGCAACGCACCTGATTTTTCTGGCGGTTTAGGGAATGATAAAGGCGTAAAGCTGTCAGTCACACAAAATCAGCTCAATCAATCATTTTTCGCAACGTATCAAACTGGGCAGATTACATTTGATCCTATTGAAACTGATGTCGATGTACCTATTATTGGAAACGTTAAATTACTAGTGAATGCCGAGCTGGCCTCTTTGCCTCGTATTTCTTTAAGTGTACCAAACAACCTTAAACTCAATGCACCTTATGTTTTATTAAAGTTGAGCAATAAAGAGCGAGTGGTCAATGAGCTAGGTGGTCTTAACATTCCACCTAACACCGAGTTGGCTGTCGTTGTCATTGATCTATCTGCACTGTTTACTGTAGGCGAGAAAGATAATCTATTAGACGTTGCCTTGGTGGATGGTGGGTTTGAGTATTCGATCCCTAGTGATGGAATTACTTTGCACTCAGAGTTAGAAAAGCTATCTATTGCTAATGAAGTAAAAACAAAAATCATGAATAGTTTGGTTGATATGGTGCCTGTTGAAATGCCAAAAGCGATTGATTCTGCTATCAAAAAATTGCTGCCTTCTATCAGTAATCAGGCATTTTACTTTGATGTTAAGGATCTTTTATCGTCATCAAGTCAAACGGTAAAAGAGAATATAATTAAGCAGCTACCGAAAACTTATCAGTTAGCACTTTCAGCCGGTGGTATAGTGGTAGATAATACCGCTATCAATATCAGTGGTGACTTCACAGAAAAAGTAGGGTCTGATAATAGCTTGTTGAGCGTGACCTTTTGTAGCTCAGAGGCTGCTGACGAATCAGCTGCAAAATGTCCTAACTGATAAAAATAAAGATGCCTAAGCAGGTTTTTAGCTTAGGAAATAATAATAATAATAAAATTTAAGCCAGCTGGAGCTGGCTTCAAGGGTTGAATATGCGTTGGCTTCGATTAAGCGCTTCGTTTTGTTTCTTGGTCTTGTTGGCTAGCTGTAATGCGCCAACAACCGCTCCTTATATAACAAAGCTAAGTATATTAAGCCCATGGGATAATCAGGCCGATGGTAAGCCTATTTATAACCGGCTTGATACACATTTAACGTTAAGTTATTTGCTTGCTGATAGCGCTCTTGTAGATGCTAACAATATTTACCAAGGAAAAGCACGCTTTCGTCTTGTGTTAAATGGTATTGATATTACAGAAAAACAGCGAAAAGCTATCTGTGGAACAGAAGTTTTTTCTAAAGGTTACACGCCACCTGATCCAACGTTAGACGAGAAAAACGATCCGGTAGCTTGCTCAGCTCGCTTGAAAAGTATTCTTGATCAAGGCTACCGTTTACAGTCGGTGGGGTATACGGATGGATTTTTTGTACGCAACGTAGGCAGTGGCGGTGAAGTAGAGTTTATTGACTTACAGTCGATAGAGCCTGCGTTAATCTCTGGTATCAATACGCTCACATTAATATCAGAAAAAAATGCGTCTGAAACATCAGCAGTAGAATTTATCTTTTTTGGCCAACCTCCTCAGCTACAAGTTTCTGAAATACAAGCAAACGGTATTGGTCAGGATTATAAGGTGATCCTCAAGGTCGTTGGTGATACGCCGATTAAGCAGCTTGATTACAATGATGAAAAAGGTCGCCATGATTACGCTATTGCTTTTTCCGATCATGGAAAGAAGGCACTACCTGATGGTGCGGTTTCTATTCTTGAGGGGGGAAGGGAAATTCATGTAGATTTAAGGGATTACCCAGATGTCACTCAAGGGCGTGCAGATCATGCTGATATGTATTATACCTTGACGGATTCTGCGGGTATTGAGCAAAGCCAAGGGCTGATTCTTAGCGGTCATAAATTGGATGATTTTCTGAGGCTACAATTGAATCAGTCAATGTTTAATGCCTTAGAGCCTGTCATTAACCCTATGATTAATAGTTTAGCAACCATATTTATCGATGGTTTTGATTTGTTAAACCTTGATGGCTTTGAGCCTGCAGATCCAAGCAAAGAGGTTAAGCCAGGCGATTGGATTTATCCTAAATTAGAGAACCAGATAGTAGATACAGAAGGTTTCAGGAAGATGGCATGTGATAGCTTGCTGACGAATACGCTGCCTGTTGTTGGTCAAAAGGAGTGTGTTTTTTATGCAACGATTGATCCTGTTAAAGTCGGTGATGAGCTAAGTACTGATGTTAGGGTTATCGAGGGTGATAGCGACAAAAATGTTGCTCCAAAGCTGGGATTTGATGTTCGTATTCCCAACCTTAAAGTGAATATCAATATCACCGCGTTTGATTCGAAAACGCCTGATTTCGATAGAGGTGCTTATAAAGGAAGGTATTTAGGCAGCTATAAAACAACCATTAACTTTAAAGATCTTGCTTTACGAGAAACCTTTGCTTTATCCAAGAGTGATAATGCATTGATTGAAGGTCTTAATAAAGGTGAAGGCTATAGTATGCTGCATGGCAATGATCTCATTCAAAAGTTAAGAGAGATGCTACTGAATGACCCAAATAATGCCCCAACGTTAAGCAACAGTAGCTGTGATATTTGTATTCTGCCAGCGAATTTTATTGAGTTGGCGACAAATATGGGCGGGCTGGCAAGTCAGTTTGGCTTGATTGAAGCAATGGAAGAAGGGTTAAATGCTGTTTTGCCGGATGTTTTTTCTGCGCTGTTGGAGAGTTTTCCTGATGTCAATGACATAAAAAAAACAGCGTCTGAAAATGCCTCTGAGCAAATTGTAGCCACTCGTGATGGCGTTGATTTAGTAAGGAATATGACAGCTACTTACGTGGGTGTTAAAGATATGAACTTGCTGGGCCTCGGTTTTGCCCCTGATACAGCAGGGATGCTGCGTTTTTCTGGTGGCTATAAGGCGATTGAGCAAACTTCTGGCCAATTGAAAGGTGCTGACTTAATGGTTCCTTTTGTTGATGCTAATGGTTTTGGCGATCTCAATACATTTAATTGGGGCAGGTATATCTTTGTAGAAAACAAGGATGGGTCGGGTTCACATAAAGAGCAGGTCGATCTCGTTGTTAGTATTAATGCTAATGCGATCAATCAATATATTGCTGGGGAGTATCAGCTTACAGGTCTTTCAGACTGGCTGAATGAAAGTTTTAAGGTTGATATTGATAGCACCGATCTAAAAATAAAAACGCTGAGTCGCATGGTAACGCAGTTCGATCGTGTTATTGAGCAGGATGATGATGTTGAACTTTTATTTGATTTTAGTGAGTCTCCAAAGCTTTCTTTTATCGGTGGAAAGGAGTCCCTTTGGGCATATTCTTATGACTTGCTGTTTGGGTTACTTAAAGGTGGGGAATCAGATACACAGGTTACACCAGCAATAAAGTTATCCTTCAATAATGCCAATATAAAGTTAAATAAGGTGAATGGAAGTAGCGTAAAAGTTTTTGATGTAGATGCAAGTTTTTCTATTGAGGCAAATATAGCTTTCGAAAATGGAATACCCAAACTCTATGTTAAAACGCCACAAGCGCCACGTGCACAATATGAAGATGCCGCAGAAAATCGCTTAGATAAACGTTTAGTTATTGATATTAGCAAGATTAATCAAATCCACTCTAATATCCCTAACGATCAAGCTCTGATTGATGGCCTTGAGGATGGAGTACCTAATGATCCATTTAGTGCGAGCTTAAAAGTGCTCATTTCTAGTGCGTTTGTGGGTGTATATCAGGAGCAAATAAGAGCGTTTACTGAAGATAATGGAACAGAAAGATTTTTTGATGAGCTAATGACTAACTTTTTAAGAAAGAATTTCTCGAAAGTCGTTAAGTTTACAGATGATGCAATAAAGATACCTTTGGGTGATCAGTCACTTGAGTTTACATTTCGCCAGTTGTTTGGGCGCTACCCTGTATTTATTCAAGGTCATACAAAATGGTTTACAACGGATGAGACCGGTAGTTGGCTAAACGTAGGGTTGGACCTGAGTCATAAAAAATTAGAACGAAATATGGATTGCCCTATTAACCCCAATGATGGGTTGCCTGAAAAGCCGTTTACGCTCTGCTACCAATAGAAAAAAAGACCGCTTCCCAGCGGTCTTTTTCGTTAAGATATTATTTTTCTTCCACATGCAGTTCATAAAGTGCATAGCCTTTATCAACTTGGCACAACGGCTCATGCGATCGATAATCGGTCGCCGCTTGTTCGTGCTCAATGTTGACTGAGCTTGCCGCCAGGCAGGCGAAATGTTCAAAGCGTAGCTTGGTATCTGTTGTTGCGTGCATTGGGTGCTCTCCTTTATCAGTCTCTCTTTATTCTTTTAAGCAGAATATGTGCCAAAAAAGCTTTGGGCTTTTTCAGCGCTGGCAAGTCAACATTACCATGATGGATATAAAGATATGATGACACCCGCCTCTCATTGCTAGAATAATTGTGCCTAAAAGGCGCTACTATTTTATCAAAGCGTGATAAGTGCAGCGTAAAGTGATAACTGCTGCCTTTCGCAAACAATCTGTGTTGCCTGTCGTTTATTTTGGCGTTGGGCTAAGGTAATCTTTTGGTCTAACAATAAAGATATAGGGTAGACGGATGGCCATTGAATCAGCATTGATTGTCGATGACTCTAAGCTCGCAAGAATCACACTTCGAAAAAAACTTCAAAGGCATGGTGTTGAGGCTGATGTGGCGGAGTCGGCCAGTGAGGCACTCGAAAAGCTTAAAGCCCATCGCCCGCAGATTGTGTTTATGGATCATTTGATGCCGGGTATGGATGGTTTTGAGGCAACAAAGGTTATTCGTGGTATGCCGGGTATGGCTGATTTGCCAATCGTGATGTGTACCGGTAAAGATCATGAGGGTTATTTAGCCGAGGCGCAATCCATTGGCGCTAATTCCACATTAACCAAACCACCTACTGAAGATTCGCTTACGTCTATTTTATCGACGGATTTTACGTTGCTGTTTAACCCTTCTGCGGCAGATTTAGCTGATATTAACGCTGGTCGAGAGAGTGTTGGGCGGACGATGGAAAGTAATGCTGAGGCAGTTGATCCTATTGGGACACCGATAGTTATTGGAGAAAGCGCTGAGATCGACGTAGAAGCAAGTTTTGAAAACGTCACTATATCCACGTTAGATGCTTCAGATAAAAATTTTGGTGATGAAAGCCTGGATGACCTGCTCAGCGGTTTGTTGGGTGATATGGGAGAAGATACGCCGACTATTGATGCAGCACCTGAAGTGACTTTAGATGATACATTGATTCAGGGTGATGGCGATGTATCTGTTGAAGCAACGCCCGCTTTTGCAGAGGAGACTGTGGTTGAGCAAGTGAAGATAGCAGAGTTGGTTCGTGTGGAGGTTGAATCTGTTCGCGGCACGATGATGCAATCTATCGAAACTGTGATGGCATCTTCTCTCAATGAGGCCATGAGTAAACTGTCTGAGCGTATCCGTGAGGAAGTTCGAGAGGACGCGGCGAATAATATCGCTGCCGCTGAGCCGGCGCTAACGCCAGAGGCGATTAACAAACTTATGCTGCAAAAAATGCAGTTGTTATGGAAAAAGACCAATATTGCGATTAACGATAATGTCGCCCTCTTGAAAAGAGATATCGAGGCGCAGGAGGGCAATCTTGTTCAGCAGTTTGATGAGAAGTTAAGCGCCCTTCATCATCAGTCTGCTGCCGGTGACGAAGGTGATTTATTGGCCGATAACTTAGAAGAGCAGGTGCGTGCCTTGCAAATAGAGTTGCTGGAAACGAAAAGTAGCGTGCGTACGGCGAAAGTTGTTGGCTTTTTGGGGTTTGTTTCAGGGGTTGCGGCTGTGGGGTATTTGGCTGCAAGGTTTTTGGGTTACCTGTAACTGTTGACACCTTTCTAGGCTTGTTTCTGCCCAATTTTTATATCGTTTTTCCCTGAGTTGATAGCCTGTTTACAGGCTATCAATGCTGATTTGTGCTAGAATTCCCCAAATTTTACTGATTTATCCCTTATGAACGTTAAAGACTATATGCAGCAGCTGGGTGTTCAGGCGCGTGCTGCAGCAGCTGAAATGGCGGTGTTGCCCACGCGTGCAAAGAATGATGCATTATTATTGCTTGCCGAGATATTGGATCAAGAGCGTGCCTCTTTAAAAAAAGCCAACGCACAAGACTTGGACAATGCAAAAGTAAAAGGTATTGATGCAGCATTGATTGATCGTTTAGTGCTATCGGATGCGGTGATCGATACAATGATTGCAGGGCTAAAGCAGGTGGCAAGCTTGGTTGACCCCGTGGGTGAAATAGCGGATATGTCGTATCAACCCTCGGGTATTCAGGTTGGGAAAATGCGCGTCCCTTTGGGTGTTATTGGCATTATCTACGAATCTCGCCCTAATGTGACGATTGAAGCGGCGAGTTTATGCCTAAAAGCAGGTAATGCAGCGATTTTACGTGGTGGTTCTGAATCCATCGAATCGAATAAAGCGATTGCAGCTTGCATTGAGAAAACATTTCATCAAGCAAATTTGCCTGTTCATGCGATTCAAGTAGTTGAAACAACAGATCGTGATGCGGTGGGTGCGCTTATACAAATGCCTGATTATGTGGATGTGATCGTGCCAAGAGGCGGGAAAACATTGATCGAGCGTATTTCAAAAGAGGCAAGAGTGCCCGTCATTAAGCATCTTGATGGTATTTGCCATGTGTATATTGATAACGATGCCGATGACGAGAAAGCGATAGCGATTGCTGTCAATTCGAAAACGCAGCGTTACGGCACCTGTAATACGATGGAAACCTTATTGATTGCTGAAGAGAAAGCAGCGGTTTTATTACATGCGCTGGCCGAAATTTATGATGATAAAGGCGTGGAATTGCGTGGCTGCGAAAAAACCTGTGAGCGATTACCTTCGATAAAACTTGCCTCGGAAGCGGACTGGCGCACAGAGTATCTTGCGCCAGTGCTCTCAATCAAAATCGTTGAGGGTATCGATGATGCCATTAAGCACATTAACCGATTTAGTTCTGCGCATACGGATGCCATCGTGACAGAAAATTTCTCTAAGGCGCAACTGTTTCTTCGTGCGGTCGATTCCAGCTCGGTCATGGTCAATGCGTCGACACGCTTTGCGGATGGCTTTGAGTATGGCCTAGGTGCCGAAATTGGTATTTCTACGGATAAAATTCATGCCAGAGGGCCTGTGGGGCTTTTAGGGTTAACGAGCCAGAAGTATATCGTCCTTGGTGATGGTCATATTCGGCGTTAAGTGCAGGTTGTCATGTCTGTTGTTTCAAATAAGCCACTGATACTTTTCGGTGGTACGTTTAATCCGGTGCACTTTGGGCATTTACGGGCAGCTATCGAATTAGCTGAGGCCTTTGATGTGCCAGAGGTGTCACTGATGCCTTGCTATCAGGCGGTACACCGTGATTTATCGACATTAGGTGTGGATCACAGGTTAGCCATGTTGCAACTCGCTGTTGCTGAGTATTCACGTTTAACCATCGAGGATCGTGAGATTCACCGAAAAGGCCCGAGCTTTAGCATTGATACGTTAATGGCGTTTCGCGATGAAGTAGGCCCGGATCGGCCCATATATTTTGCGATGGGGGCAGATGCTTTTAATGATATTGAACAATGGAAACACTGGCAAAAATTACTCGATTTTAGTAATCTCGTGATCATGCGCAGGCCCGGGGTGCAGATTGATTGGCGATTACCACTTTTTCGTGACAACCTTTGCCACTTTGAAGGTAAGCACTTAGCTGCTGGGTGCGTGTTCCAATTGCCGGTTTGTGCATTGGCTATTTCCTCGACCAAAATTCGAGAATGTATCATGAGTCATCAATCGATTGACTTTCTATTACCGCCGTCTGTTCGAGATTATATCGAAAGACACCAACTTTATGTAAATCATTTATGAATGTTGAACAACTCAAATCACTCGCTTTAGATGCACTAGATTCGCTGAAGGGCAATGATATCGATGTGCTTGATGTACGCGAACTCACTGATATGACCGACTTTATGGTGATTGTCAGTGGTACCTCAAGTCGTCATGTTAAAGCATTAGCGGGCAGTGTTGTGCAAGCTGTTAAAGAGGAAGGTTTATTACCTGTCGGTGTGGAGGGGGAAGATACGGGTGATTGGGTTCTCGTTGATTTAGGCGATATCCTTATCCATATTATGCTACCTGAAACACGTGAGTTTTATGCAATCGAAAAACTCTGGTATGCCCCTGCTGATACTACGGCAGATCGAATAAAGGAATAGCCAGTGCGTATTCGGCTCATTGCAATTGGGCAAAAAATGCCTGATTGGGTGGCGCAGGGTTTTGACGATTATGCGAAGCGTATCAAGGGCGATTTAACGCTTGAGCTGGTTGCGCTGCCGATGCAAAAACGCGGTAAAAATACGTCAGCAAAAAAGCTTTCTGAGCTTGAAGGTCAGGCGTTAATAGCGAGTCTTAAGCCACGGGACTTAGTCGTGGTATTAGATGTTAAGGGAAGGGCTATATCTACCGAGCAATTAGCCAAGTATCTTATGGACTGGCAGCAACAGGGTTGTTCTTTGGCTTTTTTGGTCGGCGGGCCAGACGGTTTGAGTCCAGCAGTATTGGCACGCGCTGATATCAAGTTGTCCTTATCTGCGCTAACCTTACCCCATCCAATGGTTCGTGTGATTCTTGCTGAACAGCTTTATCGTGCGTGGTCAATTAATCAGGGACACCCTTATCACAGGTAAAAGGAATTGTAGCTTGTGGGTAGTATAAAAAGTGAGATTCAAAGCGAGTGGGATTCATAGGTAGCGGAACATGGCCTTTGATGCACTAAAAGATAATTTTCGTGAGCAGCGCCTGATCCATCTAAGGCTTTATGCTGCGCTATTCCTTATCGTCGTGCTGCTCGCGCTTTTGTCGACGCGTTACTACGTACTACAAATTATTGACTTTGATGTCTACCACACCAAATCAGACTCCAATCGTGTTTTCTTGCAGCGTGTGCCACCATCACGCGGTTTGATTTATGATCGTCATGATCGACTTATTGCAGAAAACCAACCTACTTTTCTATTATCTGTTGTCCCTGACCAGGTTGACGACCTCCCGAGCCTGATGGATTATCTGGTATCGTTAAATTTAATTGACGAAGAAGATATACAAACATTTTATAAGCGACAAAAACGTTATCATTCATTTGAGCAAGTGCCTTTACGGTTCAATCTTGACGATGAAGCTATTGCCGTTGTCGTGGCGAATAGGCCACGTTTAAGTGGCGTAGAAATCAATGCGGATCTGTTACGCCTGTACCCTTATGGCGGATTAATGGCACATATGCTGGGCTATGTAGGGCGTATTAATGACAGAGAACAAAAGATTATCGATGAAGAAAATTATATCGGTACCAACCATATCGGCAAGACGGGTGTTGAGAAATTTTATGAGACAATACTGCATGGCGATGCAGGTTATGAGAATGTAGAAGCGAACGCTGGTGGTCGTGTTTTGCGTGTGCTTAAGCGCGTAAATCCGATAAAAGGACAAGATTTAAAGCTTCACTTAGATGTGGGTTTACAAAAAGTTGCTTTTGATGCACTTGGCGGTATGCGAGGGGCAATCGTTGCCTTAGATACTCAAACGGGTGGGGTTTTGGCTGCAGTGAGCACGCCAAGCTATGATCCGAATAATTTTGTCAATGGTATCAGTTTTAAGGAGTACGACGCGCTAAAAAGTGATTTGGATATTCCTTTATTTAATCGTGTCTTGCAAGCACAGTATCCGCCTGGGTCGATCACTAAGCCGATTATGGCTATTGCAGGCCTTGAAGAGGGCGTGATTCACCAAGACACAGAAATTGGCTGCCCCGGTTGGCATAAGCTGCCTAATGACACGCGTTTGTTTCGAGATTGGAAGCGCTCAGGGCATGGTAAAGGCGTCGATTTAAACTATTCCATGGAGCAATCCTGTGATGTTTATTATTATGATTTGGCTTATAAATTAGGTATTCGACATATTAATCATTACTACGCGTTGTTCGGTCTAGGGGAAAAAACAGGTATTGATGTGCCGAGTGAACGTAAAGGGATTAACCCAAGCCCTGCGTGGAAAAAAAGCCAAGGGCGCAGTAGTTGGTATACGGGAGACAGCTTAAATATAGGGATAGGACAAGGGTTTCTGTTAACAACACCTATACAGTTAGCCAGTGTGGCTAGCATTATAGCAAATCGAGGCACGCATTATATGCCTCAGATGGTCGCGAGTATTTCTGGGGAGTTGCAGCAGCCGAAGGAGTTTCCGAGGGTTGCGTTAAAAAACCCTATGCATTGGGACGAAGTGCGCGTTGCTATGGAAGGTGTTATTCATGGTAGAAGGGGAACGGCACGAAGAATTAGCAGGGGCTTAACTTACCGTATTGCTGGAAAAACGGGAACTGCGCAGGTTGTGGGTATTGCGCAAGGCAAACGATATGACGCGAAAGCATTAAAAGAGAGGCAACGTGACCATGCATTGTTTTTTGGGTTTGCGCCAGCGGATAACCCTCAGATTGCGGTCGCCGTTATGGTTGAGAATGGTGGGTCGGGTAGTGGTACGGCAGCGCCTATGGCGAGAAAGCTCTTCGATTTTTGGCTGAATAACCCAAGGGAGGCACAGCTCGATGTCGCCAAATAAAGACTATGTCAGGCAAATAGACACGGATGGTTTTAAGCGATCGCTGGGTTTTTGGCAGCGTGTACATCTAGATCCTTGGCTCTTTTTCTTATTGGTCCTGCTCACATTTGCTGGGTTAACCGTCCTTTACAGTGCAAGTGATTATGGTTTGCAAACCATCAAGAAGCAGGGCGTTTATTTTTTGATTGGTTTTACCGTCATGATTGTGATGGCGCAGCTACCTGTTTTATTCTACAAAAGACTTTCACCTTTGCTGTATGCTTTAGGTATTGGGCTGTTAGTTGCTGTTTTATTCGTTGGAATAGGCGCTAAAGGCGCTCAACGCTGGTTGTCTATTCCTGGTGTCATGATTTTCCAGCCATCAGAGATTTTAAAGTTTTCTATGCCGTTGATGGTGGCTTGGTATTTATCACGAAAGCAGTTGCCGCCTTCGTTTGCCAATGTGCTGATGGTTATTATGATTGTGGGCATCCCTTTTTGTTTGGTGATTATCCAGCCTGATCTTGGTACGGCAATTTTGATCGCGGCTTCGGGGTGCTTTGTCTTGTTCGTATCGGGTTTAAGTTATTGGTACATTTTGTCGGGCTTGGGTGGTGTGGTTCTATTTGCTTACCCTATTTGGCACTATATGCTGAGAGATTATCAAAAGGGGCGCATCTTAACGTTGATTGACCCTGAAAGAGACCCTTTTGGTGCGGGATGGAATATTATTCAGTCAAAAACTGCCATCGGCTCTGGCGGCGCTTATGGAAAAGGCTGGATGCAGGGTACGCAATCGCAATTGAACTTTCTGCCTGAAAGTCACACTGATTTTATTATTGCCACTCTGGGTGAAGAGTTTGGTTTTTTAGGTGTAGTCAGCTTGTTATTTTTGTATTTTCTTATTATTGCAAGGGGGCTTATGATCGCATGGATGGCGAATACCGTGTTTAATAAGCTGGTTGCAGCAGCACTAATTTTAACTTTTTTTGTCTATGTGTTTGTTAATGTAGGTATGGTGTCGGGTATTTTGCCTGTCGTCGGTGTTCCTTTACCACTGGTTAGTCGTGGGGGTACGTCCATTGTGACATTGATGGCAGGGTTTGGTTTAATCATGGCTGTTGCCTCCGATAAACAACATTTTTCAAAATAGTTTCTGTGATTTAAAAAGAGAGTGAGTCTATGAAGGTAAGAGGATCGAAAGCCGTCAGTTTTTTTGTGACCTTGATATTGAGCGTGGCTGTTGTTTCAAATGTCGCAGCAGATAAAGAAATGGACTACTCAAAAAGAGATGAAGTGGCCGCCTTTGCCAAAGATTACGCTAAAAAACATAATAAAAACGTTAGTGATGTGCATGCTACGTTAAAGCAGGCAAAGTATAAGCAAAGCATCATCGATGCCATTTCAAAGCCTGCAGAATTTACCATGGAGTGGGAAAGATATTCGAAAATATTTCTCAGTGAAAAACGAATAAAGCAAGGCGTTGAATTCTGGAAAAAACATCAAAAAACTTTGAATGCTGTCAGTAAAAAATATCAGGTAGAGCCAGAAATCATCTTGGCTGTTATTGGCGTGGAAACTTTTTACGGCACACGTATGGGGAATTACCGCGTGCTTGATGCGTTGACAACCCTGGGTTTTGATTACAAGCCTCGGGCCTCTTTTTTTAAAAAGGAACTTGCTGAATATTTGACAATGACCTATGAACAAAAACTGGATGCTCAAAAGTTAATGGGCTCCTACGCAGGTGCAATGGGGTACGGTCAGTTTATTCCTAGCAGTTATCGTGCTTACGCTAAAAGCCATGATGGCAAAGGGCCTATAGATATCTGGACAGATTCGGCAGATGCGATGGCGAGTGTTGCAAACTACTTACATGTACATAAATGGCGTTATGGCGACTTAATCACTATACCTGTCATGGGTGAAGTGAGCACTGATTTGATCACGAAGGGATTAAGCCCCGATAAAACCGTCAAGCAGCTAAGAGCCGCGAAAGTGAATGTTGCTCATGCCGTGTCGGGTGATGCGAAAGTCACTCTAATGAAGTTGATTGGGAATGAGGGAAGTGAGTACTGGGTAGGGTTTAATAATTTTTATGTGATTACACGCTATAATCGTAGCACGCTCTATAGCATGGCCGTTTTCCAGTTAAGCCAGTTACTTAAATATCAGATGAATGCGGTTAAATGACTTTCAGACTCTTATGTATCGTTGTTATCTTTCTCTCAGGGTGCTCACACCAAGGAAAAAAAGATTGGAAAAAAGCGGATGAATACCAGCGAAGTCGCTATACCCAAGCAGTAGACTCCATGCCACTTCATGGCGCTACTGCTGCTCAGTTGACTGATGCTGTTCCTCGGCATGAGCCTAAAACAAAAGCAGGTAACCTAAGCCCTTATAAGGTGTTTGGAAAAACTTACCGCGTTTTGCCGACAGCAAAAGGGTACGCTGCAAAAGGGGACGCCTCGTGGTATGGCATGAAATTTCATGGGCATAAAACGTCTAATGGTGAGATTTATGATGTCAATAAAATGTCAGCAGCACATAAAACCCTCCCTTTGCCCTCTTACGTTAAAGTAACCAATTTAGTTAATGGTAAAACCTGTGTTGTTCGTATCAATGATCGAGGCCCATTTAAGCATGGACGCTTAATTGATCTTTCTTATGCTGCGGCAAAGAAGTTAGATTATATTCATTCGGGTACTGCGAGAGTTAAGGTCGAGGCTATCACGCCTAAGAGGAATGTTGTGATTGCTGCGAGGGAGGTTTCGAAAGAAAGGCTTGACGTGACGAAAAAAATTGAAAAAGTGTTCCTTCAAGTCGGTGCCTATAAAGATGAAGAGTTGGCGCAGAAAAAATACCGTCATTTGTCAGGTTTCCTTAAGGCTCCGCTTGTACTGAAAAAATCAGAAGATAATTTTTTCCGTCTTTTCGTTGGCCCTATCCTACCAGAGCGTTCGCCTCGTGTAACAGACTTGTTAACCCAGGCTGGCTTCCCTAAGCCTTTGGTGCTTCAGGGGATCTGATACCTCGGGGTGATGATGATGCAATCGACTGGCGCTCTTACTTAAAAATTGATAGGATTTGCGTTTTTATTTCTTGGACGATCTTATGTTGATTCGGTTATTTTCACTTGGACTTATGTGGCTTTCAGTTATGGTTTTGGCCGAGGAAACCATGATTCCCTCATCGCCGTCTATTGCTGCAAAATCTTATATTTTAATGGATGCAAACAGCGGTAAAGTAATCGCAGAGAATAATGCGGATACACAGCTGGATCCTGCAAGTTTAACCAAGATCATGACCTCATATGTGGCGGATTATGAGATTGCTCAGGGTAATGTCAGTGTCGATGATGTGGTGACGGTTTCAAAAAATGCTTGGGCAAGGAATTATCAAGGCTCTTCCCTGATGTTTCTTGAAGTCGGTAAAAAAGTTAAAGTAAAAGAACTCATGAAGGGCGTTATTATTTCATCCGGTAATGACGCATCAGTTGCACTCGCTGAACATACAGCAGGTACAGTTGCAGCTTTCGTTGATCTTATGAATTTGCACGCACAGCAACTGGGTATGGATAGCACCCGTTTTGCGAATGTTCATGGCTTAACAGCAAAAGACCACTACACGACCGCGCGAGATATGGCAAAGCTTGCACAGTCTGCGATTCTTTCGTTTCCTGAGATGTACAAGCTCTATGCAGAGAAATCCTTCACCTATAACGGCATTAAACAATATAATCGCAACCGCTTACTTTGGCGTGACCCTTCAGTTGATGGGATGAAAACAGGCCATACGGATAAAGCAGGCTTTTGTCTGGTTGCATCCGCGAAACGTGATGATATGCGCCTAATTGCAGTGGTGCTAGGAACGAAATCAGAAGAAGCCCGCGCACGAGAAGCACAAAAACTTTTTTCTTATGGTTTCCGGTATTTCGATACCGTGAAGGTTTATGATAAAGGGCAAGTTGCCAAAACCATGGATGTGTGGGGTGGCAAGAAAAATACGGTTGGACTAGCATCAGAAAGTGATGTCTATGTGACATTGCCAAAATCACAGGCAGATGATTTGACAGCACAAGTGCTCGTCAACAAGTTTGTCGAGGCTCCTATTCAGAAGGGTGAGGTCTTAGGCGAACTAATTCTTTCAGTTGATAACGAAGTTGTGCTTAAACGACCTTTGATTGCAACCAATGATGTTGAGCAAGGCGGCTTCGTTCAGGTATTATGGTCGAAGCTGAAGCTTTTCTTCTTTAAACTGATTGGCTAGAACCATGAAGCAGCCGGCACCAAAAATTGAATTTCCCTGCCGTTACTCGTTACGAGTAATTGGCCAGTCATCAGAAAATTTCCATCAAGAGGTGATTGAGATTGTCAAAAAGCATGCGCCAGAGCTGGACTCTTCAGAGGTGACGGTAAAGCCAAGCAGTAAAGGCAACTTCTCCAGCGTCTTTTTAGTCATTAAAGCGACGGGGGAGCCACAGCTTGCCGCTATCCATGAGTCGTTGAAAAAACATCCCGCTGTGAAAATGGTTATATAGTGACAAGCCGATTAAGGGTTCGCTCCTTAGGGGTAGTGCCCTATTTAGAGGCTTGGCAGGCTATGCGGGATTTTACTGACCAGAGGCATAAGCAAACAGTTGACGAGTGCTGGCTTGTAGAGCATCCCCCTGTTTTTACTCTCGGCCAAGCGGGCAAAGAAAGCCATATTCTTAATCGCTCATCTATCCCCGTTGTAAAAACTGATAGGGGCGGGCAAGTTACCTATCACGGCCCAGGACAAGTTATGCTGTACTGCCTCCTTGATTTAAAACGCAAGAAAATTGGCGTTAAGCAACTCGTTGACCAGTTAGAGCAAACGGTGATTGATCTTCTGCATAAATATCATATTAGTGCGGTTCGTAAGGCGGGCGCTCCTGGCGTTTATGTTGATAATGCAAAAATTTCTGCTCTCGGCTTGCGTGTTCGTCGGGGCTGCAGCTATCACGGGCTAGCTTTGAATATGGCAATGGATTTAGCGCCTTTTAAGGATATTAATCCTTGTGGCTATCCGGATATGCAAGTCGTTAATATGCAAGGGTTAACAGCTATCGCGCTAGATTTTAGTTCTATCGGAAAGCAACTCATTGAGCACTTTTCAATGCGATTTGATTGCGAGATTGAGTTCTGTTAATAGCACTGGCCGCAAAAATTCGCTAAAATGCTTTTTTTATTTAACGCGTTCTTATTATGTCTTCTCCTCCATCCCGTCCAACCGTTAAAAAAGTCATTCAAGGTGAGAAATTGCGTGGTGCGGAGAAGGTTGCCCGTATCCCCGTCAAAGTTATACCTACCACCGAGCTGCCTAAGAAACCGGATTGGATTCGGGTAAAAATGCCAATCTCTCCTGAGATTACCCGTATAAAAAATCTACTTCGAAAAGGTAAATTGGCTAGCGTCTGTGAAGAAGCGCAATGCCCTAATTTAGGTGAGTGCTTTAGTAATGGCACGGCGACCTTTATGATCATGGGTGAGATTTGTACGCGTCGCTGCCCTTTCTGTGATGTTGCACACGGTAGGCCGAATGCACTTGATCCTAATGAGCCGTGTGAGCTTGCGGAGGCGATATACGAAATGCAGTTAAAGTATGTTGTCGTAACATCCGTTGACCGTGATGATTTGCGTGATGGCGGTGCGCAACATTTTGCTGATTGCATTATCGAGATGCGTAAAAGGTTGCCAGATTTAACGATTGAGGTACTTGTCCCCGATTTTAGGGGCCGTATGGACGTTGCGCTGGATATACTGTCCAATCATCCGCCGGATGTATTTAATCATAATCTCGAATCTGTACCGAGTTTGTATAAAAAAATTCGACCTGGGTCAGATTATCAGTGGTCGCTGGATCTTCTAAAAAACTATAAAGTACGTAATCCTGATGTACTGACAAAATCAGGCATCATGCTAGGTCTTGGTGAAACCAAGGAAGAAGTGGTCGCGTTGATGCAAGATATGCGTACACACGATATCGATATGATTACGCTAGGCCAGTACTTACAGCCAAGCCGAGAGCATTTGCCCGTTGACCGGTTCGTTCACCCGGATGAGTTTGATGATCTCGGTGATATCGCCGAGTCGTTAGGGTTTAAGTCTGTTGCGAGTGGGCCTTTGGTACGATCTTCTTATCATGCTGATAAGCAGGTCGATTTGAGCCGTTTTAAAAGCCTGTAATATATACCGATCACACTTGAAGATGGGTATATACCCACCACACTTGAAGATGCAAGGGCGTTGGCCGCGCTCGCTCACTCACCCCAATCACTTACTGACTGTAAGCTCATGGGGCTTCGCTCGCTTGCCGCCTTCTTGCATCTCCAATTCCGATGGGTATAGATGTTTAAGGCTCGCTTTTATTAAGGTGAGTTTTTGGTGCGAGAAAGTCACTTTCCCAGCGTTTTTTCCATACCCCCATTACCTTCTCACTGTAGTAAGTTTTTGGGTAGCTTCCATGGTACCGAGCGAGCGCCATTTTTAGCCCGCCTTTATTTTTTTCTTTTTTCATATAGAACTGTAGGATGCGGCACCCGTAAGACAAATTGGTATCGATGTTGGTCAGGTTGTCGTTTGTGCGGCCTATCTCTTTTTTCCAAAAAGGCATCACCTGCATGAGGCCTTGTGCGCCAACCCGAGATACGGCAAAGTGATTAAAACTACTTTCTATGTGTATGAGTGCCAGTACGATATCAGGATTGAGTTCCGCTTGAGTCGCAGCGCGGTGTATTTTTCGTAATAGCTCTAAGCGTTTTTTGGGGTTTTTGATGAAGATCTTAAGCTTTGCAGATTGCCTGACTAACCATACCTCAGCATCATACTGATCTTGAAAACTGTTTGCTGTTGCAATGGTTTTTTTTAAAAATGCTCTGAGTTCAGATGTGTCCTGCTCGCTTATCGCTGGTATAGCAGAAATAAATAAAATAAAAGAGAGGCAAAGTATGAGGAATGGTTTCATTTATTATTTTATTAGCAAAGGCGCATGTGAGAGTAATACGCCTCATTTAAGCGAGTATCAAATATTTAGAGAGCACCAATAAACGTTGTTAGTTCATCTAGAGGCACGTCTTTTCGTTCGCCAGTTTTACGGTTTTTATATTCGATATTACCGCCTTTTAAGCTTTTCTCGCCTATTACAAACTGGTGCGGTATACCCATAAGTTCTGCGTCAGCGAATTTTACGCCGGGTCGTTCGTCTCTGTCGTCAAAGTAGGTCTCAGTGCCATTATCTTGTAGGGAGGTATAAAGCTTTTCTGCTGCGTCTTTGACATCGGCACATTTTTTCATGTTGATAGGTATGATCGCTACTTTAAAAGGTGCAATAGCTTCGGACCAGATGATACCTTTATCATCATGGTTTTGCTCAACCCAAGCAGCAACGACTCGGGAAACGCCTATACCATAAGATCCCATCATGAGTGTTTTTGCTTTTCCATTTTCGTCTAAAACAGTTGCACGCATCGCTTTGGAATACTTTGTGCCTAGCTGGAAAATATGACCAACCTCAATACCCTTTTTGATCGTTAGCGTGCCATTGTCAGATGGGCTTTTGTCGCCTTCAACGACATTCCGGCAATCAACAACTTCACCGAGAGTGAAGTCTCGAGACCAGTTACCTCCTTTGTAGTGATAGTCTTCCTCATTAGCGCCAGTATAGAAATCACTCAATACCGCAGCGCTATGGTCAACGTAGGTTTTTAGTGTGTTATTTGGTCCAAGAGAGCCTACGGAGCAGCCGGTGATTTGTTTAATTAAGCTATCGTCTGCAAAGGTTAAAGGGCTGGCAATGGTATCGAGCTTTTCAGCTTTGATTTCGTTGAGTTCGTGATCGCCTCGCAGTATCAAAGCGATTAATGAAGGGTTTTCTTGGGTATGTTCTGCACCGAGTACAAGAAGCGTTTTTATTGTTTGATTACTTTCAATTTGGCAGAAACCACACAGTTCGTTAATGCTATGAATGTTTGGCGTGTGAATTTTTTCAAGTGCTTGCGTTGGTGCATCTGGAGCGGATTTGGATGCGACAGCCTCAGCCATTTCGATATTAGCTGCATAGTCACTTTGGTCACTAAAAGCGATATAATCTTCGCCAGACTCTGCAAGTACGTGGAATTCACGGGAGGTGCTGCCACCGATGCTACCTGAGTCAGCTTCAACTGCTCGATAAGTGAAGCCTATGCGATCAAATATTTTACAGTAGGTTTGGTGCATTAAATTATAGGTTTCTTGCAATGATTCTTGAGAATCATGGAAAGAGTATGCGTCCTTCATCGTGAACTCACGGCCACGCATTAAGCCGAAGCGTGGGCGAACTTCATCACGGAATTTGGTTTGGATTTGATAAAAATTTTGTGGGAGTTGTTTATAACTGCTGAGATTGTTACGAATGAGATCCGTAATAACTTCCTCGTGGGTAGGCCCTAGGCAGAAATCCCGGTCGTGGCGGTCTTGAATGCGCAGGAGTTCAGCGCCATATTCTTGCCACCTGCCAGATTCCTTCCATAGGTCGGCCGGTTGTACCATTGGCATTAATACTTCTTGCGCGCCTGAGGCATCCATTTCTTCACGAACAATTCTTTCAACATTCCGTAAGACACGAAGCCCAACGGGCAGCCATGTATATAAGCCAGATGCTAATTTGCGTATCATGCCTGCACGTAGCATTAACTGATGACTGATGACCTCGGCGTCAGACGGTGTTTCTTTTAAAGTGGGAGCCAAAGTTTGACTTGCGCGCATAAAATGTCTCAATCAATATAAAAAGTTTGATTGTACTGATTTGTGCAGGCAAGGTACAGAATCCATTGATTGCATCTGTTGCTGCCGTAAGGGGTATTATGTTTGAACTTGATTCAAGGCTTGAAGCCGATACAGTTTTTGTTGGTAAGCTTAAGCTTTGTGATGTACGCCTGATGAAAGACGCCAACTATCCTTGGGTAATTTTGGTACCAAGGGTTAACGATGTTACTGAAATTTACCACCTGTCGGATGATGAGCAGTGTCAATTAGCCATGGAGTCAAGCATGATAAGCGAGCTGCTTTCTGTGCATTTTATCGCGGATAAAATGAATGTTGCGGCGCTGGGTAATTTAGTGAGTCAATTGCATATTCATCATGTGGTACGCTTTAAAAATGATGTGGCTTGGCCTGCGCCAGTTTGGGGAAAAGAGCCTGCAAAAGCTTACGGGCAAGGCGAGCTAGAGGCAAGGGTTGTAAGCCTTCATGCATTAATCTCTTCGCGTGAAGGCGAATATACCGATCATCCTTGAATACGCAAGGGCGTTGGCCGCGCTTGCTCCCCCAGTCACTT
Source organism: Pseudomonadales bacterium (assembly GCA_965248335.1). Taxonomy (GTDB): domain Bacteria; phylum Pseudomonadota; class Gammaproteobacteria; order Pseudomonadales; family DT-91; genus CAKMZU01. The sequence continues at coordinate 476,221 of CBDFIY010000003.1, forward strand.
ACTGACTGACTGTAAGCTCATGGGGGCTCGCTCGCTTGCCGCCTTCTTGCATCTCCAATTCCGAGGGGTATAAATGACGGCTTTAAAAGATAAATCTTGGTTGCAAGCCGCCTGAAACGATTTTCTAAATTTGCCTATAGCGCCATGTCTTTAAGCTTTTTGAGCGCCCTTACTTTTACCGTTGTGCTGGCAGGCTTGGCTTTAAACATCATCTCTTCGCCTGTAAAAGGGTTGGTGCCTTTGCGCGCTTTAGTGGCGGGTTTTTTCTGGGTTGATATTTTAAATAATCCGGGTAAAACAAACTCACCGCAAGCACGCTTTTTGATATGCCTTTCAATTAAGTCGCTAAGTTCATTGATTACTGCGTCTACCTGCGTTTTGCTAATGTCGGTTTTCTCAGAAATTTCTGTAATGATTTGAGATTTCGTATAGCGTTCGCTTATTGCGGGAGATTTTTTTACAGCCTTAGCCGCTACTTTTTTCTTTGCGGGTGCCTTTTTTGCTTTTGCCATAGGGTTTTACCTTGTTTGTGAAGTGAGTTATCTCGCTAGGGCGATTTTCAGTCTTTATTTATAGCACTTCCTGATTTTTGGACAAGGAAAAAAAGTTTTTTCTACATTTTTTCTTTTTTTAAAGTGTTTTATATTCTTGGTTTTTGGCTATCGCTGTGTCTTTATATTGCCTGATGTTGATGGTTTTCTTGCTTGGGAAAGTTTTGGTGTTTATGGAGCCTTTTATTTATTACTTCTATTTTTTTATGCTGTTGGTGGAAGAGCGCGTTGCATAAAATATGTCTGGTTTTGAGCTTTCATAATCCCTCTTTGCTTAATGTCGGCGCTCATTGCTATAATGCGCGGTTTGATTTAAGTCGACCTGAGGGGGTTTGCGTGCCGATTTATGAATATCAATGTAAGGCTTGTGCGCATAAAATAGAAGCGCTACAGAAGATGAGTGATGCGCCGATTGTCACTTGCGACGCATGCCAAGAAGACCGAATGCAGAAGTTAATTTCATCGGCTGGTTTTCGTTTGAAGGGCGGTGGTTGGTATGAAACGGACTTTAAATCATCAGGTCAGAAAAACTTAGCGAAATCATCATCCGAATAATTTAAGAGGATTCATCTATGCGCACTCATTATTGTGGCGCTTTAACAACCGAACGTGTTGGTGAGACAGTGACCCTTTGCGGTTGGGTTGATCGTAGACGTGATCATGGCGGCGTTATTTTTATCGACTTACGTGATCGCGATGGGATTGTGCAGGTTGTCTTTGATCCTGATATACAGGATAGCTTTGCAATTGCAGACAGTGTGCGGAGCGAATATGTATTGAAAATCACTGGGCTTGTACGTGCGCGTAATGAAGCTACTGTCAATAAGGATATGAAAACAGGAGGGATCGAGGTTTTAGGGAAAAATATTGAGATCTTGAATGCGTCCGAAACGCCGCCATTTCAGCTTGACAGCTTCACTGATGTCGGTGAAGAAACACGACTTAAATACCGTTATCTGGATTTGCGCCGTGACGATATCCAACAGAAATTAATTTTGCGTTCAAAGATAACCTCTAAGGTACGCGACTGCTTAGAAACAGAAGGTTTTATTGATGTCGAAACGCCCATTTTAACCCGAGAAACCCCTGAGGGTGCGCGAGATTACTTGGTGCCAAGCCGTACACATGAAGGAAAATTCTTCGCACTGCCGCAATCCCCGCAGCTTTTTAAGCAGCTTTTGATGGTCGGTGGGTTGGATCGTTATTATCAGATAGCACGCTGTTTTAGAGATGAAGATTTGCGTGCTGATAGGCAGCCAGAATTTACTCAGATTGATATCGAGGCTTCTTTTGTTAAGCAAGAAGACATCATGCGTATTACTGAAACGATGATGACGGGTATTTTCAAGGACGTTTTAGGTGTAGAGTTTTCAGAATTTCCGAAGATGACGTACGAAGAATCCGTCAGACGTTTTGGTATTGACCGACCTGATTTGCGTATTCCACTTGAGCTTGTCGATATTAAAGATCTCTTAACGGATGTTGAATTTAAGGTTTTCTCAGGCCCCGCGAATGATCCAAAAGGGCGAATTGCTGCGATTAATGTGCCGGGCGGTAACGAAAAGCTTACGCGTAAGCAAATAGATGCATACACCAAGTTTGTGGGTATTTATGGTGCGAAAGGGCTTGCCTACATCAAAGTCAATGATAAATCGGATCTTGAAAACGGTTTACAATCGCCCATTGTTAAGTTTTTGCCGATCGAAGCTCGCAAAGTTATTCTTGAGCGCGTCAATGCAGAGAATGGCGATTTGATTTTCTTTGGTGCAGACAAAGCAAAAGTCGTGAACGAATCACTGGCTGCGTTACGTGTGAAATTAGGCGAAGACCTAAACCTCATGACCTGCGAGTGGGCGCCCTTGTGGGTTGTCGACTTCCCGATGTTTGAAGATGATGGTAAAGACGGGCTTACGCCGATGCATCATCCATTTACTTCACCTGCCTGTAGCGTAGAAGAGCTTTTGGCCGCACCAGAAAAAGCCTTATCCGTTGCTTATGATATGGTATTAAACGGTACTGAACTGGGTGGCGGTTCGATTCGTATTCATGATCAAAAGATGCAGCAAGCTATCTTTTCTGTGCTGAATATTGATGAAGAAGAGCAACAAGCAAAATTTGGGTTCTTGTTGGATGCCTTACAGTATGGTGCACCCCCTCATGGTGGTTTAGCGTTTGGTTTAGATCGTATCGTTATGTTGATAACGGGCGCTAAATCAATTCGTGAAGTTATTGCTTTCCCTAAAACACAGTCAGCTGCTTGTGTCATGACAGATGCGCCGAGCCGAGTGAGCACGCATCACCTCAATGAACTGAATATTCGCCTCAGGCAGCGCGAAAAGCCTCAAAACACATAAGGAGTTTGACGCATGGCTGGCCACAGTAAATGGGCAAACATTAAGCACCGAAAAGCAGCGCAAGATGCGAAACGCGGTAAAGTTTTCACCAAGTTGATTCGAGAGTTAGTGGTAGCGGCTAAGGCAGGCGGCCCCAACCCGGAAGATAATCCGCGTTTGCGTGCTGCTGTGGATAAAGCGCTGGGTGCTAACATGAAGCGTGATACGGTAGATAATGCCATTGCACGCGGTGCGGGTACCGGTGAAGACGCGCAAATGGATGAATTGACCTATGAGGGCTATGCCGTTGGTGGTGTAGCGGTACTCGTCGAGGCGATGACGGACAACCGTAATCGTACCGTTGCTGAAGTGCGTCATGCATTTTCTAAACGTGGAGGAAGTCTCGGCACGGATGGAAGCGTAGCGTATTTGTTCAGTAAAAAAGGCCAAATATTTTTCGACGAAACCGTTGATGAAGAGGCATTGATGGAAGCTGCCCTTGAGGCTGGCGCTGAAGATATCGTGATGGAAGATGATGGCTCAAGCCTTGTTATGACAGCATGGGAAGATTTTTTGAATGTTAAAGACGCCCTTGTTGCGGCAGGCTTTACACCCGTTGAGGGCGATATTGCCATGATCCCTTCGACCACAGTTGATTTAGATGTGGATCACGCTACGAAGGTGATGGGTTTAATCGATATGCTTGAAGATCTGGATGATACACAGAATGTGTATCATAACGGTGATATCAGTGATGAGGTTTTGACACAGCTTAACGAAGAATAACCGCATTAACGTAAAAAGCGCGGAAGCGCTTTTTTTTTTGCTTTAATCTGATATTTTTACAATAACAACAACACGAAATATGGCCCGCATGCTTATGAGTCTTCATGTATCTCAACAGGGTCAATTATGACCATGATTCTGGGTATTGATCCCGGATCGAGAAAAACAGGTTTTGGGGTGATCAATACCCTTGGCAGCAAGAGCGAGTATGTCGCTAGCGGTGTTATTCACGTGGCGGAGTTGTCCTTTCCTGAACGCCTGAAAACGATTTATCAATCTTTGCAAGTGGTGATCGAGGCGCATTGTCCTGAAGTTATGGTTGTCGAGCAAGTTTTCATGGCGAAAAACCCTAATTCCGCCTTAAAACTCGGACAGGCCCGAGGAGCGGCTATTACAGCGGGCGCTGTCGCTAATCTACAAGTTGAGGAATATTCCGCAAGGCAAATAAAACAAGCGGTGGTCGGTATGGGGGCTGCATCTAAAGTGCAGGTGCAACAAATGGTGAAGCACCTACTTAAACTTGATGGCACGCCGAAAGAAGATGCCGCCGATGCATTAGCCGGCGCTTTGTGTCATGCTCACACACATCAAGCGTTGATTCGCAGTGCACGTTCTTTGAAACGTACATACGTACACAATAAAGGTCTTAGATGATAGGTTGGTTGAAAGGCGAAATTTTAGCAAAGCAAGCCCCTTTGCTGATGATGAATGTGTCAGGTGTTGGTTATGAAGTTTTGGCACCCATGACCACATTTTATGATCTACCAGAAACCGGTGTTGTTGAGTTATTTACGCATTTGGTGGTGAGGGAAGATGCTCAACAGCTTTATGGCTTTAGCAAAGAATCCGATCGGTTATTGTTCCGCTTGCTGATTAAGATTAATGGCGTTGGCCCTAAACTCGCGTTAGCGATCTTATCCAGTATCGATCCTGACGAGTTTGTTAGTAGTGTTATGCAGGCAGATGTCAATCGTCTTGTTAAAATACCTGGTATTGGCAAGAAGACAGCTGAGCGCTTACTCATCGAAATGAAAGATAAAATTAAGGACTTGCCTGCTTCGGGTTCCTCGTCGACGCAAGAGCAGATCACAGCAAAGTCTCATAAAAACGGCATATTACAAGAAGCGGAAAGCGCATTGATCGCACTCGGCTATAAGCCCAATGATGCGATGAAAATGATTAGTGCCGTGAAGGATGATGCCATAGAGAGCGCCGAAGCACTGATTCGTGCTGCACTAAAACGGATGGCGTAATTCATGATAGAGGAAGACCGCCTTTTAAGTGCAGGTGCTGATAGCAATGACAGTGCCGATCAAGAAATACGCCCAAAAACACTTGCAGATTATCGTGGTCAGCCGGTTGTTAAAGAGCAAATGGCTATTTTTATTGAAGCCGCAAGGCAGCGCCGTGAATCCCTGGATCATACCCTTATTTTTGGCCCACCAGGGTTAGGTAAAACCACTTTAGCAGCAATTATTGCCAATGAAATGAATTCTGATCTCAAAACGACATCGGGGCCAATTCTTGAGAAGGCGGGTGATTTGGCGGCTATTATGACCAATTTAGAAGCGGGAGATGTATTGTTCATTGATGAAATTCATCGCTTAAGTCCCAATGTTGAGGAGGTGTTATACCCTGCGATGGAGGATTTTCAGCTGGATATTATGATTGGTGAGGGGCCGGCTGCCCGGTCAATTAAACTCGATTTACCGCCATTTACGTTGGTGGGCGCGACAACAAGAGCCGGTTTATTAACCTCTCCACTGCGTGACCGTTTCGGTATTATCCAACGGTTACAGTTTTATTCGGTTGAAGATTTAGCGCATATCGTTACTCGTGCTGCAGGTATTTTACATATCGTCATTGATGAACAAGGTGCAATTGAAATTGCAAAGCGCTCCCGTGGGACACCGCGAATCGCGAATCGACTATTGCGCCGTGTTCGTGATTATGCAGAAGTGAAGGGGAGTGGCGATATCACAAAAGTGATTGCAGATGCGGCGCTCAATATGTTGAATATCGATAATAAAGGCTTCGATCATATGGATCGATTTTTATTAATGACCATGATTGAAAAATTTCAAGGTGGCCCGGTAGGCGTTGATAGTATTGCTGCAGCGATTAGCGAAGAGCGAGGCACTATTGAGGACGTGTTAGAGCCTTATTTGATTCAACAGGGATACATGATGCGCACACCGAGAGGACGCATGTTAACGCAACTAAGTTTTGATCACTTTGGTTTGCCTTCGCCAAAGACTCAGGACGATTTAAGTTTATAAATGTCAGAAACTTCCAGCTCACCCGAAACATTTTTCTTGCCGATCCGTGTTTATATAGAAGATACGGATGCTGGCGGTATAGTGCTTCATAGTCAATATATTAATTTTATGGAGCGTGCGCGTACCGAATTTGCGAGGGGCTTAGGCTTTGGGAAAAATTTCGTGCACCACCGTCAGTTGATGATGGTGGTGCATTCATTGGATGTAAAATACCTACAATCTGCAGAACTAGATGATATTTTGCAGGTCGAGGCAGTACCCATAGAGTTAAAACGTGCCTCGATCACATTCAAGCAGAATATCTACCGTGAGAAAGAATTATTGGTGCAAGGTCATGTCAAAGTCGCATGCATTGACAAGGCAGCCCGAAAGCCAGTCGCTATCCCTGCGCCTATTTATGAAGTGATGAAAAAGAAGCGAGAAGTATTGTGAACGAAAGTCTGTCTTTGTGGAGTCTGATCAGCCATGCCGGTATTGTTGTTCAGGCCGTCATGCTTATTTTAATAATCGCCTCAATCATGTCATGGACCATGATAATACAACGTGTCCGCTATTTTGGCTCGGCAGCTAAGCAAGCATGTGTTTTTGAAGATCAGTTTTGGTCTGGAGTTGAGCTTTCCAGACTTTACAAAGAACCAACACACCCCTCCAAGGCAAGTGGAAGCGAATTGATTTTTCGGGCGGGCTTTCAAGAATATACGCGCCTTAAGCAACAGTCAGGTGCGGAACCTGATGCGGTCATGGAGGGGGCTCAGCGTGCTATGCGGGTTGCCTTGTCCAGAGAAGAGGATAAGCTCGATCAGCATCTTCCTTTTTTGGCTAGCGTGGGATCGACCAGTCCATATATTGGGTTGTTTGGTACTGTCTGGGGGATAATGACGAGCTTCAGGAGTCTTGCGAATATGCAGCAAGCTACGATAGCAACAGTTGCCCCAGGTATTTCTGAGGCTTTGGTGGCGACGGCTATTGGGTTGTTTGCCGCTATTCCAGCCGTTATGGCTTATAATCGCTTTGCCTCTTCATCGGATAATTTATTGAAACGCTACCAAAATTTTTCGGATGAATTTTCGAGCATTTTGCATCGTCAAGCACATGCTAAGAAAGGGTAGTTATGGCTTCTAAAAAACACCGCTTAGCTTCAGATATCAATGTTGTCCCTTATATTGATGTCATGCTTGTGCTGTTGGTTATTTTTATGGTGACTGCTCCCTTGTTAACCCAGGGCGTTAAAGTCGATCTTCCCAAGGCGAATGCTAAAATGATCGAAAGCAAGCAAGAGCCTGTGATCGTATCTATCAAAGCAAATGGTAGTTTTTATATCAATCTAGGTGATGGAAAAGAAGTCGCTCGTGCATTGGTTGATATCAAAAATAGTGTCGCTAAAGTCATTAAGGCAACACCGCAAACGCCGGTACTTGTCTGGGCTGATCAATCCATCGCCTACGGAAAGGTGGTGCATTTAATGGCGGAACTCCAGTTGGTAGGTGTTAACGAAGTCGGACTTGTTACAGAGCCTGATGCTTAAGATGTTTAGTCGTTCATGTAAGAATTATTGCCTACCCTTTTGTTTGGCGTTGCTTGTACACGTGCTATTGATCGTGGCGATGAGCTACCAAGTCCCCAAACCACAAGCTTTACCAGCTAAGCAACCTGAAATCATCAAAGCAACGTTATTCGATCGTAAGCAGTTAATTACACCTTCAGATAAAGCGCGTGAAAAGCGACTGCAGGATGAGAAGCGTAAGAAAATACAGCGCGATAAAGAAAAAAAACGGGTGGAAAAAAAGCGTCAAGCACAACTGAAAAAAGATGCTGAAGCTAAGAGCAGAGCACTTGAGTTAAAACAAAAAAAAGAAGCGTTACTGAAAAAGCAGCAAAAAGAAAAAGCGAAGAAAGAAAGCGCAGATCGTAGAAAAGAAGAACAATCCAGGCGTCTTGAGGTAGAGCAAGAAAAAACCAGATTCGAGCAGGAGAAAAAGCTTGCTGAACAATTAGCGCAGCAAGAGGCCGCAAACAAAGCCGTGCAGGCGGGAAAAGATAAAACGCTCGCCATGAGTTATATGGGGATGATCAGGCAGGTTGTAGAAGATAACTGGAGTCGTCCGCCAAGCGCAAGAAATGGAATGGAGGCTTTGTTGGAAATCCATTTAGTACCTAATGGTACCGTGGTGCAAGTCGATATTGTTAAAAGTAGTGGTAATACAGCGTTTGACCGTGCGGCTGTATTGGCGGTTGAGAAAGCAGAGCGATTTATGGCGCTACGTAAGTTGCCGCCACATGTTTTTGAAATGTATTATCGAGAATTTAGATTGTTGTTTAAACCGGAGGATTTGAGACTGTGAGACTACTTGTTGTATGGGTAGGTTTGATTTTGATGTCCTTTAATGTGCACGCGAAGTTGACGATAGAAATCACACAAGGTATTGATAATCCAACGCCTATTGCTATTAGCCCTTTTAGCTGGTCAGGAAAGGGGCGGCTGCCAGAGAATATAACGCAGATTGTTGGCAATGATTTATCGCGGACGGGCATGTTCGTGCTTTTGCCACAAGCCGATATGCTGAGCCATCCTGATGTGCCTGAAGAAGTGTATTATCGAGACTGGCGTGCGCTGAAACAGGATTATTTGCTCATAGGTCGTATTGAGCCGGTAGCGGGTAATCTTGAACGCTTGCGTGTACACTTTCGGCTTTATGATATTTACCGACAAAAGATATTATTGTCAGAGAATTTAGTGGGATCAACAAAAGAATTGCGGGTTTTGAGTCACCGGATTAGCGATAAAGTGTTTGAAAAGCTCACAAATATCCGCGGCGCTTTTTCGACAAAAATACTCTATGTGAGTAGTGCATTAAAGAATGGGTCAGAGCGTTTTAGGCTTTGGGTGGCTGATGCCGATGGCGCAAGAGCAACAGCTATTGTCGATTCCCAAGAGCCAATAGTTTCACCGAGCTGGTCTCCAGGCGGTAAGCGCATTGCCTATGTTTCTTTTGAAGATCGCCGTCCAGCTATTTATATACAGGAGTTAAGCACAGGGAAGCGAGAAAAAATGACAAATTTTAAAGGGTTGAATGGTTCACCCAGTTTTTCGCCTGATGGAAAGAAATTGGCGATGGTGCTTTCAAAAGACGGTAGCCCTAGTATTTACGTCATGGATGTGGCGACGAAAAAACTCAAAATGGTTGGCTCGCACCGCTTTGCTATCGACACTGAACCGCAATGGTTACCCAAAGGCAATACGCTTATGTTTACCTCGAATCGTGGCGGTAGCCCACAGCTGTATAGCGTTAATGTAGAGACAAACCAGGTGAAACGGTTGACTTATCAGGGGCGGTATAATGCTCGTGGTCGACCCATCCCCGATGGCTCAGGTCTGGTTATGATACACCTCGAGGACAATGATTTTTATATCGCCCGCCAAGATTTTTCTACGGGTCGATTGAGCGTTTTGTCAGACACAAAATTAGACGAATCGCCCAGTATCGCCGCAAATGGAAGTATGGTAATGTACGCCACCAAGCGTGATAATCAGGGCGTGCTTGCTGCGGTATCGATTGACGGCCGTATTCGCTTTGTACTACCTTCTCAAGGAGAAGATGTCAGAGAGCCTGCTTGGTCGCCTTTTTTAACAAATTAACCGTCAAAATTTCAAGGATATGCATATGTCTTTACCAGTAAATATGAAATACAGTCTTTTAGTTTTATTTTCATTATTTATTGTTGCTTGTAGCAGTAACAAACCTAAAGAATCAGTACCAGAAGTGATGGTGCCTGATGAAGTCGGCGCTGAAACGGCAGGTGCAAGTGATGTTGGCGTGATTCAAGAGTCTTCAAGCTTGCCTGAAATTACCTTTGATCAGCTAGATAAAACCATTTACTTTGGTTTTGACCGTGCAGTCATTACGCCAGCATCAAAGCAAGCTTTGGATCAAGTGGCTGCTTATATGAAAGAGAACGCTCAGAAATTGCGCCTTGAAGGTCATACCGATGAACGCGGTTCTAGAGAATATAATATGGCGTTGGGCGAGCGTCGTGGGAATGCCGTGAAAGATTATCTTGTTGCTCAGGGTATTTCCTCGGGCCGCCTAGAAGTTATTAGTTATGGTGAGGAAAAGCCTATGGTGCGTTCAAGCACAGCAGCTGCTTATGCGAAAAATCGCCGAGTTGAAATTAAGCTTCGTTAATTCAACATTTCCTTATTTCTAAGAGGCATCTATCAAGGGTGCCTTTTTTGTTTTTTAAGGAAGGTATTTTATACTGAATTAATTTACGTGTTTGAGGGCGCTTGATTCTTCGTGTGCTGAGGGGGGCGGTTTCGTTTACTTGTTTATTTAGGTGGAATGAAAATGTGTAGACGGCAAGGCGTGATATTGTTTTTGTTTTTGAATTTTTGTTTTTCAGAGAGCTGGTCTCAAGATGGCGTACAGGCTGCTAATGAAAGCTACGTTAAGCTTTATAATCGTATGCAGTTTCTGCAGGAAGAAGTGTTAAGGCTTCAAGGTGAAGTCGACAAGCTACGCAATCAAGCGGATATTTTAAAAAAGCAACATTTACAAGATTATATTGATCTGGATAAACGTCTCAGAGCGTTGGAATCTGGTGTAAGTGCGGCAAAGGTGGCACAGCCTCAGCAGGCGCCTGAGCCTGGGGTTATGAAAGGCCGAGCCCCGAAGGTCGCGAGCAAAGGCGTTGATAGCTATGCACAGTATAAGCTTGCTTACTCGCTGATCAAGGATAAAAAGTTTTCTGAGGCAAAAGAAGCCTTTGATCAGTTTATTGCTGATTACCCAAATGATCAGCTCGTGGCAAACTGTTATTACTGGTTAGGTGAGTTGTACATTTTAGATAAAAATCCGGCGCAAGCAGAAAAAGCATTTAATCTTATTGTTGACCGCTACCCTCAGCATAATAAAACCCCCGAGGCGATGTATAAGCTCGGCCGTTTATACTTTGATGCAGGCGATAAGAAAAAAGCTAGGCAACAAATGGAGCGAGTGCTGGAGTTATACCATGGCAAGTCGATCAATGCAGTTCGGCTGGCGAATGACTTTTTAAAGACGCATTATTAAACTTTTGTGTTGGATTCTGACTCAAACAGAGTCGGTGAAGTAGACTTTAAATTTTTAAGATAATGGTAATGATGATGGGAAAGAAGCAAGCGGTTGTATTGTTATCGGGTGGTTTGGATTCGGCAACCGTTCTTGCTATGGCGCTAGATCAAGGTTTTGAGTGCCATACGATGAGTTTCGATTATGAGCAAAGGCATCGTTCTGAATTACATGCTTCAGAAACGCTCTCTGTTTCTATGGGTGCAAAAAGTCATAAATTAATCAAGCTTGATGTGTCGCTTTTTAAAGGGTCAGCTTTAACCGATAAAACGATTGACGTGCCTGACTTTGAGCCTGACCCTGAAGCTATTGCTGTGACGTATGTGCCGGCAAGGAATACAATTTTTCTTTCTATGGCTTTGGCTTATGCTGAGAGCATGAAAGCGAATGATATTTTTATTGGTGCTAATATTCTTGATTATTCGAATTACCCTGATTGCCGCCCTGAGTATTTGGAAGCTTTTGAGAGTATGGCAAATCTTGCAACAAAAGCAGCCGTAGAAGGTAATAAATTTTCTATTCATGCACCTTTGGTTTACCTGAAAAAATCTGAAATCATTGCCCAAGGGGTTAAATTAGGCGTTGATTACGGGCAGACAGTATCTTGCTATCAGGCAGACGAAAAAGGTCAAGCTTGCGGTGCTTGTGATAGCTGCATGTTTAGGAAAAAAGGGTTTGAGGAGGCCGGTGTGGCAGACCCTACACGCTATAGTATGAGTAGGTGATCTAAAAAAGGGGTTGCATTATTCTAAATAGTCAGTAGTATACGCCCCTCGTTTGGGGCCGTTAGCTCAGTTGGTAGAGCAGTTGGCTTTTAACCAATTGGTCGCTGGTTCGAATCCAGCACGGCCCACCATCCCAAACTTATTTTGTTGCAAGTAAAGAAAGCTTTCAAAAAATGAGGTTAGTAAATCTTTTAGGAATTCCTCGTCTAATAACAAATCTCAATATCTATTTTCTGCCATGACTACAGAAGCAAGACAATTCGTTCAAGATCATTTAGCCAGTAACTTCCTTGTTAAGCCTACCGGCGATCAATTGGTATTAAAAGAAAGCGTTAAAACCTTGTTGGCTGAACGTAATGCCGTGATGGTTACGCATTATTATGCCGATCATGTTGTGCAGCAGTTAACTGAAGAAACGGGCGGTTGCGTCGGCGATTCGTTAGAGATGGCCCGCTTTGGAAAAGAACACCCTGCAAATACCCTGATCGTTAATGGCGTGAAATTTATGGGGGAAACGGCAAAAATCTTATCGCCAGAAAAGCGCGTATTTATGCCGACACTAGAAGCCACCTGCTCTTTAGATCTTGGCTGTCCAGCAGATGAGTTTTCTGCCTTCTGTGATCAGCACCCTGATAGAACGGTCGTGGTTTATGCAAACACCTCAGCTGCTGTTAAGGCACGCGCTGACTGGGTGGTTACCTCCTCGTCAGCGGTGCAAATTGTAGAACACTTGCAGGACAAAGGTGAAAAAATTATTTGGGCGCCCGATAAATACTTAGGCGAATATGTTCAAAACCAAACACAGGCTGATATGCTGCTTTGGCAGGCGTCGTGTATTGTACATGAAGAGTTTAAAGCCAAAGGTATTCAGGATCTTAAGCGGGTATACCCAGACGCTGCGGTACTTGTTCATCCTGAGTCACCAGCCTCTGTTGTGGCGTTAGCGGATGTGGTGGGGTCAACTACACAAATTATTAATGCGTCAAAAACCTTACAAAATCAAAAGTTTGTGGTTGCAACTGATCGCGGTATTTTCTTTAAAATGCAGCAAGTGTCACCCGGGAAGGATTTTTATCTTGCGCCTAGCTCAGGTCAATCCGCACAGTGTAAAAGCTGTGGCCATTGTCCGTGGATGGCTATGAATACGCTTGAGCAGCTTCATCATCAGCTTACGCATTTTGACCAAGAGGTTGTTGTGGGCGAACAGCTGAGAAAAGATGCATTAAAACCCCTCGATCGTTTATTGGCATTTTCGTTAAAGTAGATGTTGTTACCGATTACCTTTTTTCTCTTTCTCAAGTGCTTTGATCACTTCAATGCGTGTTTTAATTTTTGCGCTGATTTGTCGATTGCTTTTAAAAAAAGGTAAGGCAAGTTTTAGGTGTCTCTGTGCATCTTTGAGAGCACCTACAGTAATAAAATACTCCCCTCTGGCGCGATGCACTTCGCCTATATTTCCTGCTAACCCTTGAATCTCTGCAAGCTGATACCATAAGTAGGCAGGGGTGTGAGATTGCCCCTTAATGAAGCTTGAGAGCAGTTCGGCTGCAGCTTGCATTTGCTGATTTTGCTGGTAAGCATTCACAAGTGTCAGGGAGAGCGGGTAGTTATTAGGCGAAATACGCAGTTGTTTTCGCAGTAATTTAATAGCCGTTTCCGGCTGTTTTAAAGCCAGTAAATATTCTGCTTTGGCAATAATAAAAGGAATTTTGTGCGGAGACTCGTCGTACAGCTTATCAATGATAGGTTTGGCAAGCAGCGGCTTCTTTTCGGTTAGATAGGCTAGGGCTAGCCCGTATCGCAGTGCTTTTGGGTGTTTACTAGCGCTCTGCTGGAAGTGTGTGGCGGCAAGTCTTGAGTTTTTGAATGCGGCCAGCTCCGCACGGGCTTTCATTAGGTGAAAGTCAAAACTGTCTTGGTCAATTTGTGCAGGATATAAATTAGCTTGATTATGGGCATCACTGATGCGCGATTCTGTTAAGGGGTGTGTCAGTAAAAAATCAAACTGTTTAATATCTTCACGGTAGCGCATTTGGGTTTGCAGGTGCTGGAACATTCCCGCTGCAGCTTTAGGGTTAAAGCCTGTTTGATACAGTGTTGCTATACCAATACGATCAGCCTCTTGTTCGTCGCGACGGCTGTACTTGAGTTGCTGGTCAATGGCTATTGCTTGACCTGCTGTCACCGTAGCTAGGCCTGCATCAGCTTGCCCACTTGCCATAATTAAGAGACCGCCAAGTAATGAGGCGAGGCTGACATAACGTTGTGACTTCTGACGCTCAAGTTGGCGCGCATAATGCCTTTGCGTTAAATGCCCAATTTCGTGAGCAATGACAGAGGCTAACTCATCCTCTGTATCAGCAGATAAAAAGAGACCGAGGTTAATGCCCATGATATTGCCGGGAGCGGCAAAAGCGTTAAAGCTATTGTTGTCGATCACGACTAGATAATAATGCTTAGGGGAAAGGGGGCTGTTTATGACGAGTTTGTTGGTTAGCTCATTGAGGTAGTTATAGATAATAGGGTCTTGGCTCATGGGCACTTGTCCGTAGAGTGCGCGCAGGAAGCCTTGTCCCATTCGGTGTTCTTCGCCCTTCGAAATAATCGCTGAGCTGGCATCGCCGAGAGTCGGTAAATTGATGGGTTTACTCGCGAGCGCTACCTTGGCAGATAATAGGCCTGTGAGTAAAAAAACGAGCAAAAAATAGCAGGGGATAGGTAATGATTTTCTCATGCAGTAATAATAAACAAATTCCTGATTACCCATAAGCCTCAGCCATCGTAAGGAACTTATATGGCATTGGAGGCGTTTTTAGCGCTACGGACATAAACCGCGGAAGCAATGCCTTCAAATTAAAACGACGATTAAAGCGATAACAAAACTCAGCCAGGTATCGTGGCAAATGCCTTGGGCTAATGGAATGATAAGCGCCATGCATAGACGTTTTGATGTTGCCGATTATTGTGTTAACCCACTTAAACTCTTCGAGGTTAACGCAATCAGGCCCACCACCAGTGACAAATTTGTTGTGGGTACAATTAGCGTCTTTGATGGCATTAAAGCAAGCAAGGCCATCAGAAATCACAGTGCTTCCTTCCTTTACATGCCTCTTGGCCCATCGCTTTATCTCATTAAGCGTAAACCCCTCAACGACATTCATATTCATGCTAATTGGCTTACCCTCATCATCAAGAGAAACCGCTGTGATGTAGGGTGTTTTATTAGAAGATCCACGTCCACGCTTTCCGCCTCTTTGCTCTCCTCCCCAATAAACATCATCCACCTGAATAAAACCCGACAAAGGTTTGCTATCATCCCGCTCCTTCATTGCCTGCATGACTTTATGCTTAACTGACCATGCCGTATTGTACCCGACACCTAGTTGGCGTTTTAATGCCAATATCGATAATCCAGTTTTTGACTGGGTGAGTAAGTGAATAGCAAGAAACCATGTCTTTAATGGTAGCTTTGTACCTGCGAATAAAGTCCTGCTCGTTAGTGATGTTTGATGGTGACATTTATTGCATTGATACAGGGCTCTGCTTTTAAGCTTGCAATAGGATGTCGAGTGACAATCGGGACAAGTAAAGCCGTTGGGCCACCTCCAGTTAAAGAGTGCCGCTTCGCATTGCATCTCTGATCCATAATCTCTAAACAGATCTGAAAGGCTGTAGCCTTTTTGGAATTGAACCGTATTTTTAGACATGTGAACACCTCAACGATACTGTTCTTGACCGCAAGTGTAACAGTAGCTGAGCTTTAGGGGTAATCAGGAACAAATTTAATACCATAAATCAGGCTTCCAGTGATAAATTATACGCTTTTGCGATAGGGGTTGCGCTTGACTGAGAAAATACAACTTGTTGTGGATGCAAAGGGATTAGCCTGCCCTTTACCCTTATTGAAAACAAAAATTGCTTTAAAATCATTGCATGCGGGCGATGTGTTGCAAGTTCTTGCGACGGATGCCGGTTCCTTTGAGGATATAGTCGTTTATCTTGTACAGACGCCACATAAACTTTTGAGTAGAGAATATAAAGAGGGATGCTATTATTTCAGCATTCGCTGCGGTGAAGCAGAGTGATGGCCGAATTGAGTGTAATACATGATAAAAGTCGTTAAAAAATGGATTGATAGCTATTTCGCTAGTGAAGAGACTATTTCCCTGGTTTTAATCCTCTGCGGTATAGTCGCGTTAATGTTTTTTTTAGGGAGTGAATTAGCGCCTGTTATTATTAGCATCATCATCGCGTACCTGTTGCAAGGGCTGGTAAGCTTCTTTAACCGTTGGTTGTCTTATCAATGGTCAGTTGTTTTGACTTTTGCTTTTTTTGTGAGTGTTGCAGGGACTTTGCTTTTATTGGCATTGCCGATCATTGGGCGGCAAATTTATAGCTTGGCGTTGGAATTACCTAAAATCATAAATAAGATCCATCTATTTATTAAGAAGATGAATCTTGAATACCCTGAGGTTTATGATTCCCTTGAAATAGAAAAACTCATTGACTATTCGTTGACGAGAGCGGCTGCATTAGGGCAGTCGGCATTGTCTTTTTCCATAGAAACTATCCCTAATCTATTCGCCATTACTATCTATACCGTACTAATCCCCATTTTAGTGTTTTTCTTTTTGAAAGATAAGCAGGTTATTTTGACTTGGCTGGGACGATTTTTACCCAAAGAAAGACCTTTTATGAGGGCGGTATGGCGTGAAATGAATGCGCAATTCTCTAATTATGCCCGAGGTAAAGCTGTTGAGGTTTTTATTGTTGCTGTGCTCACGGTGGCTGCATTTGCGATTATGAAGCAAAATTATGCTGTGTTACTCGGTGTATTTGTTGGCTTGTCAGTTATTGTTCCTTATATTGGTGCCGTGCTTGTGACGATACCAGTTGCCCTTGTAGGTTTTTTCCAGTGGGGGTGGTCAGATGATTTTTTGATACTCTTAAGCATCTATTTGATCATTCAATTTCTTGATGGTAATGTCCTTGTCCCGCTGTTATTTTCGGAAGCGGTTAATTTACACCCCGTCGCGATCATTATTTCAGTATTAGTATTCGGCGGACTTTGGGGTCTTTGGGGCGTTTTCTTCGCCATTCCGCTGGCAACACTCATTAAAGCATTGATAGAAGCTTGGCCTACTAACATTAAATCAGAGAGCTTTTAAATGCAGTTCAATAAACCCGTGAAAAGGCTATTTTTAGGTTTTGCCGCTTTCAGTCTTTTGGTTGTTGCATCTTGTACGCTGTTTCAACGAACAACCTACGAAACGGTCAAGAAAAGTCCTAATGATAAAAAAGATTATCGATACTTGATTTTGCCTAACGGGCTTAAAGTCCTGCTTATTTCGGATGATAATGCCGATATTGCGTCGGCATCGATGGATGTTTTTGTAGGGAGTATGGATGATCCTAAAGATCGTCAGGGTCTAGCGCACTTTGTAGAGCATATGTTGTTTTTAGGCACGAAAAAATATCCAGATCCGGGTGAGTACTCTTCGTTTATTAAATCGCACGGTGGCTCGAATAATGCCTTTACGAGTGCAGAACACACAAATTACCATTTTGATATTAAATCCGATGCGCTTGCTAAAGGTTTGGATCGCTTTGCACAATTTTTTATCGCCCCTTCCTTTGATAAACAGTATGTTAATCGTGAGATTCATGCGATTGACTCTGAGTATAAGGCGAAAATCAAAGACGATAACCGCCGCCGCTTGGATGTGTATAAAAACCTTGTCAACCCCGATAACCCTTGGCGCCAGTTTTCAGTCGGTAATTTAGAGACTTTACAGGAAAAAGATCCGAAATTACTTCCTGCAATGAAAGCCTTTTACAAAAAATATTATACCGCTGATAACATGACATTAGTGGTGAATGGCAAAATGTCTCTCGATGTTTTGCAGCAAATGGTTGAAAGTGACTTTTCTGAGATTCCTTCGGGGAAAGTGAAGAAAAAGCCTTTCACACAGCCTTTGTTCGCTAAGAATTTTTTGCCAAAATGGGTGACGATACAGCCTGAAAAAAACCTTAAAGAGTTGTCGCTGGTTTTTCCTATGCCAGATTACCAGCAATATTATTCCGCTAAGCCGTTGGTGTTAGTTGGGCATATACTCGGGCATGAGGGCCGTGGTTCACTTTACGCATATCTGAAAAAAAATCACTGGATTGAGTCACTCGTGGCGGGTGAACTCATTTCATATAATGGTGGCGATGCATTTAGTGTCAGTGTGGAACTCACCGATGAGGGGTTAAATCACCAGCAAGAAATCGTAAAAGCGGTTTTTGAAGCGATAGCAAGGCTAAAAAAAGACGGTATTCCAAGATGGGTGTTTGATGAGCTCGCAGAAATTAATCATTTAACCTATCTATACCCACAAGAAACGTCACCGATGAGTCGAGCAATTTATTATTCGACAGCCATGCATGACTATCCGGCAAAAGACCTGTTGCAGGCCAGTACGATGCTTGAAAGCTATAACCCTAAATTGGTTGGCGATATATTAAGCTATCTAACGCCGAGTAATGTTTTTGTGTCGGTGATGGCTCACGGTTTTACCTTTGTGGAGCATTCGCCCTATTATCAAGTGCCCTATACAGTTTCAAATTTTCCGCGTGACTTGAAGGAGGTGATTGAGGCCGGTGAGGTGAACGAAGAGATTGTTATGCCGGAAAAAAATACGCTGTTGCCTGATTATGTCGGTTTGCCGGAGATTGATTCTGAGCAAAGATTTCCAGAAAAGGTTATTGATAACGATCACCTGGAAGTTTGGTATAAGCCTGTTGTTAACTTTCGAGCACCGCGCGCCTCTCAGTATTTTAGCTTTCAAAAGTACAGGGAAGACCGGACTATTGTTGATGATTTAGCCTTGGATCTTTATGTGGGGTTGATTAACGACAGTTTAGAGCCTTTTGTCTACCCAGCCTATTTAGCGGGGATTGATTTCAGTGTTTATCGGCAGGCTTTCGGTATAAATTTCCATATTGCAGGCTTCAGTGATAAGCAAAATACCCTTTTAAAACAAATTGTTAGTCATGTTAAAAAAACAACATTTACAGAAAAACAATTTGAGCGTATCAAGCAAGAAGCAGTAAGGAAAGTGGCTAATTTAAAGTTTGAGCAGCCTTATCGTCGCCTGTTGACGGAATGGCAACAGAAAATGCGTCCGCAGCTTTGGCCTTATGAGCGGGTTCAGGAGGTGCTTAAAACAGTCACCCTAAAGAACGTCAATGAGGCAGCTGAGATGTTTTGGCAAAATGCGGGTTTAGTAACTTTATCGAGTGGTGCGCTAAGTGAAACACAAGCAAAAGAATCGGCATTGTACTTACAAAAAACACTGCAGATAAAAGCGGGTTCCATCAAAAACACAAAAATTGAGATCACAAAACTTGGCACGCCATCGTACGATGATGTGGAGACGCCTTATTCAGATTATGGTTACTTGTATTATTGGCAAGCGAGTAATGATTCCGTCATTGCACAGGCAAACTGGCTATTGCTGGGTAAACTGTTGGAGCCAAGTTATTTTCATGATTTACGTACAGAGCAGCAATTGGGTTATATCGTATTTGCTAACTATTACCCTTTGATTAATGTGCCAGGCATTATCTTTGTTGTGCAGTCTCCAAAGGCAGATGTTGAATCAATACATCATTCAACGTTAAAGTTTTTAGACATTGCTTTTAAAGGTTTGCCGAAATTATCAGAAAAAACCTTCAAAAATTATCAGATGGCCCTCGTTGAGCAACTCTCTGAGAAACCAAAGAACTTGCAGCAAGAGACCGCGGGTTATTGGGGAAACATTGTTTATGGATTTCCTTTCGACCGGAAAGAAATATTGGCTAAAGCGATCAAGAAAGTAGACTTTTCTATTTGGAAAAATGTGATGAGTGATGCGTATGCATCCATGCCGCTCCGGACGCTTTTAATGGGTACTCAGGCAGAGTCAAATCTCGGACAGTATCAATCTATTTTTAAAAATGATAACGCTAAAAATACACTTTACATTTTCCGGCGCTCACATGAAAAATAAGTGCCTGGCGTTGTTTAATCTTTGCTCAAGGTTGACGTAAAGAATTGCCAGGACGGGAGAAGGTCAAACAATTCACTTGATTGACGGCGATATTTGTGTAGAATTTTTCGCCGTTGATAAACGCTAATATTCTGATCTAATCCGAGTGAAATCCCACTCATTTAGCAAGATTACCATCTTGCGATACGTTTTAGAATATCCTCAAAGCTTAGGAGGCTTATATGCATCAAGAGGACAAAGATCCTTTAGAAACACAAGAATGGATCGATGCACTAGATTCAGTACTCAAAAATGCAGGTCGTGGAAGAACAGCGTACTTGATAAAAACTTTAGCGGAGTGTGCGGCAAAAGCGGGTACACGACTCCCGCCTGCTATCACCACGCCTTACCGAAACTCTATTCCACCGACGGCTGAAAGAAGAATGCCGGGTGATCTGTTTATAGAAAGACGTATTCGGTCATTGGTACGTTGGAATGCTTTAGCCATGGTCATGCGAGCCAACCAGCGTAGCGAAGGATTAGGTGGCCATATTTCCAGCTTCTCGTCGAGCGCAACGCTGTATGATGTAGGTTTTAATTACTTTTTTAGAGGATCAGAAGGCGATCACAGCGCTGATCTTATTTATTTTCAGGGGCATATTGCGCCAGGTATATATGCACGCTCTTATCTTGAAGGGCGCCTGGATGAAGATAAGCTGGATAATTTCCGAAGAGAAGTGGATGGCAGCGGCTTATCATCCTACCCACACCCTTGGCTGATGCCTGATTACTGGCAGTTCCCTACCGTTTCTATGGGGCTTGGTCCGATACAGGCTATCTATCAAGCGCATGTTATGAAGTATCAGCAAAAGCGAGGCTTACAACCTGTCAGTGACCGCAAGGTCTGGGCATTTTTGGGTGATGGTGAGTGTGATGAGCCTGAAAGTCTTGGTGCAATCTCTCTGGCTGGACGCGAAAGTTTAGACAACCTGATCTTTGTCATTAATTGTAATTTACAACGTCTTGATGGCCCAGTGCGTGGTAATGGAAAAATCATTCAAGAGTTGGAAGGTGTATTTAGAGGCGCAGGCTGGAATGTCATCAAGGTTATCTGGGGGCGTCATTGGGATGCGCTACTTGAAAAAGATAAAACTGGCCTACTGCAAAAAAGAATGGATGAAGTTTGTGATGGCGAATTGCAAAACTATAAAGCTAACGGTGGTGCTTATACGCGCAAGCACTTTTTTGGCAAATACCCTGAATTGTTAGAACTCGTTAAAGATCTCAGCGATGAAGATATTATGTATCTTAATCGTGGTGGGCATGATCCTTATAAAGTTTATGCCGCTTATGCTGCTGCAACAACAACCAAAGATCAGCCGACTGTGATTCTAGCACAAACGGTAAAAGGGTACGGAACCGGTGACGCGGGTGAAGCCAACAATGAAACGCACTCACTGAAAAAACTCGATCTGGAGAGTTTGAAGCAATTTAGAGATCGCTTTGATATTCCTTTATCTGACGATGAGCTCGTTAATGTACCTTACTACCGGCCAGCGCCTGATAGCACTGAAATGCAGTACATGAAAAAAAGGCGAGAAAGTTTGGGTGGCAGCATTCCTAAACGTCAGGCTGATTTTGAAACTTTGCCAATCCCTTCACTGGACGCATTTAAAGCCCAGCTGAAAGACACTGGGAAGCGTGAAATCTCCTCAACCATGGCGTTTGTCCGTATTCTGTCGGCCCTTGCTAAAGATAAACAAATGGGCGAGCGCGTTGTGCCGATTGTACCGGATGAAGCGCGTACCTTTGGCATGGAAGGTATGTTCAGGCAATTAGGTATTTATTCTTCACAAGGTCAAAAATATACCCCGCATGATGCTGATCAAATCATGTATTACAAGGAAAGCGAACAAGGGCAAATCATGGAGGAGGGTATCACTGAAGCTGGTGCAACCTCTGCATGGATAGCGCAAGCAACATCATACAGTACCTATAATTTACCGATGGTGCCTTTCTATATCTTCTATTCCATGTTTGGCTTTCAGCGCATTATGGATTTGATTTGGGCTGCTGGTGATATGCAGGCGCGAGGCTTCTTGATTGGTGGTACAGCGGGTCGAACCACATTGAACGGTGAAGGCTTGCAGCATCAAGATGGGCATAGCCATCTTATGGCGAACATGGTGCCGAATTGTGTGTCTTATGATCCGACTTACTCTTACGAGTTGGCAGTGATTATTCAAGATGGTTTAAAGCGTATGTATGTCGCTAAAGAAAATATTTTCTATTACATCACCATCATGAATGAGAACTACCAGCACCCAGCAATGCCCGAAGGGGCTGAGGTCGACATTATAAAAGGCATGTACTTGTTGCAAGAGAGCAGCAGTAAGGCCAAGGAAAAAGTGCAGTTGATGGGCGCAGGTACTATTCTCAATGAAGTCATTAAGGCTGCCGCTATACTCAAAGACGACTTTAATGTACATGCGGATGTTTGGAGTTTAACCAGTATTAACGAGCTTGCTAATGAGGCGCAATCTTGCGCACGTTACAATGAGTTTCACCCTAAGGATGAACCTAAAGTGCCTTTTATAGCACAACAGCTTGTTGGTAAAGAAGGCCCTGTTGTCATCGCAACGGATTATATTAAAAGCTATAGCAATCAGTTGCGTGAATTTATTCCTTCACCGCTCACTATTTTGGGCACAGATGGCTTTGGGCGTTCAGATACCCGAGAAAAATTGCGTGAGTTCTTCGAAGTCGATGCTCGCTTTATCGTGATAGCGACATTGAATGCATTGACGAAAGAAGGTCAATTCACACCAGATGATGTAGCTAAGGCGATGAAAAAATACGGCATTAGCCAAGATAAAATAGACCCAAGAACCTGCTAATCGGAATGTATTTATGTCCATTGAGAAAATAAAAGCGCCCGATTTAGGGGGCGCAGAGAATGTCGAAATTATTGAGGTGTGCGTAAAGGCAGGGGATACCGTAGAGGCTGAAGATTCACTGGTTGTCGTGGAGTCTGATAAAGCCTCGATGGAAATACCCTCACCTATGGCTGGTAAAGTTGTGGCTGTGGTTATCAACGAGGGCGATACCTTAAATGAAGGTGATGTCATCATCGAGTTGGACGTATCAGGTGCTGGAGCTAGTGAGCCTGCTGTAGAAAAAGCCGATGTACTTGCAGCATCTGAGGCTTTAGAGGCTGAAAGTACGCTAGGGCAACAAGTTGAAACGGCTGTTGAAACAAACGGTGCATCCTCAGTTGAAGCGTTCAATGTACCTGATATTGGCGGTGATTCAGCGGAGGTGATCGAAGTTTGTGTGGCAGAGGGTGATGACGTTGAAGAGGGTGATTCACTGATCGTTCTTGAAAGCGACAAAGCCTCGATGGAAGTACCTGCACCGAAAGCAGGAAAAATTCTTAAGCTGCTCATTAAAGAAGGTGATACCGCTCAACAAGGTTTGCCCTTGGTTGAAATGGAAGTGTCGGGTGTGGAAGCTAAAACCGATACCCCTTTGCCGACACCAGCTGCCGATGCAAAGCAGAAAGTTACCGAGCCAAAACAAGTGGCGGAACAACATCAGCCCGTGACGGGTATGACCGAAAATCGCCCAACGGGTGATGTCTACGCAGGCCCAGCAGTACGAAAAATGGCGCGTGAAATCGGTGTTGATTTAGCTGTTGTACCCGGTTCTGGGCCACGCGGTCGTATTCAGAAATCCGATGTGAAGGCCTTCATCAAAGACGCATTAGTAAATAAGAAGATCAACCAAGCGGCTGGTGGTGCGAATATTCCACCCGTGCCAGAAATTGATTTTTCCAAATTTGGTGATGTTCGCATCGAGAAGATGTCTAAGCTGCATAAAATTACAGCGACTAACATGCATCGCAGCTGGCTGAATGTACCTCATGTCACCGCTTTTGATGATGTCGACATTACCGATCTTGAAGACTTTAGAAAACAACTTAAAGCGGAAGCCGAACGTGCAGGTGTCAAAGTGACACCACTACCTTTTTTGCTGAAAGCTTGTGCAAAAGCCTTAACGGCTAACCCTAAAATGAATACGTCTTTACATGCCGATGGTGAGCAGCTCATTTATAAAGAGTATGTGCATATTGGTATCGCTGTAGATACGCCAGCAGGGTTAATGGTGCCAGTGGTGCATGATGTCGATAAGAAAACCATTTTTGAATTGGCAAAAGAAACAGCAGAGCTCGCACAGAAGGCCAAGGAGCGAAAACTCAAGCCGGCTGAAATGCAGGGCGGGTGTTTTACTATTTCAAGCTTGGGCAGTATTGGTGGAACAGGCTTTACGCCCATCGTCAATACACCTGAAGTAGCAATCTTGGGCGTTTCAAAATTGACAGTTAAACCCGTTTGGGATGGTTCAGTTTTTCAGCCTAAGAAAATGCTGCCCCTCTCACTAAGCTATGACCATCGTGTGGTCAACGGTGCAGATGCAGGTAAGTTCTTCGTGTTTCTTGGAAGTATCCTTCAAGACTTTAGACGTTTGGCATTGTAAATCTATAAGTAGGACGTACCCTTTTAAAAGCCAGCGAAAGCTGGTTTTTTTATGAACTAAAAAAGGCAGTGTTAATCCATAGGTGTATGTCGGTGGCTTAACTTCTACGGACAGTGACTGTTTTAACGTTGATCAGAAGAGTAGCTACCATCTATACCTATCGGAATTGGAGATGCAAGAAGGCGGCAAGCGAGCGAATTCCCATGAGCTTGCAGTCAGTAAGTGATTGGGGTGAGCGAGCGCGGGCAACGCCCTTGCATCTTCAAGTGTGATGGGTATAAACATTAAAGCAGGGTAATCCTGATTTTTTACAGGGGAAAAAATGATGCGGCAGAAACTCCCTTTGCTTATTATCATAGCGTTAACTTTTTTAAGTATAAAAGCACAAGCAGATATTGTGCGACTAGGGCTTGATAGCATAAGCCTTAAACATATTGAAAATAAACGCATTGGTCTCTATACCAACCAAACAGGCGTAGATCAGCGTCTACAATCGACACTTGAAAAATTAGCTAACAGCAAAGGTATAGAGCTAGTCAAAGTCTTTACACCTGAACATGGTCTAAAAGGCAATACCTATGCAAAGACTAAAATTACTGAGCAGTCCAGTCACCTGCCGATAAAGATGGTGAGTTTATTCGGGCAAACGGATAAACCGACAGAAGCCATGATGATGGGTATTGATATGCTTATCGTCGATATTCAGGCGATTGGTGTCAGGCCTTATACCTATACGACGCATTTATTTCAGTTGATAGAAATTGCTGCAAAGTTAGCGATTGACGTCGTGGTACTTGATCGCCCTAATCCTATTAGCGGCATGTTAGTTGATGGACCCATGAATGCAAAACCCTTTCTCTCGACGTTTGGTTATATTGAAATACCCTATATTCATGGCATGACTATCGGTGAGCTCGCTCAATATTTTAATGGAGAATATAACGTTGGTGCAAAGCTAACGGTGGTGCCTATGACGGGGTGGCGGCGAGATATGAATTATGGTCTCACAGGTCTTCAATGGATGCCATCGAGCCCTAATATACCTGAATCAAGTACGCCAATTTTTGCAGCGTCGACAGGTGCGTTAGGTGAGCTAGGCCTGATAAATATTGGTGTAGGCTACACGCTACCTTTCAAAATTGTGGGGGCCCCTTGGATAAATGCAGAGCAGTTTTCAAGCGTGCTAAATAGGCTTGAGCTTTCTGGTGTGTTCTTCCAGCCATTTTACTACAAACCTTTTTACGGTTTATTTAAAGGGGAAGAGTGCCAAGGGGTATTGATCATGATCACGAATAAAAAACAGTACCAGCCTTTTTCAGTGCAGTATGCGTTATTGGATACGCTAAAAAAATTATACCCTCAAGCAGTACATGACAGGTTAAGGCAATTATCAGAAGAGAGTGAGTTACAATTTAATCGCGTGATTGGGCATGATGCACTGCTTCATCAATTAAAAATGGTTAAGCCTACGAATTTATTAACATTTATTGGAAAAGATCAAAAAATGCGTGAAGCTTTCTTAGTAAAACGATCAAAATATTTGATTGAATCTTATGCTGTTGCAGGGGCAAGAAAATAAAGAAGGGTTGTGGAATAAGCTTTCTATGAATTAATGGGCCTACCTAAGGAGGCAGCCGGGTAAGCGTTTGGTTCGGTGTACGCGGAGGCACTTACAGCCTCGCTAAAATCCATGGCAGTAGGCGATTCACTGGCCAGCGAAGCGGCGCTAATAATAACCGAATGCCTTTAAGTTTATCTTGTAATTGTTGTTCGTAGTCACTAAAGCTACGATGTTGAAATTGCAATATTGTTTGGCTCTCTGTTGTATCCATCCAGTGTGTATAAAAAGTTTGATCACCATGAATACTTGACGGTAAATACAACCCCGCGGCTTTAAACGCAGCAAGTAAAAACTGCCGCTGATTAACTTGGCAAGACCTACCACCGCCAATCAAGAGCACCTTATTTCTTGCTGCAAGGGTTTTACACGCATTGCACATGGCGAGCGCAACGTCTTTGGGGTGAACATATTCCAGCGGATTATCGGCATGCACGTTTAGCAAGTTTTTAAAGGTGGTACGATCGGTTTTTAAAGTTCGTGCATCAACAGATACGCCCACGCGTAGCACCACCGAAGGTAAGCTGCTTTGTTGCAAATAGTTTTCAAGCGCTATTTTATGCTGTGTATAAATATCACTGATGACGACTGGTGCGGAAGTGTCTAATTCGCCTTCGTCAAGTTTAGGCAGACCAAAAACAGTCACTGAAGAGGGGAAAACAAAAACAGGTCGATTAGCGTTTACCGCTGCAGCATTGATCAAATTTTTGCTCGCAGTAACATTGATCGAGTAAGCGAGGCTGGGATTATTTTCTGTTGCAGGGGGTAGCAAAGAGGCATTATGAATGATGGCATCAACGCCTTCTACTAGCGGGTGATGTAAGCTCCCCTGCTGAATATCACCGAGTATAACTTCAATTTTACTCCCTTGTTGGCGCCGATATTTATGGGCGGTTTTTCGATTTTTTGACGTGTTTAGATCAAAGCAACGCACCTCGAAACCTTGCGCAAGGGCTTGATCAACGCAGGTTAATCCGAGATTTCCAAAGGCGCCAGTGATTAAAATCTTCATTCTTCGGGTTCTTTGTTCAGTCAGTCGATGAGAGAAAACGTGTACAGTGAATTCCGTTTTTATGCTCAATGGTCGCTACGCACTCATTACAATGTACGCAGCGGCTTTGATAAGGGGTATGTGTTTCGGTTGTAGCTTGCGCTTTATTAACCAAGTCGGGATCAGCGAGTAAGCCACGTCCGAGCTGAATAAAATCGAAACCCGCATCCATGAGCGTTGCGAAACTATGAGTAGAAGAGGCTCCGCCCACGTAAATCATATTGCATTGCACTGCTTCACGCAGTCGTTTTGCCTGCGTTAAAAAATAGAGTTCTTTATAGGTGTAGTTCTTAAACATGGATGGCCCTGCAAGGCGCAAAATCAGTTTCATCAACGGATTAGTTTCGGCATTAAGCATAGGCTTTAAAATATTATCACCTCGAAACATAATCATTGGGTTCATGGTGCTGGTACCGCCAGAGGTCACAATGCCATCGATGCCTGCAGTATCCAGCATTTTAGCGATGTCAATCGCATCATCATAATGCAATCCACCTTTAACGCCCTCGGTGAGGCTTATTTTACCGATGATGGGGAAATCATTCCCCACGGCTTTACGTACTGCGGCTAAAACCTCAAGTGGTAAACGCATTCGGTTTTGTAGGCTTCCACCATATTGATCTTTGCGTTTATTGGTTTTAGGGCTCATGAATTGGCATAGCCCATAGCCATGGCCAAAGTGAATTTCAAGGCAATCGAAGCCTACAGACTTCATGAAGGTAGCTGCATCAAAATAGGTTTGTACTAACGCCTTGATTTGAGATTGTGTCATTTTGTCGCAGAAAAACATGCCGTAAGCGACACCTAAGAGATTTAAGGAAAATTGTGGACCACGTGGTCGGCGTCGTCTCATGTGTTTGTTTTTGGAGAACCCGCCGCAGTGTCCCATCTGACCAGAAACTTTTGTTCCAGAGGCATGTAATTCGGTAATGATCTTTTGTAAGGCATCACGGATATAGGTATCCATGAATAGCATATTCTCGTTCAGTCGACCATCGGCTTCAGTCGCGCAATAGCCTAAGGTCGTCATCGCTACGCCACCTTCAGCAATTTTTTGGTGAAAATCGAGGTAGGCTTCAGTGGGTACACCGTGCGGGCTTTTACCTTCAAAGGTGCCTGCTTTGATGAAACGGTTTTTTAAGGTTAAGCCATTTAATTGCGCAGGTTCAAAGCAGCGTTGCAACATGTTGGAGCCTTGAGTTGATTTTTTGTTATTTTAAGCCGCTAAAGTAACACATTGCCTCGTTATTTAATCTGTCGTGTGAGCAAGTTGGGAGAGTGGTCATTCTTCACTGAAAGGCTTTCATGGCTGTGATTTTTGTTAATGTTCCATCAATTGCTAAACTGCCTCTAAACGCCTACTATTCGCTGCTGCGAGAAGGGGCTGTAAAGGAAGTTTTGTGGGAACGCGATTGCATATATACATTGAAAAAATTGAGCAAGGTATATCGATTAACTACCCCGCTTTCCTTAAACTGGCAAAAGGCTTTGAGCGCTACGCAGGTGAGGCTAGCTTTACAACGGAAAAAATCGGGAAAGATTCGTGGAAAGTGGTTGATTATAAAACGTCATTCTTTGAATGGTTGAAATCGCAAAGCCAATCATCCAATGGCTCCAAAAATGAAGCGGCAACACAAAACCGGTCTCATTATGTCGATGCAAGTTGTTCCATGTTGTTACTTCGTGAGGGCCTTGACTCTCCTCGCCCAGTGATGATAGATGAAGCATCAGGATCAAACTTCAAGCCCCATAACCGTCAGGTATTGATCATTGAAAACAAAGCCAATTTCTTTTATATCCTCCAAACGGCTACTTTCTTAGCGCAGTATTGCCAGGTCGACTTGAATAAAAAATGGGATGTCATCTATGGTTCAGGCAATGAAATTACTTGTAAACTGCATCGTGAAGTTTTATCGCATTACCAAAACATCGCGATGCATTTTGATGTTGATCTTGCCGGTTTACATATAGCAAAGTCACTCGCAGCACTGACACCCAAAGCAGCGCATCATTTTGTGTTGCCTTATGATATCGAGCATCGCCTTCAACATGTTGAAATCGGTATAGACGAAACGGCAAAAGAAGCATGTTTTAAGGTGAGTCGCGAAGTGGCTTTTCTAAAAAATGCGGCAGGCGTTATTTATAACACCGGCAAAACCCTCGAGCAGGAGAGCTTTTTACATGAATGAAGCAAAGAAAGAGCAGCCGTCATTTTTAGCGTTGAAGCAACATTACACACTTCGAAAAATTGTTTATGTGAATTCAGCGACTCATGGGTATTCAGAGTTTTCTATTGATCAGCACATGGCACTTTTTGGCCAGAACAACCGTGGAAAAACTGCTAGTCTCGCTGGGCTTAAGCTGGCCCTCTTTTCTGAGAATTCTTTTACCCATTGTAAGCGGAAATTTAAATTTACCGGAAAAGACAGCGATTACTCAAAAGAAGATTCCTACGCGTTTTATTTCCCCTCTTATATTTCTTACATTATCACTGAAATAGAAAACCCGAATGGTGTATTTTCCATGGTGCTTTATAAGGCTCGGGGTGAGTGGCAGTACGGGCGTTTTTTTGTGCCCGTTAGTTTTGAAACCATCAAATCGTTATTTTGGGATACAGAAGCGCTCAATGGTGAAGGCGATTTTGCTGAGAGCTTAGCCTTTGATCGTCTCAAAAAAGGCTTAAAAACCTTCGGGGCAGTACAGGTTACAGACGAAAAAACATTAGCCGAATATTTGTATGCTGGGCATTCAGGCGATCCATCTCAGGCGCGGTTTTGTTTGTACCCCTTAACATCCGGCGCGAATGCCTCGGGTATCGAAGCTTTTCGTCATTTATACCAGCTTGCCTTTGATATTGGTCAGGCCGATAAAGGGAGTTTGCCGCGTGCCATTGCAACCATCATTGAAATGGAGCGAAGCCGACAGCAAGAGAGGCTGAGTGCAGATTTTGACGCATTGATGTTGGAGTATCATAAGTTATCCGAAAGCAAAACGAGCTTAACGCGATTAGATAATTGCACGCATCGATTTAAGTCGCTCGATGCATCATTTAACACCTATACAGAAACGCGTAAAGCACTGTCACAGCAACTCAGTGCGTTGTATCAGCGGCTAGAGGTTGAGCAGCACGAATTAGATGCGCGTTACACGACTATTCATGAAAAATACCTGAAAGCTGAGGCAAATAAAGACGATAAATATCAGGCTCATGCACTTCTTGTTAAAGGGCAAAACCAACTAGAGGGTCAGCTAACCCTCGTTAACAAAAAAGCCGCCTCGACAACACAGGATTATTTACAATCGCAGGCATTGATTAATGGCTATGGCGGGAAATCCTTGGCGGAGATTTTGGGTATTTACGATGAGCAGATTACGGAAGAGCAAATATTTCTCGAAAGTTTACGCTCGAAAGCGCTCGCCGTTAAGCATCTAGAGCAAGCCATTAAAGAAAAAAATCGGTGTTCGGTTGAGCAAAAGGAACTGACTAAAAAGCTGAATAATAATCAAGTCGGTATGCTAGACCAGCTTACAGAATCGCAAGCAGGCACACTCTACTCATTAAATACAGCCTTCGCACAAGTGAGTGACGAAATTCCTGCTGCATCGTTGCAAACAGCCACAGCATTTGCCAACCTTTTTGATGCCGAAGGCGAAGTGCTGACTTTTTGTGGTGAAGCGTTAAAGTCCGTCGATATAAAACATTATCGCCTTGAATCGGCACGTGATAGTTGGAAGGCGCGGCTCAAACAAATTGATATCGATCTCTCCGATTTAAGTATAAAAATTGATGATCTGCGTAAGGGCATCAATGATGATGATTCACGCGTAGAAAGCATCGAAAAACACCAAAAAGAATTAAAAAATATTCAAGCTGAAAAACGGCTAGCGAGTGCGAATGAGCAGCTACGCATGGACAGTGAAACGGCGAAAGAGGACCTCGGTAAACTTAACCAAGATAAGGCCGTTGTGGATGATAAAGTCGACACTGCTGGAAAAATGCTACAACAAACACAAGCCGCTTTTCTATTGATAGAGAATGAAAAGAAGCAATTGCAACCGAGGCGTAAGGATATACAAAAATGGCTAGATCGCCTGCGTGCTACCTTCAATCATGTGGGCTTTGAGTTAGATCAGCATGCAGTGGCTTATGAAGGTTTTAGTGTTGATGAGCAACGTATTAATGACATCGATAGAGAAGCGCAAACGCATCAGACAAACCGTCTAGAAATGATTCATGCGCTGACTACTCTTTACCAAGAGGCTCTTCCCGCTGAAGAAAATAGTTTTGAAAGCATCGACAATGAGGCACAGCTCAGCGAAAGAATGACCACGCTTCGTCAGGCCTTTGCAGAATTGCCGCAAAAGAAAGCGTTACACGAGAAGGCAGTGAAGAGCCACAATGATTTGATCGATGGTCAGTTGCAAGAAATTCGTGAAGCGCGTGATACCGTAGAGCGCTATGTGCAGCGATTGAATGATGAGGTGAATAAACACCAAATATCTAACCTCGACGCCATTCGCATTCGCCTAACGTTTAATCCGCGTTTTATGCAGCTGATGAGCGATGTGGATAAATATAATCTGTATGATCATCACCTGTTAGATAAAGCATTCTATGATCGTTTGCGTCAATTTTGTGAAGAGTTTTTTGACGATAAAAAGCGGACGCTCAATTTAGCCATGTTGATGGAATCGATTCACTACGAATACAAACAGCAAGGCGAAGCCAATTTTGACCGTAAAAGCCAATCAGGGGGGACAACCAGCACAACCACTGCGCTCATTTTAGCCGTTTTATTGGGCTCGATCAGCCCAGAGCATGTCAGTGTCGGTATTCCGATTGTCGTGGATGAAATTGGTACACTTGATAGCAAAAACACGTTAACGGCTATTCAAACCATTGCGGAACAAGGCTTTGCTGTATTTTGCGCCACCCCCAAGCCTGAGCCCGCATTGATGGAGAGCATTAAACGCTGGGTGACTATTGATCGTTTTCAGGTCGAACAACCACGGGTGAATGCTTGCCGCACATTAATTCTCAATGAATTTGTCGAAAGTATTGGTGACGTACCTGAAGAGGCTATCAGCTGATGCGTGTCTCCCGCGATAGAATTCTACAAGCCATGCTCAAGCACAAAGCCGCGTTTTATACACTGCTCGATTATGTGCAAGCGCAAGGTGGCAGCGCTGAAATTCCTCAAGGGTTATATATTCAGCAATACTATAAACATATCGTTGGCAGTGAGGATGCTTTTGCTATTCGAGTGTTGACACTCGATAGCCTGTATAAAAATGGCATTATTGTGCATCTCGATATGCAGGCAGGCACCTTAACATTACAGTCTTTTGTCATTGACTTATTGCGGTTTATCGATACCTCACGGGTGCGCGAATTATCAGCAGCCGACTTTGAACATATGCGAGAGCAATTTCAAAGCCAGTGTGCGGCCATGGAAGATAAACTGACGTTGGCCGGGCACCCGGATTACGAAGAGGCAAAAGTAACCTTGTTTGATCTTATCGATCAGACCTTATCCAAAATCCAGCAAAATGTTGAAGGCTTAACAGCACAAGTTAATAAATTGGGTGAGCGTTATGAACATCTTGATCACCAAGGTTTTAATGCAGCTGACAGCCAGCAGTTATTGGATGATGCGTCAAAGCTATATGAGCGTTTTATTAGCCCTTGCAATGCTTTTTTAAGCCCCAGTATGATCATGCGTGATGGAAAAAAAAGCTTCACACAATCTATGCGACGATTGTATGAGGTACATGAGCATCGCGGCGAATCTTACACAGGGTTCCGTATTCGCTATAAGCTCACGGCTATCCGTTCGTACTATAAAGATATTGCTGATATGCAGCGACGCGTACAACGCTACACGCAAACTCTTGCGGCAGAGAGAGGTCGTTATAATGCCATCGAAAAATCCTATAATCAGCTGATGGATGCGGTGGTTGATTTACGTCATGGAAAATTAAGAGGCACTAAGTTGGCTACTGATGCAGCTGTTTTCCAACAGAATGTCAGTTTCTTAGGGTTAAAAAAACGACTCGTATCCAATGAGAGCCGGCTCAACTGGTATAACGTGAACCACGTTCAGCGGCTTGATGAATGGTTGCAATCTATTAGCGTGGATGAGAGCAAACATGAAAACAATAACCTGCAACCGATACCCGAAGATTTTGATATTAAAGAACAGCGGCGGCAAGATATTATGCGGCTATGCATACAAAGGCCGTGGCCTGATGCATCAGGGGATGTTATTGCGGAATTACATGTATGGTTGGCAGAAATACTCGAAGATCATACCTTGTTTGATACCCTGGTGGCCTATCAGTACACCGCAAGCTTGCCTAAATTAGCCTCACGTATGCGTGCGTTAAAACAACGAAAACGCGTCGATGATGGCCGCTATTATTTTGTTTATTTGTGCCTCTCGTTAACCGTTGAGCATCCCAGCGTGACGAGGAAAAAGGATGAAACTTATGCTTGATGTCAATCTCACTTGCAGCACCGATATTTATAAACAATTTATTAATGGGCGAGTGATTAATAAATATGTCTACAATATGGCGGGTGAGCGAGAAGAAAACCCATTATTTACCGAAGTTTTTATGCATTTTAATGATTATAAAAAACAGTACTTGATGTCGGGTATGGAGCTTGTCGCAAAAGATGATTTTTATTATGTGCGTGATAATGACAGTGAGATGCCTTATACCGATGCCGTGAAACGTATTCAAACATTGCTGCTAATTATCGGGCGCTTTGTTACCCAGCAGGGGGTATTTGAAAAACTTACCCACTCTGCAGCAGGGTTAACGCAGGAAGATATTCAAACTATTTCGGCCAATGAAGATTTTAATGAAATTCTTATGGCGGCAGATATGCCTGATTTGGCACAAGCGATAAAAAGTAACTTGCTGGAACGAGGGATCATAGAGGAACCCAGTGCAGGGCGGTATGTGTTATCTGTGGCGGGTAACTATTTTTTCCAACAACTTTTTGCTGAGTGACAAATAAAAAAGATGGGGGTATGGGCGGTACATTTAATGTTTTAAGTGTATGGCTATTCATTATTTGTCGCTATTGCATTGAATTTTTTACCCCATTTAAAAAATAATTGTTGATCTATAATTAAAATAATATGAAGATCTATTTATTTTTAATTATATTTATTCTTTCTTGTTCAAAAGTGGATAGGCCGCCTGCTGAGCGCGGTGTTGTGTTTTTGAGCTATCAAGGTGAATCGTCGGTCTTTTCTCAGCTGACTGTGGGCCTTACTGCTATAGAATTCATAAAAAATGATGGAACGTCAGTATTAAAAGTCGTTGATAAACAAATCGACTGGGCATTCCCTTCTGCACAATTCTTATCAGGTCTCAGTATTGCTCGGGGTGAATATAAACATATCAGGCTCTATTTCGATTATGCGCATAGCTCGGCGTTAATTTACGGTTCTACAGAAGCCGGTGGTGTGTTTCCCGATGCCTGGCTTGATGCCCAGCTGGTAGGAGCGGATGGTTATTTAATTCCTCAGCACCGGCGTTTTAATGTACTTGAGATTAAGCTGGCTATGCCCCTAGTGGTGTCACCTTCTGTACCGAGCGTGTTAACACTGGCGTTATCGGTGACAGATAGCTTGACGCCCGTCTCTACCGGCGAGGCAAACGTACTCCTTTTTTCACCGGCGGTGACTGCATTTACCCCCTCAAATCTCAGGATTAGAGGCATTGTTGAACGTTATAAAAATAATGAAGTGACTATAAAAATAGGTGAAGTACTGCTTGAGGTCGATAACCCAAACTGGATGGTCGATGGGGTGGCAATGGATGGTGCTGGCAACCCTGCGACAATTAAGGAGGCTAGTGTCGAGGTAGATATCTCTCTTAGTGCAAAAAAACGGCTGTCATATCAATCGATCAATTTACCAACAAAAGAGCGTTACATAGGGTTGTTGAAACGATCTAAGAATAATATCTTTTTTTCGGGGCATGGCGTTTCTGTTGATGGGCGGGTTTCTTTTGTTCAGGATATATCGTTTCCTACACCGGATGAGAGCAATGAGGGCGCTGTTGATTTACACAACCTTGCTTCAGGACAAGCTGTCTCTTTTATGGCAGGAGATAGCACTAAAGGCATCATAGCAACGAATCTGATACTTCTTAGCACTGAAGTTGTGGCTAAAGTTATTGCTGTGGATAAAGAGAGTTTAACGCTGTTGCCAATAAGTATTGATCAAAAGCAGGGGCGGGCTTTTTACGCGCGCATTACGACGGAGAACAAATACGCTGATGCCATCAAAAAAGGGGATACAGTCAGGTTTACAGGTGTATTTAGCCATCATGAGAGTAGCCAGCTTGATGTGCTCGAATATCAGTTCGTCGAGCGTGCTCATGGTGATGATGTAGAGAAAGCCGTTTCTATAAAAATTGTAATGGATGCCGAGCGTAACATTAGGTTGTCAGAATTGAATGAAGAGCTTGGGGTAATCTCATTGGGTTTACTGTCGGAGGGTGCGCGTGTTTATGCAACAGAATTAAAGACTGACACGCTCGTTAATGTGGATATTAGCAATGTGGATGCATCAAGAATTACACAGTATCAGGTGTTGGAAGATAAAAAAGGGGTAAGCACAAAGAAGACATTTGAATCTTTTGATGCCGCTAAATCTTATCTGGCGTCGGTTAACACTGACTCTGTTTTGTACCAGTTGGTGATGAGGGGGAGTTATAAAAAGCCAGTATATCGCGCGCAATCTATCATTCTTTGCCTTAAACCTTATGAGGCATTCTTAGAGAAAGAACACTTGTCTTCTTTTGAAGATGAGTCACAGCTTAATTTGGACGAAAAAAAACTTTCAGCAAAAACCGAAAGCAAAGGTAATACAGCGATCACAATTATTGGGGCAACACTCTTGGGGGTCTCTATCGTTGGCGTTGCTGCCTTACTATCTAAAATTTATCAAGATGCGACAAAGGATAGATTGCCGAATGATTTACCCTCACAAGATGAGGATTCCGATATTGAGCCCTTCGTCGAACGAGAGAGTAACCCAGCTGATACGCCTGAAGAGCAAAGAATCGTCGCAGCTGAGAGCGAAGAATCAAGTGTAGAGGTAGAGCCCATTAAGCTCAAACCCGTGCCATCGTTTGTCGTCTCTTCAGAGTTAACCGCTAATAGGAGGCTCGTTACAGCGTTAGAAACAGACGAGTCTGGAAAACAATTCGTTGTAAAGCCTCTTGAGATGGCGCTTGCAATGGATGAAGTACTTATGTCTCAGCTGTATAAATTGGCCAGCGTTGATATTGCTGAGCATAAAGTGCAGGAACTTAGTGAAAAGAAAAGAACATCACTAGGAACCGATAAATATTATGCGGTAAGCGCCAAATATGTAGGGCCTCCTAGTGTCGTTATGCATGTGGATAATACACCAGATCAAGCTTTTGA
Organism: Pseudomonadales bacterium; assembly: GCA_965248335.1. GTDB lineage: Bacteria > Pseudomonadota > Gammaproteobacteria > Pseudomonadales > DT-91 > CAKMZU01. The sequence continues at coordinate 512,674 of CBDFIY010000003.1, forward strand.
TTCGAAACTTGCCTCGCTCATGGTTGCTGATCTCTGGCTGGGTAATGCCGATTCTTCAAGTAATTCACGTAAAGCAATCTTTAACCAAGACGATGGTGTTGTGAAATTACAGAGTTTCAATGCTGAATTTTTACGTTTTTCGAGCGGTGAATTTAACAAGTCCCTTTTACATCTAAATATTCCTGACGATATGGCGTTGCATGCTGCTAACGTGAAAAGGTGGACGATAAATTCATCTGAGATGGTTTCTGCAATGTCCAAAATGAATGAAATACAGCTACCGGATATAAGAAGAATAGTGAATGAAAATTATATAGGTACCGATACGCAAAGGGAATATTTAACAGATTTTATGGTTTTTAGAAAGGTGAGTCTGTTGTTGGCAACATTAGGCATTAATTATCAAAAAATATCACCGGATGATGCCGCTATTTACTTTAAGTTTAGGTACGGAAAAATAACAAAGAAAAATATGGAGAAATTTTCCGGTCAGGAATTTGATCTTTATGATTTGCATACAGCACAAATTAAAGGCACAGAAGAAAATAAAAAAATGACAGACCTCGAAACTTTACGGCTTGTTTATGGTGAACAGTTTTTGCTAAGAATCGAGGAAATGCCGGAATTTTATAAGGATTTTGTCAAGCGTAATATCGAGTCTTGGATAAGTGAAGATAAGGTCAATATTAATTATGTATCACCACATACGCTAAGTATGGGAGATGACTTTATAGGGAATGAGAAGGTCAATATACGTACCTATTTTACCAAAAAATACGGTGTGGGTTTTGAAGAGAAGGTACAGGAATTTAATTTAAACGATGTAAAGTTCTTTAATGATCATGAGCATATCATTATTGATAACGTAAAAAGTATGCATGGCTCTTGGATTGTTGGGCGGGGAACGAAAGCGGCGAATATAAAAAAATATCTTGATAGAAAGTACGGTGGAAGAAAAATTCTTTTAGATAATTATTTATCCAAACGGGAAAAGCAAGTACTGGATATTAACAAAATTAATATAGCAGATATGTATGGAGAGGTTGGAAGTTTCTCACAAGAAGATGGGTTGTTGGTAAATCGTGGAGAGAAGGTTTTATACCTTTATTCTGACACTGAGCCGGCTGAAATATTCAAATTTGGTTTTTCGAATTCAGGCGATGTTCAATCTTATTTAAGTGATAGTCATTTTGAAAAAAATAATTTGTTTTATCCAGCAGTGAGTGAGCATTTAGAAAATCAAAGGAAACGTTATCTCTATCTCATCAAAAGCCCCGGTGACTTGGCGAATATCAGTCTGGCAGATTATAAAAATTTTGACAATGGTGATCAGGAAAATGCAAGACGCCTTTTACGGCATTTGCCAAAAGAGAATATTATTGCAGCAACTAAAAATATACAAATAGTGACAGAGAGTGTGCATGAAATGAACGTACGGTTTTTTGAGGCTGGATGGTTTAATAATCCCGCGTATAAAGTAACCGATGCTGCTTATCCAGCGTTGATTAAACGAAAGAAATAGCCATTAAAAGATAGCAGCGGTATGTGGTACCGGAGGCCGGACTTGAACCGGCACACCCGTGAAGGCGGCGGATTTTGACATTATTGGACTATATCATCACCCTTAATGTTGCTAAGGGGCTGGGCGCTGTTTCATCAAGGTTGCTCTCTATAAATTATTCTTTATAAAGAATGGCCTCAACTACTTCCTGTTATTAAGTTGAATCGCTCCAACTCAGGTAGTCTCTGAACCTTCCGCCTCTGGCGGCTTGGCTGCTGATTGCCTGTCAAAAGGTTTCCAGCAATTCACCCAGTTTTTGTTACTTGCTGTTACCAGCAAGACGGACTCATTATTTTTTTCAGTCTGTACTGCGTACTCACTATATAAGCTAAGTAATACGTACAGCTTCAGACGCATTTATCCGCTGCGTCTACCAATTCCGCCACTCCGGCATTAAGGGAGTGATACTTTAAGGCTCTGCCAAAAAGTGAGGGGCATTATATCAATCCTTTGAAGAAGGTCAACTGATTCAGTGCTTTAAATCGCTACAGCTCAGGCGCGGTTTTCAGTATAATGCGGCCACTTTTTTATTGATTAAATTTTATGCAGCTTGAAGATTTTGATTACGATTTGCCAGAAGGCTTGATCGCGCACTATCCCCTGAAGAAAAGGAGCGATAGCCGATTGCTTGTAGTGGATGATAATACGCTGATACATCAGGATTTTAACGATTTTCCAACACTTATCGATGCCAACGATTTATTGATTGTTAATAATACTCGCGTCCTTGCGGCAAGGCTGTTTGCTAAAAAAAGCTCTGGTGGAAAGGTGGAAATTCTTATCGAACGAATGGAATCCGAAACAACTGCCTTAGCGCATGTGCGTTCAAGCCGTTCACCGAAGCCAGATTCAACCTTATTACTTTATAGTGATGAATCCTTTTCGCATTCTGCCGGTGTTGAGGTGCGTATGCTTGAGCGAAAAGACAGTTTATTTCGCCTCGCGTTTTCTAAACCCATTTTGGGTGTACTTGATGAGGTGGGGCATATGCCGTTGCCGCCTTATATTAATCGAGAAGATGATTCGGCCGACCGTTTACGCTATCAAACCTTATTTGCTAAAGAGGCCGGTGCGGTGGCAGCGCCTACAGCAGGTTTACATTTTGATGATGGGTTAATTGATCAGTTAAAAGAGAAGGGAGTGTCCTTTGTTGAGGTCACGTTACATGTCGGTGCAGGGACATTCCAGCCCGTGAAAGTCGATAACATGAAAGACCACAAAATGCATAGCGAGTGGTTATCGGTAGGGGAAGATGTTTGTGAAGCGGTCAACGCTTGTCGGGCGCGTGGCGGGCGAGTGATTGCCATTGGCACAACGGTGGTACGTGCTTTAGAAACAGCAAGTCTGGCCGCAGGTAAGATCCAACCTTTTGAAGGTTTTACGGACATTTTTATTTACCCTGGATTTAGGTTTAAAGCCGTTGATGCGATGATCACGAATTTTCACCTACCCAAGTCAACCTTATTAATGTTGGTGTCTGCTTTTTCCGGACATGAGCGAATCAAGGCAGCCTATCAAGAGGCTGTTAAAGAGCAATACCGGTTTTTCAGTTACGGTGATGCCATGTTTTTAACGAATAAAGAGAAAACATCCCATGAGTGCTAATCCTCTGAATGATAGAACCTGTTTTATGGATTTTACAATTACAGCCACAGAGGATAAGGCACGTACTGGCTATTTAACGTTCCCGCGTGGGGAAGTGAGAACCCCAGCATTTATGCCAGTAGGCACGTATGGCACGGTAAAAGGTATGCTACCCAAAGATATTGAAGCGATTGGCGCGGATATTATTTTAGGTAACACATTCCATTTAATGTTACGCCCAGGCACAGAAGTGATCAGCGCGCATGGTGATTTGCATGATTTTGCCCAGTGGCAAAAACCTATTTTAACGGATTCCGGCGGCTTTCAGGTGTTTAGCTTGGGTGCGCTCCGAAAAATCAAAGAGGAAGGCGTGACGTTTCAGTCGCCTGTGAATGGCGCTAAAGTCTTTTTGAGCCCAGAAACGTCAATGGAAGTACAGCGAAAGCTTGGCTCTGATATTGTCATGATTTTTGATGAATGTACGCCGTACCCTGCAACAGAGAAAGAAGTGCTCGACTCTATGCAGTTGTCATTACGTTGGGCTGAGCGATCAAAAATAGCCCACGGTTTAAACCCTTCAGCCTTGTTCGGCATTGTTCAGGGAGGGATGTATACCCATTTGCGTGATCAATCACTCGAAGGTTTGTGCAATATTGGCTTTGATGGTTATGCAATAGGCGGTTTATCTGTCGGAGAGCCAAAAGATGAAATGCTGAAAGTCCTCGATCACATGACTGACACAATGCCGAGTGATAAACCCCGTTATTTGATGGGCGTAGGAACGCCGATCGATATTCTTGATGCGGTGATGCAAGGTGTTGATATGTTTGATTGCGTGATGCCCACGCGAAATGCACGAAACGGCCATTTATTTACCTCAACGGGCGTCGTAAAAATCCGTAATGCCAAGCATCGACATGATACCAATCCTTTAGATATGGCCTGTGATTGTTATACCTGCCAAAATTTCTCTAGAGCGTACTTGCATCATTTGGATAAATGTAAAGAAATGCTAGGCGCAATGCTGAACAGCATTCATAATCTGCGTTTTTATCAACAGCTCATGGCCGATATCCGGCAGGCGATTAGTGAGCAAAGACTGTCTGCGTTTGCACGCGACTTTAAACACAAGCAGGAAGGAAAAGGTGATGTATAAACTCTGTTTTTATGTACCCAAGCCAGATGCTGAAAGGGTCAAGCAAGCTTTATTTGCTGAAGGTGCAGGAGAAAAAGGGCATTATAGTCAGTGGTGCTTTGAAAGCGAAGGCATTACACAGTTTATGGGTGATGAAGAGGCTAACCCTTTTATTGGTGAAAAAAATCGATTAGAAAAAATCGTGGAAGTAAAAATCGAAATGGTCGTTGAGAAAGAATGCGTTAACGTCGTCTTAGAAGCCTTGATAGAAAGCCACCCTTACGAAGAACCTTCTTATCAAATTTGGCCTGTGTTTAGTTTAAAAGAGTTGGCGAATTAGCTATGTCTGTACAATCACCCTGTATTTCTATTTGTGTGCTTGATGAGCAAGATGTTTGTCAGGGATGTTTCCGAACAGCTGCAGAAATTACGCAGTGGTCTACAGCGAGTGAGCAAGCCCAAAGTGAAATCCTTGCGTGTTCAAAGGTGCGGCGATTGAATGACCAAAAGGTTGTTTTTAAGTAAACGCCTTTTATCGCAAAAATAAAGTCATATCCATGAAAGCTTATGGGCATTATGAGTTATACCGATAAGCCTTGAAGATGCAAGGGCGTTGGCCGCGCTCGCTCACCCCAATCATTTACTGATTGTAAGCTCATAGGGATTCGCTCGCTTACCGCCTTCTTGCATCTCCAATTCTGATGGGTATAGATGTCATTTTACGGTCATTTTTTACCGTTATAGTACAATAACTGAATGCCGTTTTAAGCTGTGCTTGTCGTGATAGTTTAAAATTAGGCATTGAACGAGGCTTATGTAGACCGTTATCTTATGTGTGCAGAATAATGGTCAATGGATATCACCATGTTTAGTGTTGATGCAGTTTTAAACGAAAAACTTCCCGAGTTTTCGATAAATCACCCTGTTATCCGGCGAACGCTGGGTAATTTTCTGAAATACCTCCTTCACGAAAGTGAATTCAAGCAGTTTGAAGCAAGATATCCGCACCTAGAAGGCTTTGATTTTGTAGAGCAAGTATTGGAATATTTTGATTTCAATTATCGGGTATTTGATCGTGATGTGGAACGACTTCCAAGGCTAGGGCGTGTAGTGATCGTGGCAAATCATCCCATAGGTAGCCTTGATGGGTTGGCGCTACTCAAAATGGTGGGCGAACATAGGCGGGACGTAAAAGTCATTGCCAATGAGGTGCTTTATGCCATACAACCTTTACGTTCCTTGTTATTGCCTGTGGATAATTTATCGAATAAAACACGCAAGGAAAATATTAAAGCAATCCGGCGGCATTTAGAGGGTGAAGGCGCCATTATTATTTTTCCTGCCGGAGAGGTTTCGCGAATGCGTTCTTCAGGCATAAAAGATGGCCGTTGGGACAAAGGGTTTTTGCGTTTTGCACAAGCGACCCAATCGCCTATTCTTCCTTTACATGTCAATGGGCGCAATTCATTATTCTTTTATGCGTTGTCAATTTTGTCGAAACCTTTATCGGGGTTGTGGTTGGTTCGTGAGATGTTTAAACAGGCGAGTCAGCATGTGGATGTACGCATAGGGCATCTCGTTTACCCCGAGCAAATTGATAAGCTTGGCATTCATCCAGAATCGAAAGCCAAATTATTTCGAAAAATTGTCTATAAACTGGGTAAAGGGAAATCCCTGCTGGGCTTTGAGCCTGAAACTGTTGCGGTAGCACAGGCAGAAAATCGGCAACTGCTTAAAAAAGAAATGCTTCAGTGTGAGCTTTTAGGTGAGACGGCTGATAATAAGAAAATTTTTCTTTATCGATATCATACGAATTCCGTCATCATGCGAGAAATAGGACGGTTGCGAGAGTTAACCTTTCGTCATGTGCAAGAAGGTACAGGCAAGCGCCGTGATATTGATAGCTATGACCATTATTATGACCACGTTGTTTTGTGGGATGAACAAGAGCTTGAAATCGTTGGCGCATACCGTATGGCTCAGGTTAATAAAGCATTCTCTGAAAAAAATGAACATAATGGGTGTAATCTCCCTCCTTTATATACGCAAACCTTATTTGATTTTGATGGCGAGGCACTTGGTTTAGGTCGTGGATTGGAACTGGGGCGAAGCTTTGTACAGCCCCGTTATTGGGGGAAGCGTAGCCTTGATTATTTATGGTTTGGTATTGGCGCTTATTTAAGGAAATACCCAGCGATTAATAAATTATTTGGTCCTGTCAGTATGAGCGCTGCTTACTCAAATAAAGGAAAAGATGCATTGGTTTATTTTTATGCGCGTTTCTTTAGCGAAGAAAACACCCATGTCGTAGCAAAAAATCCTTATCGGCTGGACCAACAAAAGAAAGCGGCCCTTGATCTTATTTTCTCAGGTGATTTGGATTATGTCTCAGCATTAAAGGTGCTTAAGGCATATATGGCCGATTTAGGGGAAACCATTCCAACGCTCTATAAACAGTATGCAGAGCTTTCAAATGAAGGAGGGACGCAGTTTTTAGGCTTTAATGTCGACCCTGAGTTTTCTGATTGTGTTGATGGGTTTGTTTGCGTTGATATTTCTTCAATAAAAGGAAAAAAATATAACCGCTATATAAATACAATTAATTCATAAAATAGGGAAAATAATTTCAAAAAATTTATCTGTATTTGAATAAATCCATATCTGGTAAATACTTAGTCTATGAGACTACTATTATTACCAGTTATTGTTATTTTTTTGTTCGCTTGCTCGGAGAGTGGCAATAAACTTGCTAACTTTAAAAAAGGGAAAAATAATACTCAAATATATTTCAATTATTCTTCTCATGAGTTGATGGATTTTAAACTAAAGGTAAAAAATATTACCTTAGTTCCTTTTGAGGGAGAGAAGGTTTCACTCACCCCCAACTCGATTGACATGCCCATTCGTTCACAGTCTGTGCGATCAAAATTAGGTGATATGGTATTACCCTACGGTGATTATGCCGGCATTATTTTCGATATAGATTTATCTGATACCCATATTCAGATGCCTTATTATCGTTCTTGGCAAGAAATTGATTTACTTGATGTCGCTTTAGTTGTACCCAAGGAAGGACAGAGTACGACACAAGATTTATCACAGGTTGCGATTAAAGTGACAGCGCCTTTTCGTGTGGTAGAAGGTCAGCCTATAGATTTGCAAATATTTCTTGATACACATAAAGCATTCCCTTCACTTGGATTAGATGAGAAATCTCCACAAATGGCATTTGTCCCAGCTTTTGATTTGCAGTTATTGCAAGGAAGTATCTTACACGGCAAAAATTTAGCAGCAAAAGATAAAATCAGTGAAACACTTGATGAAGTTGTACCTGTCGAAATATATGTGGTGACATCAGTTTCAAAAGAGATGTTTATTGCGAAGCGAGATCAAGATGTTAAAACCACATACTTTAAGGATACGACGCTTGTTACAGAGGATGGCAAACCACTTCAACCTCAGGACCTTATGATTGGGCAGAGAGTTTATTTTACCGATGAGCATACGGTGGCCAAACAAGTTGTATTAACAGCACGTGTTTTAAGTGTAACAGCTGAAAATCAACAAGTTACAGTTGAGCCCCTTTTGATTAATAAACTTGCACCGTTATCGCTTAATGAGAAGGCACAGCAAGCGTCTGTGAAAACGATACAATTAAGGCGAAGAAAGGGCGCAAAAGAGGCGCTTAAGACAAGTCTTACCAATGAAGAGATGAGCGCAATATTCTTGAGCCCAACACCTCCTGTCGATTTGCTCGTCACTTTTTATGGTTATATTTCATCGGAAGATAAGTTATTCGAAAGTTATCATATTAAAGTGGATGACCTTTCCGCTCTTCAACTAATACTCGAACCTCATGCTGAAAAAGATATACAGCTCACGGTGATTGATACGACACATTTGTTGACGCTTGATTTTCACGCGCCACAGATAAACATGCCAGCGACGATAAAAACGCAGGAGCAGCCTCTTATTCTGAATGAGGAAGTCAGCCAAATAAAAATCAGAGACCCTGTTCAGCTTCACATGATTGAAATGCTTGATGGGAGCAGTACATCTGTTGATATTCATCAATTCGAAACCGTAAAGGTAGCCCTTAATGAATTGATCAAGACGGGCGCATCTATAAAAAAATTGACGGCGTTGGGTGACTTAGTCGGCGGTGGTTTTGTGGCATCTCGGTTAGATGTTGTCTTTGTAGGCTCCGTTGATGATGTTGTTCCGGAAGAGAAAAATACCGTGGCTGTAGGTGCCGATGACAAAACGAGTGAACCTGAGCCGAAGGAAAAGCAAAGTAGACTTTCTACTGTGGCAGTGACAAGCATTGCGGTGGGTGCGGGTGCTGCGGTGTTTATTGGTGCTGTAGTTTTATATAAATTGATAAAAGTGAATCGGGATAAAGTAAAAAAAAGTCAATGGAATGGTGGTAATGGTTCACCTAAGATTGAACCAAAAGAGCAGCCTATAGTTTCATCGTTTTTTGATGCGGGCAAGTTGAATAGAGCAGGCCCACGCGCTTCAGATATGCTTAATCAAGCAACAACCGGCTTTCTTGATACGTTGCCGTCTATGCCTCAAGAACAGGCTACTAGGATTGTTCATAATGTCATTGATGAAGTTTTAGATATCAATGAAAAAAATGGGAATGACTGGGATTCTACTCGTGCGGAAATTACCGTTAGCAATGAAGACGGCGATGATGATTTCAGCGACTGGGGGTCAGAATTTTCAGATGAGGAGTATGTTGATTTGGAGGAAGATTTAAGAGAGATAGAAGAGCAGGAGAGACCCCGCAATTTAGATGACCAGCAAAGGAATCAAGGGTTTGATAGTACTGAACTTCCTCCCCCTCCCCCTCCCCCCGACATGCTAAAAAATGACTGGATTGATACTGATGATGGCGCAGAACGGCCTCTGAATGCTTATTCTAATAGCAGCTTTGATGACGACGAAAGAGCAAGAAGTTATTCGCAAACAGCGGAGTGGTTAGATAATTCTCTACTTTCTACAAAATTACATAAAGCACTTAGGTCGCGAGTGATAGATGCTACCCAGAATCAAATAGACAGTGAAGTGTCGAGTATGAGAGTTGACCTAGGTGATGATAGTTTCGAAACTATTGACAGTGCAGAGATTGATCGAGTGAGGAATGAACTTGTAGGGGATTCATCTAGAGTATTGACTCCCAGTGAGCAAAAAAACATGAAAAATCAGGCGAAAAAAAGTAAAAAGCCATCATGGTTTAATAGGCTACGTAAGAATAAATAAGACGAGAAGGAAAATAAACTTCCCTCTTCTTAAATGCGTAGGTGTTGAACTTACACCATTTGCCCCTATATAAAAATAATCATTATAAAGGGGTGAGCGTATGCAGATTGATCAATTTACTCAAAGCATGCAGCAGGCGTTTGCGGATGCGCAAGCACTGGCTGTATCAGCAAAAACGCCTGCGATTGAAACTGCGCAGGTTCTCAAGGCGTTACTGAGCCACACCAATGGATTTTTGCCGAGTCTCTTAAACAGTATCCGTGCTGATCGGCATGTTTTACAGCAAAAAGCTGATGAAAGTATCGCACGACTCCCTAGCTTATCAACCCCTGCCTCGTCCCCGCCGCAAGTCTCCCAAGAACTGTATGGTCTTATGGTGAAATCTGCCGATTTAGCCAAGAAAAAGGGCGACCAATATATTGCAACAGAAATATTTCTATTAAGCCTTCTTCAAACCGATACCGCTGTGAAACGCTGGTTTGAAGAAGCGGGTGTGACAGAAGCCGAACTTATCAAAGCCGTAGAAGATATTCGTGGAGGTGAAAACGTGACAGAGCAAAATACAGAAGAAAACCGTCAAGCACTTGAGAAATATACTATTGATCTCACCGAGTTAGCTCGGCAAGGAAAAATGGACCCAGTTGTGGGTCGGGATGATGAAATCCGGCGAACGATTCAAGTATTGCAACGTCGAACCAAAAATAACCCTGTGTTGATTGGCGAGCCAGGCGTGGGGAAAACAGCAATCGTTGAAGGCTTAGCGCAGCGAATTGTGAATGCTGAAGTGCCCGAAGGACTCAAAAGTAAAAAATTACTCTCACTCGATTTAGCCGGGCTGATTGCGGGGGCGAAGTTTCGCGGGGAGTTCGAAGAGCGTTTAAAAGCACTACTGAAAGATTTATCGAAGCAAGAGGGGCAGGTTATCCTTTTTATCGATGAGATTCATACGATTGTTGGCGCAGGTAAAGCCGATGGTGCGATGGATGCCGGTAATATGTTAAAGCCGGCATTAGCACGAGGCGAATTGCATTGCGTGGGGGCCACAACGTTAGATGAATATCGTCAGTATATTGAGAAAGATGCAGCGCTAGAGCGGCGTTTTCAAAAAGTCTTGGTCGATGAGCCGACAGAAGAAGACACCATAGCTATTTTGCGCGGCCTCAAAGAGCGTTATGAGGTTCATCATGGTGTTGATATCAGTGATTCAGCCATTATTGCAGCGACCAAGTTATCCAGTCGTTATATAACGGATCGAAATTTACCGGACAAAGCCATCGATTTAATTGATGAGGCGGCGAGTCGTATTCGAATGGAAATTGATTCGAAACCCGAGGCATTGGATAAACTAGAACGGCGACTGATTCAGCTTAAAATTCAACGAGAAGCGGTAAAAAAAGACAAAGATGCAAGTTCAAAAGAACAACTGGATCAGCTCAATGGCGATATTAAAACGGTAGAAAAAGAATTTGCAGATCTCGAGGAAATCTGGAAGGCAGAAAAAGCCGCATTGCAAGGCTCGCAGCAAATCCGATCGGATTTAGAGCAAGCAAGGATTGATCTGGAGCTGGCGAGCCGTGAATCAAATTTGTCTAAAATGTCCGAGCTTCAATATGGCGTCATTCCTACGCTCGAAAAACAGCTTGAGGAAGCGTCTAAAGCGGAAGAGTCCCAAGATACGGATCAAAACAAGCTGCTGAAAAATCGAGTAACGGCTGATGAGATTGCGGACGTTGTCTCTAAGGCAACAGGTATCCCTCTGAGTAAAATGCTTGAGGGGGATAAAGAGAAGTTATTGCATATGGAAGATATTCTCCATCAGCAAGTCGTCGGCCAAGATGAAGCAGTCAGCAAGGTGAGTAGTGCTGTGAGGCGTTCTCGGGCAGGTTTGTCAGACCCTCGCCGTCCCAATGGCTCTTTTCTGTTTCTGGGGCCAACCGGCGTGGGGAAAACAGAGCTTTGTAAGCAACTCGCCGCGTTTTTGTTCGATACCACAGAAGCCATGGTGCGATTGGATATGTCTGAGTACATGGAAAAACATGCGGTTGCACGCCTGATCGGCGCACCGCCTGGCTATGTAGGTTATGAAGAGGGTGGGCACTTGACGGAGATAGTACGCAGAAAGCCATACTCGGTTATTTTGCTTGATGAGGTTGAAAAAGCACACCCCGATGTATTTAATATCATGCTTCAGGTGCTTGATGATGGCCGTCTGACGGATAGCCAAGGTCGTACTGTCGACTTTAGAAATACCGTGATCGTGATGACGTCAAACTTAGGCTCTGAAATGATCCAAACACTCACCGGTACGGCAACAGCTGAAGAAATTAAAGCAGCGGTGATGGAGGTTGTTTCAAGGCATTTCCGACCAGAACTATTAAACCGCTTAGATGACATCGTTTATTTTAAGCCGCTCCAAAAAGCGCAAATCGCCGGTATTGCAAAAATTCAATTACAGCAGTTGCAGCATAGGCTGGATGACTTAGGGTTAACGCTCAAGTTAACAGATAGCTGCATGACGTTGCTTGTTGATGCAGGCTATGACCCTATATATGGTGCAAGGCCTTTAAAACGGGCAATTCAGCGATTGATTGAAGATCCGTTAGCTTCATCAATTTTGTCGGGCGAATTTACGCATGGGCAAACGGTGCTTGCGGATGCTGATAATGAGCAGATTATCTTTAAACTTGAGTAAGCGTTGCTTTTACCGCTTTTTGCCAGCCTTGATAGAGTAACTTTTGTTGCTCTATTGATAGGCTGGGTGTGAATACAGTGTTTGTATGTACGGAATCCTTTATGTCGCTCAGTGTACTAAATATGGCTAACTCTATAGCAGCGAGATACATAGCCCCGAGTGCGGTACTTTCTGGGCATGCTGCACGGTGTATAGGTGTTTGAGTGAGATCAGCAAGGCGTTGCATCAGTGTATTGTTCTTTGTCATGCCGCCATCAACACGCATTAACGTTATTTCAACACCATCTTGGGCAATAGCGTCAAGAAGATCTTGGCTTTGGTAGCAAATGGCATCTAGCCCAGCTTTAATAATATCTGCTTTCATAGTGGCACGATCGAGGCCAACTAAACTGCCTCTTGCTGAAGTATCCCAATAAGGTGCGCCTAAACCTGTAAAAGCAGGCACAAAGAAAATATCATCGCGTGTTGATTCTTTTGCTAATGCCTCGCACTCTTTGGTTTCGGCAAAGAACTCCATATTCGTTTGTAGCCATTCAACTACGGTGCCTGCATTAAAAATACTGCCCTCTAAGGCGTAGTGCGTTTGGCCTTGAATTTGATAGGCGATAGTCGTGAGCAGTTTGTGGGATGATTCGATAATGGCTTCTTCGGTATTTGTCATGAGAAAACACCCTGTGCCTAATGTACTTTTACTCATCCCTTTTTTAAAGCAGCCTTGCCCAATTAACGCAGATTGCTGGTCGCCGACACAAGCCAATATTGGTAATGATACACCCAAAATATGCGCCCGTGTTTGCCCGAAGTCACCATGGCAGGCTTTGACTTCAGGCAGCATGGCTCTTGGGATATCAAAGAGTTTGAGTAGGTCGTCATCATAGTGCTGCGTGTGAATATTAAAAAGCTGAGTGCGGCTTGCGTTAGTGATATCCGTAAAGTGATTACCTGTTAAATGCCAGATTAGCCAACTATCGATTGTGCCAAATAATAAATGGCCTGCCTTAGCCAGTGCTCTGGCTTCATCTACCTCGTCTAAAATCCAGCGAATTTTACTCGCAGAAAAATAGGGATCAATCACCAGACCTGTTTTATGACGAAGCGTGTCTGCCATGCCTTGCTGTTTGAGTGTTGCACAAAAGGGCTTTGTGCGGCGGTCTTGCCAGACAATTGCTGGGTAAATCGCTTTCCCGGTGCGCTTGTCCCACACAATCGTGGTTTCACGTTGGTTGGTGATGCCAATACCTTGGATTTCGCTGATATCACATGCGGCTTTTTGAATGGCCTCTTGGCAGCAGAGGATGACATCGTTCAATAGGGCCTCAGGGTTTTGCTCTACCCAGCCCTTTTGGGGGTAGCTTTGTACAACGGGCTTGCTTGCGTGTCCGAGGGCTTTGCCTGAGGGTTCGAAAATGATTGCACGAGAGCTGGTTGTGCCTTGATCAATAACGAGTATAGGAGCGATATGTGACATCGTATTCGCCTAGCTAAATATGTAGAAGGTTAGCTTAATCGGGTACGGTTTCAATAAAGTCAGTTTGGCTATTAAAGGCGATGATAATGCGCGGTTTATCGCCTTGGTAGGGGAGCGCTGAGTGTTTGATGTAAGAGGGGAAGAAAACTGCCTGACCGGCCTGTAAAGCGATATCCCAAACACCTTCGTCATTAATATAAAGGCTGCCCGCATCTTGATAAAGATTTGCATGGTGGCGAGGGTCGTAAAATCGATTTATACCACTTTTGGTTTCAAAGTCTGCCTCTGAATTCTCAAGACAGTAAATACCACACCAAGAGCAATTCGGGTGTGCGTGGATATCGTGATAGCCACCTTTTTGTGTCACGTGATACCAAGATTCTATAAGGGTTGTTCTCGTTTGATGGTTCTCTGGCCAGCTACTGGCGTTGGCCTCTTGGATGCATAGAGATAAATGATCAACGATTGTGTTTTTGAGTGCCTGGATGGCCTCAACCTGTTGGTGGTGATCTAAGAAGTGTAGATCACTTTCTATCAGGTTATGTTTTGCGCTCGGGGCTATCTGGCTATCGATAGCGCTGGTTTGTTGTGCGCTTGAGGTCTCGATAATTTCCAGAATGGTTGCTTGCTGTTGGCCAGCAAGCGGGATCTGGGCAATGAACAAAGGCGTTGCCCAGGGGTAAAAACTTTCTGTGAGCATGGTTAGTCCGCATTGGGTACGGTCTTCATCTCAGGTTTCGGCGTATCATGAAGGCACATTTTCAAGAAGATGAAGCCTACCAAGCCCGAAATGAAAGACCCTAAAATAACACCGAGGCGCTCATCAAAAGATTTCTCTATGCCATCAAAGGCGAGCCCACCAATAAAGAGGCTCATCGTAAAGCCGACACCACAGAGAATCGCGCCTCCATAAAGCATGGATAGTGTCATGCCTCTAGGGAGTTCCGCAAGTTTTAGTTTGATGCTCAGCCAGCACAGCGAGAAAATACCGACCTGTTTACCAATGAATAAGCCGGCGGTGACACCCAGAGGAACGCTATGGAACACTTGCGCAAGGCCTACGCCGGATAAGTTAAGGCCTGCATTGGCAAAGGCGAAAATAGGTAGCGCGAAGAATGCGACCATGGCATGGAGTTCATGTTCCAGCTCACCTGACGGTGAACGACCAGGGTTTTCTTTAGAGTGCAAGGGGATGAACATTGCAAGAATGACGCCAGAAAGGGTGGCATGTACGCCGGATTTTAATAGCGCCATCCACATAATGACGCCGACAAAAATATACATGGACCGTTCTTCGACGCCGCGGCGGTTAAAAATAAACAGTACAAGAATGCAAACCAATGAAATGCCGAGTGACGTCATGGAAATTTTTTCTGTATAGAAAATAGCGATGATGACGATTGCACCAATATCATCAAATATTGCTAAGGACGTAAGAAAGATTTTTAGGCTGATGGGCACTCTTGGCCCTAGAAGCGATAAGATGCCGAGTGTGAAGGCGATGTCTGTTGCTGCAGGGATTGCCCAGCCGCGTGCGGCGATGGGGTCATCGTGGTTAAAGAAATAATAGACAAGTGCAGGCGCTAGCATTCCACCCACAGCGCCGACGGCAGGTAAAACGATTTTTTTCCGTTCGGCAAGCTCGCCGATGAGCAGCTCTCGTTTGAGCTCGAGGCCCACAAGCAAGAAAAACATGACCATCAAGCCATCATTTATCCATAATAAAAGGGGTTTATCGATGGCGAATATAAAATCACCTTCGTTAACGCCGATATTAAGGTTTAGGTTTAGCGCCCAAGTATAAGCATCAGATAAGGGGCTGTTGGCGACAATCAGTGCGGCCGCCGTTGCCAGCATCAACAAAATGCCCGGCCCAGATTCACTTTTCAAAAATTTAATTAACGTCATTTTATTTATAACAGTATTCATTAACACCAGACCATTGGGTAGCGATAACATTAATAGGTTTTGTTATCGTTTTTAATAAGTAGACTCGATCGTTTTTTTGTTCCTGAAACTCTTCTTTCGTCATCCGTAACGCAAAATAGAACCTAAATATAACCAATGCGTTTAGGCGTTAGAGTATCAGCGAAATGATAAAAAATGAACAATTCTTTTTTTCTGACTATAGGGTTTTGTTGATTTTATGTGCAGGTTGTGCGATTATTGCACGCACTTTTATTCCTCATTTTAACGCTTAAGTAGTAGTCTATTTGTGGTGTGAGAAATGCACTTTCGTCCTCATAATAAAAAATACAGATAAGATGTCCCCTTTTACTGCCCCCTTACTTACTTTCTTTAGCCTTCTCACCTTTGTGAGTGGGAATTGCGTGGCTTTTGATAGTGAAAGTTTTCCTGAAGTTGATGTCTCGGGCTTTGCCACTATTGCTTTTGGGCAAACGATTACGGATGACAAAAAGGAAGGAGCGCTAGAAGGGATGAGTAATGAGTTGGATTTTACTTATCTTAATAAGTTAGGGTTGCGCCTTGATACTGATTTCACGAACGATTTATCTTTTACTTTACAAGCCGTTGCGAATGGTAATGACCAGTATCAAGCAAAGGTTGATTGGGCTTTTATTGAGTATGATGTCAGTAACCAAGTAACGCTGTCATTGGGTAAGCTTCGCATGCCCCTGTACATGCTTTCAGAGTACAGAGATGTCAGTTATGCCTATCAGTGGATTACCCCTCCTTATGCTGTCTATGGTTCTCCTGACTTCTCATCTTTTGATGGGGGAAGAGTGAATTATAGTTTCGATTTTGGTGACGAATGGACCTCAAACCTCGATGCGTGGCTTGGTCGTTTAAAAAACCAGGTAGAAGTGGGTGGTATTGGTGGGCATAAAGTGGATTTTAGTCTTGATAGTATGTATGGCATCTCGCTGCATTTAGATCGTGATTGGTTTTCAATCAGAGCATTGTATTCGCAAGGGTTAATGACATCCGATATTGCGCCTATTATTGTTGATCAGATAAATACCTCACCTTCGCCCGATGCGTTGAGTTTGCGCGATGATTTAGAAGAAAAAGGTTTGTTATTTACTATTCCGCTAACAACAAACTCATCGGCAGTGACGATTGAAAGAGACGATGTAAAGTTTGTGGATGTAGGTATTATGCTGGATTTTGAACATGTGTTTTTTAATGCTGAAGCGACACTGATCAAAAGTGATCCCAATATTATTGTAGGACGTGCTGTTTCTTATTATGCCTTAGTAGGTGTGAAGGTGACGCATGATATCGCGCTAAGTTTAACCTTCGCCAAAGATTTTAATCGGCCCAATCCTAAGGCTTCTGTAAATTACAAAAAAGATTTTTATGGCGTTGTTTCTGAGGTGTTAGATGGCTGGGAAGACGGAGGGCATAAGGATAATAAAGGAAATCCAGTTGACCCACCTTCGCCAGAGGACATTGCCATATTTTATCAGGTATCAGAGTTTTTGGTGACGAAGAAATATGCAACCTTAGATACAAAAAGTTATATTTTGAACACACGCTGGGATTTTCATCCCACTGCATCCTTAAAAGCTGAGTATATTTATAAACAGAAAACGCAGCTTGACGTAGATAGCTCTCCACAAGCCATTCGTATAGCCATTGATTTAGTCTTTTAGCATCAATCTTTTCGTTCAGGCATTCTTATCAGCGCCTATCAATAAATGATCTGCCACCAAAGAAATCAGACCTTTGAAATCTGATTTTGGCGATTAACGCTCAGCCAGCATACGCTATACCGATCACACTTGAAGATGCAAGGGCGTTGGCCGCGCTCGCTCACCCCAATCACTTACGGGCTGTAAGCTCATGGAGATTCGCTCGCTTGCCGCCTTCTTGCATCTCCAATTCCGATGGGTATATACCTATTTCAGGCTCATTTCTAAATTGGGCGTTAAGTGTGGCTTGGGTTTGATGGTGAATATAGGGGGAGGCTGTTGCAGTTTGCATCGATATTGTACGCCCCCCTCGGAGGTGTTCATATTGAGGGGTATTTATTTTTGGTTAACCATAAACTTAGTAAAATAGAGCTTAGGCAATAAGTAACAAACCAATAAAACCCTTGGTGAAGCTCGGTATGGAAAACAATAAGCGCATTATCTTTTTCTGCAGCTGTGGCCATAAGAAATGCAATGAGTACGCCGATGGCAAAAACATCGGCCATCGACCACTTGCTCAAAAAGCTGCTGCATGAAATCAGTAGCTTATTTTTTGTAAATAAAAATAGTCCGAGGAATAAAATTTTAATACAAGGAAAAATGGTGCTAAAAAGTATAATTAAGACGGCAACGATAAAATAACCTTGCTCCCATAAGCTTTGACTTGTTCCTAAAATGGATTGTGTTTTGTCGATTAAGCTCATCTCCCCTTCAATTTTTAAGCCATCAAGAAGACCTGTAGCCATTTGTGATAAAAAAGGCGGTAATTGCTGCTCTTGAATCAGGGCCTTGCCATGAGTAATAAGACTTTGTTGATTAATATTGGCTTTGAGCGTCATCATAGGCAAGGTAATGCCGGGTATAAGCAGTAAAAGCGAAATGATGATTGCAGTAAATGTAGCGGTTTTTTGAGTCATATTTGTCACTGAGTGAAAAGCTGAGCCTATTCTAGCGCTTCCTTTTTTACAGTAAAGTTTTTGTTATTCAACAAAGAGATAAATCAAGCGTAGGATGGAATTATTTTGTCAGCCGCTTCTCTAATCAATACTTCGGACAGTTTTCGACTTGAAGGTTCTATATAAACTGTAACTCATTGATTTATCTAGCTTTGCCTGATAGTTAAGCGAAAAATAAAACCTTTAGAATCAATAACTTAAAAAACTGTCCGAAGTATTGCTAATGTAACTACGTCATTTAGTCAATATGTCAGTGGGGAATTATGAAAAGAAGACAGTTTTTGTTCTTAGGTTTGATCCTTTCCTTTATGATCAGCTGTGCTCAAAACCCTTATGGTACATCGTATGAGTCTTCAGATGCGAGAAAAATGCAGCAGGTTCTTATAGGTACTGTCGTCAGGTTGAACGCGGTAACCATTGATGGCGATGGAAATGTTATCGGCACAATAGGAGGTGCTGCGATTGGCGGCATTTTAGGGTCTGCGGTGGGTGCAGGGAAAGGATCAGATGTGGCTGCCGTTGCGGGTGGCTTGCTAGGTGGAGTACTGGGAAATAAAGCCAGTAGTGAGTTGTCTAAGCGAGACGGCGTCAATATTGTTGTAAAACTTGATAATGGAAAAACGGTAGCTATTGTTCAGCAAGTCGATAAAGAGATGATTTTTCGTGTAGGCGATAAAGTCAATGTCTATACTCAAGGCGGCATATCACGAGTAGTTTTAATTGGTCAGTGATAGAATATACTTTCATTTAAAAGGTCAACTTTAGCATTTTGAATAATAAAAAAATCTCTTATCAATTACTGAGAAGTCAAAGAAAAACACTGGGTATGCAAGTAATCGATGGCGTGGTCAAAGTGCGATCGCCTAGCCATCTGTCGACGCCAGATGTTGATAAGTGGGTTCAGTCAAAAAAAGAATGGATCAATAAGCAGGTTGCCAGCTATGAAAAAAAGCGCCATGAGAAATTGCGTATTGAGGAAGGAGGGACTTGTCTTTTTTTAGGTGAGAGAAAAAATGTTTTTTTTAAATACGAACATAAATATGTTCAGGTTGAGAAAAGTGACCTTATTATTTCATCCTCAATGAATCGACATAAGGAAGTATTTGAAGCTTGGCTCAAGGCGGAGGCTACGACTTACATTAATGCCAGATGTAAAGTGTTTGCTGAGAGGATGGGGCTGAGTTCAAAAATTACAGCGATAAAATTCCGGAAAACAAAAAGTAAATGGGGGCATTGCACATCAACAGGTGTTCTTCAATTTAACTGGCTGTTGTTAATGGCGCCGCGTGCCGTTATCGATTATGTTATTTGCCATGAATTATCTCACCTTATTCATATGAATCACTCAGCATCTTTTTGGCGGCATGTTGAGCGGCATTGCGCCGACTATGCCACACATAAATTGTGGCTTAATAAATGCGGACATCAAATTGCTCTTTAGATTAACCTTTAATTTCTTAAGTGAGCTAACGCTTTGTAGTTTCATAAATATAGGTTTTTTTTATGGTTAGGTAATGAATAGCGTTCAAGGAACTTTTTTTAGGGCGGCTATCTAAGGGATGAGCAATCCTTAAATGTGGGATCCATGCATATACTGTTTCTCCTATTTTTGTCGTTGGGAATTTCATTTTCATCAATATCCTCACCTGAACCCTTTCAGAGTAAAATGCCATTGTCAGGGGCGATAGCGGGTGCTTGTATTGCCGCATCTCTAGGGCTTTTTATTGGCGGTGTTTTAGGGTATCGCTACCGGATGTGTCGGTCTTTTGAAGGGAAAGAGTCTGTGCTGTCAGACAAGTTAAAGGCGCAAGTTAAAAAGCTTTCTGTTTACCAATCTATTGCAACCACGCCACAAGATTTTAGCAGAAAAGGATTGTTTGAAAAAATACAAAGCCAAATAATCAGTTTGGAACACCCTGATTTTATGCAAGATGGCTATCGTGATTTTGGATATGTTTTTTATGATCCGGAAGCAGATCTACTTGCTAGAGTGTTCAAATCTAACAGTGTCATTGTTATTGCTTTTCGGGGATCTGAACAGTATCAAGATCGCTTTAAGCGTTATTTTCCCGGACACTTTAAAGCGATCGAATGGAGTGAAGTGATTTATGACTTGTTTGGTGAGCGATATCACTACAAGGTGATTGGTCATTGTACCGGTGGGGCGCATGCCATGCTTGCTGGTTTTCAGCTTTACCATTTAAGCAATACCCGCGTATCAGTGAATGTGGTTGGTTTTAACTCAAGCATACCCAGATTCCATGATTTTTTGTTAGTTACTAAAGGAAAAAAGAAATTAAAAAAATTCCTGAGAAATAATGTAACGGTTTATCAAAATGCCAACGATCCCGTCTATAGCAGTGTAGGGGTTGATGTCCCTATTCTCGGTTTATGGAGTTGGAATAATGTGGAAGGGAGCGTT
Organism: Pseudomonadales bacterium; assembly: GCA_965248335.1. Lineage (GTDB taxonomy): Bacteria > Pseudomonadota > Gammaproteobacteria > Pseudomonadales > DT-91 > CAKMZU01. Next base: position 533,416 of record CBDFIY010000003.1, read on the forward strand.
TTTTCATCAATTAAATCCTATGTTTGCTTTTTACCTATCAGCGACAAATCCAACGTTGGCGATACCGAGAAAAAAAATTTTTTCAACGATTTTTCATTATTACACAGGTTCATTTCCGAAGAAACTTGGCAGCATTCAGCGATTAAATGGATGCATTATTTATTGAGTCTTGGGCGTTATAACAAAGTTAAATACCTGAACTTTTTTAATAAATAGCACTCATACAGGCTGTATGTTTCATTGTGTGAGTGTTTTATGCGATATTTAATGAGAAGTCTTCTCGTCGGGGCTGTTGCTGTACTATTCGTTTCAGTTGGGGTTTCATTTGCGTATACGGTTGTAGAGGAAACAACTGTGGAGCCTATTTATGCGGATCAATCACATTATTCGACTCAACCACAACGTACCGTCGTTGTTGAGGAAACGGTGATAGGCGCCGTTATCCCGAAAAAAAGCCACAAGCATTTTGTTAAGTTTGATGTCGAGAAGGAAGATGAAAAGTGCATACCTAAAACGTCTTTTACCAAGAGAGCTATTGCTGTAGTCGCTGTTGCATGTGGGTTCGGGTTAATTGTAGGTGGTGCGGTAATGGGCAGTAATAACCGCAGGGCTACTACTGGTGGGTTAACGATTGGTAGGTTAACTATTGGAGAGGACGAGGTTTTGAGCACCTATATGCATAAACCGCCTAAACGAACACCGATTGGCTATAGGGTTATTAAACGAACAACTGTTATTCACTGACTTAACGAAAAGCTTGTACAGAGAACACAGCCCTATCGGCTGCATCCCTCTTATCAGTCTGTTCTTCAATAAGAGCAAGCCTCGGTGCCAACCCGGCATTGTTAGCAATCTGTATAGCGAGTCCTGGCCTTGCGTTAAGCTCTAAAATAAGCGGGCCAAGGACATGATCAAGAACAATATCAATACCTATATAACCGAGTTTGGTTATTTCATAGCAAGAAGCTGAAAGCTCAAGTAGATCACGCCAGTGAGGTATGGACAGGTGCTCAAAGGATGCATGCGTATCTGGGTGGCGCTTAATGTTGCGGTTAAATTGAACGGCTTTTACGGCTTTCCCTGTCGCGATATTGATACCTACACCAACAGCACCTTGATGTAAGTTTGCTTTTCCATTCGAATGTCGAGTGGATAAACGAAGCATTGCCATAACAGGATAACCTTTAAAGACGATCACACGAATATCGGGGACACCCTGATAGCTGTATCGCTCAAAAATAGGGCTAAAACTAACCAGTGCTTCAATCATGGTGATATCGGGTTTACCGCCTAAACTATAAAGCCCGCTCAAAATGTTCGAGACATGCCTTTTAAGTTCGTTAATTGAAAGGGGGGAGCCATTTGCCTGGATGAACTTTATACCGTCTCTTTTTTGGATGATCAAAATCCCTTTACCTGTACTGCCATTAGCCGGCTTGATCACAAATGACGGAAGCTCGTTGATCAGTTTTTCGAGATTTTTTACCGTATGCTGATGCTGAATCGTGCCTAATAATTCGGGAACGGCAATATTAAACTTTTGGGCTAGTTTCTTGGTTTTGAGTTTATTATCAACGTTCGGGTATAAGTGTCTTGGATTATAAGCGCTGATATATTTTACGTTTCGAGCGTTCATGCTTAATAATCCACGGATTCTAAGCATTTTTGGCGTAGCGAATAGCATAGGTTAGTTACACGACAGGCTGCATATTTGTATCATGTTTCTCATTATTATTTTCAATGTTTATCGCTCAACAAGTGGTGCGAACCGCCTTAATTCAGTCAAGCGATAGCCCGAATATTGTCCCATTAATAATAATAAGGCAAGAATAACAAATAGCAATTCAGGGAAATTAAATGACAGATGCTGCATGAGGATATTCGACATGCCAAGGTAGGCGAATGAGGCCATTAATAGGCTACCACTGCCTTGAATGATGACTTCTTTAGGCCCTTCTTCTTCCCACAGAATAGACATGCGCTCAATCGTCCAGGCAAGAATAATCATGGGGAAGAACGTTATCGTCATGACCTGATTGAGTCCTAGTTTAATGCTAATGATGCTAATGATGCTAAAGAGCGCCATAAGCATAATGACTACAATCACCACGGCTGATATTCGGGCAACCAGTAGTAAGTGTAAGCTTGTGACGAGAAAGCGAATGAGTAATCCCACAGAAACAATGGCGATAAACATGAGTAGCCCAGGTATCAAACTCGTCTGCATGAAAGCGAGTGCAATCAGTATGGGCATGAAGGTGCCTGACGTGCGTATACCTACGATGATACGTAAAAAAACAACAATCAATGCACCAATGGGAACGAGTAAAATCGTTTTAAATGCCTTTTGACTCTCTGCTGGGAGTGTATAAATAGAGAAGTCCAGTAGGGTAGCGGATGTTTCTTCAAGCTGACTTTTTCTTATCGCTACTTGTTTAGCTGAAAGCGGCGATTTTACCACTGAAAATGAAATAGACGAGTGCTTCCCGCCTAAAACATCAACCAGAGAGTCGCCACCTCGCCGCCAAAGAATTGTCCCTTCGGGGACGCCTTGCTTTGCCGTTATTGGGTTAAAGATTATCCACCGGTCGTTATTATAAATCTCGATAAAATAGAGTGGGTATTGCGCTCTTTTTGTGGAGTGTATTTCTAATCCCACTGCTAAGCGACTAGGGATGCCAGCTGTAGATAGTAAGTTGTAGGTGAGTTTTGCAATATCTTTTCGAGAATTCTGTTCAGAATATTCTTGAGAGTTAATAAGTTTTATAAGCTCAGTGGTTAAACTCTCGTCATTTGATGAGAGGCGATAAGCTTTCTTTAAAATCCTGGCGGCGACTTTTTCTTCTGCGCTGCTAAGCACAATATGAGGTGATGCTGCTTGAGGTGGGGGTGATGTGTCGGATGTGTGATCATGATCGCCATTCTCAATGGCATTAATGCTGAAATAAAGCGTTTGCCGCCCCGTTGCCTCTCGCCTAGTCCATCTTGCATAGTCAATGTTGTTGCTTGCAAATGTATTAAAGCCGTACTCATCGGATGATTGTGAGGTGTCCAGAATGGTTAATTTATTGTTATTTGTAGGTAACGTTAAAATAACGTCTACGGGTTCACCTGTCGCCTCAAAGTTGATTGTTGCGCCAATGGTCCATACCGGCACGCGTTCGTTGGGGAAAAAAGGAAAATGCAATTGGTTGATTTTGTAGAGCGTTAAACCAATACCCGTAAAGCTTAATGCAAGAGCAATAAGATAAAGAATGACTTTGTCTTTTGGCATGAGGTCCTTAAGTTAAGGCTTTACTTATTTTTTTGGTAAGCCTTGAGAATATTTTCTTGAGGGGTCGACGATGAAGTGACCTGTGAGGAAGTTTCTTCCGACCAGTGCAGGAAATGTGTAATGCTGCCTATCTGCGAGGTTAACTTTAATGGTATGAGACTGATTACCTAAAATAACCGTCATCTGGACTTCGTAACGTCTTAGTGGTGGGTTGTTCTGTTGTTTGATCAGCGTAGTCCCGATAATTTTTTTGCGAATTTTAATCGGGTTTCCTGTTTCATTCGGCAGATAAAATGTCACCCATTTTTCGCCGTCGCGTTCAAATTCTTGAATATCATAAGCCCCTAACGATGTATCTTTAGCGCCTGTGTCGATGCGGGCTTTAGTGAGCACGTTTCCCGGTTGAATCTTAATATATTCTGCTTCGCCAACGATAATTTTGTTGTCGGGCGATAAGGGAGAGTTACTTTTTTTTGACGATGAATATACGGAAGATGAAAAAGCGAAGAGGCAAAAATACACGAGTGCGGAAGCTAAGGTAGCATGAAGAACTGGCATGATAGAAGGTGGTCTAGATCAGGTGACGCAATCATATTTTATCTTAAGTGAACGGTCAAACGTTGATTTTTTAAGGGCAGTGAAAGTTGGTCTAGGTCAAAAGATTAAGAAAATCTTCTGACCTAAGTATTTCGTAAAATTAAACGATTTTTTTCATCGCTGTCATATAGCCGCGAAGTTCTTCACCGATATACTCAACAGGATGATTGCGAATTTCATCGTTAACATCGATAAGGATTTTATTATCCACGCCCAAGTCTTTTAGTGTAAGACCTTTTCCGATAACGTCAGTATCGATCTCTGCCATGAAATCAACAAGTAAAGGTCTTGCTGCTTGGTCGAAAAGATAACAGCCGTATTCAGCGGTATCTGAAATAACGACATTCATCTCATAAAGCTTTTTACGTGCAATGGTATTAGCGATAAGTGGCGTTTCATGCAACGATTCATAATAGGCTGATTCTTCAATGATGCCTGCTTCTACCATCGTTTCAAAGGCTAACTCAACACCCGCACGAACCATGGCAACCAATAAAATGCCATGATCAAAGTATTCTTGCTCAGGGATATCCTGATCCGTATTAGTGGTTTTTTCAAAGCCCGTTTCTGCTGTTTCTGCTCGCCACTTTAAAAGGTTTACATCATCATTCGCCCAATCTGCCATCATACCACGAGAGAATTCACCGCTAATGATGTCGTCTTGATGCTTTTGGAAAAGAGGGCGTAAAATAGCTTTTAGCTCTTCCGATAAATCGAACGCTTTAATTTTAGCCGGGTTAGATAAGCGATCCATCATGTGCGTGATGCCGCCATATTTTAAGGCTTCGGTGGTGGTTTCCCAGCCGTACTGGATTAGCTTAGAGGCGTAACCTGCATCAATGCCGTCTGCGACCATTTTGTCAAAGCTCAAAATAGCACCGGTTTGCAACATGCCGCAAAGGATAGTTTGCTCACCCATAAGGTCAGATTTCACTTCGGCAATAAAGGAAGACTCCAGTACGCCTGCTTTATCACCGCCTGTTGCGGATGCAAGCGCTTTGGCGATATCCCAGCCGTGGCCTTCGGGGTCGTTTTCTCTGTGCACGGCGATTAACGTTGGTACACCGAAGCCACGCTCATATTCAGCACGAACTTCAGAGCCTGGGCACTTAGGTGCCATCATGACAACGGTTAAATCTTTACGGATTTGCATGCCTTCTTCGACAATATTGAAACCGTGAGAGTAAGCGAGGCAAGCGCCTTTTTTCATGAGTGGCATGATAGCTTCTACCACGGCAGTGTGTTGCTTATCTGGGGTTAAGTTACAAACGACATCAGCTTCTGGAATAAGATCTTGATAGGTGCCTACGGTAAACCCGTGACTGTTCGCATTCACAAAAGATTGACGTTTTTCATCAATAGCAGATTGCCTGAGTGCATAGGAAACATCTAAGCCTGAGTCACGCATGTTAAGACCCTGATTTAAGCCTTGTGCGCCACAGCCGACAATTACGATTTTCTTGCCTTTAAGGAAATTGCAGCCGTCAGCGAATTCACTGGCATCCATAAAACGGCATTTGCCGAGTTCTTCAAGTTGAATACGTAAGGGAAGCGTATTGAAATAGTTAGCCATCAAAGTTACCTCTTAGATTAATGGTGGGTGGAATATAATAATGGAGTGGAAAGTTGAATTGCCGTGATTGTAGGGGAAGTTTATACTTGCGGCAATTGAAATAAAGTAAACAGTTTGTTGCAAAATGGTTAATGTTGATTTTAAGCAATTAGCGATCTTTAAACGGCTGGCAGAAGAGAAACATTTTGCCCGCACAGCCGATGCATTTCATTTGACAGCTTCAGCGGTCACGCGCTCTATTCAGCGCCTTGAAGAAGAAATGGGCTGCTGCTTGTTGCTCAGGAAGGGACGAGTGATTGAGCTGACCAGTGCAGGTGAAGCCTTGCTCAATTTTGCAGATGAAGCACTGCACCAGTTAGAGATACTTCAAAATCAACTGCATGCTCAACAAACAACATTGACAGGTAAGCTCAAAATATTTTGCTCGGTCACGGCCAGTTATTGTATTTTGCCTGACTTATTCGCGTATTTTAGATTACGACATCCAGATGTTGAAATCTTGTTGCATACGGGCGATCAGGCAGATGGCGTAGAAAGAGTTCAATCCGCACAAGAGGATATCGCTGTCAGTGTAAAGCCGTTACATTTACCACCAAGTATGGCCTTTAAAACGCTTCACTATACGCCACTGCGTTTTATTGTGCAGAAAGCGGGCGACGTCAATCGACGCGTCAAACAGCAGTTGGAAGAAATGCCCATCATTGACCCCGCAAATTTGCCTTTAATCATTGCTGAAAAAGGCGTTGTGCGGGCACATTTTGATGATTGGGTAAAACGACAGCAGGCAACGCCTTCAATTTATGCACAGGTAACCGGGCATGAAGCCATTGTCAGTATGGTTGCCTTAGGTTGCGGTGTAGGCTTGGTGCCAGAAGTAGTTATAGACAACAGCCCGTTAAAAGATAAAATTAGCGTGATCAACGAAGCGCCGGAGTTTCCCGTTATTGAAGTGGGGCTATGCGTTTTACAAGAAAAGCTGCAAGTGCCACAGGTACGGCGATTTTGGCAGGCAGCCGGTGAATATTTTTATCCAAAAAAAGGCCAATTATGAGCGACCGGAAGCAACCAAAAGACGACGATAAAAAAAGTACGGAGCATGTATATATTGATCACTTGGATCAAATGCTACCGATTGATGAACACGAGGAAGAGGTGTCAGAAAATGGCATTCAAGTAAGGAAAAAAGGTATTTATATTTTACCTAATCTTTTTACGTCTGCAGCATTGTTCGCGGGTTTTTATGCCATTGTATCGGCATTTAATGGGCATTTCGAGAATGCAGCGATAGCTATTTTTTTAGGGATGATACTTGACGCGCTGGATGGGCGCATTGCACGTTTAACGAATACGCAAAGTAAATTTGGCGCAGAGTATGACAGCCTCTCTGATATGGTCACCTTTGGTGTGGCACCTGCGCTTGCTGTGTTTATTTGGAGCTTGTCGAGTTTAGGTAAACTTGGCTGGGCTGCTGCTTTTATCTATATCGCCTGTGCGGCTGTGCGTTTAGCACGGTTTAATACGCAAGTGGATACTGCAGATAAAAACTATTTTACGGGTTTGGCAAGTCCTTCAGCCGCAGCACTGCTTGCGAGTTCTATGTGGGTGCTCGGCGATGTGAATGCCGGCGGAGTGCAACCTGAATGGGTGGCTGTTGTCATGGCGTTGATTACATTAATATCGGGGTTATTAATGGTGTCTAATGTTCGCTATTATAGTTTTAAAGGCGTAAACCTAAAAGATCGCGTGCCTTTCGTTGTCATATTCCTGATGATAGTTGTTTTTACAGTCTTTATTATAGAGACATCTCTAGTGCTTCTATTTGTCTCCTTAATCTATGCTGCCTCAGGCCCTTTTTATACGTTATTTTCTTTAAATAAAAATAAATAGTTAATGTAAAGTATTTATTGTTTTTGGCATTTATTTTTTTTCATAACCTATACTAAAAGTCGTTTATTCTAATTAAGCGATTTTTATATTTGAGGGCGTTATGGGAAAAATTTCAACAAAGCGAAGTATATTTTTATTGACGATATTGTCGATGATGTTGATAGGCTGCTCTACGGAGTCCGATCGAAATAATAAGCGACGTTTAGGCGAGAGCCAAGAAAGCGAAAAGAAGATCTCATCGAAAGATACTAATCAGGAAAATACCCAGCCGTATATCCAGCCTGATGAGCGATTAACCCCTGAAGAAAAACAAAAATTTCTGCGAGACGAAGACGAAACCGTCCCCGTTGTACTTGAAGGCAATAGCACCGGAGAAACACTAAAAGCCTATCTCACACAATCACTTTTTAACCGAGGTGTGCAGCAAGTCGGCGTCATGAATGAGATGGCAATGGATATGGACGATGGTGCAGTTGCCATGCCAGAGATGGCCATGGCGGATTCGCCAATGATGATGACGATGACTCGGTCGGCGCAGTCTGTGTCGGCAAAAACAGCCGTAGCCACTACATCTACAGACACGACGGCTACCACCCCGCCATCAGCACCCATGGATGCCACTGAAGAGTCAGGCGGATCAACTGGCGGCGAAGCAGAAGCCTTTAGCGGCACCAACACACAAGAGAAAGGTGTTGATGAGGGTGATATTTGGAAATATGACGGTGAAACCTTCTACGTACTGACCAAAACACAAAATGTCTATTACCCTATGATGTCAAGGCCACGCGTTATGGTTAGTGAGCCGATGGTTGACCCTGTACCCGTTGAAGCCGAAGAAGTTGATGTAGTAGATGTAGTAGATGTTGATGAGGTTGACGGTACTTCAGAGACTGAGGTAGATACAAAAGTTTATTACGACACACTCAATGGGAAAGAAGAAACTACAGAGGGCGGCACAAGCGATAGCAGTGGTGAAAGCTCAAGTGATGATGGTGACAGTGATGAAGCGCATGAGGACGAAGAGGGTGAGAGAAAAGAAATCGACGTTGCCACCCAAGAGATCCTGCCTTGCAAAGAGTGTGGCGGCAATCAGCAGAAAAATGCTCTCTTGCGTATCGTCACCAAAAATAAAGAAACACTCTCAAAAACTGACCTAGGCGACCTGAGAGCTGATGAAATGTATTTGGCAGGAAAAAATCTTGTACTCGTTGGTAATAAACGCCCTTCAGGTGGTGATTGGGGAGATTACAGGCACTGGCAACAAGGTGTGGTGAATGTAAAAGTGATGGATGTTTCTGATCCAAAAATGCCCAAGGCAGCACTGAAAGTTGAATTGCAGGGCCACAAAATTCGTACTCGCCGTATTGGCGATGAACTTTATGTTGTTAGCCGTTTTAGCCCTTATATCGAAAAACTCAACTATCGTGCGTATACCGAAGATCACATGGATACGAATAAAAAGTTGATCGATGAAATGCCGGTTGAAAACATGCTGCCAACTATTAGCATCAATGGTGACGTGAAGCCGCTCGTCACACCCGAGCAGTGCTGGTTAACCGTTATGCCAAAAGACAATTGGGGGTCGCCGACCTTAACACTGGTTACCAAAATATCCATCACAACAGGCGCTTATCAAAGTACTTGCGTAGGGGGTGATGTACAAGGTATTTACATGAGCCAAAATGCGCTCTATTTGTACAATACCAGTTACATGACATTTAATAGCCCTGTCACCAAAGCGCGTATTATGTGGAATTGGCGAGAAGGTAACACCCATATTCATAAATTCGAATTAACTCAGTTAGGCTATAGCGGCTCTCAACTGATTGATGGGATTGTCGGTCATAAACATGCCAGCTTCCGGTTTGGTGAGCTAAAGGATGGAAGTTTAGGTGTAGTCACGACGAAAAGTGAATGGAATAATCCGCAGCACCGTTTAGCTGTGCTGGGCGATATGGCAGGTAAATGGGATATGAAGGCGATGTTACCTAATCCAGAAAAACCAGAACCTATCGGTAAACCCAATGAGCGCATTTATTCGGTACGTTTCATGCAAGATCGTGCCTACATTGTTACCTTCCAACAAACCGACCCGCTTTATGTTATCGATTTATCCGTACCTGATAAGCCTTATATTGCAGGAGAGTTAAAAATACCCGGATTTAGCGATTACCTGCACCCCATTGGCACCGATAAATTGCTGGGCGTGGGTATGGAAGCTGCTACGAATGAACATGGCGGTACAGTGACACTCGGCGTAAAAGTATCTCTGTTTGATGTTTCTGATATCACACAACCGAAAGATGCGGGATCACAAATCATTGGTCGTCGTGGTTCATCAACGGCACTTTCGCAAAATCACCTCGCATTTACAGGTATTCAGCAAGCAAATAGCTACCGTTTTGCATTCCCTATTCAGGTTCATGAGGGTACCAGAACAAATACCTATTACGAAGACCCCAAGTTTGCCTATAACGACTGGCTGCATACTGGGCTATATATGTTTGAGGTCAAAGAGGGTGTTCTATCAACGGCCGGTGCTGTGATTACCGATCAAAAATCAGCTGAGAAAACGTATGGCAGTTATGGTGAATGCCGTGGCTTAATACAAGGCGAGCAAGTTTATCATCTGAAGAATGATCAATTGTATAAAGCGGAGTGGGCAAACCCGAAAGGCGCTGAAGGCCCGTTCTGATTTTTATCGTCAAAAAAGAGGGGTAGCTTAGCCTGCCCCTTTACTCCGCAACATCACTCTTTCGTAGAGCGCTCAATAAGCCATCTCTGTTTAGGGCCACCTTGTTAACAAAATGCCTCTTTACGATTAATGCTTGTCTTTGCTCTATGGCCCGCTTACTTTTTCCCGTGTTTTTATTGGGTATTTTAAAAACCGTAAGCAGATAGAAATAAATTAAAAAAGTCGTATATACCGATCACCCTTGAAGATGCAATGGCGTTGGGGCCCCAGTCACTTACTGGCTGTAAGCTCATGGGGGTTCGCTCGCTTGCCGCCTTCTTGCATCTCCAATTCCGATGGGTATAGTCAGCATCAAGTTTGTCAAAGTTTTCAAATGTTAAGAGTTTCAATATGTACGCAGGTTTTATCACCATTTTTATGGCGCTTTTTATTGGCTATTTGTTACCGGTAAAAAAACAGAAACAGATAGTGCTGTTGAATGCTATCGCCGGTTATTTGGTGTTTGTTATTTTGGGTTTGATGGGCATAAATTTAGCCACGATTGATAATTTATTAGCAAGCATTGATGATATGCTTTTGATGGTAGCGGTGTTCTTCATTGCGATAACCTTATGCAATGGCATGCTACTTTTACTCCTCGATGTTTATTGCCCGATAAAAACACAAGGGGAAACAAGCACAGAAATGTTATCCGTAGGATTAGCCGAAACAGGGAAAGTTATCTTATCGATTGCCCTCGGCTTTACCGTGGGGTGGGCATTTGATCTTGGTCACGCGTGGATCAACGTAACGAGTGAGTGGCTCTTGCATGTCTTGCTCTTAGTCGTGGGTATGCAGCTTCGTAGCAGTGGCATGACGTTAAGACAAATTGTCATGAATAAGCGTGGTGTCGTGATTGCTCTCTGCGTGATGGTTACATCACTTGCAGGCAGCGCTATCGCCTCCTACTTTTTAAATATTCCTCTGGCGCAAGGTTTAGCATTAGGCTCAGGTTTTGGTTGGTATTCGTTGGCGGGTGTGTTGATGACAGATGCCTACGGCCCATTATTTGGTGCAGTCAGCTTTCTGAACGAGGTGATGCGAGAGCTAGCAGCATTTTTGCTGATTCCCATGGTGATTAAGCGTTACCCGCATTTGGCGATTGGTACAGGTGGTGCCACGACCTTGGATTTCACCTTACCGATTATTCAAAAACAAGGCGGCGTTGCGCTTGTGCCTATGGCTATTGTGAGTGGTTTTATTCTCAGTGTTGCAGTGCCTATTTTAATGGGCATTTTTACCAGCTTGTGAATGTGTTTATCGATTGATTTCAGCGCTCTTTCTTGTTGTGATGCCATCATGTTGTCGAATAGTGATTGAGAGAATAATTAATGCAAATTATGGCTTGATGCCAAAAATATGGGAACGAAAGCGCTGATCAACAGGTTGTGAAAGCCCAAATTTATCTACACGCTGCCCTTTCGAGCTAACAAATGTACCAAAAAGTCGATCCCAGAGAGCAATCATGACACCAAAATTTTTATCGTAATGCTTTGGGTGTTCGCTATGGTGTATTTGGTGTTGGGCTGGGCTAAGAATAAAATGTTCAAAGCGACCAAAGCTTAGCCAAATATGGCTGTGGCGTAAATTAGCCCCCGCTAAGTTAAACGCTAGGCTAAATACACTGGCACCTAATATCTGGAAAGGCGAAATTCTACCGTCAACGGCGTAAATAAACATACCACCGACAATGCCAGAAACCAAAATGCTACGACAAGCATTGATGAGCATTTCAACAATATGCACTCGATATAGTGTAATAGGTGTGAGTGTCGTTGCTGAGTGATGAACGGCGTGAAAGCGCCATAGAACAGGAATTTTGTGATAAGAGTAGTGAACGAAGAAGCGTGAAAAATCATCCAGTACAAATAATATGAAAGTGTAACTTAGGCTGATCGTTAATGTAGATGCGGTGATAAAATCGCCCTGTCCAAATACGTCAACCAATCCATGACGTACAGCTAACGCTAATGCAATTTGGGTGCCGAAAAAAGGAGCTATCCATAATGCCCATAGCATGTTGTTGAAGAATATTAATTTGATGTCGAGAATGATGGATCTATTTATCCAAAATTGTCGAGTGAGTAATTTCTTATATAACGCTCGGTTAAGTTTTTTCTGCTTGGCTAAGATAACTAACGCTAATAAAAAGCTTGCTAGTAAGTATCCCCAGAATATACGTTTCTGCATATCTGTGACATAAAACAAGGGCTTTATAAATGTGTCTACTGTACTGAAATCTAGCAAAATATACTCAGCGGAAAGTTTTTATAAAAGGTATTTATCCATGCCGGTATTGTGGCCTTTTCAGTTTAACAGGAAACTAGTTGATATTGTCAATGTAAATCATTATCATTCGCGACCTTAATTATAAAAATGCTTTTTTGGGAATGTTATGCTTAATAAAAAAATCATTTCAACGGCGTTAGTAGCTGTTGCGGTGACTGCTTTTTTTACTGCTTGTGGAAATGATAGTAAATCAGGTAATACGAAGCCTGTAACTGTTGAAGATATAAAAACAAACTATGTTTCTATAGCGCATGCCGTCTATTCCGATTCTTTAGAGACAGCAAAAGAACTACAAACTTCGGTTGATAGCTTTCTAGCAGATCCAACCCAAGCAAACTTGATTGCTGCTCAAGTTGCTTATAAAGCAACACGTAAGCCTTATCAACAATCTGAAATCATGCGTTGGGATGGTGCTATTACAGCGAATAAGCCAGAGGGCAACTTAACAAGTGTTGATGACTGGGAAGGGCAAGTAAATGCATGGCCGTTAGAGGAAGACCAAATTGAATCAATCATTGCTGGTTCAGATACGATTGATATGCAACTTTTGGTCGATCGCAATGGTACTTTACCTGACGGTACTGAAAATGAAGCCAATGTGACAACGGGTGTACACGCTGTCGAGTTCCTTTTGTGGAATAAAGATGAAAATGCTCGTGGAGCAGGTGTTCGTGATGTTGCGGATTTTGGCAAAGATGCTGACTGTACAGAAAACGCTGCGGAGACTATTCAGTGTAGAAGGTCATCATATTTGAGGGTAGCGACAGACCTGTTAGTGAAAGACTTGACTGATATGCAGAATGAATGGTCGCCAGAGGCAGAGAAAAAAGTTGGAACACTTGCTTATAATTATCTACAAAGTGATAAAGCGTTAGATTATATGGTTCAAGCAATTGGTAGTATGGCTGTAGGTGAGTTAGGTGGTGCACGTTTAAGTGCTGGTCTATGGCGTCCTAATGTCTTGGATTCAACTAAATTTGAAAAAGGCTTGTACGAAGAAGAGCATGATTGTTTTTCAGATTTGAGTCATGTTGCTGTTTATTATAATTATCAAGGTATTTTGAATGCTTGGAACGGCACCTACAAAAAGCTAGATGGTACTGAAATTAACGGCGCTAGTTTGGCTCAGCATATAAAAGCGAAAAGTTTTTCTACTTATAAGAAATTAGATGCCTTACTTGTAGAAACGCAAGCAAAGATGAAGAAAATTTATGATGCGGGTGAAAGAGTAGGTGATACAAGAAAGAGCTTTGATCAAATCATTGAAGATTCTTTTAAAACTTACGAGAAGGAAGCAGAAAAAACACCTGAGCTTGTTGCTGTTGAAAGTACGTTAGTTAACTTGGCAAAAATAGAATTTCTTATTGTTGAGCTAGTTGAGGTTATGAGTCTAGATGCAGTGGATACTGATGAGATTGGCGAAACCGATTGATGGTTTAATCTCAAAAACCACTTTATTTTAATAAAATAATAAAGTAAATAACGAACGGCTTGAGCATTTTGCGAAAGCCGTTTTTCTGTATGTGGAGATTACCGTGGTCTGTTTTTCTAATCTTATCCGACTATTTAGTCCGATTGTTTTGCTTTTACTTCTTATTTCTGGCTGCCGGCAAGACTCTACTAATTCAGAAAATGTTGAAAAAAAAATTGAACACTTAAGTGGGGGTGAAGCAACAACCCACATTTCAAATATGAACGCATTCTCGCAAAAATCTAGGAATATGGAAGACCCTAACAAGCGAATTGCATTTGAATCAGGAAATCATTTCTTTGAAAACCCGTGGGTACAAGGCAGTCAAAGTACGAAAGGGCGTGATGGATTAGGACCTTATTTTAATAGTAGCGCCTGCCAACATTGCCATATCAATGATGGTCGAGGTCATGCAAGTATGGCTAAAGTCGATGGTGTGGATTTAGGGGAAGATTTTGCCAGCATGCTGATTCGTGTTTCTCGTTCCGATATTAGCGATGAACAACGAAGCCAGATAAAAGCGTCACAGATAGCTAATGTGCCGGATATGAATGTTGGCGGGCAACTACAACATAGAGCTGTTAATAATGTTGTGAATGAAGCCGAATTGGCGGTTAGTTATACGTTAAAAACGATAACATTTGATGATGGCCATGAAGTAAATTTGAGGAAACCTAAATGGCATTTTGAAAGTAATATAGGTGATTTCAATGCAGATAGCGTCTTTTCTGCTCGTGTATCCCCGCCGATGATAGGTTTGGGTCTACTACAGCTTATTGATAAAAGTGATATTTTAGAAAACGAGAGAGAGCAAGCGCTAGGTGGAAATAGCATTTCTGGCAAGGTTAATAGGGTGTTGTCGTTAGAGTTTGATGGGGTCATGGTTGGGCGGTTTGGCTGGAAGGCTGGACAGCCGTCGCTACTGGAGCAAACATCAGGTGCATTTTTAGGTGATATGGGGCTAACATCGCGTTTTCATCAAGAAGATAATTGCCACAATAGGCAGGAGGATTGTTTGGATGCGCCAAACGGAAATCTTGGTAAAGATGGCAAGGATGATCCTTATGAGGTGATTGATTCGACGTTGAATTTAGTGGAATTTTACAGTCATCATTTGGCAGTGCCTGCTAGGAGAAATGCTTATAATGAAGAAGTCCAAAAAGGAAAAGAACTTTTTAATGATTTGGGTTGTGCCGATTGCCATCGTCCAAGCTACATAACAGGTGAAAGTGATAAATTCTCTGAGTTGAGTAAACAAACTATTTTTCCTTATACCGATATGCTATTGCACGATATGGGAGAGGATTTAGCTGACTTTGATGTTGATAGTAAACCGGTAGGCAGTGATGTGCTCGTCGAGTTTCTGGCGACAGCAACTGAGTGGCGAACGCCGCCTCTATGGGGGTTGGGCTTGACGCACATTGTTGATTCAGACGCTACTTTTTTACATGATGGCCGAGCGCAAACCATCATGGAAGCCGTTTTATGGCATGGTGGAGAAGCAGAAAGCGCTAAGCAGGCAGTGTTGACGCTTAATGCTGAGCAGCGTGAGCTGTTACTTGCATTTTTAAATGATCTATAAGTGTACCGTTATACAATGTTCAGTTTCGGTCGTTACGTGTGGTGCGGAGGGCTATTACTTAGCAGGCGTAAGCGATAATCCAGGTTATACCTCATCGCTGGCTTGGCTAGCGATCTTCCCTTAATACTTGACCACTCACGCTTATCGATTCGCCATGTTGATGTTAATAATCAAGGCGAAGTGGCTTTCGGCTGTCAATTTCAGCGTTTTAGTGGCGATAAACACAATTTGCAGCCGCTTATCTATACCCATCGGAATTGGAGGAGCAAGAAAGCGGCAAGAGAGCGAATCCCTATGAGCTTACAGCCCGTAAGTGATTGGGATGAGCGGGCACAGCCAGCGCCCTTGCATCTTCACGGGTGATCGGTATATACAGCAAGCCTTCATCAAACCACTAAAACATTATCAGTTGGCAACGCTCTGCTTGAGCGTTTAAATGATTACACGGGGAGTCTAGCCTTCTCCGTTGATGGAAGCGCCGTTGCACTGACGAGCCCTCGAGGAAATTTGCTTATCCTGTGTCATGAAGATAAACAGAGCGAGGTTATCGCACTGAGAGATGTTTGCGGCGTTAAATTGAATGCCGCAGGGTTTATCGTGACAACAGGCGAGGGTTATATTTATACGTTTGATCAAAAACTTTCAGTGAAATCCAAGAGGGAGTATCAGGGTAAATATTTTGATAGTCATCTTGGTTGAACAGTAAACATAACGACACTTGATCTTTGTATCTATTAAGTAATTAAATGAATAATCGAACTAAATAGATTTTTATAGTCCTATAAGGCGCATTAATTAGAGTTATAAAAACTCTGGTTGCTACTCGTTTTATTTGGAGCGTTTATGGGAAATAAGTATTTTTTTATCTGTATTCTTCTTTTTTTATCTTTGGCTGGCAGTGTTAGAGCGACAGTAAGTATTTTTGGTCAAAGTGCTGCTGGCGCAGTTTCTCTTGGTGGTGGGTTGGTTTTAGGCCGAGCTGCTGCTAATGCTACTGTTGATGCACTATGTTTTTTTACGGGGAGTCAGAGGCAGGAAAGCTCAACAGAGCGACCAAGGCAACAAGCAAGTGTCAAGAGTACAGTTATCAAGCTAGGGAAGTCGGTCATACCATCTGTCTTAGGTGCTTCTGCAGGTGTTGCAACGGCGGTGGGCTTACTCCCTGAGGTGGCGCATGG